>NZ_MRUL01000009.1 GCF_002006995.1 Izhakiella australiensis | reverse complement strand
CTGTAACGTCCTGCGCAGCTTATCAGGATATTTGCCCGGATATTTCTCCTGCAGATACTCAAGAACCGTTGCCGGCGAGATTTGCGGCCGGGATTCAAGTAAGGGAAGAATGTCGCTCAGCCAGACATCCTCCAGAGGATCCTGGCGGGTCCGCCAGTGTCGCTCCCCGAACGGTTGCCACTGTCCTTTTTCAATACGCCGGCCTGAACGGACCGAGATGCCCGCAGTAGCCGCAGCGGCTTCCTGGGTAAGACCTTTATTACGTTGAGTCATGTAAAAACTGACCTGCCTGATATTCAGCGCCACAACCTCTCCCGGGTGGGGAAAAAACGGGACGCTAAGGTTACAAACAGGCCAGAGTAATTGTCGCGAATCGGACGGGGTAATTGTCGCCTAATAGCTGGCCATCGTAGGTAGTATCGGAAAGCGGCCGGGTTACCAACAGTGAAAAGCCCAGCCCCTGGCCTACCATGCAGCGCACCATCTCAATGGAAGGGGAGCTGTAGGCAACGTCCGGGTTGTAACCCTTTTCTTTGAAAATGCCGATGAAATAATTTCGGCTGGGCACCACGTCGAGCAGGACCATTGGCAGGCTGCTCAGCTCGGAAAGCTTTACCGAGTCCCGCTGCGCCAGCGGATGATCGGCTGGCAGCAGCGCATAGGGTTGCTGCGGCGCATTCAACCTTTCGGTATGGATCGCGTTATCCAGCTCAAGATCGTAGAGAAAGGCCAGATCAAAACGACCGCGATGCAGGCCGTGAGCGATTTCATGCTGTTCGCCGTCATAAATCTTGATGGTGATATCGGGGTATATCTTTTTAAATCCGGCAATCAGCCGTGGCATATAAAGCGGCGCCGCAGTTTCAAAACAGCCAATCGAGATCACGCCGGAAACCAGCTCATTATCAGCTTTGGAGTTCTGTTCAAACTGATAGGCCAGCCTGAGCAGCTCCTTTGCTTTTTCATAAAAACGCTGGCCGCTCGGCGTCATCGACACGCCCTGCGCGTGATGGCGAATAAAGAATTGCTGGTCGAACATATCCTCCAGGCTCTTTACCGCGATGGAGATTGAGGGCTGGGCGATGTGCAGCTGTCTGGATGCTTCCGCAATACTTTCCGCTTCGACCACGGCAACGAAATATTTAAGCTGCTTAAGGGTAAAATGAGGCATAGCAAAGCCTTAATTTTTATATTCAGTTTGGTTGGTTGAATAGTTTTAAGCTAGCTTGTGCGGTTTATGCAAGAACAGACGCCGGATTTTCTTCACCGGCTGGCGGTCTCCATTCCAGCGGCAGCAGCCAGGGTAGATTTGCTGTCAGCTAAGCAAATAGTCAGCGCGGATGGATGTTATTTAACTTTAATTTCAATGATTTATTTATTATTTCACCTGACGTTTTTGTCTTTCACGGCGCCAGCCCTGGCGGATCCCGGCGAAGATGCAGCGCGCCGATCATATTTTTTATAATCCTTATGTGGATTAGTTAATAGTTTTTTTATTGTCAATGATGCCAGTTGCTGGCGCATCCCTGCACTGCGGTGAGGCAATTAAATTCTTTGAATTACAACCTATTGAAAAATTACGCTTTTAAAATGTTTGAACCCCGTCACACCCGTCGCCGCTGCACGTAAAAGGGGCGCCTGCCCTCAGCGATGTGCTAACAAAAATTTTTATAGAGGTTGCCCATATTTTTAGTCCTTTCGCTGATGACAGGGCTGCTGCACCATGAATCTCACTGTAACAATCTATCAACAATCCCGTTACCAACGGCACGGAGAGTTGGTAGCTGTTCAGGAGCGCATTCAGCCTGCTGGCCAACTCTGTTGAGATGAAAATTATGACAAACAGCCATAAAAATAGCGCATCGGTTTCCACCGTCGAGCTGAGTACCATTCAGCCTATTCCACTGTCTGAAAGGCACGGCAAGCCGCGTGACCTTTTCACTATCTGGTTTGGCTCTAACATTATGCTGCTGACCGTCATTACCGGTTCGCTGGCGGTCAGCGTATTTCACCTTTCGTTCGTCTGGGCGACCGTTGGCGTGCTGATCGGCAACCTGGCCGGCGGGCTTTTTATGGCGCTTCATTCGGCGCAGGGGCCGCAGCTCGGCGTGCCGCAAATGGTGCAGACGCGCGGCCAGTTTGGTTCTTACGGGTCGGTACTGGTCGTGGCTCTGGTCGTCATCATGTATATCGGCTTTTTCGCCTCTAACCTGGTGCTGGGCGGCCAGTCGCTACACGCTATTTATCAGCCGGTATCCACGGACGCGGGTATCATCGCCGTCGCGCTGCTCAGCCTGATTGCCTGCGCCTTCGGCTATAACCTGATTCATGCTTACACCAAAATTATGTCGTGGGTTTCCGGGGTGGTTCTGGCGGTTGCCTTTGGCTGGATCATTTTCCGTCACGGCCTGCCTGCGGACTTTCTCGGCAGAAACGGCTTTAACATTAGCGGTTTTCTCGGCGCCATTTCTATAGCAGCGCTCTGGCAGCTGGCCTACGCTCCCTACGTTTCTGATTATTCGCGCTATATGCCGAAAGATTGTAGCGCGGCGAAATTTTTTGCACCAAAACGCATAAGATTATGCATAGCTAAGACCCGGTTAAAAAAAGAGATTATGCACAATGCAAATAAAATCGCCGATCTTAAATAGCTCTATTAAGATGAGGCGGCAGGGAATCGACGATAGAGTGTGGATATTCCTGCATCAAAGATAAGGGCTACTCGCTTACGTGGCTCTCCTTCGGCAATCAATCTTCCCATTTGTGCCCATTGCTCTGTTTTTAAACGTTTATTCGACAGCATCAGGAGCAGTACAGTATCAGTTCGCTACTACCAGCACCGGACTATCATCAACGATGACAGAGATTAATATTTCTGAGCCGCAAACAATTTACGCATCTTTCGCCGGGCTAGTTTCGCTAATCAGGTAAAACTGATTCATCTGGCGGGGCTATGAATTTTTTGTTTTTATAAGCCCAGCCGATGCCACAGAGTATATTTTCAACTTTTATTATGTTGAAATTTTTGAACAAATCTCCATTGCCATCCCATTCAACAATGTTTACAACCGCTCCGGCTTCAATTATTGCGTATCGCATTATGCATATTCCTCAATAAAGCAGATGCCATCTGCGCCTTGTCCACCATAAAATCTAACACCCATTTTTTGCGTATCAAAAGCGCCGCCACCGCCGGCACCTGGAACTTTTGCTTTTGGGATTGCTATGGACCCAGATTGCCCCTGCCCAGCGCGGCGGCTGCCTCCCCAGTAGCTGGCCCCACCGAACCCGCTGAGAAGATATGCGCCGTTCTGCCCATCACCGCCATCACCTCCCGGTAAGTTGATATCTGCGCCCGTTCCCGCAACCCCTGTCCCTCCGGCTGCAAAAACGGTGGATGCAACAGCAGGAGCACCACCCGGCGCAACGATGCCGCTGAATGATGAATCTCCCCCTTTAGTAGCCTCAGTCCCGCCAGAGCCAATAACGATCGCCCAGTCAGTTACGTCAGACACTTTAAACCATTTAATACCAGTGCCACCCGCCGCACCGCCACCGCCCGAGAAATTATCACTGGAGCCACCGCCGTTGAACGCACCACCCCCTCCGGCGCCAGCTCCCGTAATGATCGCTTTGAAGTGCGTCGTCAGAGGGTTTAACGTTAACATTTTGGATGACGTGATCCACTGCTCGCCAGTCTTTCTGCCGACGTATCCATTGCTGTCTACTAAACCAAGGTTTGTGAGAGCTTGGGTAATTGCTATGGCACCGTCGGAGGCAATATCACTAAAAGGGTTCGCTCGTGATAAAAACAGCTTTTTCAGTGCAGTAAGGAGCTGATTCTGCACATCCGGTTTTGCGTCTGTCGCTGCCTGAGCAAGAATGGCAAGTAGCTCGGTCTGAACGTCGCGCACTGCGCTCTGAGAGTTATTAAGGAATTCAGCAGTGACAATCGTCCCCTTTTCCCCTGTAAGGGGGTTGCCATTGTGGAAAAGGTTGTCCGGGCTATCAATAGGTGGCATCAGCTGCTGCATCAGGCCTGCTCCTCATAAGTAAAATAACAATAGGTATGTGCGGGCTTGAGATTCCCGAAAATCGTTTCCAGCACTTTGTTTCCGTAGGTCGCAAGTCGCTCACCAGGTAACGAAATACCCGCACGAAAGTAATAAACAGTCACGCTGGACTTAACGTTGACTGCCCAGACATAGATGATTTCAGGGACGTAAAGCGGATCACCGGCACTGTTTGTACCGGCCCGGAATGGTTCAAATTCATCAATGGTAATTGTGTAGCCCGCCGTGGCTGCCAGCTTTATAAAATAACTGCGGCTGAGTCCCCCGGTTTCAGCGAGCTTCAGCAATACGGCTTCAAGGCGTTGCTGCCAGGAGTCATCGTCACCTGGCGTCAACTCCAGAACCCGTTCCCAGTCCGCCAGCAGGCCATCTGAAAAAAGCGGTGTGGCAGCGCCAGCGACTTCATCAGCGCTCATTGATACCAGGTTAAACGCATTTCCTTCGCCGGTTATTTCCGCGTTAATGGCTTTCCGCTCCGGGCTGTAGGCAATCGGGGGGAGCAGTCCGGCAAGCAGGTTGCGGTAATTCATAGCAGCGTGACCTCAATATCGCCGATACGTATCCATTCGACGACGGATGCGTTGACAAGCGGCAGAACGTTTGCGGCTGGTGATGTAATGCTGCGGTCAGTAATGCCTGTAATGTTGGTGATAACCCCCTCGGCCTGCGATTTGATAAACGCTTCACCCGGCTCAAGATTGCTGATGAATGTTGTCAGGTCGGTTATCACGCTGGTTTTCGCCGCTTCGAATGTGACGCCTTCGACGCTGATGGCTGCTGTAATATCCACGTTACGGAAGGTCGGCGCGAGTACAAGAGTATCTTTGGCTGTGACCGGACGATGGTCATCAATATAAGCCTGGCAGGCGGCGATAATGGCCGCAGATGGCATCCCACCCGCTGATGTGATCACCACATCGACAGTGCCTAACCTCCTGCGGGTCGTGAATGTCGAACGCGACGCGGACCTCTTCACCGTCCACTGTAATCAGCTGCTCAGAGAAATAGTCGTTGTTAAACAGGCGCACCCAGCCGCGCTGCGCGGTACGAACCATTTCCGGCATGAAGGCTTCACGCAGCTCAACGTCGGTCAGGTATTCAATTTCATCACCCTCAACCTCCAGAACGGCGCGGCGGAACGCTGCCGGGGTCATGTGACGCCCGTTGCGTTTCGGCAGTTCGCTGTGTTCGTGAGTGTTGTTGTAGGTGTCCACCTCATGCGCAATCGCATCAAGGAGCTGCTGCCATGACGGCAGTTTTCCCAGTGCGGTGCGCTGCACCGGCGTGAGTTCACGTCCGTTTTCCTGTGCCTTAACGGCTGACTGAATCGCACGTGCCGTAATGCGGGCGTGCTCCGGGTCAGCTGATGAGCCGTTATAGGTTTCAAACTGCATGGCGACGCGACGCGGCACTCCCTTGTTAAGACGTTCGATGATGCCGCGTGACTGTGGCCGTCCTGGAATACTGGTCGGGTGGTCGATGCCAAGGCGACTGAAAATACCTGTCACATCAGCATCAAGCGTTTTGTTGGTCTCACCACCACCGTTATCCGAATACACAAAGAGCGGCTTGCCGTGGTGCTTCATGGCGTAGCGATAGGCATCAGCCACGGCAATCACGCTTTCAGAAAGTGCCAGACTCCAGCCAGTAATAAAGCGGGTGCGACCGTCGATAATCAGCGTCAGCTCGGGCGTAAACGGGCGGCTATGGTCCGGGTGCGCGACTTTCATATCCAGTGACTTACCGTCGGCAATCCAGCAACCATTAACGGGCATTTGTGACCAGTCACGTTTCTGGAAGCACTCATAAACCAGCGCGGCAGACCCGCTGACACGACCACGGGCTTTTTCACGCTTCGGCAGCTTGTCCATGGCGCGACGCACGGCGTCATAGGATGGGCAGGCCGCAATCATCGCTGGCTGTCCGGCATAAACACTTTCCCATTCAGCCTTAAAATCCCGATAGGCTTCGCGCAGACACGGGCCTTTGCGGCTGCGCCAGTGGGCGAGAAAGTCAGGCAACCACGTGATTTGCTCCGGCTTTTTAGCCTTGAGATAACCCGGTGCCAGCATGGCGAGCCTTTCAACGCCCGGACGGGTGGTCAGAAAAACGCTGAGCCATTCCTGCAGGCTGCGCTCACCCACGCCGCTGCGGGTTGAACCTTTACGGGCGTTGGCGATTTCAGCCAGATTTTTCAGGTGCTCAGGCAGCGTGCCTGCTCGGGATGCCTGCGCAATAAACTTCACTGCGGCCGCGCGTGACATCCCCGCGTTGCGCAGGCGCTCGGCCTCCATCGCCAGCGCGGCACGCGCATCAGCAATCTGTTTTTGTTTGTCCGTGAGAGAGGAAATCTCACGTTCGAGGAGCGCGGGACACTGGCGTATCAGCGCCAGCTCCTGTGATTTCGGTGCATGAGCGGGCCGCTGGGCCGGTTTTCCTGACTCAACCGGCGTCTGACTTGCCAGCAACTGCTGATAATGCCTCTCCAGCACAATGCGACGTGTCTCTTCCGGCAGGCAGTCAACGTGATATTCAAAGGCTTTAGTCCCCTGGCGTTTCCGAACCAGGTGTGGTGCACCGGACGTTCTTTTATTCAGGGTGAGCCTCAGTCCCTGTGAGGTGCCGGGGAGTCCCGGCATACCTGCCAGCTCATTAACCGTTACGTACATAATCAGGAAACCTTACGCAGGTATCGGCTGGGCCAGATATTGGAGGGATCTACATTGAGAGCATCCGCGATGATGCGCTCGCCTTTGGGGTAGGAGCGGTGAAGTGCATTTTTGAGCGTGTCTGGTTTTAAACCAGCCTGCTCTGACAATTCACGCATGGTAAAGCCGCGTTTATGCAGCTCCGCAACGATATCGATGCGATGCCAGTCGGCGCCCGCTACTTCTTTTCTCTCGTGCATTCGATTACCCTTAGCTAGTTATACGCACGGATAACACCGAAGGCTTATCCGATGGTGTAAGTATTGATCCACATATAGCTCATGTAAAGCAAAATATGCCGTTTCTTTTGTCTTAATGAGCACAAATTGGTGATTTGAAAATTATGCTTTTATAATCAGCGTGTTAGAGGAAAAGAAAGTGAATACACAAAAGGAAAGCAAAATTGCTTTTGAAGGGGAAGTAAAGGAAAGCATTGCTGATAGGCTCAGAGCACTTATTGGCACTCGTACTGTTAGAGCGGCAGCCCGAGATTGGGGCTTATCTTTTTCAACCTTAAATAACTATCTGACCAGAGGCACAGAACCATCTCTCAACGTGGCAATAAAGATATCTAATGTGGAGCATGTTTCTGTTGAGTGGATTGCAACAGGTGAGAATTCAAGCAGTACTCATACGGAGCGTAATACTAAGTCTGTCGATGACAACTCTTTACGCAATGCATGGATTTCTGCCTTCGAGTTCATGAGTAAAAGTGAATCTGAAGCTTTGCTACGCTTAATGCTAAAGGAAGGGGCTTCAGGCATCTTAAAACTAGGCTCTAACAATCAACAATTGAATGAAAGCCTACTTGCACTTTCTCCAGAACTGAAGCAAAGAGCTTTAGAGCTTATAAATGCCCATGAAGAGGCTAAAAAAGGGGCATCTGATGGTGGTGAATTAACCGCAGGTAATCGCCCAATGATTAAAGAGCAGAAAGCCGGTTGAAACATTGGCATGCAGATCAATGCTCTTGCATATTGGATGTTGAAGCTGGCTTTAAAAGATGTTTAAAGTCTCACTAATAACAATCGGTCTCAGATCGTTTTAGTGCAAAATAAAACGCAAAATTAATTGTTTGTGCTCGATTTTGTTGAAGCGGTGCAAAATCACAAAATCCTCTCAAGTCCCTATCCCATAAGTCTTTTCGGCAAATTTCCTGAATACTTTAACTGTGCAAGAATGATCACCTCCCCACAAGATATCAGCGAAAACAGCGTGTTCTGGTGCAGCTACATCGGCTGCGTGCTGGGCTCTTTTTTCCCGATGATCCTCGGCATTCTGGTGTCGATTTGCGTGATTAATGGTGACCTGATTACCTCAATCGTCGATACCACCGGCGGATTATCGGCCACGGTCATTATCGTTTTTGCACTCGGCATTGCCGCCACCAACGCCATGAATCTGTATTGCGGGGTGCTGTGTACCCTGACGCTCGGACAAACTTTTTTTGCTAAATGGTCCCCGCTTTCCGGCTCGCGCATTGCCACGGCAATTATTACCGTCGCCATTGAAGTGGCGATTGCGGTGTACGGCCAGGATAACTTCCTGGTTAATTACACCAACTTTATTTTGATGTTGCTGTACGTACTGGTGCCCTGGACCGCCATTAACCTGGTCGATTACTATCTGGTCGCCCACGGGAAATATGATATTCCCTCTTTCTTCCGCCGCGATGGGGGTATTTACGGCTATTACAATGTACGAGCAATCTTCTGTTATTTGCTGGGGATCGCGGTAGAAATTCCGTTTATGTCGACGGAGATATATACCGGCCCGGCCTCGGTCTCCCTTGGCGGCGCGGATATTTCCTGGCTGGTAGGATTGGTGGTGGTTTCGCCGGTTTATTACCTGATGAGCCGCCGCCCGCAAACGCTGACACAAACCTCTGCTTATAAATAACAAGTGAATGCCTTATGAACAACACCAGTAAATACGACTACATCGTGATTGGCGGCGGATCGGCCGGATCGGTGCTGGCGGCGCGCTTATCTGAACGCGCCGGATGCAGTGTCTGCCTGATTGAAGCCGGAAGTCGCGATAACACGCCGCGTATTCAGACGCCAGCCGGCACTATTACGCTGTATAAAAGTAAAAAGTTCAGCTGGAATTTCTGGTCGGCGCCACAGGCCAATCTGGATGGCCGCCAGATCCATATCCCGCGCGGTAAGGCGCTGGGCGGCTCTTCATCAATGAACAGCATGATTTATATTCGCGGCCTGCCGTCTGATTACGATCGCTGGCGCGACGCCGGCTGCCCTGGCTGGGGCTGGGATGATGTGCTGCCGTGGTTTAAGCGTTCGGAAAATAATCAGCTGGGACAGGACCCGGCCTATCACGGCTTTAGCGGCGAGCTGCTGGTGGATAAACCACGCGATCCAAACCCGGTTTCCACGCTGTTTGTTAACGCCGGTAAGCGGCTTGGCCTTGCCGACAACCGTGATTTCAACGGCGCCAGCCTGGCCGGCGTGGGTATTTATAACCTCACTCAGAAGAATGGTCAGCGACTTTCCAGCTACCGGGCTTTCCTGCATCCCCACCTTACCCGTCGCAATCTGACGGTGAAGACCGACTGTGAAGTGCAGCAGCTGATTATCGAAGATAAGCTGATTAAAGGGGTCAGCGTGCTGGCGGCGGACGGCCAGCAGCACCTTACGCTGCTGGCGAATAAAGAAGTGATCCTCTGCGCCGGTTCAATCGGTTCACCACACTTGCTGATGAAGTCCGGCATTGGCCCACAGGATATGCTGCGCAATGCGGGCATTGACGTGAAGCACCATCTGCCCGGCGTCGGACAGAATTTGCAGGATCATCTCGACGGCCTGGTGACCGTTCGCTCCCGCAGCCCGCTGACCCTGGGATTTTCGCTATCGGCCTGGAAGCCGGTTTTGTCCGCACCGTTAAAATACCTGTTTGGTCGCAGGGGCTGGCTGACCACCAATTACGTTGAAGCCGGCGGCTTTGCCTCCACCCGGCTCAGCTCTGGCGCGCCGGACATTCAGTTTCATTTCGTGCCGGGCTACCGCAGCCATCGCGGCCGGCTTTTTGAATGGGGGCACGGTTACGCCATTCACACCTGCGTGCTGCGGCCCAAATCTATCGGCTCGCTGGCGCTCAACCGTCAGGGCCAGATGGTCGTCGATTTCAACTTCCTGGCCGACCCTAATGATGCAGCGGTGCTGGTTGAAGGGATTAAAACCGCGCGCAGCATCCTGGCGCAGCCGGAATTCGCCAGCATTCGCGGCAAAGAGATGCTGCCGGGTGCGCAGGTGCAGACCGACGAGCAGCTGCACCGCTATGTAAAAGATTACTGTGCGACGGTATTTCATCCGGTCGGCACCTGCAAAATGGGCAGCGATGCCATGAGTGTGGTCGACCCGCAAACCCTAAAAGTCCATGGCCTGCAAAATCTGCGGGTTGCCGACGTTTCCATTATGCCCACTCTGATAAGCGGCAACACCAACGCACCGGCAATTATGATCGGCGAGCGCGCGGCGGATATGATCCTCGGCGGCGCTGGCTCATCGCAATCACAACATGCGCAGGAGAACGCCTTTGTCTGATATCACTTACTGGCAGAATAAACTGCGCGATCAGCGCTTCATCAGCCATGCCATTATTGACGGCCAACCCTGGCTTGCCGCCAGCAAAAAGACGTTTACGGTGATTAACCCGGCGACCAATCGCGAACTGGCGGCGGTCAGCGCGCTGCAAGCGGAGGATGTGGACCTCGCGGTTAAGTCTGCCCGGCGAGCGTTCGCCTCCGGCAGCTGGTCCGGACGCTCTCCACAGGAAAGAAAAGCGGTGTTACTGAAGCTTTCCGCCCTGATCCTCCAGCATCGCGAAGAGCTGGCGCTGCTGGAAAGCGTCAGCATGGGCAAGCCCATTAACGATGCGCTACATATCGATGTGCCCGGCGCCGCCCACGTTATCGCCTGGTATGCTGAAAGTGTCGATAAAATCTATGACCAGATTGCGCCGACGGCCAAAAACGCGCTGGCAACCATTACCCGCGAAGCCTGCGGCGTCGTGGCGGCGGTGGTGCCGTGGAATTTCCCGCTGGATATTGCCGCCTGGAAGCTGGGACCGGCGCTGGCGGCGGGTAACAGCGTGATCCTTAAACCTTCGGAAAACTCGCCTTTCTCGGCGCTGCGGCTTGCCGAGCTGGCGCTGGAGGCGGGGCTGCCTGCCGGCGTGCTGAACGTGGTTACCGGCCTTGGCAACGAAACCGGCACCGCGCTGGGTTTACATAACGATATTGACGTACTGACCTTTACCGGCTCTACCACGGTGGGTAAAGCGTTTATGCAGTATGCCGCGCAGTCTAACCTCAAACAGGTGTGGCTGGAGTGCGGCGGCAAGAGCGCCAATATTATTTTTGCTGACTGTCAGGACCTCGATCTGGCGGCAGAAAAAGCCGCTTTCGGCATCTGCTTTAATCAGGGCGAAGTCTGTTCTGCTAACTCCCGCCTGCTGGTGGAACGCAGCATCTACAGCGCGTTTATTGACAAGCTGCGCCAGAAGCTGAGCGCGTGGCAGCCGGCAAATCCGCTCGATCCGGCAGCGACGATGGGACCGATGGTTAGCGCGGCTCACCAGCAAAAGGTGATGGCAGCCATTGCCGCCGCCCGGGAGGCGGGCGCAACCCTGCTGGCGGGCGGCGAAGCGATTGCCATTGATGGTGTGGCCAACTACGTTCAGCCGACCCTGCTGGTTGCTGAGAGTGAAGAGATGGCGCTCTGGCAGCAGGAGATCTTCGGACCGGTGCTGGCGGTGCGCGCCTTTGATGATGAGCAGCAGGCTATCGATTTGGCTAATAACCATATTTACGCGCTGGCGGCCTCGGTCTGGTCCGACGATTTGCACCGGGCGCATCGCGTCGCCGCCTTGCTTAACGCCGGGACGGTTTCGGTCAATACCGTTGATGCGCTCGACGTCACGGTGCCTTTTGGCGGCAATAAGCAGTCCGGCTTTGGTCGCGACCTGTCGCTGCATGCCTTTGATAAGTTCACGCATCTGAAGACCACCTGGTTTCAGCTTCGATAACCTGCCTTTCGCCGGGCTCCTCCGACGGTATTTGCTGCCCTCAGGCACCTGTCCGTCGGTGGGGCTTGCCCTCTCCCTGAACTGTGTTTTTTTCTGGCGGCGAGTGCTTTCGCTTAGCGCTGCGCGTAAAGAGACATTGCTGCTTAACGATTATTTATTAATTCAGCCGCGCATATTATTACACTGCGTTATTGTATGGACTTTATTTCAGATATATATCGTGGGAAAAATCTTATGAGGATATGTAATAATTAAAAAACGCGGTGGCATAATTTTTGTCAGCCCACCAGACGTAATACAAGCGCGTCAGCGGAGGGGGAGCTGCGGGTGCTTAGTTATTAACGCGGCGTAATTATCAATCGGTGACAGGAATATGTACTATTCTTTTGCAGGTAGTTTTACCTTTTTTGGCTAAGGAAAATATATTTTGAGCAAATCAAATAAAATAACCAGACTTTCAGTCTGGAATATCGTATTTGCCTTGATCTTGCTGATATTTGGCATTGCGATGACAATCGGCGGCGGATGGCTGGTCGCCGTAGGTGGGAACTGGTATTACCTGCTGGCAGGTATTGGCAGCATTCTGTCCGCGATTCTGATATTAAGGCGGCGTAGCGCCGGTGCTTATTTGTTTGCGCTGGTTTTCATCGGCACATTGATCTGGACCATCCAGGAGTCCGGTCTTGATTACTGGGGCTGGGTGCCGCGCTTCGATATTATGCTGCTGCTGGGCATTATTTTTGCCTTCCAGCTTCCCGGGCTGCGCCCCGGAACCAGCCGGGTATTCTCCCGCTTGCTGGCGGGCGTACTGGTGTTAGCTTTTGTGGCTGCGGCCGCGCTACCCTTTGCGCCGCTGAACGTCACGCCGGCGTCTAACGTGCCGGAAGCGGGCAGCGCCTCGTTTGCAACCGACACCGGCAGCGGCAAAGCATCCAATCCCGATTCAGGCGACTGGTATACCTATGGCGGCTCGCTGGCGTCGCAGCGTTTTGCCGGCGCGAAGCAGATAACGCCGGACAATGTGAAAAACCTTAAGCTGGCATGGCAATTCCGCACCGGCGATTTACCTAAAGCGCGCTGGGGAGCGGAAAACACGCCGATTAAAATCGGTGATACGCTATACACCTGTACGCCACATAATCAGGTCTTTGCCCTTGATGCCGCAACCGGTAAAGAGAAGTGGCACTTTGACCCGAAAGTCAGCGATAAATCGATTCCTTATACTGCCGCCTGCCGTGGCCTGACCTGGTTTGACGGCCAGACCAACAGCCATGTTACCACGGGGCAGAACGCCGCGAGCGTCGCTAACGTTGCGGCCGCCGCGTCCGGTAATAGCCCGAATGCGCAAGCGTGCAGCCAGCGTATTATTCTCGGAACCCTTGATGCCCGCGTCATTGAGCTGGACGCCAAAACCGGCGACGTTTGCCGTGATTTCGGCGACCAGGGGACGGTTAATCTTGCTGCGGATATGGGCGAGGTCTACGACGGCTACGTGGCGATCAACTCCGCGCCGGTGGTGATCCGCGATACGCTGGTGGTGGCGCATCAGACCATTGACGGCCAGCGCGCCTTCGGGCCGCCGGGAGTGATTAAAGCTTATGACGTGCGCACCGGTAAGCTGAAATGGGCATGGGATGCGGCCGCGCCGGATACCAGCACGCCAAAAACCGGCCCCAACGCCTATAAGCGTGGTTCGCCTGATGTCTGGACCTCCTTCACCGGCGACGACAAGCTGGGCCTGGTTTATCTACCGCTGGGTAACTCTTCCGGCGATTACTGGAGCAGCTCGCGCACCGATGCGGAAAATAAATATGCCGTATCGCTGACGGCGATCAACGTTGATACCGGTTTGCCGAGCTGGTCTTTCCAGACGGCGCATAAAGACGTTTGGGATTACGACCAGGGCTCGCAGCCGACGCTGATCGACTATCCGGCGAAGAACGGTGAGAAGGTGCCGGCGATTATCGTGCCGACCAAGCAGGGCGAAATCTATGTGCTTGATCGTCGTACCGGCAAATCGCTGTTTGGCGTGGAGGAACGGCCGGTTCCCGGCGGCGGCGTCGAGCCGGACTCGCGCTCGCCAACTCAGCCTTACTCGTTATTCCATCATCTGAGCAGACCCGATCTGACGCCGCAGGATATGTGGGGGCTGACGCCGTTCGATCAGATGGCGTGCCGCATCCAGTTCCAGAAAGCGGTATATAAAGGGCAATATACCCCGCCGGAGGCCGATCGTCATACTATCGAATATCCAGGCTATAACGGCGGTTCGGACTGGGGCAGCGTAGCGGTCGACCCGCAGCGCGGCATTATCATTGCCAATTACAATGACATGCCGAACTACAATATTTTGGTACCGCGTGCCAAAGCTGACGCACTGGGCTGGAAACCGCGCGATCAGATCCCGTATAACCCCCATGACGCGGGTCACGCTGAAGGGGCGGGCGATCCGCAGATTGGCGTTCCCTATGCGGTTAACGTTAATGCCGGCTGGCGTCTGCCTTTCACCAAAATGCTGTGTAAAGAACCGCCTTACGGCGGTATCCGCGCGATCGATTTACGCGATGGCCGCACCATCTGGGATCGTCCGCTGGGTACCGCACGTCGTAACGGCCCGTTTGGTTTACCGACCGGCCTGCCGATCAATATCGGTACGCCGAATAACGGCGGCTCGGTGGTAACCGCGGGTGGACTGGTATTTATCGCTGCGGCGACGGATGACCTGATCCGCGCGATTGATATCAAGACTGGCAAAACCGTATGGAGCACGCCGCTGCCTGCCGGCGGACAGGCTAACCCGATGGTTTATACGCAAAATGGCCGCGAGTATCTGGTCATCGTAGCGGGCGGTCATCACTTTATGGAAACCCCTGCCGGCGACTACGTACTGGCCTATGCGCTGCCTGAAGGCAGCTGATAAGCCGTCGTTACCGTTAAGGAAAAAAAAGCGCGCCCTGGCCGGCGCGCTTTTTTTACGCTGGCGTAAAGCCTTATATTGCTGTTGTGCAAATAGTTTGTGAAACGTTTATTCAGAGTAAACTGCGGCATCAATTGAGATGGTATATTTTCCGGGTTTAATTACGGCATCACGACTCAGTATTATTCGATAGTGCAAGGTGTCGTTTTGCTCAACCAGCCATTTTTTTCCACCGGCATCCTTAACAGAAATGTTTTCAGTAGGCTCACCGGCTGTCATAGTAAAATTAAACGTATTACTTAGCACCGAGGTGTCGATTGCCTGACCCGTCGTCCATTTCGGACCAGATTGCGCATTGGCCGGGACGTGTTTTGGCGCGGCGGCCAGAGATTGCCCTGCTTTCAGCGTCCCTGCGGTCACATTTACCTCGCCGGTTGCAAGTACGGTTTCATCCGACATTTTTCCTGCGGTAAACTTAGCTGCAGCGATATTTAACGCATGCTTAACCGCCAATGGTTCCTGAAAAGTAACCTCAACGAACTGATTCGCGGTACCACTGAGTGCCGCTGAATCAATGGTCCCTGCCAGAACGGTGGTTGAGGTCAGCAGACTTAATGCGACCAGTAATTTTTTCAATATCATATAAATACCTTAGTTAATTTTTTGATGTTTTGCGGTCAGGAGACCTCAGAAAAAACTGTTTTTTTTCTGACTTATATCTGGATTGATATTTTACAAATATAATTAAATTATTCCTGAAAATACCCATTTTCCCGGTGATGAATAAGGGTGTTGTTATATCCTTGCAGGAATTTCAACAATGCCCGGCGCTCATGCTTGACAGCGTTATTAATATAATTGGCACTGTGTTGCGTTAAATCCATTGTCAGTTTTTTGCCGGTTTAATTGTTAGTGTTATAGGATTATTACGGGTGTGCATTTATTCGCTATAAACGGCGGCATCGATAGCGATTTTGTATGCCCCGGCTTTAATAACCGTATCTTTATAAGCAATAACGTCATACTTCATTTCTTTATTTCCGGCTGTATCCAGAACCCAGTTGTTACCGCCTACCGTCTTCACCGACTTACCATATAGCCAGAAAGTAAAATTATCTTCTGGCTTACTGGTATTGACGGCAGTACCCGCCACGTAGTTAGTACCAGGCTGGTCTTTTGCGGCGGTCGTTGGTTTAATCGCCAGCGTCTGTGTCGCGCTAAATGTCCCTGCGGTGACGGTAACTTTGCCTGAGGCCAGGGTGGTATTACTATCGCCTACTTTACCGGCTGTAAGCGCCGCGCCTGTTTTAGTTAAGGTGTGGGTTACCGCCAGCGGTTCCTGAAAGGTGACCTCTACGAACTGATTCGCGCTGCCACCGAGTGCAGCGGGATCGACGGTGGCTGCTGCCAGAGCAGTGGTTGAGGCCAACAGGCCCATTGATGCCAGTAAATAGCTGATCTTCATTTGTATACCTTTGTGCATTGTTTCAGTTTCGAAGTTTGATGAATTCACTGTCGTGCCGTTCAGGGCGTTGTCGCCGCAGCAAATCCAAAGGAATAGCTGTCCGCAATAACGTTTTGATCGCCATCGATAACCAGATAAAAGCTGGCCTCATCGTTTATCGTTGGCAAAATAAGTCCGCCACCGCTTTTGTCATCGGCGTAGCCGTTATCGCTTTCCAGACGGACTCGCAGCTGATGGCGGCTATCCTGGCTGCCAGTCAGAAAATACGCTGTCGGGCGCGTATCGCTGTGCTGCGCATCTCCCCAAAGATGAAATGCGGTGTGGCTGAGGTGGCTGATTACGCGCCCCAGCACAATACGCGTACCGTCATGCAGGTAACCGGAAACCATGCCCTGCTGCGAACGCAGTACCAGCTGTGCAGTTTCTGCGGCGCTGACAGCCTGCATGCTAAACGCCGTCAGTAACAGCGCCAGCAAAGTAATGCGGCCTCGTTTAGCTATCGACATAACGCACTCCATAGGGGGGAATGAAACTCCGCGCGCCAGGCTATTCCGGCGAGAGAGATTATATTTTTTTGCACTGGATGGGCCTATCTGACTGGTACGAAAATGGCGGATTTTGCCGTCAGGATGGCAATGCGGGGGCAACGTAGGCTCAGCGCGCGGCAGTCATCCACGCGCTGATGTAACATCATGATATGAGGGGAAAAATAAACATCCAGTTAGCGGATCTGTTGTTAACGACAAACGCCGCTGAGCTGATAAAGCCCGCCAGGCCCCTTGCGGTGCGGCAGCTGATAATCCATATGGCACTGCTGGTCACCCCATTTCACCGTCAGCCGGCCGCTAGCGGGCAGGCCGGTAAGATAGGCCTGGCCTTTGTCGTCTATCAGTCCGGCGCCGCCAGGCTGGTCTTCAACGGTTACCGCTGCGCCGAACGGTATGGCGGCGCCGGTCAGCTGTACCAGCGCCCGGGCGCCGATGCGGGTTTTATAGCGCGCTTCCACCACCGCGCCCTGGGTTGGTACCACCTTTTTATCTGTCTGCAAAACTTCTGCGTTGTCAGGCAGCTGCGTTGGATCGAGACTGACCTCGTTTTCCTGATAGGCGCCGATGCCGGAGGCGGTGGTATAGCCGCGATAGTCGGTTTTCACTCCCGGCCAGCTATAGAGCGCCACGCCTGCGGCGCCAGGTGCCTCAACCAGCGCCACGGTGTCGCTAAGCGGCTGGCTAAACGTTACGCCGTGACGGTGAATTATCATGCCGCCAGCAAGGTTAACGCCGGTCTGACGGCTGGTCTGGCTGTAGCTGTAATTAGCGCCGAGCTGACCGTAAGCGCCGTTCCAGGTGGCCTGTAACGTGCTGTTGTTGCGCTCTTGCGGCTGACTGCCGGCCTGATAGCGCTGCTGTACATTCCATGTCAGCTGGCGGTCAAATGTCTGACCGCTTAAGCCTGCGGTCTGGCTCTCGCCTCCCTGCGAAGGTGACGTCATTTGCCAGCTGGCATTCATGTTGCCACCCAGCCAACGACTGAGAGGCATACTGAGGCCAATGCTGGTTATCTGCTGACGCGAGGATTCTCCCTCCCGACCGCAGGCTTTGCTTTGGCTCCAGTTCAGCGTCAAAGACACCCCCTGAATGATGGTGCTATAGCTCAAACCCCAGCTGTCATCATGCCCCGATCTGCCGCGCCACTGGGTACGGGAGGCATTCAGACTCAGATTGCCGTATTCGCCAAGGGTCTGGCTGAGAGCGATATCGGTGCTGGAACGTATGTTGCTATTGGCGCCGGCGTCGCCGTTCCCGGCGCGGTGATAGCTGTCCAGTACGCTTGACAGCGTGCTGTAGCCAGAAGAGGCATACTGCGAGCTGGCGAGGCTGAATGAGGAGCCGGTAGCGTTAAGCTGATTGCTGTAGCGGATACGCCAGTTGCTGCCCTGCTGCCAGTCCTTCCCCTGACGCTGGCTGCGCGCACGGGTATCATCCACCGACAGGCTGCCCCAGTAGCCCAGAGATAAGCCTATGCCCAACGACAGCGCATTGTAATGCTGAGCATTCTGCACGCCGCCGTAAGCGGTGAGGTTCCACGGCAGGCCGTACATCAGCGTGGCCTGCACGACCGGCGCTTTGGCCGCGGTGGGATCGGTTGGGCGATAGCGCCCTGCCATCAGGTTATATTTGAAGTAACCCTGATGCAGAGCGATAGCCGGGGTCTGATAAGCCACGGTGAAGGTCTGCGGGCTGCCGTCAGTTTCCCAGACCGTGACGTTAAGATCCCCGCCGCCGGCGTTAACCGCCAGATCGTTCAGCGCAAACGGGCCGGGAGCGATGGTCTGGTTATAGATAACATAGCCGCCCTGCTTGACTTCCACGCGCGCCTGAGTGCGGGCAATGCCGCGTACAACCGGCGCGAACTGGCGCAGGTTATAGGGCACCATGCTGTCATCAGAACCCAGCATGACGCCGGTGAACGGCACGCCGGAGAAAATTTCGCTGCTGCTGTTACTCTGACCAAGGGTCAGTCGACTTTGTAGATCATATAGCCCCCGGCTGGCATAGATATAGCTCGATTGCCAGTGACCGGGCCTGTCGCTACTTTGCTGCCAGCTGGTGGCGTTACGGATGCGCCAGGCGCCGAGGTTGAGGCCCGGCTGCAGTTGCAGCCAGCTGTTTTCTTCACTGTGAGCGGCGCTACGGTATTCGGTGTGAATGTTGCTGGCATTGTAGTTGAGCAAAAACGCCGTGATGCCGTCATCCCAGCTTTCGCGTGGCGCAATGCCTTTCGGTTTTGGCCGCAGTGCAACCTGCGGAATGCTGAGCAGCAGCTGCTGAGTATTCAGGTCCAGCAATGCTTTAGCCTGCGGGATCGCCAGAATATTGGCGCAGTCAGCGCTACCGCCATTGGCAGCCAGTGCCGGATAGTCGTCGGTTTTTACGCCATAGCGCGCCAGTTGAGTGACGCTAAGGCAGGGGGCCAGCCACGGTTTGCCCGCCGCATTTTTTTCCAGCTTAAACCTGACCTCGCCACTGTCGACAGTCTCGCCATTTAATACGATATCTACGCTGTAGGTACCGGGCTGCTGCAACCCTTGATTGAACAGGGCCATATCGCTATTTTTCGCACTACCATCGAGCTGAGAGGCGTCAAAGGTATAATCTTCCGCCTGGGCGTGCTCTGCGCCGATAATCACCAGCAGCGCGAAAGCTAAACGTGTCATTTTCATCAGTTCAACCTCCCACTGCTGCAGAGTGATTTAGTCGGGTTATTTCAGCGCAGCGCGGAAGGTACGACTCTCACCGCCTAAATCGGTGATCACCTGCCATTCCACCTCGCCGCTGGCGGTAGCGGAAAACGGCACGGTTGCAGAGGAATAGGGTGCCACCATTTCAACGCCGGAAAGCGCTTTGCCGCCGATATGCACTGAGGCAAAGCTGATATAAAACGGCGTTGGGTTAGTCACCTGCAGCGCGCCATTCTGGCGGCGCCAGGTCAACTGATTTGCAACGTCATCCGGTCCGCCTTTTACCGACGCCGGACGGAAAAACAGCTTGTCGCAGGTATTAATCGAGAGCTGTAAGTTAATTTGCGTGTCGGTGGAATGGCTGGCATTGTTACCCGCCTGCTGCGGCGGCACGCCTTTGACGCACAGCCATTGCAGGGTTTCCCGATCGGCGGGCAGATTGGCACCTGTGCTCACCACTCGTATGCGACTTTGTTGATTCGCTTCAAGGCGAAACAGCGGCGGCGTGACGATAAACGGCGCCGGTGATTTTTTATCTGCCGCCACCACCGAAGACTGGACCAGAATGGGATAACTTTGCGGGTTAGCCAGCGACAGGGTGGCGCCGTCCGAGTTTTCAGGATAGATAACCCGCGTCGCGCCAAGTTTGACGCTAAAAGAGTTGGTATTGGTGGTGATGTTCTGGTCGGCAGCCTTTACCAGTGAGCCTGCGCTCAGGGCGAACAGCGCCGCAGTCATAGCGACAGTAGAGATAAATTTCATTTCGCGTATTTCCCGTCAGAGAGGTGATAGGTCAGGGAAGGCAGCAGAGTCCGGTGCCTCGTTAACTGCTGCAAATTCTAAGGAGGCAGCGGCGGGCGGTATATCTGACGGGTACGAAAAATAAGCGGTGTCGCGTGATGAAATAACTGGTCAGCACGATGGTGCGCGCGGCGGGAACGCGATTAGTATTCGGGGATCGCCGCCAATGGCGCCAATATAGACACTAAAGGTGCCATAATCGTGGAAAATAAGGTTGGAAAGGTCAGCTCCGACGGAGCAGGCGGCCTTTTATTCGAAGCGAAAAAACCGGGGCCTTTCACGAAGCGGTCACGGTGACCATCCACGTTAAATAGCGGTGACCGCGCGTCGTCATTGGCCGGTGAAAAACCAAATCAGGAGGCTTAACGCATTAAGCCTGAGCGGCACCGCTGATTATAGCGCCCGTATTCAGCGGCTTATTTAGTGGTATAGCCACCGTTGACCAGGATAGTTTGTCCGGTCATCCACCAGCCCTCTGATACCAGAAAACGCACCCAGGGAACGATATTATCAATATCGGTCAGACCGGTTTTACTGAAGGGGGAGAGTGCCGCCGCCGTTTTATGGTAGGCCACCGCGTCATCGCTCTCGGCCGGATAAAAGAAGGGCGTGTCCATCGGACCCGGACCAATAGCAGTGACGGAAATACCACGATCGCCAAACTCTTTTGCTGCGGCGCGCGTGAAGTGTTCTACCGGGGCTTTCATCCCGGCATAGGCGGCGTAAAACGGCGTAAATGCACCGAGCAGCGAAGTGACCAGCGTGCAAATTTTACCATTATCGTTAAGGTGCTTTCCGGCTTCTTTCAGAAAGAAAAATGCCGACTTAGCGTTAACGGCGCTCATTTCATCGTACTCTGCTTCAGAAATTTCAGCGATGGGCTTCTTTAGTACTTTACCAATCGTATTAATGGCAATATCGGGTTTGCCAAATGCGTTGGTTACCTGAGTAAACAGCTGCGTCATGGCGGCAGCGCTGGTCAGATCGGCCTGAAATGCTTGCGCCTGCGCACCTGCGGCTTTGACCGCCGCAACGGTATTCTCAGCCTCTGCTCTGCTTTTTTCACTGTTATAGTGAATGGCAATGGCTTTAGCGCCGTGGCTGGCAAAATCACGGGCAATTAATCCACCAAGGTTTTTGCCGCCGCCAGTAATGAGAATAATCTTATCTAAAATACTGTGGTGTGTCATAGTATTACTCCTTTATTATTTATTAAATAAAAGTAAATATTTTTTTATTCAAGAGTAGCGGCAGTTATTGATATATAAAGTCGTCATCTATGTTTAAAGTGTTCAGAAAACACGAACAATAATAGGAGCTATGGGTAACATGGATAGAGTTGATCTCTTCCGTATTTTTGTGCAGGCGGTTCAAAGTAATAGCTTTACCCGTGCTGCCAGCGTGATGAATATGCCACGCTCATCGGTTTCTGCTGCGATTGCGGAGCTGGAGACGCGCGTTGGCGTACGTCTTTTTCATCGAACCACCCGTAGTATTTCTCTTACTTCACATGGATGTGCTTTTTATGAACTTTGCCAAAACGCCATATCCGCAGTGGAAGAGGCGGAAAATATGTTCAAAAATGATGGCGCTCAGGCGTCTGGCAATATAAAAATTGACGTTCCCGGGCGCGTTGGGCGGCTGATTATTTCTCCGGCGTTGCCGGATTTTTTTCGACAATATCCGTTGATATCGCTGGATATGGGAATGTCAGATCGTAATGTCAATCTGGCTGAGGAAGGCATTGACTGTGCGCTGCGGGTTGGCGTACTGGCTAATTCCAGCCTCGTGGCGCGAAAGCTGGGCTATCTCCCGCTGATAAATGTGGCCTCGCCTGGCTATATCAGCAAGTACGGTATGCCAGATAGTCCTGACGCATTATCCAGGCATTTTATGGTGAGTTACGCTTCGCCTACCACCGGCAGAGTTGAGCGTTGGGAATGGCATGAAGACGGTCATGCGCATTTTATAGCGATGCAAAGTTTGATAACGGTAAATAATGCCGAAGCCTATATTTCCTGCTGCCTTGCAGGAATGGGAATAATTCAGATACCACAATATGATGTACAACAACATTTAGATTGCGGAGAACTGGTTGAAATTCTGCCAGATTATTTACCTGCGGCGCTTCCGGTTTCGCTTTTGTATCCACATCGCAAACACATCTCTCAGTCTTTGCTGCTATTTATTGGCTGGGTTGAGCCGCTTATTAAGGAGAAAATGCATCTGAATTAGCGGCCGACTGAGCGCAATCGCATCGGGTGTCAATTACAAACTGTGCTGCTGCCATTATCCTGACTTTATAATATGCATGATATAAAAATTTCGTATTATTTCCTGTTATGTAAAGTAAGGTAATGCAGCCACTCGCGCTATCCTGCAATCCTGGGTTACGACGGTCTGAAGGATTGCCGGGTTCCATGCTGTTTTTATTGTTGCCATGGTTAATATCAGGCTAATATTTAACCAGTTTTAAAAAATCAACTTTGAATTAATGTCTCTTTAATCCAGCTGGCTGTGTTTTAGAGTTAATTCCCATGGCAATGATGGTGTTTACTTCAGCTCTTACTTTATGTCACTATATCAATCCGCCCAGGACGGTACCATGTAGGAGTTAATAAGTAAGGGACTATATGAATAAATTTTTTCGCTTCTCATCAGTCATTCTTGGTGCTGGACTTTCAGTGCTGGCACCAAATGTAAACGCATCCTCGAATGCTCAGTTAACAGTAACGGCAAACGTGGCGGCGGGAACCTGCGATATATCGCTTTCAAATAGCAATATCGATTTAGGTAACTTTACCCGCACCGATTTTAAAAGCGTTGCCACACCTATTCCTGAAAGCGTTAAGAATTTCACCGTTGGCCTGAATAACTGCCAAAGCCCCGAGTCCACAGGGGATATTGCCAGTATAACCGTTTCAGGGCAGACGCTGGGGGGCTATGATAATATCTTTAACTCCAGCGGTTCAAATACTGGCGTCATGTTGAATCTACTTGATAGTCCGAATGCCTATATAAAGAACGGTGAAAAAATTAAAGTGGCAACGGCTGGTGAAACCCCCTCCGCTGCAGACTTCAATAATAAAACGTTGAGTATGCAGGTTGGACTGGCTTCTGCATCGCTGGCTGACAATGTGACGCTGGGTGCCATTAACGCTCCGATTCTTTTCAGCTTTGCCTACAACTAATTCTCATCAAGGCTGACAAGCCGTCAGCCTGCTATTTCTTTTCTGAAAAACCCATGAAAAAGCTAAGTTTTCAGTTATTTTTTATTTTTTCATTTTCTGCGCATGCCGATGGTTTTGGTATTAATGCTACCCGGCTGATCTATAAACAAGGTGAGAAAAGTATTAATACTGAGGTTCGTAATACGACCACTGGCGACACTTATCTTGTCAGCGCATCGGTTATTGGTACGTCGGAAGGTAAACAGAGTCGTTATTTTATTGTTACGCCACCGCTTTTCAGGCTGGAGGCCGGTGAGACAAATAAAATACGTATTTCGATGCTCAATGCCGATCTCCCACATGACAGAGAGTCGTTATTTTTCTTTAAGGCTACCGCGATTCCGTCTGCTAAAGAAAAGAAAAAAAATGCGAAGGAAGATCAAACATTTGGTGCGGTAAAGTTTGGTGTGAGTAATATCATTAAGCTTTTTTACCGACCTGATGGGTTGCACAGTTCACCGGAGGATGCGCAGAGGAAATTGCGCTTTGTGCCGGAAAAGAATGGCATAAAAGTGACGAATGATTCACCTTATTACGTTAGTTTTTCATCAATAAGAATAGATAGTCATTATGTTAATTTATCAAAAGCAGCCGATTTAATGTTACCACCCTTTAGTCATCATGTTTATGCCACCACCTGGCATAAAGGAAATGTTGTGTGGCGTACGATAAATGATAATGGCGGAATTAATGCCTATTCTCAAAAGATACATTAATTTTATTTTATTATTACTCTCTGTCGGAATGGTAAAAGATGCCGCCGCGCTGGTAGTGAATTTTGAAGCCAATATATCTAAAACGACATGTGATATCAGCCTTAGTCGAACCCTGTTGCCGCTGGGGGATATTTACAGACGCGCTCTTGTAGCCGGCGCGCTGGTGGGTGTTCAACCGTTCACGCTAAATATTAGCAATTGCCAGGGAGTGCCGGGAGAAACAATGACGCCGACAATCAAAACCTACGGAGAAGGTAAGCTGCAGGGGAGTAAATGGTTATTCAGAAATGAGGCCGCGTCGCACGCCGGCGGGGCGGGTATAATTCTGTATCAACAGCGGCAAACACCGACCTTCAGTGATACAGAAGTGCGCAGCGGCAATAAAATCGCCGTAGGACAGGCCGGTCAACTTCCCTCCGGCGGTCAGTTGCCCTTTTTCGTCGGGGTAAGCTGCGGTGATGGCGATGCCTGCGCTTCGGTAAAGCCCGGCGCATTGCGCGCTGCGATAATGTTTGACTTTTTCTATGAATAAACGCCTGAAAACACGCCTGTTGCTGCTTTTCTTGCTGATGGCCGGCGGTGCGCTTTGCACGGTAGCCAGTGCGCAAGGCGTTAGCTTAAGTCGGACGAGAGTGGTTTTTTCCGCCACGGATAAGGTTAAGACGCTTAGCGTACGCAACAGCAGCGGGCAGCGCTATCTGATACAGGCGCGAAGCGTTGCGCATGCTGATGACAGGCTAACGGGTCCCTTTATGCTAACGCCGCCGCTGTTTTTATTAGCGGCCGGGCAGCAGCAAATATTAAAAATTATTCCGGCTAAGAGCGACTGGCCGGGGGAAAAGGAGTCGGTTTCATATCTTACCGTTAGCGCGATTCCAACGCAGAACGAGGAGCACTGGCCGGCAGATGCATCGAAACTGTCATTGGGCTTCAGGTTTACAATCAAGATTTTTTACCGTCCGGCACATATGGCGCAAACCTTCGAACAGGCAGCCGCTTCCTTACAGTTTAGCCGAAAGGATCATGGACTTTTGGTTATTAATCCTGGCGGCTACTTTATGACCGTTGCCAGGCTGAGGCCGCAGGGATCCTCAACTTCAGTTCTGAGCAAACCCATTATGATTCCACCCGGGGGGCGGGCATTTATACCGGCGAATAAAAAGATAACAAAGGTTAGCTGGCGCGTTATTAATGACTATGGTGTTTTGTCTCAATATTACCATAATGAGGGTTTCTGATTATGCTATTCATTCCCTTATTACCGCTTAATGTGGGCAGGCTTTGCGCCTTGTTAATACTCCTCACTGCATTTTTTCATCCAGCTTATGCGCGGATTCAAGCGGGCGGTGGAATTGAGCTGGACGTTACGCGCGTCATATTTTCTGAGAAAGATAAAAATGGCGTGACGTTAAAAGTACATAACAAAACGGATAACGTATTTTTGCTTCAGGCGCAGTTTAAAGCCGTTGATCCATCCACCGGGCTGGCCAGCGGCAGCGTTGCCGCTATTCAGCCAATGCCCTTTATCGTTACACCGCCCCTCAGTCGCCTTGAGGCGCACAGCGAGCTGGTGCTCCGTATACGGCGTAATGAAGTACCGCTATCTGATAAAAAAGAGTCCGTTTATTTTATTTCTTTAAGGACCATTCCTGCCCAGAAGCGTGAGGAAAAAACTAACTATGTTGCCATGGTAGTGGTGACGAATCTGAAAGTATTTTTTCGGCCATATCGCCTTAAAAAACGGGTGATAGACGCGCTGTCGGCGGAAGTACGCTTTTTACGCAATAAAAACAGGCTTATTGTTAAAAATCCAACGCCTTACTGGTTGACATTTGCCTCATTACAAATCGGTCACTTTCACTTTGATAATGACCATTTACGTTTGATGGTACCGCCTCAGGGAGAGAGAGTGTATCGGATTCCGGATCGCGTCTCAGGCGAAGTGAAATGGGAATTAATGGATGAGGATGGCTGGAAAACAGAAATAAAGAGGCAGGAGCTTTGAACGCCTCTGCCGGTTCATAATTCTGTATCATCGTAACAGGCTTTTGAAATGAAAAAGGGATTTTTCTTTTATAATTTTATTGTTATAACGACGTGTTCACTGCCGTTAATAATGATTCAGAAAGTTTATAGTAAGGATTATTTCGATCCGGCCCTGTTATCTCTTAGCGGCGGTCAACAGGATATTGCTAATCTCGACGCATTTTCTGAGTCAGGCGGCATGTCTGCGGGTAAGTATCTTGTTGATGTTTATATTAATCAAAACTATGAAGGCCAGCATATGATGACCTTCAGTCCGGGGGGTGATAAAAAAAATCGTGTAGAGTTAACAACCGCCTTTTTAAAAAGAATGGGTGTGAATATAAATGCTACGCCGAAACTTATGTCTTTATCTGTCAATAAACCCGTGGGCGACATTAGCCAGTATATAAAAGATGCTCAAGTAAAATTTAATATTTCTCAGCTGCGTTTGGATATCAGCATTCCGCAGGTAAATATGCAAAGTCGCGCGCAGGGCTATGTTGACTCACAGTTCTGGGATGAAGGCGTGCCAGCGGCGCTGCTAAATTATAATATTAATGGTAGCAGCTCAGAATACCGTGGCACGCGCGCTGCCGATAGTAAGCAAAATAATCTTTTTGCTAATTTATCGGGTGGCGTTAACTGGGGAGCCTGGCGCCTGCGGAGTAATGTGACCTACAGCTATAATGATATCTACGGTTCAGCAATCGGTAACGCCAGGTTTCAAAAGTTACAGGTTAATACCACTTATTTGCAGCGGGATATTATTCCGCTAAAGTCGCAAATCTTGCTGGGAGAAAATAATACGGGTAACGAGGTATTTGATAGCTTTCCTTTTCAGGGGCTACAGCTGGCCTCCAGCGACGAAATGCTGCCGGATAGCCTGCGTGGTTTTGCACCGCTAATCAGCGGGGTGGCGCGAACCAATGCCCGGGTTACGGTAACGCAAAATGGCAATATTGTTTATCAAAGTTATGTCCCACCAGGGCCATTTCGTATTTCAGATCTCTACCAGGCCGGGCAGGGTGGTAATTTGATTGTGACTATCAGGGAAGCTGACGGCGAAGTGCGTACGCAAAAAATTGCCTATTCCTCTTTGCCGGTAATGCGCCGTCCCGGCAGTTATAAATACGAGATAACCACCGGACGCTTTCACAGCAATGGTTTAAAAGATGCCGAAAATGCGAACTTCCTGCTGGCGTCGTATATTCTGGGTCTGCCACATAACGTTACCTTTTATAGCGGCGGCTTGTTTTCTGAGCGCTATCTTTCTGCCGTTGGCGGCGTGGGGCTGTCGCTGGGGAGTTTTGGCGCACTGTCTGCCGATATTACGACGGCTTCGGCGAAACTGCACGGTATGAAGGGATTCCAGCAGGGAGAGTCTTACCGCCTGCGTTATTCAAAAAGTCTGATGAATACCGGGACATCAATTGATCTGACGGCCTACCGCTACAGTACGCAAAATTATTATAGCTTCACCGATTTTAATAATTATCGTCAGTTTGCTTATCACGATTACCTTTCGGGAAGTAGCGAACGGCAGCGCTCGTTATTTCAGACCAGCCTTAATCAACAGCTCGGAAAGTTTGGCACGCTATTCTTATCGGCGTCCCGCTATAATTACTGGAATAATAATCGGATTGATAACACCTTGTCTGCCGGTCTGAGTACGGTAATTCGCGGCATTAGCGTAGGCGTTAATTACAGCATTGAGCGCGTGTATAATCAGGGAGACTGGCCGGAAAACAGGCAGCTAGCGTTTAATATGCAGGTTCCGCTGGCGCTGTTTTCTCCGCAAAGGACAGCGTTGCACAACATCTATGCGAGTTATCAGCTGACGCATTCTGGACGGGGGCAAACGCAGCAGCAGGCAGGCATTACCGGTAATGCCCTTAACAGTAAGCTTTCTTATAATCTGTCGCAAAGTTGGGCCACGGCGCGCGGCGATAAAAACAGTAATCTGAACGTCAGCTACCAGGGCGCCCAGGGTCAGGTCAATGTCGGGTATAACTATAATAACAGCGCGCGTACGCTGAACGCCGGCATTAATGGGGGAATAGTCATTCACCCCCACGGCGTGACTCTCAGCCAGATGCTGGGTGATTCACTGGCGATTGTTGAAGCCCCGGGAGCTGGCGGCGCGACGGTGACTAACGGCAATATTACTACTAATGACCGTGGCTATGCTGTGATCCCTTATCTCGCCGCCTATCGGCGCAATAATATTAGCCTTGACCCAACCACGCTGCCTGATGATGTCGACATTAAGCAATCCAGCGTGATGGTTTATCCCACCAGGGGGGCGGTTGTCAGGGCTATCTTTAATCCCCGCGTCGGTTATCAGGCGCTGATTACGATGAAAAATAATAATCGGCCGCTGCGTTTTGGCAGCACCGTCACGGTTATCTCCGAAAATAATGACGCTGACACCTCGATTGTTGGCGAAGCCGGGCAGGTTTACCTGACGGGGCTGGCTACCAGAGGAAAATTATTCGCCAAATGGGGAGCCGGCACCGGCGAGCAGTGCCGGGCGGCCTTTGATCTATCGCACAGTAAAGCGGCATCAGATTATAACCCGGTAAGAAATATTACCGTCGATTGCCAATAGCCCGGGATTTTACAGAGGTTGTATGAATAATTTTTTACGTTACCCGTTTTTAAAGCTGGCGCTGCTGAGCCTGCTTATACAAAGCGCCTTTTCTTATGCTGACACCATCACTGTTGGTAAAGGTATTGGTATCGTCTGGTCAGGTTTACCCTACAGCTATACGGAAACGCACGATCTTGATTGGCTATGGATGGACCCCAAATACGGCATGGTGGCCATTTCAGATATTGTGAGCCGGTGTATGTCCTCTTCCCAGTTAACCAATATTGGCGGCTATCAGGCCTATAAAATAGCCCACGGCATTGGCATTATACCGATCGCCAGCGTGTCTGCGACCTACTGGCGTAAAAATGATAATGACAAACCTACCACCATGTCCGGGCACATCGGCATTCCAGAGACCCAGGTAACCACCTCGGCTGGTGAAACCATCGGATCCTCTGCTGGCTATGCCTGGTGCGTGCCGCCGTCGAATAAAGATAGTTCGATGAGTGGCTTTTTCGCCAAAACAGAACGTACGGCATCGATTAATGGCTACTGGGCTATTGTCGCCGATGGCACGCAGACCAGTGACGATATTAACGTCAAGCCGATGTACTTTGGATCCTATACGGTGGGTGGGATGTCTGGTGATATTCACCAGCAAATATTTCCCAGTGACATCGTTTTTAGGGTGAATAATCTGCATTGTAATGTTGATACGCCGGCGCTAATTGATTTTGGCTCGGTCTCTGGTAATCTGCGGACCGGCGCGCAGCTGGCCGAAGTAAAAAAGCACTTTAATGTGCAGTGCTTTCAGGATTCCGATCGAATTTCCACCAATTTAAACGTTCAGTTTCGCGCCTCCAGTGGGCTGTATCAGGGAAATAAATCGCGACTGGCGCTGCAGGAGGGCGGCGGTTACATTACCGGCGAAATTGGCAACGGCGTTACCGGAAGCGGGCAGTGTACCGCTGACAGCGGCGTTTCTTTTGATAATACGCAGCTGAAGATTGGTCAGATTGCCGACAGCGATACTTCCCGGGTCATTCAGAATGAGATTACCTGGCGCCTCTGCTCCGGCGGCAAGGATCTGCCCTTTGGCGATGTGCATGCGGCCACGGAAGTGCTGGTGACCTTTAATTAACGCAGAGGCTGGCAGAACGACGCTAGCCCCTGCACCGGCTTACTGTGACAGGTGAGTCTGAATAAGCGTTTTATATAATAATTGCTTATCCGCCGGCTTGAGGTTTTTCTGTTGCAGACTGTCTGTAAAGGCCGCTTCGGCGGGCGGAAAATGCCCCGCGCCGGCCTTCAGGTCTTGCGCAATTTTCTCAACAATCTGCGTCGATAGCTGAGATATTTTCGTTCTGACTTCGTCCAGCGGGCGCGGATGCCAGCCTTTTTCCGGCGTCGAGAGCCAGTCGGCGCGATAGCGATACTGTATCGCCTTAGCCACGTCCATCTGCGCCTGAATAAAAGGCTTAATGCTGTCCGGCGCAATCCCCTGGCTTTGCGCAAGCTGCAGCGTACTGGCCATCACCTTTTTTTCCTGGGCTAAATCTTCTACCGGCTGATGGTTTGCCGCTTTACTGCCTGCCACGTCTTTCATCCAGCCCAGCCGCTGGTTGATCAGCTCGCCGGGTTGACTGCTGTCGGCAGCATATGCCGGCAGGCTGGTACAGATTAGGGTCAGTAGCAGCGCAAAAAGATTGCGTTTGCTGAAGCTTAGCGGTTTGTTTTGCATTTTCCGTCCTTATGGTTCACGTCATTTCCCATTATTGCCCTGTTTGCCAGCCCGGTCGCTAGCGTGCAAGGCGTCATTGGGCTGACGTTATGGATTTAAGACGGAGATCGGCCAAAAATCCAGTATGATGGTGGCGTCAGTTTAATCAGGCCAGGTTCACCGATGAGCAACAATCACGCAGCGCTACTCAGGCAGCTGGCTGAAACGCTGGCTGAGGATAATAAAACCCCGCTGTATAAGCGTTTTGCCGCCGTTATCATCCAGGCCGTACGGCAGGGCCTTTTGCAGAATGAAGAAATATTGCCGAGCGAGCGCGAGTTCAGTCAGGCGCTCAGCGTTTCCCGTATTACGGTGCGCAAAGCGATGGATGAGCTGGAAAAGCAGGGCGTGGTATTCCGCAGTCGTGGCTACGGCACGCAGATTTGCAGCCAGTTTGAGTATTCGCTTAAGGAGCCGAAAGGGCTGTCGCAGCAGGCGGTATTACGGGGTAAAACGCCGGACACCGTCTGGATTAATAAAAGCCGTCTGCGCTGCAACAGTGAAATCGCGCAGAAGCTTGAGCTGGCCGTTGGCAGCGAGGTCTGGCTACTCAAACGCATCCGTTACGTTGATGGCCAGGCGGTGTCGGTTGAAGAATCATGGGTTCCGCTGGCCTATATTAACGACGCCGATGATATCGGTATTTCCCTGTACGACTATTTCCGCCGTCATCAGATCCAGCCGGTGAAAACCCAGAGCCGGGTAAGCGCCCGCATGCCGGACGCTGACCTGAAACAGCACATTGCGCTGCCGGATAATATCCCGGTGCTGGTCATCCGTCAGCTGGCGCTGGATGAGCACGCTGCGCCGCTGGAGTACAGCATCAGCTACTGCCGTGGCGATATGTATGTGTTTATTGCGGAGTAAGGCTCTGCTGCCAGTATTTACGCAGTGATTCCCGGTCCGGCGAGCAGTCGCCGCCGCGATGGGACACCACAAACGAGGCAACGGCGTTGCCTAAAGCGATGGCGTCTTCCAGCGGCCAGCCGGCAGCCAGACCGGCCAGCAGGCCGCCGGCGTGGCTGTCGCCGGCGCCAATAGTATCCACCACTTTCGCCGGCAGCGGCGCCAGCCATTTCTGCTGGCGGCCGTCGTTAAAGCCCGCGCCTTCGCTGTCCAGCCGGACGATTAGCGGGCTGCCATAACGGCTAACCCACTGCCTCAGCAGGCTCTGTACATCGAAGTTATCCTGCTGTTCCAGCCGTTCATACCACAACATTTCGGCTTCCTGTCGATTGACCGTCACCAGCGGCTTAAGGGCCATAACGCGCGTAAAAAATCCCGCATCCAGCTCTGCCAGCCGCGGGCCGAAATCGATCAGCAGCCGCTGCATGGCGCCCGGATTTTCAAACCAGCGCAGCAGCTTCTCGCCGCTGGCGCTGGTCAGCTGGTAGCCGGACAGATAGAACCAGCCGCCTGGCTGCTGCGGTATGGTTTGCAGCATGGCGTCATCCCACTGATTCTCCACGCCGCTTACCGATAAAAAGGTGCGCTCGCCGTCCGGCTCTACCAGCGCCAGACACCAGCCGTTATCACCACTGGCGGTTTCGGTTACGCTGTGAATATCATACTGCCGCAGCTTCTGACGTATGATGCCTGCCCAGACGCCGTTACCCATCGGCAGGGCGTTAGTGGCGCAGATATTCAGCCTGCGCAGCGCAATCGCAACGTTTAGCGCGCAGCCGCCGACTGCCACGTCCTGCTGGTGCAGTTCCACGTCGCTGCCGCGATGGGGCAAGGTGTAAGCATCGGCAATCACGTCCACTACCGCCGCACCGATGATGCAAACCGGGTAGCGGCTCTCCAGCCTGTCGAGCAGATCAGGCGTCATGATGGCAGCCCTCGCGCTGCTGACGTAAGCGACTAAAGGCGGCGCTGTAACGGGTAAAGTCGAGCTGATTAGCGTCATCCAGCTGCGCTTTTAAGTCACTATCAATGGCATCAATACCGTTAAGGGCGCCGCAAATGGAGACCGCCATGGCGCCGATGGTGTCGGTATCGCCACCCAGATTTGCGCACAGAACGGCGCAACGATTGGGGTCGGTGCCGGAGAGCTCCACCATGGCAATGGCGGCAGGCACCGATTCAATGGTGCTGGTGCCGGTGCCGACCAGGTCATAAATTTTCTGCATGGTTGATTCAACGCCGCAACCCCCGGCAACGACCGTCAGCGCCAGCTCAAGGCGGGCGGCCATCGAGGCGCTGAAGGTGGTCACGCGCTTTTCCTGTGCGGCGCGGGCGATAGCGGGCAGCTCATCGCGAATTACCGGCCAGCCAGCGCCGCTGACGGCGCGCGAGACGGCCCAGGCGATTACCGTTGCGCCGGCAATGGCGACGTCGGCTTTATGCGTCGGGCTGGAGGCCAGCGCGACGGCGTCGATAAAGGCATCCAGATCGCGGGCGGGCAGCAGGCATCCCAGCGGCGAAATACGCATTGCCGCACCGTTGGTCAGGCCGTTGTTTTCCAGCTGCGCAATTGGCGTGCCGGCTTTCAGCGCATTCAGCGCAATTTTCGACGTTGGACCGAGCACGTTTTTATTAAAGGCGTCGAAAGTATCCGCCCAGCGTAAAATGTTGGCGCCGATGGTTTCAGCGACGATGTCTCCTTCATGGCTGAGGATGGCGTCTGCCAGCGCCAGCGCCATCGACGTGTCATCAGTAAACTCGGCGCGCTTAAAGTAGCAGGCGGCGCTATTTTCCTTCGGCCCCGGTAAAAAACTGTTAATCCAGCCAAAATGCTGTTTCACCCGCTGACGCGGCCACAGCTCTGACGGCATGCCCATGGCATCGCCCAGCGCCTGGCCGTAAAAGGCGCCGAGAATGCGTTTTTCCTGGTGAAAAGTGGTCATTATATTTTCCCTTATTGCCGGCTCTCAGCCTGAGCCTCTGCTTGATAGGTGGTTAATTCGTCGCTGCGCTTTTTGCCATCGCGGAACAGCAGAATAAAGGCCACGGTGATCAGGGCTATCATCACGCTGCCGAACAGCCACATGCCTGCCCAGTTGAAGGTCAGCCCGTTACGCGGCTTATCGAAAGCAAACATCTCCTGCATCAGGTAACCCCCCAGTCGATAGCCTAGCAGGCTGCCGATCCCTTGGCAGGCGAGGGTGATAAGGCCCTGTGCGGCGTTGCGCATGGCGACCGGTGCTTTTTTGTCGACGTAGATATAGGCGGTAACGAAGTAAAAATCATAGCTGACGCCGTGCAGCAAAATGCCCATAAACAGCAGGCCGATGGTCAGCGCATTCTGGTCGCCGCCGAAGACAAAGAACACATAGCGCAGCGCGGCGGTGACCAGTCCCAGCAGCAGCACTTTGCCGATGCCAAAGCGTTTGATAAAGAACGGCAGCGCCAGCAGGAAGAAAATCTCCGACACCTGACCCAGCGTCATCCAGCCGGTCGCGTGCGCCAGGCCGACCTCGGTCAGATAACCCTCAGCGAAAATGTAGTAAAATGCCAGCGGCATGCTAAACAGGAATGAACAGACGAAGAACACCAGAAAGCTGCGATCTTTAAGCAGCTGCAGCGCATCCAGGCCCAGCGCCACGCGCAGACTGAATTTTCCAGTGCTTTTCGGCTGGGTGGCGGGCAGCGTCAGGGCGAAAATACCCAACAGCAGGGAGCTGGCGGCGGTGATCAGCAGCGGTATGTTGCTGGCAGAGATATCGCCAAAACCGAGCAGCGGCGGCAGGAAGCCGCAGGCAATGCCGGAGGCTATCCAGCCGAGGGTGCCCATTACGCGGATGCGCGGATAGTCGCGCTCCACGTCCTCAACGTGAGAAAAAGCGATGCTGTTGGTCAGCGCAATGGTGGGCATGTAGGTCAGGGCATAGAGCAGCAGCAGCGGGAAGAAGGTAGTGAACTGCTGCTGTTGGGCGGCGAAAAACATCAGAACCGCGCCGGCTATCATCAGCAGCGCCAGTACCTTTTGTGCCTGAAAAAAGCGATCGGCGAGCGAACCGACCAGGATAGGAGAAAGAATCGCGGCGATAGAAGTACAGGCGTAGCACCAGGCTATCTCCACCGGGCTGAAACCATTTTTGCTGAGAAACGCCCAGAGCGGAACGAACCATGCGCCCCAGATAAACCACTCAAGGAACATCATAAATGACAGGCTGGCGATTTTATTTTTCATGTAGGGTACTCCCGGATATTGGTGTAACCAATCTAGCACCAATAATAGTACCTTTGTAATACCTTTGGCTTATTATTTGATCTACCTCGCACCGGGTTAGCGATTAGCAGCGATTGATCAGGGATGTTGATTGCCTGAAGCGCGCGGCAGGCGCAAAATTTGTGCGTAATATCGACCAACACTGCAGCACTGAGAAGAGGTATTAATGAGCGAACATGGAGAATATCGGCCCGCAGCGAGCACGGCTGAAGTTATTGACGTTATTTCAGTGCAGTCGCAGGTGATTTATGGCTGCGTTGGCAACAGTATTGCCGTCCCTTCTCTGACGCGCAACGGACTGCGGGCGCTGGCGGTTCCTACCGTATTACTCAGCAATACACCCCATTATCCCACCTGCTATGGCGGCGAAATCCCTCAGCAATGGTTTCAGGGCTATTTACAGGCGATTGCCGAACGCGGGCTTGATGCTCAGGTGCGGGCCATTATTACCGGCTATTTGCGAACCATCGATAAAGCCGAGGCGCTGGCGGCCTGGCTGGCTGAGATGAGAGCGAAAAAGCCGCATCTGCTGATGATTATCGATCCAGTACTGGGTGATGAAGATACCGGTTTTTATGTCGATCCCGCGCTTGCTCAGCATTACCGCGACAGCCTGGCCCCGCTGGCCACCGGCCTGACGCCTAATCGCTTTGAGCTGGGCTGCTTGTGCGGCGAAACCCTCCGGCATGAAGATGAAATTGTTGACGCCGCGCGGTCGTTATTAAGCCAGCATACTAAATGGGTGGTGGTCACCAGCGCAGCCCGTAGCGATGATGCGCAGCAAATGAAGGTATTCTGCGTCACTGCCCAGGCGGTGAGCGTGACTGAACATCCCTGCTACCCTGACCCGCCCAAGGGCACCGGCGATCTGTTCACCGCCGAAATGACGGCGGGGCTGCTGAAAGGGCTGCCCGTCGCTGAGGCTGCGCGTCAGGCCGGTCTGTTCGCGCAGCAGTGCGTCTGGCGAACCCGTGAGGCGGGCTGGCGTGAGCTGAAGCTGATGGAGTAAACCTCCTTCCCGGGCCGCATTATTCGGCTCCGGGAGCCTGCCGCGATATCTGTCAGCGATCACTTAATTGATACTTTTTTCATCATTCCCCTCTTTTTTTTCGTCGGCGCGCCGATAGTAGCTTTAACCCTGGCCTTATACGCACTGATCATCTGTTGGTGTGCTAACCGGTTGGCGTATTCACAACGACAAAATCAGAGAGACGGGCATGGATAATATCCAACGAGACATTGATGAGCGTGCCAATCTGGCGCTGACCAACAAATTTGAACTGCTGCTGTTCAGACTGGGGGTAGAAACGGCGAAAGGCGCCTCTGAGCTGTATGGCATCAACGTATTTAAACTGCGCGAAATTATGCCAATGCCGGAAATCACCAAAGCGGCGGGTATGGCGGCGCCGCTGTTGGGAATGACCAGCATTCGTGGACAGATTATCCCGGTAATTGATTTAGCGGCGGTGGCCGGCTGCGTCCCTGAAACCGGGCACAATCTGCTGCTGGTAACTGAATATGCCCGCAGTACCCAGGCCTTCGCGATTGAGTCTGTTGACGATATCGTTCGTCTTGAGTGGAGCCAGGTGCATCCCTCTGAGATGGCGCTGAACGCCAAATACGTTACCAGTATCGCTTCGCTTGAACGTCTTTCCGGCGAGAAAGGGCTGGTGCAGATCCTCGACGTAGAGCAGGTATTGCATGAAATTATCCCGTCCACGCGGGAAGTCCACGAAAATAAAATCGTCCAGGATAAGACCATTAGCATCAAGCCTGGCGCCAGCGTTATCGTCGCCGAAGACTCAAAAGTCGCACGTCAGATGCTGGAAAAGGCGATGGAGGCGATGAAGCTGCCTGCCATCATGCACACCACCGGTCTGGAAGCCTGGAAATACATTCAGCAGATTGCCAGAGAATCTCTGGAGAGCGGTCAGCCGGTCAGCGATAAGATCGCGCTGGTGCTGACTGACCTGGAAATGCCGGAGATGGATGGTTTTACCCTGACGCGCAGCATTAAGGGCGACAAGGTTTTGGCCGGTATCCCGGTGATTATTCACTCGTCTCTCACCGGTAGCGCCAATGAAGAGCATATCCGGAAAGTTCGGGCGGATGGCTACGTGGCGAAGTTTGAAATCAATGAGCTGTTTGGCGCGATTAAGTCGGTACTTCAGCCCTGATTCATGGGCGGTAAAGGGCCGTTTGGCGTTACGGCCCTTTTATCCTGGACTTCAGGAGGTTATTCCCCTCCCTGCCAGCCCGGTTTATCTCACCTGCGGTGGGCTGTTGCGTTCGTCTGCGCGGCGGTTGGCTGATTTCTCCACCTTTGGTGGGTTGTTCCGTTCGCCTGCCAGGCAGGTGGCATAGTTGCCCGCCGCTGTGGGCGACCGGCAAGGGGCCATCAAACGTCATGGCCCCTTGACCCCGGACTTCCGGCAGTTTCTGCGTGGCTGCGCCCTTCCCTCACGCATGTAGCCCGCCGTACGGGCCGTTCGCGATGCGTTCCCGACGCAGCGCTTACTTTCGCCGCCTCCCTGCGGCTCACCCTGGCGGGCTTCATTCGCTCGGCGCAGAAAAGCCTGTTGGTACAGGTTTGCTGAAACGGCATCCGTTTTTAATTAATGAAGACGTTGGGTGCAGGTTTGCTGAAAATGGCATTCGTTTTTTATTAAAAAGCAAAACCACGTTGCGGGCATCCAGCCCGGCGCAGACCGGGTTTTATTTTTTACTTAAAGCGATGAAGAAGCTTACGGGGGAGGAGAAGGCCCGGCTGATTTCAGTAGGCTCGCGGCCATGGATGGCCGTGCGCCAGGCCACACGGATGTGCTTGTGCCGGTGCGGAAAGCAGCCGGGCCTTCTGTGACTTGGGTACCGGGCTTACAGCAATGAGGGTCTGCCGTTCGCCTCCCTGCGGCTCACCCTGGCGGGCTTCATCCGTTTGTCGCAGAAAAGCCTTTGGCGCAGGGTTGCTGTGAGATGTTTGTGAGTGTTCACTTACTTTGCCCGCGCTTTGGTCCTGATGCAGCGATTATCGTGTGGTTTATTTGTCGTCGCGGTTTGCTTTCTCATGGTTTGGGCCGTTGCGCTCAGCTCTGCTGAGCAGCATAAACGCAGTTGCTTTATATTTTTATCCTATTCTCCGGCAAGCCGCTGTCTGAGGGTAGCCAGCGAATTACGCTGTTTACCCTGAGCATCAAAATTAGTTGCTGCCAGCCACTGCGATAAGGCTTTTTTGGTTAGTGGCCACTCACTATCAATAATTGAGAACCAGGCTGTGTCTCTGCTGCGTCCTTTATAAACTAACGCCTGGCGAAAGGTGCCTTCATAGCTAAAACCCAGCCGTAGCGCAGCGCGACGCGATGGGGCGTTTAAACTGTCACATTTCCACTCATAGCGGCGGTATCCAAGGGTATCAAACACATAACGCATCAGCAGGAACTGCGCTTCGCTGGAGAGCGGCGACTGCTTTAGCAGCGGTGAAAAGGTGACATGTCCGACTTCAATTACGCCGTGCTGGGGCTGCTGGCGCATTAGCGCCAGGGTGCCGACGGCTTTGCCGCTGCGCCGGTCAATTACCGCATAGTGGCGCGGGTCCTGGCCTTTTACGGACTGCTCGATATAGGCCAGGAAAGCATCGACGCTGTTGAAGGGTTCGGCAAGTAGCCAGGTCCAGTCGCGCCCGTCAGCAGCCTGCTCCCAGGCCTGAAAAAGATCGTTCCCATGACGTGCGGCGTCTAACGGCTCAATGCGACAATAATCCCCGTCAATTGTGACTTTACCCGGTAGTGGTCGCTCACTCCAGTCTGGCATGGCGGGGCCGACTGGCTGGCCGAATTGATTGTAATGCTGCGTCATACGGGTTTCCTTTGCCTGGGTAATTAGCCGCAGTGTAAAGTTGTTATGGCTTGATAATAAGTGCCACGATTTGTACTTTTTAAGGTGCCACGAACTGCGAGGAAGTAACGACATGCGCCCGCCAGCGGAGATCAGTGATGCGCTCGGACTCCTTTTTCAGCCGCCGTTGCAGCGTGAGCCTGGCGGTCCCACGCTGCCAGCACAGATAATGCAGCGCCTGCGTCTGGCGATCCTCGATGGTCGTTTGCTGCCGGGCTGTCGCCTGCCCGGTTCCCGCGAGCTGGCGCAGCGGCTTGGGGTATCACGTAACAGCGTAACGACGGCCTATGAGCTGCTGGGCACCGAGGGTTATATCATGCTCAGCCGTCAGGGAACGCGGGTGGCGCAACTTCATCAGCATCAGCCCGCCACGCCGCTGATGCCGCAGCCTGATGCGCAGCTGGCCGGGCGTCTTGAGCGTTTAAAACTGAGCCAGCGCGCTGCTGATGATAATGCGCCTTTTCGCCCCGGCGTTCCCGCCCTGTCACGTTTTCCTCTTGCTGCCTGGCGGCGCTGCGTCGATCGGGCGCTACGCGAAGACGGACACCGCCTGCTGGGCTATGGCGATCCCCTTGGCGAGCCGCTGCTGCGTCAGGCGATTATTCAGCATCTGGCGTTGACGCGCGGCGTGCGGGCAACTGCCGATCAGGTGGTTATCACCGAAGGGGCGCAGGAGGCGTTGATGCTGTGCGTCCGACTGCTGACCAATCCAGCAGAGCGCGTATGGCTTGAAGATCCGGGCTATCGCGGCGCGGTAAGCGCCTTTCAATGTGGCGATCTTAAACTGGTGCCGCTGCCGGTGGATAGTGAAGGTCTTTGCGTGCCCGCCGCGCAATGGCAGCAGCCGCCGCGCCTGATCTATACCACGCCGTCGCATCAGTATCCCAGCGGCGAGGTAATGAGCGTGCGCCGTCGACTGCAGCTGATTGCCGACGCGCAGCGCTGCGGCGCCTGGATTATTGAAGATGATTACGACAGTGAATTCCGCCATACCGGCGATCTGATTGGTGCGATGCAGGGGTTAGTACCACAGGCGCCGGTACTGTATATGGGAACCTTCAGCAAAACGCTTTTTCCCTCGCTGCGCCTTGGCTTTGTGATTCTGCCTGACGATCTGCAGGCGCGCGCTGCGGCGCTGCTACAGGAAACGCTGCGCGGCGGCCATCGCAGTGAGCAGCTGGCACTGGCGCGGTTTATCGGTTCAGGGCAGTTTAGTCGCCACCTTGGTCGGATGCGGCGACTTTATCGCCAGCGCAGAGATGCATTGCTGCTGGCGCTGACGAACCACTTGAAAGTGCCATATCAGCTCACCGGCGGCGACAGCGGCATGCATCTGACCATCCGTCTGCCGCCAGCCTGGCCGGATAGCGTTATCGTTAATGCTGCCCAGGCTTATGGTATGGCGCCGGGCGCGCTTTCGCATTTTTATCTGGCCGCCGCCGGCGAGAATAACGGTCTGGTTTTGGGCTATGGTAATACCGCTGAAGCGCAGTTTGCACCGCTGGTACAGCGCCTTTCACAGCTTATTGCTGCCAGCCGCCTGCGGGATTAACCGGACTTAATGCCATTGAGACCGTTGCGACGATGCTGCTTGTGGCGGTACATCTTGTCATCGCTCTGTGCCAGCAGCTGTTCAAGGGTTTGTGGCTGATGCGGATCGAATTCGACCACGCCGTGGGAAAAATTCAGCTGATAGTGACGATTCAGGTTTATTCCCTGTTCGTGCAGGTAGCGGGTGAATTTCTCCAGCAGCGCTTCGGCCTTTTCCTGCGATGTATCGTGAAACAGCACTACGAACTCATCTCCGCCGAGGCGGGCGAACAGGTCTGCACTGCTAAAAACCACTTTCATGGCGTCGGCGAAATCCATCAGCGCCCGGTCGCCTTCCCGGTGTCCCAGCGTATCGTTAATCGCTTTAAATTTATCGAGGTCGAGAAAAGTCAGGCAGGCGTTAACCGCCCGTAGCTGACAGGCATTCAGCATCATCTGGCCCAGCGTAATAAAGCCGCGCCGGTTGCTTATCTGCGTCAGTTCATCCGAGGTTGCCGCCTGAAAAGCGATCAGCTCAGCTTCGGCCATTGAAGCCAGATCGCGCAGGGTGTGATTATCGTCCTCGCTGAAGCTGCGCGGTTCGCTATCAAACAGGCACAGGGTGCCAACTCTGGCACCTGCTGGCGTGCGCAGAGGGCAGCCGGCATAAAAGCGGATATGCGGCGAATCCGTTACTGCCGGGTTGTCGTGAAAACGATCGTCGGTGTGGGCATCTTCAACCACCAGCACCTCGTCACGCAAAATGGCGTGGGCGCAAAAGGTGTCTTCTCTGTTGATGGGTTTAGAGCTAAAGCCTTCGCAAGATTTAAACCACAGATACCGGTCATCCAGCAGCGCCACGACGGAGTTAGGAACGTTAAACAATCGTTTTGCCAGTCGGGTCAGGCGATCAAAGCGTTCTTCTGCGGGGGTATGCAGAAGATCGAGCCCGCGAAGTTCACCCAGGCGGAACGGCTCATCGGCAGGAATTTCAGGTTTTTTCATAACCAGAACCTTATTACTCTTGTCGGGATCGAGGATAACTGTCTTAAACGACGCGTCAGCAATGTCCGTTCAGAGTAATAGCTTTAGCCAGAAATGCCCAGGATTCAGGGCCAGAAATTAGCTATCGCCGGGCAAAAAAAATCCCCCGGTAGCCGGGGGATGAGAGGGGAACAACTATTCGTTAATGGTCGGGTGCTGCTGCACCAGATTTTTACGTTTAGCTTCCAGCTCGCTTATCTGCGCATCAATATCTTCAATTTTATGTTCGATATTATCGTGATGTTCCTGCAGGATTTCGCGCGCTTCTTCCATATCGGAAGCCGCAGGCGCCGCCCCGCGCAGCGGCTTGTTGGCGGTCTCTTTCATCGTGATGCCGGTGATCAAGCCAATAACCGCAATCACCATCAGATAATATGCTGGCATATAGAGGTTATTGGTGCTCTCAACCAGCCAGGCCGCAGCCGTAGGCGTTACGCCGGCGACCAGCACTGAGATATTAAAGGCGCTGGCAAGGGCGCTGTAGCGGATATGGGTCGGGAACATGGCCGGCAGCGATGAGGCCATGACGCCGGTAAAGGCGTTAAGCACGATCGCCATCAGCAGCAAGCCAACGAATATCAGCCCGAGCACATTGCTGTTAATCAGCATAAAGCAGGGGATCGACAGCGCAAACAGGGCAATGCTACCGATAATAATAAAGGGGCGACGACCAAACTTATCGCTCATCAGGCCCATTACTGGCTGAACGAACAGCATACCGATCATAATCGCGATGATAATCAACACGCCGTGATCTTCACTGTAGTGCAGGTTATGCGACAGGTAGCTTGGCATGTAGGTCAGTAGCATGTAGTAGGTCACGTTGGTGGAGATCACCAGCCCTACGCAGGTCAGCAGGCTGCGCCAGTGTTTGGTGGCAACCTCTTTGAAAGAGACCTGCGGACCGGCAGCCAGACCTTCGCGGTCTCCCTGTTCCAGCTTTTCCACATGCTGCTGGAAAGCCGGCGTTTCTTCCAGCGCATGGCGCAGGTAGAGACCGATCATGCCCAGCGGCAAGGCAAGGAAGAAGGGAACGCGCCAGCCCCAGTCGAGGAATTTCTCCTGACCGACGATAGCGGAGATCACCACCACGATACCGGCACCCAGTACGAAACCGGCGATCGAGCCAAAATCCAGCCAGCTTCCAAGGAAGCCTCGTTTACGGTCCGGGGAGTATTCGGCAACGAAAATCGACGCGCCGGTATATTCACCGCCAACCGAAAAGCCCTGCGCCATTTTGGCTATCAGCAGCAAAATCGGCGCCCAGATGCCTATTGAGGCATAGGAGGGGATCAGGCCGATGGCAAAGGTACTGATAGACATGATGACGATGGTGATGGCGAGGATTTTCTGACGACCATAGCGGTCACCAAGTGCGCCGAAGAACATACCGCCGAGAGGACGAATTAAAAATGGAACAGAGAATGTGGCCAGTGCGGCAACCATCTGCACGCCCGGGCTGGCATCGGGGAAAAAAACCTGGCCAAGTGCGTAAGCAACAAAACCGTATACACCAAAGTCGAACCACTCCATTGCGTTGCCCAGTGCTGCGGCGGTAATCGCTTTACGCAATTTTGTGTCGTCAATAATTGTTATGTCTTTTAACCCAATCGGTTTAACACGCTTCCTACGTAGCTTCATATCAAACACCCTGTAGTTACTAATCCTGTGGAACTTTCCCGCCGTGTTTTCCTGATAAGCGCAGCGAGGAAATAGCCCTGCGGCTTGTGCTAAAAACGGACTCGAATGACATTATTTATATCGAATTAATCGAGTCAGCAGAGGGTTATCTTAACGTTTTCCTTCCTGTTTTCATAATTTCTCAACGTAATTGTTTGCGGTGTGGAAATTAAAAGTTGATTTGCAGTATCACTTTTGGTGTGTAATTTCCTTGCTGTTTTTCTTCTTAACTTACTGTTAATAAGTTGATTTTTCTGGTGGTTCTCCGCTGGCAAGAAATTGGAGTGCCAGAAGGAGTATAGTGAAAAAATGCGTTTTCGCGTCGGCGGCTTCACCCGCAGCATTTAGTCACTGTGCGACGATTCAGCCGGCGGCGGGCTGTCAGATTTCAGGTGGAAACGGCGGTGGATTTTTCAGCCAGTTTATCATTTCTTCGCTGCGCATCGGCCGGGCATACAGATAGCCCTGGATAAAGGTTACGCCGCGCTGTTTGAGATAGTGAAACTGCAACGGCGTTTCTACGCCTTCGGCGACCGTTTGCAGGGCCAGCTTGTGGCTCAGCTGAATAATGGTATCCAGCACCGGCGTTTCACCATTGACTTGCTCAATCGCCGCGACAAAGCCCTTATCAATTTTCAGGTAATCAAGCGGGAACGTCTGCAAATAGGAAAGGGTGCAGTGGCCGGTGCCAAAATCGTCAATCGCGACGCGAAAGCCTTCGCTGCGTAATTCTTCCAGCTTGCTGATTACCGTTTGCGGATCGCCGATCAGGCTGCGTTCGGTGAGCTCCAGGGTGATATTCAACTGCTGAGTGTGCAATGCCATGTGACGGGCGAACTGGCGGATATCGTCGAGAAAGCTCGCATCCTGTAAGTGCTCTGCTGCCACGTTCACGCCAAGGTGAAATCCGGCGGGTACCTGCCAGTCAGCGCTGTCGCGAACGATCAATGAGAGCAGATGGCGGGTCAGCGGGATGATCATTGCTTCGGCTTCCGCAGCGGCAATAAAAATATCCGGGCTGACCCATTCGCCATTGCTCCGCTGCCAGCGCATCAGCGCTTCGGCCCCGCTGGCCTCCCCGGTTTTGTTGCTATAAACCGGTTGATAGACAACGAAAAATTCATCTCTGGCAATGGCCCGGCGCATTTCATCGTGAAATGAGAGCCTGCGCTTTAGCCAGTTATTTGCCATCAGGCTAAACACCAGCGCCAGGATTATCCCCAGCGGTAGAAAAGTTAACAGCAGCTGCTGCCAGATGCGCAGAAACTCGCTGGCCGGTGATTCAACGCTAAGTGCGATCGGATAGCGCGTAGAGTGCAGCGTTAGCTGGCTGTTGCCCCAGAGGGGATTATTATTCGGCGGCAACCAGCCGCTACGTATCGCATAGCCATCGCCGACCCTGAGGCTGAGAACGTCGCCGCGCGGGCGTCCGACTGCCTGCATAAAGTCGAGCAGATACTGGCCTTCGACGATGGCATAGCTTCCCCGATCGCCGTGAGGCCGTCGCAGATAAAGCACGGCGGAGCGATGAGGCACGCCATAGGTACCGGCAACGGAGATGCTTGACGTCAGGTGTTGCGTGTTAAATAAAGGTGGAGAAATCAACGCATTAAGCGGACCGGTAAACGAACCGTAGGCGGAGGAGCAAACGATCTGGTTACCCTGCAGCAGTCCGATTGAGCGAAAGTAGGCATTCAGATTGCTGATTCGCTGTATATCAATCAGCGAACTTTCGCAGGGCTGGCCGGCAAAACGCTGTAGCGTATTGAGCATATCCTGCGCGCGGTCGCTAATCTGTTCGCTTTGGTTCATCAGGCTTTCGCCGATGCTATTCATATGACGACCAAGCTGACTACGCGCGGCAAAATAGCTGAAAATCAGGCTAAGTAAAAGCGGTAACAGGGCGGCTGCGGCCAGTAGCGTCCAGTGCCTTACAATTGGCTTCGATCCCAGTTTTTTCACGGCAGATTCCTCGCTCGGTGCTGACGCAAGCATACCATGGCAATGTCAATCTGCCGCAGTTAAAGCGATAGCCGGATCGCGGGATAAATGTCATGCGCTCGCCGGGCCTTCCTTCCGTGGCGTCAGGGCGACGTGCGCTACCGTTTCGTTATTGATTTGCAGGGATTACCGGCAGTCAGGGACGACCATTGCCCAGTAAAATTGCCAGCTTGCTGCCTCCCGGGGTGGTTTCCATCAGGATTTTGCATACGCTGGTCAGCGGAACCGACAGTAGCATACCCACCGGCCCCAGCAGCCAGCCCCAAAAAATCAACGACAGAAAGACCACCAGTGACGACAGGCCGAGCCTCTTTCCCATAATCCGTGGTTCCAGCATGTTGCCAAATACCATATGGATGACAACAAACAACAGCGCCGCCAGTCCGGCCGTCAGCGGTGCGTTTAGCAGCAGCGCCTGCGCTACCGGCGGTATGCCGGCAATAATGGGGCCGATATTGGGGACGAAATTACAAATAAAAGCGACCAGTCCCCAAAGCAGGGCGAACTTGACGCCCAGAAGCCATAGCGCCAGCCAGACGGTGATGCCGGTAAATAAGCTGATCAGCGTTTTTAGCGCCAGATAATGGGTGACGCCTTTAAGCGCACGGTGCAAACCGGCGATGCGGATGCGTGGGTTTACCAGCGCAAAGCGTAATTTGTAAGGCAGGTGATGTACTTCCAGCAGCATGAATATTACGGTCATCAGCAGCAGAACCAGGCCCGACATCACGCCGGAAAACTTGGTCAGCAGGCTGGAGGCCATGCTCATCACCGTGTCGGGATCGAGGCGCTGCGCCAGCGCGCTGGTGGAGACATTAAGATGAAAAGGCCTTGCCAGATGTTGCAGCCAGCGCATGCGGTGCTCAATTTGCCCGTGCAGCTGCGGATAAATGTCGGAAAACTCGTGTGCCGAGCCTGCCAGCATGGCGCCAACAATGGCGAACAGCGCGAGCATCACCAGCATCACCAGCGCAATTGAAAATCCGCGTCGTAGCCCATGGCGCATCAGCCAGGAAACCAGCGGATTGAGCACGATGGCGATAAAAAGCGCGAGTAAAAACGGCACCAGAATAGTTGAGGCGGCGTGAATACCGGCGAGCAGAACTACCAGCGTTGCCAGTTTAATCAGTAGATTTTGCCCGATTCTCTCTTGCTGCGGCACCGCCATCAACGTTCCTCTTTTCACGCTATGCCGCTAAAGTGTAGAGCTTTCTCAGGCCAGCGTGCGCGTATGGCTCAGTTAAGGATTAATCTCATCAGCGCTGGCTGCGCTGCATAATGCCTAGGGCTAGCAGCATTAGCAGCAGCCCGACTAGCGCCGCCACGCTGGCCATCGCCATTCCCTGGCCAACCGAGCCCTGTTCAAACTGGCGCCAGACGAATACCGATATGGTTTGCGTTCCGGCCGGCGCCAGCAGCAGCGAGGTCACCAGCTCCCGCAAGGCGACGGCAAAAACCATCAGCATAGAGGCCAGCAGGCTGGGGAAAACCAGAGGCAGAACGATAAGTCGCAGGGCGGTCAGGGGGCTGGCGCCGTGTACACGCGCGGCGGATTCGAGGTTGTTTCCCAGCTGACGCAGTGCGCTGCCGATGTAGCGCACAGGCCAGGGCAGCAGCAGGCAGCAGTACGAGAGCAACAAGATGGCCTTGCTGTTATAGGGCGTAAACGGCCAGAACGACTGGTTCCAGAGCAAAATCAGCCCGACGCCGACCACCACGCCCGGCAACGCGGCGGGAAGGAGCGATAGCCCGTCAAGCAAGGCGCCATAGCGCAGCCGGCGGGCCACCACCAGCCACGCGCAAAGCAGTCCTGATGCACCGGTTATCAGCGCCGATCCGAACGCCAAACTGAGGCTGGTAGAAAGCGCCTGTAGCGCCTCGCCCTGCTGCGAAAAAAGCAGCGCAAAATGTCGCAGGGTAAAATTATCGCCGCTGATACCGCCGGAAAGGGTGGATAAAAACGCCGTCAGCAACATTGAGGACATTGGTAGCGCCACGGCCAGCAGTGCAGTAACGGCGAAAACCAGCAGCGCGGGTATGGTCCAGCCGGCTAAATGCGCGCCCTGATTTTCCATCGGTTTGCCGGTTATGCTGGTTATCTCTTTATTGCCGACCAGGCGACGCTGTAGCCACCAGCCGGACAGCGCTACCAGCACCAGCAGCAGCGAAAGCAGCGAGGCGCCGGAGAGATCGATCGGCCAGTCCGCCAGCTTTTTCTCAATGCTGACTGTCAGCATCACCACGCCTGAACGACTGCCCAGGGCGGCGGGAACGCCGTACTCTTCAATTGCCATGGTAAACGCCAGCAGCATGCCGGCGGCGAGCGCAGGCAGCAGCATTGGCAGGGTAATATGCCAGAAAGCGCGCCAGGCGCTGGCGCCGTGTACCCGGCCAATGGTTGCCAGCCTTTGTCCGCTGGCAAGCAGACTGCGGGAGACGGCAAAATAGACCACCGGGAAAATATTGAGCGTCATGACCAGAATGATGCCGGTGGCGCTGAACAAGAGCTTATTCAGATCGAAACCGGTCAGCTGCGCCAGATAGCCATTAGGCTGCAATGCCAGTATCCAGGACAGTGCGGCGATATAGGGCGGCGTCAGGAAGGGAATCAGCATCAGTAGATCCCACAGGCGCGCGGCCGGTAGGTTAAACAGGCCGCGTATTACCCCTAAAGGCAGGCCCAGCAGCGCGCTGCCGAGTGCAACGCCCAGGCCGAGCCCCAGCGTTCCCCGCAGCGATGCACCGAGTTGTGGATCGCGCCAGAGGGTTAAAAAGGGGGTGAAGGCGCCGCGTAACGAGCCTTCGCTAAAGGCCGGGAATACCGCCTGAAGCACGATGAATAGCAGCGGTAGCGCCACCAGAATTATCAGCAGGCTGACGGTCAGTATAACGATCGCGCGAAGTTTCACGGCAGGCTCCTGAAAAGGCGGGCGATAAGCCCGCCGCAGCTGGAAAGTTTAACGGGAGAATAGTGCGCTAAAGCGCTGCAAGACCTGCGCGCGATCGCTGCCGGTTTGATTATTGACCTGCAGCAGCTTCAAATCGCTGAGCAGTGGACGTTTGGCGCTGATATCGGTGCGGGCCGGCATCAGCCAGGCGTCGGCGACCAGCGCCTGGCCTTCCGGCGACAGAACGTAGTCAATAAAGGCCTTCGCATCACTGGCATGCTGGGTGCTTTTAAGGATCATCATCGGGCGCGGCGCGGCAACGGTGCCGCTGGCCGGAAAAATAACTTTGATGGCTTCACCATCTTTGATGTTCTTGTAAGAAACATAATCAACTGCGCCGAACACCGCAGCTTTAGCTCCCTGCATGACCGGCGTTACCGCCTGTGCATTCGGACCGCCGATTATCATCCCGTTATCTTTCAACTGGCTGAACAGCTGCCAGGCCTGTTCGCCCATGCTGTTTTGCAGGCCGATTAACAGGTCAAGCGAGGCACCGGAGAGAGCTGGATCCGGCGTGGTGACTTTGTCCTTAAAGGCGGGGGTAGTCAGATCCTGCCACTCTTTTGGCTCCGGCGTACCGCTTTTAGTATTCCAGACGATGCCCAGCGCAGAGATCCCCTGGGCGACGTAATCCGTGGTTTTCAGCGCTGGCGGCACCTTTTCCGCATTGTGGCTCTGATAGGCCAGCAGCCAGCCGCGATTGTGCAGTTCTTCTGCGGTATCCCAGGAGGCAGATATCAGAATATCGGCCAGTGGATTGGCCTGCTCAGCTTCCAGACGGGCCATTACCTTGCCGGTGGTTGCCTGAAAGATATTCACTTTGACGCCGGTTTTTTGCTCAAAACCGGCGGCCAGATTTTTGGCCAGCGAACCGGGGCCGGCGGTGTAAACCGTCAGTGCGTTGGCATCATTAATCATCATGGCGGAGGTCAATATCATCGCGAAGATCGCTCCTGTTTTATACTGGCTGAATATTTTCATGTGGATTTCCCTGAGGATGAAGTAACGGTTCGGATGGCAGAGACGGCGCCGAATGAAAGATGCACGATACGATCGGCGAGTAGCTCGGCTTCATGGCGGTCATGAGTTACGTATACGGCGGTGGTGCCTGACTGACGCAGCAGCCCGGCGATTTCCCGGCAGAGCGTCTCGCGCAGTTCGCTATCCAGATTGGAAAGTGGCTCATCAAACAGCAGTATCTGCGGCCCGGCGACGATGGCGCGGGCCAGGGCAACGCGCTGCTGCTGGCCGCCGGAGAGATCGGAAGGTTTGCGGTTAGCCATTTCTGTCAGGCCCACGCGATCTAACGCCGTCCGTACGCGCAGCTGGCGTTCTGACAGCGGGATTTTGCGCATGCGCAGAGGGAAATCCACATTTTGCGCTACCGACATATGCGGCCACAGGGCGTAATCCTGAAACACCATCCCCAGATCGCGCTGTTCCGGCGGCAGCATGCTGTTAGCGCTGGCAACCCGCTGGCTGCCAAAATATATCTCGCCGCGCTGCGGCTGTAGCAGGCCCGCCAGTAGTTTCAGCAACGTGCTTTTTCCGCAGCCGGAAGGTCCGAGCAATGCCACGACTTCACCCGACTCAACCTTCAGGTCGAGGGCGTTTAGCACCGTATTGCCGGCAAACGCGTAATGAATACCTTGCAGTGAGATAGCGCAGGATGAGGGCGTCATGGCTTTATCCCAACGAGGCAAGAACAGGCCGTTATACCCGCACCCGTCACCCGGAGGGTCGCTCTCACCTGTGTAAAAAACAGGGGAGTCCACATATTTTCTATCCTCTTTGGGATTTGATGAAGCGCAGTATAGGGGGGCTATATGACGGTTTTATTAAGCGGAATGGCGGCGCTTCTCGCCGGAGAAGGCGGCGTGCGGTAGGTTAATGGCGGACAGCCTGGCCCGCTTTAGCGGGCCGCCTGCGCGAAGTCAAAGGGCGTCAGATGACCCAGCTTTTTTTGCGTCCAGTGATGGTTGTAGCGCTGACAGAATTGACCGATAGCCTGACTGAGATCGCAACCTTCCGTTGCCGGGAGCAGCGCCGTCAGGGGGATATTCAGTCGCAGCGCAACGTCGCGTTCTGCGCTTTCATCACAGTGCAGCGTCAGCGGGTGCTGTTCAGCCCAGAGCTGTAACGGCTGCTGTTTGGCGTTCTGGTAGCCAAACACCGTTTTATTTTCAGTCTCAATAGATTGTATATCACATGGCGCAGCGTCAAGCAGCTGGCTCAGCCAGATGACGACCAGATGGGGAGACACGCCGGCGAAAGCCTGAGCCGTCACCCAGCCGCTAACCGGTTCCAGCGCCCACAGCAGGTGCCATTCACCGCCGTCGTCCGGCAGCAGATTAATTCTCTGATAGTGCAAGCGGAGATGGGTCGGGCGTAGCCCGGCCTGGCTGGCTTTTCTGCCGCGCAGTGCTTTAGCGGCGCTTTTATCGGCCACGCGCGTCAGATAGCGGTCGAGACCGGCGCGTGAAACGGACAGCCCCATCCCCTGATTAACCACGACCAGCAGCTCATCCAGCGAAATTAAAAAGGTTTGTCTCAGCCAGTTGATCAAAGCGCTTTGTTCAGGACTCAACACTTTGCGCGTGGTGACCGGCGCGGTGTTTCTGTCGGCCACATCCTCACGCTGTCGCCAGCGTCTGACGGTGGCAACGGAGATGCCCAGTTCCTTAGCCAGCTGACGATCGCTTTTATCTGACTGCTGGATATACCTGCGAATTCGTGGGGTAGTTGTTGCGTTAGCATGTAGCTTTATTTCCATCAATTTCTCTCCGGTAAACCGCAGTTAAATGATATCTAATCTAATGAGATTTTTATCCAATTTCTATGGTGTTGTGAGCTAATTCAACTTTCTGAGCAATTCATTCAATGATAATCGGCCCGGGTTGCACTGCATCGTTTCTATTATCACCTTAGCAGGGGGTTATGCATGAACAATGTCATGGGATTTCTGGAGGCCCGGCTGATGCCGCTGGCGGCCAGAGTGGCACAGCAAAAGCACCTATGTGCGATTCGCAATGCCTACATCTCCTTCATGCCCTTTATTATTGTTGGTTCCATTCTGCTGATTGTCTCTTCGTTTCCGTACTCGGGTTACCAGCATCTGATGGCCACGCTGTTTGGCGCAAGCTGGAAGAGCATCGTTGAGATCCCCTTCAATGCGGTATTTTCCACCATGGCGCTGTTTATTAGCTTTCTGGTGGCTTACCGGCTGGCGGAGCAATATGAAGAGGACTGCGTTTCCTGCGGAATTTTGGCGCTGGTGTGCTTTTTAATTCTGACGCCGTTTATCACCCTTGATGCAGCCGGCGACCTTATGGCGATCCCCTCCGAGTGGATCGGCAGTAAAGGCCTGTTTGTCTCGATGATCGGTTCACTAGTATGGACTGAACTGTTTTGCTATCTGAAGCGTAAACATCTGGTGATTAAAATGCCTGAAGGCGTGCCGCCGGCGGTACAGGAGTCCTTTGCGGCGCTGATCCCAGGATTAATTGTCATCGTACTGGCGCTGGGCATTCGCATTGGTTTTGCCCACACCAGCTATCAGACCATTCATCAGTTTATTTATGATGTGGTTGCGGTACCGATTCGCCATTTCGGCACCTCGTATTTCGGGGCGCTGCTGACGGTGTTGAGCATTACCGTGCTGTGGTCGGTCGGCATCAACTCCGGTTCGATGGTCAACGGCATTATCCGCCCACTGTGGATGGAAAATCAGACCGATAATCTGGCGGCGATGCAAGCCGGGCACGTGCCGCCGCACGTGATAACCGAACAGTTTTTCGACATGATCTGGATGGGCGGCGCCGGAGCTACGCTGTCGCTGGTTATCGCGATGCTGTTTTTTGCTCGCAGCAAAAGCATGCGCGAAGTGGCGCGTCTCGGCGCGGTGGCCTCCTGCTTTAACATTAACGAGCCCATCTTGTTCGGCCTGCCGATCATTATGAATCCCATCATGCTTATCCCTTTTAACCTGGTGCCGTTGGTGCTGGTTACCGTGCAATACGTGGCGATGAAGATTGGCGTGGTAGCTGTCACCACCGGGGTATTTATTCCCTGGACGCTGCCGCCGGTAATTAGCGGTTTTATCGTTACCGCTCATCTCAGCGGCAGCCTGATGCAGCTGACCAATCTGCTTATCGGCGCGCTTCTCTACCTGCCTTTCCTGAAGGTGCTCGATAAGCAGTATCGGGCGGCAGAGGTGGCTTAAACCAACATCAATCCACAATGCAGGAGCAAAATATGTGGGGAATGATTGCAACATGGCGCATGGCGCTGGAAGGCGTAGTAACCGCAAGCCAGTCGCTGTCTGCTGGCGCCTTAGCCGGCCGCACCGTGGTCGATGCTGTCGCCGAAGTCGAGGACTTTCCGCTGTATAAATCCGTCGGCTATGGCGGGTTGCCCGGTGAAAATGGTGACGTGGAGCTGGACGCCGCCTTTATGGACGGCGATACCCTGGCATTTGGCGCCGTCGGCAATCTGATCGATATTGCCAATCCGGTGCGGGTCGCGCAGGCGCTCAGCCGCGAGCGTTTTAACAGCGTCCTGGTCGGTCAGGGCGCCCGTGAATGGGCGCTGAGTCAGGGATTTAGCGACAAAAAGATGCTGACTGAACGCGCGACGCAACATTATCGTAAGCGCTGCCAGCAAACGATCGATAAGGGACTTAGCCCTTACGATGGCCATGACACGGTGGGCATTATTTCGCTGGATAAATATGGCTCAATGAGCGTCGCGACCTCCACCAGCGGACTGTTTATGAAACGTCGCGGCCGGCTGGGAGATTCGCCAATTATCGGCTCCGGTTTTTATTGTGATAGCCAGACTGGCGCGGCGACGGCGACCGGCGTAGGTGAAGACCTGATGAAAGGCTGCACCAGCTACGAAATCGTACGGCGGATGGCACAGGGGATGTCGCCGCAGCAGGCGGCGGATACCGTGGTTTTTGAGCTGGAAGATCGCCTGATGTCGCGCTTTGGCCGCGTAGGTGACCTTTCGGTTGTCTGCATGAACGCTGACGGCGCCTTCGGCGCATCGACCAATATCAGCAACTTTTCATTTGTGGTCGCCAGTGAAACGCTGCCGCCGACCGTTTATCTGGCCGAGCGCCATCTGAATACCACGCGCTATGCTCCGGCGGATGAAAAATGGATGGATGATTATGCGGCGCGCATCCGGGCGCCCATCGTGCTTGAGGAGACCCGCTATGATTGAATATCAACTCTGCTCTGAGCGTTGTCCTGTCGATAGCGCCAGTCATTTAATCAGCTACCCGCAAAGTGCGTTACCGGCGTCGCTGGGCGCGCCTGAGACGCTGCTGCAAAGCATGCGGGCGGATGAGGGGCGCGTGGCGGATGCGGCCTACGGCTGCGAACCGTTCAGTCATCTGACGCTGTTGCCTGCAACGCTCTGGCAGCACCGGCAGGCCGCCAAGCTAACCGATGCCTGGCGTGCGCTACTGGCACAAAATGCGGCGGCAAGCCTGATTATCGATTGCGGTTTACTGACGCGCCAGGCGAACGCGCTGGCGCTGTTCCACTTGCTGTTCAGTCTTGACTATCAGCTGGTGGATCTCGGATTGAAAACGGTCAGCGATGACAATAAGCCGGCGCGGGTCTCCCGCCTGATATTCTACTGCCAGACGCAGCAGCAGGCGCATTTCAGTGCGCTGCTGCGCCAGGCATACGCCACTGCCAAGGGGATGAATATCGCGCGCCGGCTGGCCGATATGCCCAGTGATTACTGCACGCCCGCATTCATTGCCGACGAGGTTGAGACGCTGATTGCCGGCTATCCCGACCTGAGCTGCGAAGTGCTGGATGAAACGCAGATAAAGCAGCAAGGCCTTGGGCTGTTACAGGCGGTGGGCAAGGGCGGTAATAATCCGCCGCGGCTGGTGGTTATACGCTATGCCGGAAAAGCGCCGCTGCCGTTCGCCGCTTATGTCGGCAAAGGCGTCACCTTTGATACCGGCGGCCACTGGCTGAAAAGCGGCGACGGTATGTACACCATGAAGTACGATATGTGCGGCGCGGCGAACGTGCTGGGCCTGCTGGTAGCCGCCGCCGAGTTGCAGCTTACGCAGCCTGTGGTTGGGGTGCTGGCGCTGGCGGAGAATATGATTGGGCCTGCGGCAATGCGTCCCGGCGACGTCGCCGTCAGCTATGCCGGTCACAGCGTTGAAATTAATAATACCGATGCCGAAGGGCGGCTGGTACTGGCTGATGGCATTGCATGGGCCAGCCGGATGATCGTCAACGGGCAGCCGGCGCGTTACGTTATCGATCTCGCCACGCTGACTGGCGCGGTGGTAAAGGCCCTGGGCTATGACCTGTCCGGCCTGATGACGCAGGACGAAAGTTTGCGCCATGCTCTGACGCAGGCAGGCCAGCGCTGTGGCGATGAAGTATGGTCGCTGCCCCTTGATGAGCGCTTTGCCGGTCAGATAGCGAGTAACATCGCCGATTACTGTAATACTCCCACCAATAGTGCCGCGATCAGCACCTCTGCGGCCTGGTTCCTCAGCCGTTTCTGCCCGGACGATATGCCCTGGGCGCACCTGGACATCAGCGGTACGGCGCTCTGGCGTGAAAAAGGTTATAGCGTTGCGTCAGGCCGTCCTGTCCCTCTGTTAATACAGCATTTGCTGGAAGATATGGAGAAGTGAAATGAAAAAGATCCTATTGATTTGCGACCTGGGCATGTCTACCAGCCTGATGGTAAAAAAAATGCAGGAAGCGGCGGAAGCGCGCAGTTTACGGGTCGAAATTGCGGCCAAATCAGTACGTGATTATAAGGCGTGCGTCGAGGAATTTGATGTTGCGCTGCTGGGCCCGCAGATTCGCTACAAGCTGCCGGAGTGCCAGAAAATTGCTGACGAGCACGGCAAAAAAGTAGCCTGCATCGACATGATGGCCTACGGCACCATGAAAGGCGATAAGGTGCTGGAGCAGGCATTAGCGCTGTTAGACGAGGCTTGATGTGGAATTAGAAAATGAAATCATGGAGTTAATTACTAACTCCGGCTATGCCCGCAGCCTGGTTTTTCAGGCCATCCGCTGCGCGCGTGAAGACGGCGACTTTGAGCAGGCCGGGCAGTTGATGCAGCAGGCTCAGGAGGCGCTCTCTTCGGCGCACGAGGTGCAGACGCGGCTGATCGGCGAGGATGAGGGCAGCGGTAAAATTCCGGTTCACCTGATTATGGTACATGCGCAGGATCATCTGATGAATGCGATTATGTTGGTGGAGCTGGGCAGAGAGATTATCGCTCTGCATCAGAAAACTCACCGCTGATTGCATGCAATACGGCGCCAGCGCTGTTGCCGGGCGGGCTGGTGTCGTATTGTTGTGGCTACCATAAATTATGCGTATTGGCGGCAGCACCGCGTCGAAGCGGTGGTAAAAGCGGCGCGACGTTTTTCGCCGCAGTCTGAAATTACGCGCCGCTTGCCGCCCCATGGGCTTTGATGGTTAAACTCTTAGCAGGCGTATAGTATGCTGGTGCATAACTTTCCGCCGACGAGTTAACTTTTTCATGTCCGATCCCCGCGCCCAGCAGCCCGCTCAAAGCGCCTTACGTCTTAATCTGCGCATTCTCTCAGTGATTATTTTTAATTTCGCCAGCTTTCTGACTATCGGCCTGCCGCTGGCGGTACTGCCGGGATATGTACATGATGTGATGGGGTTTAGCGCCTTCTGGGCCGGGCTGGTGATCAGCCTGCAATATTTCGCTACCTTACTTAGCCGACCCCATGCCGGACGCTATGCCGACCGCTGGGGGCCAAAGAAAGTGGTGGTGCTTGGCCTGTGCGGCTGCTTTCTCAGCGGCCTGTGCTATTTGCTGGCTGCGCTCTTTTCCTCCATGCCGCTCGTTAGCCTGATTCTGCTGTGCGCGGGGCGCTTAATTCTTGGCGTCGGTCAAAGTCTGGCGGGCACCGGCGCATCCCTGTGGGGCGTCGGCGTGGTGGGTTCCTTGCATATCGGCCGGGTCATTTCCTGGAATGGCGTCATGAGCTATGGTGCGATGGCGATTGGCGCGCCTCTGGGGGTGGTTATCTATCAGTACGGCGGCTTGCTGCTGCTGGCGTTAATTATTTTAGCTATTGCGCTCCTGGCGATAGTTAGTGCCCTGCCGCGACCGGCGGTGGCGGGCAATAAAGGCAAGCTGCTGCCCTTTCGCGCCGTGCTGGGTAAAATTTGGGGTTACGGCGTGATCCTCGCCCTGGGCTCGGTGGGCTTTGGCGTTATCGCCACCTTTATTACTTTATTTTATCAGTTCAAAGGCTGGGACGGCGGTGCTTATGCTCTGGCGCTGTTCAGCGGCGCTTTCGTGCTAACCCGGCTGCTGTTTCCCAATGCGATTAATCGCCATGGCGGCATGATAGTCGCGGTTATCTGCTTTGGCGTTGAAACCGTCGGGTTGCTGATGGTCGGCGGCGCCTTCACCCCCTGGATGGCGAAGCTGGGGGCGCTGCTTACCGGCACCGGATTCTCGCTGGTGTTCCCGGCGATCGGCGTGGTGGCGGTAAAACAGGTGCCGCCGCAGAATCAGGGAAGCGCGCTGGCAACCTATACCGCTTTTATGGATCTGTCGCTTGGGCTGACCGGCCCGCTGGCGGGGCTGGTTATCAGCTTTGCCGGTGTCCCGCAGGTCTATTTGCTTAGCGCCGCCCTGGTGACTGCCGCGCTGCTACTGACGATCCGGCTAAAACGACGAACGCAGCTGCCGGCGGCCGCTGAATAAAGACGGCCGGCGGTAACTTTCTCTGTGGGAATTTTTATTTCATATTTTGTTCGCCGCGAAATTAAATTTTTTGACGGCCTTCGCAAAATTTGATCGGCGAGTGCGCAAAGGCAGGCTCTGATAGTGCGCTCTGACGCCATCAGGCTGATGCCTGTCCGGCTATCCTGAAAGGCGAAAATGCGATCGTTTCCGCTAAAAATGAATTTTTCAAACTGCAATATTTGAAAAAAATATTCCATTATTATACTGTTTCCTGATGCAGACAGCTTGTCCGGTCGGCCTGCGTTTCGCTGCTGCCGACAAGGATCTCTCACTTCACAGAGGCAACAACATGCAAATCACAGGAAACTTTATCGCGGGGAAAATCACCCACAGCGCCACGGGCGAAACTATCCCGGTTTACGATCCGGCAACGGGTAAGGTCGTGCGCGAATTAACCCAAAGCTCGTCAGAGGAGGTCTCTCAGGCAATTGGCGCAGCACATCAGGCATTTCACGGCTGGTCGCATACCTCACCGCTGCGTCGTGCCCGCGTGCTGTTTAACTTCAAAGCGCTGCTGGAAAAGCACCGTGACGAGCTGGCGGAGCTGATTGTCAGCGAGCATGGCAAGGTCTGGTCTGACGCTCAGGGCGAGCTGACGCGCGGCATGGAAGTGGTGGAGTTTGCCTGTGGTATCCCGCATCTGATTAAAGGCGAGTATTCAGCTAACGTCGGCACCGGCGTTGATAGCTACTCGCTGATGCAGCCGGTCGGCGTCGTCGCTGGCATTACCCCGTTTAATTTTCCGGCAATGGTGCCAATGTGGATGTTCCCCATTGCCCTGGCCTGCGGCAATACCTTTGTTCTTAAGCCCCCGGCGCTTGACCCCTCCGCTGCCGTGCGTATGGCTGAGTTGCTCACCGAGGCCGGCCTGCCCGATGGCGTGTTTAACGTGGTTCACTGTTCTAATCAGGATGCTGAGCAGCTCTACCAGGATCCCCGCATCGCGGCGGTCAGCTTTGTCGGCTCCTCCGGCGTGGCGGAGCATATTTACAAAACGGCCAGTGCTCACGGTAAGCGCGTACAGGCTTTCGGCGCGGCGAAAAACCATGCCATCGTGATGCCGGATGCCGATCTTGATGCGACCATCAACGCGATTATGGGGGGCGCTTTTGGCTCTGCCGGCGAGCGCTGCATGGCGCTGCCCGTGGTGGTCGCGGTTGGCGATGAAACCGCCGACACGCTCATCGAACGGCTGACTCCGCTGATTAAAGCGCTGCGCGTTGGGCCGGGTAATAAACGTGGCGATGCGGAGAACGAAATGGGGCCGCTGGTTTCTGCCGCGCATCAGCAAAAAGTGTTGGGCTATATTGATAAGGGCGAACAGGAAGGTGCTGCGCTGGTCATTGACGGGCGCAACTATAAGGTCGCAGGTCATGATGATGGCTACTACGTAGGCGGCACCCTGTTTGACAAGGTGACGCCGGAAATGACTATCTGGCGTGAAGAGATCTTCGGACCGGTGCTGAGCATCATGCGCGCCGCCGATTATCAGAGCGCGCTGCAGCTGGTAAACAGCCATGAGTTCGGCAACGGCAGCGCCATCTTTACCAGCGACGGACACACCGCGCGCAGCTTTGTGCAGGACGTTGAGGCGGGAATGGTCGGCGTCAACGTGCCGGTTCCTGTACCCATGGCTTTTCACAGCTTCGGCGGCTGGAAGCGTTCGGTTTTTGGCGCGCTCAACGTACACGGTCCGGACGGCGTGCGCTTCTATACGCGCATGAAAACCGCCACTACGCGCTGGCCTGCAGGTGAGCATATCGTCTCTGAATTCAGTATGCCTACGCTCGGGTAAACGAGCCGAAAAGGAGCAAGCGAATGTCTTTACTGTCTAAGCGTCAGCAGCCGGATTCTGATGGCTGTATTCAGCAGATCACGCCGGAGAGCGCCGGCTGGCGCTATGTAGGATTCGCCGCCTATCAGCTGCGGCGGGGGCAGCGTCTGACGCTGGAAAGCGGCGACAAGGAACTTTGTCTGGTGCTGGTGGCCGGGCTGGCCTCGGTTAAAACTCGCCATGCTGAATTTAGCGGTATTGGTAAGCGCCTGTCCCCTTTCGAACGCACGCCGCCGTGGTCGGTTTACGTTCCGGCGTCGGATCGGGTTGAGGTGGTCGCTGATTCCGATCTGGAGCTGGCAGTATGCAGCGCGCCCTCAACCGGCGGCGGCTTGCCGGCACGGCTGATCGCGCCTGATGATGTCGGCGTTGAGCGGCGGGGCAAGGGGCGCAATAAGCGGCTGGTGCATAACATCCTACCGGACAGCGAGCCGGCAGATAGCCTGCTGGTGGTGGAGGTTTACACCGATGAAGGCGACAGCAGCTCCTATCCAAGCCATAAGCATGACCAGCACGACTCTGCCGATGAAACCTATCTGGAGGAGACCTACTATCATCGCTTCGACCCGCCGCAAGGTTTTGCCATGCAGCGGGTTTATACCGACGATCGTTCGCTGGACCAATGCATGGCGGCATATAACCAGGATGTGGTGATGGTTCCGCGTGGCTATCACCCGGTTGCAACGCTGGCGGGCTATAACAACTATTATCTCAACGTCATGGCCGGTCCGGTACGACTGTGGAAATTTACCTGGGAAAAGGACCATGCCTGGATAAACAGCGACGCCTATCCGCGCCAGCCATAGCGGTCAATCAGTCAGCCTCTACTTTGCACGGTGGCGGGCTGAGCTACTTGTTGTTGGCGCTGCTGGCGTTATTAAGCGCCAGCGATACCGCCAGCGTTTGCGCCAGGCAAAGTGAGGCAACCTGTGAGCGGAAACCATCTACCTGCGCCTCACGTACCACAAAGCAGACGTCGCTGAAGGCGGCCAGCGGACTTACCTGGCTGTCGGTAATAGCAATTTGCTGCGCACCACGCCCGGCGCCCAGCTCAACCAGCTCGACGGCTTCGCGAGCGTAAGGGGAGTAGCTGATAGCGATAACCACATCTTTTGGATTAACCATGCTCAGCTGCTCGGCAAACATGCCGCCGAGGCCATCGATCAAAAACGCCCGACGTTCCAGATGCCGTAGGGCGTAGGTGAGATAAGAGGCGACGCTGAACGACCGGCGCAGGCCGATGACGTAAATATTCTCCGCGCCGGCCAGCAGTGACACGGCTTTATCCAGCTGCTCGGGGTTAGTTTGCATCGCCAGCTGTTGCAGCGCCTGAGAGTTAACCATGGTAAATACATTGAGTATTTCCGTCGGGCTTTCAGGCGTGTTGGTATCGTCGGTTGCGGTCTGACGAAAGAGCTTCGCACGTTCGGTGTAGCTGGCCGTTTCTTCCATCAGGTGCTGACGAAAAACTTGTTTCATTTCGTTGAAGCCGCTGAAACCAAATGCATTGGAAAAGCGGATCAGCGTTGAGGGCGGTACGTCCGCCTGCTGTGCGATGGAGGCGACGGTATCAAAAGCGATGCTATTGCTATTATCAAGAATATAGCGTGCCACCTGCTTCAATCGCTTACTGAGCGTATCGTAGCGGCGACGGATTTCGTCCTGCAACAAAGTCAGCTGTGTGGGGTTGGTTGTGCTCATTGCTATAGACTCGCTAAATAAGAGTAAAGACATACAATAGGAAATACTTTACCAAAATGAATAAAAATTTCATTTTAATCCATAATTAACCCAGTTTATTTCATCGCGCTTCACATTGACGGGTCGCCGGTGCAGGCGATGGATTGCACCGTGCGGGAAGAACGCGCAGTCCAGGGAGAGGATTCTGAGAAGGGGTAAAAGCGCCCCGCTAAGACGGGGCGTTTTTACCGGCGTCAGGTCGCCGGACGCACTTCGCGCCAGTAGTTAATCAACGTTTGATAATTATCCTTAACCTGGCTTACCAGCGCCTCGTCATCCAGCTTGCCTTGCAGCCATTCCCGTGAGGGCTGACCGAATATGGTGCGCCCTACAGCGAAACCTTTGACCCAACGCGCATCGGCTGCGGCGGCAAAGCCGGCCTTGAGCGTTTCTTCCGGCGCATCCAGACCCAGCAGCAAAATACCCCGGCAGTGAGGATCTTCTTTCTCTATCAGGGGGCCAGCCTCGCGCCAGCTGGCGGCAGAAAGCGGGGGGAGTTTCCACCAGTCAGGCTGGATGCCGAGAGCATAGAAGTGGCGCATAATATCCAGATAATATGATTCTTTTTGCTCGGACTGTTGCGGCGATAATATAATTTCCAGCAGTAATTCATGACCGGATTGATTGCAGCTGCGCCAGACATCCAGTATCAGTTCATCCTGCTCTTTGCGCAGCGCTTCGCCGTCGTGTGGATGGTAAAACACCAGGCATTTCACCACTTGTTCCTGCGGCCAGCCGATTAGCTGCGAGCCCACATTGCCATGCTCCAGGCGCAGTGGGTGGGAACCTGGAAGCTCAATCGGACGTCCGATCCACCAGCCTTTACCGCTAATGGCATTCAGTGCCTCCTGGCCGTAAGTGGTGTCGGCAAGAATGCCGCTGCGGCCTTGCAGGCCTGCTTCTGCGGCGGTCTCTTGCGCAGCCCGTAGCAACAGCATTTTAAGCTTTGGTATGCGTGCGGTATCCGCGCCGGCCTGCTGCGCCATTTCAACCAGCTGTTTACGATGGTCAAAGGCGAAAACGCATAGTTCAGGCCAGCGCTGCTTGCGGGTGGTGACGCGGTGCAAATGATTAAGATGGGGATCGCGGTCCGGGCGCGCGACGGATTCCGCGCGGCTGAGATAGTCATCCAGCTCCTCTTTGGTTGGCATTGCCGGCGCGCAGCCGTGGCGGGAGACCACCAGAGCGCCGCAGGCGTTGGCGTAGCGACAGGCTTGCGCCCAGCCTTCATCATTCAGCCAGCCGCGCAGCAGACCGGACATAAAAGCATCGCCTGCGCCCAGCACGTTCAGCACCTCCACGCGCACGCCGCTGTGGAGTGCCGTTTCATCCCAGCTTTGTGGAATATCGTCTTCCAGCACCACGCAGCCGAGCGCCCCGCGTTTGCAAACCAGCGTTGCCCGGGTGGTTTTGCGTACGGCTCTCAGCGCCGTCAGGGTGTCGGTGCTGCCGCCGGCAATATGGAATTCCTCTTCTGTCCCGACGATTAAATCGAAATAATGCAGCACTTCCTGAAGCTCTTCGGTAACGCGTTGTGATTCGATGTAGCGCGTTTCGCCATCGCCGAGTGACGTTAATCCCCATAGCACCGGGCGGTAGTCGATATCCAGCGCCGTTCTCAGTCCATGATGACGCGCTATTTTCAGCGCTTTCAGCACCGCGGCGCGAGTATCCTGATGGGACAGATGGGTGCCAGTAACCGCCACGGATCGCGATGAGGCTATGTAGTCTTCATGAATATCTTCCGCTACCAGCCCCATATCCGCGCACTTCTCACGATAAAAAATAAGCGGGAACGTTTCCTGATCTTTAATGCCAAGGATGACCAGTCCGGTGAGACGCTCTTTATCGGTAAATAAGCAGCGCGTATCGACGCCCGCGCGCTGTAGCTCCTCGCGTAAAAAACGCCCCATATGCTCGTCGCCAACGCGGCCCAGCATCCCTGATTTCAATCCCTGAATAGCGGTACCGTAGGCGACGTTCCCGGAAGAGCCGCCGAGATATTTGGCAAATGAGCTGGCATCTTCCAGACGAGCCCCGACCTGCTGACCATAAAAGTCAACGGCGATGCGCCCGATACAAATCACGTCAAGCTGTGAGTCTTTTGTTTGCATAAAGGTAATTCCTTCAGTGATGAGTGGACTCTTGCGAGTCTCGTCGGAGATGCCGGCGTGAGTTGCCGCTTGCCGATCTTGTCACCCTAAATGTAACGCTAGCATAAGAAATAAACGTTTCATTTTCAATTTAAAATGAAATTAAGTGGCCGGAAGTGTGAGCCAGATAAAACTCTCAAGAGCAGCGGTATCCATCCGCGATTGGTGCGATGAATTCCCGCTGGCGCCGCCGGTACGCCATCCGTTAACTGCTCTCCGTTTCTGGCATATCAGGGGGTTATCCCCCGTGGTTTTCCCGGCCCCCGCGGGCGTTAGTGCTGCGATCCGATCCTGAGGCGGCAGAGCCATTTACCGTCTGATATGCGATCTCACTCGCATAATGAAATGTTTCTTCTGTAATCGTATTTAGTGAAAAAAAAATTTGTTTATAATCGCGACATGTTTCATCTGTTCCTGTGGTCTCAGGTTGGCGTAATCAAGGTGGCATGACGCACGGCCGACAGTCTGGCGAGCAGGAAAGCTAAGGACGTTATTATGAGCACCATCCGCTTAACCACCGCCCAGGCGCTGGTCAAATTCCTCAATAATCAGTATCTGTCGGTCGACGGAGTCGAGCATCAATTTATCAAGGGCATTTTTGCGATTTTCGGCCATGGTAATGTTCTCGGGCTGGGGCAGGCGCTGGAACAGGATCGCGGCGATTTAGTGGTGTATCAGGGACGAAATGAGCAGGGAATGGCCCATGCGGCAATTGGCTTTGCTAAACAAAAGCTGCGGCGGGAAATTATTGCCTGCACTTCTTCCGTGGGGCCTGGTGCCGCCAATATGATCACCGCGGCGGCGACCGCCACGGCTAATCGCATTCCCTTGCTACTGCTGCCCGGTGACGTATTCGCCACGCGCCAGCCAGATCCCGTGCTGCAGCAGATTGAGCAAAGTCAGGACCTGAGCATTAGCACCAACGACGCCTTTCGCGCCGTCAGTAAATACTGGGATCGGGTTAATCGCCCCGAGCAGTTGATGACGGCCTGTATTAATGCGCTACGCGTGCTAACCGATCCGGTCGAGACCGGCGCGGTAACTATCTGCCTGCCGCAGGATGTGCAGGGAGAAGCCTGGGATTTCCCCGAGTACTTTTTCCAAAAACGCGTTCATCTTCTCGATCGCCGCTTGCCCTCCGAAAGCCAGCTGATGCAGGCAACAGCGCTGCTATGCAGAAAGAAAAAGCCGCTGATCGTCTGCGGAGGCGGGGTGAAGTATTCTGAAGCCGGTCAGGCGCTGCGCCAGTTTGCGGAACGTTTTCAAATCCCCTTTGCTGAAACGCAGGCGGGCAAGGGCACGATTATTTCAGACCATCCGCTTAACGTTGGCGGCGTGGGTGAAACCGGCTGTCTTTCTGCCAATATGCTGGCAAAAGAAGCCGATCTGATCATTGGCATCGGTACGCGCTATACCGATTTTACCACCGCGTCGAAATGGCTGTTTCAGCATCCTGAGGTGGACTACCTCAATATTAACGTCAGCCGTTTTGATGCTTATAAGCTCGATGCGGTTCAGCTGGTCGCCGACGCGCGTGAAGCTATCAGCGCGCTGGAATCAAGGTTAATTGACAGTGATTTTCACAGCGGCTGGGGCGAGATGATTGAGCAGGCGCGAGATAAGCAGCAGCTGGAAACTCAGCGTGTCTTCCAGGCGACCTACGGCGGCGAGAATTACGTACCGGAAATTGATGACGATCTGGATCGTGAAGCAGTCTTTGCCGAGTTTAACCGCCTGACCGACTCTTTTCTGACGCAAAGCAGCGTGCTGGGAAGGCTTAACGAACGGCTGCCTGCCGATGCAGTCATTGTTGGCGCGTCGGGCAGCCTGCCGGGCGATCTGCAACGGATCTGGCGCACCAAAGATTACAATGGCTATCACGTCGAGTATGGCTATTCCTGCATGGGCTATGAAGTCAACGCTGCCCTCGGAGTGAAGCTGGCGGAGCCGCAGCGTGAGGTTTATACCCTGGTGGGGGACGGCGCCTTTATGATGCTGCACTCCGAGCTGGTTACCTCCGTTCAGGAAAACGCCAAAATCAACGTCATACTGTTCGATAACATGACCAACGGCTGCATTAATAATCTCCAGATTGGCCATGGCATGGACAGCTTCACCACTGAATTCCGCTTCCGCAATCCGCGAACCGCCATGCTCGACGGTGATCTGATGCCGGTAGATTTCGCCGCAATCGCTGCCGGCTACGGCTGTAAAACCTGGCGGGTTACCACCCTTGAACAGCTGGAGCAGGCGCTGGAAGCGTCGCGTCTGTCGCCGTGCTCAACGCTGATTGACGTAAAAGTGCTGCCAAAAACAATGGTGCATAACTATTTGAGCTGGTGGCGCGTTGGCGGCGCTCAGGTATCCGAGTCCGAACGTATTAATACCGTGGCCCGCATGCTCAATCAGCATATCGATAAGGCACGTAAATATTAAACAGGCTTCGCTGTCAGCCTGACTGGCAGCCATCTCATACCAACCCTACATCCTACGAGGGTAGTAACATGACTTTGAAACTTGGTGTAATCGGTAGTGGTGCGATTGGGCGCGAGCATATACGTCGCTGCAGTAAAGTATTGCAGGGCGCAGAAGTGGTTGCCGTATCTGATATTAACCTTGAGGGCGCCAGAAACGCGGTTGAGAGCCTGGGGCTGAAAGCCGAGGTTTATGCCAATGGTATGGACGTCATTAATGCCCCCAATGTAGAGGCCATCCTGGTGACCTCCTGGGATCCGACGCACGAGGAGTTTACTCTGGCGGCGGTGGCGGCCGGTAAATATGTCTTCTGTGAAAAGCCGCTGGCAATGAGTGCCGAAGGCTGTCATCGCATTGTCGAGGCTGAAATCGCCCAGGGTAAGCGGCTGGTTCAGGTCGGCTTTATGCGCCCTTATGATAGCGGCTACCGGGCGCTGAAAAAGGTGATCGATGATGGCGATATCGGTGAGGTGCTGATGCTGCACTGCGCCCATCGCAATCAGAGCGTGGCGGAAAATTACACCACCGATATGGCGATCACCAACACCCTGATTCACGAGCTGGACGTGCTCCGCTGGCTGACCGATGATGATTATAAAACGGTGCAGGTGGTCTACCCGCGCACCACTTCAAAGGCACATGCGAAGCTAAAAGATCCGCAGGTTGTGCTGTTCGAAACCCACAAGGGCATTCGCATTGACGTGGAAATTTTCGTCAACTGCGCCTACGGCTACGACATTCAGTGCGAAGTGGTTGGCGAAGAGGGCATCGCTCGCTTGCCGGAACCTTCCTCCATTCAGCTGCGTAAGGATGCGCGGCTGGCTAATACTATCCTGACTGACTGGAAAGACCGCTTTATTGATGCCTATGACGTGGAGCTGCAGGCCTTTATTAACGATGTGAAAGCCGACCGCCTGACCGGCCCGTCAGCCTGGGACGGTTTTGCCGCATCGGTGGCTGCCGATGCCTGCCTTAAAGCGCAGCAGAGCGCGGCGATAGAGCCGGTGAGTATGCCTCCGCGCCCGGCATTCTACAGCCGGTAACCAACCGGTGCCGATGCGACGCGCCTGCGCGTGCCGATGTGAATCGAGGGTTGCCAGGCCAGCAGCTGACGCAACCCGTTTGTACGAGAACTGTTAAATAAGCAAGGCGACTATCATGAATAAAGATAACGTCAGACTGGCTATCGCCCCTATTGGCTGGACAAACGATGATATGCCGGAGCTGGGGAAAGAGAATACCTTTCAGCAAATCGTGAGTGAAATGGCACTGGCCGGATTCAGCGGCAGTGAAGTGGGGAATAAATATCCGCGCGATCCGGCAGTATTAAAGCCGATGCTGGAAATCCGCGGCTTGCAGATCGTTAACGCCTGGTTCAGCACCTTCTTCGCCTCTGGCGATAAGGCGAAAACCATCGATGAATTTATTAATCACCGTGATTTTTTGCACGCCATGGGGGCGAAAGTGATCGGCTGCTCCGAGCAGAGCCGGAGCATTCAGGGGACGGATAAGGCCGTGCTGGACGATAAGCCTTTCTTTAGCGATGAAGAGTGGCGTCTTACGGCAGAGGGTTATAACCAGCTGGCCGCGCTGGCTGGCGAAAAGGGAATGCAGGTCTGTTTGCATCATCATATGGGGACGGGGATTCAGACCACGGAAGAGATCGATCGTTTTATGGCAATGACCAATGACGACGTTTACTTACTGTATGATACCGGCCATGCGTATTATTCCGAAGGTAGCCAACAAAAGATGCTGGCGATCCTGACCCGCTATCTGCCGCGAATTAATCATGTTCACCTTAAAGACGTCAGAAACCCGGTTATTGAACAGGTACGGCTTGAGCATCTGTCGTTCCTTGAGGGCGTCAAGCGCGGCACGTTTACCGTGCCTGGCGATGGCGATATCGATTTCAAACCGGTATTTGCAGCCTTAGATAACGCCAATTATCAAGGCTGGATGGTGGTTGAGGCCGAGCAGGATCCGGCGTTGGCTAACCCGTTTGAGTATGCTGTGAAGGCCCGCCGCTATCTGCGCGAAACCGCGGGTATCTGATTGGTTTGTGCTGGCGCGTCAGGCGGTGCTAATGCAATTTTTGCTTAACGCCAGTCAGCGCCCTGATACCCAAGACCGGTTAAGCAAATTAAATAAAAAACGCCTGTAATACAGGCGTTTTTTTTACCGGGAATATCCTTAAGCCGCTATTTCAGCTTGATCGAGTCCACCACTTTTTGCGCTTCGCTTTGAGCCTGCTGCTGGTTATCCGCCGGCAGAGAAATCTGCATGGTTATCACTTTATCATCCAGCTTCGCCAGGATAATCGAAGACCAGCTGGTCTGATTATTTGCCGAGATAACGGTATTCAGTTCCTGCGCCTCATGACCGCTCAGCGTTAACGCTTTATTGCTGATTACCTGAAGCTGAGGATCGCGATTGCGCTGCTCGTTTTCCAGGCGTTTGGCAAAAACGTCCAGATTCTGATTAGAGTTATCGCCTACCAGAACAATGATGGTTCGCTGCTGCGAATCGTCCGCATAAACGTGCATATTGCTGGCCTGAGTGGCCAGTTTGTCGCTTTTATCCGACATGCCCTCAGGCAGAGTGAAGGAGAGCTTGCCGTCCAGTAACGAAACATTTTGTGCCGACTGACTGCTGCTGGCGCCGCCGCTTTCGCTACCCGTTTTATCATTTTTACCGTCACAGGCAGCCAGACCGACTACCAGTAAGCCTATTCCTGCATATTTAAGTAGATTACGCATCCGTTTCCCTTATTTACCGCGTCTTTTCTCTGTCACAGTCAAACGTATTGGGCCAGTAAAAGCAACCAGTTATAGGCTATAACGCTTTTTCTAAACGAAGTTTGTGCTCCGCTGCCGTTTCACCGGGTTGCAGCGCGACCAGCTGGTAATCGCGGCTGACCAGCAACAGCAGCATCTCTTTAAAGCGATTGCGGGTGTTAACGCTGACTCTGGAATAGCCCTGTGACTGCGCCCACAGCTCCTGATCGCGTAGCAGTGCATGTGCGACACCTTCGCGACGAAAGCCGGGCAGCACGCCGCCCAGCCAGCTGTAAAAGCAGTTTTTATCCAGGGCATAGCCCAGCTTGAAACCCGCCAGTTCGCCGTCAATTTCTGCGATACGCACCAGATGTGGTTTGTCCGCGATGCGCATTTCCATATCGTTTAATGAATGATAGGCATCGAACTCAGGCAGCTGATTGTAAAGCAAATGAATTTCTTTCAGCGAGGCGTGGCGAAGGATTATAGACATGGCGATCTCCAACTTCAGGCAGACCGCCATTGTAAACTTTTTTTGGCCTCAGCCGAAGTTGAAACGCGGTTGTTCGGATTTTTCCGCCATACGTTTAAGCAGGGTATTAAGTAGTACCCCGTAGGCTGGCAGAAAGAAAATCATGCAGATTAAAACCTTGAAGCTGTAGTCCACCAGGGCGATTTCCACCCAGTGCTGCGCCATGAAGGGGTCAGGGCTTTTGTAAAAAGCGATAAAAAAGAAAGCCAGAGTATCGCTGATATTGCCCAGAAACATCGCGCCGGCGGGCGCCACCCACCATTGCGCCTTCTGGCGCAGGCGGTTAAAAACATGGACATCAAGGATCTGCCCCAGTACATAGGCCATAAAGCTGGCGCAGGCGATGCGCGCGACAAACAGGTTGACCTGCTGTAATCCTGCCACGCCCTGCCATTCGCCGTTAAACCACAGCGCAGAGATGACGTATGAGATAAACAGGGCCGGTACCATCACCGCCAGGATAATACGTCGTGCCAGCGGTGCGCCGAATATACGTACCGTCAGGTCAGTCGCCAGAAAAATAAAAGGAAAGCTGAATGCGCCCCAGGTGGTATGCAGACCAAAGATGGCAATGGGGAGCTGCACGAGGTAGTTACTGGAAGTAATTACCAGCAGATGGAAAAGCGATAGCCAAAAAAGCGCGTGCAGGCGCTGGCGCGGTGTAAAAGCGATCATATTGAACCTTTTTATCTTGGGGTGAGGGAACCCAGCTTTAGCGAGCCAAAGCAGAAATCAGTATAAAAAAATAACGGCGGCATAATACGCTAAACCACAGAGTATGCAATGGTTAATTAATACGCAAACGATGGCGTCGCGATGCGGGTTTGCAGGGGCCATTGCAGGGGGTAAACTGGCGTCCCTGTTTTACTCTTGTTGGTGAGATGACAATGACTGGCGATATTAACGCCCACGCTGATAAAACCCTCAATGCGATGGGGCTACGCTGCCCGGAACCGGTAATGATGGTGCGCAAAACCGTGCGGGATATGGCCGCAGGTGAGACGCTGCTGATTATTGCCGATGACCCGGCAACCACCCGTGATATTCCCGGTTTTTGTACTTTTATGGAGCATACCCTGCTGGCGCAGGAGATCGACAGTAAGCCTTATCGCTATCTGATTAAAAAAGGCGTGGCCTGAAAAACCGTCAGGCCACGCTGGTATTAACGAATTTGCCGCAGCAGGCGCAACGCATTGAGCGTTACCAGCGCCGTCGCGCCGGAGTCGGCCAGTACTGCCAGCCACAGGCCGGTAAAGCCCAGCAGCGACGTTACTAAAAATACCCCCTTCAATCCCAGCGCAATGCTGATGTTTTGCAGCACATTGCGGCGAGTTTTGCGCGCCAAGCGAATAAGCGGGGCCAGGGCGTTGAGGCGACTATGGGTTAGTGCCGCGTCGGCGGTTTCCAGCGCAATGTCGCTGCCATTGCCCATTGCAATACCCAGCGTTGCGGCTTTCATTGCCGGAGAATCATTGATGCCATCGCCGATCATCGCGACCGGCTGCTGTTGAGACAGCCGCTTGATTTCGCTGACCTTATCTGCGGGCAGCAGCGACGCACGCCAGTCAATTTTCAGCTCTGCGGCGATAGCTTCCGCGGTACGCGGATTGTCACCGGTTAGCATCACGCTCTCAATGCCAAGCGCCTGCAGTTCAGCGACGGTTTCCCGGGCGTTGTCACGTAGCCGGTCACGCAGGGCTATCAGGCCTTCAGGCTGACCGTCTTGCAGTAATATAACCACGGTGTTCCCGGCGTTTTCCCAGTGGCGCACCTGCACCCATTGTTTGGCATTGAGCTGGTCAGCTTTCAGGCCGGAAGGCGAGCAAATCGTCAGCTGCGATTGGCCGAGCAGCGCCGTCACGCCAAGGCCAGCCTGCGCCCGGTGGTTTTGCGCCACTGGCACCGCCAGTTTGCGCGCCTGCGCTTCTGCCATGATAGCGCGCGCTAACGGATGACTGGAACCTTGTTCTGCCGCGGCGGCCAGAGCCAGCGTAACGTCAGTCTGCGCTTCGGTGAAGCTTTCTACCGTACTCACTTCCGGCTGACCGGCGGTCAGCGTACCGGTTTTATCAAACGCCAGGGTGCGAATCTTACTCAGTTGCTCAAGGGCGGCTCCCCCCTTAATCAATACGCCCAGCCGACTGGCGGTAGCCAACGCCGAGGTTATTGAGGCCGGCACGGAAATCACCAGCGCGCAAGGACAGCCAATCAGCAGCAGCGTCAGTCCCTTATACAGCCATTCATGCCAGGGCTGAGCAAACAGTAACGGCGGCAGTACGGCGGCCAGCAGGGCCAGTAACATCACGGCGGGCGTATAAAAGCGGCTGAAGCTGTCAATAAAGCGTTCTACCGGCGCACGGTGGCTTTCTGCTTCCTCAATAAGCTGCAGAATGCGGTCGATGGCGCTTTCTCCGGGGCGTGATGTTACGCGCAGCTGTACGCGGGCATCCACGCTGAGGGCACCAGCCATCAGCGCTGCGCCGGTCTTGCGGGCGACAGGCATGGATTCGCCGGTCAGCGCGCTTTCATCAAAGCTGGCCTCAGCGGTCATCAGCACGCCATCGGCAGGCAGCCGATCGCCGGGGGAAATAACAATGATATCTCCCGGTTGCAGCGCGGACAGCGCTACCACCTCTTGCTGGTCACCGTGGAGGCGGGTGGCGGTTTCCGGCTTCAGAGCCATTAAGGCCGTCACACCGCGGCGGGCGCGCTGAGCGGCAAAGGCTTCAAGGCGCTCGCCGAGCATAAATAGCAATAACACCATCGATGCTTCTGCGCAGGCACCAATCGTCAGGGCGCCCAGTGTGGCGATACTCATCAGCATTTCGATAGTGAAGGGCTGACCGCTACGCAGTATGCCCCAGGCGCGGCGAATAATCGGCGTCAGACCGGTGAAGGTGGTAATCGTAAAGGCAACGTTTCCGGCCTCTGGCCATAAATGCGCGATCAGTGAGCTGATCGCGGTGAATAGCGCGACGGTTATCAGCAACGCGTTTTCGCGCCAGAGGTTTGAGCTGGGTGCGGCCGTTGGCCTGTCTGCCGACGTCAGGGTGAAGCCTGCCTGCGCGATGGCCTGTTCAACGGCTGTCACGACGTTGCCAAAGGCTTCCACCTGTAGCGTCTGGGTACTGAACAGCACCTGAGCTTGCTGGACGCCAGCAACCCGCCGTGCGGCGACTTCTATTTTGCGTGCGCAGGAAGGGCAATCCATGCCGGTAATCAGCCAGCGAAAGCGCTGCTGTGCCCCGGGAGCTACAGCGCCATCTACCCGATCGCCACTGCTGCTGGCGTTGCTAGCGCAGCAGGCGTCGGCGCAGGGTGTTGCCGGCACGACCTGTCTGATTTTTCGCGCAGCAGGTCTGTCGCTTTCGTCAGCGGACGTATCGCCGCCGCCGCCGTCTTCGCTATCGCAGCAGGCGTCGGAACCGCATGTTAACGGGTTGATCTGAGTTAGTTTTGTCAGCCTGGGTTGCGAGCTGACGCTGCATCCGTGTTGGCGGGAAGCGTGTTTGTGGCCGCAGCCGCAGCCAAAATGTGCGCGCATAGAAACCTCCGTTAAACGACTGCGGCGAAAGCTGCCGCAGTCGCTATCCTACACTCTGGAGTCCACTCCAGAGTCAAGCTTCTTTTAGCGGAAGGTTACAGCCAAAGCGATCGGACGATCATAAAGTGACCGGCGAAATAACAGGCTGCGATCAGCGCGCTGTCGGCGCGAAAGCGCCTGCGATAATGGCTGAGTAGCCAGATGGCAATGCCCAGCAGCAGCAGCGAGGAACCGACGGCAACCGAGAAACTGCGATCGCCGGGCAAAATCACGTAGCTTTCCGTCGCAACCCATACCATCAACAGCGTCATGCCGATCAGCGTGAAAACCGGCCAGCGCAGCGTTTCAAGGCGACTCCAGAGCGCGGCAATCAGCAGCGCGCCGATAATCAATAACGCCAATGGGATCGGCCAGTAAAAATGCAGCGTCATAGTGCTGATAAAGCTAATGGTATAAAGCAGATGGGAAAGGAAGAACGCCCCAATAGCATACAGCAAGCGCTTTTGCGGCAGCAGCATCAGCGCATCGCCAATCAGCGTCGCCAGCAGGCCGAGTAAAATCAAATATTCCGTCGTGCGAAGCATGGGCGCTTGCCAGGCCCAGCCGAGCAGCAGCAGTAAGGTGACGGGTTTAAATACCCAGCGCTGCCATTGGGGGCCGCGATAAGAGGCGTCGACATACAACCAACCGGAAAATAGGACCGCCAAAAAAGACCAGATCATAGTTGTTCCTTTCAAACGGGATATGCAGCGTCTGAAAGCTGCATAAACACCAAATTGTAAATGGAAATCCATTCTTGCGCTGACAGTGTAGGTGAGGGTGGGGCTCTGTGACAATGAGAGAGCTCCGGTTGGATTCTCTCGCCCGCATCTGGTAAAAAAAAAGCGGGAGGAGACGTTAGTTATGAGCAAGCCACCGTTGTTTTTTATTATTGTCCTGGCTGTTATTGCGATTCTGGCGACACGACAGTTTATGAAACAGCGGCGTGAGGTCGCTGTAAACGATGCATCCCCGGTGCGTAGCATACAGGTTGAGGTGAAGACCCGGCGGGAATTCCCTGCCTCCAGCCGTCGCTCGCGTCAGCGTGAAGTGATTGCCGGGGAAGATATGCGGTATGAGGCCTGGTTTCATCCGCTCAACGGCGCCGGGGATTTTAAATTAATACTCAGTGAAAAGGATTACCGGCAGTTGGACAAAGGGAAAAGGGGCACCCTGGAAGTGCAGGGATCGCGTTTTATCCGCTTTTTGCCTGCCGGAAATGCCCTGCGCTGAGGCGCCCGGAAAGCCTGCTATTTTTTCTTTGGGTAATGCTTTTTTTGCCAGGCCAGCAGCTCAAATACGCCAAAGATGAACATTTTTAGCTGAACTTTACCGCTCAGCGGCGCTGCGTTTTTCGGCTGTGTTGCCTTCATAAGAGTGAGCTGCAGGCCGTGCATGATGATCATAAAGAACAGTGCAACATGTACAAAATAGCGCAGCGGCTTGGGAAAAGGATCAACCAGATTCCATAGCAAAAATAACCAGACGCATACCATCAACAGGCGTCCGATATTAATCATCATTTTCAGTTCCTTGATTTATGGGGTGACGCTGGTACAGGCGGTAAGCAACCTGTCCGGCGATTTTTTCGCGGTATAAATGCCAGTTGGCGGGAACCTGCGGGGCTCCGCCTTCTGTTTCATTCTCAATATAGATCATCGCCTGCGCTGCCAGCCAGCCGTGGTGCTCCAGTAATGGCAGCATCTGATCCAGCAAGCCTTTACGAAAAGGAGGATCGATAAAAACCACGTCAAAAGGCTCGCCAGCCTGGCATAGCCAATTTAGGGTATTGGTGTTGATAACCTGCGCGTTGTTGGCGCCCAGCGTCCGGCAGTTTTTTTCCAGCTGCTGCGCCACCGGGCGCTCCAGCTCCAGCAGCGTAGCGGCGGAGGCATAGCGGGAAAGCGCCTCAAGTCCTAGCGCGCCGCTGCCAGCGAAGCAGTCGAGACAGCGCGCGTCGACCATGACGGGCATCAGCCAGTTAAACAGGGTTTCTCGTACTCTGTCGGTGGTCGGGCGCAGGCCGTCGCTGTCCGGCACCGGGAGCTTACGCCCGCGCCACTGGCCGCCAATAATGCGGATTTGGCCTTCAGCCCGGCCGCGTGGTTTTTTCATCTTTACAACTCGTCATAATTTTTTGCGTAGTTTAGCGGGGTTACCGCTTACTGGAAACGGTAAAAAGGGTGCTGTTTTGCGTCCGCCGGAAAGTGTTAGACTAGCGAACTAATCATCTGAACAATAAAAAACCGGGCGCTTGATGCCGGGTCAGCCATCAAGGGGTGTTGTAACACAATGGCAAAAGAGAAAAAACGCGGCTTTTTTTCCTGGCTGGGATTAGGGCGGGATGAGCAAAAAGAGACAGAGCAGGCCGCGCAGCAGGAAGAGATTGAATCTGCAGCGCCTGAAGCGCCGTCGGCTGTTACCGCTGATGATGACGCACAGGCTACGCTGACACCCGAAGAGAAAAGCAGCGCCGAAGAATGGCTGCCTGAAGATGCAGAGCCTGCTGATGCAGAGCCGGAGCATAAGGCTGCGCCGGCAGAACAGCATCCGGTGCAGGCTGAATGGGAGGACGCCGATCGGGCTGACGCAGAGCTGGAGCATAAGGCTGCGCCGGCAGAACAGCATCCGGTGCAGGCTGAATGGGAAGACGCCGATCGGGCTGATGCAGAGCCGGAGCATAAGGCTGCGCCGGCAGAACAGCATCCGGTGCAGGCTGAATGGGAAGACGCCGATCGGGCTGATGCAGAGCCGGAGCATAAGGTCGCGCCGACAGAACAGCATCCGATGCAGGCTGAATGGGAAGACGCCGCCGCTATACCTGCGGTTGATCCCAGAGAGGACGCGCTCTCCGAAGCCAGTCTTGAGGCTCTGGAACCGGTTGAAGGGCGGCCGTTTACTCTGCCGCCGCAGGACGCTGCTGCGCCAACCGTTGACCCGGAGAAAAACGCGTCTTCCTACGCTAATCTTGATTCTACTACGTCGCTGGAGCCACGGAATGACGCTCCGACGCCGCAGGATGCCGATTTATCTCCCGGGCAAAGCCAGTCTGACAGTCAGCCGGACGCGCTGTCGGAAGCGGAGCTGGAGGCTGCTGCGCTGGCGGCAGAGCCGCAGGATGACGATTTAGCCCGCCAGGTGGCCGCAGAGGTTGAGGAAGCGGCGCTGCCTGTGGAACAGGAGCGCCCGGCGCGCGAAGGCTTTTTTGCCAGGCTGAAACGCAGCCTGGTAAAAACGCGACAGAATCTGGGTTCCGGATTTATCGGATTGTTCCACGGCAAAAAAATAGATGACGATCTGTTTGAAGAGTTAGAGGAGCAGCTGCTGATAGCCGACGTCGGCGTAGAGACCAGCCGACGTATCATTAACAGCCTGACCGCGCAGGCCAGCCGTAAGCAGCTGCGCGATGCAGAGGCGCTTTACGGCCTGCTGAAAAGTGAAATGGCGGAAATTCTGGCGAAAGTTGATGCGCCGCTGGATATCAGTCGCAAAAGCCCGTTTGTTATTCTTATGGTTGGCGTTAACGGCGTGGGTAAAACCACAACCATCGGCAAGCTGGCGCGGCAGTATCAGTCTGAAGGAAAATCGGTCATGCTGGCTGCGGGAGATACCTTCCGCGCCGCCGCGGTTGAACAGCTCCAGGTATGGGGTCAGCGTAATAATATTCCGGTGGTGGCGCAGCATACCGGCGCCGACTCGGCCTCGGTTATTTATGATGCCATCCAGGCGGCAAAGGCGCGTAATGTTGACGTTCTGATTGCCGATACCGCCGGGCGTTTGCAAAACAAAGCGCATTTGATGGAAGAGCTGAAGAAGATTACGCGGGTAATGAAGAAGCTCGATGAGGATGCGCCTCATGAAGTCATGCTGACAATTGATGCCAGCACCGGGCAGAATGCTATCAGTCAGGCCAGGCTGTTTCATGAAGCGGTGAATCTGACGGGAATTACCCTGACTAAGCTGGACGGAACGGCAAAAGGCGGCGTGATTTTCTCCGTTGCCGATCAGTTTGGCATTCCGATTCGTTACATTGGCGTTGGTGAAGGTATTGAGGATTTGCGTCCGTTTAAAGCCGACGATTTTATTGAGGCACTTTTTGCCCGAGAGGACTGATTAGGATGATTCGCTTTGAAGAGGTCAGTAAGGCTTATCTCGGCGGCCGCCAGGCGTTACAGGGCGTGGACTTTCATCTCCAACCCGGCGAGATGGCATTCCTGACCGGACACTCTGGCGCCGGTAAGAGTACGTTGCTGAAGCTGATTTGCGGTATTGAGCGTCCAAGCGCCGGGCAGATCTGGTTTAGCGGCCATAACATCAGCCGTCTGAAAAATAGTGAAGTGCCTTTTTTACGCCGTCAGATCGGTATGATTTTTCAGGATCATCACCTGCTGATGGATCGCTCTGTTTACGATAACGTGGCCATCCCGCTGATTATTTCGGGAGCCAGCGCCGAAGATATTCGCCGTCGCGTTTCCGCCGCGCTGGATAAAGTTGGGTTGCTCGATAAGGCAAAAAGCTTTCCGATCCAGCTGTCCGGCGGTGAGCAGCAGCGGGTAGGTATCGCTCGTGCGGTGGTAAACAAGCCCGTTGTGCTGCTGGCTGATGAACCAACCGGCAATCTTGATAACGCGCTTTCCGAGGATATTTTGCGTCTGTTTGAGGAGTTTAATCGCGTAGGGGTCACCGTACTGATGGCAACCCATGACATGGGGCTGATCGCCCGTCGCCAGTACCGTGTGATGACGCTTAACCAGGGAAGACTGCACGGAGGCCATCATGGTGAATAAGCGTAACAAGCGCCCGGCCGCTCCTAAAGCACAAAAGCAGAGGCTACCCTCGAAAAGTAAAGCGCTGAAAGGCGGCTGGCAGGAGCAGTGGCGCTACGCCCTGCGCGGCACGCTGTCAGATATGTGGCGCCAGCCGCTGGCAACGTTGTTAACGGTGATGGTAATCGCGATTTCTCTGACCTTGCCGAGCATTTGCTATATCGCCTGGAAAAACGTACATCAGGCGGCAACACAGTGGTATCCGGCGCCGCAGCTGACGGTTTATCTTGATAAAACCCTCGACGATAATGCGGCTGAGAACGTGGTCGCCATGCTGAAAAAAGAGCAGGGCGTCGATAAAGTTAACTATCTGTCGCGCGATGAAGCGCGCGGTGAGTTCCGCAACTGGTCGGGGTTCGGCGGCGCGCTGGATATGCTGGAACAGAATCCGCTACCGGCAGTAGCCATCATTACGCCGAAGCTGGATTTTCAAAATTCCGATACCATGAAAACCCTGCGTGACCGGGTGGCGCAAACTCAGGGCGTGGATGAAGTGAAAATGGATGACAGCTGGTATGCCCGGCTGGCGGCATTAACCGGACTGGCCGGCCAGGTTGCCACCATGATCGGCGTGCTGATGATCATCGCCGTGTTTTTGGTGATCGGCAACAGCGTGCGCCTCAGCATCTTTGCCCGCCGTGATACCATTAACGTGCAGAAATTGATCGGCGCAACCGACGGTTTTATACTACGCCCTTTCCTCTATGGCGGCGCGCTGCTCGGTTTTGTCGGGGCGATCTTCTCTCTGGTGCTATCGGAAATTATGGTTCTGCGCCTGGAGTCGGTGGTGTCGCAGGTTGCTGCGGTTTTTGGCACGACCTTTACGCTGCATGGGTTATCCTGGGATGAAGGGCTGTTGCTGCTGTTGGTTGCCGCCATTATCGGCTGGAGCGCCGCTTTGCTGGCAACGGTACAACATTTACGCCGATTTACGCCGCAGTAACCTACTTTCACATTTTTTTGATATAATCTTTCCTTGCTGCGTGATAAAACCGGCAGGGAAAGATCATCTTAGCGTCACTTTCTTTTGCTATATCGTCATTGTTCGACTGACCGCTATTAAAATTATGCACAGGCAGCAATGAACTTGTGGATAAGTTTGCGGTCTGACTTATAATGATTGCGCACGGATAGCTTCTGGCTTTCAGCTGCGGTTAGCTTAGGCTGGCCTTCGCGTCAGGGATTGCGCAGCGTCTGAATTGATTAATTGAGAGGGTTTGAATGACCAAAGAAATGCAAACTTTAGCTATTGCTCCTTTAGGCAACCTGGATTCTTACATCCGGGCGGCCAATGCCTGGCCTGTGCTGACGGCAGATGAGGAAAAAGCGCTGGCTGAACGGCTGCATTACCAGGGCGATCTGGATGCGGCAAAGACGCTGATCCTGTCTCACCTGCGCTTTGTTGTTCATGTCGCTCGTAACTATGCAGGCTACGGGCTGCCGCAGGCGGACCTGATTCAGGAAGGTAACATCGGCCTGATGAAAGCGGTGCGCCGTTTTAATCCGGAAGTTGGCGTGCGACTGGTTTCTTTCGCCGTGCACTGGATTAAGGCGGAGATTCACGAATACGTGCTGCGCAACTGGCGTATTGTGAAGGTCGCGACCACTAAATCTCAGCGTAAGCTGTTCTTTAATCTGCGTAAAAATAAGCAGCGCCTGGGCTGGTTTAATCAGGAAGAAGTGGACATGGTGGCTCGCGAACTGGGCGTTTCCACCCACGACGTACGCGAAATGGAATCCCGCATGGCCGCGCAGGATATGGCGTTTGATATGGGCGCTGACGACGAGCCGGGCGAAGGTAAGCCGATGGCGCCGGTGCTCTATCTGCAGGATAAAACCTCTGATTTTGCCGACGGCATTGAAGAAGACAACTGGGAAGGTCACGCGGCGGACAAGCTAACGCTCGCGATGGAAGGGCTGGACGAACGTAGTCAGCATATTATTCGGGCGCGCTGGTTGGATGAAGACAATAAAACCACGCTGCAGGAGCTGGCCGATCGCTATGGCGTCTCTGCCGAACGCGTCCGCCAGTTGGAAAAGAATGCAATGAAAAAGCTGCGTATGGCGATTGAAGCCTGACGAATTCGCTACGTACTGAACCTCTGCAAAAAAGCGCCCTTTTTATGGGCGCTTTTTTATTGCCTGAAGCAGCGTATCTCAGTCGCCGGTGCGCGCGCGTTTTACCCAGCCGTCGACTTCTGCACGAAAGCCACAGCTTTGCATAAAGGCGGCAATGGCGCCGCGCTCAGCGCTACCGTCGTTGGCGACGCGCCATAAGGTTATCGCCGTATTTTGCGCCATCACCTCTTCCAGAAGGTATTTTCCCACTCCGCGGCGGCGGGTAACCTCACGAACTTCCAGGTGACCGATACGGCCCTGCGTGCCGCTGACATCGAGCTGCAGTGCGGCAAGAAGCCGATCGTTAAAGCGGGCGGCGTATATCTGAGACTGCTCGCTGAGCGTCTCTACCAGCGTCGGGATTGCTTGCTGTGGCCAGATTTTACTCAAATCCGTCTGGTCCTGCTGGGTTAAATCTTTTAAGCGAATAATCGTTAGTTTCATCGTCAGGTCCGAAATGATTAGCCGGGATACTGTAGTGATTTTGAGCGAATATAACGCAAATACTCCGTTTCTGATTTACACCACGAACTCACCGTCTTTTAGCAATTGGGCAGACTAATGCGGTAAATACTGTGCTTAAAGTTAGAATTTTAAACTACTATTCTGTTTGAAATGCCATCAAAACTGTTAGCGAAATATTCTGAGGTAAGCGTTATTTTCGCAATAGGTTAGTTGATTTACAGCAGAAAATTCCTGTTTAATAAACTGAATTTAAAAGCCTTATCTATAAAACAGACCGGAATATTATGCTAACTCATTATCATTAAAAGAGTTTGCGACTTTCCCGGTCACTATAACCAACAAAGCAAACCACAACAGTAAATACAGATGGGGAAGTGCCAATGAAAATGAGTAAAGGTAGCGCGCTGCTGGCAGGATGTATTGCTTTGGCGATGAGCCATGCCGCCCTGGCTAAAGATATTAAAGTGGCTATCGTCGGTGCGGTAACCGGCCCGGTAGCGCAGTATGGCGATATGCAGTTCACCGGCGCGCAGCAGGCGATTAAAGATATCAACGCCAAAGGTGGCGTTAACGGTGACAAGCTGGTCGGCGTTGAATATGACGATGCCTGCGATCCGAAACAGGCCGTTGCGGTGGCCAACAAAGTCGTCAATGACGGCATTAAATACGTTATCGGCCACCTGTGCTCTTCCTCTACTCAGCCCGCTTCAGATATCTATAACGACGAAGGCGTGTTGATGATCACGCCGGCGGCAACGGCGCCTGAACTGACCTCTCGCGGCTATGAGCTGGTAATGCGTACCACCGGGCTGGATTCCGACCAGGGCCCGACCGCCGCTAAATACATCCTTGGTCAGGTGAAACCTAAACGTATTGCGATTATCCACGATAAGCAGCAGTACGGCGAAGGCCTGGCACGTTCGGTGCAGGACAGCCTGAAAAAGTCGGGCGCCAAAGTCGTCCTGTTTGAAGGCATTACCGCCGGTGATAAAGACTTTTCCGCGTTGATTGCCCGCCTGAAAAAAGAGAACGTCGATTTCGTGTATTTTGGCGGCTACTATCCGGAAATGGGACAGATTCTGCGTCAGTCTCGTGCAGCGGGCCTGAAAGCCGGCTTTATGGGGCCGGAAGGCGTGGGCAATGCATCGCTGTCTAATATTGCCGGTGACGCGTCTGAGGGCATGCTGGTCACGCTGCCGAAGCGTTATGATCAGCTGCCGGATAACAAAGCTATCGTTGATGCGATTAAAGCCAACAAAGCCTCTAACCGTAAAGATCCGACCGGCCCGTTTGTCTGGACTACCTATGCGGCAATTCAGTCGCTGGCGGCGGGAATTGAGCGCAGTAAGAGCGACGAACCGGAAGCTATCGCAAAAAATCTGAAAACCGGCGCGCCGGTGCCGACGGTGATGGGTAATCTGAGCTGGGATCAGAAAGGTGATTTGAAAGGCTTCGAGTTCGGTGTATTTGAGTGGCATAAAGACGGCTCTTCGACCGCCGTGAAATAAATCAGGCGTTTACTTGCCTGCCTGGCGTGGCAGCGCTGGGGCAAATTTCGATTTGCCATTGCTCCAGCGCTGCCCGCGTCAGCGGGTTGCGACAATAACGCCTGGTATCGCGCCAGGCGTTTCTACCTTTTAAGGTAGATTGGTAAGGTGTTCAGGTATGTCCGAGCAGTTCCTTTATTTTATTCAGCAGATGTTCAACGGCGTAACGTTAGGCAGCACCTACGCGCTGATTGCCATCGGCTACACCATGGTTTACGGCATTATTGGCATGATCAACTTCGCCCATGGCGAGGTCTATATGATCGGCAGCTACGTTTCATTTATCGTTATTGCTGCGCTGATGATGATGGGTATTGATGTCGGCTGGCTGCTGATTACCGCCGCATTCATCGTGGCGATCGTCATTGCCAGCGCCTATGGCTGGAGCATCGAGCGGGTGGCCTATAAGCCGGTACGCTCTTCTAAACGCCTGATTGCGTTGATTTCCGCCATCGGCATGTCGATTTTCTTGCAAAACTACGTCAGCCTGACGCAAGGCTCCCGTGATCTGGCGCTGCCCGGTCTGATTAACGGGCAGTGGACGCTGGGTGAAAGCAACGGCTTTGCGGCGACGCTGTCGACGATGCAGCTGGTTATCTGGCTGGTTACCTTTGGCGCGATGCTGGCGCTGACGCTGTTTATCCGCTATTCGCGCATGGGGCGCGCCTGCCGCGCCTGCGCCGAAGATCTGAAAATGGCCAGCCTGCTGGGTATTAATACCGATCGGGTGATCTCCTTAACCTTCGTCATCGGCGCCGCGATGGCTGCCGTCGCTGGCGTGCTGCTGGGGCAGTTTTATGGTTCCATCAACCCGTTTATTGGCTTTATGGCGGGCATGAAGGCCTTTACTGCTGCGGTACTGGGCGGCATCGGTAGTATTCCCGGCGCGATGATCGGCGGGCTGGTGCTGGGCATTGCCGAAGCGCTTACCAGCGCTTACCTCAGCACCGAGTACAAAGACGTGGTTTCTTTCGCCCTGCTGATTGTCGTGCTGCTGGTCATGCCGACCGGTATTCTCGGACGGCCGGAGGTGGAAAAAGTATGAAACACCTCAATCTGGTCAATGCCGTGATCTCGACGGCCGTATTGCTGCTGCTGGCAACTTTCTTTATGGGAATGCGGCTCGATTTGGATGGCACAAAGCTGGTGGTGGTTAACGCCGGTCAGCTGCGCTGGAACTGGATATTTACCGCCTGTGGCGTGGTATTCCTGTTCCAGCTTCTGCGTCCGCTGTTTCAGGGGGCGATGAAACGGAGCGGTAAAGGGCTGGTGCTGCCGGGGTTTGACGGCTCAACGCCGAAGCAGAAGCTGCTGATGGGGCTGGTGATTGTGGCGGCGATAGCCTGGCCGTTTCTGGTATCACGCGGTACGGTAGATATTGCCACCCTGACGCTGATTTACGTGATGCTCGGCCTGGGACTAAACGTGGTGGTAGGCCTTTCCGGTCTGCTGGTGTTGGGCTATGGCGGCTTTTATGCCATCGGCGCTTACACCTTTGCGCTGCTGAACCATTACTACGGGCTGGGCTTCTGGCAGTGCCTGCCGCTGGCCGGGCTGGTCGCGGCGCTGTTTGGCCTGCTGCTCGGTTTTCCTGTACTGCGCCTGCGCGGCGACTATCTGGCGATTGTCACGCTCGGCTTTGGCGAAATCGTACGCATTCTGTTGTTAAACAATACGTCCTTTACCGGCGGTCCTAACGGTATTGCCCAGATCCCCAAACCTACCCTGTTTGGCCTTGAATTTGGCCGCAAGGTGAGCGAGGGCGGTTGGAGCACCTTCCACGATTATTTCGGCCTGAAGTACGATCCGGGCGATCGGGTTATTTTTCTTTACCTGGTGGCGCTGCTGCTGGTGGTGCTGACGCTGTTCGTCATTAACCGACTGCTGCGTATGCCGCTGGGGCGGGCGTGGGAAGCGCTGCGCGAGGATGAAATCGCCTGCCGTTCGCTGGGACTCAGCCCGACGCGCATAAAGCTAACGGCTTTTACTATCAGCGCCGCGTTTGCCGGCTTCGCCGGTACGCTGTTTGCCGCCCGCCAGGGGTTTGTCAGCCCGGAATCGTTTACCTTTGTCGAATCGGCGTTTGTGCTGGCGATCGTGGTGCTGGGTGGAATGGGCTCGCAGCTGGCGGTGATCCTTGCGGCTGTACTGCTGGTGGTATCGCGCGAGCTGATGCGCGATCTGAATGAATACAGCATGCTGGTTCTCGGCGGGCTGATGGTGCTGATGATGATCTGGCGTCCGCAGGGACTGCTGCCGATGAAGCGTCCGCAGCTGAAGCTAAAAGCAGGCGCGAAAGGAGAGCAGGCATGAACCCGCCTTTATTAGCAGTTGAGGGGCTGATGATGCGCTTTGGCGGCCTGCTGGCGGTCAATAACGTTGAGCTTGCCCTTTACCCGCAGGAAATTGTTTCGCTGATCGGTCCCAATGGGGCAGGGAAAACCACGGTGTTCAACTGCCTGACCGGTTTTTATAAGCCAACCGGCGGCACCATTACCTTACGCGATCAGCATCTGGAAGGGTTGTCGGGGCAAAAGATAGCCCGCATGGGCGTAGTGCGCACTTTTCAGCACGTTCGACTGTTTCGTGAAATGACCGTCATTGAAAACCTGCTGGTTGCTCAGCATCAGCACCTGAAAAGCGGGGTTTTTTCCGGCTTGCTGAAGACGCCGGCTTTTCGCAAAGCGGAGAGCGAAGCGTTAGACCGGGCGGCAACCTGGCTTACGCGCGTTGGCCTGCTGGAAATGGCGAATCGCCAGGCAGGTAATCTGGCCTACGGTCAGCAGCGGCGCTTAGAAATCGCCCGCTGCATGGTCACCATGCCGGATATTCTGATGCTGGATGAGCCGGCCGCGGGTCTTAATCCGCGAGAAACCCATGAGCTGGATCAGCTGATCGCCGAGCTACGCGGTGAGCATAAGGTCACCGTATTACTGATAGAGCATGATATGAAGTTGGTAATGGGCATTTCCGATCGCATTTATGTGGTCAATCAGGGGACGCCGCTGGCGAATGGTACGCCGGAAGAAGTGCGTAATCACCCTGACGTTATCCGCGCCTACCTGGGGGAAGCATAATATGGCTAACCCGATGCTCACTCTGGAAGGCGTCAGCGCGCACTATGGGCCGATACAGGCGCTGCATGACGTCAGCCTGCATATTCAACAAGGCGAGATCGTTACCCTGATCGGCGCCAACGGCGCCGGTAAAACCACGTTGCTGGGAACGCTGTGCGGTGAACCGCGCGCCAGCAGCGGAAATATCGTCTTCGATGGTAAGACGATAACCGACTGGCAAACGGCGCGCATTATGCGTGAGGCGATTGCCATCGTCCCGGAAGGGCGGCGCGTCTTTGCGCGCATGACGGTTGAAGAGAATCTGGCGATGGGCGGATTTTTTGCCGCGCGCCAGGCTTACCAGCAGCGTCTTCGCTGGGTATACGAGCTGTTTCCCCGGCTGGAGGAGCGCCGTATTCAGCGTGCGGGCACCATGTCCGGTGGTGAACAGCAGATGCTGGCGATCGGTCGGGCGCTGATGAGCCAGCCGCGTCTGCTATTGCTGGACGAGCCCTCGCTGGGGCTGGCGCCGATTATTATTCAGCAAATCTTCGATACCATCGAACAGCTGCGTCAGGAAGGGATGACCATTTTCCTGGTCGAGCAGAACGCCAACCAGGCGCTGAAGCTGGCCGACCGCGGCTACGTGCTGGAAAACGGTCACGTTGTGCTGGAAGATACCGGTGAGGCGCTGCTGGCTAATGAGGCGGTGCGCAGCGCTTATTTAGGCGCTTAACTTTCATCATATTTCTCTGCGCCGGCTGGGCGGGCGGCGCAGAGCGCGTTTTCACTCTCCGTACCGCTTGCGGTGCTACATCGTCGGTTCACTGCCCGCCGTCGGTGAAAGCAACGCATCTTACTGTCATTCCTGAATATTAACCGTGTCACATTTCAGTAACATTCTGGTTATCTAACTGTCATTTTTGCGTGTCATGTTACTTCGCGAACAAAAAATGCGTGTTTTAATTCGTTTTTTCGCGCTTACCAACAAAATGGCACAGGAACCTGATATGTCATCGTTTACTTTGCGTCACACCTCGCTCGGCGTACTGCTGGGCCTGGCCGTTAGCAGTAACGTTTTTGCCGCCACGGAAATTCCTTTCTGGCATTCAATGGAAGGCGAGCTGGGCGTCGAAGTCGACTCTTTGGCTAAGCGCTTCAATGAAGCCCACCCCGATTACAAAGTGGTGCCGGTTTATAAAGGCAACTACGAGCAGAGCCTGGCTGCCGGTATTGCCGCGGTGCGTACTGGTAAAGCTCCGGCTATTTTGCAGGTTTATGAAGTCGGTACGGCAACCATGATGGCTTCTAAAGCCATCGTACCGGTCTCTCAGGTGTTTAAAGACTCAGGCATTCCCTTTGATGAGAAGCAATTTGTCCCTACCGTCGCCGGGTATTACAGCGATGCTGAAGGTCATTTGATTTCTCAGCCGTTCAACAGCTCGACGCCGGTGCTGTATTACAACAAAGACGCGTTCAAAAAAGCGGGTCTTAATCCGGACCAGCCGCCGAAAACCTGGCAGGAACTGGCGAAAGATGCCGCTGCGCTGCGTAAGGCTGGCATGAGCTGCGGTTATGCCAGCGGCTGGCAGGGCTGGATTCAGATTGAAAACTTCAGCGCCTGGCACGGCCTGCCGGTAGCCACCAAAAACAACGGCTTTGACGGCACCGATACGGTTCTGGAGTTCAACAAGCCGGTGCAGGTACGCCATATCCAGATGCTGGAAGATATGAACAAGAAAGGCGACTTCACCTACTACGGCCGTAAAGATGAGCCAACCGCTAAGTTCTATAACGGTGATTGCGGCATTACCACCGCGTCTTCCGGTTCGCTGGCAGATATCCGTCATTATGCGAAGTTTAACTTTGGCGTCGGCATGATGCCGTATGACGATACGGTTAAAAACGCACCGCAGAACGCGATCATCGGCGGCGCCAGCCTGTGGGTGATGAAAGGCAAGGACCCGGCAACCTATAAAGGCGTTGCGGAGTTCATGAAGTTTCTGGCACAGCCTGAAATCGCCGCTGAATGGCATCAGAAGACCGGCTATCTGCCGATCACCACCGCCGCTTTTGAGCTGAGCAAAAAACAGGGCTTTTATGACAAAAACCCCGGGGCGGACATTGCCACCCGGCAGATGCTGAACAAGGCGCCGTTGCCTTATACCAAGGGTATGCGTCTTGGCAATATGCCGCAGATCCGTACCGTGGTTGACGAAGAGCTGGAAGGCGTCTGGACCGGCAAACAGTCACCGCAGGCCGCGTTGGATAACGCAGTTAAGCGCGGTAACCAGCTGCTGCGCCGCTTCGAACAGCAGGTTAAGTAACCCGGCTAAACCGGCGTGACCCATCCGGCATCTGCAAATTGCTTGCGGGTGCCGGATGTTTTCCGGTTGTGGTTTTTCATCGATACAGAGCACGCTATGTCATCATTCCGTCCCGGATTTCGCACCAGCCCGCTGCCTTATCTTCTGGTTCTGCCCCAGCTGCTGATCACGGCAATATTTTTTATCTGGCCCGCCGGCGAAGCGCTGTGGTATTCGCTACAGAACATTGATCCTTTCGGCATCTCCAGCACCTTCGTTGGCCTGGAGAACTTCAAACATCTTTTCAGCGACAGTTACTACCTGGATTCTTTCTGGACCACCATTGAATTCAGCGCGCTGGTTACGGGGTTTGGTATGGCCTTTTCTCTGTTTCTCGCGGCGCTGGCAGATTACGTCATCAGAATGAGAAAGCTCTATCAGACGCTTTTGCTGCTGCCGTATGCCGTTGCGCCGGTGGTCGCTGCGGTGCTGTGGATGTTTCTGTTTAATCCGGGTCTGGGGTTGTTCAGCCATATCCTTAACCAGTTGGGCTATAACTGGAACTATGCGCAAAACAGCGGACAGGCGATGTTTCTGATCGTGCTGGCCTCCATCTGGCAGCAGATGAGCTATAACTTTCTGTTTTTCTTCGCAGCGTTACAGTCGATCCCCAAATCATTAGTCGAAGCAGCGGCGATAGATGGCGCCGGGCCGGTACGACGCTTTTTTAATCTGTCGCTGCCGCTGATCACCCCGGTAAGTTTCTTCCTGCTGGTGATAAACCTGGTGTACGCCTTCTTCGATACCTTTCCGGTTATTGATGCGGCTACCGGCGGCGGGCCAGTACAGGCGACCACCACCCTTATCTACAAAATTTACCGGGAAGGGTTTGCCGGACTGGATCTTTCCACCTCGGCGGCGCAGTCAGTGGTGTTGATGCTGCTGGTTATCGGCCTGACGGTGCTTCAGTTTCGCTTTATTGAGCGTAAGGTGCGTTACCAATGATCGAAAACCGACGCGGACTGGATATCTTCAGTCATACCATGCTGATCCTGGGCGTGCTGACCATTCTTTTTCCACTCTACGTTGCTTTTGTTGCGGCGACGCTGGACGGCAATGAAGTGTATAAGGTGCCGATGACGCTGGTGCCGGGCAGCCATCTGTGGGAAAACGTTTCGCGTATCTGGACCCGCGGCGTTAACGGCAGCGGGCCCGCTTTCAGCCTGATGATGCTTAACAGTTTGATCATGGCGCTGGGCATTACCTTCGGCAAAATTGTGGTATCCATCCTGTCCGCTTTTGCCCTGGTCTGGTTTCGCTTTCCACTGCGCGGCCTATTTTTCTGGCTGATCTTTATTACCCTGATGCTGCCGGTTGAGGTCCGTATTTTCCCGACGGTTGAGGTGATTTCGAACCTGCATATGCTCGACAGCTACAGTGGGTTGACGCTACCGCTGATGGCCTCTGCTACCGCCACTTTCCTGTTTCGCCAGTTTTTTATGTCGCTGCCGGATGAGCTACTGGAAGCGGCGCGCATTGACGGCGCCGGTCCGATGCGTTTCTTCTGGGATATCGTCCTGCCGCTATCAAAAACCAATCTGGCTGCGCTGTTTGTTATCACCTTTATTTATGGCTGGAACCAGTACCTCTGGCCACTGCTGATCATTAACGATGCGGGGCTCAGCACGGCGGTAGCCGGGATTAAAAGTATGATCTCCACCAGCGGTTCGCCGACGCAGTGGAATGAGGTGATGGCGGCGATGCTATTGACGTTGATCCCGCCGGTAATAGTGGTATATGTGATGCAGCGTGCCTTTGTGCGTGGCCTGGTTGAGAGCGAGAAATAACATGGCAGTAGTAAAACTTCAGGCGGTTACCAAGTCTTACGATGGCAAGCTTCAAATCATTCATCCGCTGGATGTCACCATCGAACACGGCGAATTTATGGTGATGGTTGGCCCTTCCGGCTGCGGCAAGTCGACGTTACTGCGTATGGTTGCCGGTCTGGAACGTGTAACCACCGGCGATATTTATATTGATGACGCCCAGGTCACCGAGCTGGAGCCGAAAGATCGCGGTATTGCGATGGTGTTTCAGAACTATGCGCTCTATCCGCATATGACGGTGGAAGAGAACATGGCCTATGGCCTGAAAATTCGCGGCATGAGCAAAGTACAAATCGCGGAAAAGGTGCAGCAGGCGGCAAAGGCGCTGGAGCTTGAGGCGCTGCTGAAAAGGCGCCCGCGCGAGCTTTCCGGCGGCCAGCGTCAGCGCGTAGCGATGGGGCGCGCCATCGTGCGTGAGCCAGCGGTGTTCCTGTTCGATGAACCGCTGTCTAACCTTGATGCGCGCCTGAGGGTGCAAATGCGCCTGGAGCTGCAGCAGCTGCATCGTCGGCTGCGTACCACCAGTATCTACGTCACCCACGATCAGGTGGAGGCGATGACGCTCGCTCAGCGGGTAATGGTCATGAATAAAGGGATACTGGAACAGCTGGGCACCCCGGTAGAGATTTACGAGCGCCCGGCGACCCTTTTCGTCGCTGGCTTTATCGGCTCGCCAGCAATGAATCTGCTGGCAGGCGAAGTAAGCAGCGACGGCCTGACATTGAATATCGGCGATTTTACCCTGCCGCTGCCGGAAGCAAAAGTCGCCTGGGCGGGGCGTAAGATCACCCTTGGCGTGCGTCCTGAGCATCTGGCCGTCAGCAGTGGCGCGCGTGAAACCATACCGCTGAAGGTTGATACGCTGGAAATTCTTGGCGCGGATAACCTTGCCCATGGAAAATGGGGGGATGGCAGTGTGGTGGTACGACTGCCTCATGCCGATCGGCCAACGGCCGGCAGCACGTTGTGGCTGCATTTGCCAGCCAAATCGCTACACTACTTTGATACTGAAAGCGGACAGCGGATTGAATAAATGAGACAGAATGCCTGGCCCTATCCGGCAATCGTTGCTCATCGTGGCGGCGGTTCTCTGGCCCCGGAGAATACTCTGGCGGCTATCGACAAAGGTGCTGAGTTCGGGCACAAAATGATCGAGTTTGACGCTAAGCTATCGCTCGACGGTGAAATATTCCTGCTGCACGACGATACGCTCGACCGCACCAGCAACGGCTGGGGCGTTGCCGGGGAGCTGTCGTGGGAAAAATTGATTATGCTGGATGCCGGCAGCTGGTTTGGTCGCCCTTTTGCTAACGAGCGTCTGCCGCTGCTGGAGCAGGTTGCCGCCCGCTGTCGTGGCTATGACATGATGGCCAATATCGAAATTAAACCGACGACCGGACTGGCGCAAGAAACCGGACGGGCCGTTGCGTTGGCCGCCAGGGCGCTGTGGCAGGGAATGACGCCGCCGCTGCTCTCCTCATTTGAATATGATGCGCTGGTCGCTGCCAAAGAGGCGGCGCCGGAGCTGGCGCGTGGCTATCTGCTGCACGAGTGGATTGATGACTGGCAGGAGAAAGCCGAGGCGCTGCAGTGCGTGTCACTGCACTTTAATCACAGCATTCTCACCCAGGAGCGCGTGGCGGCAGTGAAGCAGGCCGGGTTGAGGATTCTGGTTTATACCGTCAACGATCCGCGTCGGGCGAAAACCTTGTTAGATTGGGGGGTCGATGCCATCTGTACCGATCGCATCGACCTGATTGGCCCGGATTTTAACGCTTAGTAGTTGCTGCGGGGACCGGTCTGGTTCCCCTGCGGCGTTTTCAGGCGACGCTGCTGCGCCTGATTACGCTGTTCCTGCATTTTCTGCTGTATCTGCTGGCTTTGCTGCTGCTGGTCCTGCTGTAGCTTTAGCTGTTGATTTTGCTGCTGATTACGCATCTGATTCTGCATGCGCTGCGTGCTGGGATTAAAAGGCTGGTTGCTCTGCCCAGGCTGATTAGTATTATTCAGCGTGTTAGCCATGGCGGCCAGGGGAAGCGCGGCCGCCAGAAAAATAACCCATTTCATATGCAGTCCTCCTTGTGATTTCACTCAATTGTAAGACATAACGCTCATTTCTGTTCCAGGAAGGCTCCTTATTTACGTTAAGGATCGCTTTTTTGTCAGTTTATTCCATAGTTAAACCGGTAATTGCGGCTGCGTTTGGGGTACAGCGGCGGAGAAAATGACGGGGTATTTCATTATTATCATAAGGAATAAATCAGATGAGAGCAGAACCGCAGCGCCGGCTGGCGTGGATATTTGTTGGCTTTTTTTTATGGTGGCAGGGGCCGGCAATGGCGGCACCGCCACCGGTTTCTTATGGCGTCGATGCTGATACTTTTCATCCGGTTAAAGAACAGCACGGTATGGTGGCCTCGGTTGATGCTACGGCGACCAACGTCGGTGTTGAGATATTAAAACAGGGTGGTAATGCCGTTGATGCCGCCGTCGCCGTCGGCTTTGCGCTGGCGGTGACGCATCCCCAGGCGGGTAACCTTGGCGGCGGCGGATTTATGATGTTACGCACCGCCAGCGGCCATACTACGGCGATCGATTTTCGGGAAATGGCGCCAAATAAGGCCTATGCCGATATGTTCCTTGACGAGAAGGGTAATGCTGATAGTAAGAAGTCGCTAACTTCTCATCTGGCCTCCGGAATCCCCGGCACCGTCGCGGGATTTGCGTTGGCGAATAAGAAATATGGCACCCTGCCGCTCAGTAAGCTAATCCAGCCGGCGCTGACGTTGGCGCGCAAAGGGATTATCGTTAATGATGGTCTGGCGGACGATTTGAAAACCTATGGCAGCGAAGTGCTGGTTAATCATCCAAACAGCAAGGCTATTTTCTTTAAGGCTGACGGCACGCCGTGGAAAAAAGGTGAGCGGCTGGTACAAACCAACCTGGCGCATAGCCTTGAGCTGATTTCCCGTCAGGGGCCGGATGCCTTCTATAAAGGCTGGATTGCCGACCAGATTGCCAAAGAGATGGCGCAGCACGGCGGCTTTATTACTAAAGCCGACCTTGTCGCCTATAAAGCGGTTGAGCGCCAGCCGATTTCCGGTCGTTATCGCGGCTACGAGGTCTACTCTATGCCGCCGCCCTCATCGGGTGGGATCCATATCGTGCAGATCCTGAACATCCTCGAAAATTTCGATCTGGCGAAAATGGGCTTTGGCAGCGCGGATGCAATGCAGGTAACGGCTGAGGCCGAGAAATACGCTTATGCCGACCGTTCTCAGTATCTTGGCGACCCCGATTTTGTCAGCGTGCCCTGGCGGGCACTGACCAGCAAGGCTTACGCCAAGTCGCTGGCGCAGAAAATCGATCTGGCTAAAGCGCGGCCGTCGACTGAAATTAAGCCCGGTAACCTGGCGCCTTATGAAAGTAATCAGACAACGCATTTTTCGGTGGTGGATAAGCAAGGTAATGCCGTTTCAGTGACTTACACCCTCAATACTAATTTCGGTAGCGGCATCGTGGCGGCGGACAGCGGTATTTTGCTGAACAATGAAATGGATGATTTTTCCGCTAAGCCGGGGACACCGAACGTTTATGGCCTGGTCGGTGGTAAAGCCAACGCCGTCGGACCCTTTAAACGCCCGCTCTCTTCGATGTCGCCGACCATTGTCGTCAAAGATGGCAAAACCTGGCTGGTGACCGGCAGCCCTGGCGGCAGCCGCATTATCACTACCGTGCTGCAAATGGTGGTCAACAGCATCGATTTCGGGATGAACGTTGCCGAAGCCACCAACGCGCCGCGTTTTCACCAGCAGTGGCTGCCGGATGAGCTGCGGGTGGAGAAGGGCTTCAGCCCGGATACCCTGAAGATCCTTGAATCACGGGGTCAGCATGTGAAGGTGCAGCCGGCGATGGGCAGTACGCAAAGTATCATGATTGGGCCGAACGGTATGCTGTACGGCGCCTCCGATCCGCGTACGCCCGGTGATTTGACCGCAGGATACTAGTTTACCTCCTGTACCGGGCGACATAATCGCAGGGGCGAAAGCTCCTGCGATTATGGATAAATTTGTTTATAGTATTTAGATTCAATCGCTTATGTTGGTTTTTTCGGACCATAAGCGGTCGCCGACGCTATGCCATTAATAGCGGGGATCTCTCCAGGTCGATGTATGAAAAATACCTGATGCGGCGCATTTTCTACCCCGGAGATAGGGGGGCACTGACTGACGCTGTTGCCATGTTTTTGGTGGTAAAGATTCCATCCGTCATCAAAGGTGACGCCGCGCTGCAGGTCATGAAATAGACACAGGCGTTATTTTTGTAGGAGGACCGCGTGTCCAGCAGGTTACAGCTTACGTCCGATCGGCTTATCTGTACGCAGATTGAGGAGCGCGACTGGGCTTTCTATCAGAGCCTGCTTATGTCATCGCAGGTGCAGTATTACATTTCCGATATCAAGCCGGCGGCGGAAATTCGCGCCGGTTTTGAGTCGCGGCTACCGCCGTGGACGCCCGGCAGCAAACACTGGCTCTGCCTGGTTGTGCGTGAGGCGAACAGCGGGAAAGCGCTGGGGGTTACCGGCTATGTTCAATCGGAGACTGAGTGCGCCGAGGTGGGCTTTCTGTTTGCGCCTGAAGCCCAGGGCAAGGGTTTTGCCGGCGAGTCGCTGCTGGCGGTCTGTGACTTTGCTTTTACCGGGGGCGGAATAAGGCGTCTCAGTGCTACCGTGACCGCCGGAAACCTGCCCAGCCGGCGCCTGCTGGAGAAAACGGGCTTTGTTATCGAAGGTGAACTGCGGGAAAGCTACCGGCTGCGCAATGCCTGGCATAACGATTGGCTATTTGGCCTGCTGCGGCGGGATTATTTTTCCCGGCGGCCGCGTGACTAACGGCGAAAACTGCCGTCGGTGAGAGAGATAAATAGCCTTTCGTCCGGGCCGTTTTTAGCATACTTATGTCAGTGGGTGTTGATAAAACCTCTTAAACATCATGGGCTTTTATGATGATTGTCGGGAAAAAAGTAAATGAAAATACTTTACAACTGCGAATGATAATGGTTATTATTATCCACGCCTTCAGGGGACTCCTGACACCTCAGATGAACCTCCTGGTGGCATGACATTGCTCACATTGCTTCCAGTGTTTCTTAGCCAGCCCAGTGCTGGCTTTTTTTTGTCCGCAGCAAGCAACTTCTTCGGTAAATTTGAACAGAGGGGTCAATTCTCTCCGCTATCTTGTTGTCCACCGCCGTTGCACACTAAAGGAAAATAGTGTGGAGGAATGAAGATGATTTATTTACGACGGGCAAACGATCGTGGTCATGCGAATCATGGCTGGCTCGACAGCTGGCATACATTCTCCTTTGCCAACTATTACGATCCTGATTTTATGGGGTTCTCGGCGCTGCGGGTCATTAATGAAGACGTTATTGCCCCTGGCCAAGGATTTGGCACCCATCCTCATAAAGATATGGAGATTCTGACCTATGTGCTCTCCGGCACCGTTGAGCATCAGGACAGCATGGGTAACAAAGAGCAGATCCCGGCCGGTGAGTTTCAGATCATGAGCGCCGGCAGCGGTGTCCGGCATTCTGAATACAATGCCAGCAATGAACAGCCGCTGCACCTGTATCAGATCTGGATCATCCCGGAAAGTACCGGCATTACGCCACGCTATGAGCAGCGTCGCTTTGACCAGCGCCAGGGAAGCCAGCTGGTGCTGTCCCCGGACGCCCGTGATGGCTCGCTGAAGGTATACCAGGATATGACGCTGTCGCGCTGGGCGCTCAGGGCCAGTGACAGCGAAACCCTGAGTTTACAACCCGAACGTCGCTACTGGCTTCAGGTGGTAAACGGCGATATCAGCGTTAACGGCCAGGCCGCCAGCACCAGCGACGCGCTGGCCATCTGGGATGAAGCTCAGCTGACGCTCAATGCTTCCTCCGAGGCGGAAGTCTTACTGTTCGACCTTCCGGCGGTATAAACCTATCAGGCGCAGGAGGTTACTGCGCCTGGTGCTGCCAGCGGCAACGCCATCCCCTCTGTGCCGCAAATTTGGTACACTCAGCATCAGACTCTTTCATCCAGGCTGATGCTGTATCATGAAAAAGAAAAGACCGGTTTTACAGGATGTTGCCGACCGGGTCGGCGTTACTAAGATGACGGTCAGCCGCTATTTGCGCAACCCGGCTCAGGTTTCAGCTGCACTGCAAACGCGTATTGCCGCTGCGTTAGATGAGCTGGGGTATATTCCCAACCGTGCGCCCGATATTCTGTCTAACTCCACCAGTCGCGCTATCGGCGTGCTGTTACCTTCCTTTACTAATCAGGTGTTTGCGGCGGTGCTGCGCGGCATTGAAAGCATCACCGATGCGGCGGGCTACCAAACCATGGTGGCGCACTTTGGCTACAGCCCGGAAAAAGAAGAGCTGCAGATGCGCTCACTGCTGGGCTGGAATATTGACGGCCTGATTCTGACCGAGCGCACTCATACGCCCGGCAGTCTGCGTATGATTGAAACTGCCGGTATTCCTGTTCTGGAAATGATGGACAGTGTTTCCCCCTGCCTGGATATGGCGGTCGGTTTTAATAATTACGAGGCCGCCCGGCAGATGACCCAGGCTATTTTGCAAAAAGGCTACCGTTATCCGGTCTATCTTGGCGCGCGCATGGACGAACGCACGCTGCAAAAGCAGCAGGGGTATGAAAATGCGATGCGCGAGGCAGGGCGCGAGCCGCGCAGCGTGATGATGCCGGAAGCCTCAACGTTTTCCGCCGGTGGGGCACTGCTACGCGAGGCGCAAAGGCGCTATCCTGAAACGGATAGCCTGTTTTGCACCAATGACGACCTGGCGGTGGGGGCGATGTTTGAATGTCAGCGTCAGGGGCTACGCGTACCGCAGCAGATGGCGATCGCCGGTTTTCATGGGCACGATATCTCCCGGGTGGTCAACCCGCCCCTGGCAACGGTGATTACCCCGCGCGAAGAAATGGGCAGCATAGCCGCCAGAATGCTGCTAGCGCGTATTCAGGGTGAGACGGTAGCGCAGCAGCCGGTGGACATTGGTTTCACTCTTTCAGAGGGCGGCAGCATCTGAGGCGCCTTTGAGTGAGGGGCGAAGAAGTATCCGGGCGTTTCTGCCGTCTTTTTTATGACCAGCATCACAAATTTGAGCTTTTCCGCGCTGGTCTGTTGCCTTAATACGCCGCGATTCAGACAATGTTACCGATAACATTACTATGGATTTTCCGGAGCCGTTATGACAACACCTGCTTGTGCTAATCATGTTTTTATCCTCATGGGGGTTTCGGGGAGCGGTAAATCAGCCGTTGCCAGTGAAGCGGCTTATCAAATGAAAGCCGCTTTTCTGGACGGTGACTTTCTCCACCCGCGCGCGAATATTGATAAAATGTCACAAGGCCATGCGTTGAACGACGACGACCGCAAGCCCTGGCTGCAGGCGCTAAACGATGCCGCTTTTGCCATGCAGCGCACCCACAGCGTTTCGCTGATTGTCTGCTCCGCGCTGAAGAAGAGCTATCGTGATTTACTGCGCAAAGGGAACCAGAATCTCTCTTTTATTTATCTGAAAGGCGACTTTGAAACGATTGAAAGCCGCCTGCGCGCGCGTAAAGGCCACTTTTTTAAGCCGCAGATGCTGGTAACCCAGTTTGAAACCTTACAGGAACCCGGCAGCGACGAACCCGACGTGCTGGTGGTTGATATCAAACACACGCTGGAAGCCGTGGTGGCTGATACCATCCATACCATTCAAAACCGAGCCGGCTAACGCCCTTCAGCCTGCCCGCGCTGCCTGCATATGGCGTCTCAGACGCTACTCACCCTGAGGCGTTAAGCGTCACTGTTCCGGGCGGGAAAAGCGATCTTTATCCTCTGTCCGCGTTGCTTTGACGAGTGGTGCGGCGCCAGTATTTTTCTTCAGTATGTGAATTATCCCGCAATGAAACCGGCAAAGCATGCGTTTTACCGGGGGGCTTTCTGATAAAGTAAATCTTGACAAAAGCGTAGTTGCTGGTGGCATTTCGCAGTATATTGCGCATCTGTAACAACATGCATGAGCTGGTGGAATCAAGGAGTGATAATCTCTGTGGGCGCTGAAAATATGATGAAATATAATGATTCACCCCAACGATTAGCAGAGAATATGATATCAGGGCCACCTGAATGAAACCGGCAAATGAACCTCAAAGCTCAAGCTTTGCTCATCAGCCGCAAGACATTGAGCATGAGGCGGAGTGGTTTTTTGCCATTATTACCGGCGATACCACGCCGGGTTTGCCAACCCTGACCTTTCGTTTACTGGCCACCAATGCCATTTATGATGCCATCGCCGGCGTAGCTGAAGCTTTTCGTAGCCAGCGCTGGATATCACGCATTGCCGGCGAGCAGGGCTTTGAACGGCGTGATGAGTATGATGATGGCTTCCAGCCCGTGTTTGCTACCATCGTGGATGCCCGCCAGCGGCTGGTGGTTGGTATCCAGCTGATGCCGACTTTTTTAGTACTGATGCCGGCTTTCAACGACGATGAAACGGCGCGCATTCGCCAGCATCAGCAGGTGCTGGAAACCGAGGCTAAACTGCAACAGTCTCAGCCAGGCGGCGAGGTGATCGCCCACTATCTCCGCCGTCAAAGCGAAATTATCGGCCTGCATCTGGCGGACAGCCACTACCGCCATCACCATGAAATGAAAGCGATTAAAAGCTTTATCAGCGCCGGCGGAACGCTGGAGTGGTTTGCGGCGGCAGACAGAAACTCCCTCAATTAGCGTTTGCCGCCTCCAGCGAAGCAAGTTTTTCACGCATCTCTTCAACCAGCTGTTCAACCCGCATGCTACGCCCTTGCTGCGGCGGGAAAATTGCCAGCCACGCCACTTCAATCGCCGGTTCAAACGGTTTCATCACTATTTCTGCTTTGCTGGTCAGCGCCGTGACGATATCCACTACGCCGATGCCAAGCCCTGCGGCCGCCAGGGTGCAGCACTGTACCAGCGATGTCTCGATCGGGCTGTGCAGCGCCAGGCTCTGGTCACTGAGCAGCTGCGCCAGCCGCTCGCGCATTACCGTTTTACGTCCGGGGAGTATTGCCCGATGCAACGTCAGATCCTGTAGCGTCACCTGGGGCTGGTTAACCAGCGGATGATCCGCCGTCATGACCGCCACCGCCTGGGTTACCCCCAGCAAATCGGCTCTGAGGCCTTTCAGCGTCGGACGGCCATAAATAAAGCCAACGTCGTATTGATTACTCAGCACCATATCGATGATGGAGGCGGTGCTTTCAACATCCATAAATAACGACAGTTCAGGATTGGCGCCGATCAGCGGCGGCAAAATAAATTCGGTACACAGTGCGGAAAGTGGAGATACTGCGCCGATACGCAATACGCTGCTTCTGGACTGGCGAATGTCATCTGCAATGCGGGCGATGTGATCGAGGCCGAGATAGATGCGTTCGACTTCACGAAACAGCTTCAGCGCTTCTTCACGCGGTTCCAGTCCACGACCATCCCGGTCAAACAGCTTAAGGTTGAGGGCGTACTCGAAATCCTTAATCAGGCGGCTGACCGCAGGCTGGGTAATATTCATCATATTGGCGGCCTGGGTAATGCCGCCGGTCAGAATCACTTTATGAAACGCTTCGACCTGTCTTGGATTGATTCGGCTCATGTACGCTCGGTTTAAACATAATGTTTACTTATGAATAGAATACAAAATACAATTTTTCATCCAGATTATCACCTCCTAGACTGAAAGCGTCACCGTCTTACAAATAATCAGAAATGATGACAACGACAACAGAGACATAATGAATGCATAAGGCAAAACTGGCCGTTCTGTTTACTCTGCTTTTCTCCGGTGCCGGGCTGGCACAAGCGGCCGATCTGACCATTGGTCTGGCTTCATCAACGACCTCTATGGATCCGCAATTTTACGTTGGTGGTGCGAACAGCGCCATGGCTCGTAACCTGTTTGACGGGTTGGTCAATCAGGACGCTACGCAAAAAATAACCCCGGCGCTGGCTGTGTCGTGGCAGACGGTAAATGATAAGACCTGGCGCTTTAAGCTGCGTCCCGGCGTAAAGTTTCATGATGGTTCGCCGCTAACGGCCAATGACGTGGTCGCCAGCATTAAACGCGTAGCGCTGGCGGCGAAAAGCAGTCCGAGCGCTTATACGCCGTACGTCGCGGATATCGCCGACGCAAAGGCGATTGATCCGATGACGGTCGAAATAGTTACCCGCTCTCCGGCGGCGCTGCTGCTGAATAATCTCAGCCGTATAGCGATAATGCCGGCCAGGCTAGAGCATACGCCCAGCAGTACCCTTAATGAAGGCAAAGACGTCATTGGCACCGGCCCGTTTAAGTTTGTTTCCTGGACGCCGGACGATCAGGTGGTGCTGGCGCGTAACGACCAATACTGGGGAGAGAAAGCCCAGTGGGACAAGGTGGTTCTCAAGCTGTACAAAAACAGCAGCGCCAGAGTGGCAGCTTTGCTCTCCGGCGATGTTGATATGATCGAGGCCGTGCCTTCAGCCGACGGAAAAACGCTTGCCGGTAAAGATACGCTGCGCATGGTCACCGTGCCGGGCAACCGCGTGCTTTACCTGCATCCGGATCAGGATCGCGACCGCTCGCCGTTTGCCAGCGGCGCTGATGGTACAAACCCGCTGCGCAAGCTTGAGGTTCGCCAGGCGATGTCACTGGCAATTAATCGCCAGGCGATAGTCGATCGCATTCTCGACGGGCAGGGAATGCCGGCGTCACAGCTGGTGCCGCAGGGATATTTTGGCTACTCCGCGGCGGTGCCGGACGCGAAATACGATCCGCAGCAGGCTAAACAGCTGCTGGCTAAGGCCGGTTACCCTAAGGGTTTTTCACTTACTTTTCATGCCTCTAACGACCGCTATCCTAATGATGCGCGCGTTGCTCAGGCGCTCGGACAGATGTTTAACCGCATCGGCATTAACACCAACGTGGTGACGATGCCGGGCAGCGTGTATTTCTCGCGCGCGGCAAAGCGTGATTTCAGCCTGGTTATGGGCGGGGCGGCGGATGAAACCGGCGAGGCATCAGGCGTACTGGGCCCGCTGCTGGAAACGTTTGGGCCGAATGCCGGACAGGGTAACCGCGGGCGCTACAGCAATGCGCAGTTTGACCGCTTACTGAATCAGGCGCGGTCAACGCTGGACAATGGCCAGCGTGAAAAGCTGTTACAGCAGGCGACAGATCTTGCGATGCAGCAGCAGGGCGTTATTCCGGTTTTATTCTTTTCGAATAGTTGGGCAATGAAAAAGCAGTATCAGTACCAGGGGCGTTCCGACGGTTATACATTGCCGTATTACGTTCGCTCTGCTGACAAATAAAATAATCATCGAAAAAACAGGCCAACACCAGGGCCTTATTAATCCTCTCCGTGCTGTCGTTTTGCGCTGGCCGGAGAGATAAGCCAACACCAGGGCTTTTATCGTTGACTCCGTCAACGCCAGGGTAATCTACAAAATGAGAGAGAAGCGATGACTTCTTTTAGCGGTGTGTTTCCGTACCTGGTTTCCCCCGTGGGGCCGGACGGCAGCATTAATAAGCCAGTGTTGACTGCGCTGGTTGAGCATCTTATTGACTGCGGCGTTCAGGGATTGACGCCGCTGGGTAGCACCGGCGAGTTTGCCTATCTTAATAATCATCAGCGGCTGGACGTTGTCCGCACGGTGGTCGCCGCCGCCCGCGGGCGGGTGCCGGTTATCGCCGGCGTGGCATCGACGACGGTGCAGGATGCTGAGCAACAGACTCGCGCCTGCCTTGATGCCGGCGCTGACGGGATCCTGGCTATTCTTGAAGCCTACTTCCCTTTAAATGACGAGGCGATCGAGCACTATTTTCGGGCCATCGCGGCGGCGGCCGACAATAAGCCGCTGGTGCTGTATACCAATCCGCAGTTTCAGCGCGCCGACCTCAGCCTGCCAGTGATCGAACGCTTAAGCCACGTTGAAAATATTGCCTATCTTAAAGACGCCTCAACCAATACCGGACGCCTGCTGTCAATTATTGAGCGCACGCGCGGCCGGATGCAGGTCTTCTCCGCCTCGGCGCACATTCCGGCCTGCGTGATGCTGATTGGCGGCGTTGGCTGGATGGCCGGGCCAGCCTGTATCGTGCCGCAGCAGAGCATTGCGCTGTGGCGCGCGGCGGCGGCAGGTGACTGGACTCAGGCGATGGCGCTTCAGCGGCCGCTATGGCGGATAAACGAAATTTTTGCCAAATACTCGGTTGCCGCCTGCATCAAAGCGGCCCTGCAGCTGCAGGGCTTTGCCGTCGGCGATCCGCTACCACCACAGCAGCCTTTAAACCACGCGGCCCGCGAAGAGATAGCGGCGGTGTTACGTGACGTGGGAGTGCTATGATGGCGCTGCCGGTGATTATTGATTGCGATCCGGGGATTGATGACGCCATTGCGCTGCTCACCGCGTTTGTGTCGCCGGAGCTGGATATTCTTGGTATTACGACCGTTTGCGGCAACCAGCCGCTCGCGGTTACCCAGCGTAACGCGCTGCAAATTACCGCGCTGGGCGGTCGTGACGATATTACGGTTTATGCCGGCTGCTGGCGTCCGCTGTTGCGTCCGTCTATTCACGGGCAGTTTCACGGCAATAATGGATTGGGCGGGCTGGCGCTGCCTGCGCCACGGCGTGAGGTCAGCGCCGTTCATGCCGTCGACTTTATTATTGCCAGCTGCCGCCGGGCGCTGGAGCAGAGCAGACCGCTGACGCTCTGCTGTCTGGGACCGCTGACTAATCTGGCGGTCGCGCTGCGTATCGATCCGACGATCGCCGAAGGCATTGAGCGGGTGGTGCTGATGGGCGGTGCATTTCGGGATAATGGCAATCGTACGTTCAGCGCCGAATTCAATATGCTGGCCGATCCCCATGCGGCCCATTGCGTTTTTTCCCAGCAGTTTGCCATTACCGTGCTGCCGCTGGACGCGACGCATCAGGTCATTCTGACGCCTGAACATGTCGGCCAGTTTACCCGCTGCGCCGGGCGACTGGCGCAGCCGCTGGGCCAGCTAATGGCATTCTGGGATCGTAACGACGTTGCGCGCTACGGTTCACGCGGCGGTCCTTTACACGACCCGCTGGTCATCGCCTGGCTGCTGGACAAGGCTTTATTTACCAGCCAGCAGGCGCGGGTATTTGTTGAATACGACAGTCCGCAGCTACTGGGTCATACTCAGGCAGACTGGTACGGTAAATCCGGACTGCCAGCCAACGCCAGCGTGGTGACCGAGGTTAACGCCAGCGGCGTATTTGACCTGATGCTGACGCGAATTGCCCGCTATGGAGAACAGCCATGAGCCGCCAGCGTATTATTATCGATACCGATCCCGGCGTTGACGATGCGATCGCTATTTTGCTGGCGCTGGCTTCACCGGAGCTGGAAGTGCTGGGGATTACCGCCGTGGCGGGAAACGTGCCGCTAACTGCCACGCTGGCGAATGCCTGTAAGATCGTCGCGCTTTCCGGGCGGCAGGTGCCGGTTTTCGCCGGCGCGCCGGGCCCGTTAATGGGAAAACAGGTTTTCGGACGCTATGCGCATGTCGGCGCCTTTAGCGACGATCTGATGCCGGCGACCGATCTGCAACCACAGCCGGACTCTGCGGTTTCTTTTATTATTCGCCAGGCGCGGCTGGCGGCAGAAAGCGGCGAGCCGCTGACGCTATGCGCGCTCGGCCCGTTGACGAATCTTGCGCTGGCGCTGGTACAGGACCCGCTGGTGAGCAAGGGCATCGGCCGCATCGTGACCATGAGCTGTGCATTTACCGCGCTGGGCCACCGGGTACCCTGGGCTGAGTTTAATATTTATGCCGACCCTCACGCGGCGGAAGTGGTGTTTAACAGCGGCGTTCCGCTAACGGTAATGCCGCTGGATATGACCTTCCAGGCGCTGGTAACGGCTGAGCATATACTTGGTTTTGAGCAGCAGGGCGGCGCAGTCGGGCGCGCAGTTGCCGCGCTGCTGCGTCGATTCGACCGCAGCGATATCAAGCGCTACGGACGCGAAGGCGGCCCGGTTCATGATGCCACCACCATCGGCTGGCTACTGGCGCCGCAGCTGTTTTCCGGCGTTCAGTCACGGATAGGCGTGGCGACGTCCGGACCGACGGCAGGATATACCTGGGCAGATTTTCACGGCAAGCTGGAAGAGCCGGCTAATGCTGAGGTGATGCAGACTGTGGATGAGGCGGGCTTTCTTGGCCTGCTGTCGGCGCGGCTGGCAACCTACGGTGGCCACGCAATTTAACAGGAGAGTTGGATGCTGGGATTCTTACTGGGGCGGCTCGGGCAAACCGCGCTGACGCTTTGCGTCATGTCGCTATTGGTATTTGGCGGGATTCATCTGGTCGGCAATCCTATTGATATGCTGCTGGGCGGCAATGCTACGCCAGCCGATCGCGAGGCGGTGATCCACGCTTTCGGCCTCGATTTGCCGGTCTGGCAGCAGTACGGTCTGTTCATTGTTAATTTGCTGCATGGCGATCTGGGTAATTCATACGTTTTTAATCAGCCTGCGGTTCATCTGATCTTTCAGCGGATGCCAGCAACCCTTGAGCTGGCGCTGGTGGCGTTTGTTATTGCGCTGGTGGTGGGGATCCCGCTTGGCGTGCTGGCCGGGATGCGCCCTGACGGCTGGATAGCCAAATCCATCATGACGTTCTCTATTCTGGGGTTCAGCCTGCCGACCTTCTGGATCGGCATGATGATGATCATGCTATTCAGCGTTAAGCTTGGCTGGCTACCGGCATCCGGACGCGGCGATACCATTGAGGTGTTCGGCGTGCCGTTAAGCTTGTTTACTGCTGACGGGCTGCGCCATTTACTGCTGCCCGCGCTGAACCTGGCGCTGTTTAAAATCTCGCTAATTATTCGCCTGACCCGCGCCGGAGTGCTGGAGTGTTTGCAGCAGGATTATGTGCGCTTCGCCCGGGCGAAAGGGCTGTCGGAGGCGCGCATTTTATTCGTCCACGTGCTGCGCAATACGCTAATTCCGCTGATTACGGTGATTGGCCTTGAACTGGGCTCGCTGATTGCCTTTGCCGTGGTAACGGAAACTATTTATGCCTGGCCGGGCATGGGCAAACTTATTATCGATTCGATCAGCGTTCTGGACCGGCCGGTGATCCTTGCCTATCTGATGATGACCGTGGTGATGTTCAGCCTGATTAATTTGCTGGTGGACGTGCTGTATGCCGTGGTCGATCCCCGCGTGCGTCTGAGCGGAGGTCACTGATGAGCGACGGAAGTATTCACAGCCAGCGTACCCGCGCGCCGGATTATGGCGCATGGCGACGTACCCTCGCGGGCCTGCTGCATAATCGCCTGTCGCTGACCGGCATTATCGTACTGGCGCTGATTGTTATTGCCGCGGTGCTGGCCCCGCTGCTGGCGCCGCAAAATCCGTATGATTTGTCGCAGCTGGATATTATGGACGGGCGATTAGCGCCTGGCAGCCAGAGTATGTCCGGCATGACTTACTGGCTGGGGACTGACGACCAGGGGCGCGATCTGCTGAGCGCCATTCTGTATGGCACGCGAACCAGCCTGTTGGTTGGCGTAGTCAGCGCCGTTCTGGCGCTGGCGATTGGCATGCTGCTCGGCCTGATCAGCGCCTGGCGCGGTGGAAAAACCGATACGTTAATCATGCGTATTGTTGATATTCAGCTCAGCTTTCCGCCGATCCTGATTGCCTTAATTCTGCTGGCCCTGCTAGGGCAGGGCGTCGACAAAATTATTCTGGCGCTGGTGGTGACCCAATGGGCCTACTACGCGCGCACGATTCGCGGTGCGGCGTTGGTGGAACGTCAGCGCAGCTATATGGAGGCCGCGCGCGGCATGGCGCTGCCGGGACGGCATATTCTGCTGCGCCATCTGTTGCCGAACTGTCTGCCGCCGCTGATTGTGGTGGCTACCATGCGCGTGGCCTACGCCATTATGCTGGAGGCAACGCTTTCGTTTCTTGGCATTGGCCTGCCGGTGACTAAGCCGTCGCTGGGGCTGCTCATTGCCAACGGATTTGACTACCTGATGTCGGGTGATTACTGGATTAGCCTGTTTCCCGGATTAACGCTGTTACTGCTGATTGTTGCCATCAACCTGATTGGCGATGCTCTGCGTGATTTGCTTAATCCCCGCAGTGAGGAGGCGCAACAATGAGTCAGCCGCTGTTGCAGGTAGAAAATCTAACGACCGAGTTTCAGGTTCAGGGGGAATGGCTGCCGGTGGTGCAGGATCTCTCTTTCTCACTGGATCGCGGCGAGACCCTGGCGCTGGTTGGCGAGTCCGGCTCGGGTAAAAGCGTGACGGCGATGTCGCTAATGCGGCTATTGCCGGCAATGCAGAGCCGTATTCGCGGACGGGTGCAGTTCGCTGGTCAGGATCTGCTTGCGTTGAATGGGCAGCAAATGCGCGCTATTCGCGGTAATTCTATCGGCATGGTGTTTCAGGAGCCGATGACCAGCCTGAATCCGGTGATGAAGATTGGACGGCAGATAACCGAAGTGTTGCAGCGTCATCGGGGAATGAGCGGCGGCGCAGCGCGGGCCGAGGCGCTGCGTCTGCTGGAACAGGTGCGCATTCCCGCCGCCCGCGCGCGACTTGATGATTATCCGCTGAGCTTTTCCGGCGGGATGCGTCAGCGGGTGGTGATTGCCATTGCGCTGGCCTGCCAGCCCGATTTACTGATTGCCGATGAACCCACTACCGCGCTGGACGTTACTATCCAGGCGGGGATCCTCGATTTACTGAAAACGCTGCAAGCGGAAAACGGCATGGCGATGTTGTTTATTACTCACGACATGGGCGTTGTCGCAGGCATGGCCGATCGCACGCTGGTGATGTATCAGGGAAAGGCGGTGGAGCAGCGCGCTACCCGCGAGCTTTTCGCGCAGCCTCAGCATGCCTATAGCCAGCGGCTACTGGCGGCGGTTCCCCTGCTGGGCGCAATGAAAGGGATAGCGTTGCCGCAGCCGTTTCCTTTGGCCGACGGCGGGGCATCTCAGGCAGAAGATGCGTTGGCTAACGCGCCGCAGCAGGGCGCTTCGGTGCTGGAGGTCAACGGCCTGGTGCAGCGCTTTGCGGTGCGCAGCGGCTGGCTAAGAAGGGTAACCGGGCAGGTACACGCGGTAGAAAACGTTTCGCTAAGCATCCGTCCCGGTGAAACCCTGGCGCTGGTCGGGGAGTCCGGCAGCGGCAAATCCACCACCGGTCGTGCAATTCTGCGCTTTAGCCAGCCACAGCGCGGCGAAATCACCTTATGTGGTGAAGATATGCGCCTGGCGCGGCCGGACAGGCTGGCACAGCTGCGTACCCGCGCGCAGATGATCTTCCAGGATCCCTATGAAAGCCTTAATCCACGTATGCGGGTTGGCGAGGCGATTGCCGAGCCTCTGATTAGCCACGGTTTGTTTAACAAATCCACCGTCGGCGCGGAAGTGGATCGCTTACTGACCCGGGTGGGATTACGGGCGGATATGGCAACGCGCTTCCCGCATCAGTTTTCCGGCGGTCAGCGTCAGCGTCTTTGTATTGCGCGCGCGCTGGCATTAAACCCGGCGTTAATTATCGCCGATGAAGCGGTTTCTGCGCTGGACGTGACGGTCAAAGCACAGATTATTAATTTAATGCTGGAGCTACAGCGTGATACCGGGCTGGCTTATTTGTTTATTTCTCATGATATGGCCGTCGTTGAGCGCATCAGCCATCGGGTCGCCGTGATGTACCAGGGCGAAATAGTGGAAATAGGTTCACGTGCTGATATTTTTGAGAACCCGCAGCATCCTTATACGCGTCGTCTGCTGTCGGCGGTTCCGGTGCCAGACCCGACCCAGCCGCGTCCGCAGGTTGAGTTAGTGGCCGATCTTAGCGGGCCGTTAAAGCCCCTCGATTATCAATCGCCAGAGCGACAGTATCGCCAGATAAGCCAGCAGCATTTTGTACAAATAGCCACGGAAACATAATAAAAAAGCAGCGCATCGCGCTGCTTCAAACAATTAATCACCGCCGGTTGAGCGAAAAAAACAGCTATTGCTCTTAAACCCTACTGGGCCTTTGCCGGCAGAGTTAGCTTATTTGATCAGGAAGTCTTCCAGCTTTTTGCCGTCGTCCAGAGCCTGTTTAATCACAGCTGGCGTACGTCCCTGGCCTGTCCAGGATTTTTCTTCGCCATTTTCATCTGTGTATTTGTATTTAGCCGGACGCGGCGCGCGTTTTGCACGCGGTTTAGAAGAAACGCTATCACCCGCGGTCAGTTCATTAAGGTCAATACCGTCTTCCAGAAGCATCTGACGATATTTAGCCAGCTTCTCTTCTTTCTGACGCGCTTCTTCCGCAATTGCGGCTTCAGCTTCGCGACGCTCGCTGACAACTGAATCAAGTTTTTCCAGCATTTCTTCCAGCTCAGCCAGCGGAAGTTCACGAGCCTGCGCACGGAGAGTTCGGATATTATTTAAAATCTTCAGAGTTTCGCTCATAAAACAGTCCGTAGAGTAAAGTTGATTAATCAGTTTAGTGTCATTTCGCGGTTAAGTGTACCGGGAAATGTCTATTTAAAAAATAGTTAATTTAAATAAATTTGTCTATATGACAATCGATATGTTACCGAACATTAACCTACCGTTTAGAAATATCATTTTAGTGAGATGATTCCTGGGGGATGATTGCTGAACGATATTATATTCCACAATCTACTCTTGATATGGTGCTATATCCACATAATTCAAACCTGGTCCATGATATTGGCAGCCTGCCTGTAGCGATACATTGTGATGCTTGTCTTATGACAGAGATAGTCACCGGGCTGTTACGTCAAAGGATAAATAGTATGACTGAAAGGGCAACATCATAATAACATCACAGCACCGGGGCAGCGCAACGTTGCCGAAAAATCTGAACGGTGAAGCGCCGCTATGTCTATTTATTATGATAATTACCGCGTTATTTAGTGAAACAAATCACAATCAGTGCTGCCGGTTACGCTAAAAATGCGCTTCATATGTATTGTTTGTTGATGAACGATCTGAGCGGTAACTTATCTTCCTGTTGCAGGAATGACGTCTTTATCCTTTTGCCCGGTTTCTGAGAATGGATTGCATTAGGGCGACAGCGGCGAGTGATTATGGCGGCACTATGGCCTGAGCTGGACAATAATAAACGGGCCTCCGGCGCTGTATAACAACCCAAAGTGAGTGATATTACCGTTGTACTGCGATGAAAAAAGTTATTCGCTGCCTGATGTGAATAAACAAGCAGGTCTCATTTTTTGGGCATCCGCGGATGTTGATCGGTTTTATCCTTATTGTTACTGATGATTTTACAACTCTGATGCGTAAGAAATACCTGGGTCGCGTTTTCTTGCTGCTGGTCGCTGGCTGAACAATGCCAAAAACCAAATCCGCGGCATCGGGTTTATGACTTATTAAAGTAGTCATGCTAAATGATGAAGGATTCTTAAAGTTTTATTACAGGCTGACAGCTCGGATAAACATTGGCTATTGAATCAGGATGCTATTATCTTTTTGATAGCGCTGGTATTTACACGTTTATAAGAGGAATCTTAATAGTTAGCTGGCGGTTGTTCAGAATGGCCATGGGGCTCTATTGGTTTCAGAATTGAATGGTGATGGCGAGCATCGCTGATTAACGCAGCATCCGCTGCCATCACCACTTATCTTTGCACCCCTGGTATGGGCTCAAATTTTACTACGTCAGAAAAAAAGTCCCACCAGACAAACCATGCTGGTAGCGACAATACCGATCTCAACCATATTAGTTCTCCAGATGATACTCGATGCAGGCATCGCCTGCTTATTGACGCTGATTATTAACTGCTTCAGCGGTGGAGGTACTTTACGTATTTTACCCGGGGGGACTATGAGACTGCTCTGCATAATGAGCTTTTCAGAAAATACCGCCCCTATACTACGCGGATAGGAAGTTTAACTTCACTGTTTGCCTGCTCAGGAGGATACTGTTAGCAGGCTAATAGAGGGCGTTCGGATGAAAGATATCTTACAAACAGCTGCTGAGCTACGTCAGGCCGTTGGCAAGCTGCGTCGCAGGCTACGGGAAGAAGCCCCCGGCGGGGAGCTAACCTGGTCGCAAATCGCAGTCTTAGGACATATCGAGCGTAACGGGCCGATGACCGTAACCGATCTGGCACATGCCGAAGGCATGCGCTCACAGTCAATGGGCGCCATTGTTGCCGCTTTACAGCTCGCCGGCATGCTGCGCGGGGAACCTGACCCGCAGGATGGCCGCAAAACACAGTACCGTAGCACCGCGCGCTGTGGCGAATTTATTCGCGCTAACCGGGCGCTACGCGATGACTGGCTGGCGGCAACTATCGATCGTGAGCTCAATGCGAATGAACAACAGCTGCTCCAGCAGGCTATCGGTCTGCTACAGCGCATTGCCGTCAGCGATATCCATCGCAACTAATTATGACCTTTCAGCGTGATTGCTGAGATCGTTTCCGTTATCCGGGGTGTTTAATGGCTGATTCTGAAACTGCGACGCTACCCTTATCGCACTGGCTATGGCTGATTATGCTTTCAGCGGCATTTATCTTTGTGCTTGAGTTGGCTCATTTGCCGGCCGCCCTGTTACTGGGTCCCATGGCGGCAGCGATTGTTTTTGCCGTTAGCAACCGACCACTCAAGGTTCCTCCCTTACTGTTTCAGCTGGCGCAAGGGGTGGTTGGCGCAATGATCGCACGGGTGATCCCGCCCTCGGTGTTTGGTGAAATAGCCAAACAGTGGCCGTTATTTTTTGCCTGCGTGTTCTCGGTACTGATTGCCAGCTCGGTGCTGGGATGGCTGTTGGCTCGTTTTCAGGTGCTGCCGGGTTCTACCGCGGTATGGGGATCGTCTCCCGGTGCGGCGACGGCGATGGTGTTAATGGCGGGAAGCTTCGGTGCCGATGTGCGCCTGGTGGCGTTTATGCAGTATCTGCGGGTGATGATCGTCGCGCTGGTCGCAACCCTGGTGGCTCGCTTCTGGAGCGGCGGCGATAGCGTACCGGTTTCGCCGAGCTTTCAGCTATTCAGCCCGGTCAACTGGGGGGCCTTTGCGCTAACGCTACTGCTCATTGGCCTGCTCACCTGGTGTGGACAACGCTGGAAAATCCCCGCCGGGCCTATGCTGCTGAGCCTGATAGTAGGCGCAATATTGCACGATAACCATCTGCTACAAATAGAGCTGCCGCCCTGGCTGCTGATGCTGGCGTATGCTGTTGTTGGCTGGAGCATCGGCCTGCGTTTTAACCGCGATATTCTAAAGTATGCGACTAAAGCCTTACCGCGCATATTGTTGTCGATTCTCAGCCTGGTGGTGCTTTGCGGCGGCTTTGCCGCCCTGCTGGTGCATTTTGGCAACGTTGATCCTCTGACCGCTTATCTGGCAACCAGTCCGGGTGGGGCCGACTCCGTGGCAATTATCGCCGCCTCCAGCCATGTGGACATGCCCTTTGTTATGGCGATGCAAACGGGTCGCTTTATGCTGGTATTAATTTGCGGCCCCGCCCTGGCCCGGCTGATCGCCCGGCTGGTGGAAAAGAAGACGCCGCAATAAAAAAACCGCGACCCGTTGGTCGCGGTTTGGCGTTTACCGGGCTGCCGCGTTTTAACGCTGAGCGGCCTTATTTATGCCCATCAGGTAGGGCATAGGCGATCACATAATCGCCAAGCTTGGTGCCGAAGGAGCCATGGCCGCCTGCGGCAATAACCAGATACTGTTTACCATTAACCTCGTAGGTCATTGGAGTGGCCTGGCCGCCAGCCGGCAGGCGGGCTTGCCACAGCTGTTTACCATTGGTGACGTCAAAGGCCCGGATGTAGTTATCTGCGGTTGCGGCAATAAAGAACAGGTTGCCCGCCGTAGAGATGGGGCCGCCCAGCATCGGCATTCCCATTTTGAACGGTAGCGGTAGCGGCGAACTATCACGCACGGTGCCGATGCGCTTTTTCCAGGCAATCTGATTGGTTTTCAGGTCAACGCCGGCAACATAACCCCAGGCGGGTTGCTTACAGGGCAGGCCAAAGGGAGACAGGAACGGATTCAGCGTGACGCCGTACGGTACGCCATACTGCGGCTGAATGCCGGTTTCCGTGCCGCTGCCGCCTTTGCTGTTTTCATCCGGCTCGATCGGATTATCCGGCCCGCGCGGGATCAGCCTGGATACGAACGGCAGGGCGATTGGGTTAGCTATCGCCACCTGACGATCGGTATTCACCGAAATGCCACCCCATTCAAACATGCCGAGGTTGCCGGGGAACACCAGGGTGCCTTGCTCTGAAGGCGGGGTGAAAATGCCTTCGTAACGTAAGCGATGGAACATCACCCGGCACACCAGCTGATCGTAGATAGTGGCGCCCCACATATCTTTGCCGCTCAGATTGTTCTTCGGACGGAAGGTCAGGTCAGAGAAGGGCTGGGTAGCAGAAACGTGGTCGCCTTTGGCGGCACCCTGCGGCACCGGTTTTTCCGGCGCGGCGACGACCGGTTTCCCGGTGCGCCTGTCGAGTACAAAGATATTACCGGTTTTAGCCGGAATATAGATAACCGGGACCGTCTGACCGTCTTTCTGAATATCCGCCAGCGTTGGCTGAGCCGGTACGTCCATATCCCAAAGGTCATGATGCACGGTCTGATAGAACCAGGCGAGCTTGCCGGTCGTGGCATTAAGTGCCAGCATGCCGCTCGCAAAGCGCTCCATTTCCGGCGTGCGATGGCCTCCCCAGATGTCCGGCGTGGCGACGCCTATCGGCAGGTAAACCAAATCCAGCTTGTCGTCATACGCCGCCGGCGCCCAGGCGTTAGGTGAGTTCGGGCTGTAATGCTGCTCGCCCTGCGGAATGATATTAGGGTCTTTCGCGCCGGGATCGAATGCCCACAGTAACTTGCCGCTGTTAACGTCGAAGCCGCGGATCACGCCGGATGGCTCTTTTGTCGAATAGTTATCGGTCACCGCGCCGGCGACCACGATCACCTTATCGGTAACCACGGGCGGTGAGGTCGGTTCGTAGGCGCCGGGCGTGGCGTAAGGCATATTGGCCTGCAAGTTTAGCTCGCCGTTATCACCAAAGCCCGTACAGCGGGCGCCGGTATCTGCGTCCAGAGCGTAAAGCCTGCCGTCATTAACCGGCAGCAGGATACGTCGTGCGCAGGCTGCCGGCGCATGATTGCGCGCAGCCGCCAGCGCCGCTTTATCTTCGTGCCAGGAGACGCCGCGGCAGGTGACGTGCTGGAACGTCGGGTTCGGTTTCAGGCCCGGATCGAATGTCCACTTCTGCTTGCCGGTAGTCGCATCCAGCGCGAACAGTTTTTGATGCGGTGAGCAGAGATACAGGGTATCGCGAATTTTAATCGGGGTGACTTCATTGGTGATTTCTCCCGGATCGTTGGCGGTTTTGACATCACCGGTGCGGAAAGTCCAGGCCACCTGCAAGTTTTTGACATTTTTGTCATCAATCTGGCTGAGCGGTGAATAGCGCGTCCCGCCCTGGGTTCGCCCGTATGCCGGCCAGTCGCCTGGCGGAACCGTCGGATCGCTGACGTTTGCTGCTGACTTATCCTGTGCTGGCAGGGTGCCATTAATTTCCTGCGGATCGTGGAATACCGCCCAGCCTAACGCCAGCACGGTAATAACCAGTACGCCGCTCAGCGCGCCGGCATTGGGCACGATCATCGCCTTGGCGATAAATGGCAGCACCATCCACAGACCGAGGAAAAACACCACGTCGAGGCGCGGCGTCAATGCCCAGAAATCGAAGCCAACTTCCCACAGGGCCCAGATTAAGGTGGCAAGCAGGAATCCAGCATAAAGGAGCAGGGAAATGGCGTTACGACGATATATTAACCAGGCGGTGATCAGCAGCGCGATCCCGGCTATCAGATAATAAACCGAGCCGCCGATGCTGATTAGCCAGATGCCGCCGCCGGACAGATAGATGCCGCTCAGGGCGGTGAATAAAGCAGTAAGTATCACCAGTATGCGTGATAGGGATGCTTTTGATTCCATAGTAATGACCTTTGCGTTTTCCTTTAATTGCTGACGTTTCTCAATGAGACGCAGCAGAGAGTGCCAGTTGCGCGCCTTCGGGCGTGCTTATTTCTAATTCTTTTCTACTTAATCAGGCGATTCACCGGCTTATGCCTGAGGCCGCCCGGCGTCATAAAGACCAACGTCGCGTTTTAAGAATAGAAGCTGATTAATAACTATCCACTGCAATGGTTACTTTTCCGCTTTACAGTCAGGTATGCCGGAAAGTTACCGGCAGGCAGTATTTTTCGCGGCGTAAATTACCATTGAAAAAGTGTTAACGGAATCACATTTTTTTAACTAAACGGGGTGCAGGTCATCGCGCAGGCGCAATGGCAGGATGTTGGCGGGGAAGAAAAGCAGTGGACAGCATAAAGGCGGGCGTCATCGACGTCCGCCTTTATTATGGGGAAAAACGGTCAGTTATAGAGGCCGGTTGCCTCAGCGGGCTGGGAGCGCCCGGCGCTGGAAATATTGCCAACCGGGCAGTTTACCGTTTGTGCATTCTTTTCCAGCTGACGCGTCAGCGAAATCAGCGATGTGCTGCCGGTGGCGCTGATGCTGTCCGTTGCCTGCCGGGCGATGAACGGATGGGAAGCACTCTCCGTCGCCTGGCTGGTAAGCGGCAAGGCGCTAAGCAGTATGGCAATAGCTACAGCGGCTTTGATCACTTTCATGATGGCTTCGTCTTTACAGGCGCCTCAATGATTACTGGAAGATTTCCGCAGTACCATGCAGCTTGTTGTTGCCGGTCGTGGAGGTTATACGGAAAGATTTCGCGCCGGCTTCGTCGGCTTTGGCTGACAGCTGCGCCTGTAATGAATCGAGGTTGTTTACGCCGTTAGCGGAAACGACACCGATAGATTGCTGATTGTGCGGCGCCTGTGCAACCAGCTCGGCGGCAAACCCGGCAGCGGGCAGGGTGATAAGGGCAGCAGCGGTCAGGATGATTGATAATGATTTCATGATGGTCTCTCTTAAATTTGCAGGTTGAATATCTTATCGTCATTTAATTAACGATCGATAATTAAATCGTAGAGTGTGATGCACATCACGTCAACTTTATTTTTTAATAATCGTTAACTTAATTGCTATCTTTATGATTTTTAGAATTTTAAAGTTTTTTTACCGCGCGGATGACCCGCAGATGGGGAGGCGCAGAAGAGAAGTTGTCATGTTTATTATAATGGGGTTGATTGATTTTGTAATGATTGATAATTTAATGATTCGTGCGGTTTGAGTGGAGGGCAAAAGATGGCGACCGATCAGCTGGAATATAGCCGCAAAGGACGCGGCAGGCCAAAAACTTTTGAACGTGACGTGGCGCTTGATAAAGCTCTGGATCTTTTCTGGCGGCATGGCTACGAAGCGACTTCCCTTGCCGATTTAGTGGCGGCTACCGGCGCTAAGGCGCCAACGCTTTACGCCGAATTTACGAATAAAGAAGGGCTTTTTCGGGCGGCGATGGAGCGCTATATCGAACAGTTCGGCCGTCAACGTCAGGCCGAGCTTGACTGCCCGAATAGCATGGTTGAGCAGGTTATCGAAAACTATTTTCGTTCAACGGCGGCCTGCTTTACTGACAGAAGCCGGCCCGGAGGCTGTTTTTTTATCTGCACCTCCAGCACGCTGTCTGCCGGGTCAGCCGAAATAGCAAAAATGCTACATCAACGCCATGACGTACAGTTCAATACGCTGCTTAAATTTTTACGGCAGCGCCAGCAGCGCGGCGAGCTGGATAGCAACACCGATATCAGCGCACTGACCGATTATTTAAACTGCGTGCTGCAGGGGATGTCGGTGCAGGCGCGCGAGGGCGCGGACCGCGCCCGGCTGGATGCGATTGTGGATGCTCTGATGCTACAGTGGCCGGTTCTGAGCCGCCTCGGGTGTGAACCGCGCGCAAACGCCAACGCGTGCGCTCGCTAGCCCGGGGCGCAGCGGCAAAACTTAAAACGGGGGAGAAAAGATGTCGACTGAATATGCGGTACTGGCTGGCGGCTGCTTTTGGTGTACCGAGGCGGTGTTTAAGCAAATTGACGGCGTGCTAAGCGTCGAAAGCGGTTACACCGGCGGGCGTACGGAAAATCCGACCTACCGGGAGGTCTGCGCCGGCGACACCGGCCATGCGGAAGCCATTCGCATCGGCTTTGACGCCAGCAAGGTTGCGTACAGCGACCTGCTGGATATCTTTTTTGCGACTCACGATCCAACTCTGCTGAACAGGCAGGGTAACGATATTGGCACCCAGTATCGTTCGGCGATATTTCCGCAGAGCGAAGCGCAGCAGCAGGCGGCAAAAGAAGCCATTCAACGCACGCAGGCCGATCACCGCGATGCGATAGTGACGGCGATCGAACCTGCGAGCGCCTGGTATCCGGCTGAGGGATACCATCAGGATTACTGGCAGGGGGAAGGCCAGCAAAATGGTTATTGTCTGGCGGTTATTCCCCCTAAGTTGCAAAAGCTGAAAAAACAGTTTGCCAGCCGGCTGACTAAAGCCTGAGGTAAGTGCGAATGCCATCCAGAAACATCTGGGTGGCGAGCATAATCAGGATAAGCCCCATCAACCGCTCCAGCGCATTCACCCCTTTCTCGCCCAGCAGCCGCAGGAACAGCCCGGAAAGCAACAGGATTAGCGCAGTCAGCCCCCAGGCAATTAACAGCGCGCCGACCAGATAGCTCATTTGATGCGGATACTGGTGCGATAACAACATCAGCGTTGCCAGCAGCGATGGCCCGGCCACTAACGGAATAGCGAGTGGAACCAAAAAAGGTTCTTCGCCAGCAGACAGACCGCTGCTGTTGTTATCATGGGCCGGAAAAATCATCCGGATGGCGATTAAGAAAAGGATAATCCCGCCGGAAATAGAAACGGTTTCAGTTCTCAGATTGAGAAATGCGAGAATTTTTTCACCGGCAAACAAAAACAACAGCATAATCGCCAGGGCGATTAATAGCTCCCTTATCAATACTACCCGCCGACGTTTTGGCTCCAGATGCTTCAGAACCGACATAAAAATCGGTAAATTGCCCAGCGGGTCCATAATTAGCAACAATAATACCGTTGCGGAGATCATTTCACTCATCGTTGCCGTTCTCTTAATTTTCGCCTGATCCAGGCGTTATAAGCTGCATTGCTAAAAAAACAGGCCTAATCGAATTTATTCACTTGCCTGACGTGCTGCATTTTGTAGAGTTGTTTGTCAGAGGTAAACCAAATTATGTGATGCCAGGAACAGCATCCGAGAGGGCAGGTGTAAAATGAAAACAGTAGGTCTGGTTGGCTGGCGCGGTATGGTGGGTTCTGTGCTGATGCAGCGCATGAGCGAAGAGCGCGATTTTGACGCGATTCGCCCGGTATTTTTCTCCACATCTCAGCATGGATCGGCCGCGCCGTCTTTTGGCGGCCAGTCTGGCGGCACGCTGCAGGACGCCTATGATATTGACGCGTTGAAGGCGCTGGACATTATTATTACTTGCCAGGGCGGAGATTACACCACCGAGGTTTATCCAAAGCTGCGCAGCGCAGGCTGGCAGGGCTACTGGATTGATGCCGCTTCCACGCTGCGTATGAAGGATGACGCGATTATTATTCTCGATCCGGTCAACCATCAGGTGATCAGAGAGGGGCTGGATCGCGGCATCAAAACCTATGTCGGCGGTAACTGTACCGTCAGCCTGATGCTGATGTCGCTGGGCGGGTTATTTGCTCAGGATGCGGTGGAATGGGCCTCTGTCGCTACCTACCAGGCGGCTTCTGGCGGCGGCGCGCGTCACATGCGCGAGCTGCTGATGCAAATGGGCCTGCTGCACAATGGCGTGGCCGAAGCCCTGCAAAGCCCGTCCTCCGCTATTCTGGACATCGAACGTAAGGTGACGGAGATGTCGCGCAGCGGCGTATTGCCGACGGATAACTTTGGCGTGCCGCTGGCCGGCAGCCTGATCCCCTGGATAGATAAGCAGCTGGAGAACGGTCAGAGCCGCGAAGAGTGGAAAGGCCAGGCCGAGACCAACAAGATTCTGGCAACGCGCAATATTATTCCGGTTGATGGTTTGTGCGTGCGCGTCGGCGCGCTGCGCTGCCACAGTCAGGCGTTTACGCTGAAGCTGAAAAAAGATATTCCGCTGGCTGATATTGAGCAAATGCTGGCCGGTCATAACGATTGGGTTAAAGTGGTGCCGAACGATCGCGAGGTTACCATGCGCGAACTGACGCCTGCGGCAGTTACAGGTACCCTGGCGACGCCCGTTGGCCGTCTGCGCAAGCTGAATATGGGGCCGGAATATCTGTCGGCCTTCACCGTGGGCGATCAGCTGCTGTGGGGCGCGGCAGAGCCGCTGCGCCGCATGCTGCGTCTGCTGGTCGACTAAAAGCTTACTGCCGGCAAAAATCGGGAGGAGCATCCCGGTTTTTGCCTTATTCATTTCCGGAGGCGATGGTTTTCACCACTTCTTGATTTTATTCATGTTCCATCCACCTGCGAAGCGGCATTATTGCCATAGCATCTGAACAGATAACGCCGTTTAAATTCGGCGAGCTTTTTCGATTTTTGCAAGCGAAGCCTCATTCTGCCGTCGGCATTAAAATTTTTTGTTATTCAATCTCTAATTTTTTTAATGAGCTGGCTATGCTTTAACGATACGACTTTTTACTGCAAGCCTGATTTGCAATTTACACCGTATGGGAATTCTTGCCCGGCTTCATGCTGGCGTAGTCTGACTTACATAAAGTGCAGCTTAGGTAGGTTTCTTTTTTTTATGGCTGTATGCATTTTAGCTGCCAACGACCACAGGAAGAGAAAGTCATGTCAGAGCATCCCGATCGTCGCGTCATTAACGCGCTGATCTCAGGCCATTATGCCGATCCTTTTTCATTACTTGGTATGCACCTTACCGATCAGGGGGTTGAGGTGCGCGCGCTGCTGCCGGATGCCAGTGAAGTATGGGTGATTGAAACGTCAACCGGGCGCAAGTGCGTTCAGCTCGCCTGCCTGGATGGCAGAGGTTTTTTCCAGGGGGTGGTGCCGCGTCGAAAAAAGCCGTTTCGCTATCAGCTGGCGGTCACCTGGCACGGCCAGCAGAATCTTATTGATGACGCCTATCGTTTCGGCACGCTGTTAGAAGAGATGGACAGCTGGCTGCTGGCCGAAGGTACGCACTTGCGTCCCTATGAAACCATGGGGGCGCACGCCTGCGTGATTGACGGCGTCACCGGTACCCGGTTTATCGTCTGGGCACCGAGCGCACAGCGCGTCTCAGTGGTTGGTGAGTTTAATTACTGGGACGGGCGGCGTCATCCGATGCGTCAGCGCGTCGAGAATGGCGTCTGGGAGCTGTTTATTCCCGGCGCGCGCCAGGGCCAGCTGTATAAGTTTGAGCTGATTGACGTCAAAGGGCAGCTGCGATTGAAAGCCGACCCTTTCGCTTTCGAAGCGCAGATGCGCCCGGAAACGGCATCAATGATTTGCGGGCTACCTGAAAAGGTCGCCATGAGCGACGTGCGCAAGCGTGCTAATGGTTTCGATGCGCCGATTTCTATCTATGAGGTGCATCTCGGCTCCTGGCGGCGCCATACCGACAATAATTTCTGGCTCAGCTACAAAGAGCTGACCGAGCAGCTGATCCCCTATGCGGTAGATATGGGTTTTACACATCTTGAGCTGATGCCGATTAACGAACACCCTTTTGACGGGAGCTGGGGCTACCAGCCTCTGGGAATGTATGCGCCTACCCGGCGCTTTGGCACCCGCGATGAGTTTCGCGCCTTTATCGCCGCTGCCCATCAGGCTGGTCTGAACGTGCTGCTTGACTGGGTGCCGGGCCACTTTCCATCAGATGATTTTGGTCTGGCGCAGTTCGACGGCACGGCGTTGTATGAACACAGCGATCCGCGTGAAGGCTTTCATCAGGACTGGAATACCCTGATTTATAACTATGGTCGCCGGGAAGTGAGTAACTATCTGGCTGGCAACGCCCTTTACTGGATTGAGCGCTTCGGCATTGACGGGCTACGCGTCGATGCCGTGGCGTCAATGATTTACCGTGATTACAGCCGCGCTGAAGGTGAGTGGGTGCCCAATTATTATGGCGGGCGTGAGAATCTTGAGGCGGTATCCTTCCTGCGCTATACCAACCGTACCCTCGGGCATGCGGCACCGGGTTCTATTACGCTAGCGGAAGAGTCCACTGATTATCCCGGCGTTTCCCGCCCGCCAGAAATGGACGGGCTGGGTTTCTGGTTTAAGTGGAACCTTGGCTGGATGCACGACACCCTCGATTATATGAAGCTCGACCCGATCTACCGTCGTTACCATCATAATCTGATGACCTTCGGCATGGTTTATAATTACACCGAGAACTTCGTTCTGCCGCTTTCCCATGATGAAGTGGTTCACGGTAAGCGCTCCATTCTGGATCGCATGCCGGGCGATGTGTGGCAGAAGTTTGCCAACCTGCGCGCGTATTACAGCTGGATGTACGGCTTTCCCGGTAAGAAACTGCTGTTTATGGGTAATGAGTTCGCCCAAGGGCGCGAATGGAACCACGACAGCAGTCTTGACTGGCACCTGCTGGAAGGCGAAGACAACTGGCATAATGGCGTGCAGCGTCTGGTTCGCGATCTAAACCACCTCTACCGCGACGTTCCGGCACTGCATCAATGTGATTTTGATCCCGATGGCTTTGAATGGCTGGTGGTCGATGACGCGGACAACTCAGTGTTGGTTTTCGTTCGCCGCGATCGGGCCGGTAATGAGCTGATTGTCGCCAGCAACTTTACCCCCGTCGCTCGCCATCACTATCGCTTCGGCGTTAATCAGCAGGGCGTCTGGCGCGAAGTGCTGAACAGCGATGCTCACCGCTATCACGGCAGCAATACGGGCAACATGGGCGTCGTGCGCAGTGATGATATTGCCAGCCATGACCGCCCTTATTCACTGGTTTTGACCCTGCCGCCGCTCGCTACGCTCTGGTTACTGCGGGAGGCGCCATGAGCATACTGCGTGCGGGTGCAGCCAGTCCGGGAGGGGCGCACTGGGACGGCGCAGGGGTGAATTTCACGCTGTTCTCCCAGTACGCGGAGGGCGTCACGCTGTGCCTTTTTGACGCTCAGGGTAAGGAAACTCAGCATCCATTAACGCAGCGCAGCCGCGATATCTGGCAGGGTTATCTGGCTGGCGTCGGGCCGGGGCAGCGCTACGGTTATCGTGTTGATGGTCCCTGGGCGCCGCAGCAGGGCCATCGTTTTAATCGGGCAAAGCTGTTGCTCGACCCCTGCGCGCGTCTGGTGGACGGCAACGTCGCTGACGATGCGCGGTTTCAGGGCGGTGATGAGCGTCCCGATCCCCATGACAACGCGGCGCTGGCGCCAAAAAGCGTGGTGGTCGATAGCCAGTTTGACTGGCAGAACGTTGAACGCCCGCGCGTTGCCTGGGGCGAGACGGTGATTTACGAAGCGCACGTACGCGGACTGACGCGTCATCATCCGGGCATCCCAGCGGCTCAGCGCGGGAGCTATGCTGCGCTGGGCCATCCGGCGTTTATCGACAGCCTGAAAGCGCTGTCGGTTAGCACCCTTGAGCTGCTGCCGGTTGCCTGCTTTGCCAACGAACCGCGGTTGCAGCAAATGGGCCTGAGCAACTATTGGGGCTACAACACCCTGGCGCCATGGGCGCCTGATGGACGCTACGCCAGTACTGACGATCCGCTCTGCGAGCTGAAGACGGCTATCCGCGCCCTTCACCGGGCTGGCATCGAAGTTATTCTCGACGTGGTGTTTAACCATACCGCCGAGCTGGAAGATAGCGGGCCGATGCTTTCGCTTCGCGGCGTCGATAATAAAAATTACTACTGGCTGACGGAAAACGGTGAATATCAAAACTGGACCGGCTGCGGCAACGTGCGCAATCTGACGCATCCGCAGGTGCTGGAAAGTATGCTCGACTGCCTGCGCTATTGGGTCACTGACTTTCAGGTCGATGGCTTTCGTTTCGATCTGGCCACGGTGCTCGGCAGAACCCCCGGTTTTCGCCAGGATGCGCCGCTGTTTGCCGCTATGCGCGCCTGCCCGTTGCTCTCCGGGGTCAAAATGATCGCGGAACCGTGGGATATTGGTCCGGATGGCTACCAGGTGGGTAATTTTCCGTCACCTTTCGCTGAGTGGAATGACCATTTTCGCGATGCCGTGCGGCGTTTCTGGCTGAAAGGCGATTGCGGTAAAGGGGAGTTTGCCCGCCGTTTCGCCGCCTCCAGCGATCTGTTTCAACGCAGCGAACGTCTTCCCTCGGCCAGTATCAATCTGATTTGCGCCCATGACGGATTCACGCTGCGCGACCTGGTTAGCTTTAACCATAAGCATAACCAGGCTAACGGCGAAGATAACCGCGACGGCCATGATGCCAACTTTAGCAACAACCATGGCATTGAGGGGCTGGACGCTGAACCGTCGGTGCAGGAGCGGCGGCGGCGTAGCGTACAGGCGTTGTTAACCTCTTTGCTACTCGCTCAGGGTACGCCGATGCTGCTGGCTGGCGATGAGAGCGGCCACTCGCAGCAGGGCAATAACAATGCCTATTGCCAGGATAACGCCACCACCTGGCTTGACTGGCAGCATCAGGATCCTGCGCTGTTCGCTTTCGTCGCTGAGCTTATTCATTTACGGCGGCGCATTCCGGCCCTGACCGCCAATCGCTGGTGGCAGGAGGGCGATGGCAGCGTCGAATGGCTTGATGGCGACGGCGCGCTACTGGACGCCGACGGCTGGCAGCAGGGGGCAAACGTATTGCAAATTCGCCTGTCGCAACGCTGGCTGATTGCCTTAAATGCCAGCGATCGGACGCAGGATATCAGGCTGCCCGGCGGAAGCTGGTACGCCGAACCGCCTTTTGCCGCAGAAAATAGTTCCGCCGCGCACACCGTATGGCGCGGGCTGGCTGGCGGTATCTGCGTGTTCCACGAAAAAGCATAAGGAGTCAGACATGGTTAAGTTAGATAAAAACGATACTGATAGCCTGATGCTGGCCAAACAGCTTCCAGGCCAGACCGTGGCGCTGATTCTGGCGGGCGGACGCGGATCGAGATTAAAAGATCTTACCGCCAAACGCGCTAAGCCAGCGGTTCACTTTGGCGGTAAGTTCCGTATTATCGATTTCGCACTCTCAAACTGCATTAACTCCGGCATCCGGCGTATCGGCGTCATCACGCAATATCAGTCACATACCCTGGTGCAGCATATCCAGCGCGGCTGGTCGCTTTTTAATGAGGAGATGAACGAGTTTATTGACCTGCTACCGGCGCAGCAGCGGTTTTCTACCGAAAGCTGGTATCGCGGCACGGCCGATGCGGTGACGCAGAACCTCGATATCATTCGCCGCTATCAGGCGCGCTACATTGTCATTCTCGCCGGCGATCACATCTACAAGATGGATTATTCGCGCATGCTGCTCGATCACGTGGATAACGATGCCTTGTGTACTATCGCCTGCCTGCCGGTACCGATCGCCGAAGCCAGCGCTTTCGGCGTCATGGCGGTGAATGAAAACAACCGGGTGGTGGATTTCGTGGAGAAACCGGAGAATCCGCCGGCCATGCCGGGCGATGACACTCAGTCTCTTGCCAGCATGGGAATTTATGTTTTCAACGCCGATTATCTCTATCAGCTGCTGGAAGACGATCTGGCCGATGAAAAATCTAAGCATGACTTTGGCAAGGATCTGCTGCCCAAAATTGTCGCCAGCGGCGAGGCCCATGCCCACTCTTTTGCACTTTCCTGCGTAACCGGTGATGAAGATGCGGCGCCCTACTGGCGCGATGTCGGTACGCTGGAGGCTTACTGGCGCGCAAATCTGGATCTGGCCTCGGTTACGCCGGAGCTGGATATGTATGACCAGCGCTGGCCGATCCGTACCCATATGGAGCCGTTACCGCCGGCAAAGTTTGTTCAGGATCGTTCAGGCAGCCACGGTATGACGATGAATTCATTGGTCTCCGGCGGCTGCATTATTTCCGGCTCGGTGGTGGTGCATTCGGTATTGTTTCCGCGCGTGCGCGTTAATTCTTTCTGCAATATCGATTCCTCGGTCCTGCTGCCTGATGTGGTGGTGGGGCGCTCATGTCGCCTGCGTCGCTGCATCATCGACCGCGCCTGTGAACTACCGGAAGGGATGGTTATTGGGGAGAATCCGGACGAGGACAGCAAACGCTTTTATCGTTCCGAAGAAGGGATAGTGCTGGTAACACGCAGCATGCTGGCCAGACTGGCCGGCCATAACAGTTAACTGACTAAAAAAATTAAACTATTTCGCGCTGCGCAGGAATACGCTCGCGCTTGGTAAGGAGCCGATAATGCAGGTGCTACACGTGTGTTCGGAGATATTCCCGCTGTTGAAAACTGGCGGGCTGGCAGATGTAATCGGGGCATTACCGGCGGCTCAGATTGCCGAGGGCGCAGATGTCAGAGTGCTGCTTCCGGCGTTTCCCGACCTGAAAAAGGGCATCGTGGATACGCAAAAAGTGGCGGCGCTGCATACGTTTGCCGGCTATGCCGAGTTGCACTTCGGCCAGTTTAACGGGGTGGGTATTTATTTGATCGATGCGCCGGGATTGTACGATCGTCCCGGCAGTCCCTACCATGATGAATCACAGTACGCCTATACCGATAACTATTTGCGGTTTGCGCTGCTGGGGTGGGTCGGTTGCGAAATAGCCTGCGGGTTGGATGCCCACTGGCGGCCTGACATCGTGCATGCCCATGACTGGCATGCCGGACTGACCTGCGCTTACCTGGCGGCGCGCGGGCGACCGGCAAAATCCGTGTTCACTGTACATAATCTGGCCTATCAGGGATTGTTCTCGGCTCAACATATGGCGCAGATCCAGCTGCCCAGGTCATTTTTTAATATGTATGGCCTGGAGTTCTATAATCAAATTTCTTATCTCAAAGCGGGACTGTTTTATGCCGACCATATCACGGCGGTCAGTCCGACCTATGCGAAAGAAATCACCCTGCCGGAGTTTGGCTACGGCATGGAGGATTTGCTCAAGCAGCGCATGCTTGAAGGGCGTCTGACCGGTATTCTGAACGGCGTCGATCCGGCGATCTGGGACCCGACCTATGACCTGCTGCTGACCGCGCGCTACAATCGCGATACGCTGGAGTCCAAGCAGGAAAATAAACGTCAGCTGCAGGTGGCGATGGGGCTAAAGATTGATGAAAAAGCGCCGATCTTTGCTGTGGTGAGCCGCCTGACGAAGCAGAAAGGATTAGATTTAGTGCTGGAGGCGCTGCCGGGTCTGCTGGAGCAGGGCGGCCAGCTGGTCTTGCTGGGGGCCGGCGATGCGGTTTTGCAGCAGGGGTTCCTGGCCGCCGCGGCTGAGCATCCGGGCCAGGTGGGCGTGCAGATAGGCTACCACGAAGCGTTTTCTCACCGCATTATGGGCGGCGCCGACGTGATTATGGTGCCCAGCCGTTTTGAGCCTTGTGGCCTGACGCAGCTTTATGGCCTGAAATATGGCACCTTGCCGCTGGTGCGGCGAACCGGCGGTCTGGCGGATACGGTTAATGACTGTTCGCTGGAGAACCTGGCTGACGGGATGGCCAGCGGCTTCAGCTTTGAAGACAGCAACGCCTGGTCTTTGCTGCGTGCTATCCGGCGCGCCTTTGTTTTGTGGTCCCGGCCCACGCTATGGCGTTACGTTCAGCGCCAGGCAATGGGCATGGATTTCAGCTGGCATGTTGCTGCCGTAGCTTATCGCGATCTTTATCAACGCTTGTTGTAACCAGTTCAGGGGATAGCAGATATGAACGCACCGTTTTCCTACGCATCGCCGACGCTGAGCGTAGAAGCTCTCAAGCACTCTATTGCTTATAAGTTGATGTTTACCATCGGCAAAGACCCGGCAGCTGCCAATAAACATGAATGGCTCAATGCGGCGTTACTCGCCATTCGCGACCGCATGGTTGAACGCTGGCTGCGCTCGAATCGCGCCCAGCTGTCGCAGGACGTACGCCAGGTTTATTACCTGTCGATGGAGTTTCTTATCGGCCGCTCATTATCCAATGCCCTGCTGGCGTTAGGGATGTATGAAGATACCGATATGGCGCTGAGAGATATGGGACTGAACCTGGCCGAGCTGATTGAAGAAGAAAACGATCCGGGGCTGGGTAACGGCGGGTTAGGGCGTCTGGCTGCCTGTTTTCTCGATTCGCTGGCCACCCTGGGCCTGCCTGGGCGAGGCTACGGCATCCGCTATGATTACGGCATGTTTAAGCAGAATATTATCGATGGGCGTCAGGCTGAATCACCAGATTACTGGCTGGAATACGGCAACCCTTGGGAGTTTCAGCGTTATAACACCCGCTACAAGGTCCGTTTTGGCGGGCGCTTACAGCACGAGGGAAGCCGTATTCGCTGGGTGGAAACCGAAGAGGTGCTGGCGACCGCCTATGACCAGATAATCCCCGGCTATGATACCGATGCGACCAATACTCTGCGGCTGTGGGGCGCGCAGGCCAGCAACGAAATTAATCTTGGCAAGTTTAACCAGGGCGATTACTTCGCCGCGGTAGAAGATAAAAACCATTCGGAAAACGTATCCCGCGTGCTTTACCCGGATGATTCCACTTATTCTGGTCGCGAGCTGCGTCTGCGCCAGGAGTACTTCCTGGTTTCCGCAACGGTACAGGACATCCTGAACCGCCACTGGCTCATGCATCAGACCTTCGACAATCTGTCGGATAAAATCGCCATTCACCTCAACGATACCCACCCGGTGCTGGCGATCCCGGAGCTGATGCGGGTATTGATTGATGCGCACAAGTTTAGCTGGGACGACGCCTTTGAAGTTGCCTGCCAGGTATTTTCCTACACCAACCACACCCTGATGCAGGAAGCGCTGGAGCGGTGGCCGGTAGATATGCTTGGCAAAATTTTGCCGCGCCATTTGCAGATAATTTTTGAAATTAACGACTATTTTCTCAAGACCATCAATGAGCATTATCCTGACGACTGGGATTTGCAGTCGCGGGTTTCCATTATTGATGAAAGTAATGGTCGACAGGTGCGCATGGCCTGGCTGGCCGTGGTGGTGAGTCACAAGGTAAACGGCGTATCGGAGCTGCACTCTAACCTGATGGTCCAGTCGCTGTTTGCTGACTTCGCCCATCTGTTTCCCGGCCGCTTTTGTAACAAAACCAATGGCGTTACGCCGCGGCGCTGGCTGGCGCTGGCCAATCCGCCCCTTTCACAGGTGCTGGATGACACCATCGGCCAGACCTGGCGCACCGATCTTAGCCAGCTGGAAGAGCTGAAGCAGCATATTGATTATCCGGCCTTTATCCAGCAGATTGCCGACGCCAAGCTGAGCAATAAAAAGCGCCTGGCGGAGTATATCGCCCAGAAGATGGATATCGTGCTGGACCCTAACGCGCTATTTGATGTCCAGATTAAGCGTATTCATGAGTACAAGCGTCAGCTGCTTAACGTATTGCACGTCATTACCCGCTATAACCGCATTAAAGCCGAACCGGAAGGGAACTGGGTGCCGCGGGTGTGTATTTTTGCCGGTAAGGCCGCTTCGGCCTATTACATGGCAAAACATATTATTCATCTGATCAATGATGTCGCGGCGGTGATCAATAACGATCCGCTGGTTAAAAATAAGCTGAAAGTGGTGTTTATTCCTAACTACAGCGTGAGCCTGGCACAGATCATTATTCCGGCGGCCGATCTCTCAGAGCAAATCTCCACTGCCGGAACGGAAGCTTCCGGCACCAGTAATATGAAATTCGCGCTGAACGGTGCGCTGACCATTGGGACGCTGGACGGCGCCAACGTCGAAATGCGCCAGCATACGGGTGAAGAGAATATCTTTATATTCGGCAACACCACCGAACAGGTGGAGGCGCTGCGTCGCGATGGCTATAACCCGCGTGAGTTTTATGAGCAGGATGAAGAACTGCATCAGGTGCTCACGCAGATTGCCACCGGCGTATTCAGCCCGCAGGAACCGGGGCGCTATCGCAATATCTTTGATTCACTGGTCAATCTTGGCGACCATTATCAGCTGCTGGCGGATTATCGCAGCTATGTGGATACGCAGGATAAAGTGGACGATCTTTACCGCAATCGCGAGGAATGGACGCGTACAGCGCTGCTGAATATCTCCAGCATGGGGTATTTCTCCTCGGATCGTACCATTAAGGAGTACGCCGATGAGATCTGGGGGATCAAGCCGGTGCGGCTGTAGTGAAGTGAAGTAAAAAGCGCGGGGATAAACCCGCGCTTTTTATTGCGCATGATGTCAGGATGCCATGGATAGCGAGGGTTCTTCGCTGTGGCTGGCCAGCCATTCGCTGATTCGCGCTTTCTGCGCATCATTCAGCCACATTCCCTGTTTTGTCCGGCGCCAGATGGCATCATCCAGCCTGCGCACCCATTCATGCTTCACCAGATAGCGCAGCTCCGCTTCGTAGAATTCATGGCCAAAGTTTTCACCCAGCTCTTCCAGGGTTTTCGCTTCGCCCAACAGTATCTCGGTGTTGCTGCCATAGGTGCGGGTATAGTGACGCGCCATCGCTTCGCTGACGAATGGATAACGGCGTCGCAGGCTGACGGCATAATCTTCACGGCTACCGGTGAAATTACCTCCCGGCAATACGCCGTTGCGCGTCCAGGCCGGGCCGGCATTTGGATAGTATTTTGCCAGCTTCTCCAGCGCATGCTCCGCAAGCTTACGATAGGTTGTCAGCTTGCCGCCAAAGACGGAGAGCAGCGGCGTCTGGCCGTTATCATCATGAACGTCGAGCGTGTAGTCGCGGGTAATTGCCTGCGGCGAATCTGACTCATCGTCGCACAGTGGGCGCACGCCGGAGTAATTCCAGACAATGTCTTCTTTGCTCAGCGTCTGCTTGAAGTGCGCGTTGTAGACCTTCAGCAGATAATTAATTTCGTTGTCATCAATACTCACATCCTGCGGATCGCCCTGATATTCGACGTCGGTAGTACCGATGATAGAGAACTCGTCCATCCACGGGATAACAAACACGATGCGGTGATCTTCGTTTTGCAGAATGTAAGCCTGCTTCTGGTTGTGTACGCGCGGCACCACGATATGGCTGCCTTTAATCAGGCGGACGCCGTACGGCGATTTGAGCTGAAGTTTGTTATCAAACAGTTCGCGTACCCAGGGGCCCGCTGCGTTGACCAGACCTCTGGCCTGCCAGGTAAAGGTTTTTCCGCTATCGATGTCTTCCGCTTCCACCACCCACAGGCCGTTTTCACGCCATGCGCGGGTTACTTTAGTGCGGGTACGTACTTCACCACCGTGACGCACCACTTCCTGAGCGTTGAGAACCACCAGACGCGCATCATCAACCCAACAGTCTGAATATTCGAAACCGCGCACGATTTCGGGCTTAAGCACCGAGTCTGAGCCAAATCGCAATCCTTTACTGCCCGACAGGCTGGTGCGTTTGCCAAGGTGGTCATACATAAACAGGCCAATGCGGATCATCCAGGCCGGACGCAAATGCGGACGATGCGGCAGGCGAAAGCGCATAGGAAAAGCAATATGCGGGGCCAGCTTCAACAGCACTTCGCGCTCTGCCAGCGCTTCACTGACCAGACGAAACTCGTAGTGCTCCAGATAGCGCAGGCCACCGTGGATTAGCTTGGAACTGGCGGAGGAGGTCGCACACGCCAGGTCTTGCGCTTCGAGCATCAGCACTGACAGGCCGCGTCCTGCGGCATCAGCCGCAATGCCGGCACCGTTAATACCGCCACCGATAACGATCAAGTCTTTGGTTTCCACGTCATCCCCTCCGATGTTCGGGTTTGTTCTTTAATGTTCGTTTTCGAGCATGATTGTACTCGTAAACCAACATCGGCGCCAGTGTTAACCAGATAAAAACATTCAGGCGTGATTCAGGTAACAAAATTGATACAATATCCCTCACCTCTACCGGGTTATTGTGGCGTAGGTTCGCGGTAAACTAACCTGCAGTAATCATGGGAACAGAGATGAAAACGATGGACCAATTTGAGTGTATCAGCGTACAGCAGGCCAGCGAGATGCTGGCGCAGGGCGACGCACGGCTGGTGGATATCCGCGATCCGCAGAGTTTCGCAATAGCGCATGCAACGGGCGCATTCCATCTGACCAATAGCAGCCTGAATACCTTTATTCAGCAAACTGAGTTTGAAACGCCGTTGCTGGTGATGTGCTATCACGGCGTCAGCAGTAAAAGCGCAGCGGAGTATCTGCTTACTCAGGGATTTGATGCGGTGTACAGCGTTGACGGCGGCTTTGAGCACTGGCGTCAGGCGTTTCCTGAACAAATCGAATCCGATGCGCGCTGAGTCGGCAATTGCCCGCCGGCGCGGTATACTGCCTTTTTGCTGAGGTTAACAGGGAAGCAGCATGATCCGTATTGCGCATTTTACTAACCCGCGCCAGGCGCAGGCGTTTATCGATTATATGTCCAGCCGCGGCGTTCACCTCCACGCTGAGCAGGGGGATGGCGTAACCCTCTGGCTGGATAGCGAAGCACAGCGGGAAACGGTTGAAAACGAACTTCATCAGTTCGTTCGCGACCCTAATCATCCGCGCTATCAGGCGGCCAGCTGGCATAGCGGCACCACCACCAGCGGTTTGCGCTATCGCTCATCGTCGCTTTTACCGGCGCTGAAGGCGCGAGCCGGGCCGTTAACGCTCGGCATGATGATTGCGGCGGTGCTGGTGTTTATTTTGATGCAGCTGCTGGGCGAAACGGAGGTCATGAGCTGGTTATCCTGGCCGGATAGCGGGCAATATTTTGAGCTGTGGCGTTGGTTTTCTCACATACTGCTGCATTTTTCACTGCTGCATATCGTGTTTAACCTTATCTGGTGGTGGTATATCGGCGGCGTGATTGAAAGGCGGCTGGGAAGCGGCAAGCTGTTCGTTCTGACGGTGATTGCCGCATTGCTTAGCGGCTGGATGCAGGCGCGCTTTAGCGGCATTATGTTCGGCGGCCTTTCCGGCGTGGTGTATGCGTTGATGGGCTATGCATGGCTCAGGGGCGAGCGCGATCCTGACAGCGGCGTGTACCTCGAGCGTGGGCTAATGGGCTTCGCCATTTTGTGGCTGTTTATCGGCTATATGGGCTGGTTTGGTATGGAGATTGCCAACGCGGCGCACCTTACCGGGCTGCTGCTGGGCCTTGCCATGGCCTGGGTGGATACCAGACAGGCGCGGCGCTGACCTCAGCGCTGCAACGAAAAATAAATAATAACAGCAGGAGACTCTCGTGAAGCAGACCCAACGTCATGACGCCATCATCGATCTGGTGCGTCGACAAGGTTATGTCAGCACAGAGGAGCTGGTGGACTTTTTTGCCGTCAGCCCGCAGACCATCCGTCGCGATCTTAACGATCTGGCCGAGCAGAATAAAATTCATCGCCACCACGGCGGTGCCGCGCTGCCTTCCAGTTCAGAAAACACCGCCTGGCAGGATCGGAAAATGATGTGGTCGGCGGAAAAAGCGCGCATTGCCCAGCGCGTTGCCAGCCAGATCCCTGACGGCTCTACGCTGTTTATCGACATCGGTACCACGCCGGAAGCGGTGGCGTACGCGCTGATGAACCACACGAATCTACGTATCGTGACCAATAATATTAACGTGGCGACCCTGCTGATGGGGAAAAGCGACTTTCGCGTTATTCTTGCCGGCGGTGAAGTGCGCACGCGTGACGGCGGCATCATGGGCGAAGCCACCCTCGATTTTATTTCGCAGTTTCGCCTTGATTACGGCATCCTTGGCATCAGCGGCATTGATATGGATGGCTCGCTGCTGGAGTTCGATTACCACGAAGTGCGCGCTAAGCGCGCGATTATCGAGAATTCGCGCTGCGTGATGCTGGTCACTGACCACTCGAAGTTTGGCCGTAACGCGATGGTCAACCTCGGCAACATGAGCCTGATTGATTATCTGTTTACCAACGATACGCCGCCCGACAGCGTAATGCGGGTCATTGAACAGCACGATGTTCATCTGGAGCTGTGCTGAAAACCGCCCTGACGCCAGCTGAGAGCGCTGGCGTTTTTTATCGGGCCGCCGCGTTATGCCCTTTGCGTAAAGATAAGTCTGACGGCCAGGGCGGTGAAGCCGCCAGCAAAGCAGCAGCGTAAGCCTGTTATTACCGCCGGCCGGGAAAGTACGTAATCGCGCACCAGCGCCGCAAAAGCGCCATAAAAAATAAAAACCAGCAGGGTGATCAGCATAAAAATGCCGCTGAGTATCAGCATATCGCGCAGCGGCGTTGCCGCATGGCTGCTGATAAACTGCGGCAGGAACGCCAGAAAAAAGAGTGACAGCTTAGGGTTCAGCAGATTGATCAGTACGGCGTGCGCGATGGTCCTTCCCGGCGTACGCCGATGGTCCGGGCGAGTGAGTTGCAGCGCGCCGGACTCCCTCAGCGTACGCCATGCCATATACAGCAGCCAGGCTGCGCCAGCCCATTTGATAAGACTGAACGCCAGCGTACTGCTGTGAAATATCGCCGCCAGCCCGGTGATGGCCGCCGCGATGTGGGGAATAATGCCCAGCGTACATCCCACGGCGGCGATAATGCTGTTTTTTACCCCGTGAGTCAGGCCGGTGGCGATGGTATAAAGCGCGCCGCTGCCTGGCGAAATCACCACGATGCATGAAGTTATTAAAAATTCGCCGGTTATCTGCATTACGTCTTCCTGGGTTTGAGCGGATAGGTAACGCAGAATATCGTCGGGAAGCCGGGGGCTGTCTTGAAGGAAATTGCGCGCTGGCGACTAAAGCATCGCGTGCAGATACTTGCCGGGCGTGAGGCCAAACTGACGGCGGAAAGCCCTGGTAAGATGACTCTGGTCGGCAAATCCTGCGCTTAACGCCGCTCCGGCGGGCTTATGACCCGCTAACAGCAGGCGTTTTGCCAGCCGCACCCGCGCCTGAATCAGATAGGCATGGGGCGTGGTGCCCGCTTCGCGGGTAAAGCTGCGGATTAGCTGAAAGCGAGTCATGCCGCACAAATCCGCCAGCATGCTCAGCGAAATGGCGTTGCCGGGCGCATCATCAATATATTCTTTGGCAAGCGTGATGGCCGGGGAGAGGGGTTCCCGAACGGCGGCGGTGAAGGCATGATAGCGGGTGATCCGCATCAGGCAGAGCAGCAACGCCTGCTCGGCGGCGATGGGGTCAGGCGTGGCAGCCAGCACTTCGTTAAACAGCGCGCGCATCGCGCAGCCCAGCGCCGCATCGCTGACGACCGGGCGCATAATGATATTGTCCGTCTGCGGCTGCTCCCTTAGCTCTCCCATCACCATTTCCGGGTTGAGATACATCATATGCCAGCCGCGCGGCCCCTGTAGCGGCAGCCCGTCATGAATTTCTGCCGGATTCACCATAATCACGTCGCCCGCAGCCGATTCCACGCTGCCGATGTTGCTCCATGAACGCTGCGACCCCTGCACGAAAATGCCGATACCAAACTGATCGTGGGCGTGTCGCGGAAAGGCGTGCCCGGTGAGCAATGACATCGATTCGGTACCGGGGATAGTTGGCGGATGCTGGCGGACGTGATGAAGATGTTTTTCCAGAGAAATTCCTTAGATAACGATCCGCGGTTGCAGAGGCTGGATTATGCTTATGATTAAACCAGTTGAGGTGGCTTTGCGCCAGATGTCCCGATGCGCCTTTTGATAAAAATACGCGCTTATTCGGGTTAGCGGAGCGCTTTTTTTCATCTGACGTCTTTACTATATAGCGGGATAGAATGTGAACCCGGCGCGCAGTTTTCTGTTTTTCTCAGTGAAAGAGGGATCAAATGTCGCAGCAAAAATTCAGTAAGTCGCGTTTTGCCGCCGCGCTGACACGGCAGTGGCAGCAGTTTGGAGTAACCTGCGCGCAGGCGATGACGCAACAGCAGTGGTGGCAGGCCGTCAGCGGCGCGCTGGCAGAACAGCTGGCTGCTCTGCCGCAGGTGAAACCGCGTCGGGCGCAGCGCCACGTAAACTATCTTTCCATGGAGTTTCTGGTTGGCCGACTGACCGGTAATAACCTGCTTAACCTTGGCTGGTATAACGACGTTGCCGCGCTGCTCGAACCCTATGAGATTTCATTGAGCGATCTGCTGGAACAGGAAGTGGACCCTGCGCTGGGCAATGGGGGACTCGGACGCCTGGCGGCTTGCTATCTTGATGCCATGGCGACCCGAGGCCAGCCGGGAACTGGCTACGGTCTGAATTATCAGTATGGCCTTTTTCGCCAGTCATTTGATGACGGCCAGCAAAAAGAGGCGCCTGATGACTGGCACCGCGATCGCTATCCCTGGTTTCACTACAACCGCGCACGCGATGTGCGGGTTGGCCTCGGCGGCAGCGTGATTAAAACCGAAGAGGGTAAGCCGCTCTGGCAGCCTGATCGCTGGTTCACCGGCGAAGCCTGGGAACTGCCGATCGTCGGCTATCGCAACGGCGTGACGCTGCCCCTCTGCTTATGGCGCGCCAGAAGCCCGCAGCCGTTTAATCTGACGCGTTTTAACGACGGTAAATACCTTAAAGCCGCAGAAGATGGCGTTAACGCGGAAAGCCTGACCCAGGTGCTTTATCCCAATGATAATCATGATGAAGGTAAGGCGCTGCGGCTGATGCAACAATACTTCCAGTGCGCCTGTGCGATCGCCGATATCCTGCGTCGCCACCATCTGGCAGGCCGTACGCTGCAGCAGCTGCCGGACTTTGAGGTGATTCAGCTCAACGATACCCATCCGACCATCGCAATTCCTGAACTGCTGCGGGTGCTACTGGATGAGCACCAGCTCGACTGGGATGCGGCCTGGCACATCTCCAGCCGCCTGTTTGCCTACACCAATCATACCCTGATGCCGGAAGCGCTGGAGAAGTGGGATGAGCGCCTGGTACGGAAGCTGCTGCCGCGCCATCATCAGATCGTGAAAGAGATCAATAAACGCTTTCATGCGCTGGTGAGGCAAACCTGGCCGGGGGATGATGCGGTATGGGAAAAGGTTGCCGTGTTGCACGATCGTCAGCTGCGCATGGCTAACCTGTGCGTGGTCAGCGGGTTTGCGGTGAATGGCGTAGCGGCGCTGCACTCCGGCCTGGTGGTGAAAGATCTGTTCCCGGAATATCACCAGCTGTGGCCGCAAAAATTTCATAACGTCACGAATGGCATAACGCCGCGTCGCTGGCTCAAGCAGTGTAATCCGGCGCTGGCGTCGCTGATTGATCAGACGCTGAACGTTGAATGGGCCAACGATCTTGAGCAACTGCTCAGCCTGGAGAAACACGCGGGCAAAAAAGCGTTCCGCCAGCGCTACCGTGAGATTAAGCAGCAGAACAAACGGCAACTGGCAGACTATATCCAAACCTGTACCGGGATAATTGTCGACCCGCAGGCGATGTTTGACGTGCAGATCAAGCGGCTGCATGAATATAAGCGCCAGCATCTCGGCTTGCTGCACATTCTGCACTGCTATCGGATGCTGCTTGATAACCCTAACGCGCAGCGGGTGCCGCGGGTATTTATATTCGGCGCCAAGGCCGCTCCGGGCTATGTACTGGCGAAAAATATCATTTACGCCATCAATAAGGTGGCGCAGGTCATTAATAACGATCCGCGCGCGGCCGACTGGCTGAAGGTGGTGCTTATTCCTGATTACCGCGTCAGCGCCGCGGAGATGATTATTCCGGCGGCGGATCTCTCAGAGCAGATCTCAACCGCCGGCTATGAGGCGTCCGGCACCGGTAATATGAAGCTGGCGCTGAACGGCGCGTTGACCATCGGCACCCTGGATGGCGCCAATGTGGAAATCGCTGAACAGGTGGGCGAGGAGAACATCTTTATCTTTGGTCACAGCGTGGATGAAGTAAAAGCGCTCAAGCAACAGGGCTACGATCCGCGCAAGCTGCGCAAGCAGGATAAGCATCTCGACAGCCTGCTGAGAGATTTGGAAAAGGGCGTTTTCAGTCAGAAAGACAAACAGGCGTTTGCCCCGCTGCTACACAGCCTGACAAAGGGCGGCGATCCCTGGCTGGTGCTGGCGGACTTCGCGTCATACTGCGCAGCACAACAGCGCGTGGACCAGCTGTGGTTGGACAGCGAAAGCTGGACGCGCAAAGCGATACTGAATACGGCGCGCACCGGCTTTTTTAGCGCCGACCGGGCGATCAGCGACTATCAGCAGCGCATCTGGCAGGCCAAACGTTGAGCAGGAGCAAACATGAATAGCCCGGAGCTTGAACAGGCCGCTCTGGCGGCCGGCATCGCCACCCAATATCGTTCGGCTAAAGGCGAGGCGCTGACGGTCAGTGATGAAAGCATCACGTTGCTGCTGGCAGCTATGGCCCGGACGACTGTTGCAGAAGCCGGGCCTCTGCCGCCGGTGAAGGTCTTCACGCGCCGACGTGGCAATTACCTGACGGTTAGCGGCGCCGGCGACTGGCAGCTGGTCAGCGAGCAGGGCCGACGCTGGCAGGGGAGCGTGCAGGATAACGGCGAAATAAAACTGCCGGATGCGCTGGCGCTGGGGTATCACCAACTGACCCTGACCCGGCAGGAGCAATGCTGGCACTGTCGGATTATTATCGCGCCAGCGCGCTGTTATCAACCCGCAGAAATGAAGGCCGGTGAGAAACGCTGGGGCGTAATGGTGCAGCTTTACACCCTGCGCTCTGCCACTAACTGGGGAATGGGCGATTTTGGCGATTTGCAGCAGCTGATCCGCCAGGTGGCCGGCTGGGGTGGGGATTTCATTGGCCTCAATCCGCTGCATGCGCTCTATCCGGCGCTGCCGGAACAGGCCAGCCCTTACAGTCCCTCATCCCGCCGTTGGCTTAATATCAGCTATATCGAGGTACCGGCGGTTGAAGATTTTCTGCGCAGTCATGCAGCGCAGCGCTGGTGGCAAAGCGACAACACTCAGCGGCAGCTACAGGCGGCGCGCGAAACGCCGTTTGTCGATTACACGGCGGTCGCAGCGCTGAAGATGACCGCGCTACGCCATGCCTGGCAACATTTCTCTCAGCGTCGCGAGGATGATGATGAGCGCCGCGCTTTTGCCGCCTTCATTGAGCACGGTGGCGAAAGTTTGTGGCAGCAGTCGGCGTATGACGTGGTGCAGGCTGAACAGGTGAGCGCCGGGAACGCCGGTAGCGACTGGCAGCAGTGGCCGCAAGCGCTGCGCCACGGCAACAGCGCGGCGGTGAAAGCGTTCTGTCAGTCGCGGCAAAATGAGCTCAGATTTTATCAATGGTTGCAGTGGCTGGCACAGCGGCAATACGATCGCTGCTGGCAGGTATGTCGACAAAGTGGAATGACCATTGGCCTTTATCGCGATCTGGCCGTGGGCGTGGCACAGGGCGGCAGTGAAACCTGGTGCGATCGCGAGCTTTACTGCATGGCAGCATCGGTCGGCGCGCCGCCGGACCCCCTCGGCCCGCTCGGTCAGAACTGGTGCCTGCCGCCGGTCCATCCTCAGGTTTTGCAGGCGCGGGGCTATCAGCCATTTATCGATTTGCTGCGCGCCAATATGGCCAGCAGCGGCGCATTGCGCATCGACCATGTGATGTCGATGTTGCGATTATGGTGGGTTCCTCAGGGGAAAAGCGCCGATTATGGGGCTTATGTACGCTATCCGGTCGATGATCTGCTGGCGATTCTGGCGCTGGAAAGTCAGCGTCATCACTGTATGGTGATTGGCGAAGATCTGGGCACCGTGCCGCAAGAAATCGTCAGCAAACTTCGCCGCTGCGCTATCTATTCATGGAAGGTGCTGTGGTTTGAGCAGACTGCGGCGGGCCGCTATCGCCCCCCGTCAGGCTGGGCGCGCCAGGCTATTGCCAGCGCCAGCACGCACGATCTGCCCACCCTGGAAGGGTTCTGGACCGGAGGTGACTTACAGCTGGGGGCCGGGCTTGGGATGTATCCGGATGCCGGGGTATATCAGTCGCTGCTGGAAAACCGCGCCCGTCAGAAACAGGCGTTGCTTAACGCTCTGCATCAGGCCGGTTGCCTGCCCTCGTCAGTGGGAAAGGATGCCGGACGCATGGCGATGTCGACGAACTTACGTCGGGGAATGCACCTGTTTCTGGCGCAGACCGAGTCCGCGTTGCTGGGATTGCAGCCTGAGGACTGGCTGGCGATGCACTTACCTGTCAACGTGCCGGGAACGGTGGATGAATACCCAAACTGGCGGCGCAAGCTGAGCCAGCCGCTGGAGGCTATTTTCGCCAATAAAGAGATAAAAACGCTGGTGACGGCGGTCGATCGCCGACGGCGGCAGAAAAAACCGCAGCGATAAACATCGCTGCGGTGTTGCCGGCTTAGTAGAAGGAGTGCTCGCCGCGCTGGTGTTCGGTCAGATCGCGCACGCCTTTCAGCTCAGGGAAGGTATTCAGCAGTTCTTTTTCAATGCCTTCTTTCAGCGTGACATCGACCATTGAACAGCCGTTACAGCCGCCGCCAAATTGCAGAATGGCGTAACCTTCGTCGGTAATCTCCATCAGCGAAACGCGGCCGCCGTGGCTGGCAAGCTGTGGGTTGATCTGCGCCTGAAGCTGGTATTCAACGCGCTCAATAAGCGGCGCATCGTCGGCGACCTTGCGCATTTTAGCGTTTGGCGCTTTCAGCGTGAGCTGGGAGCCAAGATTGTCGGTGACGAAATCAATCTCGGCATCTTCCAGATAGGGCGCGCTCAGCTCATCTATGTAGGCTGATAGCTTTTCAAACTTCAGTTCAGTATCGGTTGCTTCCACCGCATCCGGCGGACAGTAGGAGACTCCGCACTCTGCCGTCGGCGTACCCGGATTGATAACGAACACACGAATCTGGGTGCCTTCTTCCTGATTTGAAAGCAGTTTGGCGAAATGTTCTTGTGCTGCATCAGTAATACGGATCATGGTGATTGCTCAATAGTTGACTAAATTACTCAGTTATTATACGCCGATGCCGAACGCTTCACAAGGTTCGGCACAGGCACCAAATCTCGACGCTGGCCGCGCCCGCCCGCATCAGCAGGCGGCTTAGCTCCGCGACGGTGCTGCCGGTGGTGACTACGTCGTCAAGCAGCACGATATGACGGCCATTAACGTCTATTTCAAGGCGGAAGGCTCCGCGCAGGTTGCGTCTGCGTGCGCTGGCGCTGAGCCGGTGCTGCACCTTACCGGCCCGCCAGCGGGTCAATGCCTCAGGCCGCCATTGAATGCCGGTCCAGTGCGACAGCTGCTTCGCCAACGGTGCCAGCTGGTTATAGCCTCGCTTCAGCGCTCGCCGGTGGTGCAGCGGTACCGTCAGCATAAGATCAGGACGCGGCAAAGCGCGCTGGCGTCGTGCTGTTAACCAGGTTAGCAGAATCAGCCGGGCAAGCATTACCGCACGTGCTGTTCCCTGGGAAAATTTCAGTTGATGAACCTGCTTACGCAGGGGCTCGCAGTAATCGCTGACCAGAATCATTCGCTGCCAGGGCGGCGGGTGTAGCTGGCAGCGCCCGCAGGGCGCGTCGTTCTTGCTGGCCGGAAGGCCACAGCAGGGACACACCGGCGGCGGCGCAGGAAGCGCTTTCAGGCAAACGCTGCATATACCGTGCTGCGGCAGGCGCAGCGGCATCTGGCATAGCCAACAGCAGGCAGGGATTGTTAGCATAGTGGCCTCACAGTTAAAACAAGGACCATAACCGATGACCTCCCTTCACTGGCACACCACGGGCAGTGGCGATCGCGATTTTGTGCTGCTGCACGGCTGGGGATTGAACGCAGAGGTGTGGCACGACATCGTGCCGCGACTTAGCGCGCAATTTCGTCTGCACCTTGTGGACCTGCCGGGCTATGGCCGCAGTCAGGGATTTGGAGCGATGTCGCTGTCGCAGATGGCGGAGACGCTGCTGGCGCGGGCGCCAGAGCGGGCTATCTGGCTGGGCTGGTCGCTGGGTGGTCTGGTCGCGAGCGAGGCGGCCTTGCAGGCGCCGGAACGGGTATCGGCGCTGATTACCGTGGCTTCCTCGCCCTGCTTTGCGGCTGAGGATGCGTGGCCGGGTATTAAACCCCATACGCTGGGAGATTTTCAGCAGCAGCTCAGCGAGGACTACCAGCGTACGGTGGAACGATTTCTGGCCCTGCAGACTCTGGGAACCCACAATGCGCGTCAGGATGCGCGACAGCTTAAACAAACTGTGCTGGCTCAGTCCGCTCCTGCGGTGGAGGTGCTGAACGGCGGCCTGGAAATCCTGAAAAAAGTCGATCTGCGGGCTGCGATGGATGATTTTCCGACGCCATTGCTACGTATCTACGGCTACCTGGATGGCCTGGTGCCAAGGCGGGTAGCGCAGCTGCTGGACGAGCGCTGGCCGGAGAGTCAAAGCCAGGTGATCGCGCAGGCCGCCCATGCACCTTTCATTTCGCATCCCGAGCAGTTTTGCGATTGCTTACTGGCATTTATTGCCGACAGCTAGTCGCCGCCGCGCTGCCCGATGGCACTGATTTGCTGCGGGGAAAATCGGCCGTTGCGGGTTTGTCAGCAAAATAACGCTGAAACGATAAATCGCAACATTTCCGGCCGACGTTTTGCTGTATTTTTTTATAGTTTGCAGCTACAACTATTAAACGGAGCAGGGTTGCTCTCGTAATGGCAAAGGTTTGCCGCCAGGGCAGATAGCTCTGTATGGACGTAATTTTCTCAGGAGAGATAATATGAAACTGCTTCAATCCCTTACCGCCGCCGCTATTATCAGCACCTTGTCTTTCAGCGTTTTTGCCGCTCAGGAGATCTCGCGCGAAAAAGCCAAAGAGATGAAGCTGGAAATGATTGGCACCGTCGATACCAACTCTACCCTCGATCCGATGGATGCCAAGCAGCATCTTGCTAAAAAAGCAGATGAGAAAGGCGGCAAGTACTATGTGATTATTGCTGCTGCCGGTAAAGGGCACCTTCACGCCACCGCCGAGGTGTATAAATAACGCCTGGCGCTCGCTGCCGGGCACGTTGCCCGTAACAATGGTACGACCTGACGCGACCACAAGGGAGCCGTTAACCGACCCCCTTTGTGGTTGCAGTCGATTACTGTTTCTTACCAAACGCTGCGGCTAGCGCATCGCCCATGGCGCTGTTACCCGCTGCCGGAGCGGGGCTGGTGCGCCCGCGTGGCTTACTGTTTTGCTGTGCGCGATTGTTCTCGCGCGGCGCTGAGTTGGAACCACCTCGCCGGCTGGCGCTCTCGCCAGGCTGTTCATCAAGACGCATGGTCAGTGCAATACGCTTACGCGGAATATCCACTTCCATCACTTTGACTTTAACAATATCACCCGCTTTCACCACCTTGTGCGGATCGTCAACGAACTTATCCGACAGCGATGAGATGTGTACCAGACCATCCTGATGGACGCCGATATCTACAAAAGCGCCAAAGTTGGTCACGTTGGTTACCGCGCCTTCCAGAATCATGCCGGGCTGAAGGTCGTTGAGCGTATCAATACCTTCGGCAAACTGCGCCGTTCTGAATTCAGGTCGCGGGTCGCGTCCCGGCTTCTCCAGCTCTTTAAGGATGTCGCTGACGGTGGGCAGGCCGAAGCGTTCATCGGTGTAATCGACGGCCTTGATAGCGCGCAGCGCATCGCCATTGCCCATCAATTCTTTGATCGTCTTGCGGGTGGCATCCATTATGCGCTCAACCACCGGATACGCTTCCGGGTGAACGGTGGAGGCATCCAGCGGGTTGTCGCCCTGGCCGATACGTAAAAAGCCGGCGCACTGTTCAAAGGCTTTGGGGCCGAGTCGGCTCACTTTCAGCAGCTGTTGGCGATCCTGGAAGCGGCCGTTTTCGTCACGCCAGGTCACGATGTTCTGCGCCATCATTTTGCTTAAGCCGGCAACCCGGGTGAGCAGGGCGACGGAGGCGGTATTCAGATCAACGCCGACGGCGTTTACGCAATCCTCTACGACCGCGTCCAGCTTTTTAGCCAGCTGGCTCTGGCTGACGTCGTGCTGATACTGACCGACGCCGATTGATTTAGGTTCGATTTTGACCAGCTCAGCCAGCGGGTCCTGCAGCCGACGGGCGATCGAAACCGCACCGCGCAGCGAAACGTCAAGGTCGGGGAACTCCAGCGCGGCTAATTCCGAAGCGGAATATACCGAGGCGCCCGCCTCGCTGACGATAACTTTTTGCGCCTGAATCTGCGGGAACTGTTTTTGTACATCGAGGAAGAAGCGTTCGGTTTCACGGGAAGCCGTGCCGTTACCGATGGCAACCAGATCCACCTGGTGTTTAGCGCATAAAGCGGCCACCACCGTTGCCCCTTTGGCGGCCTGGCCGGTGTGCGGATAAATGGTATCCGTGGCGACCAGCTTGCCGGTTGCATCGACAACCGCGACTTTTACACCGGTGCGCAGTCCGGGGTCCAATCCCATGGTAGCGCGCTGACCGGCCGGCGCGGCCATCAGCAGGTCGTGCAGATTGCGGGCAAAAACGTTAATCGCCTCTTCTTCGGCTCTTTCACGCACCACGCCCATCAGCTCGGTTTCCAGATGCAGCAGCACCTTGATGCGCCATGTCCAGCTGACGACGGCCTGCCGCCAGCTATCGGCCGGGGCATTGTTCAATCGTAGATTAAGATGACTGATGATGATCTGCTCGCCCTGGCTTTCACGAGGCGCTTCGTCAAACTGCGGATCGGCATTGAGAGAAAGCTGTAACACCCCTTCATTACGACCGCGCAGCATGGCCAGCGCCCGATGGGACGGGACGGTGGACAGCGCCTCATGGTGATCGAAGTAGTCGCGGAATTTAGCGCCGGCTTCCTCTTTGCCGTCGACCACTTTGGCCACCAGATGTGCGTTTTTCCACAGGTAATTACGCACTTTAGCCAGCAGACCGGCATCTTCAGCAAAGCGTTCCATCAGGATATAGCGTGCGCCGTCCAACGCGGCTTTGCTATCGGCAACGCCTTTCTCGCTATCGATGTAGCGTTGCGCCAGGCTTTCCGGCTGCTGGGAAGGATCCTGCCACAGGCTGTCCGCCAGCGGTTCCAGTCCCGCTTCGATCGCAATCTGCCCACGGGTGCGACGTTTGGGCTTATAGGGCAGGTAGAGATCTTCCAGTTCGGTTTTGCTGAGCGTGCCGCTTATTGCACTGGCCAGCTCGTCTGTCAGCTTGCCCTGCTCTTCAATGGATTTGAGGATTGTCTGGCGTCGCTCTTCCAGCTCGCGCAAATAGCCGAGGCGGGTTTCCAGCTGGCGCAGCTGGGTATCGTCCAGCCCTCCGGTGACTTCTTTACGATAGCGTGCCACAAACGGCACGGTATTCCCTTCATCCAGCAAACGAACGGCGGCTTCAACCTGTTCGTCCCGGACGTGCAATTCGGTTGCGATAATACGGCTCAGCGAATGACTCATCTTTGCGGATACTTAGTGGCTAAAGAAACAGGGGACAGTTATACGGATTGGAGAGATAAAATGCCAGCCGTTAGCCGTGCTTTCACCGGATTCTTACTGTTAAAACGCAGATTGCGGGCGCTGGAATGGCGCGCCTACAGCATTGCCGCGCTGCGTAACTCCATCAGTAGCGCCTGCGGGGAGAGCTGCTGTTGGCGCTGTTTTTCCAGATCGTTGAGCACAACCTGCTGTCGTTCATCATCGACGGTAACAATAAAGCGTGCGCCCTGACGGCAGGCGTTTTTTTCCCGGGTGGCGGCTTTCAGGCCAGAGAAGTCGCTGGCGATGCTGAGATCCGGATAGCCTTGCCGTATCTGATCGGCAATATGCAACGTGAGGGAGTGCGCGTGGCTTTGTGCCGGTATCAGAATAATATCCACTTTCCTGGCGGGTAGGGTGGGGCGTCGCACTTCGTGCAGTAATTGCATAATGGGTTCCAGCATGAATGCAAACCCGCAGGCGAAAGTTTGCCGCCCGGTGACCCTGCTGGCACAGCCATCATAGCGCCCGCCGCGGCACAGTAAGCCTGCATCGGCGTTGCGCTCGTTATGCCATTCCACCACCAGGTGGCAGTAATCATTGGTGGGATACATATTTTCATCAAGCATCCAGGGCACCCCCATGCGATTCAGGCCGTTGCAGAGATGCTCGAAACGCTTTCTGGATGCGGTGGAGATAAAATGAGTAAGCGATGGCGCGGTAGCCGCCAGCCGTTGCAGCAGGCTGTCTTTGTCCATCAGCAGCTGTTCAGGCTGGCTATTCAGCAATGCATTCTGCGCATCGGTGAGCAGGTGGCGGATCGGATAATAATAATTAAGCAGGGCATGGCGGAAGCGTTGATACTCCTCTGACGTTCCTGGGTTGTTAATCCGCAGCTCCGCGTAGCCGTCCAGCTTGAGAAACTGGAAAAAGCGGTATTGCAAAATAATCTGTTCAAGCTCAATAGCCACACCGGGATAGCCAAACGCTTCAACGCCAAGCTGCGGGCTGGGCTTCAACTGCGCCGACTGATTCGGCCGTCGGAAAAGCGTTCCCTGATACCAGAGCTTACAGAGTTCGGGCAGTCTGGCATTCTGCGCCAGTAGCCTTAGGCATCCGCGCGTGCCGTCGCCGGCAAGCAGGGCCTGATTATTCAACGGAACCGGGTTGTTCTCGTGCGAGAAGGGCGGGTCGTCGAGCGCTTTTTCCCACTCATCCAGTAGCGGCAGGCGCACTTCGTTATAGCCATAGCGTTGCAGGATATGACCAGCCTGTTTTTCCAGCCAGGTCCATTCTTCAACCTGGCTACGTTCATATTTACGGGGCCGGCCGCAATGCCTCGGACGTAGCAATCTCCCCAACTGCTGCTCCATAGCTTTGGTGAAACCGGCGGTCGCGATGGGGCAGTTTTGCCCAAGGGCAGACTGAAATCGGTTAGTCAGCGCGGTATTGGGCGGTTGCTGGTAAAGCTGTTGATACTTCTTTTTACGCTCTTCCGGCGTAGTCGCCAATGCCAGCCAGACGCTGTGGCGGGTGATGCGTTCAGCAGGCGTATCCGCAAAGCTGTGATAGCCTTCTTTTCCTTGATTGCTGCGTTCAACGAATTTTTTTACCAGTAAAAAGTAGCTATCAGGCTCGACCGGGCTGGCAAGAAATCGGTTGTCCCATAGCGTCCCCCGGCGTCCATAGCGGTGGTTATACCAGGGAACGTAGTGGCGGCCAAGCGACTGCATAAAACGCCCGAGCATATCTTTGGTCGTTGACTCCAGCAGCAGCAAGATATGCTCCGGCGCAAGAGAATAGGCATACAGCCTGACGTCAAACTGTTCCAGGGCGGCATCCAGATCGTTGAGAAACTGATGGTAGTCTTCTGGCGCCTGAAACAGCGGCGAGTAATTGTGTCCGCGCAGGCCAATCAGATGCGGCACGCCCTGGATAAAAAGTCGTCGGGTTCTGGACATGTTTTCCTTTTAATTTTTCGCCGCCCAGCGTTATTCCGGCATCATGGCGTGCGCAGCGTCTACGCTTCACATTGCGTATGCACTGGGGTGCTGTTGGCGGGTTATCAGGTCTGTGTCGGGGCGCCGGTCTTGCAGAATGATCGACGCCGCCAGATTGACCATCACGTGTGTTTGCTTAGCTGAGCGGCAAGCTGTTTTTCATCCACAGCGGTCTGGGTGTTATCGCTCAGGTTCCACAGGCGGATTTCGTCGTCTTTATTTAGCGTAATAATGTACTTACAGTGAGTTTTAAGCGCCGTTTGGTGCTGTTTTTTGAGCTTCGCTCCGCTGCAGTCGACCAGAATATTTAGCGCGCTATGCTGCTGGCGCAGGCTTTCCGCCAGCATCAGCGTCTGTACGCCATCATCGTCAAGCTCGCTGGTGATGACCGCGTCCGGCCTGAAATGCCAGTCGGGATGATGGTCATGGGTTACGGTTTGGATCAGCAGCAGCAGCCGCTCAATGCCAATGGCGAAGCCGCTTGCCGGCAACGGTTTATCGCTGAACAGCTGGGCCAAACCGTCATAGCGCCCGCCGCCGCAGACTGTCCCCTGGGAACCGAGCGCATCGGTGATCCATTCAAATACGCTGCGGGTGTAGTAGTCCAGACCGCGTACCAGACGGGGGTTGATCTTATAGGCAATCCCGGCTTTATCGAGCATCAGGCACAGGGTTTCAAAATGATCGCGCGACGCTTCGTGAAGATAATCCAGCAAGCGTGGCGCCTGGTCGATCATCTCCTGCATTTCAGGGTTTTTACTGTCGAGAATGCGCAGTGGATTCACTTCAAGCCGGGTCAGGCTATCCGCATCGAGCAGCTCACGGTGTTGTTCAAACCATTTTACCAGTTCACGGCGGTGCTCTCTCCTTTCCTCCAGCGTGCCGAGTGAGTTAATTTCAAGCCGGACATGGTTGAGAATACCCAGTTCCCTGAACAGATCCCGGACCATAAAGATCAGTTCGGCATCAACGTCTGCACCGGCCATGCCAAAGGCTTCAACACCGAACTGGGTAAACTGGCGGAGCCTGCCTTTTTGTGGCCTTTCATAACGAAACATCGGACCCTGGTACCAAAGGCGCTGTGTTTTGTTGTAGCACATATTATTTTCCAGCACCGCACGCATGCAGCCGCTGGTGCCTTCTGGTCGCAGCGTGATGTGCTCGCCGTTCTTATCGAGGAAGTTGTACATCTCTTTCGACACAATATCGGTGGTTTCGCCGACGGCGCGTTCAAATAGCGATACCGGCTCCAGTAACGGCAGCCGCATTTCCTGATAGCCATAGCGATAGGCGATATGACGGAATTTGCTTTCCAGCCATTGCCACATGGGCGTTTCATCAGGCAGAACATCACGCATACCGCGTATTGATTGTAACTTATTCATGTCGTTATCCTTTTCGCAATAAAATTCCGGCGCTGACTTCGGCAAGGCGTCTTTTCGCCTTTATTCGCGGTTGGCATCAGGAGATGAAAACCGCTGCGTTGGCAGCGTCGCCGGCCATCGTTAGCGCTGATGGCGGCGACGCTTCAGTGCGACGGAGGGTTTTATTTCTCCTCTTCAGGCAGCCTGGAAGTTAAGGTCGGCGATTACGTCGTCGATCAGTTCATCGATCTTGCTGGTGTCGAGGTGGTGAGCGGTGGTGATGAGATGTGCCACCTCTCCGGATGTCGCCAGGCAGTGCTTTTTCCACACCGCTTCTGAAGGGCAGGGAAAGACCACGGTAATGGAGTTTTTATTGCGCCAGGCATCAATACCGGCGACGTGGAAGCGATCGACTGCATACTGCGCCATTTCCAGACTGTGCTTGATACGACGCTGCCAGTCGCTGAAGCTGCGGCTGCGGATTGCTTCCCACATCATCAGCGGCGTATGACCGTTGCGCGAGCCGGTGATGGTTTTGTCGTGGGCGGATATGTAGTCAATCTCCACTGAGATGCGATCAACGTTTTTGCGCTGCGCGACCACAATACCGCAGGGGATCGGGGAGCCGATCATCTTATGGCCGGAAACGGCAATAGAGTCGATGCCATCGGCGAAAGTGAAAGGCTGTGGATCGTCGACAAACGGTAAAATCATGCCGCTCAGGGCCGCATCCGCATGTAAGTAATATTCATCGCGCGGAATGCCGATCTGTTCGATACGCTGCTGAATAATGCCGATATTATCGATAGCGCCTCTTACCGTCGTGCCGATGTTGGCGAAGATAATAGGGTGAGGTTCATTGTCAGACTGGATTTTATTTATCAAGTCATCATAGTCGATTTCGCCATTAGGCTGTGATTCGACCAGTCGTGATTTGATGCGTAGTAGCTTAACAATTTTGGCGACCGAATAGTGCGTGTCTTTCGAGTAATAAAGCGTGCCATCGGGAAAAATTTCGCGGGCGAGATAACAGCCAAACATATTGCCTTCGGTGCCGCCGTTAGTAACATACCCCCAGCTTTCTTTAAACGGAATATGAAATAGGTCAGCAAAAAACTCCATCACCTCTTTCTCAAACTGGAAAGAGTTGAGCAGATAATTACAGTATTCAGCCCAGTCCCCGCAATTATTAATTGAAAAGCGCATGAATCGTTCCAGAATGGTGTAGTCAAAATCGGCTGACTCAGGATAGCCGAGATTAAAATACTGGTTCTTTACACAATATGCCCAGAAAGCGTCGAGTCTGTTCTGATCTTTAATAGATAAATTCATTTTCTTAGCTCCTTGTAAAATATGAATTAGGTGAATCAGGCTTTTTTATCCAGATAGAGAATGTCCTGTCCTTTCTTGTTTTTTCCGACGGCAACGAAGCAGAATAAGGGGATAGTGATCATCATCATTACGATGCCCCAGAACATGGAGTCGCTGCCGGCGCCCAGCAGGGCAAAAATGCTGTAAATCATGCCAATCACTACCATGACGCTGTAAAACATGAAGGTCGGCCCGCGGTTTTGTTTTTTAGAAACCATGATGATGGGCAGCGAAATCAGGGCATACATATAGGGCAGAAGCGAGGCGAAGACCGACATCAGAATGACCACCTGGAACTGCTGAGCAAGGTTGGGTGATGCGGTGAGCAGCAGCACCACGCTCATCAGTACGCCGGTGAAAATCAGGCTCTTCATCGGAACGTCGTGTTTATTGGTATCGGCAAAGAACTGCGGGAAAAGTCCCTGTTGCGCGCCAGCGCGTGGGCCTTCTGACTGCAAAATAAGCCAGCCGGAAATTGAGCCGAAGCAGGCGATGATGCTCAGCGCCGAAGCGATGTTGCCCGCCGTTTCGCCGAACATATACCGGGCGGCGTCGGCAAAAGGCGCCGCGGAGTTGACCAGCTCTTCGTGCGGCACCAGCCCCATAATGACCGAGCAGCTGCCGACATAGCAGACGGAGGCGATCAGCAGGCCATAGACCGTTGCCTGGGGGACGGTTTTTTCCGGATTATTGACCTGTCCGGTTGAAACCACGGCGGATTCAACGCCTAAAAAGCCCCAGAGCGCGATGGAGGCGGCGGTAATAATCGCTGAAGTGTCGCTTTTTCCGGTGCCGTTATACACCGCGCTAAACATTTTAGGGTCGAACCAGAACCAGCCGACGACGCCGATGCCCAGCACCACTAGCAGCATGCAGCTGGCGGTAAAAGATTGCGCGCGGCCCGCCGCTCTGGCCCCCAGGCTGGCAAGGGCAATAAAGCCCCAAAGAATAACAATCGCCGCAATACAGCCGTATAGCGGATTTTTTAACTCCGGAAAGAAGTAGCTCAGGTAGCCGATACCGGCAACCAGCAGGGCGACGTTACCGACCCAGGCGCTTATCCAGTAGCAGACGGTCGTCTGGAAACCGATGAACGGACCAAACGCATCGCTTGCGTAGGCCACGATGCCACCGTTGCGCGGCGTCAGTAGACTGGTTTTTGCAAATACCAGCGCGATAGCAATAACGCCGATAATGGTAAATAACCAACCCCATAAGGATATATATCCGACGCCAGCAAGGTTGGTTGGTAACATAAATACGCCGGAGCCCATCATATTTGAGGCGGTTACCAGCGTAAGGGCAACGACCCCCATTTTAGTTGCGGAGGCAGAACTTACCTTTCCCATAATTTCGTTCCTGTTTGATAAAATGTGCAGAGATAAGACCGTTAACGATTTTCAGGTGATTCTATGGGCAGGTGGGTGGTTATTTTTGATCTAAGTCATTTTTATTTGGTGATAATAACGAAGATGGCGAACTTTATGATTAATAATTGAGCTGTTTTTCTTAATTTAACTCCGTCCCCTTTTTTTATTAGCGCAGCAGGTATTTTTTTATATGGCGTAATTAACCGGTGGGATGGTTTTATTTCGACAGCGGGGGATGCATAAAAAAGAGGATGTTTAATAACGTGATGCCAGCGTTAAATGATTGTTAGCTGGTGGCGGAAACATGGCGGGATTAATAGTTATTTTTACGCTGATAAGACAGAGGGAATATAGCCGATAAGCAACGCTTATCGCAGCGGATCTGAATCGCTATTATTTGGGGTACTCAATGCTAACGACATACCATTTTTTCACGCCTTCCGGCGTCGTGACTTCGAATTCATCATCGACGGCTTTTTTCAGCAACGCTCTTGCCATCGGTGAATCAATGGAAATGTAGTCTTTATTTTCACCGTAAATCTCTTCCGGGCCGGCAATCCGGAAGCGCCGGCTGGCGCCGCTGTCATTTTCAATGGTGACCCAGGCGCCAAAGAAGACGCGGCCTTCCTGCTGGGGGGAGTAATCGACGACCTGCAGAGCGGGCATCAGCTTGCGCAGGAAATGCACCCGGCGGTCGATCTGGCGTAGTAGTCTTTTATTGTAGGTGTAATCCGCATTTTCCGAGCGATCGCCGAGGCTGGCTGCCCATGAGACGATCTTAGTTATTTCAGGACGCTTAACCCGCCACAGATAATCATGCTCTTCCTGCAGTTTATTGAAACCTTCGCGGGTGATGATTTTTGTCGGCATGGCAAGTAGTCCCGGTAAATTTTCACGATAAATTGGGGTGGATGCAGTCAGCGCCACGTGGTTGATGCTGTCATCTGCATACCAAACGTATATTTTAGCGGTGTAGACGGCAACATGATAGCGGGCTTTACTGGCAGGGCGCCCGTCAACGGCCATACGCATCGGGAAAATAGGGTTTGCAGCGTAGTGGAAATGATTTCGCCCTGAAAGTTGATTGATTACTAACAATAAATGGCTATCGCGGCTAATGGATTTTAGGCGGCAAAAGTGTCGTTTTTCCCATAAAGTATAAAGATAAGCTGCTGTTTAATATGCTTTGTAACAATTTCGGCTAGAATATAAACTATTATGAATTGTCACGAACGCTGGAGTTTTTGAGAATACAGGTTCAGGCAATTGCGCCTTTGGGAGTATTGAAATGCAAGAAAACTACAAAATTCTGGTTGTAGATGACGACATGCGTCTACGCGCACTGCTTGAGCGTTATCTGACGGAACAAGGTTTCCAGGTTCGTAGCGTGGCGAATGCCGAGCAAATGGATCGTCTGCTGACGCGTGAGTCCTTCCATTTGATGGTGCTTGACCTGATGCTGCCCGGTGAAGACGGTCTGTCAATTTGCCGTCGTCTGCGCAGTCAGAGTAACCCGATGCCCATTATTATGGTGACGGCGAAAGGGGAAGAGGTTGACCGCATCGTCGGGCTGGAAATCGGTGCGGATGACTACATTCCAAAACCGTTCAACCCGCGTGAGCTGCTGGCGCGCATTCGCGCGGTGTTACGCCGCCAGGCCAATGAGCTACCGGGCGCGCCTTCTCAGGAAGAAGCCGTGATCGCCTTTGGTAAATTCAAACTGAATCTCGGCACCCGCGAAATGTTTCGCGAAGATGAACCTATGCCGCTTACCAGCGGTGAGTTTGCCGTGCTGAAAGCGCTGGTCAGCCATCCACGTGAGCCGCTTTCCCGCGATAAGCTGATGAACCTCGCGCGTGGCCGTGAATACAGCGCCATGGAGCGTTCTATCGACGTACAGATCTCGCGCCTGCGTCGTATGGTTGAAGAAGATCCGGCCCATCCGCGCTATATCCAGACCGTATGGGGGTTAGGCTACGTCTTTGTGCCGGATGGCAGTAAAGCATGAGGCGACTGCGTTTCTCGCCCCGTAGCTCGTTTGCTCGTACGCTGTTGCTGATCGTTACCTTGCTGTTTGTCAGCCTGGTAACGACCTATCTGGTTGTGCTTAACTTCGCTATTCTTCCCAGCCTGCAGCAGTTTAATAAGGTGCTGGCCTACGAAGTGCGTATGTTAATGACCGATCGGCTGCAGCTAGAAGACGGTACGCAGCTGGAGGTGCCTCCGGCTTTTCGGCGCGAGATATATCGCGAGCTGGGCATTTCGCTTTATACCAACGCAGCGGCTCAGGAGAGCGGATTGCGCTGGGCGCAGCATTACGAGTTCCTCAGTCAGCAAATGGCACAGCAGCTTGGCGGACCAACCGATGTACGGGTTGAGGTCAATAAAAACTCGCCGGTGGTCTGGCTGAAAACCTGGTTGCAGCCTGATATCTGGGTGCGGGTACCGCTAACGGAAATTCATCAGGGCGACTTCTCACCGCTATTCCGCTATACCCTGGCGATTATGCTGCTGGCGATTGGCGGCGCCTGGCTGTTTATTCGTATCCAGAACCGACCGCTGGTGGATCTGGAGCATGCCGCTTTGCAGGTTGGCAAAGGCATTATTCCCCCGCCGCTGCGCGAATATGGCGCGTCAGAGGTGCGCTCGGTAACGCGTGCTTTTAATCAGATGGCGGCCGGAGTGAAGCAGCTAGCCGACGACCGTACGTTACTGATGGCTGGCGTCAGCCACGACCTGCGGACGCCGCTGACGCGCATTCGTCTGGCGACTGAAATGATGAGCGAGGAAGACGGTTACCTGGCTGAATCTATCAACAAAGATATCGAAGAATGTAATGCCATTATTGAGCAATTTATCGATTATCTGCGTACTGGTCAGGAGATCCAGACGGAAAGAGCCGATCTGAACGGTGTGCTGGGCGAAGTGGTGGCGGCTGAAAGCGGCTATGAGCGCGAGATTGAGAACGGCATTCAGCAGGGTGAGCTAATGCTGGATATTAATCCGCTGTCGATAAAGCGCGCGGTAGCAAACCTGGTGGTCAATGCTGCCCGCTACGGTAACGGCTGGATAAAAGTCAGTTCCGGCTCGGAACTGCAGCGCGCCTGGTTCCAGGTTGAAGATGACGGACCGGGCATCAAACCGGAGCAGCTTAAACATTTGTTTCAGCCTTTTGTGCGCGGCGATAGCGCCCGCAGTACCAGTGGAACCGGTCTGGGGCTGGCGATTGTGCAGCGTATTATCGATGCGCATCAGGGCGCGCTGGACATTGGCAGCAGCGAGCACGGTGGCTTACGCATTCGCGCCTGGCTGCCGATGCCGGATGTGCGTACTTCCGGCGCGTTGCCGCCGCCGGCAGAAAAACCCGGGAAATAAAAAAAGGGAGCGTGAGCTCCCTTTTTTATCGGAAAATTTCCGATTAAAGCTGCGGACCCACCGCTACCAACGCTGCCCCTGCGGGAGTGTCGGTATATTTATCAAAGTTAGTAATGAAGCGTTGCGCCAGATCCCGGGCGTGCCGATCCCAGTCTTCTGACGATGACCAGCTGGTACGAGGGTCGAGCAGGGCGCTATCGACGCCCGCCAGCGTTTGCGGAATTGCCAGGTTGAAAACCGGCAGCGTTTGCATCGCTGCGTCCTGCAGTTCATCGTTAAGTATTGCGTTAATAATCGTCCGGGTTTCTTTTAGCGAAATGCGTTTTCCTGCGCCGTTCCAGCCGGTATTGACCAGCCATGCTTCAGCACCTGCCGCCTGCATGCGTTTGACCAGCACTTCTGCATATTGGGTGGGATGCAGCGTCAGGAACGCCGCGCCAAAGCAGGCGGAGAACGTTGGTGTTGGCTCAGTAATGCCGCGTTCGGTTCCCGCCAGTTTTGCGGTAAAACCGGAGAGAAAATGGTATTGCGTTTGGTCTGGCGTTAAACGCGCCACTGGCGGCAGCACGCCGAAGGCGTCGGCGGTAAGAAAAATAACCTTGCGCGCGTGGCCCGCTTTTGACACCGGCTTAACGATGTTTTCAATATGATAGAGCGGGTAGGAAACGCGGGTGTTTTCCGTCTTACTGCCGTCAGCATAATCAACGCTGCCGTCGGCGCGTACGGTGACATTTTCCAGTAAGGCGTCGCGGCGAATAGCCTGGAAAATTTCCGGCTCGGCGCTGGCCGAAAGGTTAATCGTCTTTGCGTAGCAGCCGCCTTCAAAGTTAAATACGCCGTCATCGTCCCAGCCGTGTTCGTCATCGCCGATCAGCTGGCGTGCTGGATCGGTGGACAGGGTGGTTTTCCCGGTGCCGGAAAGGCCAAAGAATACGGCAACGTCCCCTTTCTTGCCGACGTTGGCCGAGCAGTGCATAGAGGCAATGCCCCGCAGCGGCAATAGGTAGTTCATCACGGTGAACAACCCTTTTTTCATTTCTCCGCCGTACCAGGTGCCGCCAATCAGCTGTATTTTTTCCGTCAGGTTAAAGGCGACGAAATTTTCCGAATGCAGGCCTTCTTGCTGCCAGTCAGGGTTGGTGCATTTGGCGCCATTCATCACCACAAAGTCAGGCTTGAAATCAGCAAGTGCGGCATCGTCCGGGCGGATAAACATGTTCTTAACAAAGTGAGCCTGCCAGGCGACTTCAGTAATAAATCTTACGCTAAGGCGGGTATCAGGATTGGCGCCGCACCAGGCATCGACGACAAACAAACGTTTGCCAGATAGCTGCTGAGTGACCTGCGATTTCAGCCGCTCCCAGGTTTGTTGGGAAAGTGGCTGATTATCGTTTTTCCCTTTGCCCTGATCGTTCCACCACAGCGTGTCGCGGGTGGTATCATCGCGCACTATGTACTTATCTTTCGGCGATCTTCCGGTAAAAATGCCGGTATCGACGGCAACTGCGCCGGATGTAGTGACGATGCCACACTCATAGCCCTGAAGGTCTGAACGGGTTTCTTCGGCAAACAATGTGTCGTAATCAGGATTGTGAACGACGTCGGTTGCATCCGTAATGCCATACTGAACAAGGTCCTGAGGGGCCAGGTCGTTAGCGCGCATGTGACTGCTCCTTTATCGATGACGAGGTAATACAGGCAGGGCTCACGATCGGATGAACACTGCGATCGCGCGCAGTTTACACCTGCCCACATGACGCGGAGGTATACGAACGCAGAAAATGAGAGGTCAGGCAGAAATTATTGCTGAAATGAGCTGAAGATAAATATTTCCAGTTAATTAGTAGGTTAAGAAAGTAAAGTTATTAAGGAATGCTCCTAAAAAATAAATTTCAGCAAGCTTCAGCTTAGCTGCCAAAAAAAGGGAGCGTTACGCTCCCGGGGTTAAAGACGGCGATTATCAGCGATTAATGTGTGCGCTCGCTGCCACTCTCTGCCGCATCGTTACGCAGGGCCGCAATATCGACGGCATCGTAAATATAGTGGCTGCCGCAGTAATCGCAGTGCATATCGATTTTACCGTCTTCCTGTAAAATCTGGTCGACTTCCTCTGCTGGCAGCGTTCTCAGCACCTCCTCACAGCGTTCGCGTGAGCATGAGCAGTGAAAACTGATTGGGTGGGGATCGTAAACCGTCACCTCTTCCTGATGATAGAGGCGCCAGAGCACGTCGCGCGCGGACAGGTCGAGAAGCTCGTCAGTTTTGAGCGTCGAGGTCAGCGTCGCCAGATGGTCAAAGTCATTGCTATCGGCGTCCTGAGCCGGCAAAACCTGTAGCAATATGCCGCCGGCGCCGGCATTTTGCTCGTCGCTTCGGCTATGGATATACAACCGGGTCGGCAGCTGTTCCGAACGCATGAAATAATCTTCCAGGCAGGCGGCCAGGGTATCGCCTTCCAACCCAACCACGCCCTGGTAACGTTCCCCCTGTGAAGGCGTGATGGTAATCACCAGATAGCCTTTACCAACCATTTGTTTCAGGCTGCTGCCGGGCGCGATGTCGCCTTGCATACGCGCAACGCCGCGCATCTGCTGATTATTGGTGCCATTGATAACCGCCAGCGTCAGTGGGCCATCACCCTGTAGCTGAACGGTTATGTCACCATCAAATTTCAGCGTTGCAGTCAGCAGGCTGGTCGCGACCAGCAGTTCAGCCAGCAGCTGCTGTACGGGCTGAGGATAATCATGATCTTTGATTATTTCCTGCCAGGTTTCGCTGACCGTTACCAGTTCGCCGCGTACGGCGTAGTTTTCAAAGAGGTAACGATGTATCTGATCGGAATGTGACATATTTTTCTCTCATGTTTTGCGACCGGCCCGTGCGTCGTTATTGCTAATCTGACCTCGCGGGTTCACGGAATTTTTATCTGGCCGGGTAGCGGTCTTATCGGCTTCAGCAACGCCCATCGGCAACGGCAGGCACAGTGGCTTTATTCCTCACCGCCATTTTTAAATCTGAGCAGATCCCGCCGCTCCTTTTTATCCGGCCGTCGGTCCGGATGCGGCATGCTAAGCGCGTTCATTTTACGCGCCAGCGCCAGCTTTTCCCGCTTCTCAATGCTCTGTTCCGTTTCACGATAAAGAAGCTGAGCTTCGCTGGCTGGACGGCGCTGATCGCTGAGACCGCAGACGATCACCGTCCGCTGGTCATTACCCTGACGCAGCGTCAACTCGGCGTTGCATTCGACCAGCTTACCGGGCTTACAGCGCTGACCATTATAATGGACCTTGCCGCCATCGATCATTTCGCGGGCGATAGCGCGGCTTTTATAAAACCGTGCGGCCCAAAGCCATTTATCAAGCCTTACCTCTTCGCCCGACGTTTCTTGCATAATCTGTTCCTGCGCTGGCCGGCCTGGCTGGTTGCCGGACCGGTGCGGTTAGCATAGACCCCTGACGCGATGACGGGTTACTAGTGTGTGGGTTAAAAATAGGATATCAAGCCCGGACGATCCAACGTTTGCATTAAGGCGCGTGAAAAAGCCCGTCTTAGGCATTTTCTGTCATCAGAATAGCGAACTCACGGGTGGCGGCGGCGATAAAGTATGGTTCATGCAGCTTTCATAATACTGCTGTATTTTCTGCATCCGCACGCGATTACGATGAACCCGATGCAGCGCTAACAGGCTATTGATGATCAGGCTGAGCAGCAATATGCACAGCAGCAGGCTGATGCCGAGATAGCGCCAGAGCGTGATAGTGTCCGGCTCATTGTGTATCGCAATATGCTGCGTGCCATTAGCATCTACGCTGATATTGGTAATAATACCGGAAGCGGCGAAGGGAGTATGCAGTAACATTCCCGCCAGGCGTTGCAGCTCCGGCCACTGCTCCGGCGCGTTGTAGTCAAATAAAGATACCGCCGGTGCCGGCTGGTTGACCAATGGATAGCCTTCATCGCTCATAATTAAAAATCCGCCGGGCGGTGGGCTGTTAAGCGCATCGGCTGCCCGACGGGTTTCACGGTAGAAAAACGACGCGGTTGCGGTATTGACCAGATTTTCCAGCGCTTCTGCACTTACCGGGCGCAGCAAAACGTTCATACCATTGAGTGAACCGGAATCGGCCCGGCGCACCAGCGAGCTCCAGTCTTTAGCATTTCCCAGATTGACCAGCGCATTCTTTAGTCGTACGCAGTCCTGCTGTTGGCTACAGAGATCCTGCGTTTTTAACACCACATCGGAAAAGTCATCCAGCAAAATCATGCCCGATTTTTGAATCGCCGTTGCCAGTTGCGGGTTGAGCTTGGGGTCCGTGGCCGTTTGCGGATGCAGCTGCTGGTTGGTGCTGTTGAGCAGCGCAGTGGCTTTATCAATGATGTCTGATTGCGGTAGCGGAAGCGGTGCGGCGTTGTTCCAGTAAACGGCCGAACAGTCAAAAGGCATAAAGGCATAGCTGCGATTTCCCTGGTAGGTGGCGGGAATCGAGCACATGCCATAACCATTGATACGCAGGCGATCGCCGATATGCAGCGCGGTTTTTTCCAGCTGCTCAACGTTGTTTACGCGAATACTTTCGGTGCCTTTAACCCAGGCAACGCTGAGTTTGAGCGGCATGCTGAGGGGGATCCAGGTAATCAGCAGCGCCAGAACCAACAGCGACCCCGCCGCCAGCACGACGTTTTTACGCCAGCGCTGAACGGGAAAATTCCGCGCCTCGTCATGCAGAGAAAGGAAGCGCCCCTGGCGCACCACCTGGCGATTGAGATAGATTTCAACGTCAGTGGTCTGACCCAGGTCGTTAGCAACGTACGGTTGCCAGTGTGAGGGATAAATAAGATCAATGCTTCCCAGTGATAGATTGCTCATCTGGCTCTGGTTAGCTTCGCTGAATAACCCCCAGCGCTTCAGCGCGCCGCGCAGGCAGTGGATATCGCGCAGCGATTTTTCACCGGGCGTGCGATAAAGAAACCAACCGCTGACTGCGGCAATCACTACGCCAGCGGCAATCAGCCATGGCATCAGCAGCAGTGGGCTTATCAGGCTGATAAAAAACAGCAGCAGCGCAGCGCAGATAGCGAGCGCTTCGCGCGTGCCGTCCGAGCGGCTCAGCGCATGCTCCGGCAGCGTCTCTTTACGTACCCGGATCAGCTCAATATTTTCAAACTCTTCCTGACGAATAGACGCATTGCGACCTGCCGGTGGTACCGTCGGCGGTAACGTAACGTTTTCAGTATTGTCATTAGTCAGCGTATGACCATTTAACGAGATAATTAACGGAACAGGATAAGTTTTGACCAGCTCAACATAGTTTTCATCGGCAATATACTGTTCCCACTGCGGCGGTAAGTGAACTTCAACTTCATCCAGATAATAGCGCCATTTATCCGGCTCATCAGTCGAGAGCCCATAGCGGGTAATCGCACGGGTCAGCGGGTAGACGTTAAGGCTTTGTGAGGTTAGCGTCAGCTTATCTTCAACCTGGCGGCGATAGCTATCAGGGAAAATGTTGCCATGGCGACGTTTTTCAAGGGAGTCAATATAGCGCTGTATAGCCTGCTGTTCGTCGAAGGTAAGCTTGCGATGCGCGGGATCGAGAAACAGCTGAGGTTCCGGCAGTTTCGGCTGGCGACGTGCTTTGAACCAGAAATAGCCAGCGATCAGCAGAGCACAGACAAGCACAAGCAATACTATAAGAGCTATTGTATTCATGCTTCCCTCATCTGCGGCAAGTGACTCCTCAGGAGTAAATCTAGTAAACAGGCCTTTGTCATAACTGGTTATTTTATTCAGTACACGCAAACAGGCCGTATGGACTCAGCGTTGGCATAATGAAAAAGAAGCATAAAATCATGAGATTAGAATAATTATATAATAATGCCTTAGCAAATCTTATCAACCATATAGATTGTGAGGTATCGGTATAGTCCTATTTTGTTCCGTCTGTGTTGACATCTGGCATTAAATTTGAGTAGTAACAGGTTGAAAGTATCAGAAAAAGTCAAAATATCGCCACTTTCGATTGGCTTCCAGCAATGGCTGCCGCACAATATTGAGATATGCGATCTGCATGGCATTGGCGCATGCATTGATTCAACCCTATTCGCACGATCAGAGGCCAGGATGACCAAAGAACGACAAAAGCCTGCTATTCATCGCGTTGCAACCGTTGCTCAGTCGCGACTTTTTACCATCGAATCGGTAGATCTTGAGTTCAGCAACGGGGTGAAACGGATTTATGAGCGTATGCGTCCTTCAGGACGGGAGGCCGTGCTAATTGTGCCGATCATTGATGATAGTCTGATTCTTATCGAAGAGTACGCCGTGGCGCTGGAGGCGTATGAGTTGGGATTTCCCAAAGGGCTTATCGATCCTGGCGAGACGGTGTTTGAAGCCGCTAACCGCGAATTAAAAGAGGAAGTCGGTTTTGGCGCCGAACGGCTACAGGCGCTGAGTAAGCTGACAATGGCCCCGTCCTATTTTTCCAGCAAAATGAACATTGTGGTCGCTGAAGGACTTTATCCGGAGAAACTTGAAGGCGATGAGCCTGAGCCGCTCCCGGTGCGTCGTTGGCCGCTGGCAAATCTGATGGCCTTACTTAACGAGCCGGACTTTCGCGAAGCACGCAACGTCAGCGCGCTATTCCTGGTGCGCGAATGGTTGGTGCAGCAGGGGCGTTTAGCTTATTGAATGAGAATAAAACGGCGCCGGTTGAAACCGGCGCCGTTTGGTGCTTTTAAAACAGCTCGTGGCTCTCACCGTTTTCCTGCAGAGTGGTGCCTACGTCATGGGTAGAATATTCCGTCGGCTGCGTTCCCTGGATAAAGTATTCCTGTCGGGTATAACCGCCACCCTCTTTCGCCAGTTTCCCGGTCGCTTTATCGATAGTAACCGTGACCACGCCTTCCGGTGGGGTTAGCGGTTGTACCGGTACGCCCTGCAGAGCGGCCGCCATAAACTGATCCCATGCTGGCTGTGCGCTCTTAGCGCCGCCTTCATAGCCAGAAATTTGATCTTTAATCACGCCGGATGCAGTGGTGCGACCAAGATCGCGGCGATGATCGTCAAAACCAATCCAGACCGAAGCCACCACGCCCGGACCATAGCCAGAAAACCATGCATCTTTTGAGCTATTGGTGGTACCGGTTTTACCGCCAATATCATTACGCTTCAGGTCACGGCTGGCGCGCCAGCCGGTTCCCATCCAGCCCGGCTCGCCGAAAATGTTGGAGTTAAGCGCGCTTTTAATCAGGAAGGAGAGCGGCGTATTGATGACGTGCGGCGCATATTGCTGCGCGCTGTCCTGATTCGCCTGGTTTGGCGCCACCTGCTCCAGCTGCGGCGCCGGAACCGCGTTGTTATTGCCTTCCTGTGAAACGGCAACGTTTTCAACGCTTTCGTTGTTCAGCGCCAGCGCTTTTTGGGTTTCGCCATAGACAACCGGCAGATTACATTGCGGGCAGGCAATTCTTGGTTTCGCTTCAAACAGGGTCTCGCCTTGCTCATTTTCTATTTTGCCGATGAAGTAAGGGTCTACCAGGAAGCCGCCGTTAGCCATCACGGCATATCCGCGGACCATTTGCAGCGGCGTGAAGGACGCGGAACCGAGAGCCAGCGATTCGGTATGGACGATATTTTGCGCCGGGAAGCCAAAACGCTGCAAATACTCTGCCGCGTAATCAACGCCCATCGCCCGCATCGCACGTACCATTACCACGTTCTTTGATTGGCCAAGCCCCTGACGTAAGCGAATCGGTCCGGCATAGGTTGGCGGCGAGTTTTTCGGCCGCCAGTCAGCGCCAGCGCCGGCATCCCAACGGGAAATGGGCACGTCGTTAAGGATTGAAGCCAGCGTCAGGCCACGATCCATCGCCGCGGTATACAGAAACGGTTTGATATTAGAACCCACCTGACGCAGCGACTGGGTCACGCGGTTAAATTTGCTCTGATTGAAGTCAAAACCGCCGACCAGCGCCAGCACCGCGCCATTTTGCGGATCGATAGAGACTATCGCTGAGTTAACGTCAGGCACCTGAGCCAGCCACCAGTCGTCGTTGACCTTGCGCACCCAAATTTGTTGTCCGGGTTGAACCACCTGGCCGATAGTCCGCGGCGTCGGTCCCTGTAGGGTATCTGACCTGTAAGGACGTGCCCAGCGCATACCTGCCAGTCCCAGTGAAACGGAACTGCCGTCGCGCGTAGTGGCCGTGGCTTCCTGGCTATTTACTGTCGTCACGACCGCCGGTTCCAGCGGGCCATAAGTGGGCAGCGTTTTAAGCTTTTTCAGTATTTCGTTATGTTCCCACGCGCGCTCACCCGCTTTCCATAAGACCTCGGAAGGCCCGCGATAGCCATGGCGCATGTCATAGTTGATGACGTTATCCTGCACTGCCTTTTGGGCATCAACCTGCAATTTTTCCGTAATGGTGGTGTACACCTTAAAGCCATCGGTATAGGCGTTTTCACCATAGCGTTTGATCATTTCCTGACGCACCATCTCGGTGAGATAGGGCGCTGAGAATTCAATTTGCGGCGCGTGATAGCGTGCGACCAGCGGCGTGTTGCGCGCTTCATCGTACTGCTGCTGGGTGATGTAGTGCTGATCCAGCATGCGCGCTAACACCACATTACGCCGCTGCAGCGCCCGGGTATGTGAATAAAGCGGGTTGAACGTCGAGGGCGCTTTAGGCAAGCCCGCGATCATCGCCATTTCGCTCAGGCTGAGCTGTTCAGGCGTTTTGCCGAAGTAAACCTGGGCTGCGGCGCCGATGCCGTATGCGCGATAGCCGAGATAGATCTTATTGAGATAAAGCTCAAGGATTTCGTTTTTCGTCATCATCTGCTCAATGCGGATGGCGAGAAAAGCCTCTTTAATTTTTCGTATCAGCGTCCGTTCGGGGCTGAGGAAAAAGTTACGAGCCAGCTGCTGAGTAATGGTACTGGCGCCCTGCGAAGCCCGGCCGGAAAACGCCGCGACGCTGGCGGCGCGGAAGATGCCAATCGGGTCGACACCATGATGCTCATAAAACCGGCTGTCCTCGGTGGCAAGGAACGCATTGATTTGTAACTGCGGTATCTGCTGCAGGGTGACCGGGATCCGCCGCTTCTCACCGTATTGAGCAATCAGCTTTCCGTCTGCGCTGAATACCTGCATCGGCGTCTGTAGACGCACATCTTTCAGCGTATTTACGTCCGGCAGCTGTGGCTCAATAAATTTATACAGGCCATAGACCGAGCCGACTCCCAGCAAAATGCAACAGACTGCAAGAATCAAAAAATACTTTACGAACTTCACCTGATTATTCCCACTTATAGTCGTTTGGGCAGTTTATAAACAATCGCGCGGTAGTATAAATGCAAGCTAAAGGCTTTGATACGTTCTTTTGTTTCCGCCGATATGGAGATCGCGCCCGATGTCTTTTCAACGCTGGAAAATTGGTCTTGATATTCAGAATGGTCAGCTTTGTGCGCTGGCCGTCCAACGTCATCGCCGTAAAGGCTGGAAGCTGCGCCACTGGTGGCGTTACCCCCTCCCTGATGACACCCTGGTTCAGGGGGTTATCCAACGTTCTGAAACGTTGGTTGCACTGCTCAGCGCATGGCGCCAGCGGTTGCCTTATAACGTTTCCCTGCGCGTAGGTCTTCATCCTCAGTTAGTTTTACAGCGCCAGCTGGCGCTGCCGGAGGAGAAAAACCAGCTACGGGAACCCGAGCGTAGCAGGTATATCACCGCAGCGGCGAGGCGATTTTTCCCAATTGACCTGAAGGAGCTGGTCGTTGATTACCGTCAGCATCCATCGTCCGGGGAGATATGCCTTACGGCTGCTCATCGTACGGCGCTGGATAGCTGGCATGGCTGCTTACAGGCCGCAGGCCTGACCCCGGATGTACTGGAACTGACGCCAGGGGCGCTGGGGGCGCTAGCTGCCGCTATGAAGCTGCCCGCTCAGGCGACGCTGGTACATGCTCTCAGCGATCACTGGCTGTGGTTTTCTCCTCAGCAGCATCCTGTCGCCGGATGGTGTCTTCGCCGCGATGTCAGCGGGATTCAGGCGCTGATCGATACCCGCCTGTCTGCCAGCGGACCGGTATTTATGAGTGATGCTATAAGCGATTGCCCGACGCGGCCGGGTTATCAGGCGCTGAACCCGTTTTCTCTGTTCGATAATCTGCAGCCGCCGCTTCCCCGGCATCAGCAGCCTTTCGCGCTGGCCGCAGGGCTGGCGCTGCGCCAGGAGGAGAATACATGGTATGGGTGAACCTGTTGCCCTGGCGTGAGCGCTGGCTGGCATCTCAACGACGGCGCTGGCTAAAAGGGCTGCTCCTGCCGCTGATGCTGCCAGGCGTCATTGCGCTGGCCGGAATGCTTCAGCACCAATTCAATGCGCTGAAAGCGATTGAAAATCAGGCCTGGCGGCAATCTCAGACCCAGCTTAAGCATGCGCTTGCCCGGAGAGCGGCTCTGCAGCGCTTAATTCGCTCAGAGCAGGCAACGCTGGAGCGGCTTGAACGGCGCCACCGGCGTTTAATGGGCTGGCAGCAGTTAATGAATACCCTGGATGCCAGGCTGCCGCCGGGGCTTTGGCTGACAGCAATTAGCGGTGATGCGCAAGCCGTAATCTTTACAGGGCGCTGTACGCAGGTTGAAGAAAGTACGCTTTTCCGAAGCGCGCTGCAAAGTGCCGGACTGTTCGACCGGCTGACTATTACTCACCTCAAGCGAGCCGCCGGCGGCTCGCTCGATTTTACCCTGACTGGCCGCTGGGCTGAGGCAGGACGTGATGATTGAGTCCGGCATATGGTGGCTGCTGACATCTCCGCCGTGGCGCAGGTGCTGCATTCTGCTGCTTATGGCGCTCTGGTTGAGCTTTGGCTGTTGGCTGGTTACGGGGCGAGCTGCCGGGCAGCAGGCGATTCAACTGGCGCAGCAGCAGCGCTATTTACGCAGCAATGCTGCATCGTGCCTGCAGCAGCTGGCGGCGTTGCCTGCATCCCGGCTTCTGCACGCCCGGCAAAGCCAGCAGTCGAAAAGAGTCGTCGACCTTGCCCGCCGGGATTTCTCGCTGTCGGCATTACTGCGCGCATCGCGGGCACATTTGTTGCAATGGCAAACGTCGCCCTCCACGCGCTCGCTACAGATTGCCGTGGAGTGGCCGCAGGTCTCCCCGCTGATGACGAGCCTGCTGCGTCAATTGCCAGGCGCTGTCATCTCCAGGCTAAGACTGCGCCTGCGTGAGCGAACGCTGTATATGAATCTGGTTCTGGAGGTGGCTGATGAGCCGACTTTGGCTGCTGCTACTGCTTTGTAATGGCGCTCAGGGACGCGACCCTTTTCTTCCCCCCGCTCCGGACTGTGTTTCCCGACCCGCACCACCGTCATCATGGCGGCTACTGGGGGTTATCGGCAGCGACGGGAGGCTTGTCAGCCGCTGGCAATCGCCGCATAACCACCGTTTCATGTTGGTCGAGCGGTCACGTTTACGCCGGACTCAGTGGCAAATTGTCAGGATTGATTTTACCGGCGTCACCCTTAGCTGGCAGGGGCAGTGTCGGACGTCAGATTATTTTTATTCCTTAAAAAAAGGTCAACGCAATGCGTACATGGATGTTGCCCCTGCTGCTGGTTCCGATGCAAAACGTTCAGGCAGCAGAGCCGATGGTTTCCCTGACATTCAACGAGGCGCCGGTTAGCGATGTGTTGCAGGCGTTGGCCGCACAGCGTGGCGTTAACCTGGTGATTGCTCCCGGCGTTGCAGGCACCTTAACACTCAGCCTGCATGAGGTGCCCTGGCCGCAGGCATGGCGGCTGGTTAACCGCATGGCCGCCATCAGCAGTGAAAAACAGGGCAACGTGCTGTTGGTATTTCCTCGCCCTCAGACCGCTCTGGCTGAACGGACAGCCGGGGACGATGCCCGACAGCGCATGCCGTTGAAAAATCGCGTCATTCACCTGCAATATGCCAATGCCGGGGTGCTGTTTAGCAGCCTGCAAAAAGAAAAAGCGGCGCTGATGAGCGCCCGCGGTAGCGTTACCCTTGATGCCCGCACCAATAGCCTGCTACTGCGGGATATCGCGCCAGCCCTTGAAGAAACGGCGCAATGGATTACGGCGCTGGACATCCCGCTGCAGCAGGTTGAGCTGGTAGCGCATATCGTTACTATTAATAAAGAAAAGCTGCAGCAGCTTGGGGTAAGGTGGGGGCTGGAGAGCGCTGACCCGATTAATCAGGCGCTGCGCGCCAGCCAGTTTCATGTCAATTTACCGTTGGCGGACCTTGCTATCAGCGCGGGATTCTCGCTGGCGCATATTGATGGACGCCTGCTGTCGCTGGAACTTAGCGCTCTGGAGCGGGAAAATCAGGTAGAGATTATCGCCAGCCCACATCTGTTCACCTCGCATCAGCAACCGGCCAGTATTAAACAAGGCACGGAAATACCCTATGAGGTTTCCAGCGGCAGCAACGGCAAAACCTCAATGGAGTTTCGTGAAGCGGTGCTGGGAATGGAGGTTACGCCGCTTATCCTCGGCAATGGTCGGATTTTGCTGAAACTCCATATCACGCAGAACGTCCCGGGGAAAACGGTGCACAACGGTGACGGCGAGGTGGTTACCATCGATAAACAGGAGATCGACACTCAGGTCACCGTACGCGATGGTCAGACGCTGGCGCTGGGCGGAATCTTTCAGCAGCAGCGGGACAATGGAAAAACGCAGGTGCCGCTGCTGGGCGATATTCCGCTACTGGGGCGGCTATTTCGTCATCAGGTTTCCCAGCAAAAGCGGCGTGAGCTAGTGATCTTTATTACCCCGCATCTTACCAATGAATAGCAAACTCTCTGTGCTAACGGTTGATTTTTCTGCTGTCGGGGTAGAAGAGCGTTTGACGCACGCCTGGAATTAGCTTACAAGGTTAGCGGTTTACTTTATGGCTGAGTCCGGGAGAGCGCGTTACGGATTCTGGAGCACTGTTTTCATTGCCCTGGGCGTCCGTTCGCAAAAAAAGTTGCTTACTCACCCTTTATGGCGAATAAAACTGCGCCAGACCAAATGAACTATTTGGTTGCCAAAGCACGGGTAGTGTTGAGATAATTTTCGTCTGACTCTCGCACTATCGCTCATGAGGTTTCAGTTCATGTCCTGTCCATAGAGGACGGGGTATCATTAACGAATTGTCTTAGTAATACCGAAAAAATGGCAGAGAAACGCAATATCTTTCTGGTTGGGCCTATGGGTGCCGGAAAAAGCACGATTGGGCGTCAGTTAGCTCAACAACTCAATATGGAATTTTTCGATTCTGATCAAGAAATTGAGCGACGTACCGGAGCGGATGTGGGCTGGGTATTCGACGTCGAAGGCGAAGAAGGGTTTCGCGATCGAGAAGAAAAAATCATCAACGAACTCACTGAAAAGCAGGGCATCGTACTGGCAACGGGGGGAGGTTCGGTTAAATCGCGCGAAACGCGTAACCGCCTTTCTGCGCGCGGCGTAGTGGTTTATCTGGAAACCACCATAGAAAAGCAGCTGGCGCGTACGCAGCGAGACAAGAAGCGTCCATTGCTTCAGGTTGATTCACCGCCGCGTGAAGTGCTGGAATCTCTGGCTGGAGAACGTAACCCGCTGTATGAAGAGATCGCGGATGTGACTATCCGTACGGATGAGCAAAGCGCGAAGGTGGTTGCCAACCAAATCATCAGCATGCTGGAAAAGCGCTGAGTCGCCGCCAGCTGAATCCATCGCTAATCAATTAAGGCAGTAAGCGCATCATGGAAAAGATCACCGTCTCACTGGGGGATCGCAGTTACCCTATTACCATAGCGGCCGGCTTGTTTGACGTTCCGGCTTCTTTCTGGCCGCTAAAGTCCGGTGACCGGGTGATGCTGGTGACCAATGAGACGCTGGCTCCGCTATACCTTGATAAAGTCCGATTGATTCTTGAGCAGGCCGGTATCAGGGTTGATTCGCGTATTTTACCTGACGGCGAGCAGCATAAATCGCTGGAGGTGATGAATCAGGTGTTTACCGCGCTACTGGAAGGCGCGCACGGTCGTGATACTACCCTGGTTGCTTTGGGGGGCGGTGTGGTTGGCGACCTGACCGGGTTTGCCGCTGCCAGTTATCAACGCGGCGTGCGCTTTATCCAGTTGCCTACCACGCTGCTGTCTCAGGTTGATTCCTCGGTCGGCGGTAAAACCGGCGTTAACCATCCGCTGGGCAAGAATATGATTGGTGCCTTCTACCAGCCCGCCTCGGTTATTATCGATCTGAACTGCCTCAATAGCCTGCCCGCGCGTGAGCTCGCCTCCGGACTTGCCGAAGTAATTAAATACGGCATCATCCTCGATGGCGATTTTTTTGACTGGCTGGAAAATAATCTCGATGCGCTGCTGGCGCTGGACGGCGCCGCCATGGCCTGGTGTATTCGCCGCTGTTGCGAGCTTAAAGCCGAGGTTGTCGCGGCCGACGAGCGGGAAGGCGGCCAGCGTGCTTTACTGAACCTGGGGCATACCTTTGGGCACGCCATTGAAGCGCATATGGGTTATGGCAACTGGCTGCATGGCGAAGCCGTCGCCGCTGGCATGGTCATGGCCGCCAGGACCGCGGAGCGCCTCGGACAGTTCACCTCCGGGCAAACCGCGCGTATCATTAATTTGCTTGAGCGCGCAGGCCTGCCGACCAGCGGCCCGTCAGCGATGCGAGCCGAAGAGTATCTGCCCCATATGCTGCGGGATAAAAAGGTATTAGCCGGCGAGCTGCGCCTGGTGTTGCCTCTCAGTATCGGTGCAGCTGAGGTGCGGGGCGGCGTAGCCCATGATATTGTTTTGGCTGCAATAGAAGAGTGTATCGCGAACCCGATCGCCTGACGGGCGTTAGGACGCTGCTAAGTTGACCAAAATGCTATTCACACGGAAACGTGTGGCGAAGTCGCCAGACTGGAGGAGGTTTGATGGACGAATTTAAACCGGAAGATGAGCTAAAACCTGATGCCAGTGACCGTCGTCCTACGCGGCCACGTAAGCCGTCTTCTGCGAACAAGGTGCCGGTTTCACGCCAGCGTATGATGATGGGTATCGGTATCCTGGTGCTGCTGCTGCTGGTTATTGGCATCGGCTCCGCGCTCAATGGCAACGACAAACCGGCTGCGACTGACAAGAACTCTGCCGCTGGCGGAACCACTGCACAGAGCGGCGCTGAGAAAAATATCGATCTTGCCGGCACCTCTTCAGGCAGCCAGGGCAATGCTTCTCCATCAGCGCCGAACGATGTGGCCGGTAATAGCACCGGAGGTAACGGCGCGGCGCCAGCGACGCCTGCTGACGGCAGTTCGCCTCAGCAGCTCAATCCCCCGGCTATCGCATCAACCCCGACGGAAGGCAAAGCGCAGCCTGTTCCGGAAGGTCAGCGTCGCGTAGAACTGCCGGGCGACCTCAACAGCGCCTTGAATAATCAGCAAAATCAGGTTAACGATGCCGCCTCTGGCGCGCAGAGTGATGGCGGCAGCACGCTGCCGACGGCGGCAGCGACCGTGGCGCCGGGCGGCGCGCGCGCGTCTTCGTCAAAAGCACCTGGTACGCCTCGTCAGTCTGCACCGGTAAAATCTTCCTCCGCAGCCGCTAAACATCCAACGCATAAGTCTGAACCGGCACAAACGGCGAAACCCGCGGCAAAATCCGCCAGCGGCGCGGCGCGTAATGAGCAAAGCGCCTCACGGGCAGCGCCGTCAGGCAGCTATACGTTGCAGCTTAGCGGCGCATCGCGGGAAGATTCCCTGAATGCCTGGGCGAAAAAACAAAATCTGAGCAGCTATCACGTGTATAAGACGACGCGCAACGGCCAGCCATGGTACGTGCTGGTTACCGGTTCGTACGCCACGCCGGCTGAAGCCAAACGCGCGGTTGCCTCTTTGCCTGCTGGCGTGCGTGCGCAGAACCCTTGGGTTAAACCGCTCAGCCAGGTAAAAAAATAATCACTATACAGGCAGAGCCGGTTTAAACGGCTCTGCTCCGCATAACAGTGGATCGTTCAACACTCTTAAAGCGCTTTAGCTGTAGGTTATGCCGCAGCCTGAAGAGAATAACTAATATAACGGCATGAAGAAAAATCGCGCTTTTTTGAAGTGGGCCGGGGGTAAATACCCGTTACTGGATGAGATCCGACGTCATTTACCTGAGGGTGAGTGTCTGATTGAGCCATTCGTTGGCGCAGGTTCAGTATTCCTTAACACCGACTATCCGCAGTATATCCTGGCGGATATCAACAGCGATCTGATTAATCTGTACAACATCGTTAAGACGCGCACCGCCGAGTTCGTACAGGATGCGCGCAAGTTGTTCAGCGAACAATCCAATGTGGCAGATTTTTACTACGCCCAGCGGGAGCGCTTTAATCGCAGCGCTGATGCTTACGAACGGGCGCAGTTGTTTCTGTATCTCAATCGTTACTGTTTCAACGGCCTGTGCCGTTACAACCTTAGCGGTGAGTTTAACGTGCCCTTTGGTCGATACCGGCGGCCTTATTTTCCGGAAGACGAGCTGTACTGGTTTGCTGAGTGCGCGCAGAAGGCAACTTTTGTCTGTGAGTCATACGATGTTACTCTGAGCAAGGCAGGCAAAGGGGCGGTTGTCTATTGCGATCCACCCTATGCGCCGCTTTCGGCCACATCGAATTTTACTGCATACCATACCAATAATTTTTCGCTGCAGGAGCAACAACTGCTGGCCGAAATGGCGAATACTTTGTCGGCGAAACATCAGATACCGGTCTTGATTTCGAATCACGACACGCCGTTGACCCGCGAATGGTATCAGAGTGCTTCGCGCCTGATGCAGATCAAAGTCAGACGCTCAATTAGCAGTCGCGGCGGCGGTCGAATCAAAGTCGATGAGCTGCTGGCCCTGTATATTTAAGCCGGTTATCTGATGACAATTACGTTGCTAACCGCCTGAAGCCAGGCGCAAGAACTGGGAGAAACGGATGAAAAAACCTTTGATTGCCCCTTCGATTCTGTCGGCAGACTTCGCCCGACTCGGTGAGGATACGGCTAAGGTACTGGCTGCCGGCGGCGACGTTGTGCATTTCGACGTAATGGATAACCACTATGTTCCCAATCTGACAATGGGGCCGATGGTGCTAAAAGCGCTGCGTGATTATGGCATCACCGCGCCGATTGACGTTCATCTGATGGTAAAGCCCGTCGACCGCCTGATTCCCGACTTTGCCAAAGCGGGCGCCAGCTTTATTACCTTCCATCCGGAAGCTTCTGAGCATATCGACCGCACCCTGCAACTGATTAAAGAGCACGGCTGTAAAGCGGGGCTGGTATTTAATCCGGCGACGCCGCTGAGCTACCTCGATTACGTGATGGATAAGCTGGATATCATTTTGCTTATGTCGGTGAATCCGGGCTTTGGCGGCCAGTCGTTTATTCCTTCCACCCTGGATAAGCTGCGCGTGGCGCGTAAGCGTATTGATCAGAGCGGTTACGATATCCGCCTTGAGGTGGATGGCGGCGTCAAGGTTGAAAATATCGCTGAAATCGCGGCGGCCGGTGCGGATATGTTTGTGGCCGGTTCAGCTATTTTCGGCCAGCCTGACTATCAGCAGGTCATCGAACAAATGCGCACTGAACTGGAGAAGTCCCGTCATGGTTCATTTCACTAATATTCAGGGGCTGGCATTCGATCTTGATGGTACGCTGGTGGACAGTGCGCCGGGGCTGGCCGACGCGGTGGATCTTGCCCTGACTGAACTGAATCTGCCTGCTCCAGGGATCGACCGGGTTGCTACCTGGATAGGCAATGGTGCTGATATCATGGTTACCCGCGCCCTGCGCTGGGCGCTGGGCGCGGAGCCGCAGCAACATCAAATCAATGATGCGCGCACCCTGTTTGATAAGCATTACGCCCGTACCGTTGAGCAGGGCAGCAAACTGTTTCCTGAAGTAAAGGCGACGCTTGAGGCCCTGGCCGCCAGCGGCCTGCCGATGGCGATTGTTACCAATAAACCTACGCCTTTTATTGCGCCATTGCTGCATTCTCTGGGTATTGCGCACTGCTTCTCGTTGGTGCTGGGCGGCGATGACGTCGTTCAGAAGAAGCCCCATCCGGCGCCGTTATTTTTGGTATTAGGCACATTTGGCCTGCTGCCAGAATCGCTGTTATTTGTTGGCGATTCACGCAATGATATTCTCGCTGCGCAGGCGGCAGGATGTCCCTGCGTTGGTATGACGTATGGTTATAATCACGGCGAGCCGATTAACAGCAGCCGACCCGACGTCGTACTCGATAATTTCAATCAGCTTCTGCCCGCATTAGGGCTGTAAATCAGGATATTAGCAATGAGTAAACCCATCGTTTTTAGTGGCGCACAACCCTCCGGTGAACTGACTATTGGTAACTATATGGGTGCGCTGCGTCAGTGGGTAAAGATGCAGGATGAGTATCAGTGTATATATTGCATTGTCGATCTCCACGCTATCACGGTGCGCCAGGACCCGGAAAAATTGCGTAAGGCGACGCTGGATACGCTGGCCCTTTATCTGGCCTGCGGCATCGATCCCAATAAGAGTATTATCTTCGCGCAGTCTCACGTGCCGGAGCATACGCAGCTCGGTTGGGTGCTGAATTGCTATACCTATTTTGGCGAACTAAGCCGCATGACGCAGTTTAAGGACAAGTCGGCGCGCTACGAAGAGAATATCAATGCCGGCCTGTTCGATTACCCGGTGCTGATGGCTGCCGATATTCTGCTTTATCAGACGCATCAGGTGCCGGTGGGTGAGGATCAGAAGCAGCACCTCGAGCTGAGCCGCGATATCGCCTCGCGTTTTAACGCGCTTTATGGCGATATTTTCCGCGTGCCTGAACCGTTTATTCCTAAATCCGGCGCGCGCGTGATGTCGTTGCTGGAGCCGACGAAAAAAATGTCGAAGTCAGACGACAACCGCAATAACGTGATTGGCCTGTTGGAAGATCCCAAATCGGTGGTGAAAAAAATCAAGCGGGCGGTCACTGACTCCGACGAGCCGCCGGTGGTGCGTTACGATATTAAAGAAAAAGCCGGAGTTTCTAACCTGCTGGATATTCTTTCCGGCGTAACCGGTCAGTCAATCGCTGAGCTGGAGAGGTCGTTCGAAGGTAAAATGTACGGTCATCTCAAAGGCGAAGTCGCGGATGCAGTATCCGGGATGCTCACCGAGCTGCAGGAGCGCTATCATCGTTATCGTAACGACGAGGCCTTCCTTGAAGGGGTGATGCGCGACGGCGCGGAAAAAGCCCGTGCGATGGCCCAGGAAACGCTGAAAAAGGTCTATCAGGCCATAGGCTTTGTTGCTAAGCCTTAATTTCCTGTTCCTCTGCAAAGACCAGACTGGCCCCGGCGTCGTGACGTCGGGGTTTTTTATTTGAACGCTGGCTCGCCTGCCCGGGCATCAAACGCTTGCTGGCCGATCGGCTTTTTACCGCTTTTACGCCCGCCTCGCTATTTTCAAGTCGTGAAAACCGTGCCAGGGTAAAGACATCATCGTAACCGAAGGAGATGTTTATGCATGGTTCGCCACTAAAACGGATCACCCACGTGCGTTTACCGGGGCAGGAGGGATTGTGGCAGATTGACATTGCCGCCGGAAAAATAAGCCGCATCGGACCGCAGTTGAAGAATTGTCCGCAGGATGAATCAAGCCTGCACGGCGAAGGCGGACTGGCCATTCCACCGTTTATAGAACCGCATATTCACCTTGATACGACCCAGACCGCTGGCGAGCCTTCCTGGAATCGCTCCGGTACGCTATTTGAAGGCATTGAGCGCTGGGCAGAACGCAAAGCGCTGTTAACCCATGACGATGTTAAAACGCGCGCGAAGCAGACGCTTAAGTGGCAGCTTGCTAACGGCATCCAGCACGTGCGGACGCACGTTGATGTCTCCGACCCCTCGCTGACGGCGCTTAAAGCGATGCTTGAGGTTAAGCGGGAAATGGCGCCCTGGGTGGATTTGCAGCTGGTGGCTTTTCCACAGGAAGGGATTATTTCTTATCCGGATGGCGCAGCGCTGTTGGAAGAAGCGCTGAAGTTGGGCGCCGATGTGGTTGGGGCGATTCCCCATTTCGAGTTTACCCGTGAATACGGCGTAGAGTCGCTGCATATCGCGTTTGCGCTGGCGCAGAAATATCAGCGTCAGGTTGACGTACACTGCGATGAAATAGACGATGAGCAGTCGCGCTTTGTTGAGACGGTGGCCGCATTAGCGCATAAAGAAAATATGGGCGCGCGCGTTACGGCCAGTCACACCACCGCGATGCACTCCTATAACGGCGCTTATACCTCCCGCCTGTTTCGGCTGCTTAAGCTGTCGAAGATTAATTTTGTGGCTAATCCGCTGGTGAATATCCATCTGCAGGGGCGCTTTGATGATTACCCCAAACGACGTGGTATTACCCGGGTTAAAGAGATGCTGGCTGCCGGCATTAACGTCTGCTTCGGCCATGATGACGTGTTTGATCCCTGGTATCCGCTGGGGACCGGCAATATGCTGCAGGTGCTGCATATGGGGCTGCACGTATGTCAGCTAATGGGCTATGACCAGATTAACGCCGGTCTCGATCTGATTACGCGCAATAGCGCGCGCACGTTGCAGCTAAAAGATTACGGGATTCACACCGGCAATCCGGCGAGTCTGGTTATCCTGCCAGCTGAAAATGGATTTGATGCGCTGCGGCGTCAGGTGCCGGTACGCTATTCGGTGCGGGCGGGGAAGGTGATTGCGGCAACGGAACCCGCCAGCTCAACGCTGTATCTGGAGCAGCAAGAAGCAATCGACTTCACGCGGTAAGTCAGCGTGAAGTCAGAGCAGACAGCTCCCTTTAGCGGGAGCTGAGGTTTAAAGCTTAGTGTTTCCAGTTACCGTGGCTGCGATGCTTAGTCACGAAGCCAAGCAGCAGGCACATCAGGAACACAATTGCGTACAGGCCGTTAGCGGTTTTCAGCGCGGTAAGCACGCTGTAATGACTGACGATTGGCGCGGTAACCACAAATGTCAGCATGGTCCCGACCGTGCCGCAGGTCAGAATAAAGTTAACCAGCTTCGGCGAGGAAACTTTAGTTTGCAGCGAGCCCAGCGTAATGATGGTGGTGTAAATCGCGCTGGAGACAAAGCCAAGAGCCAAGATAATCCATTTCAGCATTGCCGGATCGCCGCTGTTAACGAACCAGTACATCAGCGCCGTGGCCAGCAGCGCCAGTACCGTAACGATGCGCTGAGGATCGAAGAAGCGTAACACGGCGCTGAAGGCCCACATGCCCACCATGTAAGCCGTCCAGAAACTGCCTACCAGACCGCCTGCCTGCAGCATATTCATGTTCAGATTTGCATTGGCATACTGCGGCACCCAGGAAATGAAGCCTAACTGTCCAAGGATATAGCAGAGAGCAGCAACGGCGAGCAGTGCCACGCCTACGCCCCATTTTTCTTTTTCCACCGGCGGCTGGTTTTCATTCGACGCGGTTTTACCTAGCTGCGGAAACTTCACGCTCAGTGTCAAAATAAAGATGGCCAGATAGATTACACCGATGCACACGTAAACCCAGAACCAGGGCAGGGTGTGGGCAAGTAGCCAGGCGGCAAGAACCGGGAACAGGGTGCCGGCCATGCTGAAGAAAGAATCGGTAAAAAGTAAGCGTGCGCCGCGCTGACGACCATCATATAAATGGGTAATCAGGAAGGTACCAATCGACATGGTAATGCCGCTCACCACGCCCAGCACGAACATGCATACTGAGAACAGCATCAGGCTTTTGGTTAGCATTAAGCCGATTACGGCCAGCAGCATTAATATAAAACCGAATATCAGCTGACGCTTGAGTGGAATAATTTCCATCAACCAGGCATTAAGGAAAATAGCAACCAGAATGCCGCTGTTCAGAAAGGTAAAAGTATTGCTCATTTCTGACACTGGCATATCAAAATATTTAGCAATATCACCCATTACCACGCCGGTTACGATAACCAGCGCCCCGGTCAGGGCATAGGAGAGGAAACTAATCCAGGTAAGACCGATACGATCGTGATTAGACATAAAACAACCTGTATATTGTAAAGAAAACCTTAAAAAAAGCTGCGCTTATTTTACTCAGTATCGTGATCCTCATAAATAAATAATGAAACAAATATCTTCGTATTCATGCGATTTGTGAGTCCAGTCACCTTTTGTCGCTCGTATTTTGAGCGTGCCGCATTAACTCGCAGGTAAATATCGGTAAAATGCTGGCGCGGTGGTTAACCACTCTTTAGAATCTTGTTGGTTTGTTGTTTGCTGCCTCATTAAGGAATGATTCATGTTTAAACGCACGCTCACAGCCCTTTCCACGGTTTTAATGTTGTCTGCCGTATCAGCCCCGGTTCTGGCTGCTAAAAATGATACGCACGTTATGCTGACGACCTCTGCTGGCAATATAGAACTCGAACTGAATAACCAGAAAGCCCCGATATCGGTTAAGAATTTCGTTGATTATGTGAACAGCGGTTTTTATAACAACACCATTTTTCACCGCGTTATTCCGGGCTTTATGATTCAGGGCGGCGGATTCACCGCTGAAATGCAGCAGAAAAATACTAACCCGCCGATTAAAAATGAGGCGGACAACGGCCTGCTTAACAGTCGCGGAACTATCGCCATGGCGCGTACTGCAGATAAGGACAGCGCCACCAGCCAGTTCTTCATCAACATTGCTGATAATGCTTTCCTGGACCACGGCCAGCGTGATTTTGGCTACGCGGTGTTTGGCAAAGTGGTTAAAGGCATGGATGTGGCGGATAAAATCGCCCAGGTGCAGACTCATAACGTCGGGCCTTACCAGAACGTACCGGTAAAACCTGTTGTGATCCTTTCGGCAAAAGTGCTTCCCTGACAGCGCAGCGGGCGCGACATCTATCGCGCCCGGACGCCAGCAAAGCCAGATAATGCTGCTTATACTTACTGCACGATAAACGTGGAGGAAGCAGCATGGCGACTCTGACAGACAAACAAAAACAAAACCTCTGGCAGCAGCGCTGTGCTGATAATCTGTTGGCAAGCCTGCAATTGACCGGAACCACGCTGGCGCTGGGCGCCTTTAATCCCGGCATGCCGCATTTGTGCGCATTGCATCAGGCTTTGTATGGCGAGGTTCTGGACGATGCCGGTGAGCTGCGCGTGACCGATATTCAGCGCTTTGATATTCCCTGCTGTCACTTTGAATACCTTGAGCAGCAGGGCAACGCACTGATGGCTTCCCTTGAGGAAGAGGCGCGGCTTGAGCTGCTTTCAGCGGAGAGCCTGGCGACGCGACTGGCCTGGTTTTACTGCGAACTTAGCGTACTGTCTCCGTTTCGTCGTGGTAATGGCCGAACGCTGCGATTATTTCTCGAACAGCTCATTATCCATGCCGGCTATGACGTTCAGTGGCGTAAAACCAACGGTGCAGAATGGGATTCCGCGTTACAGCAGGGCATACGGGGCGATAGCAAGGCGCTGGCCGCAATTTTGCAAAAAGTAATAAATATTCCTCAGTAAAAAAATGCGTAGAATAGCGGCGTTTCTTTTTGGCCGGAGTGCCTATGCTGCTGCTTATCGATAACTATGACTCATTTACCTGGAATCTTTACCAGTATTTCTGCCAGCTAGGCGCTGAGGTTGACGTTTACCGCAACGACGCGATCTCACTGCAAGAGATTAGCGCGCGTCGTCCTGACCATCTGGTGATATCACCCGGCCCCTGTTCTCCGAATGAAGCCGGTATTTCGCTGGCGGCGATCTGCCACTTTGCCGGAAAGCTTCCCATTCTTGGCGTTTGCCTGGGGCATCAGGCGCTGGCGCAGGCGTTTGGCGGCCGCGTCGTCCGCGCCCGCCAGGTGATGCACGGCAAGGTGTCGCAGATTACGCATCAGCAGCAGGGTGTGTTCGCCGGGTTGAATCAGCCCCTGAGCGTAACACGCTATCATTCACTGGTGGTGGAAGCCGCGACCTTACCCGCCTGCTTTGAAGTCACAGCGTGGAGTATGCGTGACGGCGAGCGCGATGAAATTATGGGGCTGCGCCATCGGCACCTGGCGCTGGAAGGGGTGCAGTTTCACCCGGAAAGCATACTCAGCGAGCAGGGGCTTCAGCTGCTGGATAATTTCTTACAACGTTGAATTTATGTTGCCTTGAGGTGACTTTTTATGCATATTTTATGATTATATTTTCAATTTGACGATTGATGTGACAGCGCGAGGTCAGGCATGGCAGCAGATAAGTTAATGGTTAACCGGGCGACTTTTGACGAAGTTATTTTGCCCATTTATGCACCTGCACAGTTTGTTCCGGTCAAGGGCAAAGGGAGTCGCGTCTGGGACCAGAATGGCACGGAGTATATCGATTTTTCCGGCGGCATTGCGGTAACGGCGCTCGGCCACTGCCATCCGGCGCTGGTGGAAGCGCTGAAAAGCCAGGGTGAAACGCTATGGCATACCAGTAACGTTTTCACTAATGAACCGGCGCTGCGGCTGGCCAGCAAACTGATCGCCGCTACCTTTGCTGAGCGGGTGCTGTTTGTTAACTCAGGAACGGAAGCCAACGAGGCGGCATTTAAGCTGGCGCGCTATTACGTTGGCAAAAAGCACAGCCCGTATAAAACCAAAATCATCGCTTTCCACAATGCTTTCCACGGGCGTTCGCTGTTTGCCGTTTCCGTTGGCGGTCAGCCTAAATATTCTGATGGTTTTGGTCCGAAACCCGCAGACATCGTACACGTTCCGTTTAACGATCTTGAGGCGGTGAAAGCAGTTATCGATGACCATACCTGCGCGGTGGTACTGGAACCTATCCAGGGCGAAGGCGGTATCATGCCTGCCAGCCAGGCCTTTATGGAAGGGCTGCGCGCCCTTTGCGATAAGCACAATGCGCTGCTGGTATTTGATGAAGTGCAAAGCGGTATGGGACGCAGCGGCAAGCTGTTTGCCTACCAGCATTACGGCGTGGTGCCGGATATTCTGACTACCGCCAAAGCGCTCGGTGGCGGCTTTCCAGTCAGCGCTATGCTGACCACCAATGAAATCGCGTCCGCCATGACGCCCGGCGTGCATGGCACTACCTATGGCGGCAATCCGCTGGCCTGTGCGGTGGCTGAAGCGGCGATGGATATTATCAACACCGACGAGGTGCTGAACGGCGTAGCCGAGCGACGTCAGCAGTTCGAGGCGGCATTAAACGCGATTAATTCGCGGCTGGACGTGTTTAGCGATGTGCGCGGCATGGGGCTGCTCATCGGTGCCGCTCTCAAGCCGCAATATGTCGATAAAGCGCGTGATATTCTGAATGCCGCCGCGGCGGAAGGGGTGATGATACTGAATGCCGGCACCGGCGTTATCCGCCTGGCTCCTTCTCTGATTATTGAACCAACGGATATTGAAGAGGGAATGCAGCGCTTTGCCCGCGCGCTGGAAAAAGTCGTTAAGGCATAGTTCACTGCGCCGCCCCGACGCAGGCGGCCATTTATCCCGGCGCGGCATTTGCCGCTCAGCCATAAACCACTATTTGCGCAGTTTTCCCGCCAGCCACTTGCCATGATGCGGCCGCTGCGACCAGGCCAGCGATGAAATGGTATGCATCACCTTCAGATGACTGAGAATGCGCCTGACGTGGCGTTCTACTACGGTAATCGGCCCTTCGTGAAAGTTTTCCGGCGCTTCCATAATATTGGTGTCAGAGCCCGGACCATCATACTCCAGCCGCTGCTGACAGCGCTGAAGCGCAATTTCGCAGGTTTGCAGATAGCGCTCAGCGAGGGCTGATGTAAGCATGGTATGTTCACGCGCCAGAATGGTCATCGCGTTGATATGCTCGACGATAAACTGGCTGTGAGTGACCCAGAGCTTCATATCGGCCAGATAATGGGCATTAAACGCCGGTTCCTGCATCGCCTGATTCAGCGAGTTGAACAGGGCGTTATGGGCCTGGTTAACCACAATGCGCTGGTAGGCCAGTTTTTCCGGCTGTTGTTCATTACCCAACAGAAGCTGAAGTGCTGACTGATAAGCGCCAAGCGCGTCGTGGGCGTTCTGGCGCAGCAGACCGCTTTGCCACTGTGGCCACAGCCAGAGCATGCCGCCAAAGGCAATAAGGCAGCCCAGTAGCGTATCCAGCAAGCGCGGCCAGAGAAAGTCCGCGCCGTTGAGCGACAGCAGCTGCAACGAATACACCGCCGTGACCGTAAAGCCGACCATTGCCCAGCCGTAATATTTACGAATAAACAGGTAGCTCACCAGGGTGATCAGCAGCATAACTGGCAGTACCAGAGTATCGGGAACGTGCAGGCGCAGTGACAGGGCGGCAATAACCAATCCGGCGAGGGTGCCCAGCGCCCGGTGCTGGATACGTACCCGGGTAGCGCTGTAGCCGTTCTGGCTGACGAACATGGTGGTCATCAGTACCCAGTAAGGCTTGGGCATGTTGAGAAACAGCGCGAGGATGCTGGCGAAGCTGAGCATTACCGCAAAGCGCGCGGCGGTACGCAACGCCGAAGATTTAAGCGACAGATAGCTGCGCAGCGCCGGTATAAGCGGCAGGCGCCGTTGGCGATCGGCCATCAGATCGCGCTGGTACAGCGGTCGCTGAGTGCGCAACACCCGGCCGATGCGGCTGAAATGGTGATAGCAGAAATGACCGACCGGATTATCGTTATGATGGCGGGTGATTTTTTCCAGTGCGCTTAGCTGTTTGTTCATGCTGAAGCGGTCAGGCAGGCGATGATAGAGGATATCATCTGCCAGCACCCGCAGGCGGTTGGCGATGGTCTGTGCATTCCAGCGGATCACCGCTTCAGCGTGGCTTTGCTCGACCAGCTTTTGCACCTCTTCAGGCTGATGCAGGCTGACGGCGATATGCTCTTGCAAATCAAGTGCGACCTGAAAGGCGCGCGTCAGCCGCTTGTAATAATTGTGATTGCCCCCCGACAGCATATGCATCTGCTGATAGCAGAGGTTAATCAGGTCGACTGCTTTTTGCTGGCGCGCCAGCAGGGGCGGCAGGGTTTTTTCCGGGTCGGTCAGCCTGGTTAGCAGGGTATATTTTGTTTCGCAGTAGTCGGCCAGCTCGCGATAAAGCAGGCTCAGGGTTTCCCGCATGGGCTGCTCTTTCCACAGCCAGAACCAGAACCAGTTGAACAGTCCGTACCATATGGTGCCAAGGATGTAGAGCAGCGGCGGCTGCCAGATTGGCATGCGCCCTTCAAGGCTGATGGTGAAGATCGCGGCGATCAGCGAACCGGGGAGCAGGCGCCCGTGCAGCGGGCTAATTTCGCCGGTGATGCCTAACAGCATCGTCATGACAAACATGATCAGCGGCAGGGGGACGTTCAGCAGGCCAAGATACTGAATGGCAAAGCTGCTGAACGCAAACAGGCAGCCGCCGACGACCAGGCGTTTAAAGAAGCGCTTATGCGGGGTATCCAGACCGGCGATGTTGCAACAGGCGGGGATCAGCGCGAAAAGGAGCCCTCTTTGTAAATCACCGAGCAGCCATCCTACCGCAACGGGTAAGCAAAGCACCAGCGTCTGGCGTAGCGCGTAATTGACCTCAGGGTGATAAATAATTCGACGCCACATATGGCCTTTAACAAAAATAAAAAGGCGCGATAGTCATTATCGCGCCGTGTGCATAGGATAGGGCTTAGCGAGTGCCGTAGACAACGATAGTTTTGCCGTGAGCAGAGATCAGGTTTTGATCTTCAAGCATCTTCAGAATGCGGCCAACGGTTTCGCGCGAACAGCCGACGATCTGACCGATCTCCTGGCGCGTGATTTTAATCTGCATGCCATCCGGATGCGTCATCGCGTCCGGCTGTTTTGCCAGATTCAGCAGCGTCTGGGCGATACGCCCGGTCACGTCGAGGAAGGCTAAGTTACCCACTTTTTCAGAGGTGACCTGCAGACGGCGAGCCATCTGCGATGAAAGCCGCATCAGAATATCCGGGTTAACCTGGATTAGCTGGCGGAATTTCTTGTACGAAATTTCAGCAACTTCACAGGCGGTTTTTGCTCTTACCCATGCGCTGCGCTCCTGACCTTCTTCAAATAGCCCCAGTTCGCCAATAAAGTCGCCCTGGTTGAGGTAAGAGAGGATCATCTCTTTGCCTTCTTCGTCTTTAATCAGAACGGCTACCGAACCTTTAACGATGTAGTAAAGCGTTTCAGCCTTTTCGCCCTGATGGATCAGGGTGCTTTTTGATGGATATTTGTGAATATGGCAATGTGACAGGAACCATTCAAGAGTCGGGTCTGTTTGCGGTTTGCCGAGCACCATTCGCTGTTATCCTCTGTTTGTAATCGTGCCCTGAACACAGGGGCAGAGCTCCCTGCCAGGCATTGAAATGTTAAAGCGATTTCCCATCGGGAAATTTATTTCGGGTCTGTTATCAGAGCAACGCTCAGGTTTTCATCCCGCTTTCGCCACGTGGTTTACCACCGGCAGATTGTTCAGACTTGTTTGTAGCATAGCTTTATCTCACTGTCTCCTGTTGTCTCGCTTCAGCTTGATGCAGTTAACAGAGCATGCGCGTTTTAGGAACGTCAGCGCCACGGTAAGCGAAACGATAATACTGTTCTGTAAGCATGGCGCAAATGCGCCATAGGGTTAATTTTTTGAGAGAATCCTTAGTCAATGCTATTAGCCGATGCCCGCATACAGGTAGTTAATTTATAATCAGCGGCTGCCACGTCAGACGATTTTCCGGCCTTCCATCAGGCGTTTTACTAGCGGCGCCATAATTAGCTCCATTGCCAGACCCATTTTCCCGCCCGGCACCACCAGGGTGTTAATGTGCGAGATAAAAGAGCCCTGCAGCATGGCCAGCAGATAGGGAAAGTCGATATCTTCAAGATCGCGAAAATGAATCACGACCAGGCTTTCGTCCAGCGACGGGATGCCGCGAGCGGCGAAAGGGTTGGAGGTGTCTACCGTTGGTACGCGCTGAAAGTTGAGATGGGTGCGGGAGAACTGCGGTGTAATGTAATTGATGTAGTCATCCATTGAACGCACCACGGAATCCATCACCGCTTCGCGCGAATGCCCGCGCTCGGTGGTGTCGCGGACCATTTTCTGAATCCATTCAAGGTTGACGATAGGTACCACGCCAACTAACAGGTCAACGTGTCCGGCGACATTATGCTGTTGGGTAACCACGCCGCCGTGCAGCCCTTCGTAAAATAGCACGTCGGTCGGTTCCGGTAGCGGCTGCCAGGGGGTGAAGGTGCCGGGGACCTGATTCCACGGAACGGCTTCATCATAGGTATGCAGGTATTTACGCGCCTGGCCGGTGCCGGAGCGGCCATATTCTGCAAAGGTATTTTCCAGCAGGGCAAAGTCGTTTGCTTCCGGGCCGAAATAGCTAATATGGCGGCCTAAATCGCGCGCTTTACGAATTGCCATATCCATTTCCGGGCGCGTGTACTGGTGAAAGCTATCGCCTTCTACCTCAGCGGCTTTTAAATCAAGCTGCTGGAATATTTTACGGAACGCCAGGCTGGTGGTCGTCGTTCCCGCGCCGCTGGAGCCGGTTACGGCGATCACCGGGTGTTTTGCTGACATAGGTTACGCTCCCTGATAAATGGCTGAATGTCTTGTTATCACGTTCCGCCTGCTGCTGTCACCCGCGAAACGAATTTTGCGGCATGATATTGACGGTTTCATGCAGTTCCGACCATACCAATACGGCTTCGCCGTTTTGCAGCTGGCGGCGGACATCAGCCACTTTTTGTTCGAGGCTGCGCTCCTGCTCACCGTAATCGGTGCCTTCGCGCAGCACAAATGCTTCAATCAGATTGTTCAGCGTTTCCGCTTCGAGCTGCTGCCAGGGGATAATCACGCTATTGCTCCAGCCAGTTTACAAGCCAGTCGGGCACCCGCTGCTCAAGCCACATTCGTGGCCTGAGCAGCGTTCCGCCGACGAATCCTACATGCCCACCATTTGAGGTTAGCTGATAAGTGGTGCTGGCTGATAGCTGAGCGGGGGCTGGAATGACGTCATCGGTCATAAACGGATCATCTTTGGCATGAATAATGAGCAGCGGCTTGCGCACGCCATGCAGCAGCGGCAGCGCGCTGGCCTGACGGTAATAATCCAGCGCGTCGCTAAAGCCGTGAGCGCGCGAGGTGATGGCATCGTCAAAATGCCGTAGCCGACGAATATGCTTCAGCTGCAGGGCATCAACCGGCAGCGTCCCCGGGAAGGCGCGCAGCTTTCTCATTGCGTTCTGTTTTAGCAACGACAGCAGGTAGTACTGATAGAAGCGGGAAAACCCCTGCTCCAGTTTGACACTACAGGGTTCGAGCATCAGCGGTGCGGAAATCACCACGCCCGCGTCCAGCAGACAGTCGTTACCCTGCTTGCCCATCAGACAGGCCAGCATGTTGCCGCCCAGAGAAACGCCAACTGCTGCGGTAGGAACCCGGCCCCACCGGGTGTGCAACCATTGTAAAAAGTAACTGGCGTCCTCGGTTTCCCCCGAATGATAGATGCGCTTCAGCCGGTTTGGCTCGCCGCTGCAGCCGCGAAAGTGCATGACAACGCCCAGCCAGCCGCGCTGCTGTGCTGCTTCAATCAGCCCGTGGGCATAGGGGCTGTTAATGCTGCCTTCCAGACCGTGAAACAGCACCATCCGCGGCTTATGTGCGGCATGAGCCGGATCTTCGCTCCACGCCAGGTCGACAAAATCGCCATCCGGCAAAGCCAGTCGCTGCCAGTGGGGGCGCAGCCGGACACGCCGGCGCAAAATGCGCGGCAGCAGCGTTTGCAGATGGGCATTCTGAAAGCCGGCAAGGGGGGTAAAAACACGCTCATCTGGCCGGTGAAAATTTATGTCGGTAATGCTTGTCGGATCCATATCACACTGTTAGCTTCAGGAGATTAGTTTGTTTGTTGGGTGAGGAGCACCCGTCTTCCATGGAACTGAGTCTTTTTTTATCAATGCTGGGTTTTCTCTGGGTTGCTGCTATCACGCCAGGCCCCAATAATATGTTACTTACTGCCTCGGCGGCGAATTATGGTTTTATCCGCTCCATAATGCTACTGGTTGGTATCATGATGGGTATGCAGCTGATGCTGTTGATGGTTGCTTTTGGCATCGGCGGTCTGATTCTACTCTATCCTTCCCTGCATCTGTTTCTGAAAGTTGCCGGCAGCGTTTATCTGCTATGGCTAAGCTGGAAAATCGCCAGCGCACCCTATGAAAAACTGGATACCGGCGCGGCGCCATCTAAACCGATGCCGTTCTGGCAGGGGGGGATGCTGCAGCTGATTAACCCGAAAGCCTGGTTGATGACCCTCGGCGCGGTTGCCAGCTTTTCGTTAGCCGGTGCGCAGTATCTTCACTCTGTGGTGGCTATCAGCATCGGCATGGCGCTGGTTAACCTGGTCGCCGGCATTATCTGGCTTGGCTTTGGCGCGGGGATTGGCCGCATTTTACATGGACGGCGGGCCTGGAAAATTTTTAATCTGGCAATGGGCCTGCTGACGGCCAGCTGCGTGCTGCTGATCTGGCGCTAATTTCGCCGTCGCTTTTTCGATTTTTGGTAATGCATTGCTGCTTTTGTTCTAAAGATTTTTGGTTATAAAAAATAATTTTTTATTCCTTTATCGTTACGGTCTCCCCCGGTTAAAACTGTCGCCATGATAGCGAAATAAAAATAACCGGGGTGCAAGGTAATGATTAAGACAGTAAAACGCATGGCACTACTGGCGGTTCTGGCCGCACTGAGCCTTCAGGCCCAAGCGACAAACGTGACCGTCGCCTGGCAAACCTCGGCTGAGCCAGCCAAAGTCGCGCAGGCAGATAATACATTTGAAAAGCTCAGCGGCGCCCATGTCGACTGGCGCAAATTTGATAGTGGATCCAGCATCGTGCGCGCGCTGGCTTCGGGTGATGTGCAGATCGGTAATCTGGGCTCCAGCCCGCTGGCCGTTGCTGCAACGCAAAATCTGCCGATCGAAGTTTTCCTGTTAGCTTCACACCTGGGCGACTCCGAGGCGCTGGTGGTGAAAAACAACATCAGCAAGCCGCAGGATCTTATCGGCAAACGCATCGCGGTGCCTTTTATTTCCACCACCCATTACAGCCTGCTGGCAGCCCTGAAGCACTGGGGCATTAAGCCCGATCGGTTGCAGATCATTAACCTCCAGCCCCCGGCAATTATTGCTGCCTGGCAGCGTGGCGATATTGATGGCGCTTACGTCTGGGCGCCCGCGGTAAATCAGCTGGAAAAAAGCGGTAAGGTGCTGACAGATTCTCAGCAGGTCGGCACCTGGGGTTCACCGACGCTGGACGTTTGGGTGGTGCGTAAAGATTTTGCCAACGCGCATCCTGAAATCGTCACCGCCTTTGCTCGCAGCGCTATTCAGGCGCAAAAAGCGTACCTTGATGACCCGGAAGGCTGGCTGAAAAATCCCGATAATCTGCAGAAACTTTCCCGCTATAGCGGCGTACCCGTTGAGCAGATACCGCAGCTGGTTAAGGGGAATCAATACCTGACCAACAGCCAGCAAATCTCCGACCTCGGTCAGCCGGTAAATAAAGCGATTGTTGATACCGCCGCTTTCCTCAAAGAACAGGGGAAAGTCGCTCAGGCGGGCACTGATTATCACGATTTTGTCACCAACCGGTTTGTCATCGCCGCACAGAAACCATAAGGGGGCGCGATGCTCAGCATCTCTCATCTTTATGCCAGCTATGACGGACATCCGGCGCTGAAGGATATCAATTTGCAGCTGAAGCCTGGTAGCCTGACCGTGGTCCTCGGCCCTTCCGGGTGTGGTAAGACTACGCTGCTGAATCTGATTGCCGGTTTTCAACAGGCTGAGCGTGGCAGCATCGTGTTGAACGAGCGGGCAGTGACAGCCCCGGGCGCAGAGCGTGGGGTGGTCTTTCAGAATGAGGGACTGCTGCCGTGGATGAATGTGATTGAGAACGTTGCTTTTGGCCTCAAGCTGGCAGGGGTTGACCGAAAAACGCGTGAGCAGAAAGCCGCGCGGTTACTGGCGCGCGTCGGGCTTGCCGGCGCGGAGCAGCGCGCAATCTGGCAGCTATCCGGTGGCATGCGCCAGCGCGTTGGCATTGCCCGGGCGCTGGCCAATGATCCTCAGCTGTTGCTGTTGGATGAGCCTTTCGGCGCGCTGGATGCATTTACCCGCGAGCAAATGCAGGCGCTGCTGCTGACGTTATGGCGCGATAGCGGCAAGCAAATTCTGCTGATTACCCACGATATTGAAGAGGCGGTTTTTCTCGCCAGCGAACTGATTTTACTGTCTCCCGGCCCGGGAAAAGTGGTGGAACGATTGACGTTGTCGTTTGGCCAGCGCTATGCCGATGGCGCCAGCTGTCGCAGCATCAAGTCCGACCCTGAGTTTATCGCCCGGCGCGAACAGGTTCTGGCGCGCTTTTTTCAGCAGCGGGAGGTATTTGCATGAGTCTGATTTCCAGTGAAAAGCGCGAACTGAAGGTGCGCAGCTGGCGCTGGCCGCTATCGCGCCAGCTGACGATCAGCGGGGCAACGCTGCTGGCCTTGTTAGCAATATGGTGGCTGGTGACCGCGCTGCAGCTGATTGCGCCGCTATTTTTACCGCCGCCCGGGGCGGTGCTGCATCAACTGCTTGCCATCGCCAGTCCGCAGGGGTTCATGGATGCAACGCTCTGGCAGCATCTGGCCGCAAGTCTGACGCGTATCCTGTTGGCCCTGCTGGGCGCCGTGGTTATTGGCACCCCGGTAGGGATCGCGATGGGCCTTAATGAAACGGTGCGCGGCATGCTCGATCCGCTGGTTGAGCTGTACCGTCCGGTCCCCCCGCTGGCTTACCTGCCGCTGATGGTTATCTGGTTCGGCATTGGTGAAACCTCAAAAATTCTGCTGATTTATCTGGCGATCTTCGCTCCGGTGGTTCTTTCCACCCTTGCAGGAGTGAAAGGCGCCCAGCCGGTGCGTATCCGCGCCGCGCAGTCGCTCGGCGCCAGTCGTTGGCAGGTGCTGCGCTACGTTATTTTACCCGGCGCTCTACCGGACATTATTACCGGCATCCGTATCGGGCTTGGCGTCGGCTGGTCAACCCTGGTCGCCGCCGAGCTTATCGCGGCAACGCGCGGTCTGGGTTTTATGGTGCAGTCGGCCGGTGAATTTCTGGCAACCGATGTGGTGATGGCCGGCATCGCCGTTATCGCCATTATCGCTTTTATTCTTGAACTGGGGCTGCGTGCGTTACAGCAGCGCCTGACCCCGTGGCATGGAGTTTCATCATGAATGAACGTCTGACGATTGTCCCGCTGGGACCTTATATCGGCGCAGAAATCGGCAATCTCGATCTTAGCCAGCCGCTAAGCGACAGCCAGTTTGAGCAGCTCTATCATGCGCTACTGCGCCACCAGGTGGTGTTTTTGCGTAATCAGCCGGTCACGCCGCCGCAGCAGCGCGCGCTGGCGATTCGCTTTGGCGATCTGCATATCCATCCTGTTTATCCTCATGCCGAAGGGGTGGAGGAGATTATCGTGCTGGATACTCATCAGGATAATCCGCCGGATAATGATAACTGGCATACCGACGTCACCTTTATCGATACGCCGCCCGCCGTCGCATTATTAACGTCAAAGCTGCTACCAGAAAGCGGCGGCGATACGCTATGGGCCAGCGGCATTGCCGCATGGGAGGCATTATCCGATCCGTTTAAAAATCTGCTGACGGGTTTACAGGCGGAGCACGACTTCACCAAATCGTTCCCGGAGTTTAAATACCGTAAAAGCGCTGAAGAGCATGCGCGCTGGAAGCAGGCGGTGGCAAAGAATCCGCCGGTTGTACATCCGGTAGTTCGCACCCATCCAGTCAGCGGGCGTAAAGCGCTATTTGTTAATGAAGGGTTCACCACCCGCATCCTGGGTGTCAGTGAAAAAGAGAGCGCAGCACTGCTCGGTTTCCTGTTCGCCCATACCACCAAGCCCGAATTCCAGGTGCGCTGGCGCTGGCAGCAAAACGATATGGCAATCTGGGATAACCGGGTAACGCAGCACTATGCCAATGCCGATTATTATCCTGCCCGGCGGGTGATGAATAGGGCGACGGTGTTGGGCGATAAACCTTTCTCCTCGCCGGCTGAGCGGGGCTGCGACGGTGTTACTGCGCGTACGTCCTGATGCTCACATACTGATGTATGCTGCGTTCAGTCCGCCGCTGGCGCCTTGTTGCAAACCTGTACCAACAGGCTTTTCTGCGCCGAACGAATGAAGCCCGCCAGGGTGAGCCGCAGGGATGCGGCGAAAGTAAGCGCTGCGTCGGGAACGCATCGCGAACGGCCCGTCAGGCGGGCTACATGCGTGAGGGAAGGGCGCAGCCACGCAGAAACTGCCGGAAGTCCGGGGTCAAGGGGCCATGACGTTTGATGGCCCCTTGCCGGTCGCCCGCAGCGGCGGGCAAATAAACCACCGGCCTGGCTGGCGAACGGAACAGTCCACCTAAGGTGGAGAAATCAGCCAGCCGCTGTCAGAGCGAACGGAACAACCCACCTAAGGTGGAAAAATCCCGCTGCCCATGCAACAAAATACTCCACCTTTGGTGAACACCGGCAAACACAACAGCCCACCGCAGGTGAAATAAACCGGGCTGGCAGGGAGGGGAATAACCTCCTGAAGTCCGGGCTAAAAGGGCCGTGACGCCAGACGGCCCCTCATAACCACCGCTATTGCATCTGCATCTGTTCAAGCTGCTCCTGAGCGTCCAGCCATTCCATCTCGCAGGTCTCAAGCTCGCTTTTCGCCTGTGCCTGCTGCTGCAATGCGCTGGTCAGGTCAGCTTTGCGACTCTGATCGTAGATGGCACTGTCGGACAGCAGGTTTTCTGTCTGGCTGAGCTGCGCGTTCAGCTTCTCCATCTGTTTTTCCAGCTTTTCGATCAGTTTGCGTAGCGGCTGAGTCTGGGCGCGCAGTTCGGCATCGCGTCGTTTCTGATCTTTACGCGCCTGGGCGCTGTTTTGATTGTCGCTGCGATCCTGGGCTGACGGCTGCGTCTCCAGCTTTTGCAGGTCGCTCAGCCACTGCTGATAGTCTTCAAGGTCGCCGCTGAAAACGTCCACTTTGCCGTCGTGAACCAGATAGAGGTCATCGGTCGTTGCCCGTAACAAATGCCGGTCGTGCGATACCACGACCAGCGCGCCTTCAAAATCAATCAGCGCCTCGGTTAGCGCCTGACGCATATCGAGATCGAGATGGTTAGTTGGCTCATCGAGTAACAGCAGGTTAGGCCGATCCCAGACGATTAGCGCCAGTACCAGCCGGGCCTTTTCGCCGCCGGAGAAACGCGCGATATGCTCATTAATCTTGTCTCCCTGAAAAGCAAAGCCGCCGAGGTAATCGCGTAGCTGCTGTTCGGTCACTTTTGGCGCCAGGCGCGCCAGATGCTGAAGCGGCGATTCGTCCGGGCGCAAAAATTCCAGCTGATGCTGAGCGAAGTAGCCAAGCTTGACGCCCTTTGCCAGGCCAATATCACCTAGCTGCGGCGCCAGCTCACCCGCCAGCAGCTTAATTAAGGTGGATTTACCGGCGCCATTGCGGCCAAGCAGGCCGATGCGCGAGCCAGGCACCAGGTTCAGTTTTATCGCGTCGAGCACTGTGCGTTCGCCATAGCCTGCGCTGACCTTTTCCATTTTTAGCAGGGGGTTTGGCAAACTTTCCGGCGGGCGGAAGCTGAAGCTGAAGGGATTATCTACATGGGCCGGGGCGATAAGCTCCATGCGCTCCAGCATCTTAATGCGACTCTGAGCCTGTTTCGCTTTTGACGCTTTTGCGCGAAAGCGGTCGATATAACTTTGCAGATGCGCCACTTTTTGCTGCTGGCTTTCAAACATTGCCTGTTGCTGTGCCAGCTTGGTGGCGCGCTGGATCTCAAAGGAGCTATAGTTGCCGGTGTATTCGAACAGATTTTGCTGCTCAATATGCAGAATTTTGTCCACGACCGGATCGAGAAAATCACGGTCGTGCGAAATCAGAATCAGGGTGCCGGAGTAGCTTTTCAGCCAGCGCTCAAGCCAGATAACTGCATCCAGATCGAGGTGGTTAGTCGGCTCATCCAGTAGCAGCAGGTCGGAGCGGCATAGCAGCGCCTGAGCCAGATTCAGGCGCATACGCCAGCCGCCGGAAAAGTCGCTCACCGGTCGGGTTATTTGATCTTGCAAAAAGCCCAGACCGCTTAACAGGCTGGCCGCGCGCGCCTGTATGCTCCAGGCATTGATCGCATCCAGCTGACCGTGGATTAAGGCGATGGCATTGCCATCATCCCTGGCATTGGCATCGCTTAACGCCGCTTCCAGCTGACGATATTCGCGATCGCCATCAATAACGTACTCAATGGCGGCCTTCTCCAGCGCGGGGGTTTCCTGGTTGACCCACGCCAGCGACCAGGTGCCGGGCCAGTTGGCGCTGCCGGCATCGGGACTGATTTCGTTTTTCAGTAACGACAGCAGGGTAGACTTTCCGCAGCCGTTTTTGCCAACCAGACCGACTTTTTGTCCTGGGTTGATGGTGGCGGAGGCGCTATCAAGCAGCACGCGCACGCCGCGTCGAATTTGTAAGGAAGAGAAGACAATCATAAGCGCCGGATTAAGGGTATATGTTAAATTAGTATTTCAAAAGAGTTTCGGAATCACCGATTCCATCGCAGTAGTGCATGGTAACGGAAATCGCCGATTAACACGACGATTTGGAAGGGGAAAAGATGTCGCAGCCGCCGAAAGTATTGCTGCTTTATGCGCACCCGGAGTCACAGGACTCTATTGCCAATCAGGTACTACTTCAATCAGCAAAACAACTGGATAACGTTACCGTGCATGATTTGTATGCCCACTATCCGGATTTTTTTATTGATATTCACCGCGAACAACAGCTGCTGCGCGAGCATCAGGTGATTGTTTTTCAGCATCCTCTTTATACTTACAGTTGCCCGGCGCTGTTAAAAGAGTGGCTGGATCGCGTGCTGTCGCGTGGCTTTGCCAGCGGCGTCGGCGGCAACGCGCTGGAAGGCAAATACTGGCGTAGTGTTATCACCACCGGTGAACCCGAAGCGGCTTATCATCACAACGGACTGAATCGTTATCCGCTGTCGGAAATTATGCGCCCTTTTGAATTGACGGCCCAGATGTGCCGCATGCACTGGCTGACGCCGATGATCGTTTACTGGGCGCGTCGCCAGTCAGCGGAGGCGATGAAAAATTTTGCCCGTGCTTACGGCGAGTGGTTGTCTTCACCCTTACCTCAGGGAGGGTATTGATGGAAGGACAGGAGCTGTTAACCGCAGGCGTGGTTTATCTGTTTGCTGCGGTGCTGGTGGTGCCGTTTGCCGCGCGTATCGGCGTTGGCGCCGTGTTGGGCTACTTGCTGGCTGGTATTGCTATTGGTCCCTGGTGCCTGGGTTTTATTAGTGATGTGGACGAGATTCTGCATTTCTCCGAGCTGGGCGTAGTCTTTCTGATGTTTATTATCGGCCTGGAGCTCAACCCGTCCAAACTGTGGCAGTTACGGCGTTCAATTTTCGGCGTCGGCGCCGCGCAGGTGATTTTCAGTGCGGCGGCGCTGTCGGGGCTGCTGTTGCTAACCAACTTTAGCTGGGAAGCGGCGGTGGTTGGCGGTATTGGACTGGCAATGTCATCAACCGCGATGGCCCTGCAGCTGATGCGCGATAAAGGAATGAACCGCAATGAATCGGGGCAGCTTGGATTTTCGGTGCTGCTGTTTCAGGATCTGGCGGTGATCCCGGCGCTGGCGCTGGTTCCGCTGCTGGCGGGTCACGGTGATGAGCATACTGACTGGATGAAGGTCGGTATGAAAGTGCTGGCTTTTGCCGGCATGCTGATTGGCGGTCGCTATTTGCTGCGGCCGATTCTGCGTTTTATTGCCGCTTCGGGCGTACGCGAGATTTTTATTGCCGCTTCGCTGCTGCTGGTGCTGGGCGCGGCGCTATTTATGGATGCGCTGGGATTGTCGATGGCGCTCGGCACCTTTATCGCCGGCGTACTGCTGGCGGAGAGCGAGTACCGGCACGAGCTGGAGATCGCCATCAACCCTTTTAAGGGGCTGCTGCTGGGCTTGTTCTTTATCTCGGTTGGCATGGCGTTAAACCTTGGGGTGCTCTATACCCATATAGGGATTATTTTAGCGGGCGTAATATGCCTGGTGGCGATCAAAGCGCTGGTGCTTTATCTGCTGTCACGTATTTATGGCTTGCGCAGTTCGGAGCGCTTGCAGTTTTCTGCGGTGCTAAGTCAGGGCGGTGAGTTTGCCTTCGTGCTGTTTTCCGCCGCCTCGTCGGCGAAGCTGTTTAAGGGCGACCAGCTACCGCTGCTGCTGGTGACGGTCACGCTGTCGATGATTACCACGCCGCTGCTGATGCAGCTGGTGGATAAGATTCTGGCCCGGCGCTTTAACGACATTGACGAGCAGGGCGAAAAACCCTTTGTCGAGAACGATGAGCCGCAGGTGATTGTCGTGGGTTTCGGCCGTTTTGGTCAGGTTGTCGCACGTTTGCTGATGGCCAACGAAAAGCGTATTACGGTGCTGGAACGTGATATCAGCGCCGTGAGCCTGATGCGTAAATATGGCTATAAAGTGTATTACGGTGATGCTACCGAGCTTGAGTTGTTGCGCGCCGCCGGCGCTGAAAATGCCGAGTCGATCGTGATTACCTGTAATGGACCGGAAACGGCGATGCATATTGTGCAGCTGTGCCAGACCCATTTTCCGCAGTTGAAAATTCTGGCGCGGGCACGCGGGCGCGTGGAGGCCCATGAGCTGCTACAGGCCGGCGTAGATCAGTTCTCGCGTGAAACCTTTTCCAGCGCGCTGGAGCTGGGGCGCAAGGCGCTTATTTCTCTCGGAATGCATCCACATCAGGCGTTTCGCGCTCAGCAGCACTTTCGCCGGCTCGATATGCGAATGCTGCGTGAATTAATGCCTGACCATGCTGATAGCCAGCAAATTTCCCGCGTTAAGGAAGCACGCCGGGAACTGGAAGATATTTTCAAAACGGAAATGCGCCACGAACAGCGTCAGTTTGACGGCTGGGATGAATATGAATAAAGCGGGCTGCGGGCAAAGTCGCCGGCATGCCCATCGGTTATAAAAGGTGTGACAATGGCTAAACGTTTTATTGCCGGTGCAGTTTGCCCGGCCTGTCAGCAGCGAGATACGCTGGCGCTATGGCGAGAAAACAACATAGACGTGGTTGAGTGCGTTAAGTGTGGCCACCAGATGCGCGAGGCCGACAAGCAAAATCAGAAGAGCGTGCGTGAAAAAGAGCAGGTCATCGGCATCTTTCATCCGGAGTAGCGCAATCGCTCACCTTTTTTTAAGCTTAACCATACAGACGCCTTGAATTCCGGTACAATTGGCGCAATCAAATATGTCAGTACAGCTGGTACTGCATACAGAACGCTCTCAACGGTTAGGAGTAATCATGAAAGTAGCAAAAGACCTGGTGGTCAGCCTGGCCTATCAGGTACGTACCGAAGACGGTGTATTAGTTGATGAATCTCCGGTGAGCGCGCCGTTGGATTATCTGCATGGTCACGGCTCTCTTATCTCCGGTCTGGAAAAGGCGCTGGAAGGCCGTGAGATTGGTGACAAATTTGAAGTGAACGTCGGCGCTAATGACGCCTACGGTCAGTATGATGACAACCTGGTCCAGCGCGTGCCTAAAGATGTCTTTATGGGCGTGGATGAACTGCAGGTTGGCATGCGCTTCCTGGCGGAAACCGATCAGGGGCCGGTGCCGGTAGAGATTACCGAAGTCGAAGACGACCACGTCACCGTCGATGGCAACCACATGCTGGCAGGGCAGAACCTGCATTTTAACGTGGAAGTTATGGCTGTGCGCGAAGCGACCGAGGAAGAAATTGCTCACGGTCACGTTCACGGCGAGCATGACCATCATCATGACCACGACCATGATCATCAACATGGCGGCGGATGCGGCGGTAACGGTAGCTGCGGCTGCCACTAAGTCTGCGTTTCCCTTCCGGCGCGCAAGTTCGCTAAGGCGCCGCGAGCGACTGATGATTAAAAGGCCAGCAAAGCTTAGTGCTCTGCTGGCCTTATTATCAGGCGCGTCTTTTTCACTGAAACAGATTATCAGTAATGCGGCGGGGGCGTTTCCTCGGACTGATCTGCCACCATTGAGGGCGCAGCAGTTTTTAGTTTCTCAACCACTAAACGCATCTGCTCACGTACTCGCGCCATTTCCAATTCATGCTGAGTGACGGTTTGATTCAGGGCTTCAATCGTGTGTTCCTGAAACGCCAGACGGCTTTCCAATTCTTCCAGACGCTGTTCGAGCGGGAATTGTTGCATCATGTTTCCTCTTGTTACCGCCTGCAAAACCGGCCGGTCTTAATATGCTGATATTAAGGGTAATCTAAACATGGATGCACGTAAAACGGATGAATTTGTTCTTAGAGGTTGAAAAAATAAACTGGAAGCCGCATGTTTTTGTTGAAACTTCCTCTCGCAGCTAAAGTCTTATCGAGCAGGCTGTTTGAATGTGAGAGTGTTTTGTTTTCTCACGCAAAGGTATAGTACCGCCACAGGTCATCTGGCCTGCACATGATTTCCGAGGCGAGAGGCTTCGGGTTTGGAGAAATGGATGAAATCACTGTTTAAAGTAACGCTGTTAGCCACCACCATGGCCGTCGCCCTGAATGCCCCTATGGCAATGGCGGCGGAAACCAAGGCTGCGCCGGCACCGGCTCAGCCGCAGCAGGCGCCGAAGAACGCTGCATTTACAAATGAGGATCAGCAGTCCGCTTATGCGCTTGGCGCTTCTCTGGGCCGTTACATGGAAAACTCTCTGAAGGAGCAGGAGAAGCTGGGTATCAAGCTTGACCAGTCACAGCTGATTGCCGGCGTTCAGGACGCATTTGCGGGTAAAAGCAAACTCTCCGATCAGGAAATCGAACAGACATTGCAATCTTTTGAGGGACGGGTGAAGACCGCCGCTCAGGAAAAAATGGAAAAGGACGCCAAAGATAACGCCGCTAAAGGCGAGGCTTTCGCAGAAAAATTCGCTAAAGAAAAAGGCGTGCAAAAAACCAAGTCCGGCCTGCTCTATAAAGTAGAGAAAGAAGGTACCGGCGAGGCGCCGAAAGATAGCGATACCGTGGTAGTGAACTACAAGGGTACGCTGATTGACGGTACTGAGTTTGATAACTCTTATACCCGTGGCGAACCGCTTTCCTTCCGTCTTGACGGCGTCATCCCCGGCTGGACTGAAGGTCTGAAACATATCAAAAAAGGCGGCAAAATCAAGCTGGTTATCCCGCCGAATCTGGCTTACGGCAAGAACGGCGTTCCCGGTATCCCGCCGAACTCTACGCTGGTGTTCGACGTTGAGCTACTGGATGTTAAACCGGCAGCCCAGGCCGATGCCAAAACCCAGGCTGATGATAAAACTCAGCAGTCTGCGCAGGCAGCAAAAGGCAAGAGCGCCGCGGCGACTAAAGCCAGTAAATAATTATCCTGCCGTCGCCACCTCCGGGTGGCGATTTTTTTCTCCGCATTTTCCTGCCGTCCGTCATCTGAATCAAACTGAGGAATTGTTAACAAAGGCAGGGCGTGCCTCTCTTGCATTTGATAAACTTATCCTGGTGCAAAAACATGAAAAGTGAGTCTGCCACGATAGGTGCAGACAGGCTCCGGTTATAAGGGTGGTGTCGTTAATGTCGAATTCACTTATTACAGGTGATCTCGCCGATTCAGAATTGCTGGAACAGCATCCGTTTGAAGACAGCGATCGTGAGATACTTAACTCCTACGAGGCCGTCGTTGATGGGCTGGCCATGCTGATTGGTTCCCATTGTGAGATCGTGCTCCATTCTCTGGAGGATTTGAATTGCTCGGCGGTAAGAATAGCTAACGGCGAGCATACCGGCCGGCAAATTGGCTCGCCGATTACTGATTTGGCTCTGCGCATGCTGCATGATATGACGGATGCCGCCAGCAACGTCTCGCGCGCCTATTTTACCCGCGCCAAAAGCGGCGTGCTGATGAAATCGGTAACTATCGCTATTCGCAATCACCAGCAACGGGTAATCGGCCTGCTGTGCATCAATATGAATCTGGACGTGCCTTTCTCACAAATCATGGCCACCTTCATTCCGCCGGAAACGCCGGAGGTATCGCCTGCGGTAAACTTTGCTTCATCCGTTGAAGATCTGGTTACCCAGACGCTGGAATTTACCATTGAAGAGGTTAGCGCCGATCGCAATGTTTCCAATAATGCCAAGAACCGGCAGATTGTCCTTAATCTCTACGAAAAAGGCATTTTCGATATTAAAGATGCGATTAACCAGGTGGCGGATCGTCTCAATATTTCTAAGCACACGGTTTATCTGTATATCCGCCAGTTTAAAAGCGGCGATTTCCAGGGGCAGGATCGCTAATGCGTTTCAGCCTGATGGTGACCGGCCCGGCCTACGGTACGCAGCAGAGCATCAGCGCCCTGCAGTTTGCTCGAGCGCTTTGCGCCAGTGAACATCAGCTGGTCAGTATCTTTTTTTATCGTGAGGGCGTTTACAATGCTAACCGCCTCACGGCGCCCGCCAGCGATGAGCAGCATATGGTGAGCGCATGGCAGGATCTCCACCAACAGCATGATGTGGCATTGAATATTTGCGTCGCCGCCGGGCTGCGGCGCGGCGTGCTGAATAGTGAAGAAGGGCGCGAGGCTGGCGTTGAGGGGGATAACCTTGCTGCGGGCTTTGTGCTGTCGGGATTGGGCGCGCTGGCTGAGGCGGCGTTAAGCTGCGATCGCGTGGTGCAGTTCTGATGAAATCGGTGGCGTTTGTTTTCACGCAGCCTCCGCACGGCACCAGCGCCGGACGCGAAGGGCTGGATGCATTACTGGCCGTGTCGGCGCTGAGTGACAAGATCGGCGTTTTCTTCATTGCCGACGGGGTGCTGCAGATTTTGTCTCAGCAGCAACCGGACAGAATTTTGTCGCGTGACTATATCGCCACTTTCGGCGTGCTGCCGCTGTATGACGTGGAATCATGTTTTATCTGCGACGCTTCCGTACGCGAGCGCGGGCTGGAGCAGGCGAGCTGGGTGCTGCCGGTCACGCCATTGCCGCCGGCAGCGCTGCGTGAAACGCTGGCTGGCTATCAGCAAATTTTTACCTTCTGAGGCCTCTGATGCTGCATACCTTGCGCCATTCTCCCTTCCAGTGTGATTTTTCCGCCCTGTTGCGCATGCTAAAGCCCGGGGATGATCTGCTGATGTTGCAGGATGGCGTGATTGCCGCTTTGCCCGCCACGACGGCGTTCCAGGCGCTGCAGAGCAGGGGTGTCGCGCTGTTTGCTTTACGTGACGATCTTGAGGCGCGCGGCTTTATTGCTCAAATTTCAACCGAAATCAGCGTCGTGGACTATAATGACTTCGTTGCGCTGGCGGTTAAAAATCCGCAACAAATGACCTGGTAGTGCGAGAAACCTGGTTATTTCTTGACACCTTTTCTGCTCAGCCCTAAAATTCTGCGTCCTCGTTGTATTACGAGGCGGATTTATTACGTGTTTACGAAGCAAAGTAAAAAACCAGGAGCTTTTTAATGGCAACAGTTAATCAGCTGGTTCGCAAACCGCGCGTGCGCAAAGTTGCTAAGAGCAACGTGCCGGCGCTGGAAGCTTGCCCGCAAAAACGTGGTGTATGTACTCGCGTATATACCACCACTCCGAAGAAACCTAACTCCGCGCTGCGTAAAGTTTGTCGTGTGCGTCTGACTAACGGTTTCGAAGTGACTTCCTACATTGGTGGTGAAGGTCACAACCTGCAGGAGCACTCCGTGATCCTGATCCGTGGCGGTCGTGTTAAAGACCTGCCAGGTGTGCGTTACCACACCGTTCGTGGCGCGCTGGACTGCTCAGGTGTTAAAGACCGTAAGCAGGCTCGCTCCAAGTACGGCGTGAAGAAGCCAAAGGCTTAATGGTTCTCCGTTAAGTAAGGCCAAACGTTTTAACTTAAATGTCAAACTAAACTCGTAGAGTTTTGGACAATCCTGAATTATCAACGGAGTATTTCCATGCCACGTCGTCGCGTCATTGGTCAGCGTAAAATTCTGCCGGATCCGAAGTTCGGATCAGAGCTGCTGGCTAAATTTGTAAATATCCTGATGGTAGATGGTAAAAAATCTACCGCCGAATCAATCGTTTATACTGCGCTTGAGACCCTGGCTCAGCGTTCAGGTAAAAACGAGCTGGAAGCCTTTGAAGTAGCCCTCGAAAACGTACGTCCGACTGTCGAAGTTAAGTCACGTCGCGTTGGTGGTTCTACTTATCAGGTTCCGGTTGAAGTTCGTCCGGTTCGCCGTAATGCTCTGGCAATGCGTTGGATCGTTGAAGCTGCTCGTAAACGCGGTGATAAATCTATGGCTCTGCGCCTGGCGAACGAACTTTCTGATGCTGCAGAAAACAAAGGTACTGCAGTGAAGAAACGTGAAGACGTTCACCGTATGGCCGAAGCCAACAAGGCGTTCGCACACTACCGCTGGTAACAGCCTCGTAGTTGTTATTAACCCGGCGGGCGCGAAAGCTGTCATCCCGCTGGGATTGACTAACTTAGAACGTCCGAGAATCAGAGGAATCAAATGGCTCGTACAACACCCATTACGCGCTACCGTAACATCGGTATCAGCGCACACATCGACGCCGGTAAAACCACCACTACCGAACGCATCCTGTTCTACACCGGTGTTAACCACAAAATCGGTGAAGTTCACGATGGCGCTGCCACCATGGACTGGATGGCTCAGGAGCAGGAGCGTGGTATCACCATCACCTCCGCAGCGACCACTGCGTTCTGGGCTGGTATGGCTAAGCAGTTTGAGCCGCACCGCGTAAATATCATCGACACCCCGGGACACGTTGACTTTACTATCGAAGTAGAGCGTTCAATGCGTGTTCTGGACGGTGCAGTGATGGTTTACTGTGCGGTTGGTGGCGTTCAGCCGCAGTCTGAAACCGTATGGCGTCAGGCAAACAAATATAAAGTTCCGCGTATTGCGTTCGTTAACAAAATGGACCGCATGGGCGCGAACTTTCTGAAAGTTGTTGGTCAGATCAAAACCCGTCTGGGCGCGAACCCGGTTCCGCTGCAGCTGGCAATTGGCGCTGAAGACAATTTCACCGGCGTTATCGACCTGGTGAAAATGAAAGCGATCAACTGGAACGATGCCGATCAGGGCGTGACCTTCGTTTACGAAGAGATCCCGGCTGAGATGCAGGATCTGGCTGAAGAGTGGCATCAGAATCTGATTGAAGCGGCTGCTGAAGCTTCAGAAGAGCTGATGGAGAAATATCTCGGCGGCGAAGATCTGACTGAAGAAGAGATCAAAGGCGCGCTGCGTCAGCGCGTACTGAACAACGAAATCATCCTGGTCACCTGTGGTTCTGCATTTAAGAACAAAGGCGTTCAGGCTATGCTTGATGCGGTTATCGAATACCTGCCTGCGCCGACAGATGTTCCGGCAATTAAAGGTATTCTGGACGATGGCAAAGATACCCCGGCTGAGCGTCATTCTGACGACAAAGAGCCGTTCTCTGCGCTGGCGTTTAAAATCGCTACCGACCCGTTCGTGGGTAACCTGACCTTCTTCCGCGTATACTCTGGCGTGGTTAACTCAGGCGATACCGTGCTGAACTCAGTTAAAGCTCAGCGTGAACGTTTTGGTCGTATCGTTCAGATGCACGCTAACAAGCGTGAAGAAATTAAAGAGGTTCGCGCAGGCGACATCGCGGCAGCTATCGGCCTGAAAGACGTCACCACAGGTGATACCTTGTGTGATACTAACGCGCCGATTATCCTGGAGCGTATGGAGTTCCCTGAGCCGGTAATTTCTATCGCCGTTGAGCCGAAAACCAAAGCTGACCAGGAAAAAATGGGTCTTGCTCTGGGTCGTCTGGCGAAAGAAGACCCGTCATTCCGCGTATGGACTGACGAAGAGTCTAACCAGACTATTATCGCTGGTATGGGTGAGCTGCACCTGGAAATCATCGTTGACCGTATGAAACGCGAATTCAACGTTGAAGCGAACGTCGGTAAACCGCAGGTTGCTTACCGTGAAACTATCCGCGATACCGTTAAGGATATCGAAGGTAAACACGCGAAGCAGTCTGGTGGTCGTGGTCAGTATGGTCACGTTGTGATCGACCTGTTCCCGCTGGAGCCAGGCGGCCCGGGCTATACCTTCACCAACGACATTAAAGGTGGTGTAATTCCTGGTGAATACATCCCTGCCGTTGACAAAGGTATTCAGGAACAGCTGAAATCAGGTCCTCTGGCCGGTTATCCGGTAGTGGATCTGGGGGTTCGTTTGCACTTTGGTTCATACCATGATGTAGACTCCTCTGAACTGGCGTTTAAACTGGCAGCTTCTCTGGCCTTTAAAGATGGCTTTAAGAAAGCGAAACCCGTTCTGCTTGAGCCGGTAATGAAGGTTGAAGTAGAAACGCCAGAAGACTACATGGGTGACGTAATCGGTGACCTTAACCGTCGTCGTGGTATCATCGAAGGTATGGATGATACGGCTACCGGTAAGACCGTTCGTGCTCAGGTACCTCTGTCTGAAATGTTTGGTTATGCAACTGACCTGCGTTCTCAGACCCAGGGTCGTGCTTCGTACTCCATGGAGTTCCTGAAGTACTCTGAAGCGCCGAACAACGTCGCTCAGGCCGTTATCGAAGCTCGTGGCAAATAAGGCTACGATTTAGCAAAGTGAACAGATGCCCTCATCCAGGATGAGGGCATAACCAGTTAAGGAATATCGCCATGGCGAAAGAGCAATTTCAACGTAATAAACTGCACGTTAACGTGGGCACCATCGGCCACGTTGACCACGGTAAAACCACTCTGACTGCTGCAATCACCACCGTTCTGTCTAAGAAGTTTGGTGGCCAGGCTCGTGCGTTCGATCAGATCGATAACGCGCCGGAAGAAAAAGCACGTGGTATCACCATCAACACTTCTCACGTTGAGTACGAAACCCCGACCCGTCACTACGCACACGTTGACTGCCCGGGACACGCCGACTACGTGAAAAACATGATCACCGGTGCTGCCCAGATGGACGGCGCGATCCTGGTAGTTGCAGCGACTGACGGCCCGATGCCGCAGACGCGTGAGCACA
>NZ_MRUL01000008.1 GCF_002006995.1 Izhakiella australiensis | reverse complement strand
TCGAGGTAACAGGAGAAAGCTACAGAAAGAAAACGTCGAAAGCAGTAACCCAGCAGTCAGTTAAGAAGTAACTGAAAGGCGGCCAGAATAGTTGACGCGTACCGGCCTGAGTAGTTGACGTCTAATATGCCGGAGCTGGGGGAGGTTTCGGGCAACTTACAGGTGCCTTTGATGCGCAACCGGCGACGGCCAGCGGCAACATCGTCACGAAGGCGATTATTTTCAAGTCTGGCATGGGTCAATTCCCTGGTGTATCTGGCGTCAAGCTCTGCCACTTCGCGCTGCTGACGCTGCATGGTGTTTATTGTGCTCAGTCTGGCCTCTGACAGCTGCACCAGTTCACGCTGCCTCTCGAGAGCATGGTGATAAGTATCGCGGTAGTGCCACGCGGCGGCAGACAGAATGAAAATCAGCCAGCCGGCAGCCACGGCAGTCCACCCTTTCACGCTGAGCATTTTCAGACCCCGGCCAGGTCAGTTGCCTTAACGAAAACATCGAAGCCGTACGGCTGGCTCCCGTTTTCGTGTCTGATGACAGCCTCCAGCAGCGGGACCATTACCCGGCTGTCCGTCACGTCAACCGGCTGGTCCGCCCCGACACCCACTGCCATCGCCACGCTGCTGATATACGCCGGCGTGTCGTTCTCATCCGGTGGCGCCCAGCGACTGATTATCTGGCTGATGGTTTTCAGCCCGTGCTTACGCTGGTAGTTGCGCAGAATGATAATCATCGCACGGATGCCGTACTCCGGCGCGGTGAACTGGCAGAATGATTTGTCCGTACACTGTGATGCCGGGATAAGTCCTTTCCAGTCGTCGCCACGGCGGATATTGCCCGGGTTGTTGTTGCGAATGCCTCTACCTGTTGTCATTGTCCACACCTAAACGATTACCAATAAAACGCAGTGCGAAAGCGCGAAAAGCATCCACACCAATAAAACCAGTGCCGCCACCTATCGCAATTGAGATGGATTTCGGCCATTCCAGATACTCCAGCGCGGAAGCAAACGTCAGCGTCAGCGCACCACACAGCAGTCCTTCCAGTATCATCTTCTTCCAGCCTCCGCCCGTGTAGGCAATGCGCAGTGTTGCCATGATTACGGCCATGAGTACCGCACCCATTGGGGTCTCTCCCCGCCACCAGCCCTGTAAAAGCTCGAGCAGGCCCGGCCAGGAAGGAGGGTTATTGTGCATTTTCATTCTCCACCTCCCGGACGGGTGGTGCCGTTAAAATAAAAAAGGCCACGCATCAGCGCAGCCCCGAAGTGGTGCCAGATGGCGTCTGGCGGCGTATTACCGTATCTGATATCGTTAAATCGTCAAAAGTAACCACATCAAATATGGAGAATTAAATGGAATTATTTATGGTTGACCGTCGCGGAGTATACTCAACAGGCGATGTCGTTATGCCTAAGCGATTCACTGATATCAGTCCCGCTGAAATGTCATCGCTGGTAGACAAACTTTTCCCTTGTGGACTTGCTCCACAAGGAGAAAGCTACTTCATTAACAATGGCGCAAGAATTCACAAAAAAAGCGAATTTATTGACTGGGGACTTGAGTTTTATCGAAGGGGAGTCTGCCCAGAAAAACCATCTCAATATACATCACTCTTTGCATGGGATAGTGTAGAAAAAGCCAGAAAGTTTCGACTTACGGACGGAAAACCATCCGATAAAATTTTCGCGATCCATACAGATAACTAGCATCGCGGTGACATGTCGCTATTACATAATAACCATACGGTTCTGGGATTTACCAACACAATGAACCTTTACTGGTCAGGAGGTACTTATAACTCAGAGCCAGTCTGGGAATTCATCTGCCCCCTGCCAGTAACTATCGGCGCGGAAATTGCTGATTAGTCATCTTCGTCCCAGTAAAGACCTTTCGCTGCACAATGGAGACGATGGGGATATCTATAACTTACCCTGACGTTACCAACCATCGCACCGTTTTCTTTAAATGCCGCATCTCCGCTTTTAAGCTGTGATAAGGCATTTTCAAGCGCAGTTATCGCTACACAGGTGTCTTCACTCTCAACATACAGTGTAAAACCTTTAACTTTCGAGTCCCAGGTTACAGGCTTCAAATTTAGTTGATGATGATGTGGGTTCATCTGCTCCTCCTGTATAAACATTATTCCGGCTTTAGTTCCTGAAAAAGCACTTCGATCCCCAACTTTTCAGCCAGAGCATATTCAGCGCGTGCGCCAGCACTACCACGCCAGCCGTCAGGCAGATAAATCGCATCGGCGCATTGCAGCATCGTCAGCGAAATCGCCATGTAATCAGCGTCACTAAGCCCGTCGGGTAAAAATGCGGTATTCAGCGGAATATCACCGGATGCAGTAATTTCCGCGGCCGCTGCGAAAAATGCAGCACGGTTATAATCGGGCAGCCCGGTCATCGGGCCGGCAATATAGGTTTTCATGCGGCGGGTTCCTGAAATAAAAATGCCCGGGCATGTACCCGGGCTGTCATGGTCGCGATATTGATGGGGGTAAACAGCGTCAGCGGATAACCTGCTGCCGCAGCTAACTACCGGCGGCTGAATTCTGACACGAAATCAAAAAAGCCCACAAAAAATGAGCCTTATCAATGAGTAATCCTGAATGCTGAGATATAAAATTTAATAAACTGCTGAAAATGATCAGTTCTGCTTAACTTTTAACTTTACTGACGTTTCAAAAAGAGTAAATATTACTCCCGCAGTACATAGCATTTCCCTGGTGTTGGCCAATGTGGCACCCCGCTTTCATCTACTGTCTGACCGGACGTTATGACTGCGGGGATTTTTTTATAAGTAAAATTATATTAGTCGCATTTACTTAAGTACGCCACCTGCCCCAAAGCGTAAGCGGAACCCATACTTAGGTATAACCATCAAACAATGATTACATAAAGATAACATCATTATAATTAGCATCAAATATACCAACGCTGCTAATTAATTCACTTCCGGTGTTAATTCTGTTCATATCAATAAGAGACGGTCATATACCAGGCAAACTGGCAGGGCGTGAAATGAAAAAGGCCACCCGCAGGCAGCCTTTTTAATTTAGTGTTGGTTAACCGATAGTTTTTAAATCGGTTTTGCGTTGTTTCTTCTGTTCCTGATAGAAGTTTTCATGAGAACCCAGACTTAGCAGGTATAACTCAATTTTGTCTTCTACCCAACTGTATCCCAGCAAGGTAAGCTGGTTATTAAGCTGAAACTTATGCACCCGAAGATAGCTTAAATCACCTTTCTTTTTTTCACCCAGTAACGGGTTACGGATGATTTTTTTCAATCTCATCTTCAACTACACGCAGCAGTGATTCAGGGAGTTTATTAAGCACCTTTTCAAAACGGCGGCTCTGGTAAACATCAATATCACTTGCCTGTGGTCCTTCGGACATAACGCGTTACCTTATTTTTACTGACTTCGCTTTGAGCCAGTAAGGTTTCGCTGATGAAGCTGTATGGCAGGTCAGGGTTGTCTTCCACTATCCGTCCAATTTTTGCCCAGTGCTCAATCTGCTTCGGAACACTGCGACTTTCAGCATCAGCATGAACCCTTACGTCTTCAACGAAATCATCGTCTAAACGAATGCTTACTGCCATGGCGAACCTCTCTCGGGATTTGTATTACATGCGGGGCGGACGCATACGCTGAGAAAAGCGCAAGCTCATTATGCGATATTTTGTCGCGCCACGCAACATCAGGAAGCGGATTTAACAAGCAGGTATCATGCGGCTTTTAAAATTGGTGGAACCCGATGGAATCGAACCATCTACGCCAGAGTTCCAGAAAAAGCCCCACACATTTCTGCCGGGGCTAATTTTTCGATTTGGCGCTTTAACAACGCACGCAACTTCAACTGTTAGGAATAATATCCCGGCTAGACGAACGGATTTCATTTATCGCTGACAGACTCAATCGCTCAAAAATATTTCTTACGCAAACAAATCTTGCCCCGTTGTTTGCAAAAATTAATGCTCAACGAACAGTCAGTAAAAAAGACAAAGATCTATTTGCTGATTTCATCAAATCACTACCTGAGCAGGCTGACGATCCAGAACTATCCATGCCTCAAAATCTTCGGGGAAAATCGGAACAATAACTCCAGCCATTGATGAGATGAACGTTTCAAACTTTCCGTTTGGCTCAAAGCATGCCTTCGCCAGCATATATCCTGAGCATTTGCTATAAAGCAAAAAATTTTCATGTATGAGGCTTTGCTCTGGACTTTCAGAAGATAAGCGATACCTGCCCATAAATGTAGTTCCCCGTAGATAAAAAACCCCGCACAGTGGCGGATTTCTATGATAAATCAATTATAAATCAGACAAGCGCGACTACAGGTGTAGCCCTGTCGATAGAAATATTGATTAGTTGCTTAATTGCCGCGCAAACTTCGAAGAACCCCCCGGCTTTGGTGATACCTGCAACTGCACTGTGTCATCGCCTGACCCAATGGATGCATAGAGGAACACATACTCGTATCGAAGAGAAATGCTCACTCCATGTCTGTAACCTCCGGTCATAGGCGAATCATCCAACGTTGTAGCAATCACAAAGTTCAGGCTGTAATTTTCATCCATTTGTAAACGAGGAAGTGGAGTTACCTCAAATTTGCCAGGCACGGACCATACGCCTACTTCAACATATGGATGAATTTTCCCTTGGGAGTCGGTCCAGGAGTTAGCTGGAAGGGATAGTGATTCCGCATATTCTCGCAACAAATCACCCGCTTTATCCTGCAAGCGCTCACGAAGTTGCCACTGTGTCTCAATTAACTTCAGGTATTTTTCTTTCAGATCTTTAAATGTCGTGTCCATGCCATTCACCAGACAATTTTTAAACGGAATTAGCATGATAATGCACCTTATCTTAAACCACACAATTTACGAGTGTAAAAGAACTTGGTTCAGAAACGACAAAACCCGCTCGATGACGGGTTGGTTACAACTCTGACAAAATATCAAATTAGATTCAAATGTATGCCTTTTATTCTACTTTTGCAATAGTTTGGTTGTAATTAGCTGCCTTTTGTTGTGAACGTGATCGCGTTAATGTGTACAGAGCATCGCCGTCAAGAGCTGTGAATATAGCTTTAATTGCATCCCAGTGACCGCCAAATGTCTTATACCAGTTCTTCTCGTCCATGCCAGTTAACTCAGCCATCCTGACGCCAGTGTATTGCTCTTCGCCATGAATGCCTTTTCGTACATCCTGCGCTGCCAGCCAGATGAGAGCCTTCAGACGCTCCCTTGTTTTGCCCGCAATCTTACGCGTGCCCAGTTTTGCTCTGAACTCTGCCCACGCCCAGCAGGTGATTGTTTCCTGGTGCTCCCAGCGGATATTCCCGCTGTAACTCCACAGCAGCCAGGCCCTCTGATGTTCTTCCAGCACCATCACCGCCCGTCGCCATGATGCTGTTGAAAACTCAACAGGCTGCACCAGCGGGATATGAGAGCCTTTTGCGTGGGATTGCTTACCGGGAACCGGCGGATTATCCAGGGAAATTATTTTCCCGGTTACCTCATCCCGGACACGCATTTTTTTTCGCTTATACCGGTCGGTGTCATACTGCGCATGCTCCAGCCAGGCCATCATCTGCCCTTTTGTTGCGCCGCTTAAATCAGCGGTAGCTGTAATAATCTCTTGCCGTATATATTCCAGAAACTGTGCACTCATTACCTCTTCCTCACGGACGTTATAACCCGTGGCTGAAAGGTGTCGGGATGCCACTATGCTCATCAGTTCGGTTTTGGTTTCAGTGCTCATAACTTGCTTTCACTTCTTAGAATGGATTGAGTGCGCAAAACTGCCTCAGCGTGGAACAGGCGAAGCTCTTCACGGGTGTAATCGGTTTTAATCCGTCCATCAACCGCCGCGTGGCAGCAATCACATCCCCAGGCAGCCTGTGTATCATCTGGCTTACACCCGATGCCGCAGGTTCCTGCCAGACGATAGTGAGTCAGTACTGTAGTTTCAGGATTAAAACTGCAAATACCCGGAATTCTTATCTGGCATTCACGCCCGCAGGCTTCCTTTCGAAAATTCACAGATCGAGACATTGCTGACCTCCCCCCTGGATAATTCGCTGGCGTTTCTGGTACTCAGTCGGGACACTCAGCCAATGAGCGGCACGGATCGTACCAGCCTGCTCTGGCGTGTGAATAATGCGGCGGTTGGTACGCGGTAACACGGCACTTGCAGGGCAATAATCATTCGTATCGTGGCTGCAACCGCGTTTATGACCACGCATACAGATGCGGTAACACCCGGCGTTTGTGGCACAGCCAGAACACATCGGAGCATCGCAAGTATAGGGTTCAAAGGGGGAGATCAACTCCGGTTCTGATTTACGCGGGGGATAACTGCTTGTGGCTTAACCCCTATTTTTTTAGCAATTTGTGTCTGGGTAGCTAACCCACTGATTTTTGTTTTTGCGTGTTCTTGCATTGATAAGTCCTCTCGGTGAACACCAATCAAATTACAAGAAACTAATTATTTAATCAAGATACTTTTACAGTGATAAAATCAAGGTGTTCTTGTAAAATGCTCGCTATGAAAGACACAACCAAAGAAACATCATCCTTTAGAATCAACCAGCTTCTGCATGAACGCCGCTGGAGCCAAACTGATCTTGCTAAAAAACTCGGCGTATCCTCACAGGCGGTTCAACAGTGGGTTAAAGGAAGCAGCTCCCCCAGGGGGAAAAATCTGGCTAAGTTGTCGAACTTAACTGGTCTCCCTGAGCATTGGTTCTTTATGGCCGCAGATGAAACCACCGAGGCTTTGCAAATAAGCTCTCCGGGAAAAATCTTGGATGCCCGCCAAGAGCGGTTAATTGAGCTGTTTGAACAAATGCCAGAAGCAGAAAAGGATCATATGGTTAGACTATTTGAAGAAAAAGTTAAAGAGTATGAAAGGCTTCTCTCAGAACTTATTGCATTGAAAAATAAAACAAAATAAAAAAATCGATAGTTAGTTAGAACCGACAAATTGTCGGTTTTTTTATATCCGCCCCAAAAAAACAAACATTTTCTTGGAATTTAACCTTGATCTTAACAAATTACTCTTGTAAGTTAACCCCATCAACGGCAAGCAGCTAATGCGATAAGGCAAGGAAAGCCCACGAGAGTAGCTGCCGGTGGCATACGAAGCACCGGATGAATCGCGAGAAATACGGCACAGCAGGCTGATAAGGGTAAATGTTCTGATGGTCCGGCAAGACGGGCGAGGTATGACCAATGTTAAATTTATCGAGATGAGGGAATTATGAATTTCATAGAGTTGCCACTGGAAATCCAAGTTATTGCAGTTAAGACGTTTGCAGATAAGTACTCGCCGCGTCCGGGGCTAGTTGAAACTAATAGAAACGAGCCAGCAAAATCACTGGCCCAGGAGATAAGAGATGCATTTATTGAGTTTTATTCTCCTGCTGGATCCGAGTCAATTCAGAACGGTAGTGATCCATCAGGAGAGTAAATGCACTGGCTGCATCGCGTGGATAGCCAGGCTTCCCTGCTCGGGGTTAGTTAAAGGGTTTGTTGTATCAGACATAAAATTTCCTCTTTGGTAGTAGTGACTAAGAGGATACCACGCGCCGGGCGTGGCTAAAATTCCCGGCATATTTTAAACAAATTTAGCCGACTGTGGGGACGGAGAACCGACCGCTTATCGCTGTGTGCATAAAGTCCATGATTACCGCCCACAGTTAGCTAAATACCCAAGCAACGAGGTATGACCAATGCCAAGTATTATTCCTAACAGCGGTAAACAGGTTCAGTTACGTAACAACCGTACTGGATCCGTATGGCTCGGATCTTATAACTACATAAATCAGCGTTATCACTTTCAGCCTGTCGGCAATGTAAAAGCTGTAAGGCGAGAATTTGAATCAATGCATATTCCCAAAGAATTTGAGTTAGCAGGAACACATTAAAATCCCAACACCAGGGGAATATATGCAACAACTCCTATTTGCATTAGTTGTCTACACATGTCCAGTGCATGAAACATGCAAAGACGCAATTTATGAAACTTATGAGTCTAAAGAGGAGTGTGAAACTGTTATTTATGAGATGCGTATTTTTAACGGAAATTGTTACGAAGTAGAAAGTGTCATCCATAAGGAATAAATCCCTTTACATGTTCATAGGCGTTAATGTGTGAGGTTTTATAAACACGAATATATACAGGAATAAAGATATGTTTGAACTTAATGAATTTCAATCAACAGTATTACGTCAATTTATCGATTCCCAATGGAGTGACTTTGTTAAACATTGCGATGAGGTAGGCAATGATGGGCTATCACTCGCTAACGAAATTAGCGTAGCGATTGGCGGCGAGGAAGAGTAGCCGTAAAAAGGCCCGCACAAGGCGGGCCAGTCTACCGGCTTAACGTCCCGGTGACGGCGGAGCCAGCGACCAAACCGGCCCCAGCGAGGTATGACCAATGGCTTCCACCACTGGACACGACGATTATAACATCACGAGGTTAGCATGCAAGCAGCACTCCCATCCCAAATTAAGAAAAAACTGTTCGTAATTGCTGAAAAGTTTTCATGGGAAAATGAATTTCACATCCGAATTACTGATTATGAACCATCTTATAATGATAAAACTCTGACCATTCTTCTAACCACTCATGAAGTATCGGTGGATATACCCTCTATGGATTTAACGCATGCTGAAATTGAAAGTATGGAGAAAATGAAAGCAGATATTGCTAATAAAACAGAGGGGAAAATCCGACTAATTGATGAACAAATTCAGACATTACGCAGCATAGAAAATAAATAAGCGAGGAATGACCAATGGCATTATATATTTGTGGATTCATACCAAAGAAGTCAGCATTACCCAACGGAACCGTAGCACTTGCTATTGCAGTTGAGGCTAAAAATGAAAAGCTGGCCGAAATGAAAGCCTCTGTCGCATTAGAAGAAAGTTTTCCAGACTCAGGAAATAACTACTTCAAACCTAAAATTAGTCTTCATCGTGACGGCGTAGAGCATCCATCTCTTAATGAATTCGATGAAGAGTGGATGTCAAATCATACATGGAATGAAGAAAATAAATGTTTTAATTCAATAGTAGCAGAAGATCCAAATAACAAAGAACCTGCCGTTATTTTCGATCTCCCTGCTGATGTGCGAATTGCCTATATCGTCATGTATGGCGCAGTGCCGGAAACTGTAAATCAGGAGTATTTGTCAAACGCCTACGACATGCTGAATGACGAAGAAGCACCGGAAGATATTCGCGCGGTGATAGATGGCCTTTGCCGCGTTACCGCCGTTAAAAATATGTTCCCTGCATCCGTTGATAATTTGCTTACCGCCCTCCGCGCCCGAACGCCACCGGATGACAACCCCGATGATGTACAGGCGTTTGCTGAACAATGGGTAGCAACAAGACCCGGAGAGCGGGAATCAACCGAGCGTCGTACCTACGACTTGCTTGATCTGGTAATAGCATTAGCACTTAACAGTGTTAAACGCGCCGATGCCAAAGCTTCTGACGTGAAGAATGCCCGTGCGCTTATCAATGGCCGAGATCAGACCTGGCGAATGTGGAGCGCGTCACTGCGGGTTATCGTAGATATTCTGGATGTCGATGATGAAACAATTTTCGATCTGGTATCCGCTGGTATGAAGTCCGATACATTCGCTACCGATGCTGCTTTACGTAAGGAATACATTCGCAAATTCCTTACAGAACGCTGTGGTATGGTTTTTGAGGATACCATCCAACCCGTCCGTGGCGACGAGAAACAAGAAGTTGAGGGTACGCCGCAAGCCACCTCAAATGAAGGGGAAAAAACGAAAGTACGTCATTTGGGTGGTGGGAAATTCAGCATTGACGGCCTGACTGGTTCGACCAATGAATCAGCAAACGATACCGACGCTCCAAATGAAGCAGGAAAACCAGTAACAGAGCACTCTGATGAACAAGTAAAAATATCGGAAGCTACCCGTGTGGTGGTTACTGCGCCTTGTGACATTGCCGCCGACAATTTCCAACAGCGTGCAAGACTGGTTGAAAAAGAAATTGCGGATCAACCTCAGGATATTCAGGACAACCTCAGTCTTTGGCGCAAGCTCCACAGAACCGACGAACGATTCACCAAAGCATTTGCAACGAATGGCGGTGGCACATCGATTAACGGCACCTACATGGTGATGCAGGCTACCAGGGTACTCGGTCCCCAGGGTATCAACTGGAAAATTGAGATTCTGGAAGAGCGTTTTGATAATGGCGCACCCATTATGCGCTCTGTTAAAGGTGCAGATGGTAGCTTCGTAAAAGAAGTGATCCCTGATGGGGCCGGTGGCTACCTGACCGAAGTAAACCACACAACAAAAGTACGCCTGTGGTACGTGCTGGATGGTAAACAAGGCGAAATTTTTGCCTATGGCTGTACTCCCTATATTTACAACACAAAAAACGGGCTTATCAGCGACGGCGAAGCGCCAAAAAAATCACTGACAGACGCAACCAAAAAGGCACTTTCTCAGCTCGGCTCCTCTGCTGATGTATTCCTGGGTCTGTTTGACGATCAGCAGTATCGCCAGGAAAACGCTGCTCAATTCGCCATCGAGAATGCCGGTGAAAAAGCCGGGGATACAGTACGTCTCCGTAAAACACTCGACGAAAAAATTACCGAAGTCGCCAATACCATCGAAAGTGCAGTTACGCCGAATGAAGCCAAAAAGGTATATGAAACGATGGCCCGGGAAGTTGACGTTCATCGTAAGAATGCCGAGAGCACCGGCGATATCCAGCATTCCGATTACCTGAAAAAGCGTCTTCTCAGCCTTCACAAGCTGACCGAAAAACGTATTGCAGAACTGGAGCCGCAATCATGATTACAGCTATTTCACTGGCAGCAGATATCCGTAAATTATTCGAACTGTCCCAGGAATCTGACGAGCTGACACCTGAAATGCTGGCTGATACGTTTGAAGGTCTTGAAGGTACGCTGGCCGATAAACTTGATGGCATGATGGGTTTAATGCGTGAGTACGAAGGCCAGGCGGCAACGTGCAAGGTAGAGCGTGAGCGAATCGCTCAACGGGAGAAACACTTCAGTACCTATGCAGCCAGCCTGAAAAAATACGCTCTGCAATGTCTAATCGCCGCTGATAAGAAATCGTTAAAAACTGATTTCAATACCTTCTCCGTTAAACCGGGTTCAGTAAGTGTGATTATCGACAACCAAAACGCTATCCCCGATGAGTATGTCGATGTGGAAACTATTGTCGCCCCGGATAAAGCCAAAATTAAAAAAGCAATCAAGGAGGGCATTGAAATTCCAGGTGCTCATCTTGAAACAGGATCACCTTCACTCGCAGTTCGCTAACTGATTTTTAGAAATCAAAACCACACCGGCCAGCGCGTTAACCTGTTGGCCAGTCGTATCGAGGTATGACCAATGATTAATAAATGGGTGCGTATTGAAAGAGCAGCCGAACTCACGGGATACAGCCGATCAGCGATATACGAAAAAATCAATAAAGGGGTATGGGCAGAAGGAAGGATCTGGCGACGTGCTCCAGATAACAGGAAGGTAATTAATCTTGAGGAGTTTGATCGATGGGCGGAAAGCAAACCGATTCAGTAATGCCACGGGGAGTAGCCATCCACGGAAAATCATTGCGGATCACATTTCACTATAAAGGGCAGAGATGCAGGGAGTCTCTTGGCCTCTCCCCAACAAAATCAAATATAAAGTATGCTGCTGGTAAATTAGCCGCCATCAACCATGAAATAAAGAGCGGGGTGTTTTCATACCCCGCACACTTCCCTAAATCTGAAAGAGCCTTACAATTTGATGGACGCTGCAAAAGGTCAGGTATTCGTCTAAATGCACTATGCGACGAATACAAAGTGTTGAAATATACTGACATCGGTCATGCTGCACAGCGTCGGTACGATATTGCATTCGACCAGTGCCTGCGCATACTCGGCCCTTCACGTCTGATCGATGCAATATACCCTGAGGACATAATGCGCCTGCGTTCTGAATTACTTAACACCCGTGCAGCAAGTACCACAAACCATTACATGGCAGCAATGCGGGGATTCTTACGCTTCGCTGAACAAAATGGATACACCAGAAATAATTTAGCTGATGAGCTTCGTCCGGCTAAAAAGTCAACCTCAGACCCGGCTCCCTTTACTCTCGAAGAATTCAAGAGAACTCAGGCTGCATGTACACATGAATCCCATCGAAACATGATAACTCTGATGGTTTATACCGGTATGCGCCCCGGCGAAGTCAGCGCCTTGGCTTGGGAAGATGTCGATCTGGTTAAAAAAACGCTGACCGTTTCAAGGGCATACTCAGATGGCCAGATGAAAAACCCCAAAACTGATGAAATCCGAACTATTCAGCTTTCTCCTCCAGCAGTGGCCGCACTGTCAGATCAGAGAAAATTTACTGCGATGCTTCCCGCATTGCGGATAAAAATGGAAGAACTGCATAAAAAACCAGAGGATATTGATATTCACCCTGTATTCTTACCAGCGACGACATGCAGAAATAATCAGTTTAATATTTTGTACCGAACAACTAGCATACGAGTGTTGTGGCAAAACATAGTACGGCGCTCAGGGATCCGCTACAGGACTGTTTACCAACTCCGGCATACATTCGCGTGTTGGAATCTGACGGCACACGGTAACATTGCATTTATCGCTAAACAGATGGGTCACGCTGACTACTCGATGTTAATCCGTGTATATGGCCGCTGGATGGAAAATGAAAGTGGCGCGGAAAATTTACGGATTTGGGAATCGCTGGAAGCGATGGGGCATGATGAAAAAGCCCCAATAGCGCCCCAAGAAATAAAGAAGAGAGCTTAATACATTGAAAAATAAAGAAGAAAATGGCATTGAAGCCCACACCCCGATGATGCAGCAGTATCTTAAGCTAAAGGCGGAGCATCCTGACATCCTGCTGTTTTATCGTATGGGCGATTTTTACGAGCTGTTCTATGACGACGCTAAGCGCGCTTCGCAGCTGCTGGAAATTTCACTCACCAAGCGCGGCGCCTCGGCGGGCCAACCTATCCCCATGGCGGGCGTTCCCCACCATGCGGTGGAAAACTATCTGGCCCGGCTGGTGCAGCTGGGTGAGTCGGTAGCCATATGCGAGCAAATCGGCGATCCGGCGCTCAGTAAAGGCCCCGTTGAGCGTAAAGTCGTGCGCATCGTCACGCCCGGCACCATCAGCGATGAAGCGCTGCTGCAAGAGCGCCATGACAACTTACTGGCCGCTGTCTGGCAGAGCAGCCGCGGCTTTGGCTATGCCACGCTGGATATCAGCTCGGGTCGCTTTCGCCTGGCGGAACCGGCAGACGAAGAGGCAATGGCCGCAGAACTACAGCGGACAAATCCCGCCGAGCTTCTCTATCCTGAAGAATTTTCGACCAAAGCGCTGATTGAAAACCGCCGCGGCCTGCGACGTCGACCGCTTTGGGAGTTTGAAATCGACACCGCGCGTCAGCAGCTCAACTTACAGTTTGGCACCCGCGATCTGAGCGGCTTCGGCGTGGAAAACGCCGTCCAGGCGCTGCGGGCGGCAGGCTGTCTGCTGCAATATGTCAAAGATACCCAGCGCACCGCCCTGCCCCATATTCGCAGCCTCACCATGGACCGGCTGCAAGACTCGGTGATCATGGATGCGGCAACGCGCCGTAATCTGGAAATCACCCTGAGCCTTTCAGGCAGCGGTGAGAATACCCTGGCAGCGGTGATGGATCGCACGGTAACGCCAATGGGCAGCCGGATGCTGAAACGCTGGCTGCATCAGCCGGTGCGCGATATAACCACGCTGAATCATCGCCAGCAGAGCATTGGCGAACTGCAAAATCTCAGTATCGAACTGCAACCATTGCTGCGTCAGGTCGGCGATCTTGAGCGTATCATCGCGCGGCTGGCACTGCGCAGCGCCCGTCCGCGCGACCTTGCTCGCATGCGTCATGCGTTTCAGCAGTTACCGCAAATAAATCAGCTACTTGATTCATCTCAGGTAAGCCATCTGCAAACCCTTAAGCAGCAAACGGGCGAGTTCACCGAGCTGCGCGCACTGCTGGAACGCGCGGTTATTGAAGCGCCGCCGGTACTGGTCAGGGACGGCGGCGTGATCGCGCCGGGCTATAACGCCGAGCTGGATGAGTGGCGCGCGCTGGCCGACGGCGCAACCGACTATCTCGACCGGCTGGAAATTCGCGAGCGTGAAAAGCTGGGCATTGATACGCTTAAGGTCGGCTATAACGCGATTCATGGTTACTATCTGCAGGTCAGCCGCGGCCAAAGCCATCTGGTGCCGATCCATTACGTGCGCCGCCAGACGCTGAAAAACGCCGAACGTTACATTATCCCGGAGCTCAAAGAGTACGAAGACAAGGTTCTGACTTCAAAAGGCAAAGCGCTGGCGCTGGAAAAACGCCTGTACGATGAGCTGTTCGATCTGCTACTGCCACATCTGGAAGCGCTGCAGCTGAGCGCCGCCGCGCTGGCGGAACTTGATGTGCTGAGCAACCTTGCCGAGCGCGCCTGGACGTTGAATTACGTAAGGCCAACGCTGGTCGATAAGCCGGGGATCCAGATAACCGACGGACGCCATCCGGTGGTGGAGCAGGTGCTGAAAGAGCCGTTTATCGCCAACCCGGTGCAGCTCTCTCCACAGCGTCGCATGTTGATCATTACCGGCCCGAATATGGGCGGTAAAAGTACCTATATGCGCCAGACCGCGCTGATCGCCCTGATGGCCTACGTTGGCAGCTATGTCCCGGCAGCATCAGCCACCATCGGGCCGATTGACCGCATTTTTACCCGCGTCGGCGCCGCTGACGATCTGGCCTCAGGCCGTTCAACATTCATGGTTGAAATGACCGAAACCGCAAATATTCTGCACAACGCGACTGAGTTCAGCCTGGTATTGATGGATGAAATCGGCCGCGGCACCTCAACCTATGATGGGCTGTCACTTGCCTGGTCCTGTGCCGAAAATCTGGCAAACAGCATTAAAGCAATGACGCTGTTCGCCACCCATTATTTCGAACTGACTACCCTGCCGGAAAAACTTAGCGGCGTTGTCAACGTGCACCTGGATGCGGTTGAGCACGGCGATACCATCGCTTTTATGCATAGCGTACAGGAGGGGGCAGCCAGCAAAAGCTATGGCCTCGCGGTCGCCGCGCTGGCCGGGGTGCCGAAAGAGGTCATTAAGCGTGCACGTCAAAAACTGCGGGAACTTGAAGCGCTTTCTGGTAACAGCGCGGCCACTTCAACCGAAGGTTCGCAGATGCAGCTGCTGGTAGAAGATACCTCGCCGGCGATGGAAGCGTTGCAATCGCTGGATCCGGATTCCCTTTCACCGCGTCAGGCGCTGGAGTGGATTTATCGTCTGAAATCGCTGGTCTGATCGCTAACCTTCGGCGCCGGCGTACTGGCCGGCGTCGGCCTGCGGGCTTGATGGGTGTTCTTCAGGCATAAAAAAACGGTGGCTGACTGGCCACCGTTTTTACCTTCAGCGAGATTATTCGCGGAAAAGAGCTTCAATATTGAGACCCTGCGTCTGCAGAATTTCACGCAGACGACGCAGTCCTTCAACCTGAATCTGACGAACGCGTTCACGTGTCAGACCGATTTCGCGACCCACGTCCTCAAGCGTAGCGGCCTCATAACCTAACAGGCCAAAGCGACGCGCCAGCACTTCACGCTGCTTAGCATTAAGTTCGAACAGCCACTTGACGATACTTTGCTTCATATCGTCATCCTGAGTGGTGTCCTCCGGGCCATTGTCTTTCTCATCGGCCAGGATATCCAGCAGCGCTTTCTCAGAGTCGCCGCCCAATGGCGTATCAACGGAGGTGATACGTTCATTCAGGCGCAGCATGCGGCTGACATCATCAACCGGTTTATCCAGCTGCTCGGCAATCTCTTCTGCACTGGGCTCGTGATCGAGCTTATGCGAGAGTTCACGCGCGGTACGCAGGTAAACGTTCAGTTCTTTCACAATGTGAATCGGCAGACGGATCGTACGGGTCTGATTCATAATAGCCCGTTCGATGGTCTGGCGGATCCACCATGTCGCATAGGTTGAAAAACGGAATCCACGTTCAGGATCGAATTTTTCAACCGCGCGAATCAGACCAAGATTACCTTCTTCGATAAGATCCAGCAGCGCCAGGCCACGATTGCTATAGCGACGGGCGATTTTCACCACCAGACGCAGGTTACTTTCAATCATGCGGCGTCGTGATGGCACGTCGCCCCGTAGCGCACGGCGGGCAAAGAATACTTCTTCTTCCGCCGTTAAAAGAGGTGAATAACCTATTTCACCCAGGTAGAGCTGCGTCGCATCTAAAACACGCTGCGTCGCTCCCTGTGATAACAACTCTTCTTCTGCTAAATCGTTATCGCCAGATTCATTTTCAACAAGTGCCTTCTCGTCAAAAACCTCAGCTCCGTTTTCGTCGAATTCCGCATCTTCATGTAACTCGTTAACTTTCAGCGTATTCTGGCTCATAAGCGGCTCCTACCCGTGATACCTGGGGCAGAACAGCAAGGTTCTGCCGGATTATCGCTGCGGCAAATAGCGCAACGGGTTTACGGATTTCCCCTTGTAACGAATTTCAAAATGCAATCTTACAGAACTGGTGCCGGTGCTACCCATAGTAGCTATTTTTTGCCCCGCCTGAACTTGTTGTTGTTCCCGGACCAGCATAGTGTCGTTATGGGCGTAGGCACTCAGGTAGTCATCATTATGTTTGATGATAATCAGATTACCGTATCCACGCAGCGCGTTTCCTGCATACACAACGCGCCCAGGAGCGGTTGCGTAGATAGGCTGTCCACGCGTGCCAGCAATATCAATTCCCTTGTTTCCACCTTCCGAAGAGGAGAAGTTATCAATGACTTTTCCTTCGGTCGGCCAGCGCCATGTACTAACCGGCGCTGAACTTGGGGCTGAACTGCTGGCTGTTGGAGCGGTAACCGGCGCAGTTGTCGTAGCAACTTTTGCACCGGAAGACGGCAGCATTTTGCCGCCATCTGATTCACCCGAATCCTCAGAATACGTAATAACAGGCTGGCGTGCAACAGCCGTTGGTTTGGTTTGCGCAACCGGAGCTGGCGTTGTTACACCACTGGACGTCGCATCGGCGGCAGTAACTTCGTTACCTCCGGTGATGGTTCCACCCTTACCATTACTTACCTGTAACTGCTGTCCAACCGTGAGGCTGTAAGGGGCGGCGATATTATTGCGCTGCGCAAGGTCGCGAAAATCGTTGCCGGTAATCCAGGCAATATAGAACAAAGTGTCGCCATGCTGCACGGTATATGTCTGTCCGCCGTAGCTACCTTTCGGAATATTCCCATAAGCACGGTTGTAAACAATATGCCCGTCTTTCATCTGTACGTTAGCATCAGCTGGCGGTTGCGCGGCGGGTGAATTAGCAGGCTGAGTGGCGGGTTGATTAACCGGCTGAGTAGCCACGCCAGCCTGAGTCGGCTGTATATTGGATGGCGGCTGCTGCACCAGCATGCCTCCCCCCTGAGCCGGCACGCTCTCGCTCACGCCTTGTGAACTGGCGTTAGCCGCATTTTGCTGACTGCTCATTGGCGCATCGCCGCCAGCAGTCATACCGCTGCTGCTGTTGTCATTTACTGAGCTTATCGGCGCCTGCGTATTATTGCTGCTGCAGCCTGCCAGCCCCAGACCTATCAAAGAAACCGCCGCAATACGGCGCAAGGTAAAAACCGGGCTTCCAGTGCTCATTAAATCCCCCATGGCGACAAACGATGACGATGAAACAGAGGCGCTTCATACAGGTTTATTTCATAAAATAAGCGGAATAGTAACAATATCAATCCCAAGGCGCTATAAATCAGTTGTGACCAAATGATCTCGCGAGGTTTTATCTCAAAGTCAGGCCAGGTCGCCCTGAATCAGCGGCACGAAGCGTACCGGTTCGATGGTATCAATAACGTAGTCATCGCCGCGACGGCGAATACGCTTTAGCACCTGCTGGGTCTCACCCACCGGCAGCACCATAATGCCCTCATCCTTAAGCTGAGCCATTAATGCGCAGGGGATTTCTGGCGGCGCGGCGGTAACGATAATGGCATCAAAGGGGCCGCGTGACGGCCATCCTTCCCAGCCATCGCCATGGCGGGTAGAAATATTATGCAAATCCAGCTGCTTAAGGCGACGTTTGGCCTGCCATTGCAGCCCTTTAATCCGCTCAACGGAAAAGACGCGGTCAACCAGATGCGCCAGAATCGCCGTCTGATAGCCGGAACCTGTACCAATTTCCAGCACGCGCGAGGCGGGGGTTAATTCCAGCAGAGCGGTCATACGCGCGACCATATAGGGCTGTGAAATGGTTTGCCCGGAGCCGATGGGCAGCGCCATATTGTCCCAGGCTTTGTGCTCAAATGCTTCATCGACAAACTTTTCACGCGGGACGTTTCCAATTGCATTCAGCAGGCGCTCATCACCGATCCCCTGCTGACGCAGCTGTCCAAGAAGCGTATCGACGCGCTTAGTAATCATCCGTAATTAACCTCGGACCGAGCCAGCCAGTCATTGAGTTTATCCTGAGCGGCATGGGCCGTCAGATCGACATGCAGCGCAGTGACCGAAACGAAGCCTTCATCGACGGCGGCAAAATCAGTATCCGGCCCCGCATCGAACTTATCCCCCGGCGGTCCAATCCAGTACAGCGTGTGGCCGCGCGGGTCCTGCTGGGGAATAACCTTATCGCTCGGATGGCGGCTGCCGCAGCGGGTAACGCGAAATCCTTTAATTTCTGCCAGCGGCAGATCGGGCACGTTAACGTTAAGAATACGCCCGGTACGCAGCGGCTCGCGCATCAGCGCCCGCAGCAGCTGGCAGGTCACCGCCGCGGCGGTATCATAATGCTGGTGACCATTCAACGACACGGCAATCGCCGGCAGGCCCAGATGGCGCCCTTCCATCGCCGCGGCAACGGTACCGGAATAAAGCACGTCATCGCCAAGGTTGGGACCCGCGTTGATGCCGGAAATGACGATATCCGGCGCGGGTTTCATCAGGGCGTTAACCCCAAGGTAAACGCAGTCGGTGGGCGTTCCCATTTGCACCGCGATATCGCCATCGGGATAAGTAAAAGTGCGTAGCGGCATCTCCAGCGTCAGCGAATTGGATGCGCCGCTACGATTGCGATCGGGAGCGACAATCTGAACCTCAGCGAATTCACGCAGCGCAGCGGCAAGCGTCTGAATTCCCGGAGCATGGTAACCGTCATCGTTACTCAGTAATATGCGCATTATCGGAGCAACCTTTTGTTTTTATTTAACTTACCAGTAAAACTCACTCAACTTTATCCCGTTTCGATTTTGCTGACGAAAAAATATGCAGTGATTATCGGTTGGATTGAGCTATTCTAGCCTGGCGAGTTGCGTAATTGTAGTTACAAAAACGGGCAGGTTAAACCCGCTGCTTTTAACTGCTTCGCTGCTGTGTGCTAAGCTCTCCGGCTAAAGACAACCTCTATTGACGCTGAAATCATTAACCCTGACAAAACACATCTGAAAGGAAAGCCGCGTGTCCACATTCTCGATCATTGCCATACCCTTTATGTGCGCAAGCCTCACCATGTTAGTCCTGGCTGCAACCTTAAAGAATAAAACCTTCCTCATTCTGGGCAGCGTATTTATGGCGTCGTCAGTGGTCAATGCAGTATTGGGGATGTCGCTCAGCTAGCAGTGCGGCCAGCGCGAGCGACCCTGGTCGGCTGTTCTGTGCGGTTAACCGGCAAATTTATTCATCAATATCAGCCTGAGCAGTCACAACCTCGCGCAGCAGACTGGTGGCAAAGCTGCCGGCCGGCAGCCAGAATTGCAGTTCGACGGTAACATCATCCCACCAGCTCCAGCGTAAATTTTCCGGCATCATCAACATTGCGCGCCGCGCCGCATCAACCTTTTCCTGCTGTAACAGCTGAATCAACAAGGCGCGATCCTGCAACGCCTGTTGTTCGAAGGCCAGCGCCTGCTGCTGGCTTCCCCACTCGCCGCTGCCGGCCAAGGGAGCGGTAACCCGCAGTTCGCCCGCATCGACGCGCTGCTGTAACGTCGTCAGCTCGGCGACGTCGGCAACAAACCAGCTGCCGCGGCCGCTAAGCTGCAGCGCATCACCTGGCATCACCGTAGTCAGATTATTTTGCTGCGCCAGCCTGGCGCTAACAACCTGGTTAAACAGCGCGCTGCGCGCGGCGGATAAATAAAAACTGCGCTTATTGCGCTCACGCACGCGAATATCGCCTGCCGCCCAGCGGCTGGCCTGCTGCACATTGTTGCCGCCGTGGCCGAAGCGCTGAGCGCCGAAATAATTTGGAGCGCCGCTGCGGGCAATCAGCTGCAGACGTTCTTCAACCGCCTGGCGATCGGAAACCTGGCGTAATACCAGACGAAAGGCATTGCCTTTAAGAGCGCCGGTACGCAACTTGCGCTGATGCCTTGCACTTTCCAGCACCTCGCAGCCCTCAAGATCGAATGCGCTCAGGTCGGGCGTCTGCTTGCCGGGGATACGCAGGCAAAACCACTGTTCGGTCACGGCATGCCGGTCTTTCATACCGGCGAAGCTGACATCGCGGGCATGAACGCCGGCAAATTTTGCCAGCGCCTCGGCAACAAAACGGGTATTACAGCCATTCTTACGGATATGAACCAGCAGGTGTTCACCCTGTCCATCAGGCCGGTAGCCAAGATCTTCCATAACGACAAAATCTTCGGCGTTGGCTTTTATCACGCCGCTTGCCGTCGGCTGACCGTGCAGCCAGTGCAGGCTATCCATCAATCCTGCGCCTTCAGCAACAGCGCTACGGCTTCACAGGCAATCCCCTCGCCGCGGCCGGTGAAGCCCAGCTTTTCGGTGGTGGTGGCTTTAACGTTCACGTCATCCATATGAATCGCCAAATCTTCGGCAATATTTATGCGCATCTGGGGGATATGGGGCAGCATTTTCGGCGCCTGGGCGATGATAGTGACGTCGACGTTACCGATACGCCAGCCCTTCTGCTGAATCTTCTGCCATGCCTGGCGCAGCAGCATGCGGCTGTCGGCGCCTTTATAGGCGGCATCGGTGTCGGGAAACAGCTTGCCGATATCCCCCAGCGCTGCCGCGCCGAGCAGCGCATCGGTTAGCGCATGCAGCGCCACGTCGCCATCAGAATGCGCCAGCAGTCCGCGATCGAATGGAATTCGCACGCCGCCAATCACCAATGGACCTTCGCCAGCGAAAGCGTGGACATCAAAACCGTGACCGATACGCATTATGCGCTCTCCTTATTATGCAATTGGGTAAGGAAAAAGGCGGCCAGCGCCAGATCTTCCGGGCGGGTAACCTTTATATTATCGCTGCGTCCAGCAACGAGTTCGGGATGATAGCCGCAATATTCCAGTGCCGACGCTTCATCGGTGATGGTGGCGCCTTCCTGCAATGCACGCTGCAAACACTGACGCAGCAGCTCCAGCGGAAATAATTGCGGCGTCAGCGCGTGCCACAGCGCGTCGCGTTCGACGGTGTGGGCAATCGCATCGCGCCCCGCTTCAGCTCGTTTCATGGTGTCGCGCACCGGTGCCGCCAGAATGCCGCCCACCTTGCTGCTGGCGGTAATCGCCAGTAAGCGCGTCAGGTCATCAGGATGCAAACAGGGGCGAGCGGCATCATGTACCAGCACCCAGCGGGCGCCGCTGGCGGCCTGTAAGCCGGCCAGAACCGAATCTGCCCGCTGGCCGCCGCCGCAAACGGTGATAATTTCCGGATGCCTGCTGACCGGCAAGGCGGCAAATTTGTCGTCATCGGCACTCAGCACCACGATAACATTGCCGATACGCTCGTGAGCCAATAGCGGTGCCAGCGTATGTTCGAGGATAGTCTGCCGTCCGATGGTGAGATATTGCTTGGGGGAAGAAGACTGCATGCGGCTGCCGATGCCGGCAGCGGGTACCACGGCGATAATATCCGGGGAGGAAACGGCACTGTTCATCATTTTCAGGGTTGCTGGCTGGCAGAGCCGGACGCCGCCGCATTGCGCCGGTTCTGGTCCGGCACCACACGATAGAAGGTTTCACCGGGTTTAATCATGCCGAGTTCATCGCGCGCGCGCTCTTCAATGGCTTCTGAACCGCCATTGAGATCGTCAATTTCCGCAAACAGGCGATCGTTGCGCGTTTTCAGCTTACCATTGCTGGCCTGCTGCAAAGCAACATCGTCTTTGACGCGCGTATAGTCATGGAGACCGTTTTTGCCCAGCCAGAGCGAATATTGCAGCCAACCGAGTAAAACCAGTAGTAACAGTGTAAGTTTTCCCATTCCCATCCCCTGAAAAACGGCCCAATCATCCCATAACTTTCCGCCAGACTCCACTCCGCCAGCAAAAATGCCGGCGATTTCGCAGGCTTTTTACCCTTTTCACCACGGTTTCGTCAGAAAGCCGGTAACGTTTTGTCGCGCCAGCGTCGGTTTCATCACTGCGGCGCACGCTATGGTCCGGCTACCAGCCGGAAAGGAAAGTAAACAACATCAGGAACAGGCAGACGACAGACGCAAAGGTGATGACCGCCATCCAGAATATTTTGCCGCGCAGCATAAAGCTAACCACAATGCCAATCAGCACCGATACCGGCAGCAAAGCCAGGAAGAAGGGCCAGGTGTAGAGGAAGAAAAACAGGACGTTAGCCCCATACATCAGGAAGGGTATCGCCAACGCAAACCAGTAGGCCGCGAAGCCGATCACACCACCGGGGAAGGACCAGGAAGGTTCATCCTGCTCACGTTCATTTTTACCAGCCAGCATGGGGGTAACGTTATGCATAAATATCCTGTTGACGCTTGTTTCGGTACGCTCTATGGCGCTTGTCCGCGCTATCTCAGGAACTGATAATATCGTGCTTACGTAACAGATCTAATAATTGCGCTGTTAATATTGTTACCAATTGTTCTCCATCGAGATGAATTTCTGGCTGAGCGGGCGCCTCATAGACGCTGTCGATGCCGGTGAAATTTTTCAGCTCCCCGGCGCGCGCTTTTTTGTATAACCCCTTGGGATCGCGGCGTTCACAGATAGCCAGCGGCGTATCGACATACACTTCAATAAAGCGATCTTCCCCCAGCATGGCGCGGACCATTTGCCGTTCAGCGCGGTGCGGAGAGATAAACGCTGTTAACACGATCAGTCCGGCATCAACCATTAGCTTCGCCACTTCCCCCACCCGGCGGATGTTTTCTTTACGATCGCTATCGCTGAAGCCGAGATCGCGGCACAGGCCGTGGCGCACGTTATCGCCGTCCAGCAGGTAAGTGCTGGCTCCCAGCTGGTGTAACGCCTGTTCCAGCGCCCCCGCTACGGTCGATTTACCCGACCCGGAAAGGCCGGTGAACCACAGCACCGCCCCTTTGTGTCCGTGCCTCGCCTCGCGTTCGGCACGCGCCACCGGGTGGGCGTGCCAGATAACATTTTCATCGTGGGCGGCCATTATTTACCGCCCAGCAGGTCACGGGCGCCCCAGTGCGGAAAATAACGCCGCACCAGCGCGTTCAGTTCCAGCTCAAAGCTGCCGTAATCAGCCCTTTCGCTGTGACCAACGTCCTGTGGTTCACGGATCATCCCGGCGCCAACCGTGACGTTGCTCAGGCGGTCAATAAATATGATTCCGCCACTCACTGGATTTTGTTGGTAAGGATCAATCGCCAACGGTTCATCAAAAGTTACGTCTATCAGACCAATGCCATTCAGCGGCAGATTCTCCACCGTGCGCTGAGTCAGGCTGTTAATCTCAACCTGATACTGAATGTTTTCCACGCGCGCCCGGGTCTTTTTACCGGCGATTTTAACATCGAAGCTTTGACCTGGTACCAGCGGCTGTTCCGCCATCCACACCACGTCCAGCGATGCGCCCTGCACCGGCTTCAGCGCCGCCGCTGCTTCGACCAGCAGATCGCCGCGGCTGATATCAATCTCATCTTCCAGCACCAGGGTAATCGCTTCCCCGGCCTGCGCCTGGGTCAGATCGCCATCGAAAGTGACGATGCGAGCCACTGAAGATTCAACGCCTGAGGGTAATACCTTGACCCGCTGGCCGACCGTCACCTGCCCGGAAGCCAGGGTACCGGCATAGCCGCGAAAATCGAGGTTCGGCCGGTTGACGTACTGCACCGGAAAGCGCATTGGCTGATGATCAACCACCCGATTAACTTCAACGGTTTCCAGCACATCCAGCAGCGTCGGGCCGCTGTACCAGGGCATACGCGGGCTCTGGCTGGCAACGTTCTCACCTTCAAGGGCAGAAATCGGCACAAAGCGAATATCAACATCCCCCGGCAGCTGGGCGGCAAAATCAAGGTAGTCCTGCTTAATTTGTTCGAACCGCTGCTGGCTGTATTCAACAAGGTCCATCTTATTCACCGCCACCAGCAGATGCTTAATGCCCAGCAGCGTACTGATAAAGCTATGCCGACGGGTCTGATCTAATACCCCTTTGCGCGCGTCAATCAACAAAATCGCCAGCTCGCAGGTTGAGGCGCCGGTCGCCATATTACGCGTGTACTGCTCGTGGCCCGGGGTGTCAGCGATGATAAATTTGCGCTTCTCGGTGGAGAAGTAGCGGTAGGCGACATCAATGGTGATCCCCTGTTCGCGCTCAGCCTGCAGGCCATCGACCAATAGCGCCAGATCCAGCTTCTCGCCCTGGGTACCGTGACGCTTACTGTCATTGTGCAGCGAAGAGAGCTGATCTTCATAAATCTGTCGGGTATCGTGCAGCAAGCGTCCAATTAGCGTGCTTTTGCCATCATCGACGCTACCGCAGGTTAAAAAACGCAGCAGGCTTTTGTGCTGCTGAGCATGCAGCCAGGCTTCTACCCCGCCCTGCTCGGCAATTTGTTGTGCAATTACTGTATTCATCGACGGCTCCTCAGAAATAACCCTGGCGTTTCTTCAGCTCCATCGAGCCGGACTGGTCGCGATCGATGACCCGCCCCTGACGTTCACTGGTGGTGGATATCAACATCTCTTCAATAATTCCCGGCAGCGTCGCGGCCTGAGACTCCACGGCGCCGGTTAGCGGCCAGCAGCCAAGGGTGCGAAAGCGCACCATGCGCTGCTTGATCATCTCTCCTGGCTGCAAATCGATACGATCGTCATCGACCATCATCAGCATACCGTCACGCTCCAGCACCGGGCGTTCAGCCGCCAGATAAAGTGGAACGATTTCAATATTTTCCAGGAAAATATATTGCCAGATATCCAACTCAGTCCAGTTGGAGAGCGGAAAAACGCGAATGCTTTCGCCCTTGTTAATCTGGCCGTTATAGTTGTGCCAAAGCTCCGGGCGCTGATTCTTCGGGTCCCAGCGGTGAAAACGGTCGCGGAATGAATAGATGCGTTCTTTTGCACGTGATTTCTCTTCATCCCGCCGCGCGCCGCCAAAGGCCGCGTCGAAACCATACTTATTCAGCGCCTGCTTTAACCCTTCGGTTTTCATAATATCGGTGTGCTTCGCGCTGCCGTGAACGAACGGATTAATCCCCATCGCCAGGCCTTCCGGATTGCGGTGAACGATAAGTTCAGCGCCCAGTTGTTTAACCGTACGATCGCGAAAGGCATACATTTCACGAAACTTCCAGCCGGTATCAACGTGCAGCAGCGGGAAAGGAAGCGTTCCCGGATAAAATGCTTTACGCGCCAGATGAAGCATCACCGATGAATCTTTGCCAATGGAATACATCATCACCGGATTGCTGAATTCTGCCGCGACTTCCCGGATGATATGGATACTTTCCGCTTCGAGTTGACGCAGGTGAGTGAGCCGTTTTTGATCCATAACTGTTCCTTAAGCCAAAGTAACAACCGGTGCATCAGGCGATGCCGGTCGTGCTGAATGTTGAAACCAGGCAAGCTGCGCCTGCAGGTTAACCACCTCGCCAATCACCAGCAGCGCTGGCGTCGGGGCGCGTTGCGCCAGCTGTCCCAGTTCGCCAAGGGTGCCGATCAGCACCTGCTGGTCAGGACGGGTGCCCCGGCTGATAATCGCTACCGGCGTCGCAGCGTCACGTCCGTGAGCAATAAGTTGCGCACTGATATCCGCCGCTTTAAAGGTGCCCATATAAATCGCCAGCGTCTGATGCGAGCGGGCCAGCGAAGGCCAGTCGACCGTCTCGCTATCCTCCTGAGAATGGCCGGTAATAAACAATACGCTCTGCGCATAATCACGATGGGTCAGCGGAATGCCGGCATAGGCGGTAGCGCCGGAAGCTGCGGTGACGCCGGGCACAACCTGAAAAGGTATCCCGGCCTGCACCGCGACCTGCAACTCTTCGCCGCCGCGACCAAAAATAAATGGATCGCCGCCCTTCAGGCGCACCACGCGTTTGCCCTGGCGCGCCAGGCTGACCAGCAGACGATTCGTCTCCTGCTGAATAACGTCGTGAGCGCCGGCGCGTTTGCCAACGCAAATCCGTTCGGCATCGCGCCGCACCAGATCCAGCACCTCGGCGCTGACCAGATGGTCATAGAGCACCACGTCAGCCTGCTGCATAACCTGCAGCGCACGCAGGGTCAGCAGGCCAGCGTCGCCGGGACCGGCGCCTACCAGTACGATCTCACCCTGCTGCGCCTCAGGATCGTCCAACTGCGCGTCAAGGGTCTGCCTGGCCGCCGTCAGATTGCCGCCAGCAACCTGGCTGGCAAACAGGCCGTTGAATGCCCGTTCCCAGTAACGACGGCGATCGGCGATGTTAGCGAAACGCTGTTTGACCTTTTCACGCCATTCCCCCGCCAGCGCGGCCATCTGGCCAAGGTTTGCCGGCAGCAACGCTTCCAGCTTTTCACGCAGCAGCCGCGCCAGAACCGGCGCGCTACCGCCGGATGAAATCGCCACCACCAGCGGTGAGCGGTCAACGATGGAGGGAAAAATAAAGCTGCATTTAGCCTGGTCATCCACCACGTTAACCAGCAGATTACGCGCGTTGCCACAGCGGCTAACGGTGGCGTTAAGCGCGTTATCATCGGTCGCCGCAATCACCAGCACCACGTCATTTAACTGCTCCGCCGCGAACTCGCGAGCCAGCCAGAGAATAGCCTGCTGCTGTTCCAGTTCGGCCAGTTCGTCACACAAGCTGCGCGCAACCACCCGCACCCGGGCGCCGGCGCGCCGCAGCAAATCTATTTTGCGGGCGGCAACGTCGCCGCCGCCAACCACCAGCACCGACCTTGCTCGCAGGTCAGCAAAAAGGGGTAAATAATCCACAATGTTCCCGTCAGAAACACATAAAGTTAATGCGACTATAGGTCACAAGCTTTATGCTTTTGAAATTACGAATAGGAATGAGAAGTTACCAGATGGAATAACGCCGCGGTAAAGTTCAGATCAATTTCTGCTTAACAAAGAAAAAACAATGACTTTACAGAAGCCGCATCCACTTCCCGTCCGCCCGGCCAGCGTTCTGTCACTGATTTTTTGTTGCACGCGGGACCGCCGCTCAGCGCCGCCCTTGCGCTTACGCCCCGTAGGCAAATCAACCTCGGTGCATTTCACAACCGTCCGAGCGCGCGCTTCACGGCTTGGCGCACGCAAAAACAGCAGCCGTTGGCCCACCAGGTAATCAGTGAGGTTCACAGAGACGGCGTGAGCACATTAACCCGCGTTGCTTTTCTCGTTAATGCGCTCAGCCAGAGGCAGGTTTATTCGTGCAGTCCGCACTCGCGCTTGAGGCCAAAGAAGCGCGTATCTTCCTCGCTCATACCGGGCTCAAGCTTGCGCGTGGTGTGGGTATCGCCCACCGAAACATAGCCCTGGTCCCACAGCGGATGATAGCTGAGGCCATGCTGCTTCAGATACTGATAAACCTGACGGTTATCCCAGTCGATAATCGGCAATATCTTAAACACGCCGCGTTTGATAGCCAGCACCGGCAGGTTCTCCCGGCTGCCAGACTGCTCCCGGCGCAGGCCGGCAAACCAGCTGCCCGCCTGTAAGGTTTCCAGCGCCCGGTTCATCGGCTCAACCTTATTAAGCTGGTTATAGCGTTCAATCCCTTCCACGCCCTGCTCCCACAGCTTACCGTAGCGCGCCTCCTGCCAGGCAGGCGACTCCGCCGCGCGAAATACCTGTAGATTAAGGTCCAGCTTTTCCGTCAGCGCATCAATAAACTGATAGGTTTCGGCGAACAGGTAGCCGGTATCGGTAAGGATCACCGGGATATCCGGCTTCAGCCGGGTCACCAGATGCAGGCTGACCGCCGCCTGAATACCAAAGCTGGAGGAGAGCACAAAAGCGCCGGGCAGGTGCTCCAGCGACCAGGCAACGCGCGCTTCGGCCGTCATGGCATCCAGATCGTTATTTATCTGCGCCAGCGCCATTACGCGCTCAACTTTCGGTAACGCATTCAACTGTGCGAGATCGAGTACAGACATCTCCGCCTCCGTTAGTTCCAGAAATCACGCGCCGGATCTTCCACCGCGCTGACAATACCGGTACGAATAGTGAAGTCACCAAAGCCTTCGTTATCCTGACGCTCTTTCGCCCAGCGGCCGACCAGCTCATCAAGGGTGGCGATGATTTCATCTTCGCCGATATTTTCCCGATACATGCGCGGAATGCGCGTGCCAATCCGGTTACCGCCGAGATGCAGGTTATAGCGACCCGGCGCCTTACCTACCAGGCCAACTTCCGCAAGCAGCGCCCGCCCGCAGCCGTTAGGGCAGCCGGTCACACGCAGTACAATATGCTCATCCCCCACCTTGTGGTGGTGCATCAGATTCTCCACGCGGGTGATAAATGACGGCAAAAAGCGTTCGGCCTCGGCCATCGCCAGCGGACAGGTTGGAAACGCCACGCAGGCCATAGAGTTTTCACGCTGCGCCGTCACGTTATCCATCAGCGCATGCTGGCGTGCGATCGCCTCGATTTTGTCCTTTTCCACCGCCGGAACGCCAGCCACAATCAGGTTCTGATTCGCGGTCAGCCGGAAGTCGCCTTTGTGTATGCGAGCTATTTCGGCGATGCCGGATTTTAGCGGCCGATCAGGATAGTCCAGCAGGCGACCGTTTTCGATAAACAGCGTCAGGTGCCATTTTTTATCGATGCCTTTCACCCAGCCAAAGCGATCGCCACGGGTGGTGAATTCATAAGGGCGAATCGGCTCGAAGGTCAGACCGGCACGCTTTTCCACCTCGGCTTTAAACGTCTCAACGCCGACGCGCTCAAGGGTATATTTGGTTTTCGCATTTTTGCGATCGGTACGATTGCCCCAGTCGCGCTGGGTACTCACCACCGCGGCCGCCACTTCCAGAGTTTTATCCAGCGGCAGATAGCCGATTTCACTGGCGGTACGAGCATAAGTCGCTTTATTACCGTGTTCAATCGACAGCCCGCCGCCCACCAGCAGGTTAAAACCGACCAGCCGGCCGTTTTCGGCAATGGCAATGAAGTTCATATCATTGGCGTGCAGATCAACGTCATTATGCGGCGGCACCACCACGGTGGTTTTAAACTTACGCGGCAGATAGGTTTCACCGAGAATCGGTTCTTTATCGGTGGTGGCGACCTTTTCCTGATCCCACCAGATTTCCGCATAAGCGCGCGTCTGAGGCAGCAGGTGCTCCGACAGCTTCTTCGCCCATTCGTAGGCTTCCTGATGCAGCTCAGACTCGATGGGATTAGAGGTGCAAAGCACGTTGCGGTTGACGTCATTGGCGGTCGCCAGCGCGTCCAGCCCCACTTCATGCAGCATCTGGTGTGCCGGCTTAACGTTTTTCTTCAGAATGCCGTGAAACTGAAAGGTCTGCCGGTTAGTCAGTCGAATGCTGCCGTACAGCGTGTTGTCGCTGGCGAATTTATCGATCGCCAGCCACTGCTCAGGTTTAATGATCCCACCCGGCAGGCGACAGCGCAGCATCATCGCATGGCGCGGTTCCAGCTTTTGTTCAGCACGCTCAGCGCGAATATCGCGATCGTCTTGCTGATACATACCGTGAAAACGAATCAGCAGGAAGTTATCGCCGTTAAAGCCGCCGGTCAGGCCATCATCCAGATCTTTCAGGATGGTGCCGCGCAGGTAGTTGCTCTCTTTTTTCAGGCGCTCGGCGTCGACCAGTTTGCCTTCAACCACCAGAGGGCCGGGATGTTTTTCGCTCATGGGTTTTATCTCTTAATACACGTCGCGCTGATAACGGCGCTCAATGCGTAGCTCACTTAAAAACTCATCGGCCGTTTCGATGTCCATGCCACCGTTTTCGGCCACGACTTCCAGCAGGGCTTGCTCGACATCCTTTGCCATACGATTAGCATCACCGCAGACATAGATGTGAGCGCCTTCTTCTATCCAGCGCCACAGTTCGGCGCCGTTTTTGCGAATCAAATCCTGTACGTAAACTTTGTGCTGCTGGTCGCGAGACCAGGCCAGATCGATATGGGTCAGCAGGCCATCCTTAACGTAGCGCTGCCACTCAACCTGATAAAGAAAGTCCTCGGTAAAGTGCGGGTTGCCGAAGAACAGCCAGTTTTTCCCTGCGGCGCCATCATTGTCGCGCTGCTGCATAAAGGCACGAAACGGCGCGATACCGGTACCGGGGCCAATCATGATAACCGGCGCATCCGAATTAGCCGGTAAGCGGAAGTTGTCATTGTGCTCGATAAAAATCCGCACCTCGCCATCTTCTTCAATGCGGTCAGCGAGGAAACCAGAGGCGCCGCCGGTCCGGGGACGGCCGTCGATTTGGTAGCGCACGGCACCCACGGTAATATGCACCTCGCTTTCGGTTTCCGCCTGCGAAGAGGCGATCGAATACAGGCGCGGCGTCAGCGGGCGCAGCAGAGCCGTAAGCTGCTCTACGTTTAGCTCGGTCGGCGCTTCGCGCACCATATCGACAATCGGCATACTCTGCGCATATTGCTGCAGGCTGACCTTGTCCGCAACGCGCTCCAGCAGCGCGGCGCTGCGGGAAAGCTTAGCGTACTGTTCAACGATCTGCGGCGTATTGACCGTCAGCTCGAAATGCTTTTGCAACGCGTCGGCGATAGTCAGCGTTTTACCGTCCAGCTCGACCGGCTCATTGCCTTTCAGCCACAGCAAGGCCAGCAGTTCCTCAACTAATGCTGGATCGTTTTCAAACCAGACGCCGAGCGCATCGCCCGGCTGATAGCGCAGGCCGGAATCAGCGAGATCGATCTCAATATGGCGCACATCTTTATCCGAGTTGCGACCGGTTATCTTCTGATTCAGCGCCAGGCTGGCGCTGAGCGGCGCTTGTTTGCTATAGGGGCTGCTATCCAGTTGGTTGACGCTGCCGGCAGCGGTCACCGCCGCCACCGCCGGCGCTTCGTTCGGCAGGCGCGCCTGCAAAATTTCCACCATTTGCTTACGCCAGCCGGCGGCCTGCTCGGCGTATTCGACGTCCGCGTCCACGCGCTCAAACAGGCGCTCGGCGCCAAGCTCGGCCAGCCGGGCGTCGAAATCTTTACCCGCTTTGCTGAAAAATTCGTAGGAGGTGTCGCCAAGGCCAAACACGGCGAATGCCGTCGCGGCCATTTTGGGTGCCTTTTTCGACATTAAGAATTTATGCAGCGCGACCGCCTCTTCCGGCGGTTCTCCTTCACCTTGGGTGGACGTCACCACCACCAGCAGCTTTTCCTGAGCGATCTGCTTGAACTTGTAATCACCGGCATTCACCAGGTTGACACCCAGCCTAGCGGCCAGCAGATCATCGCGCAGCTGCTCGGCCAGTCGACGCGCATTGCCGGTCTGCGAAGCGGAAATCAGCGTAACCGTTGGCACTTCAGCCTGCACCGGCGCTGGTGCGCTGCCCGCCGTGGCTAAGCTGCCCGGGGTCTGATTGACCATGCCCCAGAAGTAACCTGATATCCAGGCCAGCTGAGTTGTCGAGAGATCGCTGGTGGCAGCCTGTAGCTTCGCCAGCTGCTCCGGATTGAGCGGAAGCAGCGAGCCCGAAGGGGCCTGAAGTGTCATAAAGGGTTTTCCATCTTATATACGTATAATTAGCGGTAGGTTAACGGCAGGCATAATAACCCTTAAATAAAGGTTGGAAATAATAAATAACCAAAACAACTAAACGTTTTTTCGGGTAAGGGTTAGCGATAAAACCGATTAATAAATTCATTCAAATACAAATAATTAGCCTGTTTCTTCAGGCAATGTATCGCTCAGAGAAACAACAACGGGCGGTTTTGGCTGCGAAAAATCCCATAATCGGGTAGACTCGCGCGGTTTTGTTTTTCAGAGATTAAGGCCATGAGCATTACGTTATTCAAAGATTTTCAGTTCGAGGCCGCGCATCGCCTGCCCCACGTGCCGGAGGGTCATAAGTGCGGTCGTCTGCACGGGCACTCATTTATGGTTCGTCTTGAAGTCACCGGCGACGTGGATCCTTATACTGGCTGGGTGATGGATTTTGCCGAGCTGAAGGCCGCTTTCAAACCTGTTTATGACCAGCTCGATCACCACTATCTCAACGAGATTGACGGACTGGAAAATCCGACCAGCGAAGTGCTGGCACAGTGGATTTGGCAGCAGATGAAGCCACGCGTCCCCGGCCTGAGCGCCGTGATGGTAAAAGAAACCTGCACGGCTGGCTGCGTCTGGCGCGGTGAATAGTTAACCGTCCAACCAGCGCTCAACGGCGGGAAAACGGAGACCGGTAATGCCGGTTTCCGTGGTTTCTGCGCCAACCCGCGTTGCTGGCGGCAACAGCCTTACGCCCGGCAACTGACGCCTGTCATTTCACGGTAATAAAACCCGACTACGCTGGCGGCTCCTTCATTAAAGATCATGAGAATCATAATGAATCAGCTGAAAAAACTCGCTTTTCTGGCACTGCTTATTACCGCTTCCTCCCAGGCGGGCACCATTAATATCCTGGATTTTCCTCAGCCTGAAAAAGTACCGGATGAATTTTATGCGGTGACGGAAATTCCGGCTGGCGGCATTATCAAATACGAAACCGACAGCAAGACCGGCTTTATCATTGCCGACCGTTTTCAGTCGATGCCGGTCGCCTATCCGGCTAACTATGGCTCACTCACCCAATCGCTGGGCGGCGATGGCGATCCGCTTGACGTTATCTTTTATACCCGCGCGCCGATGGCCCCGGGTACGCTGATTAAGCTGCGGCCGATTGGCGTACTGAAGATGATTGATGGCGGCGAAGTGGATGACAAAATAGTCGCAGTGCCAGCCAGTAAAATTGATCCAACCTATGATGATATTCGCGAAGTCGGCGACCTGCCGAAAATTGAACAGCAGCGGCTGGAAGCGTTCTTTCGCGTGTATAAGCAGCTGCCTGACGGCCGTAAAAAGGTCGAGCTGAACGGATTTAAGCCGGCAGCCGAGGCGAAAAGCGAAATCCAGCAGGCCTATGAGGCCTATAAAGCCAAACCCCGGCAATAATTCTCCGGCCGCGATGCTTATAGCGGCCACCCCGCGCGGCTAGCGGCGGGGTTAATCCCTGTCAGGCAATATTGAGATATTTATGGGTTTGCATCGATAGCCGCCAGTTACGGGCGATGCAGGTCTCAATACACAGCGCGGTGGCCTCCGCCTTCTGGCTGATGGGTTGCAGGGCAATAATGCGTTTTTTATCATCCTGCAATCGCGCCAGCAGCGCATCCAACGCGTCCACGTCGCGCTGGCGCGCAACCGGATGCTTAATCTCGTCGGCGCGGCTCAGGGCCTGGTCGAGCACATCATAACCGCCGCGCATATTGACCTTCGGCGAAACCGTTACCCAGCACTGCTCGCTGCATTTCACCTCATGCGTACCGCTGGTTTCGATCTGACAACCAAAACCGTGCTGCGCAAGCGCCTGCGTCAGCGCGTGCAGATCGTGAATGCAGGGCTCGCCGCCGGTGATAACCACATGGCGCGCCGTCCAGCCTTTATCCGCAATCGCCTTAAGCAACATAGTTTCATCAGCATTGCCCCAGGCGTCGCTCTCGGCGTCTTTGGTCACGATCTGCTGCAGCGAGGTTTCCCGATCGGCCAGCTTATCCCAGGTGTGTTTTGTATCACACCAGCTGCAGCCAACCGGACATCCCTGCAGTCGGATAAAAATTGCCGGAACGCCAGTATAAAAACCTTCGCCCTGCAAAGTCTGGAACATCTCATTAATCGGGTAATACATGCTGGTCTCGGAAGTGCTAATAAGGGCGCAGATTATGTCAGATCTGACGGACGGCGGGAACCTCAGAGGCACCATTTTCCTGCGGATGCGCAGATAAAAAAATCCGCAATCCTGAAGGAATTGCGGATGAGTATTGCGCCGCGCAGGCAAGCCTGATGGCGCGCTATGGCAGGCATCGCGCCAGCAGGCGCGATGCCTTCGTCAGCTTATGCCTGACCTTTAACTTCTTTCAGACCGTTGAAAGGCGCTTTGTTACCCAGCGCTTCTTCGATACGGATCAGCTGGTTGTATTTGGCAACGCGATCGGAACGGCTCATAGAACCGGTTTTGATCTGACCGGCAGCGGTACCTACCGCCAGGTCGGCGATGGTAGCATCTTCGGTTTCGCCAGAGCGATGCGAGATGACCGCAGTGTAGCCAGCGTCTTTGGCCATTTTGATGGCAGCCAGCGTTTCGCTCAGAGAACCGATCTGGTTGAATTTAATCAGGATTGAGTTGGCAATCCCCTTATCGATGCCTTCTTTCAGAATCTTGGTGTTGGTCACGAACAGATCGTCACCCACCAGCTGAATTTTGTCGCCCAGCACTTTAGTCTGGTAAGCAAAACCGTTCCAGTCAGACTCATCCAGACCGTCTTCGATAGAAACGATCGGATACTGTTTGGTCAAATCTTCCAGGAAGTGGGTGAACTCTTCGGAAGTGAAGGCTTTATTACCTTCGCCCGCCAGCACGTATTTGCCGTCTTTGTAGAACTCAGACGCTGCGCAGTCCATGGCCAGGGTGATATCTTTGCCCAGCTCATAGCCTGCCGCTTTTACCGCTTCAGCGATAACCGCCAGCGCTTCGGCGTTGGAACCCAAATTCGGCGCATAGCCGCCTTCATCGCCAACGGCGGTATTCATGCCTTTGCCTTTCAGCACTTTCGCCAGGTGATGGAAAACTTCAGAACCCATGCGGATGGCTTCTTTCACACTTGAAGCGCCGACCGGCTGGATCATGAATTCCTGGATATCAACGTTGTTATCGGCGTGCTCGCCACCGTTGATGATGTTCATCATCGGCAACGGCATTGAGAATTTACCCGGGGTGCCGTTCAGTTCAGCGATGTGCTCGTACAGCGGCATACCTTTTGAGGCGGCAGCGGCTTTTGCGGCGGCCAGAGAAACAGCCAGAATAGCGTTAGCGCCGAATTTTGATTTATTTTCAGTACCATCCAGATCGATCATGATTTTATCGATGTTGGCCTGATCTTTCGCATCTTTACCGGTCACGGCTTCTGCAATCGGACCATTTACCGCTGCAACGGCTTTGGTTACGCCTTTGCCCAGGAAACGAGATTTGTCACCGTCGCGCAGTTCCAGCGCTTCGCGCGAACCGGTTGAAGCCCCTGAAGGCGCCGCAGCCAGACCGACAAAACCGCCTTCCAGATGCACTTCTGCTTCAACGGTCGGGTTACCACGGGAGTCGATGATTTCGCGACCGATGACTTTTACGATTTTGGACATTAGTTTTTCCTCAGTACAAGTTAAGCAAAACCCTGCCAGTTTCCGTAAACCTGCTGCTGTTTTTCGGAACTTAGCTTTAAGACAAACAACGCGCGAAAAGTTCGCGCGTTGTTGAAACCAGACCTACTTCACCTGACGCTTTTGATAGTCGCCCGCGGCTTTAACAAAGCCGGCAAATAACGGGTGGCCATCGCGGGGTGTTGAGGTAAATTCCGGATGGAATTGACAGGCCACAAACCACGGATGATCCGGATTTTCAATAATTTCAACCAGCTGATCGTCGCCAGAGCGGCCGGCAATGCGTAATCCGGCAGCTTCAATCGGCTTAAGCAGCATGTTGTTAACTTCATAGCGATGGCGATGACGTTCGGTAATCACCTCCGAGCCGTACAGCTGGCGCACGGTGCTGTCATCGCTAAGCTGACACTGCTGGCTGCCAAGACGCATTGTGCCACCCAGATCGCTTTGCTCGCTGCGCACTTCAACGTTGCCGTTTTCGTCGCGCCATTCGGTAATCAGCGCCACCACCGGATACTTACAGTCTGGCACAAATTCAGTGGAGTTGGCGTTCTCCATGCCGGCACAATGGCGCGCATACTCCATCAGTGCAACCTGCATACCCAGACAGATGCCCAGATACGGCACCTTATTTTCGCGCGCATAGCGGGCCGTCATTACCATCCCTTCTACGCCGCGATAGCCGAAGCCACCGGGAACCAGAATCGCGTCCAGCCCTTTCAGGACTTCATCCCCGCGGGTTTCTACATCCTGCGAATCAATCAGCTTGATGTTAACCGTCGTGCGGTTTTTCAGGCCGCCGTGCTTAAGCGCCTCGATTACCGATTTGTACGCATCCGGCAACTCGACGTATTTGCCCACCATGCCGATAGTGACTTCACCGCCGGAATTGGCTTCTTCATAAATAACCTGTTCCCATTCCGCCAGGTTAGCTTCGGGCACCGTCAGGCTGAATCGTTTACAAATATAATCGTCCAGGCCCTGTGATTTCAACAGGCCAGGAATCTTATAAATAGAATCAACGTCTTTTAGCGAAATAACCGCTTTTTCTGGTACGTTACAGAAAAGCGCAATTTTTGCCCGCTCATTCGCCGGAACCGAGCGATCGGAGCGGCAAATCAGCACGTCAGGCTGAATCCCGATGGAAAGCAGCTCTTTAACCGAATGCTGAGTGGGCTTGGTTTTGACTTCGCCCGCTGCCGCCATGTACGGCACCAGCGTCAGGTGCATGTAAAGGGTATGCTCGCGGCCAACGTCTACCGCCATCTGACGAATCGCTTCCAGGAACGGCAGTGATTCGATATCACCGACGGTGCCGCCGATTTCCACCAGCACTACATCGTGGCCTTCACCGCCTTCGATGATGCGCTCTTTAATGGCATTAGTGATATGCGGGATGACCTGAATAGTCGCGCCAAGGTAGTCGCCACGGCGTTCTTTACGCAGTACTTCAGAATAAATACGGCCGGTGGTGAAGTTATTACGACGGCTCATTTTAGTACGAATAAAGCGTTCGTAATGGCCAAGGTCCAGATCGGTTTCTGCGCCGTCATCGGTGACGAAGACTTCACCATGCTGGGTGGGACTCATGGTGCCGGGATCGACGTTGATATAGGGATCCAGCTTCATGATGGTCACGTTAAGACCACGCGCTTCGAGAATAGCTGCGAGGGAGGCTGCGGCAATGCCTTTACCCAGAGAGGAAACGACCCCGCCGGTCACAAAAATATAATTCGTTGTCATGCTGAACCTGAGAGTTTAGGTTTAAAGACGATGGAATAACCAGGACGGGAAAACAGTATACCCGAATCCCCCAACCGCCACAATGAATCCTTTCCACCGCCGCGCATCCCACGCGTTGTTCCTGCCAAGGGTAAAACAGCTGTGCGCTAAGGGAATTGATTTGCGTCATAGCGCAAGCTGAATCGTATCAGCCTTGACGCATTTTTTCAGCACTTTTTACCTGCTGCCAGGCGGCTTCCATCTCTTCCAGGCTGGCATCAGGCATCGCTTTGCCCTGCGCGCTGATAATCGCTTCGACCTGACGAAAACGCGACTCAAATTTTTTATTGGCTTTTTGCAGCGCCAGCTCAGCTTTTACCCCCAAATGACGAGAAAGATTGACGCTGGCGAACAGCAAATCGCCCATCTCCTCCTCCAGCTTCTGCTGATCAACCACCGCCTGCTTCGCCTCAAACATCACTTCGTCGATCTCTTCATGCACCTTGTCCAGCACCGGCCCCAGCGTTTTCCAGTCAAAGCCGACGTTGCTGCAACGCTTCTGGATCTTCTGCGCACGCATTAATGCCGGCAGCGCCTGCGGGATATCATCCAGCGCCGAATGCTGCGCTTTCTCCGCGCGCTCGGCGATTTTTATCTGCTCCCAGTTATGCAATACCTGCTGCGCATCGCCGGCGGTGGCGTCGGCAAAAATATGCGGATGACGCCGCTCAAGCTTATCGCTGATGCCATTGCAGATATCATCAAAATTAAAGCGCCCTTCTTCCTGGGCCATCTGGGCATAAAACACCACCTGAAACAGCAGGTCGCCGAGCTCACCGCGCAGTTCGTCGTAGTCTGCACGCTCAATCGCGTCCAGCACTTCATAGGTTTCTTCCAGCGTATAAGGCGCGATCGAGCTAAAGGTCTGCTGGCGATCCCACGGGCAGCCGCTTTGTGGATCGCGCAACGTTTTCATGATAGAGAGGAGTCGTTCAACGGCTAACATAGCACCTTCCGCAGCAAAAATTTTCACGCCAAAACGTTAACACAAATGGCGGCGCTGCGTTACCGTCAGCGGCACAGGAACTGCTTTAGCCGTTTAAAAACTGGTGGTGATGGTAACAATAAACTCTTTCCATGAGCGGCACTCCAACGCTTTCTTCAGGTTTGCCGGCTCAAGCAATAGCACAATAATATTGTCAAAAATGTCGTAGAAGATGGCGCGTTCGGCTTTGTTAATCGAGAACATCAGCGCCATATTGACCATGTTATCCCCCCAGGGAAACGGCTTTTCGCTAATCGCCACGCACAGCCCGGTCTTAATCGCATCCATCTTCATGGAATGGGGTACGGCAATACTGCCGAACGTGGTCGGATAGCTATGCTCACGCTGAAACACATCCTGAATAAAGTTTTCGTCAACGTAGCCCTGTTGGTTAAGGGCCTGGGCCATAAACTCTATCGCCTGGTTTTCATTGCTGAAGGCGGGATTGTGGAAAAACAGCGTCTCGTCGGAGATTTTTTGCAAATTATCCTGCAGGCGCTGACGTTTTTTCTTTTGCTTAACCCGTTCAATTTTATATTGCAGGGCCGACACATCGCGATCGGTAAGGAACGGATTGATTAACACCCATTCGACCATGCTCTTGGGGATTTGTAGCGTCGAAATAAGAAAATCGGGCTGCGGCAGAGAAATATACTCACTCCAGGAAGTGACAATCGCGCGAATCGTTAACTGCTGGCCAAACATCTCGTTGAGCTGCGCCATCAGGCTGTTGGTATGATTATGGTACTGCGGCACCAGCAGTACGCAACTTACCTTATTCTGTTCATTGAGCTGATTGCCCAAAATGCTGCCGATATGCAGAGCAATATAGGCAATTTCGTTTTCATCAACCAAAAAGCCCGTCGCCTGTTTAATTTTTTCCGATATCGCCACCGCGCATTCAAATATCAACGGGCAGGAGGTGCGGATATGCTCGGTCAGAGGGTTGCGCGTAACGTGGCCGTGCTGCAGGCGAACCAGCAAGTTTTTGATATGAATGGTAAAGCGCACCAAAAACTGCTCATTACTGCCGTCGATAAATTCGTAACGGCGCATCTCTTTAAGCAGCACCTCAACCAGCGCCATACAGGCTTCACCCGCTAAATCCTGGATATTACCGAGCTGCAGGGTATCCATATCAATGCGGATCAGGCTGCCCAACAGCACCACGGTCAGCGCTTCAGCTTCCAGCGGGTTGTAAACCACCTCGAAGGTTTGCTCGATGTCGGTAATCACCTTGCGCGCCAGCATCATTTCATGTTCGTCATAATAATGCTGTTCGCTTACCGGCAGCTGGGTATACGCATGGTTATTTTTGATGCGATCGATGCTGATGATGACATCCAGCACCAGGCTTAGCAGCGCATATTCATTGATAAAATAATTAAACGACTTGCAGGCCTCCATTAACAATGAGACCAGGGTATCAATGTCATATTTCGGGAACACCTTGCCGATTTCAGCCAGACTCAGAATATTGGTGCTGAACTCGGCATACAGCAGGCTGGAAAACATGCGGCGTTTATCCTGCTCCTGGCCTTCAATCACCATGTGATCGTTGACCACCGCAAGAAACAGATTAAAATCCCGCAGCTTGCGGCGCACCGCCAGCAAATCTTTTTTGATGGTTTCATAGCTGACGCACAGATTTTCGCTCAGCGCGTACAGATCGGACTTTTCTTCCGACTGATGCTTATTAAGCACCGTGGTCAGCAGATAATTAACGCGCTCGTCAGCAGTTTGCGGCAGCTTATTGATATAGCTCGCCAGTATGCGAATGGCGCGTTCTTTATCAATGGTATAGCCGCGATGGGAAGAGTTGATAAGCCCTGGCTGGCGGCAATTTATCTCCGAGATGTAATTTTTTACGCTGCGATCTGACACCGACATATTGGTGGCCAGCGCGCTGGCAGTCAGGGTCTCGCTGCTATCCAGAAACATGCGCAACAGCTTCAGGTGATTATTTCGCATTCTTCTCTTCTCGCTGGCTGAGGGCCGCACTGGCTAACGCCGCCGGTTCCCGTACCGTCGATGAACGATTCATAATATATAGCCCGGACAATACGATCAGCGGAGCCAGCAGTGACCCGGCCGTCAGCGCTTCATGGAATACCAGCGCGCCAAGCAGGGTTGCCACCACCGGCTCCACCGACGCCATCATAGCGGCTTTGCCCGCATCGCCGCCGTGAACAGCCATGGTATAAAGCAAATAAGGTAATGCAGTATTAAATATCCCGGCAATGATTACCCATATAAATACCGATGGGTGCTGGCGAAAGATGCTGATGCAGTGCGGAAAATTGACCGTCAGCATGGCGCCTGCGGCGCCAAACAGCAGACACCAGGCGGTCACGGTAAGGGCATCGCTGCGCCGCGTCTGAAACTTTGCCAGGATGGCGTACAGGGCATAGAGCAGTGCTGCGCTCAGTGCAAAACCGATCCCCTGCGGCGAATAGCCGCGGGCGCCAGTAAAAAGGCCACTTGCCAGACAGCAGCCGGTGATAGTCAGCGCCAGCGCGGCGCATTTACCTGCGGTCAATGCTTCATGAAATAGCAGCGCGGAGATAAGCATAACGATGGCCGGCGAGGTATAGATAAGTACCGCGACCAGCGATAGCGAAATGGTCTGCACCGCCTGCGCATAGCAAAACGAATAGAGAAACAGGCAGCCAGTGCCCATGACCACAAGCCAGGGCAGCTGCTGCCAGCGAATGGCCATACTCACACAGGCCCGCTGGCGCTGTAAAACGGCGAACAGCGCCAGGGTGCCGACCAGTAAACGTAATGCGCTGATTTCCACCGCCTCAAAACCGGAGGCGGCGAGATAGCGCATTACCAGACCGGAACTTCCCCAGCAGGTGCCGGCGGCCATCGCCAGCAGTGCGGGCCTATCAAAGACGTTCAGATCTCTTCTCCGTGGCTGGCGATGGCTTTCTGATACCAGGCATAGCTTTTTTTCAGGCTGCGTTTAGCGCTGCCGTTACCATAATCATCCAGGTCGACGTAAATCAGGCCATAGCGCTTGCTCATTTCTGAAGACGAACAGCTGACGATGTCGATCGGCCCCCAGGGAAAATAGCCGCTAACCTGAACGCCATCGCGAATCGCTTCTTTTACCTGAGCAAGATGCGCGCGCAAATAATCAATGCGGTAATCATCGTTAATCTCGCCGCTGGCGTCCGGATTATCAAAGGCACCAATGCCGTTCTCCGCGATCATGATGGGTACCTGGTAGCGGTCCCAATACAAATTAAGCTTGATGCGCAGTCCAACCGGATCGATGCCCCACCCCCAGTCGCTGGCTTTGATAAACGGGTTGGCATAAGACGTTTTGCGCTTTTTCACGCTCTCGCTATCGCTGATGCGCGTGTAGTAATAGGAAATCGCCAAAAAGTCAGCGGTATGACGCAACGCTTCCTCATCGCCGGGCCAGAATTTCACCTCGATATTTTTTTCGGCAAAGAAGCGAAACGCATAGCCGGGATATTTGCCACGCAGCAGTACGTCGCCAAAGAAATATTCCATCTGGTTGCGACGCACGGTGGCCAGCACGTCTTCAGGCTTGCAGGTTGCCGGGTAGCTAATGCCATCTGCGAACATCATACCGATGCGGAAGTTCGCATTGATTTTACGGGCTATCTGCGTGGCCTTTGCGCAGGCCACCATCTCATTATGCACGCCCTGATATTTAGCTTCTGCAAGGTTATCGACTTTATCTTCGGCGATCCCCAGATGATTGAAGGATTCATGGGAGATAAGATTTATCTGGTTGATAATTATCCAGTATTTTACTTTGTGCTGATAACGGCTAAATACGGTTTCACAATAGCGTACGAAGAAATCAACCACCTCGCGCGAATACCAGCCGGAATAAGCAGTGGTTAAATTAAGCGGCATCTCATAATGGGAGAGGGTCATCACTGGCGTCATGCCCCTGGCGATAATTTCATCAATCAGATTATCGTAAAACTGCAAGCCAGCTTCATTCGGCTCGGCGTCATCGCCATTAGGATAAATACGCGACCAGTTGATTGAGGTACGAAAGGCATTCATCCCGGTGTCGGCAAGCAGCTTCAGATCGTCTTTATAGGTATGGTAAAAGTCAATGGCATTGCGCTTCGGATAAACCCCCTCGTTGTCAGCTATCGCAGCAGCAATATCCTGCGTGGTGATCTCTTCGTTATATTTTTTCTCCAGCGCCAGATCGTCACGAAAGCGATTAATATCCGCCACGCTCCAGCCCTTTCCCCCTTCCTGCCAGGCGCCTTCACACTGATTAGCGGCAACAGCACCTCCCCAAAGAAAGCCGGCGGGGAATCCATCGGGTACCTTGTTCGTCGTCAAAATATATACTCCTGTCGTTGTTGCTGATGCGGCCCGCAGGCCGCACAAGAAAACAGAGTTAATTGGATGCGTTAACTTGCGCCGCTTCTTCAGCCAGCTGCTGTTTTTGATAAATACTGAAGAAGGGATACCAGATAAGTACGCTTACGCTCGCCAGCGCGGCGAACAAAATAAGACCGCTCAGATCCTGCGACACGATCCAGGTTGAGATGGGGAATGGGCAATACCACATATCAAACACCGAAGCCGGGATATTAACCACGCCGGCTTTCAGCACCAGCCAGGTGATCAGCGGCAGAATAATGCCTTGCAGCCACATAGGGATCATTAATACCGGGTTCCAGGCAACGGCGCCGAAAATAACCGGTTCATTGATATTAAAGATGCCGGGCACTAGCGAAGCGGAGCCCAGCGCCTTTAAGCGTTTTGATTTCGAGCGCAGCAGCATAATTACCAGCGGTAGCGTCGCGCCCACGCCGCCTATGGCTATCCAGCCTGAGTAAATCACCTCTGCGGTAACGATATTTGCCGCGACGCCGCCAGCAGCTACCGCCGCCATATTAGCCGTGATGCCGGCCAGGAATATCGGCTTAGTGATCGGGAAAAGCACCCAGCCGCTAATGCCCATTGAATAGAGAAAAACCATCAGGAAGGAAATCAGCAGGAAGCCCGGCAAGGTCTGGGCAAAGCTGGTGATCGGCATAAATATATTGATCAGGATCTGATACAGATCCAGTCGCAAAATATACACCGCCAGCCAGCCGCTGGCGGTGACCACCAGGATTGGGATAATGGCATCAAACCAGACGCGAACAAAATCCGGAATGGCACTGTTCTCCTTGAAGAAAGAGTATTTCCCGGCAATGCCCATGATAAATGCAACGTATATTCCAGCCACGATAGCGACGAACATGCCGCCAGCGCCGAAATACTTGAATTGCACTAAGGTTATCTCCTGCAGCTTGACGATCACCATAAACAGCGAAACGCCCGACATGCCAGCGATAAGTCGCATCCGGTTTATCTTTTTCTTTTCCATAAAGTTAAATGGAATAAGCCAGGCGATAAATACCGACAGCAGACCCATGGTATAACTGGATAAGGTCGACAAATCCGGAAACTGCGGAATGAAGTTTTTAATGATGGATAATACCGTTACCAACGATCCGACCAGGATCATTGGCAGCACCTGCATGATTGAATCTTTTAAAGTCAGAACCCAGACGTTTCTGTTTATTTTATTCATTGGCGGTGCAAAGTGAATTTCCATCCACTCGACGAACTTTTGCATGTTCGGATCTCCGAAAATTAATTATTAATTTTAGACAGAAGGTGATCCAGTGCCTGAGATCCGTCCAGCAAAGAATAATAGCTCTTTTCCATAAGTATTACGGTGATATCCGTTCCCGCTACCTTTTCTTCCAGCTCAGGAATTAAATATTTAAGATGTGGCCCTACCATCAGAAAATCAATTTCCTGTAAATAACTTTCAAGCTCAGCTTCGCTGCGGGCGACAACGTGACAGTCGAGGCCACGCTTTTCCGCTTCTTTGCGAATGTTTGCTGCCAGAAAACCGCTGGATGCACCTGAACCGCAGATAAGCAATACATTTAGTTTTTTCATTTTAAATACCGTAGAGTTGATGTTCTCAGAAACAGCACAATGTTATTATTTCAAACGGAAATTTATACTCAAATACCCTATTTCACCCTGGCAGTGAAAATAAGCGCATATCACCATTATTTTTATCACTAAGATAAATATTAATTATTGCTAACGTTGCGACGGCCCTTTATCGCAGACCAGACTGATAACCACGGTTTATCTCGTCGTCCGGATCAACCCAGAGATCGCCGCTGTCCGCATCGACAATAACCGGCTCGCCCTCCCAGGCTGGCGGTAGCTCGGGAAGCGCCAGTTTTATCACCGTCGGCAGCGTTAACGCCCGCGCAAGTATCACGGCGTGTGAGTTCTCCGTGCCCTGACGCATAACAAGCGCAACGATCCGTTGGCGATCGAGCTGTACCACTTCGCTGGGCAGCAGTTCATCCGCCAGTAATACCCAGCGGCCATCGGGCAGGGTTTCTGCGGTGCGCGCACCGCCGCCCAGCGCCGCGGCCAGCTGCCATGAAATATCCCTGACATCGGCGGCCCGCGCCTTAAAGTAGTCATCGTCCATGGCAGCGAACTGCGCGGCAAACTCTTCTCCTGCGCTGATGACCGCCCTGACGGCGCCGATCTGTTGCTGAGTTATCATCGTGCGCACCGTCTGTAAAAAATCGTCGTCCTGCAGCATCAGCTGGTGCGCCTCAAACAGCTGAGCGCACGCCTCACCGGCGTCGATTCTGACTTTCTCTTCCAGATGGCGTAATTTTATTAACGTCTGCTCGCACGCTTGCTCAAACTGCGCCAGCGTTTGTGCCGGATCGCCGCCTGCAGGCTTATCAGCCGGCATGGCACGCTCGGGACGATAAATCGTTATCCGCCCGGATGCTACGCCGGGAGAAACGGCTAAACCTTTTACATGTGTTTGCATGACAGCACCTTATTGACCGACTCAGAGCGACTGGCGGAAAAAATCCTGCAGGGCGTTAATCGCCTGCTCTTCATCTTCCCCCTCAGCGCTGATAATCACGCTATCACCGCACTTCACGCCCAGCCCCATTACGGTAAAAATTCGCTTCAGGCTGACCGGCGCAGAATTATCTTTTCTGGCAATGGTCTGCTCTGATTTATAATTCATCGCTAAACGTACCAGCATTCCTGCCGGGCGCGCATGGATACCAAGGTCGTCCGTTATTGAATATTCAAAGCTCTGCATTATCTGATCTCTTTTTTATTTCAGTCCCGCAGGCGGAATCATTATCCGGCAGCGGATTCTATTTTTTGTAATCTTTCATTCAGCACGCGAAATTGCCTGAGCAGATGCCGGCTCATGATTAACTCACTATTGATCGTCATCAGCGTATCCTGAGCATGGGTAAACAGCAGCGATGCAGGATAAACTTCGCCACGAATTTCACCCTGTACAATGTCGGTCTGACTACTATGGGCAATTTTTATTTTTTCCTGCGCCTGATGAATTTTATCTTCCGCCAGTGGAAACTGATTACTTTCCATTGCCGCAAATGATTCGGTTATCAGTACCCGCGCATCTCCTGCATTCATAATTATCGACATTGCCACATTATTAATTTTATCTTCGATGTCCACACATCCTCCGAATGCTATTACTTCATCACGCTGCACGTTAATCCTGTCAGATTATTTACAGTTCATCATGCCGCCGCCAGTGCAGCAAATAAACAATTTCCCCCGTGGTAGGAAAGTAAATACTCGCAGGCAAGGCAATATTGCCGGCGGTGTGGTCACAGGTTTGCCGGGGATAATTTATTCAGCGAGCAGCAAAGCGGCGCAATCAGCAGTGGACACGGAAGGTGAGGGAGAAAGGCTATATTGAGCAAAAACAGCGGATAAACCGGACTGAGCAGGGTAACCAGCCCGGCGGCGTGATCTTATTGAACGCAAACCCGGCGCCAGCACACGAACGAGTAGCATTCATGGCGCTGGCGCGCAGCGGCCTGCAGTGGGCTAGTGCAGACGCTTGGCGTCGATAATATCCGGCACTTGGTTAAGGCGAGCCAGTACGCGCCCCAGCGCCTGATGGTTATAAATTTCGATATCCATATCGATGGTCGCCAGCTGCTTTTTGGTATCACTGCGGCTGGAAACGCCCAGCACGTTCACCTTCTCGTTAGCCAGGATAGTGGTGATATCACGCAGCAGCCCGCTGCGATCATTGGCCATCACCCGCACCACCAGCGAATAGCCGCTGGAATAGCTCTCACCCCATACGGCATCGACAATGCGCTCCGGCGCGTGCGACATCAGCTCGGATAGCTGGTCGCAGTCGGCGCGATGAATCGAGATACCACGTCCCTGGGTAATAAAGCCGACGATGTCATCACCGGGGATCGGCTGACAGCAGCGGGCGATATGATGCATCAGGTTACCGACGCCTTCGACCACCACCCTGCCGCTCTCTTTCTTACTGGAAGCCGGCGGATGGTAGCTTTTTTGCGTCAGCTGGCGCAAAGCTTCGCGGTCTTCCTCCTCGGCGCTCGGTTTATTGAGCTTCGATTGCAGGAAGTTGGCCATCTGATTAAGTCGAACATCGCCGCCGCCAATCGCCGCCAGCAGCTCGTCGAGAGAGTTCACGTTATAGCGTGGCAGCAGCAGTTTCTCTGCCTCGCGCAGGCTGATATCCAGCTGCTCAAGTTCGCCGTCGAGGATCTGACGGCCCGCCGCGATATTCTTATCGCGATCCTGCTTGCGAAACCAGGCGTGGATTTTCGAACGCCCGCGACTGGTCGCGATATAGCCAAGGTTAGGATTCAGCCAGTCGCGACTCGGGTTCGGCTGCTTCTGCGTAATTACTTCCACCTGATCGCCCATTTGCAGCTGATAAGTGAAAGGAACGATGCGCCCGCCGATTTTGGCGCCGATGCAGCGATGACCGATATCGCTGTGAATATGATAAGCGAAGTCCAACGGCGTCGATCCGGCGGGTAAATCCACCACGTCGCCTTTCGGGGTAAAGACGTAAACCCGATCGTCAAACACCTGGCTGCGAACTTCGTCGAGCATTTCGCCGCTGTCGGCCATCTCTTCCTGCCAGGCGATCAGCTTACGCAGCCAGGCAATGCGCTCTTCGTGGCCGGAGGCGCCGCGCAGGCTGCCGCCGCTGCCGCCTTCTTTGTACTTCCAGTGGGCGGCAACGCCCAGCTCGGCATCTTCATGCATCTGGCGGGTACGAATCTGGATTTCGACGGTTTTACCGCGTGGCCCCAGAACCACGGTATGAATTGACTGGTAGCCGTTAGGCTTCGGATTAGCGACGTAATCGTCAAACTCGCTCGGCAGATGGCGGTAAAGTGTATGCACGATGCCCAGCGCCGCGTAGCAATCCTGCAAGCGTTCGGCAACAATACGCACTGCCCGCACGTCAAACAGCTCATCAAACGCCAGCGCTTTTTTCTGCATTTTGCGCCAGATGCTATAGATATGCTTCGGACGACCGTATACCTCGGCTTTCACCCCTTCGCGTTTAATTTCATCGCGCAGGCTTTGCACAAAAGTATCGATATACTGCTCGCGATCGATGCGCCGCTCATGCAGCAGCCTGGCAATGTGCTTATATTCATCGGGATGCAAATAGCGGAAGCAATAATCTTCCAGCTCCCATTTTAACTGGCCGATACCGAGACGGTTTGCCAGCGGCGCATAGATATTGGTGCATTCCTTGGCCACCAGCACGCGCTCATCCTCCGGCGCATCCTTCACTTCGCGCAGATGCGCAATGCGTTCGGCAAGCTTAATCACCACGCAGCGGAAGTCTTCCACCATCGCCAGCAGCATGCGCCGCACGTTATCCACCTGCTCCGAGCCTACCGCGTCGGCGTGAATGGCTTTCAGCTGGCGGATGGCATCCATATCGCGCACGCCGTGCACCAGCGAGACAATCTCTTTGCCGAAGGCTTCCTCCAGCGCCTGTTCGCTGACCACTTCGCCGTTGGCTAACGGAAACAGCAGCGCGGCGCGCAGGGTGTCGTTGTCCATGCTGAGCATGATCAGGATTTCGACCATTTCAACGCCGCGCCACAGCAGCTGCGAAGCATCAGCATGATCTTTGGTTGCGGCCTCACAATAGCGCCAGGTTGCGGTCAGTCGCTCACACGATTGCTCATTAGCAATTCCCAGGCTGGTAATCCACTTTTCGGGGTCAAACTCACCAGCGGTGTTCATATGCGCACTTCTTACCGCAACCATATCCTCTCCTGACAGCGCTCCCGTTCGGGGAGCTATTTTTGGCGGAACAGCACCATTGATTCGAGATGAGCGGTATGTGGAAACATATCGAGCATCGCGACGTTCTCCAGATGATAGCCGGAAGACAACAGCGCCTGACTATCCCGGGCAAGCGTTGTTGGATTACAGGAAACATAGACCACGTGCGATGGGCGAAGTTGCGCAACGTGAGCCATAACCCCTGCGGCGCCGGCTCGCGCCGGATCCAACAGCACCTTATTAAAACCTTGAGCGGCCCAGGTTTGGTTTACGACCGGCTGCGCCAGATTATGGACAAAGAAGCCGGCGTTACTCAGATTGTTCTCGGCAGCATTATACGCAGCCTTTTCCACTAATGCTGTAACACCTTCCACGCCGGTGACACTTTGTGCCCGTTTTGCGAGCGGCAAGGAGAAATTACCCATCCCGCAAAACAGATCCAGCACCCGGTCCTGCGGCTGCACATCCAGCCAGCCCATGGCCAGATCGACCATTTGTCGGTTAAGCGTCCCATTCACCTGAATAAAATCACGCGGACTGAAGGTGAGCTTTAGTCCGTCAAGCTGATACCAGGGCAAATCACCGCGCAGCGCGACAAGAGACTCGCTGTCTGCCGCAAGCCACACCGCGACCTGATGCTCATGCGAAAAACGTTCCAGTTTAGTGCGATCATCCTGCGTGAGTGGGTCGAGATGGCGCAACACCAGCAGCGGCCCGTTATCCGCCAGCACCAGTTCGACATGCCCAAGGCGGGACGCCGCGCGCAATCCGTTCAGACAGTGGTGCAACGGCACCAGCAGCGCATCAAGTTCGGGCCGCAAAACCGGGCAGTGGTCGATTGCCACCAGATCGTTGCTGCTCGCCTTGCGAAACCCCATGACCAGCCGACGCTTGCGATTATCGAACTGCAATCCTAGCCTGGCGCGACGCCGGTACTGCCAGCTTTCGCCAGCCAGGATGGTCGGCTGGGGCGGCGTGATGCCGGTTTCCCGCCGTAGCAAGTGGCTGAGCGCGCTGGCTTTACTCTGCTGCTGCAGCGTCGTTGAGGCATGCTGTTGCTGGCAACCGCCGCAGGTCGTAAAGTACGGGCAGCGCGGCGTCTGCCGCTCGGAGGAGGCGATTCTGATACGCTTAAGTTTGCCTCGGGCGAACTGCTTCTTCTCATCGGTGAGTGTGATTTCCACTTCCTCACCCGGCAGCGCCAATGGAATAAAAATAGCCTTTCCCTGGTGACGGGCTATGCCCTGACCAAAGGGATCGAGATCGCTGACGGTTACGATCAGGCTATCCCGGGTCGTCACACGCCGTTTTGCGGAGTAGAATTGCGCCATCTTGCTGTTCTTTCTCTTACTGTTTTCGTACTCTGTTGCCGCTCCGGGCAACGGGTTCCGGGTTAGACGGATCGCGCCGGGCATGGGCCGCGGCGGTCAGCGAATGGAATATTATGACCAAATATAGCCTGCGGGCGCGAATGATGATTCTGATACTGGCGCCGACGCTGCTTATCGGTCTGCTGCTCAGCACGTTTTTCGTCGTTCACCGCTACAACGAGCTCCGCCACCAGCTAATTGATGCCGGGGCGAATATTATTGAGCCGCTGGCGGTTTCCAGCGAATACGGCATGACGTTTCACAGCAAGGAATCCATTCGCCAGCTGGTGAGCCTGCTACACCGTCGCCACTCCGATATTGTGCGCGCCATTTCGGTTTTTGATGATAAAAATCAGCTGTTCGTTACCTCTAATTATCAGCTGGCTCCGGATCTATTGCGCCTTCCCGCCCGTAGCCCGCTGCCGCGCAGACTGACCTTCGAGCGTCACGGTAATTTTATTATATTACGCACGCCGATTGTCTCCGAAAGTTATTATCCGGATGAATCGCCCGGCGAGGATGCCAAACCTACCGGTAATCCGCTGGGCTACGTGGCCATTGAGCTCGATCTGCAATCCATCCGCCTGCAGCAATATAAAGAGGTGTTTATCTCTACGCTGCTGCTGCTGTTTTGCCTGTCAATTGCCATCCTGTTCGCCTATCGCCTGATGCGCGATGTTACCGGCCCCATCCGGCGGATGGTTAACGCCGTCGATCGTATCCGTCGCGGTCAGCTCGACAGCCGGGTTGAGGGGCATATGCTCGGCGAGCTTGACGTGCTGAAAAACGGCATCAACTCCATGGCGATGTCGCTTACCGCTTATCACGAAGAGATGCAGCAGAATATCGACCAGGCTACCTCGGACCTGCGCGAAACCCTTGAACAGATGGAGATCCAGAACGTCGAACTGGATTTGGCGAAAAAGCGCGCCCAGGAAGCGGCACGTATCAAATCGGAATTCCTCGCCAATATGTCCCACGAACTGCGCACGCCGCTAAACGGGGTCATCGGCTTTACCCGTCAGACGCTGAAAACGCCGCTTAACACCACGCAGCGCGATTATTTGCATACCATTGAACGCTCAGCGAACAACCTGCTCAGCATTATCAGTGACGTACTGGACTTTTCCAAGCTCGAAGCCGGCAAGCTGATGCTGGAAAACATCCCTTTCCCGCTGCGCAATACGCTGGATGAGGTCATGGTCTTAATGGCGCAGTCTGCGCACGATAAAGGGCTGGAGCTGACGCTCGATATTCATCACGACGTGCCGGACAATATTATTGGCGATCCGCTGCGCCTGCAGCAGATCATCGTTAATCTGATTGGCAACGCCATTAAGTTTACCGAACGCGGCAATATTGACGTACGAATATCCAGACGCTTGCAGGACATGCAGCGCGTTGAGCTGGAAGTACAGGTTATCGACAGCGGTATCGGCATTGCGGAAAAACAGCAGTCTCAGCTGTTTCAGGCATTTCGCCAGGCCGACGCCAGCATTTCCCGCCGCCACGGCGGTACCGGCCTCGGGCTGGTTATTACCCAGCATCTGATTAAAGAAATGGGCGGTGAAATCGGCTTTCACAGCCGGCTGAATCAGGGGTCCACCTTCTGGTTTCATATTAATCTGCCGTTAAATCCTAACGCGCTGGGCGATCCACAGCCGCTGGCCTGCGTCAGCGGCAAAACGCTGGCCTACGTCGAAGCCAACAGCAATGCGGCTGAAGCCGTGCTGGACATGCTACGCGATACGCCGCTGTCAATCAGCTACAGCGCCTCGCTCAATACCCTGAAAACAGCACCCTACGATACGCTGCTACTCAGCCTGCCCCCCGGCCGCGATTTCAGCCTGCAGCAGCTGTGTGAATTGCTTGCCATCGCCGCTACCCGCGCCGGCAGCGTGATTCTGGCACTGCCCTGCCCGCTGCAAATTCACGCTGAGGAATTGAAAAACGCCGGCGCCGCAGCCTGCCTGATTAAACCGGTCACCCTCACCCGCCTGATCCCGGTTCTTATTGAGAGCCATACCCGGCAAAACGAGGTGCAAAATACCTGCACGCACCTGCCGCTGACCGTGATGGCCGTCGACGACAACCCGGCCAATCTGAAGCTTATCGGCGCGCTACTGGAAGAACAGGTAGAGCATATTGTGCTGTGCGAAAGCGGCCAGGCGGCGGTGCATCAGGCGCAGCTGCATCAGCCAGACATTATTTTGATGGATATCCAGATGCCCGATATTGATGGCATCCGCGCCAGCGAGATGATTCGCGCGCTGCCCGGCTACCAGAACACGCCGATCGTGGCGGTGACGGCCCATGCACTGGATGGCGAACGCGAAGAGCTGATGGCCGCCGGCATGAGCGATTACCTCGCCAAGCCCATTGACGAATTGAAACTTCGCCAGCTACTGGCGCACTACGCGCCGGGAACCCTGCCGCCAGAAGCGGAAAACTCCGCCTCCCTTGACTGGCAACTGGCGCTCCGGCAGGCGGCCAATAAGCCGGATCTGGCGCGCGACCTGTTGCGTATGCTGCTGGAGTTTTTACCCGAAGTGCGCCGCAAGGTTGATGACTTTATGGCGCAGAATAATATCGACGGCCTGCGCGATATTATTCACAAGCTGCACGGCAGCGCCAGCTACAGCGGCGTTCCACGCCTGAAAACGCTGTGCCAGCAGATTGAACGAAGCCTGCGCACGGAAGGCGCGATTGAGGCAATTGAACCTGAACTGTTTGAGCTGCTTGATGAGATGGAAAACGTGGCGCGCCTCGCCGCAGCGCGCCTGAAGCGCTAATTACAGGCGCTGTCCGACCGCCACCGCGGCGGCGACGTTGCGCGCAGCCATACGCACATTCAGCGCCGCGTTTTGCAGAGCGTCATCCAGCGTGCAAATGGTATAGATGACGCTGAACACAGCATCCAGTCCGTGCTGATGCACGATGCCAACGTCCGCCGTCAGGCTGCCGGCGATGGCGATCACCGGCTTGTTGTAACGCTTCGCCACCCGGGCGACGCCAACCGGCACCTTGCCATGAATCGTCTGGCTGTCAATGCGTCCCTCGCCGGTTATCACCAGGCTGGCATCTTTGACCAGCGCATCCAGTCCCAGCGCCTCGGTGACAATTTCAATGCCGCGTCGCAGCTCAGCATGGCAAAAAGCGTGCAGCGCAGCGCCCATGCCACCTGCCGCGCCGCCGCCGGGCAACGACAAGACGTCCTGGTCCAGATCGCGCTGAATAATCTGCGCATAGTGCTCCAGCGCCTTATCCAGCTGTTTTACCAGCGCCGGCGTCGCCCCCTTCTGCGGCCCGAATACCGCCGAGGCGCCTTGCGGCCCAAGCAGCAGATTGCTGACATCGCAGGCCACTTCAACGCGACAGCGGGCAATACGCGCATCAAATTCGCTCATATCGATACGCATCAATCCGGCCAGCGCCGCCCCGCCAGGCGCGATTTGCTGCTGGCGCTCATCAAGCAGTTTCGCCCCCAGCGCCTGCACCATGCCGGCACCTCCGTCGTTAGTGGCGCTGCCGCCGATGCCGATGATAAAGTGCTCCACGCCGCGATCTAATGCATCGCGGATCAGTTCGCCGGTGCCATAGGAGGTGGTGACCAGCGGATCGCGATCGGCGCTGGGCACCAGTTCCAGCCCGCTGGCGGCGGCCATTTCAATAATGGCGCAGCTTTTATCGCCGGAAAGCCCATAAAAAGCCTCTACCGGCTTGCCCAGCGGCCCGGTGACCCGCAGCCGGATCAGGGTACCTTCAGTCGCAGCCACCATGGCTTCCACCGTGCCTTCGCCCCCATCGGCAACCGGCAACTTAACGTAGTCGGCATCGGGAAAAATCTCACGAAATCCAATTTCAATCTCGGTTGCAACCTGCTGTGCAGATAAACTCTCTTTATAAGAATCCGGTGCGATAACGATTTTCATAAACACCCCAGCACGATAAAACAAGACGGTGAAAACGGAGCCGGAGAGCCGCATTCCGGCTCCGTCATCGTCTTAACGCGTCACTTCAACGTTAGTCAGTTTTTCATAATAGCAAGCCAGCGCGCTATGGTCGGCGTTACCTAATCCATCGCCGCGCAGCGCCTGCATCATCTCCATCACCGCGGCAGTCAGCGGCAGCTGCGCGCCGATGCCGTGCGAGGTGTCCAGCGCATTCATCAGATCCTTAATATGCAAATCAATCCGGAAGCCTGGCTTGAAATTGCGGTCCAGCACCATCGGCGCTTTCGCATCCAGCACCGTACTCCCGGCCAGGCCGCCCCGGATCGCCTGATAAACCAGCTCGGGGCTGACACCGGCTTTGGTTGCCAGCGTCAATGCTTCAGACATCGCGGCAATATTCAGCGCAACAATAACCTGATTGGCGAGCTTAGTGACGTTACCGGCGCCGATTTCGCCAGTATGCACGACCGATCCGGCCATGGATTTCATTATGTCATAGCACTTATCAAACAGTTCCTTGTCGCCGCCGACCATCACGGACAGGGTGCCGTCGATCGCTTTGGGTTCACCGCCGCTCACCGGCGCATCCAGCAGGGCGATATTTTTTTTCGCCAGCTCAGCATGCATTTCGCGGCTGGCCAGCGGGGCAATGGAGCTCATGTCGATGACAATAGCGCCAGCCCTGGCGCCATGAATAACGCCGTTCTCGCCAAGCAGCGCTTCCTGCACGTTGGGTGAGTTTGGCAACATGGTGATTATCACCTCGCTCTGTTCAGCAATCTCTTTCGGCGTTTTTGCCGTCGTAGCGCCCTGTGCCTTCAGCTCCGCTTCGTTTTCAGCATGGTGATCGAGCACCACCAGTGAGTAACCCGCCTTGATCAGGTTTTTACTCATTGGTTTACCCATAATACCCAAACCAATAAAACCAATTTTCATCATATTCTCCTGATTAGATTTACTTTTTAAACTTGTCACACAGCGACTGAGTGCCGTTACGAAACACCCCCAGGTCGCTGCCTACGGCGACGAAACCGGCGCCCCATTCCAGATAGCGTCGTGCATCCGCCTCAACCGGAGCCAGAATGCCGCTCGGCTTACCGGCGACCTTTGCCCGTTCAAACAGGTGTTTAATCACCTTCAGCACTTCAGGATGAGAAGGCTGACCGAGATAGCCCAGCGCGGCGGAGAGATCCCCAGGCCCGACGAAAATGCCATCCACGCCGTCAACGGCGGCGATGGCATCAATGTTGTCCACTCCCTGCTGGGTTTCGATTTGCACCAGTAGCGTAATGTTGTCATTCACCGTGCCGTTGTAATCCGGCACCGTACCGAACATATTGCTGCGGTGGGATACCGACACCCCGCGAATGCCGGCTGGCGGATAGCGGGTAGAAGCCACCGCACGCGTCGCCTCCTCCGCCGTTTCAACAAAGGGAATGAGGAAGTTGTAGAAACCAATATCCAGCAAGCGCTTGATGATGATCGGCTCATTACTGGGCGGGCGCACCACCGGCGCGCTGGGCGATCCCTTGAGCGCCATCAGCTGTGGCACAAAGGTGGTGACGTCGTTCGGCGCGTGTTCGCCGTCCAGCACCAGCCAGTCAAAGCCGGCCAACCCTAAAATCTCAGTGGTGATCGGGTTAGCCAGCGCGCACCAGCTGCCGATCAGTGTTTCTCCGGCCAGCAGACGCTGACGGAAGCGATTAGGATAATTTGCACTGCTCATAGCAACTCCTTCATTCAGCGCACCAGGCAAGGGCGTTTATTATCGAAAGTCCAGTCAGGGATCAGATACTGCATGGCGTCCGCATCGTTACGCGCCCCGAGTCCATGCTGCTGATAAAGCGCGTTAGCTTGCATGACGCGATCCATATCAAGCTCAATGCCCAGTCCCGGCACGTCAGGCACCTGCACCATGCCGCCTTTAATTTGCAGCGGATTTCTGGTCAGACGCTGATTGCCCTCCTGCCAGATCCAATGGGTATCAATGGCGGTAATATGCCCCGGCGCCGCGGCCGCCACGTGGGTGAACATCGCCAGCGAGATATCAAAATGGTTATTAGAGTGGGAGCCCCAGGTCAGTCCCATGTCATGGCACATTTGCGCCACGCGCACCGATCCCTGCATCGTCCAGAAGTGGGGATCTGCCAGCGGAATGTCTACCGACTGTAGCGAAAGGGTATGCCCCATCTGGCGCCAGTCGGTGGCGATCATATTGGTGGCCGTTGGCAAACCGGTTGCACGGCGAAATTCAGCCATCACTTCACGTCCGGAATAGCCCAGCTCCGCGCCGCAGGGATCTTCCGCATAGGCCAACACGTTTTTCAGCTGCTTGCCTAATAAAATTGCTTCATTCAGCGACCAGGCCCCGTTGGGGTCCAGCGTAATACGCGCATCCGGAAAGCGCTGTGCCAGCGCGGTCACCGCTTCGGCCTCTCTGACGCCAGCCAGCACGCCGCCCTTCAGCTTGAAATCATTAAAGCCATATTTTTCCCGCGCGGCTTCAGCCAGCCGCACAATGCTTTCCGGCGTTAATGCTTCCTCATGGCGCAGACGATACCAGTCGCAGGACGCGTTCTGCTGGTTCTGATAAGGCAGTGACGTTTTATTGCGGTCGCCGAGGTAAAACAGGTAGCCAAGCATTTCGACGCGATCGCGCTGCTGACCGTCGCCCAGCAGGCTGGCGACGTTGACCTCCAGGTGCTGCCCCAGCAGATCAAGCAGCGCCGCCTCAATGCCGGTGACCACGTGTATGGTGGTGCGTAAATCAAAGGTCTGATTGCCGCGCCCGGCGCTGTCGCGATCGCTGAACGTCTGGCGCACCAGGCTCAGCAGGTTTTTATACTGGCCGATATTTTTCCCTTGCAGCAGCGGCATGGCATCTTCCAGCGTCTGACGAATTTTTTCCCCGCCCGGCACTTCGCCAACGCCGGTATGACCGGCATTGTCTTCGATAATAACAATATTGCGGGTGAAGAACGGCGCATGAGCGCCGCTGAGGTTGAGCAGCATGCTGTCATGCCCGGCAACGGGGATCACCTTCATGCTCTTCACCTTCGGCGTTGCACTTGGTTGACTCATTTTGCATTCCTTCTGTTTAACGGGCTTAGCGGCCGAAGGCCGGGCGCTTGCGATCAAACTGCCAGCCGGGGATTAAATACTGCATCGCCGCCGCATCATTGCGGGCGCCGGCTGGTAGCGATTTGTACAGCGCATTGGCCTGTTCAATTCGCGGCCAGTCCAGCTCAATACCGAAGCCGGGCGCATCGCCAATGCTGATCTTGCCATTGACTATCCGCAGCGGATTTTTTGTCAGACGCTGATCGCCTTCCTGCCAGATCCAGTGGGTATCCAGCGCGGTGGGGTTACCCGGCGCCGCCGCGCCGACGTGGCTGAACATCGCCAGGGAAATATCAAAGTGATTATTCGAATGGCAGCCCCATGTCAGGCCCCATTCATCGCACAGCTGCGCCACCCGCACCGCGCCACTCAGGGTCCAGAAATGCGGGTCCGCCAGCGGAATGTCGACGGCGTTAAGCTGCACGGCATGCCCCATTTCACGCCAGTTGGTGGCGATCATATTGGTCGCGACCGGCAGGCCGGTGGCGCGACGGAACTCCGCCATCACTTCACGTCCGGAGTAGCCCTGTTCAGCACCGCAGGGATCTTCCGCGTAGGTCAGCACCTCACCCATGCCTTTACACAAAGCGATAGCTTCTTGCAGATGCCATGCGCCGTTTGGGTCGACCGTGATACGCGCTGCGGGAAAATGCTTTTTCAGCGCGCAGGCCGCGTCGATCTCCTGCTCACCCGGCAGCACGCCGCCTTTGAGCTTGAAATCTTTAAAACCGTAGCGATCCTGCGCCGCCTGCGCCAGTCGAACGATGGCCGCGCTGTCCATTGCCTGCTGATGGCGCAGGTGATACCAGTCGTGGCCGCCCGAGGCGCCTTGCTGATAAGGCAGATCGGTTTTTAGCCGATCGCCGATGTAAAACAGGTAGCCAAGAACCGTGACTTCATCGCGCTGCTTGCCCGGTCCCAACAGTTCGGCAACCGGTACGCCCAGGTACTGGCCGAGTAAATCCAACAGCGCGGCTTCCAGCGCGGCAACCGCATTAACCTTGAGCTCAAAAGTCCAGGCGCCCTGGCCAAAAGCCGCAAAATCCGCCGCCTGATTGCCCTGATGGACCTGCTGAACAATGCGATTCAGGCGCGCTATCTGCTGACCGATGACCTGAGTGGCGCTCTCCTGCAGCGTGCGAAGAATGGTCTCCCCGCCCGGCGCCTCGCCAACGCCGGTGTGGCCGGCGCTATCCGTCAGCACCACGATATTGCGGGTAAAGCAGGCGCCATGAGCGCCGCCAATATTGAGCAGCATGCTGTCGTAACCGGCAACCGGTATCACCCGCATTTCGGTAATTACCGGCGTGCTTTGTGTTGTCATCATCACTCCTTAGCTCAGATGTTTCAGTTCAATGCGCTTGATATCTTTTACAATCACCAGGAAGCTGATCACCGTCACCACCGCATGGATACCGACATATACCAGCGCGCCGTTGTAAGAGCCCGTCACGGCAATGATGTAACCGATGGCAATCGGCGTCACGATGCCGGAGAAATTGCCAAACATATTGAACAAACCGCCGCTCAGGCCGCTGATCTCTTTTGGCGCCGTATCCGCCATCACCGCCCAGCCCAGCGCGCCGATGCCCTTACCGAAGAAGGCCATCGCCATAAAAAAGACCACCACCCATTCGGTTTCAACGTAGTTACAAACCACCATGGATACCGACAGCAGCATTCCCACCACGATTGGCGTTTTGCGCGCGATATTCAACGAGCCGGTACGGCGCATCAGATAATCGGAAATCACGCCGCCCAATACGCCGCCGAGAAAGCCGCATACCGCCGGAATCGAGGCGACAAATCCCGCTTTGAGAATTGACATGCCGCGCGCCTGCACCAGATAGACCGGAAACCAGGTGATAAAAAAGTAGGTCAGCGCGTTAATACAGTATTGACCGAGATAGATCCCCAGCATCATGCGCGATGAAAGCAGCTGTTTGATCTGATACCACTTCTCACCAAAGCTGACCTGCCGCTCGGCTTTCCTGGCATCCATATTGATCAGCGCGCCGCCCTGCTCCATATATTCCAGCTCAGCTTTGTTCACCCCGGGATGAGTGTTCGGGTCATGGATCACCCGCAGCCAGACCAGGCTGAGGATGATGCCAAGGCCGCCCATAAACCAGAATACATGCGCCCAGCCGACGGTGGCGGTCAGCCAGCCCATAATGGGGGCAAAGATCACGGTGGCGAAATACTGTGCGGAGTTAAAGATAGCCACTGCCGTGCCGCGCTCCTGCGCCGGAAACCAGGCGGCAACGATGCGACTGTTGCCCGGAAATGAAGGCGCCTCCGCCAGGCCGACGCAGAAGCGCAGGAAAAACAGCGCGGCGATAATCCCGGAGCCGCTAAACAGATCGACAAATCCCTGCAGCAGGGTAAATAGCGACCAGATGAAGATGCTCCAGAAATACACTTTTTTCGAACCAAAGCGGTCCAGAAGCCAGCCGCCAGGGATCTGCCCGATGACGTAGGCCCAGGAAAACGCCGAGAAGATATAGCCCATACCGACCGGATCAAGCCCGATCTCTTTCGCCATAGATGAACCGGCGATCGACAGCGTTGCCCGGTCGCCATAGTTAAAAGACGTTACGATAAACAGCATCACCACAATCCAGTAGCGGGCGTTGGTTTTTTTTTGCCCGCTGGTGGTGACCTGGCTCTCGCTGAATGAATTCATGATGCACTCCTGAAATATAGCGGTTAGCTACTTTCACTCTGAACTGCATACAGATCGCGTCGGGTATCAGAATGATGTTGGATTTAATAGAGATAAGTTATTAATCATCGCGCGTTAGTAATATCGTGTTGTCGCGTCGCTCCGCGCGTATGTCACCGGCAACTATCGGGACACCGATAAAGTATAAAAATCGATGCATCAGTTAACATTGGACAAACGCACAGGTAATTAACTTAATAACCAACAAAATTTAGATATTTGCACAATATTCTGGGGGCGAGGTCACGTATTGACGCTAAGCCAGCTGCCGGGCTGGATTTCGCCAGGGGGAAAGATAAGGGGAAATGAAACATTGGCGGCAACGTAATACCCGCGCCGTTAACGCCGCGCCAGGGCTGGCGCGACCTTGGAAAAAATGACTTACAAAGCAGCACTCCAGCTTTCAACCCAGGGCTGCGAAACCTCTTCTGCCTCCGGATACTCTGCGGCGTCGATTGTCAGCACCTCACCCAGACGCTGCGCGCCCTGCTCCTGCAAAAGCGCGTCGAACTGCTTGCCGCCGCCGCAAAAATGATCGTAGCTGCTGTCGCCCAGCGCAATCACGCCATAGCGCAGCTGCGGCTGATGTCCCAGCTTATCTTTAATGCCCTGAAACAGCGGCGCAATGCTGTCAGGCAAATCCCCCTGACCGGTAGTCGAGGTGATGATCAATACAACCTTATCCTGATAATTCTGCCAATCCGCAAGCTCAGGATCTTCAAACAGCGTTGCCTGATGTCCCGTCTCCTGCAGCAGCGTTTGCGCCTCTTCCGCGACCAGCAGCGCATTGCCGTACACGGTGCCAACAAAAATGCCAATTTCGGCCATCGATTCTTCTCCAGTCTTTACGGCAGATTAAACAGACTCACTATCCTGATTGTGAACACTAAACTCAACCCTGTGGTTTGCAGGGAAAAAATGCTGCCAGCTAAAGCGTTGCAGAACCTGTTGCCAGCAGGGGTCCAGCGCGGCTTCAAGGGTCAGCAGGTCACCGGTGACCGGGTGCCTGAGCACCAGCTTGCTGGCATGCAGCATCAAACGGTTCATCGCCAGATGCTCCGCAGCTGCGCGATTCTGACGCAGGTCGCCATGTTTGCTGTCGCCGATGATCGGATGGCGTAAATGGGCAAGATGGCGACGCAGCTGGTGTTTACGTCCGGTCTCCGGCCGCAGTTCCACCAGTCCATAGCGAGCGGTAGGATAGCGCCCGACGGCAATCGCCGCCTCAGCCTGCGCCATGGCGCGCCAGTCGGTAATGGCTTGCTGCGCGGGCTTTTCAGCCTGGCTGAACTTATCGGCGATTTTGTCGTGCTCTTCGACCAGCGGATAGTCCAGGCAGCCTGCCCCCTGCAGCCAGCCACGCACCACGGCATGATAGGTTTTTTCTATCTGATGGGCAGCGAACTGCTCTGCCAGCAGGCGTCCGATTTCGCTGGAAAGCCCCATCAGTAAAACGCCGGATGTCGGCCTGTCGAGGCGATGAACGGTAAAAACATGCTGGCCTATCTGGTCGCGCACTGTTTGCATCACAAAGCGCGTTTCTTTGCTGTCCAGCCAGCTGCGGTGCACCAGCCAACCGGCAGGCTTGTTGACCGCCACCAGCCATTCATCCTGATAAATCACCTCAATCATGGCGCTTTACCAAACTGGGCATCCAGCTGATTGAGCAGGTGAAGCAGCCGGGCACGCTGCGGAATATCACCTTCCAGCGCCACTTCATAGTAGGGTGCGACGGCAAAATTGGCCGGCAGCGCGCTCTGGCTGTCGAGCAGCGCATGCATACGCGGCAATAAAATCCACTGCAGCCACTGCAGCGGCGTCAGGGTATCCACACAAAAAGGTTCGCTGCTGGCCAGCGCCTGCTGGCTGGGCGCCTGCTGCTGCCACAAACCGGCCTCACGCAGCAGGCTTTCAATATCATGCAGATGGCGGCGAATTTGCTGATTCATAGCTTGTTTCCCGCAGAGAAAAATACAGGGACTCAGGATATCATTTCCAGCGGGCGACGGCGTGAAATCCCCGATGCAGGCACAAAAAAAGGGAGCACTGCAAAAACAGTGCTCCCGGTTCGTTTAGCAGCATTCCAGCTACGTTAGTGCTCCCTGCTCATCCTTGAAAACTTTTCCAAATCATCCTGAAAACGGCATCTGGCCGTGCTCCTTAAGCATCCATGACCCACCTGCGGTCCTGCAGGCTCACATTCTCCTTCCTGGAGGTGTCCCTGAACTCGTCCTGAGCGATCCTCGCTTCATTCCTGAAGCCTGTCCTTGTAACATCATCCTGATGCTGTTCCCTGAACCGAAACAACACTTCCTGATGCTGTTTCTGTCCCTGACTTCCTTGCCATTATAGATATTCTGACCTTTTCCCTTAATTAAACAAGCCAGCGGTATTTCTGTCTGCGGCAATAAAAAATTAACTTTGCCGTGCCTACAAGCCAACCTTTTGATTTACAAAGTTTTCACAACCATCTGCGCGAAAACATTCTCATTTCGCTTGCGGTATATCTCACAGCAATTGCGAGATATATCTCACAAGCAAAGCAGACCTTATCTCAAATCAAGATATAACTGGTTGTAATTGTGCAAGAAAATCATACAGCGAGTTCGCCAGGCTTTGCCGCTGTTTGCTACCCAAACGTTCAAGAACAACCGCGCCGGTCAAATTACACACCGACACCACATCCAGGTCAGTACCCGTGGTGGCTATAAACAGGGTTGGAGTCTGCTTCAGACGACGCTTCATTAACAGATGCCCTATCAAGTTTTCCTGAGTGCGGCTAAAGTCGTCCGGGCTCCAGACTTGCGACAGCTGCAAATCAAGGCCGTCAAAGCGCGCCGTCATCTCACCGGCAAACTGCGTGGTATAGAAAGCACTAACGGAAGGTTGTATCTCAATATCTAACGCCTGACCTACCGCCCTCAGGTCAGCCGCCGGCTGGAAGGGCTGCGGCTGCCAGAAAACCTGCTCGCCGCTGGTGGTGATAACGCAGGGTGAAGGAATACCATACAGTTCGCTGCTCAGCGGGCCGTGCCCCAGTGAATCCTGCCAGTGTTGACACCAGCTTGCGGTAAATATTTTCAGGGCCTGGGCCGTATCTTCGGACATTAATTTTTCTCACTCTCGGCAGCCTGCGTTAAACTATGCGGCTGTATCTGTATGTATTGTGGCAGTCTATCAGGGTAGCATTATGTCTTCTTATCAACAGCATCAGGCGCTGCAAAGTCTGACGTTAGGTAAACCCACCGCCTATCAGGATCGTTACGATCCGGCTTTGCTTCAGGCTGTGCCGCGCGCGATGAATCGTGAACCACTGGGTCTGCAAGCAGACTCGCTGCCGTTTCACGGTGCTGACATCTGGACGCTTTACGAGCTTTCCTGGCTTAACGCGCGCGGCCTGCCGCAGGTGGCTGTCGGCGAGGTGACGCTGGATGCGCGCAGCGTAAATCTGATTGAATCAAAGAGCTTTAAACTTTACCTCAACAGCTTCAATCAGACGAAATTTAGCAGCTGGGGCGAGGTGCGCGCCACGCTCGAACGGGATCTCAGCGCCTGTGCCGGGGGCGACGTCAGCATCGCATTATTCAGAGTGCAGGAAATTGAAGGTCAACCGCTGGGGCATTTTAGCGGCGTTTGCATCGATGAACAGGATATCGCCATTGAGCGCTATCAGTTCGATGCTGGCTATCTGCAACATGCCGCCGGTGAGGAAATAGCAGAGGAGCAGTTGGTCAGCCATCTGCTGAAGTCCAACTGCCTGATCACCAATCAACCCGACTGGGGCTCGGTGCAGATAAGCTATCGCGGCCCGCGTATCGACCGTGAAGCGCTGCTACGCTACCTGGTCTCTTTCCGCCACCACAATGAATTTCACGAGCAGTGCGTTGAACGCATCTTCAACGATATACAACGTTTCTGCCACCCGGAACAGCTGAGCGTTTACGCCCGCTACACCCGTCGCGGCGGGCTGGATATCAACCCGTGGCGCAGCAACGGTAGCTTCCAGCCTTCTCATTCACGACTGGTGCGTCAGTAAACCGCCTTGATTATCCAGTGCTTTTCGTCCGGCTGCTCTCTTGTTAAATGGCTGCTGTCAGGGCTACTCTGGAAGACGATGGTTTTGAGTATGCCATCAGGGATTTTTCGTCCCGCCGCTTTCCGCTGAACGGAGCGACGGGCTATTGCTCACCCTGGCGGGTGCAAAGGAGTTATTTTGATTACACAAATTAGCCCACTTGGCTCAATGGATCTGCTTTCACAGCTTGAAGTCGATATGCTGAAACGCACGGCCAGCAGCGATCTCTATCAGCTGTTCCGTAACTGTTCACTTGCCGTGCTCAATTCAGGTAGTCAGACTGACAGCAGCCACGAACTGCTTTCCCGTTTTCAGGACTTTGACATCAACGTGCTACGCCGCGAGCGTGGGGTCAAGCTTGAACTGATTAACCCCCCGGAAGAAGCCTTTGTTGATGGCCGTCTGATCCGCTCGCTGCAAGCCAACCTGTTTGCGGTGCTGCGCGACATACTGTTTGTTAACGGCCAGCTCGACAACGCCGGGCGCTTCCAGCGTCCGGATATTGAAAGCTCGGTACAAATCACCAATCAGGTGTTTTCTATTCTGCGTAATGCCCGCGCGCTTCACGTTGGCGAGGTGCCGAACACCGTGGTGTGCTGGGGCGGCCATTCAATTAACGCCATCGAATATCAGTATTGCCGCAACGTTGGCGCTCAGCTTGGTCTGCGTGAGTTGAATATCTGCACCGGGTGCGGGCCTGGCGTAATGGAAGCACCGATGAAAGGCGCGGCCGTCGGCCATGCGCAGCAGCGTTATAAAGAAGCGCGCTTTATTGGTCTGACCGAGCCCTCTATTATTGCCGCCGAGCCGCCGAATCCGCTGGTTAATGAGCTCATCATCATGCCGGATATTGAAAAGCGCCTTGAAGCCTTTGTCCGCATCGCGCACGGCATTATCATCTTCCCTGGCGGGGTAGGTACTGCCGAAGAGCTGCTTTATCTGCTGGGCATCCTGATGAACCCCCATAACCACGATCAGGTTCTGCCACTGATACTGACCGGACCTAAAGAGAGTGCCGACTACTTCAAAGTGCTGGATGAATTTATCGTCAGTACCTTGGGTGAGGCAGCGCGTCGCCACTATCAGATTATTATTGACGATCCGGCAGCAGTCGCCAGCCAGATGAAGAAGGCGATGCCGAAGGTTAAAGAACACCGGCGTGAAACCGGCGATGCCTATAGCTTTAACTGGGCGCTACGCGTCGAGCAGGAGCTACAGGTTCCCTTTAACCCAAGCCATGAAAATATGGCCGCGCTCAATCTTTACCCCAATCAGCCCGCCGAAAAACTGGCAGCCACGCTGCGCAAAGCATTTTCCGGGATCGTTGCCGGTAACGTAAAAGATTTTGCCATTAAAGAGATCGAGAAATCCGGGCCGTACAAGCTTCACGGCGATCCTGAAATGATGCATCGCATGGACGATCTGCTGCAGGGCTTCGTCGCCCAGCACCGGATGAAATTGCCGGGTACGGCATATATTCCCTGCTACGAAATTATCCGCTAAGGATGTAATGAGCGGCCGCTGGCCGCTCTTTTTGCTATGACACACCATCTACTGATTGTTGATGCGCTTAATCTGATCCGCCGCTTGCATGCCGTGCAGGGTTCCCCCTGTCGCGATGCCTGCGTCAGCGCGCTGCATCAACTCATTCATCACAGCCAGCCAAGCCATGCGGTCGCCGTTTTTGATGATGAACAGCGCCATCAAAGTTGGCGCCACCAGCTGCTGCCTGACTACAAAGCGGGCCGGCGCGCCATGCCAGAAGATTTACAGGCGGAAATGCCGGCGCTGCGGCAGGCGTTTGAACAGGCAGGCGTGGCCTGCTGGACTTCAGAGGGCAACGAAGCCGACGACCTGGCAGCAACGCTGGCAACGCGCATCGTCGCCAGCGGTCACCGGGCGACCATCGTGTCTACCGATAAGGGCTACTGCCAGCTGCTGGCGCCGCAAATTCAGATCCGTGACTATTTTCAGAAACGCTGGCTTGATTTGCCGTTTGTCGAACAGCACTTTGGCGTGACGCCGCAGCAGCTGACCGACTACTGGGCGCTGGCAGGGATAAACAGCAGCAAGATCCCCGGCGTTGCCGGCATCGGTCCCAAAACAGCGGCGCTGTTATTAAACACCTATGACACGCTGGACGCGCTGTATGAAGCGCTGCCGCAGGTGGAGGAAAAGTGGCGGCGCAAGCTGGCAGAGGCGCACGATATTGCGCTGACCTGCCGTCAGGTTGCAACCTTGCAACCTGACCTGGCGCTTAGCGGTAATCTGAAAGAGCTGCGCTTGTCGACTACGGGTTAGCGCTCGTCGCGTCGTCCGCCGGAGGCGCTCCAGATTCGTCGGACGTGTACCGTCACCTCTTCGCGATCGTGATAGAGGTGGCGAGCCTGAATCTGCGCATTAATGCCGTTTTCACTCAGCAGCGCGGCCAGCATGGACAGGTTCTGCGATACCTCTTCATAGCGTTTTTTCATCGGCAGTTTAAGGTTAAAAATCGCCTCACGGCACCAGCCGTTTACCAGCCACTCGCCCATTAAGCGGGCAACGCGTACCGGCTTTTCCACCATGTCGCATACCAGCCAGTAAACGTTATTGCGGGTAGGCCGGTATTTAAAACCGTCTTCGCGATGATGCATAACCTGGCCGCTATCCATCAGGGCAGGCGCCATTGGCCCGTTATCAACGGCATGCACCATCATGCTGCGCTGCACCAGCTGATAGGTCCAGCCGCCGGGGCAAGCGCCGAGGTCGACCGCATACATGCCACTCGCCAGCCGCTCGTCCCATTCATCGGCCGGAATAAAAACGTGAAAAGCCTCCTCCAGCTTCAGCGTTGAACGGCTGGGCGCATCGGCAGGAAAACGCAGGCGCGGAATGCCCATAAAGAATGGCGAGTTGTTATTGCTGAGCGAATAGCCCACGTAACAGTGCCCGGGGGCGATAAAAAACACATGCACCACCGGCTGTTTCGCACTTTCATGATTGAGCAATATGCCCGCCTGGCGCAGTGCGGCGCGCAGCGGCACGGTAAACTTGCGGCAAAACTTTAACAGCTCTTTGCTTTCGTTAGTGTCAGCCACTTCCACGCGCAAATCACCGCCCTTTTTCAGTGCGCCCTGTAACGCGGCAACGACAGGCGTTACCCGATCATCGCTCGGCAAATCGCGAATCAGATCGCTAACTGCAACCATCTGGCGGGCAAAGATCAAACTGGCGAATGGCAGTTCACGCACCAGCTTGTCACCGTCATCAGGCTGATAGCCTTCAAACAAAATATAGCCGGCATTCTCTTTCACCCTGGGAAAGCCAAATATGCCCAGAGCCGCCGCTTTCTCTGCGATTTCCGCCGCACATTCCTTTTCAAACCCCTGGCGGCAATAGAGCAGCACTTTATTCATGGCCGTTCCGCCCTCTTTTTCAAGCGCAAAGCGCCAACTAACATCAGCGCCCAGCCGATAAGAAAGCAGGTTCCGCCAACCGGCGTGACATAGACCCACAGGTGTAAATGAGAAAGCGCCAGGCAATACAGGCTGCCGCTAAACAAAACGGTGCCTAACGCCAGAAACGCACTGCTCCAGTAAAACCAGATATTGGCCCGACGCAGCATCGCCGCAGCCAGCCCCATAATTGCCAGGGTATGAAATGCCTGATATTCCAGTCCGGTTTTTAGCCAGCCCATCTCGGCCTGACCGAGAGTGTTACTCAGTACGTGGGCGCCGAATGCGCCAAACGCGACAAAAATAAAACCGCTGATAGCGGCGAAGACCAGCATTGCACGGCTGCTCATCCCAGGTTCCTCTGATTGTTAACGCGCCAGCCCCTGGCACGCAATAAAACCGTTAGTGATCGTAGCGAAAACGAAATTTCTCTTGCTCGCTGGCTGCCCTGGCCAGAATCCACTGACGAAAAGCGGCTATTTTACCCAGTTCTGCCTGACTGTCATGGCAAACCAGATAAAAAGCGTTTTTGCTGGCTAAGACATCATTAAACGGGCACACCAGCCGACCCGCTTCAATTTCAATTTGCGCCATCACGTTATTAGCCAGCGCGACGCCCTGACCGTGAATGGCTGCCTGCAATACCATGGCGCTATGGCTGAATATTGGACCTTGCTGTACATTAATGTGCTGCAACCCTAGCTGGCGAACGTACGATTGCCAGTCGCGGCGTGAAGCATCATGCAATAAGGTATGATTATCCAGGTCGCCGGGGGTTTTCAATGGCTGCTCGCCCGCCAGCAGCTGCGGCGAACATACCGGCAGCAGATACTCAGCATACAGTTTTTCCACCCGCAGCCCCGGCCAGTTGCCACGGCCATAAAAAATAGCGACGTCGACGTCATCCGCCAGCTTCTCTTCATCGCGGTCGACGGCCTGAATACGTACGTCGATCCCCGGATAAGCTAAATTAAAGCTGGAAAGACGCGGCACCAGCCATTGGATGGCAAAACTAGGTAGCAGACTCACTGTCAGCGCGCCTTTTGCGCTACGCGCCTGAAGCTTGCGGGTTGCATCATTAAGCGCAGAGAAAATCTCTTTGATGTCGAGATAATAGCTCTGCCCTTCTTCCGTTAGCAACAGGGAGCGATTACGACGCCGGAACAGCTTAAGCCCCAGAAAATCCTCAAGAGATTTTATCTGATGGCTAACGGCTGCCTGGGTGACAAACAGTTCTTCAGCGGCTTTAGTAAAACTCAGGTGCCTGGCCGCTGCGTCAAAAACGCGCAGGGCATTCAGTGGCGGCAAACGTTTAGACATGATTCCCGGCTACCCAAAATGACATAAAAAGTCACTACTGTATAAAAAGGGTTACATATTAGATTTTTTTATCCGAGACATTATAAATTGTCCGTTGATGAACTACCAGTAAATACCTATAGTTGCCGCACTTCCCGAGCCGGAACGAAAAGTGGGTTAAGATTTAGCGAGAAATCGCGGAGTGTTAGCAGACTTTTGGCTTGTGGTCGTGATGTTGTGTTTGCAATTTGATCTGGCGTTTTTCAGATCGTACTTAATTCCTGTAGATTTACCCTGTCTGTCCATAGTGATTTTAATAGCACCGCTGATGCGGTGCTTTTTTTTACCTTGAGCAAACCAGCTTACTGATTCAGTTCAACCATCTCTTTGACGTCTGAACGGTTGATTTGCTGTTTAACCCCATTTGCATCTTTGTATTTAATCAGCCCGGTCTCATCGTCTACGGTCGGTTTACCGCTCGCAACAATGGTGCGTCCGTCGTTAGTGTGCATTACATAATTGCTTGAACAAGCAGCAAGCGTCAGTACCATGGCACCAGTGGCCAGCAGAGCAGCTAATTTTTTCATTTTTTCATCTCCTTGCAGATAGTAATGCAATAAACTCCCGCCCCTGCGCCAGCGCAAGTAATCAGAAAAATCACCTGGCAAAGCGGCAGTAATTTGCGGGTAATAGTTTAAACCTTGCATGATTTAGCATAACTCGCTTTGCTGGCTTTGCCAGCCAACCAGGTTAAAATCATCCTGGTCCTATAATTTTCAGGACCTGTATTAGATAAAAGAGGCCCCATGCATAACTTTTACCCTGCTGATTTTCGAGGACAATTCCCTGCTTTGCAGGATGCGGGGGTCTATCTGGATAGTGCCGCAACAACCTTAAAACCGCAGTGTTTAATCGATGCTACCGCCGCTTTTTATTCACTCAGCGCCGGAACGGTTCATCGTAGTCATTACGCCGCCGCGCGGGAATTAACCGGGCGTTATGAACAGGCCAGAACGCAGGTAGCTAGCTGGATTAATGCCGCCGACCCCCATAGCATCGTCTGGACGCGCGGCACCACCGAGGCCATTAATCTGGTGGCGCAAAGCTGGCTGGGACCGCAGCTGCGCCCAGGTGATGAAATTGTAGTTTCCGAGGCGGAACACCATGCCAACCTCGTTCCCTGGCTGATGCTGGCACAAAGCCGCAACGCTAAGCTTATAAAACTGCCGCTGGCGGCGGATCGGCTGCCGGACCTGACCATGCTGCCTCAACTGCTGAATGACAAAACGCGCCTGCTGGCGCTTGGACAAATGTCTAACGTAACCGGCGGACGACCGGCGCTGGAGCAGGCCATCACCCTTGCTCATCAGGCAGGGGCTAAGGTAATGATTGACGGTGCGCAGGGCATTGTCCACGCCCGCACCGACGTGCAGGCACTGGATATCGACTTTTACGCCTTCTCAGGCCATAAGTTTTACGGACCGATGGGGATCGGCGTGCTATACGCAAAGCCGGAACTGCTGGAGGCGATGCCCCCCTGGCACGGCGGCGGCAAGATGCTCACCCGGGTCGACTTTGACGGTTTCACCGTGCAGCCGCCCCCCTGGCGCTTTGAGGCCGGGACGCCAAACGTTGCAGGTGTCGTTGGTCTGAGTGCCACCCTTGACTGGCTGGCCAGTATTGATATGGACGCTGCCGAACGCTGGAGCTGCGGGCTGGCGGATATCGCTGAGGAACAGCTGGCAACGCTGCCCGGCTTTCGCAGCTTCCGCGCCAGCAATGCCAGCCTGCTATCGTTTGAGCTCGCCGGCCTGCACCACCATGATGTCGTGACGCTGCTGGCTGAAAGCGGCGTTGCGCTGCGGGCCGGGCAGCATTGCGCTCAGCCGATGATGCAGGCCCTTGGCGTATCCGGTACGCTACGCGCTTCTTTTGCGCCTTATAATACTCTGCAGGACGTAGAAGCGCTGGTACGCGCGCTGCGTCTGGCAGTCGATCTGCTGGGAGACGCCTGATGAATACAGCCGAGCTGGCTCCACATCCGTTTGGTTCACTCATTACCGCCGGGAGTTTGCAACAGCAGTTCAGCGCGTTTCAGCACTGGGAAGAACGCTATCGCCAGCTGATAATGTTGGGTAAGCAGCTGCCAGCGCTGGACGAAAGCCTGAAGCAACCCGATATTGAACTGGATGGCTGTGAAAACCGCGTCTGGCTGGGCTGCCAGCCGCGCGAAGATGGTACGCTGCATTTTTACGGCGACAGTGAAGGACGCATCGTGCGCGGCCTGCTGGCAGTGCTGCTGACCGCCGTTGAAGGCCAGCCGGCGCAAACACTGCGCCGCGACGATCCGCTGGCGCTGTTCGACCAGCTGGGCTTGCGCCAGCAGCTCAGCGCCTCGCGCGGCGCCGGGCTGGAAGCGCTGGCAGCCGCGGTCAAGCGTGCCGCCAAAAACGCCTGAGATTACAGCGCTGCGGCAGCCTGAGCCCTGGCGGCTTTAGCCTGTAACTTCTTCAGCACGTGCGATACCGCAATAAAACCAAAGGTGGCCGTTACCATCACCGCGGCGCCAAAGCCCGACTCACAGTCCATGCGCTTTGGTCCTTCAGCCGTCGCCCGCGAGGCGCAGACGCTGCCGTCCGCCTGCGGATAAACCAGCGCTTCAGTGGAAAATACGCAGTCGATCCCCAGCTTGCCCTTACTATTTTTTACTACGCCAAAATCCTGCTTTAGCCGTTCGCGCAGCTTCGCCGCCAACGGATCCTGAATGGTTTTTGCCAGATCCGCCACCTGGATCTGGGTAGGATCGATCTGACCACCCGCACCGCCGGTAGTAATTAACGGCATTTTGTTACGCCGGCACCAGGCAATCAGCGCAGCCTTGGGACGCACACTGTCGATGGCGTCGATAACATAATCAAATCCGCTCGCCATCATCTGCGCCGTATTATCCGGCGTGATAAAGTCATCCACGCAGGTAACCCGGCACTCGGGGTTAATCGCCAGAATGCGCCCGGCCATTACGGCGGACTTGGATTGCCCGATATTTTCCTTCAGGGCGTGGATCTGGCGGTTAGTATTGGTTACGCATACATCATCCATATCGATCAGCGTAATTGCGCCAATACCGGTTCGTGCCAGCGCCTCTGCGGCCCAGCTCCCTACGCCGCCAATACCCACCACGCAAATATGTGCGCCGGCAAACACGCTGAGCGCCGACTGGCCATACAGCCGCGCGGTACCGCCAAAGCGTTGCCGCCAGGCGTCGGAAAGCAAAGTCATGACTGACTACCTCAAAAACAAAACGTAAAGCGGGTCGGAGACGGCCCGCAGCAGCAACAGGGTTAGCTGATTAACTAGTTACCGGCAGCGGCGGTCTGCGTAAACAGACCGGTTCCCGGCGCGGCGCGCAGCACCCAGACGCGCCCGTAATGATTATACCAGCCAGCGAGATGCGCCGCCTGCTGACCGATGCCCTGATAAATATCGAAGTGCTGGCCTTTAATCGCGCCGCCGACGTCCAGCGACACCATCACCCGCATCTCATATTTGCCGTCGAATTTACCTTTATCATTCAGCAAAGGAACCTCAGCCAGCAGCGCGGAACCTGGTGGGATCAGCGCGCGATCCGCCGCCACCGAAGCTTTTGCCACCAGCGGCACCGCGCTGGCGCCGCGCACCGGTGTAAACGGCTCAGGCTTAAAGAACACAAACGAGGCGTTTTGCTCCAGCAGTTCCCGCACTTCGGCTGGCGAATGACTATCGCCCCAGTCGCGAATCGCCTGCATCGACATATCTTCGCGTTTTACCTCACCGCGGTCGATCAGCACCTTACCAATACTGCGGTAGGCGTGGCCGTTTTTACCGCCGTAGCCAAAGAAGGTCAGCGGTCGGCCGTCGCCATAGTCAACATAGCCGCTACCCTGCACATCCATAATGAAATTGTCCATCAGCGAATTGCTGTAGGCGATGACATATTTATCGCTTAGCGCACCGTTATAGATTTGCGCACGGCTTGGCAGGCGACGCCCGTATTTCGGCGGCATACGGTAGATGGGATACTGGAAAGCCCCCTGACGGGTATAGCGCGCCTGCAACACCGGCGTGTAATAGCCGGTAAACTGAACGTTGCCGTAGTGATCAACGCCTTCCATCTGGAAGGCATCAAGGCCATAGCGCCGCAGCTGGCGGGTATCCCCGCCCGACATCAGCCAGCCTTTAATGGCGTTATAGGTCGCCTGCTGGCGATTATACATTGCAGGGGAGGCATACTGAATCTCAAGCAGCTGATCGGAGAAATCTTTGGCATTTACCGGCGTTCCTTTTGCATTCGGCTGGTTGACCAGCGCAAAGGGCTGTTCCAGCTTGCCATCGATATACTGCTGCCCCCTGTCGGTTGGCTTTGAAGAACAGGCCGCCAGCAACGCTGCCAACGTACCTACCAGACATAATTTTATTGCCAATCCTTTCATTACCGCCGGGCCCCTTCGCTGATTTTCAAGAACCATAACAAAGGCAACGACATAAAGAAATGTGGCGTGCATATAAAGCAGCGAGGCAGACAGGCCCGAACCCGGCATTGTTCAACAAAACGGCAGTTGACCGCTGAAGGCAAAAAAAGGGTTGCATACAATCCATTGCAGAGTATAGTGCGCATCCACGGACGCGGGGTGGAGCAGCCTGGTAGCTCGTCGGGCTCATAACCCGAAGGTCGTCGGTTCAAATCCGGCCCCCGCAACCAATCAACGCTAAAACGAGACGTTTTCGCGCTGGTTCACAAACTCCAAACGCTTAAGCGGCGCAGTGCTCCGGGGTTTGACAATTAAGAAGTAAGACGGACGCGGGGTGGAGCAGCCTGGTAGCTCGTCGGGCTCATAACCCGAAGGTCGTCGGTTCAAATCCGGCCCCCGCAACCAACACAATCAACACCCTTTCGGGTGTTTTTTTATGCCCGCAATTTGCCTGCGGGCCCCGGTTATTTATGCCTGGCCAGCACCGCGCCGTTGGCAAAGTAAGCTTTGATGCCGGCGAGGATCGCCCGGGCAACCTGCTGCTGGTAACGCGGCGTACGCAGCTTACGCTCTTCTTCAATATTACTGATAAATGCGGTTTCAACCAGAATCGACGGGATATCCGGCGCTTTCAGCACTGCAAATCCGGCCTGGTCGATAGTGCGCTTGTGCAAATGATTAATCCCCCCCATCCGCGACAGCACTTCTTTACCAAATTTCAGGCTGTCGCTTATCGTCTGGCGCTGCACCATATCAAACATGGTATGGTCGAGATAGCGATCGCCGCTCATACTGACCCCGCCGATTAAGTCCGACTCGTTCTGCGTTTGCGCCAGAAAACGTGCCGCTGCGCTGGTTGCACCATGCGTGGAGAGCGCAAATACCGACGAGCCGCGCGCGGCTCGGCTGGTAAAGGCATCGGCGTGAATGGAAACAAACAGATCGGCACGCACCCGACGCGCTTTTGCCACCCGCACCTTTAAGGGAATGAACACGTCTTCGTTGCGCGTCATGTGCGCACGCATATTGGGTTCTTTATCGATTAACGCCTTCAGATAGCGCCCCATCTTCAGCACGATATCTTTTTCCCGGGTTTTCATTTTACCGTGGGCCCCCGGATCTTCCCCGCCGTGTCCGGGGTCAATCATAATCACAATCGGCCGGTCTTTCCCCGCCTTGCCGGGCAATGGCGCCTCGGCCGGCTGGTCTTGCTCCAGTTTGCCGTTATTGTAATCTTCCAGTAATGCTAATAGCGGATCGTCGGGAATCGGCTTCACCGGGTACAGATCCAGCACCAGGCGATCTTTTATGCCTGCGACCGGCGCCAGGGTAAACAGGCGCGGCGCGACGTTTTGCTTAAGCTCCAGCACCAGCCTTACCGTGTTGGCATCAAACTGGCCTACGCGGGCGTTTTTAATATAGGGATCGTCCCGGCGCACCAGTTCACCCACCCCCTTCATTACCTGATTAAGCTGAATATTTTCAATATCAACCACCAGTCTGTCGGGGTTAGTCAGCGCAAACTGTTTATACTGAAGAGGCGTGCTGGATTCGATAGTTAAACGCGAATAGGTGGTAGAAGGCCAGATACGCACCGCCACAACGTGGCTGCTGGCGGCCAGTCCAACCTTGCTGACGCTAAGTAACCAGACAGCGCCGGCACCTTGTAATAAGCGACGACGGCTCACATTAAAATCAGGATGGGACATGCAGCTCCGCTTTGCTGTGTTGTATAAAAATGAAGCGATAAAAAGTTTTGGCAAAACTTTACCCAATCCGCCAGCCGGTGTCACCCTAAAAAAGCGATAAAATGCAACAGATTAGAGGTTTTTTACTGTCCTGACGCATCTCTCTGGCCGGATTCCACTTGCGCCTGGGCGGTAAAAGAATAAAAATACATTTTTTACGAATAAAAATGCACTTATGAGGGTCTGACGTGAAGGAACGTAGCACTGAGTTGGTCCATGGCTTCCGCCATACCGTCCCCTACGTAAATGCCCACCGGGGCAAAACATTTGTCATTATGCTGGGTGGTGAGGCCATTGAGCATGAAAATTTTACCAACATCGTTAATGACATCGGTTTAATTCACAGCCTTGGCATTCGGCTGGTGCTGGTTTACGGCGCCCGACCGCAGATCGACGCTAACCTTGCCGAACACCACCTCGAACCGGTTTATCATAAGCATATCCGCGTCACCGATGCCCAGTCGCTGGAGCTGGTGAAGCAGGCGGCAGGACGGCTGCAGCTGGATATTACCGCCCGGCTTTCAATGAGTCTGAGTAACTCTCCGTTGCAGGGCGCACATATTGACGTCGTGAGCGGCAACTTCATTATTGCCCAGCCTCTCGGCGTCGATGACGGCGTCGATTATTGCCACAGCGGACGTATTCGCCGGATCGACGAGGAGGCTATCCATCGCCAGCTTGACGGCGGCGCCATCGTGCTGCTCGGCCCGGTAGCGGTTTCCGTTACCGGTGAAAGTTTCAACCTGACTTCGGAAGAGGTGGCAACCCAGCTGGCGATTAAGCTTAAAGCTGAAAAAATGATCGGCTTTTGCGGCGGCCAGGGCGTCAGTGATGATGACGGCAACATCATCTCCGAGCTGTTCCCCAATGAAGCACAGACTTATCTGGATCGACGCGAAAGCGAGGGCGACTATCTTTCAGGCACCGTGCGCTTCCTGCGCGGTGCGGTCAATGCCTGTCGCAGCGGCGTGCGGCGCAGCCACCTTATCAGCTATCAGGAAGATGGCGCTCTGGTGCAGGAGCTATTCTCGCGCGACGGCATCGGCACGCAGATTGTCATGGAAAGCGCCGAGCGTATTCGTCGCGCGACCATCCACGATATCGGCGGCATTCTGGCGCTTATTCGTCCGCTGGAAGAGCAGGGAATTCTGGTGCGTCGCTCACGCGAACAGCTGGAGATGGAAATTGATAAATTCACCATTGTTGAACGCGATAACCTGACCATTGGCTGCGCGGCGCTCTACCCGTTCCCCGAAGAGAAAATCGGCGAGATGGCCTGCGTCGCCGTTCATCCCGACTATCGCAGCTCTTCCCGTGGCGAGGCGCTGCTGGAACGCATCGCGCTGCAGGCGAAGCAGATGGGCCTGAAGAAACTATTCGTCCTGACTACCCGTAGCATCCACTGGTTTCAGGAACGCGGTTTCATGCCGGTGGATGTCGAGCATCTCCCCGAAACCAAGAAGAAGCTTTATAACTTCCAGCGAAAATCAAAAGTGCTGATGGCCGACCTTAAATAGCGTACAGCGGGCAGGCTGCCCGCTGTCTGAGGAAGCTATGGCGCCAGGCGTGCGATCAATCCGCTGCGCCGTTCGGTAGGGGAGCGGATCGCTGCCTGCAATATTTTACCGTCGGCGTACAGGGACAAACGTTCGCGGGCGCGGGTGATCGCGGTGTAAACCAGTTCACGGGTCAGCACCGGCAGAACCTGGCCGGGAAGCACCAGCGCGGTATGCTCAAATTCCGACCCCTGCGATTTATGAACCGTCATCGCCCAGGCGGTTTCATGCGGCGGCAAACGGCTAGGCTGAACCGCTTTAACGCTGCCGTCAGGCAGCATAAAAAACACCTTCAACCTCTGCTGATCGTCAGGCATCGCAATGCCGATATCGCCATTGTACAAGCCGAGGGCGCTGTCATTGCGCGCGATCATTATCGGGCGGCCGGTAAACCAGCGGTTGCCTCCGGGCGGCCGCTGAATAAGTCCGGCACGTTGCAGAGCCTGAGCAATGCGCTCATTTAACCCCTGAATGCCGAAAGGCCCCTCGCGCAGCGCGCAGAGAACCTGGTAATGGCTAAACTGGCGCAGCACCGCCTCCGGGGCGGCGCCGGCCTGCAACGCACTCAGGTAGTCCCGGAAGCCGGCGACCGCGTCCTCCAGCATCTGCTGGTAGTCCTGCTGGCTCAGCAGCGGCTGCAGGCTAATGTCAGTGAATCCACGCTGCCATACCTTCTCAGCCTGAGCAACATCACCGTTGTTGACCGCCTGTGCCAGTTGACCAATACCAGAGTGGCTATCAAAACGGTAGCTTGTACGCAGCAAGCAAATACTGTCACGTACCGCTACCGCGTCAACGACATCGCTAGCGATCAATTCGCAGCCGGTAAGCTGATGCAGCTCCTGCGCGCGCTGCGGACTGTAACCCTGACCGGCACAGCTGCAGATATCGCCCAGCACCGCGCCGGCCTCAACCGAAGCCAACTGGTCGCGGTCACCGAGGAAAATCACCCGCGCACGCTCGGGCAATGCAGCGATCAGATTGGCCATCATCGGTAAATCCACCATCGAGGCTTCATCCACCACCAGCACGTCCAGATGCAGAGGATTATCCCCATTGTGGCGCAGACGCTGGCTATCAGGCCTGGCGCCCAGCAGACGGTGCAGCGTGGTAGCCTCCTGAGGAAAACGCGCTTTTTCCGCCGCGCTAAGGCCTAACCCGGCCAGCGCGTTGCCTAACGACTGCGTCAGACGCGCCGCCGCTTTACCCGTCGGCGCTGCCAGCTGAATACGCAGCGGTTCCGGTGAGAGTTGAATAAGCGCCGCCAGCAGCTTTGCCACGGTGGTAGTTTTACCGGTTCCCGGCCCGCCGGAAATAATGGCTACCCGCCGGGTAAGGGCCACCGCTGCCGCAATCTTTTGCCAGTCCTGCAGTTGCCGCCCAAAGTGGTGATCGAGCACCTGGCGCAGTTGCTCAGCGGGAAACGCCGCCACCGACTGCGCCGGGGAAAGAAACGCCGCAACCCGCCCTTCAGCTTGCCACAGGCGATTAAGATAGAGTCGCTGCTGGCTCAAAACCAGCGGGGTTGGTGACTCGCCCTCGCTAACCGTATCCTGATATTTAAGCAGCCCCAGCCAGCTTTGCGGCGCCCCCGCCGCCAGCCAGATAGCCTCAGACAGTTGTGGATCGCGGGCGGCGAATAAATGCTGTCGCGTCATGCGCGCCAGCGGCAGGCAGACGTGCCCGGCCCCGGCCTCGGCGCTCACCCAGGCCGCTGCCAGCATGAGCTGCGGATGCTGGTTGGCAATTAGCAAGGCAAACTGTAAATCCAGCGGCCGCAGCATTCCCTGCTCGCAGGCGCGTTGCAGTAGCACACTCATGCTATTCATAGCGCCGCCTCTTCACTTCCGGCAAAGCAGGCGTCCAGCCCGGCCAGCAGCGCGGCATCCGGCCGTGTGGTGAATACGCCATTACCCTTGCCATCCACGCCGCGTAAAAACAGATAGATAACGCCGCCAAAATGACGCGCGTAGTCATAATCCTTAATTCGCTGGCGCAGGTAGCGGTGCAGCGCCAGGCTGTATAGCTGATACTGTAAATCGTAACGATGGCTGCACATCGCTTCTTCCATGGCCTGGCGGCTGTAGGCGGACGCATCCTCTCCCAGCCAGTTTGATTTATAGTCCAGCAGGTAATATTTGCCCTGCCAGCAAAAGACCAGATCGATAAACCCCTTCAGCATCCCGCGCACCTGATGAAATTGCAGCGGCGGAGTCTGCTGTGACAACGGGTCGAAGCGACGTATCAACCCATCCAGCGTTTCAGCATTCAGCAGACGGTCGATTGGCAAATAAAAGGCCATCTCGGCGCGCTTACTGGCATTGCTAAGCTGATTAAGGCTCAGGCCGTTATCCAGAAGCGGCGCCTGCAGCACGGTGTCCATCCACTGCTGAATCACCGCCAGCCAGTGGGCTTCATATCCCGCAGCCTGTAGCGCCCCGGCCAGCCAGTCGGTGTCGATCGGTTGGGTAAAGTCCAGCTGCTCGAACAGTGCATGTAAAAAAGTGCCAGGCGCTGCGCCACGTGGAAAGCTGTGGGGCGTGAGCGTCGGCTCTTCCATGGGCTGACCGCGCTCCCCCGCCGCATCGATATCGAGGCGAGGCAGCAGATCCAGCGCCCGCGCCTGCCCATGCTGCTGCAAACCGGAATAGCTGGTAACCCGCCAGCGATCGGCCAGACTGCGTTCAACCCTGCGGCTGACCAACTGCTGGGTCTCTTCCCCTACCGGCTGCCAGGGCGTGGTAACCGTTTCCGCCGCCGTGCACAGTGCTATCCCCTGCTGACAAAACGCTTCCAGCGCGCTGCGCAGCTGCGCCGCATCCAGTGCTTCACCGCCTTGCAGTAGCCAGCCGAGGGCGCTTTTGTGCAGATCGCTGGCGCCCTCCTTTTTACGATTGCCTTTGATCAGCGGCGCAACCCCAAGGCTGCAATGCCATTTCGCACGGGTAAGGGCGACGTACAGCAGACGCAGGTCTTCAGCCAGCCTCTCCTGCTCCGCCAGCTCAACGCTTTGCGCATCATCCTGCAGGTCCAGCAGCGTTTCAAAACTCTGACGATCGTGATAAAGCCCCTGACTGGCTTCTCTGAAGCTGGCAATAAAAGGCAGCCATACCAACGGATATTCCAAACCCTTTGATTTATGGATGGTGACAATTTTTACCAGATGACGATCGCTTTCCAGCCGCAGTTGCTGGCTGGCAGCATTGCTGTTCGGCTCAGCAATCGACTGCGCCAGCCAGCGTACCAGCGCATGCTCGCCGTCGAGGGAGGCCGAGGCCTCCTGCAACAATTCGCTAAGATGCATAACATCCGTCAGACGACGCTCTCCCGCTTCGGAGGCCAGCAGGTTTTCCGCGATTGATCGCTGCATCATCAGGTCGCGCAGCATCGGCAATACGCCGCGATTCAGCCACAGCTCACGGTATTCGCTGAACTCCTCGACCAGCGCATCCCACTGCTGCTCGTTTTGCGACAGCGCATCCAGGGTCAGCGCATCAAAACCAAACAGCGAGGTCGCCAGCGCGCTGCGCAGCGTACGCTCCTGCTCCGGCGCCAGCACCGCCTGCAGCAGCCAGAGGATCTCCCGCGCTTCCGGCGTGGCGAAAACACTTTCACGGTTAGACAGGTATACCGAAGGGATATTAAGCGCCGCCAGCGCATCGCGTATCAAAGTGGCTTCATCGCGACTACGCACCAGCACGGTAATATCCGAAGCCTGCAGCGCGTGCATTGCGCCGGTTTTACCGATCAGCGCCGTGCCCAGTTGCCCCGCCTGCAGCCAGCGACAGATGTCTGCGGCACACTGCTGCGCCATATAATCCTGATATTCGCGCTTACTCACTGCCTCACCGGGCTGCAACCAGATGCGCAGCGCCGGCTGTTCGCTACCCGCCAGGGTAAATTGCAACGTCTGATTAGGCGGTGCCGCTTTAACCGGAATGAAGGGGATCTCAGCAAACAAAAAAGGCTGTGGCTGGCTGTCAAACAGCCGGTTAACACTGGCAACCATCGACGGGGATGAGCGCCAGTTCGTTTCAAGGGTGTAGTGCGCGTTTACTGCTGCGCGCGCTTTCATGTAAGTGAAGATATCTGCGCCGCGAAAAGCGTAAATCGCCTGTTTAGGGTCGCCAATCAGCAGCAGCGCGTTTTCCTCTCTGCGGCCATAAAGCCGATGAAAAATACGGTACTGCTGCGGGTCGGTATCCTGAAACTCATCAATTAACGCCACCGGAAAGCGCTGACGTATCGCCTGCGCAAGGCTTTCTCCGCCAGCGCGCTGTAGCGCTTCGTCCAGTCGGCTTAACAGATCGTCAAAACCCAGCTGCGCGTGCTGCAGCTTCTCCTGACGAATGGCGGAACGCACCTCTTTCAGCGCCAGCGCAATCGCCAGATCGCGCAGAGAGCGCGGTTCCGCAAGGAAATGATCAATCGCGCTAAACAGCGGGTGACGAGGCGCCTCGCCCTTTTTAGTTTTTTCTTCCAGCACGCGCTGACCAAAACGCTCGAGTTCTTTAACCACCTCATAGCCGTCAGTTTCCGCCGCCGCCCACAGGTCAATTTTATTCAGCCATTCGGGCAAATAGCGGCTGCTGTAACTGCGTTTATCCACTCCTGAGTCGCTAATCAGCGCCTGCACGTCCTTGCCCTGCGCCAGCCACAGCGCTTTCATAGCGTTAATCCGGGCGACGATGCGCTCATGGCGGCCGGTTAAGGTTTCGCCATCCTCCGGCGCGATTTTAAAGCGCGGCGCTTCGCCTCCCAGCCAGGGTGACAGCGTGGCAAGTAGCTTATCCGGGCCGCGCCACAGGTCAGCCATGACGCGGGCAACCGGCAGAGGCAGCGAATAGCAATAGCGCCGCCAGAAATCGGCGGTGGCCTGCCGACGCAGCGGCTGCTCATCTTCCAGCAGCGTTTGTTCAAACGGCATACCTGACTCAAAAGCGTTAAGGTTCAGCATGCGCTGACAAAAACCATGAATGGTAAAAATTGCCGCCTCATCCATCTGACGCTCCGCCGCCAACAGCCACTCCGCCGCCTCATCAAGGGAAGAAAGCTCACTGAGCAGCGCCGCCAGCACGCCATCATCGCTATAGCCGCGCACGCAGGCCAGCCGCAGCCGATGGATATTCTCACGGATGCGCCCGCGCAGCTCGGCGGTCGCGGCTTCGGTAAAGGTCACCACCAGGATCTCATCCACCGTCAGCTGACGCTGATAAGCCGCCTCGCCCCCTAATCCTAACAGCAGACGCAAATAGAGGATGCCGATAGTAAAGGTTTTTCCGGTACCGGCAGACGCTTCAATCAGCCGTTCACCGCGCAGAGGCAGCTGAAAAGGATCCAGCCGCTCCGGCTTACGTTCGCTCATGGCGTCTCACCTTTGCTGGATAACGACTGTTGCAGCGCAGACACCGTCTGCCAGGTTGTATAGCCCGGCGGCGCGGCATATTCCGCCGCTGGCTGACTATTGCCGCTAATCTGCGCCAGTAATGCCAGACCGCTGGGGGCAACCACCGCCTGGTGAAAATAGTCGGCGATGCCCTGCGGCGTCAGCCCGGCAATTTGCCCGATGACTCTGGCGCGAGTGTCAAAGCGATAGTTTTCCCGATCAAAATCTTTAATAAAGCGGCCAGCCTCTTCATCCAGCGTTTGCGGGCGCTGCTTGAGAGTATTAATGATTGCCGTCTGATACTGGCTAAAATCCGACTTGCTCATCTGCCGCAGCCGCTTCTCCGCCTGCGGATAAAAAGCGTTAAAACGCTGCATCAGATAAGCGGGCTGTTTAGCGCTACTTTGCAGTAAAAAGCCGATCCCCCACTGATGGCCAACCGGCATCTGAAAGGTAAATACCGCGTAGCCCAATTGCTCCTGAGTACGCAACTGGTTATAGAACCACGGCTGAATTATCTGGCTTAGCAGCGCGCTGTTGGCGATGCTCTGATATTCCTCATAGCCAACAGGAACATACACTGCCGCCAGCGCCGAGTCTGAACTGCTGCCGCTGCGCTGCAAATTACCCTGCGTTAACCGATCCAGCACCACGTAGTTGCTGTGCCACCAGCCGTGCCCGACGCTGCCGGCAGCCTGCCTGAGGGTTTGCCCGAGCCCGATGCTGGTCGTCGGCGTCATATTACCAACCACCAGCATTTCAGGCGTCGCCTGGGTTAACAACGCCTTGCGATAATCAAGCAGCTCCTGCAGCGTAATGCCATTCAGCAGCTCACGTCGTTCGCTTCGCTCGGTATAAGGCAGCTGCGATAGTAGCTGCGAAGGCATAATAGCCTGCTCATAAGGTTTGGCTTTTTCAACGGCATCAAGACGCTCCCGATACCATGATTTTGCCTGAGCAAGCTGCTGCTCGCTGGGCTGGTAGCTGGCATAACCCTGCACCAGGGTGGTCATAAGCTGCGGTAAATGCTGGGTAAAGCCACTGGCCTCAAACAACACGCCGTCATCTTCAGCGGTAGAAAAGCTAATACCGGCCACTGACGCCTGAGAGCTAAGCTCATTCAGCGCCAGACCCGCCAGATAATCATTAAGGGCGTAAAGCACCTGATTTTTTGCCGTGCTCATTGCCATCCGGTTACGCAGGAAAAAGCTGATGCTGGCCTTCGGTTCACCGGCGAAGTAGCGGCTTGGCATATAGAATACCCGCAGCCCGGCGTCATTTAACACCTGCTGCGGATGCGCATAGGGCTTCGGCGTTTTAACCAGGGTGAAATCATCCGGAATATAAGGATTAAGCGCTGGCGCAGAGAGCGAAATCGCCGCCGCCAGACGCTGCCAGTCAGCAAACTGCTGCGGGCTAATTTTATCCACCTGATAGGGCGCATCGACGAAATAGGCGCGTTTATTATGCGGTTCGCCAGGACTGATATACCAGATGCGCGCGTTTTGCGGCGTCATCTCCTTTAGCCTGGCGGCGATCGACTGCGGATCGTAGCGGTCAGCGCGCCACGGCGCGTCAAGCACATCAGCCGGCGGCACGCGCAGCATCATATCGGCAAGCCACTGGATGTAATCCATATCGCGGGTGATCGAGGGATAGCGGAAATCGAGCGCCAGGACGTGCGATACCTCGTCAAAATAGCGCTTATCTATGCCCTGCTTTTTCAGCATGTCGAGGTAGCTGAAAACAGCAGCAACGACCTTATCGCGCTGAGCCAGACCGGCATCGGTTAGCGAAACCGAGAGGGTAAACACGCCGCCGTTGCGATTAACCATCGGGTCGGCGCCGGCGTTAACGCCGTCGGCCAGCCCCTGCTTTTGCAGCCAGTCGGCGAGGGTATTTTTACTGCGGTTACCTATCAGGTAGCTAATCACGGTATCGGTTTTACTGCGGAACTTATCGCTATTGTTACCGATACGGAACTCAATACGCAGCTGCTTATGCGGCTGCGCCGGCACGTAATGAATGAGGATGCCTTTCTGCGCCCCGGTGACCACCGGCGCCTTAATTGTCGCTACGCGCGCATTATGATTGGCGATCCGGCCAAAGGTCTGACTGGCGATGCGGGCCAGCTTATCAAGCGGCTGGTTACTGTAGATCACCGCCTTCATCAGGTTAGCGGAGTAGTAATGATGATAAAAATGCACCAGCGCATCGTGCAGCTTGCTGCCCGGCTTATCGCGCAAGGTTTCAAGGTTGCCGCCGGAGTAACGCGAGGCGGGATGCGCCGGATTTAAGGTCTCCGCGCCCACCTGAGCCATACGCAACCCGTCGCGTGCGCGCGCCATCGTCAGCTCGGCGTCAACCGCATGGCGCTCCCGGTCGGCATTCAGCGGATCGAGCAGCGGTTGCGCAATCGCGTCCGCCAGCCGATCGACGGCCGGTTGCAGGGCATCATTTTCGACTTCAAGGAAGAAAGCGGTACGATAAGAGGCGGTGCTGGCATTGTGGCTGCCGCCGTGTTTTTTAAGAAACTCCGCCAGGTTATCCGGCTGCGGATATTTCTTTGATCCCATCAGCAGCATATGCTCGAGATAGTGCGCCAGACCCAGCTGGCTATCAGGGTCGTCCAGAGAACCGACGGGCAGCGTAAGCGCGGCCAGCGACTCCGGCGCCTGAGGGTCGGAAACCAGCAGCACCGTCATACCGTTATTAAGCCTGATGGCCTGATACTGTCGCGGATCTTTTTCACTCTTACGAATGGACGTTGCGATGGGCTGCCATGCTGAAGCGGCCTGCGAAACCGGACTCCAGAGCGTTGCTGCCATCAGAAAACTACCTAACCACCATCCATACCCGCGCATCCAGTCTCCTCAACGTTCAGCCTGCTACCGCTTTACCATACTGTGGATTAACCCCGGCAATGCGGCTTTTGCTCCGCCTCTCAGGGGGCATATGGCTCGCAGCCCGCTAAACAGCCTACAGCATGTTGTGTTAAATGTCCGTAAAGCACGGGCAGCGACAAACGACGAAGAATTAGTCGTCGGTTGGGTCGATGCGCGCTTCAAACAGTGGCAACAGCCAGACTTCAGCCTGGCGGATCATTTCCTGCAGATGCGGCTCATCGAGCGTTCGCATCAAACGCTGTAAGTAAACGTCGCTGCCCTCGCCCACCGACTGAAAGCCATCCTGCCAGCTTTGCATAAATCGGGCGCGCGCCTTGCTGAGGCTGGCCTCATCCTGGTTAAGCGTACCGGTCTGCTTATTGAAAACAGTTTCCAGCCAGGCCGCGGAGGAACGCACCAGCAGCAGCGGCTGCTGCATTCCCTGCAGATAACCATCCATATACTGTTGCAACAGCTGGCAGGCGCGCGGCGCTGCAACCGCCGCAAAATGCCACTGACTCTCCTGACGACCAAACATCCGGCTTTCGCCTTCGCCGCCGCCGGCACACCACACCAGGTGCTCCAGCCACAGCTGTAATGCGTCCGTGATATTCAGCACGCCAGGGCGCCAGCGCAGCAGACCGTCAGGCTGGATCTGGGTCAGCCAGCCACTGAGCTGCGTCTGCCCAAGCGTCAGGGCGACCTCCTGCTGAGAAACCGGCTGGCGCTGACTGCGCACCCGCTCAGCCAGTTGCTGCATTTCATCGAGCTGTTCCTGCCAGATTAGTTCGCCAAAAGCACCGTAAGGGAGCTGCCCCGCAGCCCGGTACTGCGATAACAGCCGTGCGACATCGCCGCCCTCGACCAGGGTATTGAGTAAAGCAACGTTAAGCTGATAACGGCTCAGACTGTCGAGCGTAAAGGGTTCGGCATCGGGCAGACTGGTTTCTTCCAGGAAGAAGCTGACGCCCAGCCGCTGATTAAAGAATGCCCGCACCGGATGACGCCAGAAGCGCAGGAAGTTATCAAATGCTACCGTCTCAAGGGGCAACGCCGGCAGCGACTGCATAAAGGGGGGATGCGCTTTGCCGCTGCCGGTTGCCGCGGGAAGCCATTCACTGGCGTAGCTGGGCCAGGGATTATCCGGCATAAAATTCTGCCTGGCAAAAGGCGTACGCCCGTGCAGGAAATGCAAATACTTCATCAGGTTACGCGCGCTGTCGTCCGGCTCCAGCTGGCTATCACCAGTCAGTACAAAGCTTTGGCCAATATATTCCAGCAATTCGCTCAGCAGCACCGAGGGGAAGCGCTCGCTGTTGTCCTGAATCGCCCGGCCAATATAGCTGATATAAAGACGTTGCCGCGCAGAAAGCAGCGCCTCAAGGAATAAATAGCGATCGTCATCGCGCCGGCTGCGATCGCCGCGTCGGCTCTGCTGACTCATTAAGTCGAAGCCCAACGCGGGCAGAGTTCGTGGATAAACGCCGTCGTTCATCCCCAGCAGACAGACAACCTTAAACGGGATTGAACGCATTGGCATCAGAGTACAAAAGTTTATCGGACCGGCCAGAAAACGCTGGCTAATCCGCTCGTTATCGAGCCGGCTGTTGAGATCGTCACGCAACAGCGTAATGGCAACGTCTTGTGGAAAGCGTGCCTGCAGGCCGTAGCTAATCATCTGCTGCCACTGCGATTCAATCAGAGTAAGGGCCGCCTCGCTGTCAGCATCCGTGATGAAGAAATCATCCAGCAGCATACGGCATAAAGGTAGCCATTCACTGAGTGAACGCACCGTTTTTAACCGGGATCGCCAGAGGCTGAGTTTTTCCAACAGGCTTGCCAGATTTCCCGCCAGTTCGGCCACCAAACCGCTGGATTCATCATAGGGCAATATGCCCTGCCATTGACCGGCTTCGCTATCCATTGCATAGCCTAACAGCATGCGCGTCAGGCCAAACTGCCAGGTGTGCTGGCCGTCTGGCGGAAGCTGGAGGTCGGCAACGCTGCTGTCATCCAGCCCCCAACGTATCCCGGACTCTTCCACCCACAGGCGCAGACGACGCCGATCCGCTTCCTCGATAGAAAAGCGCGCTGCTAACGCCGGAACCTCCAGTAGCGCCAGCACCTCTTCACTGCAAAAACGGCTCTCCGGCAGGCTGAGCAGCGAGAGAAATGCCGGAATAACCGGATGCGCCTGGCGCGCGCGCCGGTCGGAGATCGCAAAGGGTAAATAACGCTCGCCCGGAGCATTGCCAAACGCCGCCTGGATGAAGGGCGCATAGCTGTCAATATCGGCCACCATCACGATAATATCCCGTGGGGCAAGGGACGGGTCCGCATCCAGCAGCTGTAACAGGTAATCCTGTAGCACTTCAACTTCACGCTGTGGGCTATGGCAGAGGTGCAGCGAAAACGATTGGTCGTCAGGCGCCAGAACACGCTTCGCCTGACTGTTTTGCAATGCTGCGGCATCCATGCCGATGACCGCCCTGTCCTCCAGCTCCAGCAGGTCGTGCTGTAAATGGGTTAACAGACTATCCGCATCGATATCAACGAAAGCAGATACCTCGTTTGGCTCCAGTCCGGCCAGCAGATAGAGGTTATCGCGCCCCAGCTTGCCCCAGGATGCCAGTAGCGGGTTACTCAGGTTTTGTTCGCCGTCAGGATTGAATAGTGTGGTCGCGGCTTCCGGCTGGCGAAACTGCGGTATTTGCTGCTGGTTAAGGTAGTGACGGCGATGACGCTGCTGCAGGCGCGCCAGAAAAGCATAATCCTGAATATCGCCCCAGTAATGACGGCAGGGGTTAGTGAACATAAGATGCACATCAATATGGTTACCCAGCGCTTTTAACGCCTGCAGATAAACCGGAGGAAGCGCGGAAATCCCGCAGATAAACACCCGGTCTGGCAGCCCTTGCGGTCGCGATGCGCCGGGGGCGAGTCGCTCGATAAAGCGCTGATATAAATTGGCGCGATGCCAGCCTGACTGTTCCAGATCTGCGGTATAGGCAACCAGCTTGCGCCACAGGCTGGCCTGCCACTGCTGGGTCTGGTCGTCACTCAGATTAACGGCCAGCTCCCCTTTTTCCCAGGCGTTCAGCCAGTCCGGACGATAGACCAGATACTGGTCAAATAAATCCGCAACGCGGGTTGCCAGCTGAAACAGCTTGCGCTGGTCCTTATCATCGGTCAGATAATGCTGCAGCTGGCTAAAAGCAGGCTGCGTCAGCATCTCAGGCAGGATAGCCATCAATTTCCAGCTCATGCTGGATTTATTAAATGCGCTTTCCTCCGGGATACCAGACAGCACCCGGGTAAACATATCCCAGATAAAAGTCGCGGGCAGGGGAAACGTGATATTTGCCGCAATATCCAACTCCTGCGCCAGTGCCATCTGTAGCCACTGCGCCATACCGGGGCTTTGCACCAGCACCACTTCGTCGGCCAGCACGTCGGGCAGCGGTTGGGCCGCCATGATTCGGGCCGTCAGGGTTTTGAGCAAATCCAGCTGGTTGGAGTGATAAACGGTGAACATACCTTTTCCCGCGATGACTTAGTTATTTTTGCGCTGGCGGCTGCGCGGCGATGTCAGACCCTGCGCCTAAAGCAACCCCGGCGTTGACCAGCCCGCCAATAGACTTCGCCAGATCGGCGGGCATGGCAATAACCTTGCTGTTATTGCTGGTTGATAACGCCGCGAGGGTATCGACATAGCGCGTGGCCAGCTGATAGTTCAACGCCTCCTGTCCACCAGACATGCTAACGCTGTCAGCCAGCAGCTGGTTGGCATGCTTGGTCCCTTCGGCAAGAGAAACCGCAGCGGCAGCCTGGCGAACCGCCGCTTCCTGATCCGCTTCCGCCTTCAGAATGGTCGACTGCTTAACCCCTTCAGCCTCGAGAATTGCCGCGCGTTTTTTACCTGCTGCACGCGTTTCAATGGCTTTTCTTTCACGCTCTGCCGCCGCCTGCTGCTCCATCGCGACCTGCATCGAGGCGGAAGGATTAATGTCCTGGATCTCAATTGAACGAACGATAAGTCCCCAGTCGGTCATTTGATCGGCCATCATCCTCAGCAGTTCGCCCTTGATGACGTCCCGTGACGACAGGCTTTCATCCAAATCCATCTTACCAATGGTGGCACGCAGCGACGTCATGCCAAGATTCACCGTCGCTATCTCAAAATTCTCTACGCCGTAAGCCGCTTTCTGCGGATCGGCTATTTTCACAAAGCAGATAGCATTAACGCTGACCACCGCATTATCGCGAGTAATGACTTCCTGGGTTGGAATATCAAACATCTGATCTTTGGTTGACAGTTTATAAGCAACGTTATCAAGGTAAGGAATGAGAATATTCAAACCGGCGCTTAACGTAACGTGATACTTACCTAAGCGTTCAACGATCCATTGCTGTCCCTGCGGGACGATGCGCACGCATTTAAACAGCGTGACCAGTACGACGATTAATAAAATGACTATGGCAAATAATCCCACCTGCATTACACACCTCCACTTTGTTGATGTAATGACTGCGTGCGCGCAACGCGCACCAGATATTTTTCAAGCTGCTCTGTTACCACCACCCTGGTATCCGCCGGCAGGGGCTCATCAGAGACGCAGCGCCATTCGCTGGCGCCCATAACGGGTTTTTGCAATAACAAAAGCCCCTGTTGGGTTGAGGAACATCCACGCGCCAGCACGCCGATTTGCCCTGATAGCGAATCTTCTAATGCCTCGGGAGAATTATATTTTCTGTTATAGCGCGACCATAACCAACCACATAGCAACATGGCGATAATCCATAGTCCCAGCTGCCATTCAATGCTTAGTTCGGGCCAGATTAAAGCGACCAGTGCGGGCACTAACGCCGCAATCGCCATCCATAGGCCAAAAAAGGTCGTGGTCATTAATTCAACCAGTAAAAACAGGCCGCTGACGATAATCCACGCCCACCAGATAATGCTTATATCCATACCCCACCTCCGGCGATCTTCTGCTTTTAGCCCGAGTATATCGGCGACCCGCCGCGCAGAGAAGCCTTATCTTTTATTTTTCAGGGTGTTAGTTTGTCGCAAATCAGCTGATTAAGGCGGATGTTTTTTTGCCGCCAGCGCGTTGAAGCCTGATAGAGCTGACAACCTTGCGGCCCGGGACGACGCTGTAGATAAATAGCACGATCGCTGGCAGACAGTCCTTGTAAGCTCTGGCGCAGCGCCTGCCAGCGCTCCCGCTGCTGCCATTGCCCGGCGAACCCCTGACTCATCGCCTGCTGTCCCTGTAGTACTGCGCAAAGCGTCATATTCATTAACAGCAGCGCCAGCAGTACCTCCGGCAGGCTGAATCCATCCTGAGAATAGCTCACGGCTGGCAATCCTGCGTCAGAGGACAGTAATCTATCCAGCCGCGCGGCTTCGGCCTGAGCAGCCCCCGCCGCAGTTCAATCCAGCGCCAGACGCTGAGCGACCCCGCGCCGCTGTCGCCACGAATTACGCCCTCATTGCCCTCGCCGTTCATTAGCAGGCAGGCGCGCCAGGACAAGTGTGGGTAGAACTGGCAGTGCCAGCCCGCCGCAGCCCGCCAGTGGCGACGGATGCCCCACGCCAGCGCCGAACTGGCCGCCACCTGCTGACGAATAAAATGCTGCTCGCCCACCACGCTGAACCAGCCGGCAGAAAGCTGCCGCAGATTACCGTGCATCACCAATATCGCGGCCAGCATCAATATCATCACCATGCCAGAAGCACTACTACCCCTTTGTCGCAGCATCGCCGTTCTCCCTGGTCACCCATCTTTGGACCTCAACTTCAAGCGCTGGCCATCGCACCGAGCGCATTCTGAGACGAAACCACACGCGATCGCCCTGTACTTGCAAATTAAACGCAGTTATCCGCACGTTATGGGGATCGTTCATTTTTTCCCAGCCACTGCCATTACAGTCAGCGACCCCGCGCTGTGTTTCAAGATTGCCGGCGCGCAGACGGTAACCGTAATAGTCGCTGTATGCCGATGAGGGCGGTTCCCAGCGACCATCGCTGTTCTCATCCCAACGTATCAGCAGGCAATGCGCAGCGCTGAGGGTTAAGCCAGTGCCGGCACAGTCGCCATGACAATATCCCGCACGGCGCACGGCCTTCTCCAGGGAAAAAGCCAGGTAGTAGGCCTCATCGTGCAGCTGCGCCAGCATGGATTGCTGCAAATTGGCGGCAGTCAGCGCCGATAAAAATCGCCCGGCAAGCGGGAATAAAATAGCCATTAGCAGCAGAGCGATCAGCATTTCAATCAGCGTAAAACCCCGCTGATTGATCAGCCGCACGCCGTATCACCATCAGCACAGATACGAATTCGCCCGCGCGATGCCACCACGACACGCATCGAACCGGCGGCATTTTGCAGGATAAAGCTTCCCGGCCGCGCCACGTCGCGGCGTCCATAAAAACCAACGTCGGCAGTGGTAGCCTGCAAATGAACGTCCTGCCAGGGTGCGCACAAACGCTGTTCCGCCACCAGGTCGCTGTCTTCAATCCCCTCCAGACACCAGTCAGCGCCGGTTCGCCCCCGGATAAGCCAGTTGCTATTGTGCCAGCTCGCCGCCGAGCGCAGCCCGAGTAAAAACTGCCGCAGTTGGCTGGCGCTGTCCTGAAGGTGCCACTGCTGCTGCCAGCGTTGCCATCCCTGTACCGTGCCGACGGCAAGCAGGCTGGATATCAGCATCACAATTATCATTTCCAACAGAGTGAATCCGCCGCAGGTTAATTTACGCATGCCATTATTGTGACTGGCGAAGAACGTAAGCCCAGCGCCTGATAACGTTTTTGCGAGCGTGGCCGAAAGGAAAATACGTGCGGTTGAAAATGGCGAGGCTGACGCGGTGCAAGGCCGATAAATAGCCTGTATCTCAGTCTGAAAGCGATCCGGGAAGGAAAAAAAGGTATAACGTATTGATACGACTGATGCAGCAAAAAGCCAGCGCACGGTTACTCATGGCTGATTTAACCGCGCCGCGCAGTCGGATACACTCAACGCCGCGAATTAAACACAGGAAAACGCATGTCGCATCAAACCCAGCTGGTTGATATCAGCCAGCGCGTGCCTGGCGCCCGCATCGAACTTAAATACGCCAGCGATGATAATATTACCGGCAAGCCAATTTATCGGCATCCACGCGCCCTGCTACACGCTGACGCCGCGGAAAAATTAGCCCGCAGCGCCGCGATCGCCCGCCTCGCCGGGTTTACCCTGCTGATCTATGACGCTTACCGCCCGACGCAGGCCCAGGCTCATCTCTGGCACGCCTGCCCGGACCCGCAGTTTGTGGTGCCGGTAGAGATTGGCTCCAATCACAGCCGCGGTACGGCAGTGGATTTAACCCTGCTTGATGAGAGCGGCGAGGCGCTGGAGATGGGCGCAGGTTTTGATGATATGCGGGCTATTTCCCATTCATATAATCCCGATGTGCCTGTTGCTGCCCAGCGTAATCGTCTGCTGCTGAATGCGATTATGTTTGGCGCCGGCTTTGTCGGCATGGCAACGGAGTGGTGGCACTTTGAACTGCCCAACGCCCGCGACTATCCGCTGCTTGATGACCACTTTGACTGTTATCCGCTAACGCGGTAAAACCTCAGCGCCGCTGGCGCAGCCACTCATCGAGACCGGAGGCGAACAGCTGCCGGTCACGCTGGCTCAGCGACGCGGGACCGCCGGTCTGGATGCCGCTGGCGCGCAGGGTATCCATAAAATCACGCATCGTCAGACGCTCGCGAATGGTGGCTTCGCTGTAGCGTTCGCCGCGCGGGTTAAGCGCTACCGCGCCTTTTTCCAATACTTCAGCGGCCAGGGGAATATCGGCGGTTACCACCAAATCACCCGCCTCAACGCGACGGACGATTTCATTGTCTGCCACGTCAAAACCAGCAGCCACGCGCAGCGTGCGCAAAAAGCGCGATGCCGGCACCGTCAGCGGCTGATTAGCAACAAAGGTCACGGTGACCTGCTCACGATCGGCTGCGCGATACAATACCTCTTTGATGACTTTCGGACAGGCATCGGCATCAACCCAGATAGACATAACGTTTCCTTTACTGCGCGCTGGTGGGAATGATGGAGATTTTGCCGTTCTTTTCCAGAATGGCAAATTTAATCTGATCAATCCGCTCCAAACCCTGTGTGCTGCGCGCAGTATGCAGAATATCCTCTTCAGTAATTCCCGCCCGGCGGGCGCGCTTCGGTAGCAGCTTGCCGTGCTCAACCAGAATCAAGGCGCTGCCGTCAATTAACAGCTCCAGCCGTGGAAACCATCCTTTCAGCCTGCCAAAAGCGATATCAATGGTGATTAACGTTACAATGGTCAGCGACGCTCCGGTCACCGAGAAATCGTCGCCGAGCAGCGCCTGCTGCGTCGCCTCGCTGATAATCAACAGCAGGATTAAGTCAAACGAGGTCATTTCCAGCAGCGGACGCCGTCCGGCGATCTTCAGAACAATCATCAGCACAAAATACATGCTGGCAGCGCGTAGTACCGTTTCCATCTCAGCTCCTAAGGATAGATCCACTGGGAAAACTGCACTCTGGAACCTTCAGAGGTGCTTATCGTAATCGGATAATAGCCCGGCTTCTGGGGCTGCAGGCCTATCCATACCGAAGCGCCGTTTTCTACGCTGTCGCGCGGCCAGCTGATAGTCATTTGGTGATGCGTACTCACGGCCCGCAGCGGTTGAGGTTGCAACGTTTGAATCTGAAAGTTATCCATGGCTTCACTACTTAAGGTAAGCACCAGCGGCCCATTTCCAGTACGCAGCTCGCGGATAACCATCGACATGTCGCTATCGAACAGGCCAAATCGCTGATATTCCACCTGCAGGCGGCCATCGTCAGAGGTCAGAGTACGGTTACTGAGAAATCCCTTAGAAAACAATCCACAGGCACCCGCTAGCACAATAATCATCAGCAGGACTGCGCCAATACGCTGTATGCGCCATTCCAGCTGCTGCCAGGACATATTTTCCTGTACCGGGGAATGGCGGCTGCGTTCTTCATCAGGCTGATTGCGGCTCATTTTTTCTCCCATGCGCTGTCGTCTAAGTGTAGCCAACGCTGGCATCCAGCGCAGAATGACGTAAGCTGTCAGGCAATATTGCGCATGACAGAGAACTTCACGATGGAAAAGAAAATCGGTTTTATTGGCTGCGGCAACATGTCAAAGGCGATCATTGCGGGCCTGGTTAACGGCGGCCGTTTCGAGGCCAAAAATATTCTGGTGTTTGACCGTAAGGCAGCCACTAACCGGGATATGCAGCAAAAGTTCGGCATCACGCCGGGTAACAGCGCGGCACAGGTAGCGGCCAATGCCGATATTCTGATCGGCGCCGTAAAACCTAACGTGATGCTGTCGGTAATCAGCGATCTGACGTCCAGCATGAAACCCGATGCGCTGTTTATTTCGATTGCCGCCGGGGTCACGATTGCAACCCTGGCCTCGGTGCTGGGCGATGAGCGTAAGATAGTTCGCGCTATGCCGAATACGCCGGCGCTGGTTGGCGAAGGAATGACCTCGCTGACGCCGAATACCCACGTCAGCAGCGAAGAGATGCGGCAGGTACAGGAAATTTTCACTAGCTTCGGTAAAGCTGCCGTGGTGCCCGAATATCAGATTCACGCCGTGGTCGGCGCCAGCGGCTCCGCGCCAGCCTACGTTTTTATGCTGATTGAGGCGATGGCCGATGCGGCGGTGCTAGGCGGATTGCCGCGCGCGCAAGCGTATCAGTTCGCGGCGCAGGCGGTTAAAGGCGCCGCTGAGATGGTGCTGGAAAGCGGCAAGCATCCGGCAGAGCTGAAAGATATGGTCTGTTCTCCTGGCGGCACGACCATTGAAGCGGTAAGAACACTGGAAGAGAAAGGCTTACGTTCGGCGGTAATCGAAGCCATGCAGCGCTGCATGGCAAAATCTGAAGCGATGAGCCGTAATTAATCTCCGGCGCTGCGCCGCTTTCCGGGCACAGCGCAGCGCATCATGTTGCCAGAATATGCTCTTTGGCCTGTTCCATGGTCATTGGGTGCTGCATACGCTGTACCATATCCGCCGTCAAAGTATAGCGGCCGCATGAAGCCAGCGCTTGCAGATGCCCTTCCTGGCCATAAAGAGCGATAAAGTCTTTTTCTTGCAGCGAACCAAACAACCTGAACTCATCCCAGTCATCACTGCTGCCGAGATATTCATAGCGGGTGCCAAACTGTGTGGTCCAGAAAAAGGGAACCCGGTCAAACGAATGTTGCTGTCCCAGCATATTCAGCGCAGCAATTCGTCCCTGCTGCTGCGCGACGCGCCAGTGTTCGATATGCTGTTTTCCCTGCGAACCCGTCCAGGTGATGCAGTCGCCGACTCCCCAGATATCGGGCGCAACCTGTAAATACCGATCGGCTAACAGGCTGCCGTTATCCTCCAGTGGCAGATCATGAGTAAAATCACACGCCGGCGCGACGCCGGTTGCTAACAATACGGTATCTGCGTTAATGGTTTTTCCATTCGTCAGACGTACCGCCGTTACCCGATTATCGTCACCCTCCAGCGCCGCGATATCACCAGTAATAAAGCGCACACCGTTTTGTTCATGCAGATCGCGGAAATAACTGGCTATCTTATCGCCAAATATTTTCCTGAACGGTAGGGGATCGCGAGCAATCACCTGTACATCAATTTCCTGATTGCGCAGGGCAGAAGCTAACTCCATGCCGATAAAGCTATTACCAATAATGACCAGATGCTGAGAATCCTCAACCTCGCTGAGCAAGCCGCCAGCCTGTTCAATATTGCGTAAAATATGCACACCCGCCAGCTCAACGCCGGGAATTTCAGGTCGCACCGGCATACCGCCGCTGGCAATCAGCAGACGGTCGAACGGCAGGGATTTCCCGTCGCTAAACCACAGCGTTTTCTGTTTTGCATCCAGTCGTACGACACGGGTCGTACGACGCTCAACGTAGCGCTCGAAGTCAGCTTTCAGCAACCCTGGTACTTCATCCAGCCGCATTTTTCCGGCGGGAACAAACTTGGTTAACGCAGTACGATCATAAGGCGCCTGCGGCTCTTTATCGACAATGATCAGCTTACCGCCAAAACCTTCATGGCGTAGCGTCCAGGCCGCCGCGCTGCCCGCTGCGCCTGCGCCGAGTATAACCCAAACCGGCCAGTCACCGGGATCGGCCATCTGATTGCCCTTAGTAACAGCATCAATGTCCACTTCAACCTGTCCATGAGTAATGCGAACCTCATAACGCTTAAGATCGCTCAGCGCCAGCGGCTCCAGCAGCTGGCCACTATGGCTGTCGAACATTGCTTTATGCCAGGGGCAAATCAGCTTACCATCACACACTGCGCCTTCTTCAAGCGGCGCGCCTGCATGAGGGCACTTAGCCTGAAAAGCGCGGATATGCTCACCGTCACGCAGCAAAATAAAAGCCGTTTCGCCCAGTTGTTTCCTGACCGGTTTACCCTCCGACAGCGCGTTAAGCGCAATAACCTGTTTATAGCTCACGATATTGCTCCTCTTTATTCCCCGGCTTTACGCCAGATGCTTATGCTGACTATTAAGCCTGGCATTTATGGGGTTACTCGCAATCAGTGAGGTAAAAAAAGGCGATTAACCTGATGATTAATCGCCTGAGAGAACCCGGCTAGATGGCATCTATCCCTGTCATTGCACAACGGTAATCAGGCCTGTCAGGACGACAGGCCATGGAAAAATTAACTTTTCTTCAGACAACTGCTCATAAAGGTTTTACGGGCATCGCCTTTAAGCGCTTTTTTGCCCGCTTCGTTATTGCAGGTTTTCATTTTCATTTGCTGCGGCGTCATGCCAGCCATGTTGCTGTCTTTCTTCAGGCAGCCGCTCATAAAACTTTTACGGGCATCGCCTTTAAGTGATTGCTTCGACGCCATGGAATTACACTGGGTCATTTTTTCCTGCTGGGCGGATTTCTCCGCTGCTGCGGCGCTGCCTGCTGCCATCATCGCGCACAGAGCGGCCATTGCCAGTATTTGCATTTTCATCACATGTTTTCCTGTAATTGAGATAAAGCAATATTAATTGCAGGCTGGAATTGGCAATTTAGCAAGGTAATCAGATAAAAAATGCCGGCAGCCCGACATTCGTGGCGGCCGGCACAGCTGAAAGCCAGCGTGCGGAGCAATAATTTAAGCCGCCGCCGCCGCGCTTGTCATTGCGGTTAGCGCGGCCCCATAAAGAACCCGTGCGGACCACCATGGCCACCATGACCTCCGCCGCCCGGAGGCGGGAAAATACAGCCGCTTAACGCGCTGACCAACGCAACCAGAACTACCGCCTTTAATACACGACGCATATTGATGACCTTCAATGGAAAAGTTGCGCTGAGTGTAGGGAGGGCGGCAGACGGCTACAATGCAGAATACGCTGAGATCGTGCGCTATTAATGGCAGGTAACCATGCTTAACATTTCCCTGCTATAAAACTGGCGGCAAGCTGCAATACGGCGGTGAAGCAACATAATAGCGAGCGAAATTCCCTTTACTGTTTTGGGCGCTCGTTGCAATGTTAGCGCAACACATCAAAAGGATATGCCCATGGGTTTTCCCCCTACTCTAACGCTGCAACAGTGCCTCGCCCGTCGTGACTGGGAGAATCCTGGCGTATTGCATATTAATCGTCTTGCCAGCCATCCACCGTTCTCCAGCTGGCGCGATGAAACCCAGGCAAGGCAGGATACAGCCAGCGACCGCCGCCGTTCACTTAACGGCGAGTGGCGCTTTCTGTGGTACCCGCGCCCGGAAGTGGTGCCGGAAGGTTGGCAACACAGCGAATCAGAAGATAGCCAGCCGATTACGGTGCCAGGCAACTGGCAGCTGTCCGGCTATGACCAGCCGATTTACACCAACGTGCGCTATCCCTTCGCGGTTAACCCGCCGCGGGTGCCGGAGCTCAATCCAACCGGCTGCTACAGCAAGGCGTTTTCGCTACCAGAGGCGTGGCTGGCGTCAGGTCAGACGCGGGTTATTTTTGATGGAGTCAATGCTGCGTTTTATCTGTGGTGCAACGGCCAGTTTGTCGGTTACTCGCAGGACAGCCGCCTGCCTGCGGAGTTCGATCTTAGCGCGCATTTGCACGCCGGGAAAAATCGACTTGCAGTGATGGTATTACGCTGGTGCGATGGCAGCTACCTTGAGGACCAGGACATGTGGCGCATGAGCGGTATTTTCCGCGACGTTACGCTGCTGCATAAACCCCGGATACACCTGAGCGATATCCAGATTGAAACGCAGCTCAGCCCCGAATTAACCAGCGCTAATTTGCAGGTCGTTGCCTGCTGTTCCGCCGCGGTGCCAGCCGACTGGCGGATTCATGTCGCCCTGTGGCGTGACGATAAGCGCATTACCAGCCTGCAGCAACCATTGGGCAGCGCCATCATTGATGAACGCGGTCGCTATGACGACAGAACAACGCTTTCTGTAGCGGTAGAAAATCCCTTACTGTGGAGCGCTGAAACGCCCTGGCTTTACCGCGCGGTGGTCTCCCTGTGGGATGAACGACAGCAGCTGGTTGAAGCGGAGGCTTACGACGTTGGCTTTCGTCAGGTAACGATTGAAAATGGCCTGTTAAAACTCAACGGCCAGCCGCTGCTGATCCGCGGCGCTAACCGCCATGAGCATCATCCGCAGCACGGTCAGGTGATGGATGAAGCCACGATGGTGGCTGATATCCGACTGATGAAGCAGCATAACTTTAATGCCGTGCGCTGCTCTCACTATCCGAATCATCCTTTGTGGTACAAGCTGTGCGACCGCTACGGGCTGTATGTGGTGGATGAAGCCAATATTGAAACGCACGGTATGCAGCCAATGCGGCGTCTGGCCGACGATCCGCAATGGTTTGCCGCCTTCAGCGAGCGGGTAACGCGCATGGTGCAGCGCGATCGTAATCACGCCTGCATTATTATCTGGTCACTGGGTAACGAATCGGGGCACGGCACGACCCACGATGCACTTTACCGCTGGGTGAAAAGCAGCGATCCAACCCGGCCGGTACAGTATGAAGGCGGCGGTGCGGATAGCGCAGCAACCGATATTATCTGTCCGATGTATGCGCGGGTCGATCAGGATCAGCCATTTGCGGCGGTGCCGAAATGGGCGATAAAAAAGTGGATCGGTCTGCCGGGCGAAACCCGACCGCTGATTCTATGTGAGTATGCACACGCGATGGGCAACAGCCTTGGCGGATTCGATCGCTACTGGCAAGCGTTCCGGGCTTTTCCCCGCTTACAGGGCGGCTTTATCTGGGACTGGGTTGATCAAAGCCTGACCCGCGTTGATAGCAGCGGTAACCAATGGCAGGCCTATGGCGGCGACTTCGGCGATACGCCTAATGACCGCCAGTTTTGTATGAACGGCGTGGTATTTGCCGATCGCACGCCGCATCCGGCGCTGTTTGAAGCGCAGCGCGCCCAGCAGTTTTTCCAGTTTTCACTGGTCAACACCGCACCGCTGACTATCAGTATCACCAGTGAATATTTGTTCAGATGCAGCGACAACGAACGCCTGTGCTGGCGGATAGAACATAACGGCAATCCGGTCGCCAGCGGTGAAGTCGCGCTGGCGCTGGCAGCGCAGCAGACCGCAACCCTGACGCTGACAGAAGCGCCCGCGTTAAGCGATGAGCTGTGGCTGCACGTCAGTATTATCCAACCCGAAGCAACCACCTGGTCTGATGCCGGCTGCTGCGTGGCCTGGGACCAGTGGCGGCTGCCAGCCGCGCTGATGCTGCCGGAGAAGTCATCTGCCAGCATCGCTCCTACGCAGGAAAGTAATCACAATCTGTTGGCGATAGACGCTGGCAGCAATCGCTGGCACTTCTGCCGCCAGAGCGGCGACCTGCTGCAGTGGTTCCGGCACGATGAAGCGCTGTTGTTAACCCCGCTTCGCGACTGTTTTATTCGTGCGCCGATCGATAACGACATCGGCACCAGCGAAGCGGCGAACATCGATCCAAATGCCTGGGTAGAGCGCTGGAAGGCGGCGGGATATAACGCGCTCAGCAGCCAGCTGCTGGATTTTCACAGCGAGAGAACCAGCGGCGGGGTGATAATCAACAGCACCCAGGCCTGGCAGTCAGCGGGCAAAACGCGCTTTCTCAGCCGCAAGCGTTGGTTTATTGACGGCGAGGGAACCATTCAGCTGGAGGTTGACATAACCCAGTCCGGCGATCAGCCTCCGCCGGCGCGCCTGGGTATGCGCTGCCAGCTGCGTGAGGTGCCGGAGTCAGTCAGCTGGCTGGGCGCCGGACCGGAAGAAAACTATCCCGACCGTAAGCTGGCCGCGCGTTTTTCGCGCTGGCAGCGTCCGCTGAGCGCCATGTATACGCCTTATGTTTTCCCCAGCGAAAATGGCCTGCGCTGCGACGTGCAACAGCTCAGTTTTGGCCCCTGGCAGGTCGAGGGCAACTTTCATTTTTCCCTCAGCCGTTTCAGCCTTGAGCAGCTGCGCGAAACCAGCCATCGCCACTTGTTGAGTGAAGAACCGGGCTGCTGGCTGCATCTCGATGGTTATCATATGGGAATTGGCGGCGATGATTCATGGAGCCCGTCGGTTCATGACGACTACCTGCTTAGTGCTCCGCGCTATCATTACCGCTTTACCATCAGGCGGCTTCAGGACTAGATGGGCTGGCGCTGACGTTTACGGCGGCGCCAGCTAACCGTCAGCTGAATAAGGTTGATCAGCACCACCAGCGCCGTGGCGAGAAAGACCCAGCGAAAGCCGCCTACGGCAGAGACGGCCGAGCCGATAAGCGGTCCGGCGACGTTCCCCAGATACATAAACGACTGGTTGTAGCCAAATATGCGCCCGGTGACCTGATCGCTGGAAAAGCGCAGTAGCAACGCCTGCACGGCGGGCATCATTGCCCCATCAGCAAAGCCGAGGAGAAAACGCAAAATACCCAGTTGCCAGGCATTGCTTACCTGCGACATCGCCACGAACAGCACCGTCGTCAACGCCATGGCGGCAATCAGGATGCGCTGGGCGCCAATTCTGTCACCGATTTTGCCCAGCCCGGAGGCGGAAAGCAGCGCCGCTACGCCGGGAATGGCGGCGATCATGCCGCTGACAAAAGCGATGTTTTCTACCTCAGGTTCCAGCTGACGCACAAATAGCGTCAGGATTGGGCTGACAGAGCCGTTACATAGCTGAATAACCAGGGTGCTGAAAAATAAGCTGAACATCAGCACCGGATTGCTTAATGAACGAAATACCGCGCTGCCGCTGAGCTTTTCGCCTTTTTTAACCGGATGAAAATTGCTCTCTTTTATCAGAAAAAGCGTGACCAGAAAGGTAATCAGCAGCAGCCCCGCCGTCAGCAGGAAAACCGCTCGCAGCCCTACCCAGTCGGCCAGTAAACCGCCCATCAGCGGCCCCATTATCACGCCGCATATCTGGCCGGTTGATACGGTGCTTAGCGCCCAGTTACTGCGCTCGCGCGGCACCTGGGCGGCAACCAGCGCCATGGCGTTAGGAATATAACCGGAGGTCAGTCCCATCAAAGCGCGCAGCGCAAACAGCTGCCAGACGTGGGTTACAAATGCCTGCAGAAAAATGACCAATCCCATACCCAGCGCCGCGCGCAGCAGCATCAGCTTGCGTCCTTTACTGTCGGCCATGCTTCCCCACAGCGGCGACACAATCGCTGAAATAATAAAAGTTACGCTAAAAATTAATCCTGACCACAGAGGCAGCGACTGCGGGTCGGTTACGCCCAGCTGTTCAACATAGAGGGGCAAAAAGGGGATTATCTGACTGATCGCCAGACCGGTGAAGAAACAGCCAAACCAGATGGAAATAAGGTTAACTTTCCAGGATTCCATAATGGGCGCGGGAAATCAGCTTCAGAACAAATCAATAGGAACCTGAAGTGTACAATGATTAGCGACCGCATTATTTGCAAAAAAAGTTCCCAGCTAAACTTCAGTTTTTTATGCTGGCTATTTACTTTAAACCAAACAAAGGACCAGTAAAAACCGCGAATACCCTATTGCAGCACTTCATGGTCTGTCACGAGGTCAACATTTCAGCTCAACAGCTCGGCCGCCAGCTTTGCGACCAGCGTATTGGTTAGCAGGACCGGTATTCCCAGCAGTTTTTGCAGGAAATCACGGTGCTGCTGATGATAACCAAGGCAGTCGAGCACCACCACATCCGCCCCCTGCTCTTGCAGCAATAGCGCCGCATCCGCCAGCACGCCTTCGTCGTCTTGCCAGGGATTAGCCACCGCAAAACAGGGGCGCTTATTCAATCTGCGCCATTTACTCTGCTGATGTTCCAGACGCAGTTCATCAGATATAACGATGCCAACCTGATGCCCGTCAACGATGGCTTTTACCAGCGGCGGAAGAACGCGGTCGGGTTCCAGCACAATCGCCTGCCGGGTAACCAGCTTAAGCGGATAGCTATGGCAAAGTAGCAGGATCGTTTCTGCGCCCTCATCTTCCAGCGTGGTGATTTTTTCCTGCAATAAGTGGGTGATCTTTTTAGCGGAAAGCACCGCCAGTCGACTGACGTTTACCCGTACGCAAATCACCGGTTCACTCTCAGCGGCGGCATAACGCTGTTCGATTGCACTTTCACTCAGGCCGTCCAGCAGGCTGACATGGCGGATTGAAATCTCAGGCAGGTACTCCAGCAGCAGCGGATGAATATCACTGGCTGGCTCCGCGCCCAGACCAAGCGTTATCAGTTGTTGTGTCATGACAATATCCGCTGTTTCATCATGCAGACCAGCACGGGCGCTGACGTTAAAGGGTAATGATCAAGCGTAGCACGTCCTGCTATGCCGGCAGCGCTACAGACCGCCCAGCGGTGGAGCAACAAGGGGGGATGAAAAGCGTTTCAGTGGGTTAGTGGATAATTGTGATGAAAAAAATTTTATTACTGGCATCCCTGCCATACGAAATCAGATTTTATCGGCGTCTTCGTAGCGATCTTTGGCGTCCTGCGCTTCCCGCTCTGTTTCATGTTCGCTGATCAAGGAATCCGGTTTCGGATGATCCGCTCGCAGCTCATACCAGGTTACCGTTTTACCCGGCGGCCCCTTCTCAACGGGTACTATGCGCGCTTCACGGGGGTAAGGGGGTCTGCCCGGCATATGTCTCTCCTCTCGATTAGTTTCATCTGCTTGCTTCACAAAAGTGTCAACACTTCGGTGGCGCAGAGAATAAGTATAGACAATGAGAGAACGTTGAATCCCTGAGCGGAATTTTCCTGGCGCAGCAACGCTGCCGAGTCAGACCGCCCGCGCCGGTGACAGCGCATCCAGAATTTGCTGTACCACCTTTTCCGGTGGATGACTGGCATCAATCACATGATGCGCCGTTTGCTGGTACAACGCGTCGCGCTCGGTCAGAACCTGCTCAATCTCTTCAGCGATGGGACGCCCGGTCAGCGTCGGACGCTGCGCATCATGCGGGAAGGCCTGCAACCGCGCGGCCAGCGTTCCCGCCCCCGCATTAAGATACACCACCGTTCCTGACTGGCGCATAAAATGGCGATTGCGCTCTGCCAGCACCATGCCGCCGCCAGTGGCGACCACCGTCGAGGGGGCGCTCACCGCTATCAGCGATTCACTCTCCCGCAGACGAAACCCCTGCCATCCCTCAGCCGCAACGGTTTCCGCAACGCTGCGCTGCGTGACGTGTTGCAGATGATGGTCGGTATCGACAAAAGCATACCCCAGCGCCGTTGCCAGAGCCTGCCCTACCGTTGTCTTGCCGCAGCCGCGGGCGCCGATAAGATAAATGGGTGAGGTCATGATCGTGACTTCCTGTATTTCAAAACGATGATGCTGTTACAGCCGCCATAAGAGCGTCGCATGATACCGATATTTCTTACGCATCACCACCAGTAACGATAGTTTTACAATCTGTCGCCAGAGCTTAAAAAAACATGTTTAAAAACAGTCATCAATACGCGTTCAATTAACTTTACAACGGCGATATTAATGGTGAAACGGCAGTGCAACATTTGCTTACGCGCCGACAATTTACTTTCTTCACGCCATACTGAAAATAGGATGCTTAATGCCTGACCCGGAGGTTTATATGCAGAGCAACGAACAGCAGTTGATCGAGAGCCTTTTTACCCGTATTAAGCAAGCGGCGGCACAGTCCAGCCCGCGCGATGCAGCGGCAGAGCAGCTGATTGAACAGCATGCTCAGCAGGTTCCGGCAGCGCCTTACTATATGGCGCAGGCGCTTATTATTCAGGAAGCGGCAATGAAGCAGCTCAATGGACGCGTTGCCGAGCTGGAAGCGCAGCTTGCCCAGGCTCAACAGGCTCAGGCCCGACCGCAGCAAAGCGGCGGCTTTTTGTCTGGCCTGTTTGGCGCCGGCAATCGCCAGAATGCGTCCTCTGCGCCGCCGGCATGGGCCGCCCAACAGCAACAGCAATCAGCTTATAATCCGCCGCCGCAGCCTGCTCAGGCCGCCCCGCGTGGGACTGGCTTTTTGGGCGGTGCGCTGCAAACCGCCGCCGGCGTCGCCGGCGGGGTGGTGATGGCCGACATGCTGACCAGCATGTTCCATCATTCGCAGCCGCAGGAGATCGTGAATATCATTAATGAGCCACCGCTACCTCAGCAGGATTTTAACGCGGCTGATACCAGCTTTCTCGACCAGGGCCAGGGCGCAGACTGGCAGAACGCCAGCTATGATCCGGCTAACGCCAACGGATTTGCTAACGATAACGGATTCGCTAACGATAGCGGATTTGGCGATGACAACGGTTTCGATAACGACTATGGCAACGATTTCGATGATGACAGCTTTGTCTGACCGCCATCAGCTCATCTGGCCAGGCCTGAAACGACAAACCCCGGCGCTAATGGCCGGGGTTTTTATGGTGCGTTAAACCTGCTCAGCTTTTACACCGCAACCGGTGCTTTAATCGCCGGATGCGGATCGTAGCCTTCAATCTCAAAGTCATCAAAATGATAATCAAACAGCGACTGCGGCTTGCGCTTGATGCGCAGCGTTGGCAGTGACCGTGGCTCACGGCCCAGCTGCAAACGTGTTTGCTCAAGATGATTGCTGTAAAGGTGGGTATCGCCACCGGTCCAGACAAAATCCCCGACCTCAAGATCGCACTGCTGGGCAACCATATGCACCAGTAGCGCATAGCTGGCGATATTAAACGGCAAACCGAGGAAGATATCGCATGAACGCTGATAAAGCTGGCAGGAAAGCTTACCGTCAGCGACATAAAACTGGAAAAAAGCGTGGCAGGGCGCCAGCGCCATTTGATCCAGCTCACCAACGTTCCAGGCTGAAACGATGATGCGTCGCGAATCGGGATCCTGGCGCAGCTGCTCAATAACGTTGCTTAGCTGATCGATTTGCCGTCCGTCCGGCGCACCCCAGCTACGCCACTGTTTACCATAAACCGGGCCAAGGTCGCCGTTTTCATCGGCCCACTCGTCCCAGATGGAAACCTTATTGTCCTTCAGGTAGCCGATATTGGTGTCACCATTCAGAAACCACAGCAGCTCATGAATAATCGAACGCAAATGGCATTTCTTGGTGGTCACCAGCGGAAAACCATCGCGCAAATTAAAGCGCATCTGGTAACCGAATACCGACAGGGTGCCTGTACCGGTACGATCGTTTTTTGCCGTGCCCTGCTCCAGCACGTACTGCATTAATGCCTGATATTGCTTCATTTCTGTTCACCCAGCTGCGCGTCAGGATGACGACGATAAGCCCAGATAAAAATAATCAGGCCGGCAAAAATCATCGGCAAGGAGAGAATCTGTCCCATCGAGATATAGTTATCCAGGAACAGGCCCAGCTGCTGGTCCGGCTGACGGAAATACTCAACGATAAAGCGGAAGCAGCCGTAGCAGAACAGGAACAGACCGGAGACGCTGCCAACCGGGCGTGGCTTACGGATAAACAGATTAAGAATAATAAACAGCACCACGCCTTCCAGTGCCAGTTCGTAAAGCTGTGATGGGTGCCGCGGCAGCACGCCGTAGGTATCGCTGGCCATCAGCGCCCGATACTGCGCGTTATTGGCCGCCAGCACCAAATCCTCACTGCGTGAACCGGGAAACAGCATTGCCCACGGCAGCTTAGGATCGACGCGGCCCCAAAGTTCGCCGTTAATAAAGTTGCCCAGTCGTCCGGCGCCAAGGCCAAAGGGGATCAGCGGCGCAATAAAATCGGCCACCTGAAAAAAGGTACGCTTCGTGCGACGGGCGAACCACAGCATCACGCAAATAACGCCGATTAGCCCACCGTGGAACGACATGCCGCCGTCCCAGACTTTAAACAGGTAAAGCGGGTTTTCAAGGAATAACGGCAGATTATAAAACAGCACGTAGCCAATGCGGCCCCCCAGGAACACGCCCAGAAAACCCGCATACAGCAGATTTTCCACCTCTTCCTTTTTCCAGCCGCTCCCGGGTTTATTGGCGCGACGCACCGCCAGCCACATAGCAAAAACGAACCCCACCAGGTACATCAAGCCGTACCAGTGAAGCGAAACAGGCCCGATAGAAAAAATTACCGGATCAAATTTTGGGAAGGCCAGATAACCGTTATTCATCTTTCACCATTATCAACGTCAGCCCAATTCACGGGCTGCAACAGAGATTGCCCGACGCCAGGCGCCGGGTTAAATAAGCTGCCAGATAATACCACAGGCGTTACGCTGTAATTGTAAACTTTGTAACCTGTCGTAGCAGCATCAACGCCCGCCGCGCACCAGCCCGCCCAGCCCTTTGCTCTCCATAAAAGACGAAACGAGCTGGCGGACTTCCGAGGTTAGCTGCGCCTGTAGCCCACGCTCAGCAAGGTTTTGCGCTTCCAGCGCATCAATGTGGCGCAGCAGGTATTTCACGCGCGGAACGTTGCGGCCGTTCATGCTCAGATGGTAGTACCCCATGCCTATCAGCAACACGACGCTCATCGGGTCGCCGGCCATCTCGCCGCACAGGCAAAGTTCAATGTCAGCACGCTTCGCTTCGATAGCGATCATTTGCAGGGCGCGCAGCAAAGAGGGATGCAGGCTGTCATACAGGTTAGCTACCCGCGTGTTATTACGATCGACCGCCAGCAGATACTGCGTAAGATCGTTGGTGCCGACGGAGACAAAATCGACGCGCTGGCGCAGGTGCTGCAGCATGAAAAGCATTGAGGGCACTTCAATCATCACACCAATACGCGGCCGCGGGATGGCGTAGCCGAGCATTTCTTCTACTTCCTGCCCCGCCCTGTCAATCAGGCGGCGAGCTTCGTCGATCTCATCAATGCTGGTAATCATCGGCAGCAGAATACTGAGATTATTGCTGGCGACGTTAGCATGCAGCATGGCACGCACCTGAATAAGAAAGATCTCCGGCTGGTCAAGCGTCAGACGGATACCACGCCAGCCGAGGCAGGGATTCTCTTCGCTGATCGGCATATAGGGCAGCTGTTTGTCGGCACCGATATCAAGGGTGCGCAGCGTAACTGGCTTATCCAGAAAAAGCTGCAACATACCCTGATACTGCGCCACCTGCTCCTCTTCAGAGGGAAAGCCGCTTTGCAGCATAAACGGTATTTCAGTGCGATACAGGCCAATGCCATCGACCCAGTTGCCGATCGATTTTTCATGTTCCGCGCTGAGGCCGGCATTCAGCATTACCTTCACCGGCTCACCGCTTTTCAACTTACCGGGTAGCTCAACTACCCCTTCAGCCATTTTGCTCAGCTCGTTTTCCTGGCTGATTAAACGCTGATATTCCTGAACCAGCACGGATTCAGGATCGATAAGTACCTCGCCGCGATAGCCATCGACGATCAGCAGACGCCCTTTCAGCTGCGGCGGCTGAATATCCGCGCCCATCACCGTCGGGATCCCCATCGCCCGCACCAGAATCGCCGCGTGGGAGTTAGATGCGCCGTCGCGAACCACCACCCCCGCCAGGCGCTCGTGAGGCACCTCTGCCAGGGTAGTGGCCGTTAGCTCGTCGGCCACCAGAATAAATTTTTCCGGCCATGCGTAGGCCCCCTGCATTGAATCATCGAGATGAAAAAGCAGACGCTGCCCCAGCACCCTCAGGTCGCCAGCACGCTCACGCAAATAGCTATCCTGCAGGCTGGCAAACTGGGCGGCGAACTTTTCGATAACCTTTTTCACTGCCCATTCGGCCACCGATCCCTGATCGACCGCGCTGAACAGATCTTTTTTAAGCCGGGCATCGCTCAACAGGTGGGAGTAAAGATCGAAAATGGCGGCGCTTTCCTGCTGCACGCTGGCGCTGAATCTTTTACTGAAGCGCCTGAATTCACTTGCAGCCTCGGCGATCGCCAGCGAAAGCCGCTCGCGCTCGCGCTGCACGTCGAGGGTGGACGCCGCTGAAACGCTCTCCAGCGAAGGCTGAATGCTATCGACCCAGCCCTCAGCAACCGCCACGCCCGGGGCGGCTGCCAGCGCTTTAATTCGCGTCTGCCGGTACTGCCCAAACAGCGCGGCCAGCTGGGACTGCGACAGGATAGCGGCCATCTGCGTCGCCAGCGTGACCAGAAATGACTCTTCGCTTTCATCGAACTGGCGATGCTCACGCTGCTGCACCACCAGCACGCCCATCAGCTGACGACGGCTAATGATCGGCACGCCGAGAAACGAACGGAACTGCTCTTCTTTTACTGAAGGGATATATTTAAAGCTGGGGTGTTTTTGCGCGTCCGCCAGGTTTATCGGCTCCGCAAGACGCCCAACCAGACCGACGACGCCTTCATCAAACGCGAGAGCAACGGTGCGACCCTTGGGCTTTTTAAGCCCCCGGGTCGCCATCAGGTAATAGCAGCGACGTTCGTGATCCGCCAGGTAGACGGAACAAACCTCAGTGTCCATAGCCAGGCAGATTTCATTAACTAAAATCTCCAGCGCCTCATTCAAGCGCGACACGGCTGCCACTTTTTCAACGATTTCGCGCAACTGAGTGAGCATAATTTGCGTGGCTTATCCTCTCTTGCGTCGATTAACGGGCTGTCTCGGTGGCGGCGTCTCCTGTAAAGGCATAACGGCACTGGCAAACTCTTTCATCACCCGACGATAAACATCGCGCTTAAATGAGACAACCTGGCGAACCGGATACCAGAAGCTGACCCAGCGCCAGCCATCGAACTCCGGCGTACTACTGGTCTGCATATTGATATCTGCGTCATTGCACATCAACTGAAGAAGAAACCACTTTTGCTTTTGGCCGATACATACCGGCTTTGTATCCCAACGCACCAAACGTTTTGGCAGCTTGTATCGTAACCAGTTACGGGTTGACGCCAGCACCCGCACATCCTTGCGGTGCAAACCCACTTCCTCAAACAGCTCCCGGTACATCGCCTGCTCAGCGCTTTCACCAGGGTTGATACCTCCCTGAGGAAATTGCCAGGAGTGCTGACCAAAGCGTCTGGCCCATAACACTTGTCCCTGTCGATTACAGATAACAATACCAACATTCGGGCGGTAGCCATCATCATCGATCACTGGACTACCTCAAACTAATATCTGGATACGCTGATTGTTTCACACTCCTAAGGGGCGGTAAACCACTGCTTACAGCGGTGTGATACAGCTAACTTTTGGATAACTCGTAATTAAAAACCAAGTTATAAACAATATGCCGATCGTAAAAGCGCGGTTATGCACTTTTTCTGTGTATATCTTTGTGAAGAACTGACTTAACACATGGGGAAAACTTTCTTTTACTCTGGAAGATACCGCACAAAACATAAACACAACCACCTGAATAATAAATAAATAATTACAATATCAACGGTATTATCGTTTTGTAAACGCGGCGGGATCTTTGCGCCGTTTCCGAGCTGGTGAAAGATCGAACGCCGGTTTTTTTATCCACAGCGCCGGGTAAATAAACGCACAAACTCTGGCTAAATTCAGTAAAAAAAGTCGCCGTCAACCCTGTAAATTGAACCAGTGTTGCTTACATCTGTGGGTTATCCCATTTTTCTGTGGATAACCTGGTGTAAGATCCTGTTCATTGTCGGTGACTATCGGCACTAAGCGTCAGGAAAGAATGAAATCTGTCGCCCGAAGACGATAAAAAAACGCTATTTTTCATGCTATTATTTATTTATCACCTGCGATTTTCTTTACGGCCCATTTTTACTGAGTCAATCGCCTGTTTTTTAACCTGTCATAGGGCATTACATGGCTGCCGATATTACCCTGTTCCCCGCACCGGAAAATGAACAAGTACTTCTGGCAAGAGCACAGGCGCTGGCGGGTTTCAGCATGGGAGAACTGGCGGCCCGGGCCGGCATCGCTATTCCGCGCGATCTACGGCGCGATAAAGGCTGGGTAGGTATGCTGCTTGAGCTATGGCTGGGAGCCAGCGCCGGAAGTAAAGCGGAGCGCGACTTCGCCCATATCGGCGTTGAGCTAAAAACCATCCCCGTCGACGGCCAGGGACGTCCGCTGGAAACCACCTTCGTGTGCGTAGCACCGCTTACCGGCAATACCGGCGTCGTCTGGCAAACCAGCCACGTTCGCCATAAGCTGACGCGGGTGCTGTGGGTACCGGTAGAAGGCGATCGCTCTATCGCCCTCGCGCAAAGGCGCATCGGTTCCCCCCTGCTGTGGAGCCCGAATCAGGAAGAAGAATCGCTGTTGCAAAGAGACTGGGAAGAGCTGATGGATCTTATCGTATTAGGGCAGGTCGAACGTATAACAGCGCGCCATGGGGAAGTACTACAGCTGCGCCCGAAAGCCGCCAATAGCAAAGCGCTGACCGAGGCCATCGGCGAACACGGACAGCCGATTATGACGCTGCCACGCGGCTTCTATCTGAAAAAAACCTTCACCGCGCCGCTGTTAGCCCGCCATTTTTTATTATAAACATCTGCTGCAATGCTGCGTATAATCTTCGTTTAACTTTCGTTTAGGAATCCGTAGCGCACATGTTTGACTGGATTGCTGATCCCAACGCCTGGCTGGCATTAGGCACCCTGACTATTCTGGAAATTGTTCTTGGGATCGATAACATCATTTTCCTCTCACTGGTGGTAGCAAAGCTGCCGAAAAAGCAGCAAAACCGCGCCCGCCGCTTCGGCCTGCTGGCCGCGATGCTGATGCGTCTGGGGCTGCTGGCCTCAATCGCCTGGGTGGTTCAGCTAACCAATCCCCTGTTTAGCCTGCTGCAGCACACGTTTTCTGCCCGCGACCTGATTTTGCTGTTCGGTGGCCTTTTTCTTCTGTGGAAATCCAGTGCGGAAATTCATGAAACTATTGAGGGCCACGGTGCAGGCGAACAGAAAACCAATGTGCATTCTTTTGCCGGCGCTATTGTGCAGATAATGATGCTGGATATCATTTTTAGTCTTGATTCGGTTATCACCGCAGTGGGCTTATCGGACCATCTGATCATTATGATGGCGGCGGTAGTGATTGCGGTGCTGATGATGATGTTTGCTGCCAGAACCATCGGCGAGTTTGTCGATGCCCATCCATCGGTGAAAATGCTGGCGCTGGCGTTTCTGATCCTTGTTGGCTTTACGCTAATTCTGGAGAGTTTTTCCATTCACGTGCCAAAAGGCTATATCTATTTCGCCATGTTTTTCTCAATGGCGGTAGAAAGTCTGAACCTGTTGCGTAACAAAAAAGAATCTTCGTGAGCGAAAATGTCAATATCAGGGGGGAAATCACGGCAATTTTCGGACTGGTACCATTAATACGCAGAACTGAATCGGTGATACTACACTTGTTTTGATAAAACGTGCGCCAAGTGGGGAGAGAATTACATGAAGTGGATCGTCACCAGCTTAATAGCGACCTGCGCGCTATTACTTAGTGCCTGTAGCAGCAATTATGTTATGACGACCAAAGACGGACAGATGATCATGACCAGCGGTAAGCCGGTGATTGATAAGGAAACCGGTCTGGTAAGCTACGTTGATGAAAGCGGTCATGAAAAGCAAATCAACGGCGATGAAGTCTCCTCAATGATAGAGCGCTAACCGGCGACACAGACTCACAAGGCGGGCAGCTCAACGGGCTGCCCGCTAACTTTCCGTTAATTCCCCTCTTCACCGATAAGCGACCTGAAGCTATAGTCAAATGCCGGACAGCGCTTGTCCTCATCGTCTGAGAAGAAAAAGGAAGCCGGCAATGCAATATCACCGTATCCCCCATAGTACCCTCGAAATCAGTACATTGGGTCTGGGCACTATGACGTTTGGTGAGCAAAACAGTGAAGCCGACGCCCATGCACAGTTAGACTACGCCGTACAACGCGGCATCAACCTGATTGACACCGCAGAAATGTATCCGGTGCCGCCACGGCCGGAGACCCAGGGACGAACAGAGCAATATATCGGCAGCTGGCTGAAAGCGCGCGGTAACCGCGAAAAGCTGATTATTGCCTCTAAGGTCGCCGGTCCGTCACGCGGTAACGACGCGTCTATTCGCCCTGACCAGGCGCTGGATCGTAAAAATATCCGCGAAGCGCTGGATGCCAGCCTCAAACGGCTGAACACCGACTACATCGATCTTTATCAGCTGCACTGGCCGCAGCGCCAGACCAACTATTTCGGCAAGCTGAACTACCAGTACAACGATAACAGCGTGCCGGTCACGCTGCTGGAAAGCCTGGAAGCACTGAACGAACAGGTTCGCGCCGGTAAAATTCGCTATATCGGCGTCTCAAATGAAACGCCCTGGGGCGTAATGCGCTATTTGCAGCTGGCGGAAAAGCATGAGCTACCGCGTATTATGACTATTCAGAACCCCTACAGCCTGCTGAATCGCAGCTTCGAAGTCGGCCTGGCCGAGATTAGCCAGCACGAAGGCGTTGAGCTGCTGGCCTATTCAAGCCTGGCGTTTGGCGTGCTGAGCGGTAAATACCTCAATGGCGCTCAGCCTGCTAAGGCTCGTAATACGTTATTCAGCCGTTTTACGCGCTACAGTGGCGAACAGGCGCAGCAGGCTACCGCCGAGTACGTCGCGCTGGCGCGTAAACATAATCTCGATCCTTCGCAGATGGCGCTGGCATTCGTGCGCCAGCAGCCGTTTGTTTGCAGCACCCTGCTGGGTGCCACTACGCTTGAACAACTGAAGATGAATATCGACAGTTTTGATCTGACGCTGAATGAGGAACAGCTCGAACAGCTGGAGGCTATACATCGCCGCTACACCTTCCCGGCGCCGTAATCAGGCCTTGCCCGGAATCAGGTAATAAAAAATGCTTGCCAGAGATTAAGCTGGCAAGCATGGCAGGTCAGTAATAGTAATCGTCCGATACAGAGAAGTTATGCGCAGTTACTGTGACCTGTTAAGCCGGAAATATTCCGCTCAAACCTTAAACTTAGAAGCTAAGTTTGCTGGCCCAGCCACGAACCATTCTCACGCAGTTTTTAACCTTGTCTAAGGTGTTATCATCATAATCTTTCATATCGCCATAATCGCACAACGTTTTGCCATTAATCGGATTTTTTAAAAAGTCCTCTGCCTCTGACGCTATGCTTTCATTTTTTTGCATTGCTAAACATCTCAGATTTGTTGTTATCCGACGCATTTGCTGCATATTTACTTTGTTATCATCGATGACTTTGTCACAGGCATCAGTTAAATTTTCCGTTGTATCTCTTAGATTCTCCGGGTTATTAATAGCATCGCGAAGCGGAATGGTTTCAGAACCACCACATTTCCTTGCAAAATGAGTGTGTCCGGAGATTTCAGTCCGTTGACGTTTCAGCTCAGCGGCCAAATCGCTAAAGGACTGACTGCCCTTTATTGAACAGTAACTTGTCGCTGTGCTATTAGTCGTACTTTCAGCCAGTTGCCGATCGCTGGAATAAACACCATCACGCTTTGATAAAGGTAGCGTCTTTTTCAACTCCGTAAGCGAATTATGATATTTTGTCGCTTTGGCTATGTTGTATGACGCGTTAGCATTGACCACTTTACGTAGCTTATTTAACAGTAACGTTTCAGCAAAGGCGTAATTTTTAGGGCTTTTTTTTGCCATTGAGACAGCAGCTTCTGTACTATGAAAAACTCTACTTCTAATAAAATCGCTCACTTTCATCGTAATAAATTCCTTTATAGCCATAATACATTATCTGTACATTGCAAAATGAAAATTCAATTTTGACGTATTAGCGTCGAAAGTAGAAAATTGACCGTTTACTAAAAAATCGCTATTTAAGCATGGGCTCAATTAATATATTCCCCGCTTGCAGCGCCCAAAAAATGAAGTGCAAAGAAATGAAATTACACAAGTAATTACAATTGTTATTTCAAAAATTGCTTATTTGAATAACGCTACGCAGTGTATGCCCCCACGCATTACGCGTCGGGGCTTGCTCAAGCCTGAGATCAGACCTTAGCGGCTTAAAGACCGCACAGATTGACGCCTTTGCCATAGCCAGAGGCCGCCGACCGCCAGCGCAAACAGCACACCAAAGCCGACACCAGTGGCAACCGGTGGCGCCCCAAGCTTAATCGCCAGTGAATAAAGTCCCAGCATCAGCAGCATGGCGGTATTTTCACCAAGATTTTGCACCGCTATCGCATTACCCGCCCCGACTTTCACCTTCCCAATTTCCTGCAACAGCGCATTGAGCGGCACCACAAAAAAGCCCCCCAGCATGCCAATGATCACCAGCAGCAGCCAGGCGCTGTACGCATTGGTTTGCAGGGCGAAAATGCTTACCGCGATGCCAATCAGTATGCCAGCAGGCATGCAGCGGGCGACGGTTTTCAGCGTAACCAGCCGCGCCGCCAGCCCGGCGCCCAGCACGATGCCAACCGCCACCAGGGCATTCAGCAGGGTCGGCGTTTTATTATCGCTGACGCCAAGGGCAACCGGCACCCAAATAACCAGCAGAAAACGCAGGGTAACACCGGCGCCCCAGAACATGCTGGTGCCAACCAGTGAGAAGCGCGTCTGACCATCCTGCCAGAGCACCCGGCAGGCACTAAAAAACTGCGCCGACATCTCCCGTGGCCGCCATGAACGTGCCGGGCGCGCAGCTTGCAGTCGGGGGATCAGGATATTCGCCGCCACCGCCAGGCCGTAGGCTATGACGCACGCCGCCAGCGCGCTCAGCAGGTTAAAATCGGCCAGCACGCCGCCAGCCACGGATCCCAGTAAAATCGCAGCAATGGTGGAGGCCTCCATCAATCCGTTGGCTTTAACCAGCAGCTCATCGCGCGTCAGTTCGGTCAGAATACCGTATTTGGCCGGGGAGTACGCCGCTGCGCCGACGCCCACCAGGCTATAGCCGAGAAACGGGTTAAAGCCAAAGCAGATAATTAAGGCACCAAGCAGCTTCAGGCCATTGGAAAACATCATGACTCGCCCCTTGCTGAAGCTGTCAGCAATTTGCCCGACAAAAGGTGCAAGCAGGATGTAGGTAGCAACAAAGACTATCTGCAAAATGGGCTGGCTCCAGTCCGGCCAGAACTGCTGCTTTAACAGCGCCAGGGTGGCGAATAACAGCGCGTTATCGCCGAATGCAGACAAAAATTGCGCCGTCATCACCGCCAGCATCGGCCGGGAAATCAGCGCGGTTTTCGCGGGATCGAAATCAGACATTGGCTTCCCCACTGGTTTCCGCCATTGCCTTGAGCGCGACAAAATCAGGCTTACCGCTGCCCAACTGCGGCAGCTGCTTGAGATAACGGATATCACGCGGGATGGCCAGCTCCGGCGCGCCGCTTTCTCTGGCCGCGCGTTGCAGCGCATCGCGTTTGAGATCGGCATCGGTGGTAAACAGCACCAGCGCCTCACCGCGGTTACCATCGGGTTTAACCGTGGCGGCGTGCTGTTTTTCCGCCGAGGCTTTCAGCGCCAGCTGCTCGACAATCTCCAGTGAAACCATTTCGCCAGCGATTTTGGCAAAGCGCTTCACCCGCCCCTGAATCTGGCAAAATCCCTGGTCATCAAAGCGAACGATATCGCCGGTGTCATACCAGCCGGCCTCCATCTGCCCTTCGCCATTGTCCGCCTCTGGCGTTTCAAGAAAGCCCGGACGCTCATAGCGCAAATAGCCGTTCATAATATTAGGCCCGCGCAGCTGCAGGCGGCCGCCTTCTTCGATTCCCGGCACTGAAATTAACCGCGAATCCATCGCCGGCAGAATGCGTCCGACGGTGCCATTGCGCGCGGCCATCGGCACGTTAATCGCCACTACCGGCGCACATTCGGTGACGCCATAGCCTTCCAGAACGCGAATGCCGAACTTTTCAAACCAGATGTCCCGGGTTGTATCCTGCAGCTTTTCCGCGCCGGCGACCACATAGCGCAGCCGGGCAAAATCGTAGGGCTGCGCAAAGCGCGCATAGTTGCCAAGGAAGGTTGAGGTGCCAAACAGCACCGTACAATTGCGGTCATACACCAGCTCCGGCACGATGCGATAATGTAGCGGGCTGGGATAGAGAAAAGCCTGCGCGCCGGTCATCAGCGGCGTAAACAGCCCGACGGTCAGGCCGAAGGCATGAAATAATGGCAGCGCCGACATGAAGCGATCGCGCGGGGTAAAATCAGCAATTGTGCGGATCTGCTCAACGTTCGCCAGCAGGCTTTTATGGGAATGCACCACGCCCTTGGGTTTGCCTTCCGAGCCGGAGGTAAACAGCACCATGGCGGCATCTTCGGCTTTTTGCGGCAGCTGGGCCATGCGCGGAAACAGCAGACGGCTAAGGATCCACAGCTTATCGCCGGTGGTGACCGTATCGCGCAGATCCTCCAGATAAACCCAGCGCACCTGGCTGAGCGACTCGGGCAGGTGCCAGAGCTTACCTTTATCGAGGAACTGGCGCGAGGTAAATACCGTCCGCACCTGGGACGCCGTCAGCGCCGCTTCCAGCCCGTTAACACCGGCGCTGTAGTTGAGCATTGCCGGAACCCGGCCGCGCATCGTGGCGCCGAAAATAGCCGCTGCGGTCACGTTAGCATTCGGCAGCAGCAGGCCAATATATTCGCCCTGCCGGGTGTGACGTTCGAGAATACGTCCTACGCCCAGAGATTTCTTCAGCAGGCTGCGGTAGCTGTCCGGTTTGAAATTAATATCTTCCAGGCAAGGCTTAGCGCGACCATAGCGGATACCGGCTGCGAGGAAGGCCTCATACAGCGTTTCACGCGGACGTACCGCCATACGCGCTTCCATCATAATATGATGCAGATGCTCACCCGCCAGCCGTCGGCGATCGCGCGCGCGCGGCGCCTCGGGCATTGGTACCGAGGTGGGCGGCAAAATATTCAGGGTAATACGGGGAAAAAGGCGGCGTTTGAAAACGCCGGCCAGGCGACCAAAATGCGAGAACTCGGCACCCTCGATGCGCAGCGGCACCACCGTTGCCTGTGATTTGGCGGCCAGGAAGCCGGCTCCCTCGTAAATCTTCATCAGCGAGCCGGTCACCGTTATCCTTCCCTCCGGGAAAATAACCACCGGGCGCCCTTCTGCCACCAACCTTACCAGATATTTAATCGACATCGGGCGGGTGGGATTGAGGGGAACAAAATCAATAATCGGCTTCAGCCAGCTGATGTACCACTTTTCGCTGATACTTGAATAAATGGCAAATACCGGCTTGATAGGTAAAAACAGCCCCAGCAAGACCCCGTCGAGGAAAGAGACGTGATTAGGCGTAATCAGCAATTTCTCTCTTTTCAGTACCGAGAGATCGCCGCGTAACCGTACGCGAAACAGTATGCGCAACAGCACGCGCAGCAGGTTAAAAAGCATGCCTGATCCTTTAGCGAGTAATAAATTGCTACAGGATGCATGCTGACGCAACCATTGGCAATCAACGATTACCTGTCCTGTCCTTTTTTACTCGCTTCTGCGCGCTCTGCACCACGCTACGCCGCGATCGGCATGCGCAGCGGATTAACCGTGATCGTAGAGCGCATCCGGCACCACGTTCATATGCTTAAGCACCGCGCCGATAATATTGCCGAAAACCGGCGCCGCCACCGAGCCGCCAAAGTGATTTCCGGCGGTAGGATGGTTAATCATCACCACCAGCGCCACCTGCGGATTGCTGGCCGGGGCAACGCCGGCAGTATAGTTAATATAGCCGCCGTCATATTTGCCGCCCGCACCCAGTTTCTCCGCAGTGCCCGTTTTAATCGCCAGCCGGTAGCCCGGCACCGCCGCGCGTACGCCGCTCCCTCCGGGCAGCGCGTCACTCTCCATCATATGGACCACCGCGCGTACCGTAGACGCATTCGCGACCCTGGTGCCGAGAACCGGCGGCGTCACTTTGGTAATGGAAAGTGGGCGATAGATACCAAACGAGCCGAGGGTGGCGTATTCACGGGCAATCTGCAACGGCGTAACGCGCAGTCCGTAGCCGAAAGAGAAAGTGGCGCGCTCAATATCCGCCCAGCGCTGACGGTGAGCGGGGAAATAACCGGTACTTTCACCGGTCAGCCCCAGGCCGGTCGGCCTGCCGAGGCCAAAACTCTGATAGGTTTTTACCAACGCCTCCGCCGGCATTGCCAGCGCGATATGCGAAACGCCGATATCACTCGATTTTTGCAATATGCCGGTCATCGTCAGGCGCGGCCAGTGGCCGACGTCGCGGATGAGGTGACCGTTCACCCGATAAGGGGTGGTATCCAGCACTGAGTCCGGGCGCACCAGCTTACGTTCCAGCCCTTCCATTACCACCAGCGGTTTGACCGTCGATCCCGGCTCGAAGCTGTCGTTAATTGCAACGTTGTTCATCTGCGAAGCAGGCACGTTGGCAAAATTGTTCGGGTTGAAAGACGGATAAGAAGCCATACCGAGAATTTCACCGGTATCAATTTTTATCAGCACCGCCGCCCCCGAATCCGCTTTATTCAGCAGCACGCCATCGCGCAGCTTGCTGTAAAGCGTGTACTGATCAAACTTGTCGATGCTGAGCTGCACCGTCGGCGGCTGTTGCGGCGGCTCGTAATTGATCATAGAGATGATGTTACCGCTGCCATCCTGTCGGTATTGCTCGACACCCGGCGTGCCGCGCAGCAGTTTGTCGTAGCTACGCTCCAGCCCGGTCAGCCCCTTGTTATCGGCACCGACAATACCAATTAGCGGCGCCGAAGCATCGCTCATAGGATAGAAACGGCTGTCATCGTAAACCGAGCTGATACCCGGTAAATGCAGGCTGGCAATATCTTTGGCGATGCCCAGCTCAATTTTATGGCCCAGATAAAGAAAGCGCCGGGTGGGATTGGCGCTTATCTGCTTTGCAACTTCTTCCGGGCGCTCGCCGAGCGCATTGGCCAGATAGGACCATTTAGGGTCGGTAAAATCAGGATGAGACTCCATCACCCTCAACGGATCAGCGGTGATATCGCGCGAAGGCACGCTGAGTGCCAGGGTGTCGCCGTTGCGATCCAGCAGCGTGCCGCGATTGGTAGGCAGTACCACGGTACGCAATGAGCGTTCATCCGCCTGCTTTTCCAGCATCGGATGGTTGATCAGCTGTAAATCCGCTACCCGTGCCAGTAGCAACCCCATGCAGGAGAGTACGCCGAGGCAAATCAGACGAAAACGCATGGGATGAAATGGGGCTTTTGCCAGTTCCTTAGCAAGAATTTTTTTTAATTTGGGCATAGCGCTTCTACTGCGTTTAACGAGGAACCAGCTGAGAGTTATACAAAAAACGGCGCAGTGTTGATAGCGAAACTGTGTATCAGTTCGTGATAAGGGCGGCAGAGAAAAAAAAACCTGCGCATCTGCGCAGGTTGGTGTAACACGTGTTGATGTTCACCTATCAATACCTCTGGGATCTAAACTGTAGCAACAGCGCCGCAGCGTCTTCTACCTATGATTCGCAACCAATACCCGCAAAGTGTAACCAGCTATGAGATTTATCAATTACTTTGCAAAGTTTCCCGCCGCCGGACCTGCACCAGGCAACTCATCGCATTTGGTCCCTGGGTTAGCGACGAGGTACCGATATCCAGCGTTAACACATTAGGATTGCCGGCGCGATCGTAGGGCTGCCAGCTGCCGCCGAATCCCGGGTCGAACCAGGCGCCGGTGGCAATGGCGATCACCTTCGGCGTCAGGCCATCGGTAATCCGCACTCCGGCCAGCATGCGGCCGCGCGCGTTGAACACTTCAACCACTTCACCCTCGGCGATCCGTCGCTGACCAGCGTCATCGGGATGCATCCAGAGGGTTTCATGGCCAGCGGTTTTCGCCGCCTGCACCCCAGGCGTCGCATCCATCTGACTATGCAGGCGGTCGGCGGGCTGCATCGAGATCATATGTAAGGGGAAACCGGTGCTGTCGGCGTTACCCAGCCATTCCTGCGGCGGTCGCCATTCGGGATGGGGCGCAAAGTCTTCCAGCTTAAAGTCGTTAAGCGCGGCGCAGTAAAGCTCAATTTTACCGCTGGCGGTGCGTAGCGGATGTTGTGCAGGATCGGCGCGAAAATCCGCCATATAGACGAAGGGTTTTGCCGCCGCCGGCGCCTCAACGTAGCCCTGTTGCCAGAAGGTTTCAAAATCAGGCCAGTGGCTGCCTTTTTGCTGATGGGCCGCAGCGCTCTGCTGATAGAGCCGACGTATCCATGCCATTTCGTCGCGATCTTCAGTAAACAGGCTACGATAGCCAAGGCGCTCGGCAAGGTCGGCAAAAATATCAAAATCATTGCGCGCCTGGTGCTGCGGCGCGATAGCCTGGTGCATTGCCAGAACGTAGCGATCGCTGGAAGATCCGCCAATATCGTTGCGCTCCAGGCTGGTGGTGGCGGGCAGTACGATATCCGCCATGCGTGCCGCCGGCGTCCAGACGATATCCTGGACCACCACCGTATCCGGACGCTGCCAGCCTTCCACCAGCCGGTGCAGCTGCTGATGGTGATGAAACGGATTACCGCCCGCCCAGTGGATAAGGTGGATATCAGGGTAATGGCGCTGCTGACCGTTAAATTGATAACCTTTGCCGGGATTAAGTAGCATATCGCTGATGCGGGCAACCGGAATGGCCTGCTGCGCCAGCGGATTGACCCCGGTCGGCATTCCGGGACCGGCGGCGTCCAGTCGTGGGTTCCCCACCCCATTCATCGAACCATGGCCGAAAGAAAAGCCGCCGCCTGCAAGTCCTGGCTGGCCGAGCATCGAAGAAAGCGCGATCATCATCCAGTAGGGCTGTTCGCCGCGATGCGCGCGCTGAACGGCATAGGCGCAGGTAAGGAAACTTCGCCGTCCGGCCAGCTGCTGCGCCAGACGGGCAATGCGCGCAGCCGGAATACCGGTAATCGCTTCCGCCCACTGCGGCGTTTTACGCACGCCATCGTTTTCACCCAGCAGATAGGCGCGCAGCTGCGGATAACCCACGCAATGGGAGACCAGGAAATCTCTGTCGACCAGCTGCTGCCTCTCCAGTTCATAGCCAAGCGCCAGCATCAGCGCCACGTCGGTGTTAGGCCGGATGGCTATCCACTCGGCGTTGACGAAGGACGGACAATCATCGCGCAGCGGGCTGATATTAATAATCGGCGTTCCCTTGCGCGCCAGCGACTCCAGCGCCGGCTTCAGGCTGTGATCTCCCGCCCCGCCGGAAGCCACCTGGCCGTTTTTTAGCGCCAGACCACCGAAAGCGATAAATAGCTCGCAGTGCTCAATAACTTGCGGCCAGTCGGTTACCCGCCCGGTCAAGGGCTTGTAGCTGCCGATAACGTAGGGCAGAAAAAACTGCGCCGCTCCCCAGCTGTAGTTGCCTTGCTGGTCGATAGCGCCGCCGCCGGCAAAGTAAAAGCGGCGCACCAGGGTGCGAGCGTGATGCACCCGACCGGCGGAAGACCAGCCGTAAGAACCGTTAAAGATGGCATCGGCGCCGTAGCGCTCACGCACCCGCGTAATCTCCCCGGCAACCAGGTCGAGCGCGGTTTCCCAGTCCACGGTGACAAAATCTTCTCGTCCGCGCAGCGTGCGATCGCTGCCTTCACGCTCACGCAGCCAGGAGCGGCGCACCGCCGGCTGATGAATGCGCTGTGGCGAGTAAACCAGCTCAGGCAGCGTTTGCAGCATCGGCGACGGATCACGATCGGCAAAAAAAGGTTCACAGCGTAGCAGCCGCCCCTGCTCGACTACCGCATTAAACGCTCCCCAGTGAGCAAGATGTGGCACTTTTTTCATTCGCTATTCCCCTGCCAGACAACATCAGGCGAGGATAACAGCTTTCAATGCTGAATTCCCGGCGCCGCCGAACGCGGGATTTAACAACATTCTGTCGGCTTTGCGACGCCGCTGACATTCTGTCTGCTTGAAGTACATGGGAATTTCCGCAACACTGGCACAATGTAAACGTTTACCCAGGAACTAATTAGCGTATGGCCACGATTAAGGATGTTGCCAGACTCGCCGGGGTCTCCGTCGCGACGGTTTCCCGCGTCATTAACCACTCGCCGAAAGCCAGCGAAAGCTCACGCCAGGCCGTACTCAGCGCGATGGAGGAGCTGCAATATCATCCCAACGCTAACGCCAGGGCACTGGCCCAACAGTCCACCGAGAGTATGGGGCTGGTGGTATGCGACGTTTCCGACCCTTTCTTCGGCGCCATGGTTAAAGCGGTAGAGCAGGTCGCCTACCAGACCGGTAACTTTCTGCTGATCGGCAACGGTTATCATAACCAGCAGAAAGAGCACCAGGCGATTGAGCAACTTATCCGCCATCGCTGCGGCGCGCTTATCGTACATGCCAAAAAAATCCCTGATGCCGAGCTGGTGCCGCTGATGCAACAGATCCCCGGCATGGTGCTGATAAACCGCGCGCTGCCTGGATTTGAAAAACGCTGCATTGCGCTGGACGATCGTTACGGCGCCTGGCTGGCAACCCGCCATCTGATTCAGATGGGCCATCAGAACATCGCCTTCATCTGCTCAAACCATGATATTTCCGACGCAGAAGATCGCCTGCAGGGATATTACGACGCGCTTAAAGAACATCAGATAGCCGACAATGAGCGGCTGGTCGCATTTGGCGAACCGGATGAAATCGGCGGCGAGCAGGCCATGACCGAACTGCTTGGGCGTGGCAAAACCTTCAGCGCCGTAGCCTGCTATAACGACTCAATGGCGGCCGGCGCGCTGGCGGTGCTAAGTGATAACGGCATCGCGGTGCCGGAAGAAATGTCGCTGATTGGCTTTGATGACGTGCTGGTATCCCGCTATGTGCGCCCGCGCCTGACGACCATCCGCTACCCGGTGATTAATATGGCGCAGCAGGCGGCGGAACTGGCGCTGGCGCTGGCAAATAATCAGCCGCTGCCGGAGGTAACGAATATGTTCAGCCCGACGCTGGTAAGGCGCCATTCCGTCGGCGGTCCGGCCTGATCACAGCGGCCGGCGGTAAACACGCACCTTTTTATTCGGATAGTCCAGCGCTTCGCCCTGATACTCCCAGCCGAAGCGCTCGTAGTAATCGGCAAATGAGGCCCAGAGATAGAGGTTGCTGAATCCACGCGCGCTGGCTTCGTTGATCACCCGCTGCTGCAAGCGTTCGCTGACGCCCTGCCCACGATAGGCAGGATCGACATAGAGTGCCGCCAGCCACGGCCAGAGATCCTGACGGCTAATCAGATCGCAGCGCCACAGGCCAATCGTACCGATCACCCGTTCATCATCAAGCGCGATCCAGGTAACCGGCAAGTCTGCCCCGCGCAGGCTACTATCGACCACGCTGGCAAAAAAGTCCCGCGAGGTTTCATCTCCGAATGCCTGCGATTGCCACTCCACGACCGCATCGCGATAATGTGGCTCCGTATTCAACGGCAAAATACGCCAGCGCTTATCAGCCATAGCTACCTGCTTTCTTTTCTCTCTGGTTAATAAGCAATAATTGTATCAGAAGTGCGCTGAAGGATATGCGATCAGCGCTCAAGTGCCAGTAATTCATCGATAGTTTGCCGCCTGCGGATCTGACGCGCCTCCCCCCGATCAAACAACACTTCCGGCAGCAGCGGGCGGCTGTTGTAGTTCGAAGACATCGACGCACCATAGGCGCCGGTATCATGAAAAATCAGATAATCCCCTGTGCGCACCGCCGGCAGCGCCCTGGTTTCTACTTTACCCCCTTCCTGCTGGGTAAATACGTCGCCGGACTCGCACAGCGGCCCGGCAACCACCGTTTCCAGAGTCTTTGACTCATCAAGCGGCCGTCCATTACCCGCCAGCGCCGAAATATGATGGTAGCTACCGTACATCGCCGGTCGCATCAGATCGTTAAAGCCAGCATCGACCAGCACGAAATGACGGCTGCCCATATCCTTCACCGCCCGCACCTGGCTTATCAGCACGCCGGATTCCGCCACCAGAAAACGCCCGGGTTCAATTTCCAGCTTAACCGGATGGCCTGAATGGGCGGCGATACGCTGCCGGGCATTATCCCACAGGCCAAAATAGTGCTGGGTATCAATAGTTTCGCCGCCCGGCTGATAGGGAACTGACAGGCCGCCACCGGCGGAGATAGCTTCGATATCCTGTCCGCTGGCGATAACCTGCGCCACCATGGCATCGCAGACCTGCGCCAGGTGTTGATAATCAACCCCGGAGCCAATGTGCATGTGCAATCCCACCAGCTTCAGGTTATAGCGATGAATTGCTTCCAGCGCTAAAGGCAGGTCGCTATACCAGATGCCATGCTTGCTGTTTTCCCCGCCGGTATTGGTTTTCTGGCTATGACCGTGACCAAACCCAGGGTTAACCCGCAGCCAGACCCGATGGCCTTCTGAGACGGCGCCCAGCTGATGCAGCATATCCACCGAACCGGCATTTACGGCGATTTTTAGCCCGGCGACGCGCGCCAGGGTCGGTGCGTCAAGCACGTCGGCAGTAAAGACGATTTCGTCGCTCTGCTCGCCGGCCTGATAACCCGCGACCAGCGCGCGCTCAATTTCGCCGAGAGAGACCGAATCCACCTTCACGCCGGCTTCACGCATCAGCCGCAGAATATGCAAATTAGAGCAGGCTTTTTGGGCGAAGCGAATAACGTCAAAATGGCGCAGTTTATCGATTTGCTGGCGAATAATCTGCGCATCATAGGCCCAGACCGGTCCATCGTACTGGCGTGCCAGCGTCAGCAGGTTATCGCGGTTGAAAGGGTTATCGGCGTGGTCTGGCGAACGTGGCATAAAAATCCTCCTGAAAACAGGAGGCTATTACGCCACAGAAATATTGTGACGAAAAATATCTGTTTTATGCGATGCTATTCATATTTGATATGGATGAGTAAATAATGGCTGACGTCACCCTGAGGCACATAGAAATTTTTCATGCGGTAATGACGGCGGGCAACGTGACGGCCGCCGCCGGGCTGTTAAACAGCTCCCAGCCCACCATCAGCCGCGAACTGGCCCGGCTGGAAAAGCTGCTGGGTTTGCAGCTGTTTACCCGCAGCAAAGGGCGCCTGTTTCCTACGGCGCAAGGACTTCTGCTATTTGAGGAAGTACAACGCTCATGGTACGGCCTTGACCGCATTCTCAATGCCGCCGAAGGGCTACGCGCCTTCCGTCAGGGAGAGCTGTCGCTGGTTTGCCTGCCGGTATTTTCCCAATCGCTGCTGCCACTGCTGTGCCAGCCGTTTATGGCGCAGTACCCGGAAGTCAGCCTGAATATTATTCCCCAGGAGTCACCGCTGCTGGAGGAGTGGCTGTCAGCACAACGTTATGATTTGGGGCTCACCGAAACCACGCAAACACCGGCCGGAACGCGTCGCACAACGCTGTTTACCGGCAATGAGGTCTGCGTGCTGCCGTCGGATCATCCGCTGGCAGGTAAAGCCCAGCTGACGCCGCAAGATTTCCACGGTGAGCCTTATGTCAGCCTGTCGCGCCACGACAGCTACCGTCATTTGCTGGACGCCTTATTTAATCAGCATCAGGTGCAGCGCAGGATGATTATGGAAACCCACAGCGCAGCGTCGGTGTGCGCGATGGTTAAAGCCGGGGTCGGCATTTCGGTGGTCAATCCGCTGACCGCGCTTGATTACGCGGACAGCCGGCTGACGGTAAGGCGCTTTAGCATTGAAGTACCTTTTACCGTCAGCCTGATTCATCCCACCCATCGCCCGGCTTCAGCGCTGGTTAGCGCCTTTAGTGAACATCTGCAAACTCACATTGGTCTCGTTAAGCAGCGGCTGGCGCAGCGACTTACTCCGGGCAGGCAATAGTCGCCGTGTTGCCCCGCTGCGAGCGAAAGGTCAGCAGGCAGAGGAACAGCCCCAGCAGCGCCATTACCGCCGCCGCAACCGGCACTGCGGTTAAACCAAAACCGCCGTTAATCACCGCGCCACCAAGCCAGGCGCCAAAAGCATTGCCGATATTAAATGCGGCAATATTGAGCGTCGAAACCAGGTTAGGGGCATCAGCACCGTGGCGTACCACGTTGATCTGCAACCCCGGCACGGTAGCAAAGGTCGCCATCGCCCAAAGAAACAGCGTGATTTCCGCCAGCCAGAGCGCGTGGCTGGTCCAGCTAAAGGCCAGTGAAAACAGCGTAATCAACGCAAAGCTAAGGATCAGGCTGAACGACAGACGCCAGTCGGCCAGCCTTCCGCCCAGTACGTTGCCAACCGTCAGCCCGGCACCAATCAGAAACAGCGTCCAGCTAACACCGCGATTGCTGATGCCGGTTACCTGCAGCAGCAGTGGCGCAATATAGCTGAACAAAGCAAACATCGCCGCAGAGAAAAACACCGTCATCAGCAGCGACAGCAATAGCTTGCCGTTGGCTAAAGCGCGAATTTCGCTGGCCAGATGAAGGGGTTTCTCCTCACGATTAACCGGCAGGCTGACAAACAGCGCGATAAACGCCAGCAGGCCGATAGCGGTAACCGCCCAGAACGTAGCCCGCCAGCCGTAGAGCTGGCCAAACCAGGTACCCAGTGGCACGCCAAGCACGTTTGCCAGCGTCAGCCCGGTAAACATCAATGCCACCGCCTGCGCCTGCTTGTTGGGCGCGACCAGCCCGGCCGCCACCACGGCGCCGATGCCAAAAAAAGCACCGTGACAAAGCGCGGTTATTACCCGGGCCAGCATCAGCAAATGATAGCTGTAGGCCAGGGCGCAAAGCACGTTGCCGATAATAAAAATCGACATCAGCAGCAGCAGCGTGCGTTTACGCGGCAGATTAGCGGTGAGCAACGCCATGATAGGCGCGCCGATGGCAACACCCAGCGCATAGCCGCTAATCAACCAGCCGGCAGAGGGAATCGATACCGCCAAATCGCCAGCCACCTCCGGTAATAACCCCATAATGACAAACTCAGTAGTGCCAATGGCGAACGCACTCAGCGCCAGCGCCAACAAAGAAACAGGCATCTCACACGCTCCTGGTTTAATTTAATCAATGCAGACCATTGGTTTCAGCTGCATAAAGGAAATTGTTAAACAGATTTTTTTGATCTGCATCACATTCGAAGGGGATTTAAACACAGGAACGCAATGGTTTACAGCACGCTGACAGCAAGAAAGTATTGCCAGAAAGACAATAATCCGCCGCGACGCCAGCGGACGGCAAGAAAATAACGCGGCACAGGCGCCGCGCAGGTTAGCAAGAATAGCGAAACGACAGCGTCAGAAAGTCAGCGTCTTACCCCTCATTGAGCATGAAGTCTACCCCGGCGGCGGCATGGAGCGCGGCGGTATCAAATACCGGCAGCGGGCTTTGCTGTGCATTCAACAATAAACCGATTTCGGTACAGCCAAAAATCACGCCCTGCGCGCCCTGCTCTGCCAGCTGCTGGATAACCTGCTGGTAATAACGCCGTGAATCGTCCCTGAATTCGCCGAGGCATAGCTGGTCGAAAATTATCTGATTCACGCGCTGGCGCGCGGCCTCTTCGGGAACCAGGGTTTCGATACCCGCCTGGTGCAGGCGCTCGCGATAAAAAGGCTGTTCCATGGTGTAGCGGGTGCCAAGCAGCGCCACTCGCGTCATTTTCTGCTGATGAATTGCCTGGGCCGTGGCATCGGCAATATGCAGAAACGGCAGCCCGCTGGCGGCGATAATCGGTTCGGCAACTTTATGCATGGTATTGGTACACAGCAAAATACCTTCAGCGCCAGCCTTTTTCAGCGCTACACCGGCCTGCGCCAGCAGCTCGCCGGCTTTGTCCCACTCTCCGCGCTGCTGACAAAGCTCAATCTGATGGAAATCGACGCTCCACAACACCAGCTGCGCGGAATGCAACCCGCCGAGGCGCTGCTTAACACCCTGATTCAGCAGCTGATAATAGCTGACTGTCGATTCCCAGCTCATGCCACCAATCAGACCCAGCGTTTTCATATTTAGCTCCACTGTTTATCAAAATTATTCGGCCCTGTAGCCAATGGTTTCAGCCCGTTGGATTATCTGGCTTGCCGGGATGATTGCCCATTTGCTGCGCAGGCGGATCCTGCCAGCAGTCTTCCCGGGTGGCAGCATACTGCTGATTAAGCGGATACCAGATGCGGTTTTCCGCTTTGTTGCGCTCGCCCACCACCAAAAAATGCGCCTCTTCCTGCGTATTATTAATAAAGGTATGGCAAATTCCGGTTCCCGCTGGAAAAGCGACGGCGTCGCCGGGCTGGAGCCGCCAGAGTTCACCGTTAATCCACACGTCGGGCGTGCCCTGAATCACATAAGCGAACTCTTCTTCACTGCTTTCCGCGTGCGGATAGGACATGCGCCGCCCAGGAAGCAAACGCTCGTGGTGAATGCCGATGCGGGTCAGCCCCAGCCGGGCGCCAAGCGGAGAGCTAATCGTCATAAGCTCGGTGCTGTCGGGGTAATGGCCTTTATCCGGCTTTTCCAGCTCACGCCAGTGGCGAATAAACGCCGGCCGTTTTTTCTCACTCATGGTTCACTCCTTGCCGCCACCGACGTTACCGCCGATCGACGAATCTGCAGGGAAAAGAGGCGACCTGAAGCCCGTACTGGCTCAGGTATTAATCGTATCGTTGTTATTAATACCATCAGAGGCCACGACAGGCGCCGGGCGCAGATGGTTGCTGCAAGGTTGTTTAACAATCTATTAATATTGCATGTTCAAGGGGTAATTGGGAGCAACGCGTGCAGATTTATGATGTGTTTGGCCGCTATATCGGCGTGAAATCAACGCCCGATGGCTGGCAGGTTTTTCGGGTAGATATCAGCGAGCGTAAGTTTTCACGTTTATATGAAGTCGTCATCCCGGATGACGTTAGCGAAGATCAAATCGTCCGCTGGCTGGATGACATTTACCACGAGTCGGCAAGTGATAAGCATCCGCAGGTGAAGCGCATAGAATAAGGGGCGGAAAATTCCGCCCCTTGTAAAGGGAGATGAGGTTAATTGCCCTGCGGACGCAGCGCCGGGAACAGGATCACGTCGCGGATAGTATGGCTGTTGGTAAACAGCATCATCAGGCGATCGATACCAATACCGAGACCGGCCGTCGGCGGCATGCCGTGCTCCAGCGCAACAACGTAATCTTCATCATAGAACATCGCTTCATCGTCGCCGGCGTCCTTCGCGTTCACCTGCTGCTGGAAGCGCTCAGCCTGATCCTGCGCATCGTTCAGCTCGGAGAAGCCGTTACCGATTTCGCGCCCGCCAATGAAGAACTCAAAGCGATCGGTAATTTCCGGATTCACATCGTTACGACGCGCCAGAGGAGAAACCTCAGCGGGATATTCGGTAATAAAGGTCGGCTGAATCAGATGTGCTTCCGCCGTCTCTTCAAAAATTTCGGTCACGACCCGGCCCAGACCCCAGCTTTTTTCAACCTTGATGCCCAGCGTCTGCGCGATGGCAACGGCTTTATCAAAATTATCCAGATCGCTGAGTTCAGTTTCAGGGCGGTATTTTTTGATAGCTTCACGCATGGTCAGCTTCTCAAAAGGCTTGCCGAAGTCAAAGCGGTATTCGCCGTAAGGAACCTGAGTCGTGCCAAGTACGTCCTGCGCCAGGGTGCGGAACAGGCTTTCCGTCAGCTCAATCAGGTCTTTATAATCCGCATACGCCATGTAAAGTTCCATCATGGTGAATTCAGGATTATGGCGCGGCGAAATGCCTTCGTTACGGAAGTTACGGTTGATTTCAAACACCCGTTCAAAACCGCCGACCACCAAACGCTTCAGATAAAGTTCCGGCGCGATGCGCAGATACATATCAATATCCAGCGCATTATGGTGCGTAATGAAAGGACGCGCCGAAGCGCCGCCGGGGATCACCTGCATCATCGGCGTTTCCACTTCCATAAAGTCGCGGCCGACCATAAAGCTGCGGATTGCCGCCATGATTTTTGAACGTACCTGGAAGGTAGCGCGTGATTCATCGTTGGCAATCAGATCAAGATAACGCTGACGATAGCGCGTTTCCTGATCGGCCAGACCGTGGAACTTATCCGGCAGCGGGCGCAGCGCTTTGGTCAGCAGGCGCAGTTCGCTGCAGTGGATGGAAAGTTCGCCGGTTTTGGTTTTGAACAACTTGCCGCGCGCGCCGAGGATATCGCCGAGATCCCATTTTTTAAACTGCTCGTTGTATTCGCCTTCCGGCAGGTCGTCACGGGAAACATAAAGCTGAATCTGTCCGCCAACATCCTGCAGGGTAACGAAAGAAGCTTTCCCCATAATACGGCGGGTCATCATTCGTCCGGCTACGCTGACTTCAATGCCCTGCGCTTCCAGCTCTTCGTTCTGCTTATCATCCCAGGCGGCATGCAGCTTGTCGGAGGTGCTGTCGCGGCGGAAGTCATTGGGAAACGCGATGCCGCCTTCACGCAGCACGCTCAGCTTTTCACGACGCGCTTTCAGTTCATTGTTAAGATCGAGTGCGCCATCGGCACCCTGCGGTTGTTGTTCAGACATATCGGTTCCTTATAGCCCTGCTTTTAAGCTTGCTTCAATAAAACGATCCAGGTCGCCATCCAGCACGCTCTGGGTATTACGGGTCTCCACGCCGGTGCGCAGATCCTTTATACGGGAATCATCCAGCACGTATGAGCGGATCTGGCTACCCCAACCGATATCGGATTTGGTGTCTTCCAGCGCCTGCTTTTCCGCGTTCTTTTTCTGCATTTCAAGTTCATAAAGCTTTGCTTTCATCTGCTTCATCGCCTGATCTTTGTTCTTATGCTGAGAACGGTCATTCTGACACTGGGTAACCGTGCCGGTCGGAACGTGGGTGATACGCACGGCCGATTCGGTACGGTTTACGTGCTGACCGCCCGCGCCCGAAGCGCGATAAACGTCAATGCGCAGGTCGGCCGGGTTGATCTCAATATCAATGTCGTCATCCACTTCCGGGTAGATGAAAGCAGAGCTGAAGGAGGTATGGCGCCGACCGCCGGAATCGAACGGGCTCTTACGCACCAGACGATGGACCCCGGTTTCCGTTCGCAGCCAGCCAAAGGCATAGTCGCCCTGGATACGAATAGTGGCGGATTTTATTCCGGCAACTTCGCCTTCCGACTCTTCAATAACTTCCGTTTTAAAGCCTTTATCTTCCGCCCAGCGCAGATACATGCGCAGCAGCATATTGGCCCAGTCCTGCGCCTCAGTGCCGCCGGACCCCGCCTGGATGTCCAGATAGCAATCGGCGCTGTCGTATTCCCCGGAGAACATGCGGCGAAACTCAAGCTCACCCAGCTTCTTCTCAAGACCATCCAGTTCGGCAACCGCTTCGTTGAAGGTCTCTTCGTCTTCCGCTTCCACCGCCAGATCAAGCAGACCGGAGACGTCCTCCAGTCCTTGCTTCATCTGATCAAACGTTTCAACGATCACGTCCAGCGTCGAGCGCTCTTTGCCCAGCGCCTGCGCCCGTTCGGGTTCATTCCATACGTCGGGCTGTTCCAGCTCGGCGTTTACTTCTTCCAGACGCTCTTTCTTAGCATCGTAGTCAAAGATACCCCCTAAGAACGTCGGAGCGTTCAGTGAGGTCCTGGATGCGATATTTTACCGGATTGATTTCAAACATGACTTTGGGATCTTTTTTGATGGTCGATATGACAATGAAGTAACCTGTGATTTTACCCCAAAGTAGCGCAGGATTGTAGCGTTCTCATCGTTGCAAGATGGGCGATGAGGCTCCCTGACGCCAACGTTATCTTCCATCGATACTTAACCGGCGATAACACATCGAAACTGGAATTAATCGTGAACTCCGGTTCCACTGGGTAATAATATTATTCCTGTTTTTTCGCAAAGTCCTATTATTTTCATATCTAAACATTGGATTGGTAAATTCATCTGGCAACGCTATAGCGTTTACGATTAATGACATCACCAGATCGACCTGAACTATAAATAAACAAATAAATTCAATTAGTTAATTATAATTTAATCATAAAAAATAAAATGTTATTTAAATGATTATCATTTTAGTTGTTAGGGTAAATAATTGAATGAAGCATGGCGGTGAACGAGGGACATCATATTTAACAAGATGCCAACAAACAGCCGCTCACCTCACGCCGTCATAGGCCAATTATTTACGTTTTCGTTGATTATTTGTTGCTAGTAGCGGAAGGAGGACGGCATTCATCGTCGAATAACAGACCATCTGGCTGCCGCAGAAGGCAGAAACTATCTGCGGCAGTGACAGCTTACAGCGCCCAGAGATGCTCTACGATCAGTTGAAGATTGCGATTACCGCGAAACTCATTGATATCAAGCTTATAAGCCAGCTCAACCAGTTTGACGCTCGGGTCAGGCCAGCGTGTGATATCGACGTTAAACGCAATGGCATCCAATAAAGGACCGCCGCCAACGGGTTCAACCATTAGCTTGAGATGACGTTCCCCCACCAGGCGCTGCTGTAACAGTTTGAACTTGCCGTCAAATACCGGCTCCGGGAAAGCCTGTCCCCAGGGACCGCCTTCGCGCAGTAATTCTGCGGTTGCCAGCGTCATTTCCCGCGCGGATAACTCGCCATCGGACCAGATAACGCCCTGCAGCGCGGCCTCATCCAGCAGCTGATGCATCAGCGCAGAAAAATGCCGCCTGAAGTCGTCAAATTTAGCGGCTTCCAGCGACAGCCCGGCCGCCATCGCATGACCACCAAATTTCATGATCAGACCAGGATTCAGCGTGTCCAGCCGCTCCAGGGCATCACGCATGTGCAGCCCCTGAATGGAACGACCGGAGCCTTTTAACGTGCCATCGCCCGCAGGCGCAAAAGCGATCACCGGGCGGTGAAACCGCTCCTTCAGGCGCGAAGCCAGAATGCCGATTACGCCCTGGTGCCACTCCGGATGATAAATAGCCAGTCCGAGCGGCAACGCTTCGCTGCTGCGCTCAATGCTGTCGCACAGCGCCAGCGCTTCGGATTGCATCCCCTGCTCTATCTCTTTACGCGTCTGATTTAACGCATCCAGCTCGCCGGCCAGCATCCGCGCCTCAGCAAGGTCTTCCGTCAGCAACAGCGATACGCCAACGGACATGTCGTCGAGCCGCCCGGCGGCGTTCAGACGCGGACCTAAAGCAAAGCCCAGATCGCTGGCCACCAGCGAACGCATATCGCGCCGGGCGATCTCAAGGAGAGCCCGAATTCCCGGCCGACACTGCCCCGCACGTATCCGGCTCAGCCCCTGCCAGACCAGAATGCGATTATTGGCATCCAGCGGCACCACGTCAGCCACCGTGCCAAGCGCGACGAGATCAAGCAGCGCGGCCAGATTCGGCAGCTCGCTAACGCCGTCATCGCGCAGACGCGCACGCAAAGCCAGCATCAGATAAAAAGCGACTCCGACGCCCGCCAACGCACGCGATGGAAATTCACAGGCTTCAAGATTCGGATTAACAATGGCCGCCGCTGCCGGCAGGGTTTCACCGGGCAGATGGTGATCGGTTATCAGCACCGGGATGCCTTTCTGATTGGCGCAGTCAACGCCAGCATGGGAGGAAATGCCGTTATCTACCGTAACGATCAGTTCAGCGCCGCGGCTGGCGGCTTGCTCCACCACTTCCGGACTGAGACCATAGCCATCTTCAAAGCGATTGGGGACCAGAAACTGTACATTCCGGCCGCCCATACTGCGCAGCGCCAGTACGGTTAAAGCCGTGCTGGTCGCGCCGTCGGCGTCAAAATCACCCACAACCATGATGTTGAGATTATCCGCCAGAGCCTGCTGTAAAACAGCGCATGCGCGCTCAATGCCGTGCAGGCTGTGATACGGATGAAGAAATTTAACGCCGCGCTCCAGCTCCCTTAGCTGAGCAACGCCGCGCTGGGCATACAAACGATGAAGCAACGGAGAAAGTGACGTACTCTGCCAGCTGACCTCCGCCGCCTGACGACGGCGAAGTTGCGTAGTAAAACCCGTTGTCATTAGCGGCCGCTTTTCTGGCTGTCGAGGAAGGTTTTAAGTTCCTGCGGTCCCTGATAACCGGGGATCAGCGTGCCATTTTGCAGCAGGATGGCGGGCGTTCCCTGAATGCCATAAAGGATCCCCAGCTTGTACTGGCGGGCAAGGTCGAGATTACAGGAGGCCGCCTGCGGGGCGGTGCCTTTCATCGCCTCGTCAAAGGCTTTGTTACGATCGGCGGCGCACCAGATAGACGTCATCTGTTTTTCTACTTCGCCGCCAAGCCCTTCACGCGGGAAAGCCAGGTAGCGTACGGTAATACCCAGCGCGTTATAGTCGGCAATCTGCGAATGCATTTTGCGGCAATAGCCGCAGGTAATATCGGTAAACACCGTAATAACATGCTGCTCTTTCGGCGCCTTATAAACGATCATGTCTGCTTTCAGCGCATCCACTTTTTTATCAAGCAGCTGATTAGTGACGTTTACCGGCTGTGCGCCGCTGACATCATACAGCGGCCCCTGGATAAAATGCTTGCCGTCTTCGGAAACGTAGAGCACGCCGCTTTCCGACAGAACCGTTTTCATACCCGGCAGCGGCGAAGGTTGGATCTCAGTTTGCTTTAGTCCCAGCTTGCGCAGCGATTGCTGAATCGCTGTATCATCGGCGTGAGCTGCGCCGCCGGCCATTGCCAGCAAAAGAGAAAGCAGCAAATACGGTTTTTTCATGATAGTTCCTTTGTTTACATCCGTGTCGTTCTTCCGCGGCACTTCCGTACACGCTACGCTCGGGGATGATGCTGTTGATGTAACTGGCGCAGCCGCTCGGTCGCGACGTGCGTATAAATTTGCGTGGTTGACAGGTCACTGTGGCCTAACAACATCTGTACAACGCGTAAATCAGCCCCATGATTCAATAAATGCGTGGCAAAAGCATGGCGCAATACGTGCGGCGAAAGTTTCTCACCGTCAATGCCTGCCAGTGTGGCGTAATATTTGATTCGATGCCAGAAAGTTTGTCGCGTCATTTGCCGCGCGCGCTTACTGGGGAACAGCACGTCAAGCGTCTGTCCGTTAAGTAATAAAGGACGACCGTAGGCGATAAACTGCTCGATCCAGTACACCGCCTCTTCACCCAGCGGCACCAGACGTTCTTTATTGCCCTTACCGATGATGCGCACCACGCCCTGGCGTAAGCTAACGTCACTCAGCGTCAGCGCCACCAGTTCACTAACCCGCAGCCCCGTAGCGTAAAGCAATTCCAGCATGGCTTTATCCCGCTGTTCGATGGGATCGTCGCTGCCCGGCGCCTGCAGCAAGCGATCAACCTGTGCTTCGCTGAGATCCTTCGGTAACCGCTGCGGAAGCTTAGGCGATGACAGCAGCGCGCAGGGATCGTCGTCACGTATTTTTTCTCGCCACAGGTACTGAAACAAACGCCGCATGGCGCTCAGCTGGCGCGCAGAGCTGGTGGCTTTATAGCCCCCTTCCAGGCGTTCAGCGAGGAAGCTTTGCAGCGTCACGCTATCAACCCCGGTCAGGGTATGATTCTGATGGGCCAGCCAGTCGGTCAGCGTGCGCAGATCCTGGCGATAAGCGGCCAGCGTATTCTGCGCAAGGTTACGCTCAATCCACATCGCGTCGAGAAACTGTTCGGTTAACGCGCGATCGTCCATTTGCATTCCTCTACTTGGGTTGCCGAACACCATCACCATGGCGACATTCGTGCGCATTATGCCTCAGAAGCATGCAGTTCTGATACAATCGACGCAGGCGTATGATTTACAGAGTTGTTTTACCATGAAAATCGGTCTGTTTTACGGTTCCAGCACCTGTTACACCGAAATGGCGGCGGAAAAAATTCGCGAGATTATTGGCGAAGAGCTGGTGACGCTGCACAATCTGAAAGACGATTCCCCGGCCCTGATGGAGCAATACGATTTGCTGATTCTGGGGATCCCTACCTGGGATTTCGGCGAGTTACAGGAAGACTGGGAAGCTATCTGGACGGACATTCCGGCGCTTAACTTACAGGGCAAGGTCGTCGCACTTTACGGGATGGGCGACCAGCTGGGTTATAGCGAGTGGTTTCTCGACGCGCTCGGCATGCTGCACGATCTACTGATGCCGATGGGCGTCCAGTTTATCGGCTACTGGCCTAACGAAGGCTATGAGTTTATCAGCGCAAAACCCCTTACGCCGGATGGCAAGCAATTTGTCGGGCTGGCGCTGGACGATGTAAATCAGTATGACCTGAGTGACGAGCGACTGGCGAACTGGTGTGAACAAATTCTGACTGAAATGGCGGCAAAGCTGTAGTTTAGTCCGTCGCGACTGGATTAAGCAGCTGCAGTCGCAGCCGTCGCCAGTCGCGCGTGGACATACTGTCCCGCATCAGCCAGAGATTTTCACGGCCGCCGCTAACGCCGCGCAGCGTCAGCAGAATCGCCTGCTGACCTATCCAGGGGCGACGCACAATGCTCCACTGCCGATTACGCCAGTGTAGCTGCCTGCCCGGCAGCAGCGCGATTGCGCCTTCCCGACTGCTTATGCGACGCTGGCTGCGAATGGACTCCAGTACCACCAGAATAAGCAGAACGACCCACACTAAAGTATAATTTGTCGGCCAGGGCGCCAGCAGCAGCGCCAGCATCACTATACCGTGCAGCACCAGTGACAGCCACTGCGCGCGCCAGGAAACATAGAGTTCAGATTGCCACAGGGCCACGTTGCTGATTTCGCTCCTGAATCAGACTGACAATACGTTTAAGCCCGGAATCATCAGGTTCGCCGTGATTCATCAGCCAGTTAAAAAGATCCGGGTCCGGATGCTCCAGCAGCCGGATAAACAGCTGCTTGTCACCGTCACTCAGACTGTCATATTCATAACGGAAGAAAGGCATAATGGATATATCCAGCTCCAGCATGCCGCGACGACATGCCCAGTGAATACGTGCTTTATCATTAATATCCATAAACCCGCGGGCTCCTTCTGTACAAAATGATTGCCTAGTGTAGCGCTTTTTTATCCGCGCCATGAAGGACAAATCCTCGCTTTGCGCAGCTGGCCGCAAAGCCACAAAAATTTAGCGGTCATCACGCGATTTGTGCCACTAAGCAGGGAAACTGGTTGCAAAGGCAGTCAGCTATTTTACCATTAAAACAGATCTTACTCGTTTCTGACTGATTCAGGATAACACCATGACCCGTTTCGCTTTCCCTCCCCGTCAGCCGGTGGCCTCAGCACGGTTACCCCTTACGCTCATTTCTCTGGAAGAGTGGGCGCTGGTTAACGTCAGCGGGCCGGACGCCGTCAGCTATCTGCAAGGTCAGCTGACGCTGGACGTTGCCGCGCTGCAAAACAATCAGCACCGTCCGGTCGCCCACTGCGATGCCAAAGGCAAAATGTGGAGCAATCTGCGTCTGTTCTGGCGTGGCGAGCATCTCGCTTACCTGGTGCGTCGCAGCATCGAGGAAAAGCAGATAGCCGAACTGAAAAAATATGCGATTTTCGCCAAGCTGACTATCGCCTCCGATGACGACGCCGTGGTACTTGGCATCGCCGGCTTCGGCGCCCGCGCAGCGTTAAGCAACCTGTTCACCTCTGTGCCAGACGCGGAAAACCAGGTGGTCACCGAAGATGAAACCACGCTGCTATTCTTCAGCCAGCCGGATGAGCGCTTTCTGCTGGTTCTGCCGGCGCAAAAAGTCGGCGAGCTGCAGGAAAAGCTGGGCAAAGAGATTCAGCTGAATAACAGCCCGCAGTGGCTGGCGCTGGATATAGAAGCCGGCATACCCGTGCTCGATAGCGCGGCCAGCGAGCAGTTTATTCCGCAGGCAGTTAATCTTCAGGCGCTGGATGCCATCAGCTTTAAAAAAGGCTGCTATACCGGTCAGGAAATGGTGGCGCGGGCGAAGTATCGTGGCGCCAATAAGCGGGCGCTTTACTGGCTGGCGGGTCAGGCCGGTCGGGTTCCACAAGGCGGCGATGCGCTGGAGATGCAGATGGGCGAAAACTGGCGCCGCACCGGCACCATTCTCAGCGCAGCGCAGCTCGATGACGGACAGCTCTGGCTGCAGGCGGTGCTAAACAATGATTTAGACGCCGATACCGTGCTGCGCGTGCAGGGCGATGAGGGCGGCAAGCTGCGTATCCAGCCCCTGCCTTACAGCCTGACAGAAGAGAGTTGATATAGCGGGGGATGCAAATCCCCCGTTTTATTTGACGTACAGATAGATAGCAAAGAAGTGGCTGGCGCTGCCACCCAGTACAAAAGCGTGCCAGATGGCATGGTTATAAGGTATGCGCTCAATCGCGTAGAAAATTACCCCCAGCGAATAAATCACCCCGCCGATAGCCAGCAGCCATACGCTCCAGGGCGACAGCTTCATTGCCAGCTGATACACCATTATCAGCGATAGCCAGCCCATTGCCAGATAGGTTATTAACGATAGCGCCTTAAAGCGATGGGCAAATACCATTTTAAAAATCACCCCCATCAGCGCCAGCAGCCAGACCACGACCAGCAGGACATGCGCCAGCGTTGATTTAAGGCCAACCAGTAAAAATGGGGTGTAGGTACCGGCAATTAGCAGGTAAATGGCGCAGTGGTCTACCTTTTTCAGCCAGCGTTTCGCTCGCTCATAGGGAACGGCGTGGTAAAGGGTTGATGCCAGAAACAGCAAAATAATGCTGCCGCCATACAGCGAATAGCTGACGATGGCCGTGGTACCAGCCTTAAGCTCCACCGCCTGCATCAGCATCAGTACCAGCCCAATAATTCCCAGCACGCAGCCAATACCATGGCTAATGCTATTGGCAAGCTCTTCGGCCAGTGAATATCCCTTTTCCAGTGCAGAACTCTCGGCCATCCGCATATTCTCCGCTCAAATATATTGCTTCACCTACCTTTCGTCCGCGGCTGGCGAAAAACCCCGGGCGCTCAAAACGAAACCAGCTTACCTGAGTGCCATTTGAGTGTACAAGTGTACGCTAAAAAATAAACTGTAAGTTTTTGATGTCATCAACTGCGAAGAGAGAGGATGCATGCCACGCGCAGCAAGCCGGACTAATGTGCGACAAGCTGGCACGGTTTTATTGCACGCTGATGACAATCAGCGTGCATTTGTGCCGGGGATGGTGCGTTTTCGGTCTGCTATCGCAGGCTGCAAGAGGCGCGTTGAGCAAAGCCGGCAGATCTTTTAGCGCCCGCCTGCGGCGTCAATGATGCTGCCGGTCACATAGGATGCCTCATCGCTTAATAGCCAGGCAATGATGCGAGCGATCTCTTCCGGCTGGCCACCGCGCTGCATGGGAATCGCAGGCGCAATGCGATCGACGCGTCCGGCTTCGCCGCCGTCGGCGTGCATTTCAGTATAGATAAAGCCCGGCCTGACGCCGTTAACCCGGATCCCCTGAGCAGCCACCTCCAGCGACAGGCCTTTGGTGAGAGTATCCATGGCGCCCTTTGATGCCGCATAGTCGACATATTCGCCGGGGGCGCCGACGCGTGAGGCTGCTGAGGAAACGTTAACAATGGCCCCACCCTGACCGCCGCAATGGGTGCCCATGCGCTTTATCGCTTCACGACAGCAAAGGAAGGTACCCGTGACGTTGGTGGCAAAAGTACGGTTGATACGCGCAGCATCCAGCGTTTCAACGCGTCCCTGGCGAAATAAAATACCCGCATTATTCACCAGACCGGTGAGACGCGCGCCGCGCTGATCCAGTACGGCAAACATGTGCTCAACCTGCGCTTCCTCACTGATATCAGCCGCAACGGAAAACGCCTTACCGCCAGCGGCCGTAATGGCATCCACCACCTGTTCGGCGGCATCGGCGCGCTGCCGATAGTTAACTGCAATCTGGTGACCGCCAGCCGCCAGCAGCAGCGCCGTCGCCCGTCCGATGCCACGGCTGGCGCCGGTAATAAGAATGGTATCCATCGTGGTTCCGCTTAACATTTTGACAACAATGCCCAGCATATCGTCGGCCAGCAAAATAATCTACGGCCAGCCCGGGACATAAAAAAGCCCGGATAAACCGGGCTGAAAATTAAAATCCTGTTTACTGATAATCGCTCATCGGCACGCAGGAGCAGAACAGATTACGGTCGCCGAACACATCGTCGAGACGCTTCACCGCTGGCCAGTATTTATTCTCACTGCTCACCGGGAAAACGGCCAGCTCGCGGCTGTAAGGATGCGCCCATTCGCTAACCATCTCCAGCTGGGTATGAGGCGCATTAACCAGAGGGTTATCCTCAAGTGGCCACTCGCCGGCCTCTACGCGGTCAATCTCCATGCGAATTGCCAGCATGGCGTCGACAAAGCGATCCAGCTCAATTTTACTTTCAGACTCGGTTGGCTCAACCATTAAGGTGCCGGCAACCGGGAAAGACATCGTCGGCGCATGGAAACCATAGTCGATAAGGCGTTTAGCAATATCCAGTTCGCTGATACCGGTGCGCTCTTTCAGCGGGCGAATATCGAGAATACATTCATGGGCTACGCGACCATCGCGGCCGGTATACAGCACCGGATACGCGGAGGCGAGGCGCGTTGCAATATAGTTAGCATTCAGTATCGCCACCTGGCTGGCCTGCTTGAGCCCTCCGGCGCCCATCATGCGGATATACATCCAGCTAATTGGCAGGATAGAGGCGCTGCCGAACGGCGCCGCGGATACGGCCCCCTGCTGGGTCAGCACGCCGTCAATTTGCACCACGCTGTGACCAGGCACAAAAGGCGCCAGATGCGCTTTCACCCCGATCGGTCCCATACCGGGGCCGCCGCCGCCGTGCGGAATGCAGAAAGTTTTGTGCAGATTCAGGTGCGAAACGTCGGCGCCAATGTAGCCAGGCGTGGTAATACCCACCTGCGCGTTCATGTTGGCGCCGTCAAGATAGACCTGGCCGCCGTACTGATGAACGATCTGGCACACCTCGCGGATCGTCTCTTCATATACGCCGTGGGTAGAGGGGTAGGTCACCATAATGCAGGAGAGGGCGTCGCCAGCGGCTTCTGATTTTGTGCGCAGGTCGTGCAAATCGATATTGCCCTGTTTATCACAGGCCACCACCACCACGCCCATGCCGGCCATCTGTGCCGATGCCGGGTTAGTACCATGAGCGGAACTTGGGATCAGGCAGATATGACGCTGGCCTTCGTTACGACTTTCATGATAGCGACGGATTGCCAGCAGTCCGGCATATTCGCCCTGCGCGCCGGAGTTTGGCTGCATGCAGAGCGCATCGTAGCCGGTTAGCTGCACCAGCCACTGTGATAGCTGACCAATCATCTGCAGGTAGCCCGCCGCCTGATTCGCCGGACAGAACGGATGCAGATCGGCGAATTCCGGCCAGGTAATCGGGATCATTTCCGCCGCCGCATTAAGCTTCATCGTGCAGGAGCCAAGCGGGATCATCGCCTGGTTCAGAGCCAGGTCCTTTTTCTCAAGGCTATGCATATAACGCATCATCTCAGTTTCGCTGTGATGACGGTTAAATACCGGATGGGTCAGTATGTCATCCTGACGCAGCAGCTCAGCGGAAATCGACGGGGTTGCTTTCAGCAAGGCACCGTCAAGGGTATCAATATTAAGACCGTGGTCATCACCCAGCAAAATAGCCAGCAGCGTAGTGACATCTTCGCGGGTGGTGGTTTCATCAAGGGTAATTGCCACCGCATTCAGAACATCGGTACGCAGATTCACACCGAAGCTGAGCGCGCGGTCCAGCACCGCGGCCTTATCGGCCACCTCGACGGTAAGCGTGTCAAACCAGCAGGAGTGGCGGAGCGTCATACCGGACTGCGTCAGACCTGCCGCCAGAATATCGGCCAGGCGATGGATGCGTGTAGCAATGCGCTTCAGGCCAGCCGGTCCATGATAGACCGCGTACAATCCGGCGATATTAGCCAGCAGCACCTGAGATGTACAAATATTGGAGTTAGCTTTTTCACGACGAATATGCTGCTCGCGCGTTTGCATTGCCATACGCAGCGCGGTATTGCCTGCGGCATCGCGGGAAACGCCAATAATACGTCCCGGCATCGAACGCTTATGCTCATCGCGCGCGGCGAAGAAAGCGGCATGCGGACCGCCATAGCCCATAGGAACGCCGAAGCGTTGGGCGGAGCCAAAAACGATGTCAGCGCCCTGCTTGCCCGGTGCATCCAGCATTACCAGCGCCATAAAGTCAGCGGCGACGCTGACTATCACTTTACGCGCCTTAATATCAGCAATCAGCGCGCGATAATCATGTACTTCGCCAGTGGTGCCTACCTGCTGCAGCAGCACGCCGAACAGATCCTGATGGTCCAGCGCTTTATCCGCTTTATCCACCAAAATCTCAAAGCCGAAGGTTTCGGCACGGGTGCGCATCACGTCCAGCGTCTGAGGGTGAACATCATCGGCAATAAAAAACTTATTGGCCCCTTTCAGCTTGCTGATGCGTTTAGCCATCGCCATCGCTTCCGCAGCGGCGGTAGCCTCATCCAGCAATGAAGCCGAGGCTACGTCAAGGCCGGTCAGATCGATAGTTACCTGCTGAAAGTTAAGCAGCGCCTCAAGACGGCCCTGGGAAACCTCTGGCTGGTAAGGGGTATAAGCGGTATACCAGCCGGGATTTTCCAGCATATTACGCAGGATAACCGGCGGCGTCAGGACCGGGGTATATCCCATGCCGATATAGGATTTGTAACGCTGATTCTGACTGGCGATCGCCTTCAGCTCGGCCAGCGCCTGATGTTCGGTCAGCGCGTCGCCGATGGCAGGCGGCGCCGGAAGCTGAATATCCGCAGGCACAATGCTGGCGGTCAGTTCATCAAGGGAGCGGGCTCCTGTGGCCTGCAACATTGCCTCCTGCTGTTCGGCAGAAGGACCAATGTGGCGCTCAATAAAGGCACCGTTATGTTCAAGCTGGCTGAGTGTCTGAGTCATTAGCGGTCAATCCTGATACGGGCGTGAGTCTAAAGGTCGGTCTGTAGGTACGCCGGGCACTCGCGCCCGGCGTGGCAACACATTACTCTTCGATGGAAGCTTTATACGCATCCGCGTCCAGCAGCGAATCCAGCTCGCTTTCATCGCTGGCTTTGATTTTGAACAGCCATCCGCCGGCGTATGGGGCGCTGTTAACCAGCTCGGGCTCGGCTTCAAGCGCGCTGTTAACCTCGACAATTTCACCGCCGATCGGCGCGTAAATATCGGACGCGGCCTTTACCGACTCGGCAACGGCACAATCATCGCCTGCGCTGAAGGTGGCGCCGATTTCCGGCAGGTCAACAAACACCATATCGCCCAATAGCTCCTGGGCGTGCTCGGTAATACCGACGGTGAAAGTGCCATCGGCTTCTTTACGGACCCACTCATGGCTTTCACGATATTTCAGTTCATTTGGTACATTGCTCATTGCCTGGCTTCTCCTAAAAATAAAATTACTGGGCGACCGGCTTACCGGCACGAACAAAAACGGGTTTAGTCACTTTTACCGGCATCTCACGGTTGCGGATCTGAACGATGGCCTGTTCGCCAATGCCAGCCGGGACGCGCGCCAGTGCAATGCTGCAACCGAGCGTTGGTGAAAATGAACCGCTGGTAATCACACCTTCTGCTGCGCTGCCATCACTGGCGGTAAAACGCACCGGCAGCTCGTTACGCAGTACGCCTTTCTCCGTCATGATTAAACCGACCAGCTGCTCGGTTCCCTGCTCGCGCTGAGCTTCCAGCGCGGCGCGGCCAATAAAATCGCGTGATTCCGGCTGCCAGGCGATGGTCCAGCCCATATTGGCCGCCAGCGGTGAAACGCGCTCGTCCATTTCCTGGCCGTAAAGGTTCATCCCGGCTTCCAGACGCAGCGTATCACGGGCGCCGAGGCCGGCAGGCTTCACGCCGGCGGCTACCAGCTGCTGCCAGAATGCCGCCGCCTGCTGCTGCGGCAACGCGATCTCATAGCCAGCCTCACCGGTATAGCCGGTCGTGGCAATAAACAGATCGCCGGCCTGTACACCGAAGAAAGGCTTCATATCGGCGACCGCTTCACGCTGGGCATCGCTCAATAAGCTCCGCGCTTTTTGCTGGGCGTTGGGGCCCTGTACGGCGATCAGCGCCAGGTCATCACGTTCGGTCAGAGTAACGCCATAGCCTTCAGCATGACCGCGAATCCAGGCGAGATCTTTTTCCCGCGTGGCCGAGTTCACCACCAGTCGGAAATAATCCTCGGTCATAAAGTAAACGATCAGATCGTCGATGACGCCGCCCGAGGCGTTCAGCATGGCGGTGTAAAGCGCTTTACCCGGCTGGGTCAGCTTTGCCACGTCGTTAGCCAGCAGATAGCGCAGGAATTCACGGGTGCGCGCACCGTGCAGATCAACAATCGTCATGTGGGAAACATCAAACATGCCAGCGTCACTACGCACGGCATGGTGCTCATCCATCTGCGAACCATAGTGCAGCGGCATCATCCAACCATGAAAGTCCACCATGCGGGCGCCGCACGTCTGATGCTGTTCGAACAGGGGGGTATGCTGAGTCATCGTTATTTCCATTAGCCAAGATATTTTCAGCCCGGTTTGCGCTACGCAAACGTTACCTTTTCTCTGAAGTTACCATCGTTCGCGGCGGATAACCATAAGGTATACGAGGGCGAAGCCGGCTGACCAGGCCATCCCAGAGCCGCTATTCTCCAGGGTTTTTCACTGGATTACTGTGTTATTACGCACAAATGGCATGGTTTATGGCTCTGATTGCAGACCATTATTAAAGATAACGGCGTTTATAGCTGAAAAATAACTTCATAAAGTTGGCGTTCGCATTAAAAAATATAATGCGAATGGGCGGGTAAGATTAGATTATTTCAAATGAGTATGACAAACGAAGGTGTAAAAAAGGCCTGCATTGCAGGCCCTGAGGTAAGCGTTCTGCACCTAGCGCAGCCATTCAGGCAGATCGTGCAATCCCATGGCCTGTTTAACTAACTGCGGCTTTACGCCCGGCAGCCTGTCAGCCAGCGTCAGGCCGATATCGCGCAGCAGTTTCTTTGCCGGATTTTCGCCGGCAAACAGCTCGCGAAAGCCCTGCATGCTTGCCAGCATTAGCGCCGCGCTATGTTTGCGACTGCGCTCATAGCGGCGCAGATAAAGATGCTGGCCGATATCCTTGCCAGCGCGCTGTAAGCGGCGCAATTCGCCGATAAGCCCGGCGGCGTCCATAAATCCAAGATTCACCCCCTGCCCCGCCAGCGGATGGATGGTATGAGCCGCATCGCCGACTAATGCCAGCCGGTGGCAGGCAAAGCTGCGGGCGAAACGTCCCATCAGCGGGAAAACCTGACGCTCACTCTCCAGCGCACAGAGGCCGAGACGCGCATCCAGGGTAACCGTTAGCTGCTGATTAAACAGCGCCGCCGGCATCGCCTGCAGCCGGGCAGCCTCCTGCGGCGGCAATGACCAGACGATAGAACAAAGATGCGCATCGCTGAGGGGCAGAAACGCCAGAATACCCTCACCATGAAACACCTGACGGGCAACGGACTGGTGCGGCTCGTCAGTGCGGATGGTAGCAACCAACGCATGATGCTCGTAATCCCAGAATGAAAGCGGGATATCCGCCTTATCGCGCAGCCAGGAGTGAGCGCCGTCGGCCGCAACCATCAGACGGGCAGTCATCATGCTGCCATCCTGCAAGGTAATAAAAGCTTCGTTATCGCCAAACGCCACCTGCTGCAGGCTGGCGTTCGCTATTAGGGTCACGTCGCTCAGCTGGTCGGCGCGCTGCCACAGAGCATGGTGGATAACCTGGTTTTCAATAATGTGCCCGAGGTGGCTGATCCCCTGGTTGTCATCGTCAAAAGCAATATGCCCGAAGCTGTCTTTATCCCAGACATCCATACCATGGTAAGGCGCCGCACGCTGCGCGATGGCATCCCAGGCGCCCAGATGCTGCAGCAAACGCTCGCTGGCAGCATTAATTGCCGATACGCGCAGCTGCGGAGTCGGGTCGGTAAGCGGCGCAGGCGCCTCATCACGCTCCAGAACCGCAACCTGAAGACCGCAGCCCTGCAGACCGCAGGCAACCGCCAGCCCGACCATACCCCCGCCGGCGATGACAACATCATAAGATTGCATAGTCTCTCCTTAACGCGAAACCCAACCCAGCGTCCGATCGGCCAGCCGGCGACGTAGCAGGGGAAAATGATCCATCGCCAGCAGGCCAAGATTACGGCCCGCCACCAGCGGCAGATGATGATTGGCAAAAATACGCACCAGTCCGTCAGTAAGACTGATAGTTGCATCAGCATCAGACTGACGCCGCTGCTGGTAGCGCTGCAGCACAGCATAGCCACCGGGATCTTCACCGGCTCGCCAGGCGACGGTGAGCGTTTCCGCCAGCGACATAACGTCACGCAGTCCGAGATTAAAACCTTGCCCGGCGATCGGATGCAGCGTTTGCGCTGCGTTGCCCACCAACGCCAGACGATGCGCGATGCGCTGCGAAGCGCACTGTAACGCCAGGGGATAACTGGCGCGCTGACCAACGGCGGTAAAGGCGCCCAGTCGCCAGCCAAAGGCCTGTTGCAACCGGCGTAAAAAGGTGGCGTCGCTCCAGGCATCCACCTGCCCGCGGTGGGACAGCGGATGGCACCACACCAGCGAACTGCGTCCTTCTGACATGGGTAGCAGCGCCAGCGGTCCATATTCGGTGAAGCGCTCAAAAGCCCGCCCGCGATGCGGTTCGGAGCTGGTAACGTTGGCAATAACGGCCACCTGATTGTAAGGTTCCTGCTGCCAGCTCAGGCCGCAGGCCTCCGCAACGCCGGAACGACTTCCATCTGCCGCGATCAACAGCGAGCCGCTGACAACCGCACCACTGTCCAGCGTGACCGTTACCTGTCCGGCGTCACGTTCAACTTGTGCGACGCGATCCGGGCAAAGCAGTGATACGCCTGGCGCACGGCGCAACAGGCCAAACAGCCGCTGCCCGACGTCGTGCAGTTCCACGACCTGCCCCAATGCGCTGATAGCATACTCCTGCGCGTCGAGCGTCACGAAACCGGCATGGCCGCGATCGCTGACCTGCACTTCACGGATAGCGGTTGCCGCCGTCTGCAGATGCGACCAGATATTCAGCGCCATCAATTGCTGGCAGGTTCCTTCCGCCAGCGCAATAGCGCGGCCATCGTAGCCTGGATGGCGCTGCGAGTCCGGCTCACTGGCTTCAATAAGCGTAACGGGCAGCCTTCCCTGCGAAAGATGAGAAAGCGCCAGCGCCAGCGTGGCGCCGGTCATACCGCCTCCGGCGATTATTACCCGCATATTATTGTGCCGCCGCCATTAGCGCCTCGATCTCTTCCGCTTTTTTAACCACCGAATCCGTCAAATTTTCATTACCATTAGCGGTAATCACGATGTCATCCTCAATGCGAATACCGATGCCGCGATAGCGTTCTGGCACCTCCGCATCCGGCGCGATATACAGTCCCGGTTCGACGGTGAGCACCATTCCGGGCTCCAGCGGTCGATCGCGATCGACGCCATAATGACCGACATCGTGAACGTCAAGCCCCAGCCAATGCGACAGGCCGTGCATAAAGAATTGACGATGGGCCTGTTCAGCGATCAGCGTATCAACCTCTCCTTGCAAAATACCGAGCGCCACCAGGCCGGTAACCATAATGCGTACCACTTCCTGATTAACGCGGCGAATGCTGGTTCCCGGAGCAAACAGCGTCAGCGCTTTGTCGAGTGAGGCCAGCACGATGTCATAAATCTCACGCTGCGGCGCGCTGAATTTGCCGTTAACCGGAAAGGTCCGCGTAATGTCGCCGGCATAGCCGTAGAGTTCACAACCGGCATCAATTAACACCAGCTGGCCATCCTGCATCCGGCTTTCATTTTCCGTGTAATGCAGGATACAGCCGTTTTCTCCGGCACCAACGATGGTGTTATACGAGGGGAAGCGCGCCCCGTGGCGAGTAAACTCGTGCAGAATCTCGCCTTCAAGCTGATACTCGAAGTTTCCCGGGCGGCATTGCTGCATCGCGCGGGTGTGGGCCAGCGCGCTGATGCGTCCGGCTTCACGTAAAACCGCCAGCTCGCCCGGCGATTTGAACAGCCGCATCTCGTGAACTATCGGGCGCCAGTCCGTCAAGGTCGCCGGCGCCGAAAGGTTTTGCCGGCTGCCGTTGCGCAGGCGTTCAATAGCAGCGAATACCGCGCTGTCAGCGAAGCCATACAGTCCCTGAGCGTGATAAACCACGTCCAGGCCGTTCAATAGCTGCGGCAGCTGCTGTTCCAGCTCATCCCACGCCAGCGCCCGGTCGAGATTCAGGCGCTGCGGCGCCGCATCCTGACCGAGACGACGGCCAAACCAGATTTCAGCGGTTAAATCCCGCAGACGGTTAAACAACACCGTATGGCTGTGATTTTCAGCGCTCTTAATAATCACCAGCAGCGCTTCCGGCTCGTTAAATCCGGTCAGATACCAGAAGTCGCTGTTCTGGCGAAACGGGTACTCACTGTCAGCATTACGGGTGGCTTCCGGCGCGGCAAAAAATAGTGCCGCGCTGGCCGGTGCCATTTGGTCGACCAGCTGCTGACGACGGCGAACAAATTCTTGTGGTTGAATCATCACTACTCCTGAATCAATCCCTGAAACGCTGACACGCTATTCAGTGCAGGGTGGGCTTTTTCATTTCCACCGCCGTTGGCTGCGGGCGGCAAAAGGTTTCATGGCAAAGCAAGGCGGCGACCCGTACGTATTCGATCACCTCTTCCAACGACTCCTCCAGCTCTTGCTGGTCTTCATCTTCGTCATATCCGAGCTGAGCAATGGTACGCAGATCGTCAATAGCTTCGCCGGTTTCACCGGTTACCTTATCCAGTTTAGGCTGCGTGACCCCGAGGCCCAGTAAAAAGTGATTTACCCAGCCTGCCAGCGCATCGGCTCGATCAAATACTGTAACAATTTCATCGTCCGGTAGCAGCAGCTGAAACTCAAAGCTGTCATCTTCCAGCGTGGCGGTAATCGTACGATGAAGCTGTTCAACAGGCTGTTTCAGCGACTGTGAAAAAGCATTGCCTTCGTTAGTCAGATCGTAAATCAGTGCCTGCCAGCTATTATCACGGTTACCACCGCATACAATGCCGCTGATTAATCCGTGCATTTCCGCAGGCGTCATGCCGACCCCCTGCTGGCTGAGAGCGGAAGCGAGAGCGGCATAGCCTGGGACCATATTGGAAAGAGACATAGGTAATCATCATCGTTGACGGTTGGAGTTCGTGTTATGCTACCACCAGGTGGCTTACGGATTCCAGAAAGGGGGTTGTTTCTTCCCCCGGGGATATATATAGTGGCGTCCCTCGCAACCCATTGAGTGGAAAGGGCGTAGCGGGCGCAGTAAATCAGTCAGGAAGGTGGCATGTCTGCACAACCAGTAGATATACAGGTTTTTGGCCGTTCTTTAAGAGTAAATTGTCCGCCTGAACAGCAGGATGCGTTAAACGCAGCGGCGGAAGATCTTAATCAGCGGTTGCAAGATTTAAAAGTTCGCACTAGAGTCACAAATACCGAGCAACTGGTGTTTATTGCCGCGCTGAACCTCTGCTACGAACTGGCGCAGGAAAAAGGTAAAACGCGTGACTACGCCGCTAACATGGAGCAGCGCATTCGTATGCTGCAACAGACCATCGAGCAGGCGTTAGTTGAGCAAGGTCACATTACAAATCGCCAGGGTGCGAAGTTCGAATAACACGACATTGTCCATTGTGATACACTGACAGTGTTGTCAACTTTCTCTGAGATGTTTGCAAGCGGGCCAGTCCCCTGAGCCGATATTTCAAAAGCACAGAATGCGGCGCTCCGCGGTTTGTGCGCATGCCCGGTTCGTCCGGGAAGCCTGATAGCCGCGACGACGCATTCACCTTGAACCAAGGGTTCAAGGGTTACAGCCTGCGGCGGCATCTCGGAGATCCCCCTTACCCTTGTCGGGTACCCCATTTAAGTTGTCCTGAAGCCTTATCCGATCGTATTCTGAACAGCATCAACGCTGAACAGGAGATCGGCATGTCAGTTTCTCTGCGCGACCGCCAGGATATTCGTACTCATATGCGTCATCTGCGCCGCACGCTGCGCGACGATCAGCAGCAGCAAGCCGCTGAGCTGGCGGCGGAACATGCCATGGCGCTGCCGCAAGTACAGCAGGCGAGAAACGTGGCGATTTTTCTTTCAATGGACGGCGAGCTTAATACTCGTCCGCTGATTGCCCGCCTGTGGCACGAAAAAAAGCAGGTTTATCTGCCGGTCCTTCACCCCTTCTCTGCCGGACAGCTGCTATTTTTGCATTACGATACCGCAACCCCTCTGCATTTAAACCGCCTGCGCATCCCCGAACCGCCGCTGGACGTGCGCTGTCTGCTGCCGCTGAATAAGCTGGACGTGTTATTTGTTCCGCTGGTGGCCTTCGACAGCCTTGGACAGCGTCTCGGCATGGGGGGCGGCTTTTATGACAGGACGCTGCAGAACTGGCGCCAGCACGGATTCTATCCGCTAGGCCTCGCGCACGATTGTCAGCACGTGGAACGGCTGCCCAGCGCCAGCTGGGATATTCCGCTGCCAGCGGTGATTACGCCGGCGAAATTATGGCAATGGGAACTGGCAGGCAAGGTTAAATGACGGCCAGACCGGTGGATCCGGCCTGGCCGTTTTGACTTAATAAAGCAGGCGGGCTCTGATGGTGCCAGGGATAGCTTTCATCAGCTGTATCGCTTTTTCCGCCAGTTCCTCTTCCGCATCAATATCGATAACGACGTAACCCATCAGCGGGCTGGTCTGCAGGTACTGGGCGGCGATATTAATACCCTGCTCGGCGAAAATCTGGTTGATTGCTGTCAGCACGCCGGGACGGTTTTCATGGATATGCAGCAGGCGACTGACTGACTCGCCGTGCATCGGCAAAGAAACTTCAGGAAAATTGACCGCAGAGAGCGTTGAACCATTATCAGAGTATTTCGACAGCTTACCGGCAACCTCAAAACCAATGTTTTCCTGCGCTTCCTGAGTAGAACCGCCGATATGTGGCGTCAGCAGCACATTATCGAACTCGCACAGCGGCGAATTGAACGGATCGTTATTGGTGGCGGGTTCCACAGGAAATACGTCAATCGCCGCGCCTGAAAGATGCTTATTCGTCAGTGCCTGACAGAGTGCGGGAATATCGACCACCGTGCCGCGCGAGGCGTTAATCAGCAGCGCGCCGGGTTTAATCATCGCCAGCTCATTCGCGCCAATCATATTTTGCGTTGACGGCGTTTCCGGTACGTGCAGGCTAACCACATCGCTCATATTCAATAAATCGGACAGATGCTGAACCTGAGTAGCATTGCCCAAAGGAAGCTTGTTTTCGATGTCATAGAAGAAGACATGCATCCCCAGCGATTCTGCCAGCACGCCCAGCTGCATACCGATGTGACCATAGCCGATGATGCCAAGCTTTTTACCGCGCGCTTCATACGAACCCACCGCCAGCTTATTCCAGATACCGCGGTGCGCCTTGGCGTTCGCTTCGGGGATGCCACGCAACATTAACAGCAGCTCGCCAATCACCAGCTCAGCGACCGAGCGGGTATTAGAAAAAGGCGCATTGAACACCGGAATACCGCGCTTAGCGGCGGCGCCAAGATCGACCTGATTGGTTCCGATACAGAAGCAGCCGACAGCGACCAGTTTTTCCGCAGCGGCAAAAATCTCTTCGCTCAGCTGCGTGCGGGAACGGATACCAATAAAGTGCGCATCGCGTGCCGCCACTTTCAGCGCCTCGCTGTCGAGGGCGCCTTTATGAAATTCGATGTTGCTGTATCCGGCGGCGCGCAAGCTTTCCAGCGCGCTCTGATGAACGCCTTCCACCAGCAGAAATTTAATTTTGTCTTTTTCCAGTGATACTTTTGCCATTTCCCGACCCTATAAGCTGACTGCAAAAATGAATACTGGCCTTACTCCGCGTTTGCTAAGTTGAGTCACCGCAGTAATAAGACTGTCTTCTGTCAAAATAACAAAATTTTCGCCGTCAGCAATACGGCCCCCTGCCTGACGACTAGCATACTGCGCCCGCAGTAAGGCGGGTAACGACAGATAATGGCAATTTCATGACCGTTGGCAGAAACAATCGACTGGAAATGGCCATTTTGTGATATAAGTCACCAAAATGTGTCTGATAAATAAAATATCTTTTTTACTATAAAAAGCGCCGGGTGAAACCCTCGCAGAAATGCGACGGCTTCACCCGCAGCCGGCCAGATCATTTGCTGATGGTTCTTACCCCATCCGGACCGCCAATCAGCGCCACATCGGCGGCGCGCGCGGCGAACAGCCCGACGGTAACTACGCCGGGCAGCGCGTTAATCGCCCTTTCCAGCGCGTAGGGATCGACAATGCTCAGATTATGCACGTCCAGAATAACGTTGCCGTTATCCGTCACCACACTTTGACGATATTCAGGTAGCCCCCCCAGCTTAACCAGCTCCCGCGCGACATAAGAGCGCGCCATAGGAATAACTTCAACCGGCAGCGGAAATTTGCCCAGCACCGGCACCTGTTTCGACGCGTCGGCAATACAAATAAATTTATCGGCAACGGCGGCGACGATCTTTTCGCGGGTCAATGCCGCACCGCCCCCTTTAATCATTTGCATTTGGGGGTTAATTTCATCAGCGCCATCAACATAAACCGCCAGTCGATCGACGTTATTAAGATCGAATACCGGAATACCCAGGCTTTTAAGCTTCGCCGTCGAAGCGTCGGAGCTGGAAACCGCCCCCTCAATTTGATGTTTTATCGATCCCAGCGCATCAATAAAATGCGCGGCCGTGCTGCCGGTGCCAACGCCAACGATGGTACCGGGAGTAATATAATCCAGCGCCGCCCAGCCGACGGCTTTTTTCAGTTCATCCTGCGTCATCATAATTTAACCCATGCAGCCCGATAAAAGTGGCCTCAGTATAAAGAAGCTGGCAATAAATTACCTGACTGATAACGATAAATGCGTATTCCCTTCTCCTCTTCAGTTCAATAAGAAATAAACAGACCTTTTTTCATGAAAAATAAAAAACTATGGCATAGTGATAAATCGTTTTGCCAGATCCCACCTGAAGGAGACCCCACAACCCCATGAAACGCCCGGATTATCGAACGCTTCAGGCGCTGGATGCTGTTATTCGTGAACGAGGATTTGAACGCGCGGCGCAAAAGTTGTGCATCACGCAGTCAGCCGTGTCGCAGCGCATTAAGCAGCTGGAAAACATGTTTGGTCAGCCCCTGCTGGTTCGTACCATTCCCCCGCGCCCAACCGAGCAGGGGCAGAAGCTGCTGGCATTACTGCATCAGGTAGAGCTGCTGGAAGAAGAGTGGCTGGGAAATGAAAATGGCAGCGGCACTACGCCGCTGCTGCTGTCGCTGGCGGTTAACGCTGACAGCCTGGCGACCTGGCTGCTGCCGGCGCTAAAAAATGTGCTGAGCGATTCGCCCGTCAGGCTGAACCTGCAAGTTGAAGATGAGAGCCGCACGCAGGAACGCCTGCGTCGGGGCGAGGTGGTTGGCGCGGTCAGTATCCAGCCTCAGCCGCTACCGAGCTGCCTGGTCAGCCAGCTCGGTGCACTGGATTACCTGTTCGTCAGCTCGCCGGAATTTGCCGCCCGCTACTTTCCTAATGGCGTCACCCGCTCGGCGCTGCTGAAAGCGCCGGTGGTCGCCTTCGATCATCTTGACGACATGCATCAGGCTTTTTTGCAGCAGAATTTTGATTTGTCGCCTGGCAGCGTTCCCTGCCACATCGTTAATTCATCCGAAGCGTTTGTGCAGCTGGCCCGTCAGGGAACGACATGCTGCATGATCCCGCATCTGCAAATAGAGAAAGAGCTGGCGTCCGGCGAACTGATCGACCTGACGCCCGGGCTTTACCAGCGTCGAATGCTTTACTGGCATCGTTTCGCGCCGGAAAGTCGCCTGATGCGCCGCGTAACAGATGCCCTGATTGAGCATGGTCATCGCCTGCTGCGCCAGGATGCCGCCTGACGAAAAAAAGGCGCCTGAAGGCGCCCGGTTCTGCTGGCTGAGATGGCCAGACATTTGTGCTGGCCGTTCTGCCTGATTACTGATTATTCAGTTCAAACACCACATCAACCTGATCGTCGAAGTGGATGCTCTGCTGTTCATAGGTTTGCGCCGCAGAGGTTACCGCCGCTGAATCCGCCATTTTGAACATGCGCGTCATCGGAACCGGCTGATAGTTGGCTACGTGATAGCGAATGCTGTAGACCGGCCCCAGCTTGACATGAAAACCTTTGGCTAACTCATCAGCCTGCTCAGTCGCATTCTTGATGGCTTCTTCACGGGCTTTATCGCGATACTGCTGCGGGTTGGCTACGCCAAGATCGACGGCGCGAATTTCATTCAGACCGGATTTCAGCGCCCCATCCAGCAGGTCATTGAGCTTATCCAGCTTGCGCAGGGTTACCTGAACCTGACGCACCGCCCGATAGCCTTTCAGCTGTGATTTGCCATCTTTCAGATAATCATATTCCGGCTGAGTGCGCAGGTTTGCAGCATCGATATCTTTCTTTTCGATGCCCTGCTGCTTAAGAAAATCAAAATATTGCTGCACGCGGGAATCGGCCTGCTTCTTAGCCTCCGCCGCCTCTTTTGCCGATACGCTGACTTCAATCGTCAGCGTCGCGATATCCGGAGTGGCATCAACGCTCGCATGGCCGGAGGTAATTACGTGGGGTCCATTAGGCAACTCGCCTGCCTGGCTGATAGCAGGCATGATGCTCAAACCCAGAAGAGTGGCACATGCCAGGGCTTTCATTTTCACTTCAGTCCTCCTTGAAGAGAATTATCATTCACGGTAACCGCTGAGTTTGGCACAGCAGGCGGTCACGCAACATGGGTGATGCTCTGAGTTATGAAAGTGGGAAAAGTTCTGACATTATTGCCGGTTTACCCGGTTTTACAACATGGAAATCCCCTGCTGCGCCAGGCGCAAAGCAATAAACCACATAATCGCGCCCACCAGCAGGTTAATAATCCGCTGGGCCCGTTGGGAAACCAGCCGGGGCGCCAGCCATGAAGCCAGCAGCGCCAGGCCAAAAAACCACAGCAGCGAGGCGCTGATGGTACCGAGAGCAAACCAGGTGCGCTGTGCGGCCGGTAGCTGGCCCCCCAGGCTGCCCAGCACCACGAAGGTATCCAGATAGACATGCGGATTTAGCCAGGTCACAGCCATCATCGTCATCACGATGCGCCAGCGGCTCTGACGCAGCGTCTCAACCTGCAGCAGTTCAATTTCACGGCTAAACGCGGTGCGCAGCGCCCCCCAGCCGTACCACAGCAGAAAAGCCACTCCGCCCCAGGTGATCACCGTTAGCAGCAATGGCGAACGGGTGAGCAGCGCGCTGCCGCCAAAAACGCCGGCGCAAATCAGTATGATGTCGCTGAGCGTACACAGGCTGGCCGTCATCAGATGATACTGACGGCGGATCCCCTGATTCATGACAAACGCATTTTGCGGGCCAAGGGGGAGAATCAATGCGGCGCCCAACGCAATTCCTTGAAAATAAACAGCTAACATCCTGGTTCCTCACATACTTATCGACGTGAGGCAGTCTAGCCCGATACGATTATAAGATGAAATGGAAATTAATAATGCTGCATTAGCCGTGTTAATAATCAGCCAGCAGCAACTAAAACGGGCACCGCAGCGCCCGTTTTATTATCGGATTGTTGATTCAGAGCGGTTTTTCTAAACCTGTCTCTGACTGGCCCGGATTTTCATCAGGATTCTGCGTTTTGCTCTCCCCTTTGCTGTGATGCAAATGGACATCCATTTGTGGATAAGGAATGCCAATATCCTTCGCATCCAGCGCGCGTTTAAAGTTTTTCAGCAGGTCCCAGTAAACGTCCTGCAGATCGCCACTTTTACTCCAGCAGCGCACGACAAAGTTTAGCGATGAGGCCGCCAGCTCGTTCAGCCCAATCTGAATGCCCATATCCTGCAGAACGCGCTTATCGGCTTCAACCACGCCGCGTAGCAGAGCAATAACTTCGTCTACATCGGCTTCGTAAGCAACGCCGATAATAAACTCGTTACGCCGTACCGGTTCGCGGGAATAGTTGACGATATTGCCGGCAATGATTTTACCGTTTGGCACCACCACAATTTTGGCGTCGGCGGTCTTTAAGGTGGTCGAGAAAATTTGTACGCTAATTACGGTTCCCATTACGCCGCCCAGATCGACAAACTCGCCGGTGCGGAACGGTCGGAAGGTAACCAGCAGCACCCCTGCCGCGAGGTTGGAAAGCGCCCCCTGCAACGCCAGACCGACAGCCAGACCTGCGGCACCCAACACGGCAATCACCGAGGCCGTCTGCACACCCACCCGGCCCAGTGCGGCGATTAGCGTAAAAGCAATAATGCCGTAGCGCACCAGCGCGGAGAGGAAGTCAGCAACGGTTTTATCGACGCTGCGGCTAATCAGAAGCTTACTGATGCCGTTAGAAACGATACGCGCAACCATCATCCCGATAATCAGAATAACCAACGCCGCGAGAATGTTAACGGCGTAGCTCAGCAACAGCGCCTGATTGCGCGCCAGCCAGCCTCCGGCATGGTTTAGACTGTTAACAACGTTTAAATCATCCATTTTTGTACCCTGATTTTTATCCCCGTAGGAATAATGTGCCAATTAATGAAATGCTTAGCGTTAAGCCTATTTAAGCCTAAGCACAAATTGGTCATTCTGCCAGAGCTAGCGTCTGTTACGCCTGATAGTTGCTGATTATTCCACCGCCGATGCCTTCAGCGCACAAAAAAGCCCGCTCGATGGCGGGCTGGGCGCTAGAAATGAAGCCGCGACTGATTACAGTACGTCGACCGCATTTAGCTCTTTAAACGCCTGCTCCAGACGCGTCACCATTGAGGCCTGAGCATGACGCAGCCAGACGCGCGGATCGTAGTATTTTTTGTTCGGGCTGTCCGGTCCTTCCGGGTTACCCAGCTGGGCCTGCAGATAGCCTTCTTTCTGCTTGTAGTATTGCAGGATGCCGTCCCAGGTTGCCCACTGGGTATCGGTATCGATGTTCATTTTAATCACGCCGTAGCTGATTGATTCTTTGATCTCAGCAGCTGAAGAGCCTGAACCGCCGTGGAAGACGAAGTTCAGTGCGTTGTGCGCCAGGTTATGCTTTTTGCAAACATATTCCTGTGAGTCACGCAGAATAGTTGGCGTCAGCTTAACGTTACCCGGCTTGTACACGCCGTGAACGTTGCCAAAAGACGCGGCAATGGTAAAGCGCGGGCTGATGGCATTCAGCTTAGTGTAAGCGTAGTCGACGTCTTCCGGCTGAGAGTACAGCGCGGAGCTGTCAACGTGAGAGTTATCCACGCCGTCTTCTTCACCGCCGGTAACGCCGAGCTCGATTTCCAGCGTCATATTGAGTTTCGACATGCGCTGCAGGTATTTTCCGCACAGCTCGATGTTTTCTTCCAGAGACTCTTCAGACAGATCGATCATGTGGGAAGAGAACAGCGGCTTACCGGTGGCTTTGAAGTGCTCTTCGCCGGCGTCCAGCAGGCCGTCGATCCACGGCAGCAATTTCTTCGCACAGTGGTCGGTGTGCAGGATTACCGGCACGCCATACTGCTCGGCCATCAGGTGAACATGCTTCGCACCGGAGATAGCGCCGATAATGGCCGCCGCCTGCGGTTTATCAGACTTATAGCCTTTACCCGCGATAAACGCCGCGCCGCCGTTAGAGAACTGCACAATCACGGGCGCTTTAACTTTCGCCGCCGCTTCCAGCACGGCATTAATCGAATCCGTGCCGACGCAGTTAACTGCTGGCAAAGCAAATTTATTCTCTTTTGCTACCTGAAAAATTTTCTGTACGTCATCACCGGTGACAACGCCTGGTTTTACGAAATCAAAAATTTTAGACATGTTCATGTGTCCTGTTTCGTCGGCCGTGAATCCCCTTCCTCTTTCAGCACCAGCTGAAAGTTACCGGGTCTTTATGTTTCCTGGTAAGGACGGGTCGTAACCCGCCCTCAAATCTGATTACTGCTTAGCGCGCGCTTCCAGCATTGCAACTGCTGGCAGCTTTTTGCCTTCGACGAATTCAAGGAATGCGCCGCCGCCGGTTGAGATATAAGAGATTTTATCTTCAATGCCAAAGATATCGATGGCAGCCAGGGTATCACCGCCACCGGCAATTGAGAATGCATCGCTGTCTGCAATTGCCCTGGCGACAATCTCGGTGCCTTTGCGGAAATTAGGAAATTCAAATACGCCAACCGGACCATTCCACAGAATAGTTTTGGCTTCTTTCAGCAACTTAGCCATGGCCTGCGCGGTTTCATCACCGAAATCCATGATCTCTTCGTTATCTGCAACGTCGCTGACTTTTTTCACCGTTGACGGCGCAGTTTCAGAGAATTCCGTGCCAACGCGAGAGTCGGTCGGTACCGGAATATGGAACTCATCGCGCAGTTTTTTCGCCGCTTCAACAAAATCAGGCTCGTACAGCGATTTACCAACGTTGTTATCAATGGCAACGAAGGTATTGGCAATACCGCCGCCAACAATCACCGTATCAGCAATTTTTACCAGCGAGTTCAGCACGTCAAACTTAGTGGAGACTTTAGAACCCCCTACTACCGCGACCATCGGACGCGCCGGGTTAGACAGCGCTTTACCCAGCGCTTCCAGCTCAGCGGCCAGCAGCGGACCTGCACAGGCAACCGGCGCAAATTTTCCAACGCCGTGCGTTGAAGCCTGGGCGCGATGGGCGGTACCAAAAGCATCCATCACGAAAACATCACACAGCGCGGCGTACTGTTTAGAAAGCGCTTCATCGTCTTTCTTCTCGCCTTTGTTAAAGCGAACGTTTTCCAGCACGACCAGCTCGCCTTCAGCAACATCTACGCCATTGAGATAATCTTTCGCCAGGCGAACCGGCGCTGAGAGTTTACTTTTCAGGTGATTAACAACCGGCAGCAAAGAGAACTCTTCATTGTATTCACCTTCGGTCGGACGACCCAGGTGAGAAGTAACCATCACTTTTGCGCCTTGCTTAAGCGCTGCTTCAATCGTCGGCAGCGAGGCGCGAATACGTGCATCAGACGTTACTTTTCCATCTTTAACCGGCACGTTAAGATCGGCGCGGATTAGTACACGTTTACCTGCCAAATCCAGATCGATCATCTTAATAACAGACATAGTGAACCCTCTCGTTGATTCTCTTCAATTTTCGCAGGCGCAAACCGCACCTTACCTGAAACCACTGGTTGCCATTGCTAACGTCGTATCAAGCATCCGGTTAGCAAAGCCCCATTCGTTGTCGCACCAGACTAACGTCTTAATCAGGTGCCGTCCGCTGACCCGCGTTTGCGTACCGTCCACAATGGCGCTATGGGGGTCATGGTTAAAATCAATTGAGACTAACGGTAATTCCGTATAGTCAACTATACCACTAAATGCTCCCTGCGCTGCGCCGTGCAGTAATTGATTGACCTCGCAGGCCTGCACCTCTTTTTTCACACTCACGCTCAGGTCAATAGCCGTCACGTTTATGGTCGGCACGCGTACCGCAATCGCCTCAAAGCAGTCGCTAAATTTAGGAAAAATGCGCGCAATACCGGCAGCAAGACGCGTATCAACCGGAATAATTGACTGGCTTGCCGCGCGCGTGCGCCGCAGGTCGCTGTGATAAGCGTCGATCACCTGCTGATCGTGCATCGCCGAATGGATGGTCGTCACAGTGCCGGACTCAATGCTGAAAGCATCATCCAGTAACTTGATGATCGGAATAATACAGTTGGTGGTACAAGACGCATTAGAAACGATGCGGTGCTCTGGCTGCAGGTGCTGGTGATTAACGCCATAAACGACGGTGGCATCAAGGTCGTTAGCCCCAGGGTGGGAGAACAGCACTTTTTTAGCGCCGGCCTGCAAATGGGCCTCGCCGTCGGCCCGGCAGCCAAATACCCCGGTACAGTCGAGAACAATCTCAATGGAGAGCTCTTTCCAGGGCAGTTGCGCAATTTCCCGCTGATGCAGGATACGAATCGTATCGTCGCCAACCTGCAGAGTGTCTCGTTCCTGACGCACGTCCAGGGCAAAACGACCGTGGCTGGTATCGTACTTCAACAGATGCGCCATTCCGGCAGAATCGGCCAGCTCGTTAATCGCGACCACGCTTATTTCGGCGCGACGGCCGGTCTCATATAGCGCCCGCAGAACGTTGCGCCCAATACGGCCAAACCCATTAATGGCAATCCGAACTGTCATACCACTCCTGCCAACGCTATCCAGTCATTTTGCTGCCTAAGACTGAGGCCGCTGTCGCTATTTGTACAGTAATTTTTACCTGTAATCACTCAGGTAACGTTTCAAGCTCATCAGGCACAGCAGATACTGAACCGATTCAGCAATAATAAAGGAATTAAGGAATAACTGGAATGATTGCGGTCAAAAACGCTGCGATAATTAGATCTTCATCACAAAAGAAGATCTGGCTAAAAAAGAAGGAGGCCTGTTGGCCTCCTCCTGAAATCAACGGACTGGCCTCAGGCCAGTCCGGGCGTCAAGTCAAGCCACGGCAAATTATAAAATAGCTTTTGCCTGCGCGACAACGTTATCCACGGTGAAGCCGAACAGCTCAAACAGCTTCTCCGCCGGCGCGGATTCACCGAAAGTGGTCATACCCACCACGGCGCCATTCAGGCCGGTATATTTGTACCAGTAGTCGGCAATGCCGGCTTCAATCGCCACGCGAGCGCTGACCGCTTTCGGCAGTACGGATTCACGGTAAGCAGCATCCTGCTTGTCAAAGGCATCAGTAGACGGCATGGAAACCACGCGCACTTTAACACCTTCGCCGCTAAGTTTTTCCGCTGCGGCAACGGCCAGCTCGACTTCAGAACCGGTAGCAATCAGGATCAGCTGCGGCTGACCGTCACAATCTTTCAGCACATAACCACCGCGCGCCACGTCAGCCAGCTGCGCCGGAGTACGCGCCTGCTGCGCCAGATTCTGGCGTGAGAAGATCAGCGCCGTCGGGCCGTCATGACGTTCAATTGCATATTTCCACGCCACCGCTGATTCAACCTGATCGCACGGACGCCAGGTACTGATGTTCGGCGTAACGCGCAGGCTGGCAAGCTGCTCAACCGGCTGGTGCGTCGGACCGTCTTCGCCGAGGCCGATTGAATCGTGGGTGTAAACCATCACCTGGCGAATTTTCATCAGCGCCGCCATGCGCGCCGCGTTACGCGCATATTCGACAAACATCAGGAAGGTCGCGGTATAGGGAAGGAAGCCGCCGTGCAGGGCAATACCGTTGGCGATGGCCGTCATACCGAATTCGCGCACGCCGTAATGAATGTAATTACCGGCTGCATCTTCATTAATCGGTTTTGAGCCAGACCACATGGTCAGGTTGCTCGGCGCCAGGTCGGCCGAGCCGCCTAAGTATTCCGGCAGAATTTTACCAAAGGCCTCAATGGTATTCTGCGAAGCTTTACGACTGGCGATTTTCGCCGGATTGGCCTGAAGCTGCTCAATAAACTTCTGCGACTCGGCCTGCCAGCTATCAGGCAGCTGGTTGGTGGTGCGACGTTTAAACTCAGCAGCCAGCTCCGGGTAAGCCGCAGCATAGGCCGCAAAGCGGGTGTCCCAGTCAGACTCTTTTGCCTGACCAGCCTCTTTGGCATCCCACTGGGCATAAATGTCTGACGGGATCTCGAAAGGTGCGTAGTTCCAGCCCAGCTGCTTACGCGTCAGCGCGATTTCATCATCGCCCAGCGGCGCGCCGTGAGAATCATGGGTGCCGGCTTTGTTCGGCGAACCGAAGCCAATGACGGTTTTACACATGATAAGCGTTGGCTTATCGGTAACTGACTTCGCCTCTTCAACCGCTTTTTTGATGGCAGCGGCATCATGGCCGTCTACGCCACGGATCACATGCCAGTGATAAGATTCAAAACGTTTCGCGGTATCGTCGGTAAACCAACCTTCGGTGTGCCCGTCAATCGAAATACCGTTGTCATCATAGAAAGCGATCAGCTTACCAAGCTTCAGCGTGCCAGCCAGCGAGCACACCTCATGAGAGATGCCTTCCATCATGCAGCCATCGCCCATAAACACGTAAGTATGGTGATCGACGACGTCATGCTGCGGGCGGTTAAACTGCGCCGCCAGCGTGCGTTCAGCAATCGCCATACCAACGGCGTTAGCAACGCCCTGCCCCAGCGGACCGGTAGTGGTCTCAACGCCCGGCGTGTAGCCGTATTCAGGATGGCCCGGCGTTTTGGAATGAAGCTGACGGAAATTTTCCAGTTCTTTAATCGGCAGGCCGTAGCCGGTGAGATGCAGCAGGCTATAAATCAGCATCGAACCGTGGCCGTTGGACAGCACAAAGCGGTCGCGGTTAGCCCACAGCGGATTGGCAGGGTTATGGTTCAGAAAATCGCGCCATAATACTTCAGCGATATCCGCCATACCCATCGGGGCGCCTGGATGGCCAGATTTGGCTTTCTGAACAGCGTCCATACTTAATGCGCGAATAGCATTGGCAAGCTCTCTACGAGATGACATTTTTAACTCCCGGTCAGATTTATCGCTTCGCCGTCCTTAACTTATTGATATCAGGTAATTATCAGGCAAAGCTACAGAAGGTCGTTCAACAATGTACATGAAACAAGGGCTGGATGTACATGGAGCGAAGCGGTAAATCTGCGGCGAAGAATGCGCATTCAGACTGCCCCCAACAGGCCGGAAGCTAATAAATGATTATACTGCCTCTTTATTTCGCGTAGTTGCCCTTTGTCTCTACGCCATATTGCAGTCGTTATACTTGTTACCTGATGGGGAAAATATCATGAAAAAATCGCTGCTTACCGTCGCGCTCACCGCTTCGCTTCTGGCTGGATGTCAGAATGTTGATAATAATGCCCTGATGCAATCAGGCGCTCAGGCTTACCAGGCTATGGCGCTCAGCGATGCTCAGGTCAAAGAACTCAGCAATAAATCCTGCGAGCAAATGGATAAAGAGGCGCAGATTGCACCACCTGAAAGTCCATACAGCCAGCGATTGAGCAAAATTGCCGCCGCGCTGGGGGACAACATTAACGGTACGCCCGCTAACTACAAAGTTTATCTAACCAAAGACGTTAACGCCTGGGCTATGGCTAATGGTTGCATCCGCGTTTACAGCGGTTTAATGGATATGATGGACGACAACGAAGTGGAAGGCGTACTGGGTCATGAAATGGGCCACGTTGCGCTGGGCCATACCCGTAAAGCAATGCAGGTCGCTTTTGGTACCACCGCTGCGCGTACCGCGGCGGCGGCATCTGGCGGCATAATCGCCTCTTTATCGCAATCACAGCTGGGTGAGATGGGCGAAAAGCTGGTCAACGCGCAGTTTTCCCAGACTCAGGAATCTCAGGCGGATGATTATTCTTACGATCTGCTGAAAAAGCGCGGCATCGATCCACAGGGACTGGTTACCAGCTTTGAAAAACTGGCAAAGCTGGAACAGGGGCGCCAGAGCAGCATGTTTGACGATCACCCCCCCTCTGCTACGCGCGCTGAGCATATTAAAGACCGCATTGCCGCCGATAAAAAGTAAGCGGCAAAAAAACTTTTGCCATAAAAAAACTGCACCTTACTCAGTTGGGAGTCCAACTTTTAGGGTGCAGTCCAGTTAGCAGAGCTTGTGATTATTTACGGCCAAAAATATTATCGACCAGCGCGCCAAGGTGCTCGGTATTCAGCGTCCCTTGCGGACTGGCTTTATCAACCAATTCAGGCAGCACCTGCTGTAGATGGCTCAGCGCCCCTTCAGTATTGGTGCCAAGCTTATCCGCCAGTGACTGCAGTTCACTGTGATCAAACGCCGACTGAAGCTGACTAGCTTCGACCGACGTGTTCTCACCCTGCCCCAGCCAGCTACCGAGAATAGCGCCCAAGCCGCCCTGATGAAGCTTTTCCAGCACCGCCTGAAAGCCGCCCTGCTCCTCAACCCATTGCAGAACGGCATTCAGAACCTGCGATTCCTGGCTGTGAACGTCACTTTTCGCCTGGCCACCCGCGATATTTTTAATTACCTGATCCAATAATCCCATCGGCATCTCCTGTCGTTGATCGTCTCAACGTGGTACACGAGGGCCGCTGCGTACGGCCCTGCTTGCAGACAGTTATTCGTCTTCCAGATAAGTATAGCCATAAAGACCGGCCTCAAACTCTTCGAGGAATTGAGCGCGCAGCTCCTCATCAAGATCGGTCTGTTTAACCTGATTACGGAAGTGGGTCAGCAATTCATCCGGCTTCAGCTGAACGTATTCCAGCATATCGGCTACGGTGTCGCCTTCGTCGGAGATCTGCACTTCGAGGCTGCCATCCGCGAAGGCGAATACATCCACAGCCTCGGTATCGCCGAACAGATTATGCATATTGCCGAGGATTTCCTGGTATGCCCCAACCATAAAAAAACCAACCATCGGCGGGTTTTGCGGATCGTACTCCGGCATCGGCATGGTGGTGGCAATACCATCGCCATCAACGTAATGATCGATTGCCCCGTCAGAATCACAGGTAATATCCAGCAGCACCGCACGGCGCTCCGGCGGCTTATTCAGGCCTTCCAGCGGCATCACCGGGAATAGCTGGTCGATACCCCAGGCATCCGGCATCGACTGAAACAGGGAGAAATTGACGTACATTTTGTCCGCCATACGCTCCTGTAGTTCATCAATAATCGGGCGATGGGCACGATTGCTAGGGTCGAGGTGGTGCTCAATATAGTGACAAATGCTGAGATAAAGCTGCTCTGCCCAGGCGCGCTGAACCAAATCGTAGTGGCCCTGCGCATAACCGGTATGGATATCAAACAGGTCCATCTGGCTGTCATGCAGCCATTCACGCAGCGAACGGCGATTATTGGGTTCGTGCATCTCCTGCCAGGTATCCCACATGCTGAGCATCGGACGCGGCGCGTCCTTAGCCGGAGCGTGCGGAGTGCTGAACTCATTGCGCTCAACGCCGATAATATTGGAAACCAGCACGGTATGGTGCGCGGTAACGGCGCGGCCAGATTCAGTAATGACCGTTGGGTGTGGGAGACCATGCTCTTCGCAGGCATCGCCGATAGCCCAAATCACGTTATTGGCATATTCATTCAGGCCGTAATTGACCGAACAATCAGACTGCGAGCGGGTTCCCTCATAGTCAACGCCAAGGCCGCCACCCACGTCAAAGCACTGAATATTCACGCCCAGCTTCGCCAATTCGACGTAAAAGCGTGCGGATTCGCGAACGCCAGTGGCAATATCGCGGATGTTGGCCATCTGCGATCCCAAGTGAAAATGCAGCAGCTGCAGGCTCTCCAGCCGCCCGGCCTGGCGCATGATATCGACCAGTTGCAGCACCTGGGTGGCGGACAGACCAAATTTGGATTTTTCACCGCCGCTGGACTGCCACTTGCCGGAGCCTTGTGAAGCAAGGCGCGCGCGAATGCCAAGACGAGGCACCACGTTCAGCCGCTCGGCCTCTTCCAGCACCAGCTTCACCTCCGTCATTTTTTCCAGCACCAGATAGACTTTATGGCCCATCTTTTCGCCGATCAGTGCCAGACGGATATATTCACGGTCTTTATAGCCATTACAAACTATCACCGAGCGGGTCATGCCAGCATGCGCCAGCACCGCCATTAACTCCGCCTTGGAGCCAGCTTCCAGCCCCAGCGGCTCGCCGGAGTTAATCAATGACTCAATCACGCGCTTGTGCTGGTTAACCTTAATCGGGTACACCAGAAAATAATCGCCGCGATAGCCATAGGACTCACGGGCGCGCTTAAAAGCGGCGTTAATTGAGCGCAAGCGGTGCTGCAAAATTTGCGGAAAGCAGAACAGCGCAGGCAGGCGCTGCCCATCGGCCTCGCGCTCTTTTACCAGTTTCGCCAGGTCAACGCGCGCTTCCGGAACATCCGGATCGGGGCAGACGCTGATATGCCCCAGTTCGTTAACGTCATAATAATTGTTACCCCACCAGGCTATGTTATACGTCCTGAGCATTCTGCTGGCGTCCTTATCGTTCATCGCTACCTCCTGCATTGAGCGGAGTTCACCCTGTTCGCCTGCTGACGAACGCTTAATATTCTTCATGTCGTCAGACATCACGAACCTCTTATATTATTGTAAAACACCTAATCAGACTCCGTGAAGCGGTCGTGAAAACCAGTCAGGAATACTCCGAAGTTACGCTACTTCAGGAATATCGGAGCTAAAAGCCAGGCCAAGCTTAGCCTGCACGCGTGTCCGCCCCATGACCGCAGCGCGGAAATTGCATGAGGGACAATCAGGGAACAACAAAGGAAGAGCAATGCGGAGCGGCCGCTGTCATGGACCAAAAGAGAAAACGCCTGCTTCATTAGATTTATCACCTCCACATACAGAGCGGTATGCGGTTTATAAACGGGTGAAAACTGGCCGGATATGCCAGCATAAGCCTGCGGACGTTGGACGTACACCGCTCGACAGCGGCGTTTTATACCGCGAGCAGTGCTAAATTGCAAAAGCAAAATATGCCCTCAGCATCAGCGGAAAAAAATTATCCTTTCGACGTATCGGGTTACGTTTGCGCAATAAAAAACGCTGGCAATGGACTGACAGGGTCATTTAAAATAGCCATCCAGAAGTTAATCCGTCCATACAGATTAACTTCTACGCGTTTTGAACTGGTACTGCTGCTGGCTTTGCCTTAGGGGGCTTTGGCGCCTTGCCATTTGCTGTGCAGTCTTTTTCTCACCCGTTTAAGTAAGGTAAAGAATTAATGGCTAAACATCTTTTCACCTCAGAGTCCGTTTCAGAAGGACATCCCGATAAAATCGCCGATCAGATTTCTGATGCCGTGCTGGACGCTATCCTGGAGCAGGATCCTAAAGCACGCGTGGCCTGCGAAACTTACGTAAAAACCGGCATGGTGCTGGTTGGTGGTGAGATTACCACTTCGGCATGGGTCGACATTGAAGAGATCGCCCGTAATACCGTGCGTGAAATCGGCTATGTTCATTCTGATATGGGCTTCGATGCCAACTCCTGCGCGGTGCTGAACGCCATCGGTAAGCAGTCACCGGATATCAACCAGGGTGTCGATCGCGCCGATCCGCTGGAGCAGGGTGCCGGCGATCAGGGTCTGATGTTTGGTTACGCCACCAATGAGACCGACGTGCTGATGCCAGCGCCGATTACTTACGCGCACCGGCTGGTACAGCGCCAGGCCGAAGTACGCAAAAACGGCACTCTGCCCTGGCTGCGTCCTGACGCCAAAAGCCAGATTACCTTCCAGTATGACGACGGCAAAATCGTTGGTATCGACGCCGTAGTGCTTTCAACTCAGCATGCTGAAGAGATCAGCCAGAAAGCGTTGCAGGAAGCGGTGATGGAAGAGATCATCAAGCCGGTTCTGCCCTCTGAATGGATTAACGCCGCAACCAAATATCATATCAACCCGACTGGTCGTTTCGTTATCGGCGGCCCAATGGGTGACTGCGGCCTGACCGGTCGTAAAATCATCGTGGATACCTACGGCGGCATGGCGCGCCACGGCGGCGGTGCATTCTCCGGTAAGGACCCATCTAAAGTTGACCGTTCTGCGGCCTATGCTGCGCGCTACGTGGCAAAAAACATTGTTGCCGCCGGTCTGGCAGAGCGCTGCGAAATTCAGGTTTCTTATGCAATTGGCGTCGCAGAGCCAACCTCTATCATGGTTGAAACTTTCGGTACCGGTAAACTTCAGAACGATCAGCTGACCCTGCTGGTGCGTGAGTTCTTCGATCTGCGTCCGTATGGCCTGATTCAGATGCTGGATCTGCTGCATCCGATTTATCGTGCTACCGCAGCCTATGGCCATTTTGGTCGCGAAGAATTCCCCTGGGAGAAAACCGACAAGGCTGAACAGCTGCGCGAGGCAGCCGGTCGCTAAGCTTTATCTTTGTGGTAAAGGGCCGTTCATGACGGCCCTTTGATCCCGAACGGGGATTTCCTTCCTGCTTTCCTGATTTATTTCACCTGCGGTGGATTGTTTCGTTCGCCTAGCAGGCGGCTGATTTTTTCACCTGCGGTGGCGTGTTTCGTTCACCCTCCGTGGAATATTCCGTTCGCCTGAACGGCCAGTGGCATCGCTGCCCGACGCTGCGGGCGACCGGCAAGGGCCGTCAAACGTCACAGCCCCTTGACCCCGGACTTTCTGGCCGTTTCTGCGTGGCTGCGCCATTCCCTCGTTGCTTCAGCCAGCCTGACGGGCCGTTCGCGATGCGTTCCCGACGCAGCGCTTACTTTCGCCGCCTCCCTGCGGCTCACCCTGGCGGGCTTCATTCACTCGGCGCAGAAAAGCCAGGCTACGCAGGTTTGCGGAAAACGTCATCCGATTTTAATCGATAACGGCGTTGAGGCAGATTTGCTGATGTTCATCTGCGGTGGGCTGCGTATGCATGTGTTATTTCACCTCTGGTGGAATATTCCGTTCGCCTGAACGGTCAGTGGCATCACTGCCCGACGCTGCGGGCGACCGGCAAGGGCCGTCAAACGTCACGGCCCCTTGACCCCGGACTTTCTGGCCGTTTCTGCGTGGCTGCGCCATTCCCTCGTTGCTTCAGCCAGCCTGACGGGCCGTTCGCGATGCGTTCCCGACGCAGCGCTTACTTTCTCCGCATCCGTGCGGCTCACCCTGGCGGGCTTCATTCACTCGGCGCAGAAAAGCCAGGCTACGCAGGTTTGCGGAAAACGTCATCCGATTTTAATCGATAACGGCGTTGAGGCAGATTTGCTGATGTTCATCTGCGGTGGGCTGCGTATGCATGTGTTATTTCACCTCTGGTGGAATATTCCGTTCGCCTGAACGGTCAGTGGCATCACTGCCCGCCGCTGCGGGCGACCGGCAAGGGGCCATCAAACGTCATGGCCCCTTGACCCCGGACTTCCGGCAGTTTCTGCGTGGCTTCGCCCTTCCCTCACGCATGTAGCCCGCCGTACGGGCCGTTCGCGATGCGTTCCCGACGCAGCGCTCACTTTCGCCGCCTCCCTGCGGCTCACCCTGGCGGGCTTCATTCGCTCGGCGCAGAAAAGCCTGTTGGCGCTGGTTTGTGGGAAACGGCATCCGTTTTTTATTAAAAAGCCAAAACCAGGTTGCCGGCATTCAGTCCGGCGCAGACCAGGCTTTATTTTTTAGTCAAAGCGATGAAGAAGCTTACGGGGGAGGAGAAGGCCCGGCTGATTTCAGCAGACTCGTGGCCAGGGATGGCCACGCGTCAGGCCACACGGACGTGCTCGTGCCGGTGCGGAAAGCAGCCGGGCCTTCTGTGACCTGGGTACCGGGCTTGCAGCAATGAAGGTCTGCCGTTTGCGTAGTCTCACCACACGTATGTGCTGCTTGTGCCGGTGCGGAAAGCAGCCGGGCCTTCTATGACCTGGGTGCCGGGCTTACAGCGATGAAGGTCTGCCGTTTGCGTAGTCAGGCCACATGGATGTGCTTGCGCCGGTGCAAAAAGCAGCCAAGCCTTCTGTAACCGCAGTGCCGGACTTGCAGCCATGAAGAAGCGTCTGCCCGGCAGCATGTATCCATTCACAAATTGCCTTCTTCAGCCTCAAATATTTCTTTACCAACAACTGTCAAGTTTTCCGGCAGCATCTACACTTTATTCAGCTAGCCACTAATAATGATAGCGATTACAATTAGCAATTTATTGATTTATAAACTAATTAATAAAGTTTCAAAATCATTAAAAATGTAATATTGCGTTATTTTCAGCGTCATCTGATAGCCACTGACCGACATAGTGGCAAAATCACGCAGCTCGTTATCTCGCACTGGTTAATAATTCCGAAAATGGAGAAAAATGCTACTATCCAGTAGTTTTTGCAATGTAACCGATTACATTACTGTGATCCGTCGCACTTTCTTCACCGTCGGTTTTTCCTAACATTGATAAAAACAAGATGCCGTTTACTTACATGGAGGCGTTATGCCTGACTATAAAAAGACAAGCAAAACATCGAATAAAGCGATGACCTTTTTTGTTTGCTTCCTCGCAGCATTAGCCGGTCTGTTATTTGGTTTAGATATTGGGGTAATCGCCGGAGCGCTCCCTTTCATTGCAAAAGACTTCACCGTCGATGCCCACCAGCAGGAGTGGATTGTTAGCTCTATGATGTTCGGTGCGGCGGTAGGCGCAGTCGGCAGCGGCTGGATGTCTTCACAGCTCGGCCGTAAAAAAAGCCTGATGGCTGGCGCCATTTTATTTGTTATTGGCTCCCTGTGGTCGGCCATGGCGCCGAACCCGGAAATGCTGATTGCCGCACGCGTGGTTCTCGGCCTGGCCGTTGGCGTTGCTTCCTATACCGCGCCGCTGTACCTGTCGGAAATCGCGCCGGAAAAAATTCGCGGCAGCATGATTTCCCTCTACCAGCTGATGATCACCATCGGAATACTGGCTGCCTACCTGTCGGATACCGCCTTCAGCGCTGCCGGCGCCTGGCGCTGGATGCTCGGCATCATCATCATTCCGGCGATACTGTTACTGATTGGCGTCGTCTTCCTGCCAAACAGCCCGCGCTGGTTAGCAGCAAAAGGCAATTTCCGCGACGCACAGCGCGTACTGGATCGCCTGCGCGATACCAGCGAGCAGGCAAAGCGCGAGCTGGATGAAATCCGCGAAAGTTTGAAAATCAAACAATCGGGCTGGCAGCTATTCCAGAGCAACGGGAACTTCCGTCGTGCGGTATTCCTCGGCGTACTGCTGCAGGTAATGCAGCAGTTCACCGGTATGAACGTCATCATGTACTACGCGCCGAAAATCTTCGAAATCGCAGGCTTCACCAATACCACTGAACAGATGTGGGGCACGGTGATCGTCGGTCTGGTAAACGTACTGGCAACCTTTATCGCTATCGGTCTGGTTGACCGCTGGGGTCGTAAACCTACCCTGATCCTTGGCTTCCTGGTAATGGCTGCAGGCATGGGCATTCTCGGTACTATGCTACACGTGGGTATTCATTCTCCGGGCGCCCAGTACTTTGCCATCGCCATGCTGCTGATGTTTATCGTTGGCTTCGCCATGAGCGCCGGTCCGCTGATCTGGGTACTTTGTTCTGAGATCCAGCCGCTGAAAGGCCGCGACTTCGGTATTACCGTTTCCACGGCGACCAACTGGATCGCGAATATGATCGTCGGCGCAACCTTCCTGACCATGCTTAATTCGCTGGGCAATGCGCAAACCTTCTGGGTTTACGGCGGCCTGAACGTACTGTTTATCCTGATCACTATCGCTCTGATCCCGGAAACCAAAAACATTACGCTTGAGCATATTGAACGTAACCTGATGAGCGGTAAAAAGCTGCGCGACATCGGTCAGCAGTAGTCTCCGTGCAGAGGCCGCCCTCGCGGCCTCTGCCGATTGTACTTCCTTTCCTCCCGGCGTATCCTTGCCGCCATGAAATCTCCGCGACTCCCGATTGCAGTACAACAGGCGATAATGCGCGCGCTGCGCGATAATTTGCTGCGCGCAAATCAGCAGCTGGCACGCAACTATCCGCTACCCAATCTGAGCTATAGCCAGCGTGGAACGGCAGCCGGCACGGCGTGGCTGGAAAAGTGGGAAATCAAACTCAATCCGGTATTATTAATGGAAAACCAGCAGGCATTTATTGAAGAAGTCGTGCCTCACGAGCTGGCCCATCTGCTGGTCTGGAAACACTTTGGCCGCGTCGCTCCGCATGGTGCCGAGTGGAAATGGATGATGGAAAACGTACTGAACGTTTCCGCCCGTCGAACCCACCAGTTTGAAGTCGCCTCGGTGCGCAGCCGTACCTTTCCCTATTTCTGCCGTTGCCAGCAGCATCAGTTAACGATACGCCGCCACAACCGCGTGGTGCGCGGAGAAACCCGCTACCATTGCATGAACTGCGGCGACCCGCTCCAGCCAGGCCAGTTCAGCGCCGACTAAAAAAACATCCACTCCAAATCGATAATGGATTATTGCCCAGGCAGTTAATCTGCTACCCTGCGCCATTTCCGGAATTAATTGGTAATAAAAAGGAAATGACGTTAATAAATAAAGGATTCAGCGCGCTGATTCTGCTGCTGTCTGCATTACCCGCCGCTGCTCGCACCAGCCACTTCAGCCAAAATAACTTTTCCCAGGCAAAAACCTTCGCCATCAAAATTAACGCCGACGCGCCCGGCAGCTTTTACTGCGGATGCCGTATTCAGTGGAAAGGGAAAAAGGGCATTCCAGACCTGGCTTCCTGTGGCTACCAGCCGCGTAAAAGCTCGCAGCGCGCCGCACGCATTGAATGGGAACATGTGATGCCCGCCTGGCAGTTCGGTCACCTGCTGCAATGCTGGCAGCGAGGCGGCCGTAAAGCCTGTGCTAAAGCCCCGGACTTTCGCCGGATAGAGTCCGATTTGCATAATTTGCAGCCGGCGGTTGGTGAGATTAATGGCGACCGCAATAATTTTATGTACAGCCAGTGGAACGGCGGCGAAGAACAGTATGGCCGCTGCGAAATGAAAATCGACTTCAAAGGTAAACGCGCGCAGCCGCCAGCCCGCGCGCGCGGCGCCATTGCCCGCACATATTTCTACATGCGCGACCGCTATCATCTGTCATTATCCTCCCAACAAACCAGGCTGTTTCAAGTCTGGAATCGGCTGTATCCGGTGACGGTCTGGGAGTGTGAACGAAACCGGCGCATCACCCTGATTCAGGGCAACAGTAATCCGTGGGTGCAACAGGCTTGCCAGTAGTAAAACCCCTCCCCTACACTATGCAGCACAGCTAACAGACAACCGCGCAGTGCGTGGTTAAATACTTCAGGATGACCATGCGAATACCACGCATTTATCACCCCGAGCCTCTGACGGCGGAGACCGGAGTTACCTTAAGCGACGAGGCCGCCAGTCACGTAGCCCGCGTACTACGTATGCAGCCCGGCGACATGCTTACACTGTTTGATGGCAGTAATCTGACTTTTACCGCGCTGATTACCCATGCAGATAAAAAGCATGTCAAAGTACAGCTGCAAAGCATGCAGGAAGACGATCGGGAATCACCGCTACATTTACACCTCGGTCAGGTGATGTCACGCGGCGAAAAAATGGAGTTTACCATTCAGAAAGCCGTTGAGCTGGGCGTTAATGTCATCACGCCGCTGCTGTCCGAACGCTGCGGCGTAAAGCTGGATGCAGAGCGCCAGGCAAAAAAAGTCCAGCAATGGCGTAAAATCGCCATCGCCGCCTGCGAGCAGAGTGGACGCAACCGCCTACCTGAAATACGCGACGTGATGGCGCTGGAAGATTGGTGTGCCGAGCCGGATACGGGCCTTAAGCTTAATTTACATCCGCGGGCAAAACAGCGCATCAACACCCTGCCACTGCCGGTAACCAGACTGCGCCTGCTAATCGGCCCGGAAGGCGGTCTGAGCGAAGAAGAAATTAACCTGACAGCACATTACGATTTTACAGATATTTTATTAGGGCCACGGGTGCTGCGTACTGAAACAACTGCATTAACCGCGATTACCGCCTTACAGGTGCGTTTTGGGGATTTAGGCTGATAAACCATATTGTTCGTTGCACTCGACGCGAGCTGCGGCAAAAGGAGAACCACAATGATTAAGCTTGGCATCGTGATGGATCCCATCACCTCCATTAATATTAAAAAAGACTCCAGCTTTGCGATGCTACTGGAAGCACAGCGCCGCGGTTATGAAATTCACTACATGGAGATGAACGATCTCTATCTACGCGCTGGCGTTGCCCGCTGCCGGACCCGCCTGTTGCAGGTGGAGCAAAACTATGACAAATGGTTTGAATTCGGCGAACAGCAGGATATTCCTTTAGCCGACCTGAACGTGGTTCTGATGCGCAAAGATCCGCCCTTTGATACCGAGTTCATCTACGCCACCTATATCCTTGAGCGCGCCGAAGAGCAAGGAACCCTGATCGTTAACAAGCCGCAGAGCCTGCGCGATTGTAACGAAAAGCTGTTCACCGCATGGTTCGCCGATCTGACGCCCGATACGCTGGTTACCCGCGACGCCGACCGTATTCGCCAATTCTGGCAGCAGCATGGCGACATCATTCTAAAACCGCTGGACGGCATGGGCGGTTCATCTATTTTTCGCGTTAAGCAGGACGACCCCAATCTGTCTGTTATCATTGAGGGGCTAACCAACCACGGTCATTTTTACTGCATGGCGCAAAACTATCTGCCGGCTATCAAAGAGGGCGATAAGCGGATACTGGTGGTTAACGGCGAGCCGGTGCCATACTGCCTGGCGCGCATTCCCAAAAGCGGTGAAACGCGCGGCAACCTGGCGGCAGGCGGACGTGGTGAAGCCAGACCCCTGACCGACAGCGACTGGAAAATTGCGCGCAGCGTCGGACCAGCGCTGAAAGCTAAAGGGCTAATTTTCGTCGGGCTGGATATTATTGGCGATAAGCTAACGGAAATAAACGTAACCAGCCCAACCTGTATCAGAGAAATTGAAGCCGCATTTCCTGTCTCCATCACCGGTATGTTGATGGATGCAATTGAAAGTCATCTGGCCGGTTGAAAACCGCAACCGGCTGCTGCGCCATCAATGGTCTGACTGAGGCATGATGGCGCGCCAACTTGTGAAGACATGATTTTGAGAATGAATTTACAGCACCACTTTTTAATCGCAATGCCTGCGCTGCAGGACCCGATGTTTAAACGCTCGGTAGTTTATATCTGCGAGCATAATGACGAGGGCGCGATGGGCTTAATCGTTAACAAGCCGATGGATAACCTGACTATTGAAGGCATTTTGAAAAAGCTGAAGATAACCCCCGATCCGCGTGATGAAGCAATCAGCCTCGACAAGCCGGTATTTGCCGGTGGGCCGCTGGCCGAAGATCGTGGTTTTATTCTTCATTCGCCGCAGCGCACCTTTGCCTCCAGCATTCGCGTTTCCGATAACACGATGATAACCACCTCCCGTGACGTGCTGGAAACCCTGGGAACCCCGGAGCATCCGAAGCAGGTACTGGTAGCGCTGGGTTATTGCGCCTGGGAAAAAGATCAGCTGGAGGGCGAACTGCTGGAAAATGCCTGGCTCACCACGCCGGCTAACAGCCAGATTCTTTTCCAGACGCCGATCGCTGAGCGCTGGCGCGAAGCGGCGCGCAGTATCGGCGTCGATATTCATAATATTACCAGCGAGGCGGGCCACGCCTGACAGCCGATGAGTACCCTGCTGGCATTTGACTTTGGCACCAAAAGTATCGGCGTCGCCGTTGGACAGGCGCTGACCGGCACCGCGCGCGCCCTTACCGCGCTCAAAGCGCAGGACGGCATCCCCGACTGGAACAAAATTGAGGCACTGTTGCAGGAGTGGCGACCGGATGCGCTGGTCATCGGACTGCCGCTGAATATGGACGGCACCGAACAGCCGCTTACCGCCAGAGCGCGAAAATTCGCTAACCGGTTACATGGCCGCTTTGGCATCCGGATTGAGTTACAGGATGAACGTCTGAGTACCGTTGAAGCAAGAGCCGGCTTATTTGCCCGCGGCGGCTATCGCGCACTTAGCAAAGGCAGCGTTGACTCTCAGTCGGCGGTGATTATTCTCGAAGACTGGTTCGCTGCGCATTCATGACCCGCCACCAGCCCCGCCTTACAGCGCCGGGCCAGGCATTGTTCAAACGTCTGCATCCCCCACTGAGCACCGGTTTGCAGCTGCCCGGTTATCTGATGATTTTTCCCCTCGCGGATCAGGCTGGCGATCGCCGGCGTGTTAATCAGCACTTCATACAGCGCGATGCGCCCACCGTTTGCTGCCGGTAGCAGACGCTGCGCGATCGCCGCCTGCAGGCTTGCTGCCAGCTGAGCGCTTACCTGGGCTTTTTCTGTCGCCGAAAAGGCGTCAGTTAAGCGCTCAATCGCACCAGCTGCGCTGCGCGTATGCAACGTTGCCAGTACCAGATGGCCGGTTTCCGCAGCGGTCAGCGCCAGGCGAATGGTTTCCTCATCGCGCAGCTCTCCCAGCAGGATAACGTCCGGATCTTCACGCAGGGCCGCGCGCAGGCCCGCCGCAAAGGAGTCGCAGTGCGTACCGATCTCCCGCTGCTGTATCAGCGAATGCTCACTGTAGTGGATAAACTCTATCGGGTCTTCCAGCGTCAGAATATGCTTGTGCTGCTGTTGATTGAGCTGTTCAATCATCGCCGCCAACGTCGTCGATTTACCGCTGCCGGTCGCGCCGGTAACCAGAATCAATCCGTGAGGGCGCGCAGTCAGCGCCGCCAGCGACTCCGGCGCATAAAGCTGTTGCAGCGTTGGCGTTTCACTGGCAATTCGTCGCAGTGCCAGAGAAAGTCCCACGCGCTGGCGAAAAAAATTGGCCCGCAGGCGAATACCGCCGGCAAGCGCGATGGCCAGATCCACCTGGCCCTGCTGCTCAAGCTGCTGCCGTTGCTGGTCGTTCAGCCAGCTTGCGGCAAAGGTCTCCAGCCGCCGGGCGCTCATCACCGGTAGAGCTTTAGCTTCAGTCAGTTCTCCCTCGCAGCGCCAGCGCGGACGCTGCATGCTACAAAGGTGCAGATCGGAGGCATTTTGCTTTACACTAAGCGCCACGATTTCTTCAATTTCCATATATTCTCCTGACTATGACAGCAATTTCACACAATCTGGACCAGGTGCGGCAACGAATCACCCTTGCTGCGCAGCGCTGCGGCCGCGATCCGGCCGAAATTACTCTGCTTGCAGTCAGCAAGACCAAACCTGCGAGCGCGGTCGAAGAAGCCGCCCTGGCTGGCCAGCTTTGCTTTGGCGAAAATTACGTACAGGAAGCGGTGGATAAAATTACCTGCTTGAAAAACCCCGCCCTGATCTGGCACTTTATCGGTCCGCTGCAATCCAACAAGAGCCGTCTGGTGGCAGAAAATTTTGCCTGGTTTCATACTCTGGACCGGCTGAAGCTGGCGACCCGACTCAACGAGCAGCGCCCTGAACAGCTGGATGCGCTAAATGTGCTTATTCAGGTAAATATCAGTGACGAAAACAGCAAATCCGGCATCATGCTAAAAGATGTCGCCGGGCTGGCGCAGGAAGTGGCCCGGATGCCGCGGCTACGCCTGCGTGGACTGATGGCAATTCCGGCGCCGGAGAGCGATTATCAGCGTCAGCTGGCAGTTTGCCAGCAGATGGCTGAAGCATTCGCAAGGTTAAAAGCTGACAACCCATCCGTAGATACGCTTTCTCTCGGAATGAGCGATGATATGGAAGCCGCTATCGCCGCTGGCAGTACCATGGTGCGCATTGGCACCGCAATCTTTGGCGCGCGAAACTTCGCCTGAGCCAACACAACAATTACTGAGGAACCTCATGCTGCTGAAATTGTTAGACACCATCATTGGTCTGTATGTCATGGTGTTGCTGCTGCGCGTCTGGATGCAGTGGGCGCGCTGCGATTTCTACAATCCTTTCTCACAATCGGTGGTCAGGCTGACTCAGCCGCTGGTCAAACCGCTGCGCCGCATTCTGCCTCCTCTTGGCCCAATTGATACGGCGTCTCTGCTGCTGGCATTGGTTATCTGCATCCTGAAGTTTCCGCTGCTGCTGTCGCTACAGGAACACGTGCTGTTTTTTGACAAAATATTCCTGCTGGCGGGCGCATTGTCGTTGCTAAAAACCGCAGGCACGCTGGTATTCTGGATAGTGATCGTTCGCTCGCTGATGAGCTGGGTCAGCCAGGGCCGTAGCCCGGTAGATTATGTGCTGATGCAGCTGACCGAACCGTTAATGGAGCCAATTCGCCGCATCCTGCCGGCAATGGGCGGCATTGATTTCTCCGGGATGATCGTTATTTTGATCCTGTATATGCTGAACTACCTCGGCATGAACCTGTTTCCGCTGATCTGGTTCCAGATCTGATTATTTTACTTAACGCCTGGATACGCTATGCAAAAAGTCGTTCTTGCTACCGGCAACCCCGGTAAGGTGCGTGAGCTGGCCAGCCTGCTGGTCGATTTTGGCCTGCAGGTGGTCGCGCAAACCGAGCTCAACGTCGACTCAGCGGAAGAAACCGGTCTGACCTTTATTGAGAATGCGCTGATCAAAGCGCGCCACGCGGCGGCCGTTACCGGGCTGCCCGCTATCGCCGATGACTCAGGCCTGGCGGTGGACGCTCTCGGCGGGGCGCCCGGCATCTACTCGGCGCGCTACGCCGGTAGCGATGCCAGCGATGAACAAAATCTGCTGAAGCTGCTTGATGCAATGCGGGAAGTGCCTGACGATCAGCGCCAGGCGCAGTTTCACTGCGTGCTGGTTTATCTGCGCCATGCGGAAGACCCCACGCCGCTGGTGTTCCACGGCTGCTGGCAGGGAGAAATAACCCGCACGGCCGCCGGCACCGGTGGTTTTGGCTACGACCCCATCTTCTATGTGCCGACGGCAGGCAAAACCGCTGCCGGGATGAGCAAAGCGGAAAAGCAGGCGATTTCTCATCGCGGCAAGGCGCTAACGCTGTTACTGGAAGCGATGCGCAATGGCTGATTTGCCGCCGCTGAGCCTGTATATCCATATCCCCTGGTGCGTACAAAAATGTCCCTACTGCGATTTCAACTCGCATGCGCTGAAAGGAGAAGTACCGCACGACGAATACGTTGCGCATTTACTGCGGGACCTGGAGCAGGATCTCGACCTGACCCACGGACGTGAGGTAAGCACTATTTTTATCGGCGGTGGAACGCCAAGCCTGCTGAGCGCCACGGCGATGCAGTCGCTGCTCGACGGCGTACGTCAGCGCGTCGCGCTGGCAGCCAATGCCGAAATCACCATGGAGGCCAACCCCGGCACCGTTGAGGCCGACCGCTTCAGCGCCTATCAGCGTGCCGGCGTTAACCGCATTTCCATCGGGGTGCAGAGCTTTAGCCCGACGAAACTACAGCGGCTGGGGCGTATTCATGGCCCGGAAGAGGCCCGCCGCGCCGCCGCGTTGGCCGCCAGCCTCGGACTGCGCAGCTTTAACCTCGATTTGATGCACGGTCTGCCAGACCAGTCCCTGGAAGAGGCGCTGGACGATCTGCGCCAGGCCATCACGCTGAATCCGCCCCATCTTTCCTGGTATCAACTGACCATCGAACCAAATACGCTGTTTGGCTCGCGCCCGCCGCCGCTGCCGGACGATGATGCCCTCTGGGATATTTTTGAACAGGGCCATCGCTTACTGACTGACGCCGGCTATGTTCAGTATGAGACCTCGGCATATGCTAAGCCGGGGTTCCGCTGTCAGCACAACCTCAACTACTGGCGCTTCGGTGATTACCTTGGCATTGGCTGCGGCGCTCATGGCAAGCTCACGCAGCCGGATGGCAGCATTGTGCGCACCATAAAGACACGCCATCCACGCGGTTTTATGCAGGGGAAATACCGTGACCGGACCTATGAGGTCACTGCGGAAGACAAACCGTTTGAGTATTTTATGAACCGTTTCCGACTGCTGGAGGCAGCTCCGCGCAGCGAATTTACCCGCTTTACCGGTCTGGACGAAGCGCAGGTGCGTCCACAGATTGATGAGGCTATACGCCTTGGATATCTCAGCGAAAACGCCAGCCACTGGCAGGTTACGCAGCAGGGCAAACTGTTTCTTAATTCGCTGCTGGAACTGTTTCTTGAAGAAGCCTGATTCACCCGTAAGAGTCAGGCGCAGACGTTAACAACGTTACCAGTAAGCAGCCCCTCTTACGCCAGGTAACAGGGGCTAACCATTCAGAGGTGATACGCGCTATTTAAGCGCAGCAACCAGCCCTTTACGCTGACTTTCCAGCGACGTCACGCGATTACAAACCTCATGACCAAAGTTCTGGAAGTCCTGTTCCTGATTGCTCCACTCCGCCTGAATCGCCTGCTGCAGGCCGCCAAGATTGCCCAGCACCGCCTGCAGCGGGTTATTATTGCTACCGGTCTGTCGGGTACCCATTTCATTCAGGCTGTCCTGCAACACGCCGCCCATGGCGCTCTGTACCAAGCGTTCGCCGTCCTGGCGCACCTGCTCGATTGCCTGATGGTGGAACGTCAGCCCGTCGCTGCGATGCTCAATGATGCGGTTCATCTGCTGCTTAAGCTGCTGATCCAGCGAGGTCAGACGCGAGCGCACGTTACTGTCGGCGCCCAGCTTGTCAACGATGACTTTATCCAGCGCCTGACGTCCCTTCTCCAGTCGGGACGACGCGCCGTTATCTATCCATGGCAGATCGCGCCGCAGCGCCGCCTGATAGTCGATCGCTTTCTGACGCGTTGCCGCGTCGATCTTCTGCGGCTGACCATTGCTTTGTACGTCGCCCTGTGGGGAAATCAACAAATTGCCGTGGGCGCCGACAACCTGCACGCTCTGCGGTGAAATCACCACGTCATCCTGCGGATTTACGCTGCACTGATAATCCGCCTGCGCCTGGCCGGCGATCAGCGCCAGCGCGCCAAACATTGCCGCTTTACCCCACATAATTGCTCCTTGTACGCTGAAGATAGTCCCTTTCGATAGCAAGGGATTGCTGGTTAGTTAGTCCCACCACACGTCAAAAAGTTCGCTGACCTGCACGGACTCCAGCTTATGCGATTTAAGCCAATCGCTAACCCGCTGACGGTGTTCATCGGTACATTTGCCAATCTGCTGCAGACAAATTAACCCTTCCCACTGGCGATAGCCGCTGCCGTCAAAGGCCAGCCCGTTTGGATCAATCACTTCAACGATCAGGGCATCAACGATTGCATCGATATCTTCTTCGCTGGTGCTTTCAGGGAAAGTCCAGGCCACGGAGAATCCCAGTTCCTGAAACTCATCAATGTGCATTTTTTTACGGAGACGACGACTGCGTTTTGTAGCCATTATTTAATCCTCTCAAACATCAAATCCCAAACGCCATGACCGAGACGCTGACCGCGCTGTTCAAACTTCGTCAGCGGGCGCGAATCCGGCCGTGGCACATATGTCTGCGTGGCAGATTGATTACGATAGCCGCCGACGGTATTCATTATCGCCAGCATATGTTCAGCGTAGGCTTGCCAGTCTGTCGCCATATGAAATACGCCTCCTGGTTTGAGCTTGCTCAACACCAGTTCGGCAAAGGGTACCTGCACAATACGACGCTTATTGTGTCGCGCTTTATGCCAGGGATCGGGAAAAAACAGCTGAACCATACGCAGGCTGTTATCGGGGATCATCTTTTCCAGCACCTCTACGGCATCGTGGCACATCACGCGCAGATTGGTCACACCGGCTTCATGGGCGGAAGCAAGGCAGGCGCCAACGCCGGGCGAATGCACTTCGATCCCGAGAAAATTTTGATGCGGATTACTGCCAGCCATCGCGACCAGCGATGCTCCCATGCCAAAACCGATTTCCAGCACGACCGGTCCTTCATTGCCAAACGCTGCGGCCAGGTCAACAGGCTGCGGCGTAAACTCAATGCCGACCGTTGGCCAGTAGGTATCCAGCGCGTGCTGCTGTCCTTTAGTCAGACGCCCCTGACGACGAACAAAACTGCGCACTTTACGCAGCGGGCGACCGTTTTCGTCAAATTCCGGCGAAATGACATTATCAATCATGGTTGAGCCTGTGGTGAGCGGTTACGAAAAACGGGCATTATGCCTTTCGCAGGCAAAAACATAAAGACTCCCCGGCAAACCCTGCGGCCTTACTTCCAAACTCGTTAAGGCCCGACGGAAATCATCTTAGCTCCGATGGCAAAATCGCGATGAAATTTTGTAATGCAAAGTTCCGGTTTACAGCACCAACCGCCTGTGCTGGAATCCCTCACTCATTTTCCGGTTACACAGGATAGTATTGATGATGCTTGCCCCTCAGTTTTCGCAGCAGGTACTGGCGTGGTATCAGCGATTCGGGCGCAAAACCCTCCCCTGGCAGATTGAAAAAACACCTTATAAAGTCTGGCTTTCCGAGGTGATGCTGCAGCAAACCCAGGTTGCGACCGTCATCCCCTATTTTGAACGTTTTATGCAACGCTTTCCGACAATTAGCGATCTGGCAACGGCGCCGCTGGACGAGGTTTTACACCTCTGGACCGGTCTTGGCTACTATGCCCGCGCCCGTAACCTGCATAAGGCCGCCAAAACCGTAGCCGAACAACACGGTGGCGTTTTTCCACAAACCTTTGACGAGGTCGCGGCCCTTCCGGGCGTAGGGCGCTCCACCGCCGGCGCAATTTTGTCGTTAGCGCTGGGCCAGCATTATCCAATTCTCGACGGCAACGTCAAACGGGTACTGGCACGCTGCTACGCTGTCTCCGGCTGGCCGGGTAAAAAAGAGGTGGAGAAGCGTTTGTGGCAGCTGAGCGAAGAGCTAACTCCGGCGCAGGGCGTCAGCCAGTTTAACCAGGCGATGATGGATCTCGGCGCTATGGTTTGCACCCGCTCACGGCCAAAATGTGAAATTTGTCCGCTCAACGATGGCTGCATTGCCCGCGCTGCAGGCAATCCCGGCGATTATCCAGGTAAAAAACCTAAACAAACCTTACCGCAGCGCAGCAGCTGGATGCTGCTAATGCAGCATGAACAGAGCGTCTGGCTGGAGCAGCGCCCACCGGTGGGGCTGTGGGGTGGTCTGTTTTGCTTCCCGCAGTTCGCCAGTCGTGAAGCGTTGGCTGAGTGGATGGCCCAACGCGGACTGGATATTGGTGACACGCAACAACTGATTTCTTTTCGTCACACCTTTAGCCATTTCCATTTGGATATCATCCCCATGTGGCTGAAACCGCGCGTTTACCCTGTTCTCATGGATGAAGCTGCTGGTCTCTGGTATAACTTAGCGCAGCCGCCGGCAGTGGGGTTAGCCGCACCGGTTGAGCGTCTGCTGCAGCAGCTGCGCCAGCCGCAGCAGCTGGCGTTAACAACGCGGGCAACTTATGAGGAGCAACAATGAGTCGAACTATTTTTTGTACTTTTCTGCAACGCGAAGCCGAAGGGCAGGATTTTCAGCTCTATCCGGGCGATCTGGGCAAAAGAATCTATAACGAGATCTCAAAAGAAGCCTGGCAACAGTGGATGAGTAAGCAAACCATGCTGATTAACGAGAAAAAATTGAACATGATGAATCCAGACGATCGTAAAGTGCTGGAGCGGGAGATGGTTCATTTTCTGTTTGAAGGCAAAGACGTTCATATTGAAGGCTACACTCCGCCAGAAAAGTAACCCTTATCAGGCCCCGGATTGGGGCCGTTGAGCCAGGCGACGCACCGAACGATGAAAAAATTACTCAGTCTGCTTATCATTGCGCCGTTATTAATCTCCTGTTCCAGTTCGCATAAAAAAGATCGCTATCATCCGGAATGGGTTAAAGATACCAACGGCTTCGATATTTTGATGGGCCAGTTTGCCCACAATATCGAAAATATTTGGGGACTTAACGAAGTCCTGATTGCCGGTCCTAAGGACTATGTAAAATACAGCGATCAATACTACACTCGCAGCCATATTAACTTTGATGCCGGTACCATTACCGTCGAGACCATCTCTGGCACTGACCCGATGGCCAGCCTGCGTCAAGCGATTATTCAGACGCTGCTTATCGGCGATAACCCCAGTAATGTCGACCTCTATTCTGACGCCAATGACATTCAGATAAGCAAAGAGCCGATGCTCTATGGTCAGGTGCTGGATAATACCGGCCAACCCATTCGCTGGCAGGGCCGCGCCAGCGCCTTCGCCGATTATCTGATCCAGAATAAGCTACAAAAGCGCATGTCCGGCCTGCACGTTATCTGGTCAGTCACCATCCCGATGGTGCCTAACCATCTGGATAAACGGGCGCACAGATACTTGCCGATGGTACGCAAAGCGGCGGAAAAATACGGCGTCGATCAGTCGCTTATCCTTGCTATCATGCAGATTGAGTCAAGCTTTAACCCCTATGCGGTAAGCAACGCCGACGCCCTTGGTTTGATGCAGGTCGTGCAGCATACCGCTGGCGTGGATGTGTTCCGCATGGAGGGTAAATGGGGCAAACCGAGCCGTAGCTATCTACTTAATCCGCAAAATAACATTAATACCGGTACTGCCTATCTGGCGCTTTTGCAGGATAACTACCTGTCCGGCATTATGAATCCCTCCTCGCGCCGCTACGCGGTGATCACCGCTTATAACGGCGGTGCAGGCAGCGTACTGCGGGTATTCTCCAGTGATAAAAACCGGGCGTTTAGCATCATCAACAAAATGGCGCCGGACCAGGTTTACCGAACGCTGATAAACGATCATCCGTCGTCAGAGTCGCGCCGCTATCTGTATAAGGTCGACGCAGCGCAACGCAGCTATCACCGCTATTAGTAACCGCGCTCTCCCGGTATATTTTACTGCCGGGGGAGCGCTGCGCTCTGGCGCGTCAGGCGCTTAAACTCACGGGTGGTGGCAGTCAGCGCCAGCTCGGTCGGCAGACGCTCCATAGAACTGGCGCCGTAAAAACCATCGCACTGCGGGCAGTGCCCCATGATATAGCGCGCATCATCCGGCGTAGAGATCGGTCCGCCATGACACAACACAATGACATCCTCACGCAGCTGTTTTGCCGCCGTGGCCCATTGATTAATCAGCCCTACGCAGTCAGATAACTGCAAAGCGGTATGTGCGCCAATATTGCCCCCGGTTGTCAGCCCCATGTGCGCAACGATAATGTCTGCGCCTGCCTCCGTCATCGCTACCGCGTCATCGGCGCTGAACACGTAAGGCGTCGTCAGCATCCCCTTCTGATGGGCCAGACGGATCATGTCTACTTCCAGCCCGTATCCCATCCCGGTTTCCTCCAGATTAGCCCGAAAGTTGCCGTCAATAAGGCCTACGGTTGGAAAGTTTTGCACACCGGAGAAGCCTTGTGCCTTAAGGTCATCAAGGAATTTATCAAACAGGCAGAACGGATCGGTGCCATTTACGCCGGCCAGCACCGGGGTATGCGTCACCACCGGCAGCACTTCCTGAGCCATTTCCATTACAATCTGATTGGCATTGCCATAGGCTAACAGGCCCGCCAGTGAACCACGCCCGGCCATGCGATAGCGCCCGGAATTATAAATAACGATCAGATCGATACCGCCCGCTTCTTCACACTTCGCAGACAGGCCAGTGCCAGCGCCGCCGCCAATAATCGGCTCACCGCGGGCAATCATGCCATGAAATTTTTCCAGTATTTGCTGACGACTAATAGCTGTCATTGCTTAATTCTCCCTGCTAAATCCGTCGCGCAGCGCCTGAACCGCCGCTGCAGCAAATGCCGGATCGTTAATATTGTATGGCAGCCGCAGCAAACGGCGACGGCTGGTCTGTTGAAACGCTGCGTTAAACGCGGTACTGAATGCCTCCAGCGCCTGCGGCGACCAGAACGGCTGACCAGGCGCATCCAGCGCGGAAAAGCCGCCTTCAGGCAGCAAAAAGGTTAACGGTCCTTCGCATTTATTGAGCTTATGGGCGATCCAGCGCGCCAGTTCAGCATTCTCCTGCGGCGTGGTGCGCATCAGGGTGACCTGAGCGTTATGGTGATAAAACTGGCGTTCGGCATAGCGCGCCGGCACGGAATCAGGATGACCAAAGTTGACCATATCCAGCGCGCCGCAGGAGATAACCGCAGGTATCCCCGCCCGGGCAAGCGCATCGAAACGATCTTCCTTGCAGGCAAGTACGCCGTCGAACAGCAGGTCACAGACTTCGGTGGTTGTCAGGTCAAGCAGACCGCTCAGCATACCGCTGTCTACCAGCTTTTCCATCGCCCTGCCTCCGCTGCCGGTGGCATGAAAAACCAGGCAATCATATTCAGCCTCCAGCGCCGAACTCACCGCCTGGATGCAGGGGGTGGTTACGCCGAACATCGTCAGCCCCAGCGCCGGTTTAGCCTCTACTTGCTGCGGGGCAGCAAACTTCACGGCCCCGGCGATTTGATGGGCGGCATTAGCCAGCACCAGCCGGGAAATACGATTTAATCCCGCCACGTCAGTCACTGAATACAGCATGGCAATGTCACTGGCGCCGATGTAGGAGGAGATGTCACCGGAAGCCATCGTGGAAACCATTAGCTTGGGTATGCCAACGGCCAGGCTTTGCATCGCGGGCGTAATCAACGCGGTTCCACCCGAGCCGCCAAGGCCAATAATGCCGGCTATATCCTCACGCTGGCTAAGGAAATTCTGAAAAGCGACCGCCATCGCATCAATTGCCTGCCCACGGTCGCCGCAGAATACCTGCTGTTCCCCCTGCGGATGAAAGGCAGCAATATCCTCCGGCGTAAAGTCAGCGGCCAGCGGCGTGTTAAGCCGTTGAGTTGAAAGGTCAACCGTTAGCACTGCGACGCCAACGGCGGCAATACAATCGCGCAGATAAAACAGTTCACTTCCTTTAGTATCAGCCGTGGCAACGGCATAGATATACGCGGTATCTCCCTTCATTTTCGTATCACACCTTTGATTTAATCAAAAACAACCGGTTGATTTAATTAAAATAAACCAGATAGAGTTTATTATCTGACAACAAAAAAACTATAGGCCAAATCACGCCAATATCTTAGCAACTTATAAACCACCCCAATGAAATGCGTGTCTCATTTACAATCAACTAAACTTAATTTTGACTGATGCAGCGAACGGTACGCTGCTTGAATGACCAATATGCAACGAAACGAACGAGGTTATCGTGGAACACAAGGAATCCGCAGGAAGCGCAGCGTTATCAAACACCCGCGCACGTACACGCCAGTTACTGATCGACACCGCCATCCAGCTGTTTGATGAGGGTGCATTTCCTTCCGTCACTGAAGTTGCCCACGCGGCACGCCTTTCACGAGCTACCGCCTATCGCTATTTCCCCTCGCAAAGCGCCCTGGTTGATGCCGTGGTTAGCGAAACCCTGAGCCCAATCCAGCAGTGGAAGCCAGCCCAGACCGAAACCGGCGCGCGCATTGACGAGCTGCTGAGCTACGCTTTCCCGCTGATGTTAAAACACGAAGGCTCTCTGCGGGCAGCCCTGCACTTGTCGCTAACCCAGTGGGCGCAGTCACGGGCGCAACATACCATCGCGGCCAAAGACCGGCTGGTGCGCGGTAACCGTAAAGCCATGCTACAGATGGTGACCCGGCCGCTGCAAAAGGAGATGCCGCAAGAACAGGTCGACAGGGTCATTCAGGCACTGTCTCTGGTTTACGGTTCAGAAATATTTCTGGTAATGAAGGATATCTGGCACTGCGAAAATCAGCAGGTTGAAGATATGGGGAAATGGATAGCCAAAGCGATCATACGTCAGGCGCGCGAAGATGCCGCCCGCGCGGCATCCTGACGCTGAATAAGCGGGTAAACCCGCTTATTCGACCAGCATATTGGCAACCAGTCGGCTAACCCCCTGCTCGTCGCGTTCGACATACACGCCTTGCAGCTCCGGTGAGAAGCCTGGCAGCTGATTGATTCCCTCTTCCAGCGCCATAAAATAACGCTGCACCGCACCGCCCCACTCTTCGCCCGGTACCACGCACAGCACGCCGGGCGGATAAGGTAGCGCCCCCTCGGCGGCAATACGCCCCTGAGCGCTGGCAACCGGCACCAGCTCAACGTGACCACGAATATAGGCAGTATGCGCGTCCTGGGGATTCATCAGCACCTTTGGCAAACTCTCTTTGCGGAACATCGCCTTTTGCAGATCTTTAACCTGATAGCTTACGTAAAGATTATGCATCTCCTGGCACAGCCGCCGCAGCGTATAGCCCTCGTAGCGCGTCTGGTTTTTACGATACACCGTCGGCAGCACTTCACTCAGCAGCGCATCATCCTTAAGGTGTTGCTCAAACTGGCGCAGCATCGCCACCAGGTGCGCCATTTTCTCTTCGCTTTCGGCGGGCGTCAGCAGGAACAGGATCGAATTAAGATCGCATTTTTCCGGCACGATGCCATTTTCGCGCAGATAGTTGGCGAGAATGGCGGCGGGAATACCGAAAGGGGTATAGGCGCCGCTGGCGGCGTCAATGCCCGGCGTCGTCAGCAGCAGCTTACAGGGATCGACCAGATACTGGTCTCTGGCATAGCCTGAAAAGCCGTGCCAGCGAGCATCAGGTTCAAAGCTGAAGTAGCGGACATCGCTGGCAATCGCCTCGGTCGGCGCCTCATGCCAGGGCCGGCCATCTACCACATCGGGAATAAAGGGACGGATCATCTCGCACTGGTTCAGGATCGCTTTACGCGTCTCAATACCCAGCATCACGCACTCCTGCCATAGCCGGCGACCGGCCGGCCCCTGATGCATCCTGGCATTGACGTCCAGCGCCGCAAACAGCGGGTAAAACGGGCTGGTCGACGCGTGTAGCATAAAGGCATTATTCAGACGCTTATGCGGACAAAAGCGTTTCTGACCGCGGATATGGTTATCTTTCTTGTGTATCTGTGAGGTCTGGGAAAAGCCAGCCAGCTGCTTATGCACCGACTGAGTAACAAAGAGCCCCGGATCGTCAGGGGTAAGATCCAGCATCAGCGGCGAGCCCGCCTCCAGCACCGGGATAAACTGCTCGTAGCCCACCCAGGCCGAATCAAACAAAATATAGTCACAAAGGTGGCCAATGGTATCCACTACCTTGCGCGCATTGTAGACCGTGCCATCGTAGGTGCCGAGCTGGATTATCGCCAGCCGGAACGGACGGGCTTCCTGCGCCCTTTCCGGCGCCGTTTCAGCGATGCGCTGGCGCAGGTAAGCTTCATCAAAGCAGTGCGCATCAATACCGCCGATAAAACCGAATGGATTGCGCGCCGCCTCAAGGTAAACCGGGGTTGCACCGGCCTGAATCAGGGCGCCATGGTGATTGGACTTGTGATTATTGCGATCGAACAGCACCAGATCGCCGCGAGTCAGCAGCGCGTTAGTCACCACCTTATTGGCGCTGGAGGTGCCGTTGAGCACGAAATAGGTTTTGTCGGCGTTAAAAACCCGGGCCGCAAACTTCTGTGCATCCTTCGCCGATCCCTCGTGGATCAGCAGATCGCCCAGCTTAACGTCGGCATTACACATATCGGAACGGAAAATATTTTCGCCGTAAAAGTCATAAAACTGGCGACCGGCCGGATGTTTGCGAAAAAAGGCGCCGCCCTGGTGACCCGGGCAGGCAAAGGTGCTGTTATTCATCGAGACGTAGGTGGTCAGGGTATCAAAGAACGGCGGCAGCAGGCCCAACTCATATTCCGCTGCGGCGCTTTCTAATTCTGCTGCGTCATCCTCGCCACCGGCCAGAACCCCGGTCACCTCTGGCAGATTTTCCTGTCGTTCCCCCGCCTGCAAGGCGATAAACACCGGCAGGTCAAAGCCGGTGTATTTAAGCAGCGCCAGAATGCCGCTATGCGAGTCGGCGGAGGAGATAACCACCGCCGCAATATCGGTAAAATCCGTACTGTCGAGCGTTACCACCTGACGAGCGGTCTGAAGTCGCCAGGCCACGGAGGCGCTGGCTGCAATTTTTAAAGGAGTCATGCACAAATCCCTTACGGTCAAGGATGAGTGAGTGGCAGAACCACGGCAATGGGAAATAATCCCGATGAAAATATCTTAATATTAGCAGTGAGGTCAGCGGCTGCGGCTGTCAGGCGTAGTAACGGCAAATGCTTCCGTCATTAACGGCCTGGCAGCGAGCCGGTCCGGCCTCACCGAATAGAAAAATAGTTTAATGACAAGCTGTAGCCGTGCGGGGTGATAACTGCGCGCGATGGCATAAAAGGTCGGGGGCATAAGCTGTTGGTCAGCAGCATACCTTGCATTAGCTTGTCCTCAGTTGACAGGAAGAATCAGACAGGACGTCAAAATTTGCGCAATAATGGCACTTTTTCTGGCCCGCTTCAAGACGCTGAACGGGCAGGTTCACCGGGTTCAACCCGCTTCGGCGAGCGGCAATCAGACGTAAAAGGCCCGGAGGTTAAGGGTAAATATAAGGTGCTTCCATAGCCAGGGGCGTCGGTAAGAAGTCATAATGACAGCAGGATATGACTGGGGGATGGTGGAAAAGCGCGCGGTCAGGCAATATTTGGCAATAAAGCATTTGACGCCATACCGTCATTAAGGTTTAATGCGCCCCGTTGCCCGGATAGCTCAGTCGGTAGAGCAGGGGATTGAAAATCCCCGTGTCCGTGGTTCGATTCCGCGTCCGGGCACCATACATCGAAGCACACTGGTTAGAAGTGAGATCTCTAACGGGTGTCTAAACGAAGATGGTGTTCAAAGCAACGGTGACTGCATTTGCAGATGCATCATCCAAGATTGAACATAAAATCTTCAAGAAAGGGTATCAGTGGCTGCTAATGCCCTTTTCTCGTTGGCGTAAATAATTACAACCATTGTTGCATCTGTCAACCTCAGCTCAAGATTCGATAAATTTAGTCCCCCCCCAGCATTTGTCATTCGCGTCACTAGCTCAAACGTGGCTTAACCTGCCCGCTATTCGGTCTTCCCCTCCGGACATGCCAACCTTGTGAACACATTGCCTATCGATCAATTAATGAAGCTTTCATGGATATGGTAAAGAAACTTCTCTCATTTAGATAAAGCACAAATAATTTATTCCTGAGCAGACATCCGATATTTAAATTATGATTGAAGCCTCCAGGTATGACTGTTTTCCCTGCACGGCTGTCTCATTAGGACGATGATTCGCCTCAGATAAAGGCTATTTAATGAATAAGGAACTGTTATAACTTCGATGCCAAAATATGTGAACGACATGATGTCAGGAATTACTGATTATGACAAGTGAACACTTATAGATAGAGTCACTGTTTGATCAATATCTGAGAAAAAAGTACAGGTGGAATATTCAAAATGGATATTTCCAAGGGTGCCTGGCTATCCACACATGATGATATTAAAAGTAGATCGTACAAATTGATATGCACAATAAACTTAGTGCAATACTAATCCCAATTCCTTGAGCCGCCGATAAGGTTGAAGATATGCCAGCACTAGAGCACTTAAGATACGAATTCCCATGAGATAACAACATCATAAAAATAGATATCACCACGGCTAAAATTCCAAACATTGTGCTAATGAGTTCGTGATGCTGAAGCCCGGACTTACAAACTAAAAGGGATAAAATGAGCGTCCCCAACAAAGTTCTCTGCCATGCAAGTATTGTCCTTTCAGGCTGCAGTCCGGGATCTCTTAATGGTGGATTACCTTCCATAATAAACAGTTAGCAATGTAGCGATTAAGGTTGTCACGGATAAGCCTCCACTCAGCCAGATTATCATCTTTGGATAAGTCAGAGGATTGTCATGGCGCATTGCATTTTCATTTTCTGCCCAACGCCGATATGCATACCAGGATAACCCGGCGGATACAATACTTAATCCCATAACTAGTATCTCCCGGAGTATAATTGGAGTCAGTTCGGGAGCAAGTTGGTCTAGACCTACGGCAGCAGCCATAAAAGCAAGTGACGTTCGTATCCACGCCAGAAATGTGCGTTCATTTGCAAGGGTAAAACGGTAATCTGGCGATTTTCCACTCTTTTTCAAAATCATAGTTTTCTTTTTCTTAAAGTGGCTTCAGGAGAAGCCACAAATTATTCTTACGAGCATTAATTCATTAATATTCAGAGTCTACTGTTGAGAGGCGTAGTTATTTTCTGCTTGAGGTTTGTTGCCATCGTCAACGGCGCGTATATCACCCAGCCGTATAGTTAGAGACAATATAGCAACGAAAACAAATATCCCTATGATAGTTCCAAATATGGTCGAGTAAGAGTCACCAGACTGCATCAAAATATAGCCAAATAGCGCTGGTAGCATGATACCAGCCGTCTGGTTAGCAGCATTACATATTCCAGCAGCGGCACCAACCGTCTTAAGAGGGAAGTATTTGACTACCAGTATCAGACAAGTGGACTGCATAGTCCCTGCACCTACAAACGCGATGGTGCTGCACGCAACCGCTAAGGGTACGGTAGGGGCAACCAAAGTGCCCCAGCACCCCAGAGCGCCAATAATTGCGCTGACAAACATGAGGATTTTTTCCTTCCCCATTAGATATCTGTCTAACATATAGCCTGTAGCTAAAGTAAAAAATGCCGCACATATAGTTGGTAAAGATGCGGCAAATCCCATGACCTCCAACTTCAATCCCCGGACCTGCATCCAATAGCTAGGTAGCCACGAGTTCAGGCCAATGAGCAAAGAACCAAATGCAAAGTTAATAATAATAAATTTCCAGAAGTGAGGAATTCGAAATACGTCAAGATAATTAACTTTGACTCTCTCTTTTTTATCAGGCACCGCCATTCCCCGTGACGACCTCATAAAAATAATGGCCAGTACGAAACCAAACAAGCTGTAAATTATATAAACTGTTCGCCATTCAAAATGAAGAATAAGCTGAGTTGTTACCAGAGCACCCAAACCAATACCAAGCTTAGAGGACGCCGTTATAGTAGATTTTGCCATGCCGCGTTGATGCCTAGGGAATAGTTCTCCGACGATACGGGTATTCGTCGAAGGAAAAGCACCTTCACCAAGGCCAAACAGGATCAAGACACAAATGAGTGCTGACAACGAGCCCGTAAAAGCTAGCATGCCAGTAAATATTGACCACATAATCACCGTGCAAATTATAACAGGACGGGATCCGAATCGGTCAGCAAGGAAACCACCAATAATGTTCATTGGTACGTAACCAATGTAAAAACTGCTTATGGCCAGACCAAGTTCTACTCGGGAAATACCCAGATCGTGTGTCACCGGCACAGCTGCTAATGAAAGTAGGTTTTTATCAAACTTTGCCAAGATAATAAGCAAAATGTTTATAAGCATGATGCTGAGGATATTTTTCTTAGAAATCGTCATTTAACAATTCTCCGATCGCATAATAATAAATATTGCTGCGTAACTTCCAGATAACTCCTCAGCAATGTCGAAATGGCTTATATAAATTTCGAGGGCGCAGGTGTATATGGGATTGTATATCCTCCCTCAAGTAACTTCAGGCGCCCACCATTCTGGACTATGCGATCATATTGATTATTCTTTACAATCTTATCTATTAATTCAGGATTGCATATGCAGTAAAGTTTATGAATACATGTACTCAGAGCGTCAGCGTATTTCTCATTTTCAGCCAGATCACTGAATTCTCCTGGATCAGCATCAAGGTCAAACAACTGCGGCCTAAACCCGACGTAATAGATTAATTTAAAGTTTTTATATCGCACCATAAAGGTGCCAGTTACTGACCCTGATGCATGATATTCGCTGAAGACAACTCGTTCAGGATCGATAGTCCCTTCGCTGATAGTAAATAATGAAGTTCCTGGAAGGTCCGAGTCTTTTTTGGCATCAAGTTCCGCGCCCACTCCTTCGATAATCGTTGGAAACAAATCCACCATTGAAACCAGCGCATTTTCCTTCTTGCCTTTAGGCAAGTCTGGGCCTGAGACTATCATTGGAATAGAGACAGAGCCGTCATACATGGTGCTTTTAAACCATAGGCCGTGCTCTCCCAGAGTGTCGCCGTGGTCGCTGGTATAAATGATTCTGGTGTTTTCTGACAGGCCAGCTTCCTTAACGGCACCAATCACTCTCCCTACTTGATCGTCCATGAAGCTGCATAGACCATAATATGCAACGATAGCACGGCGAATTTCTTCCTGTGAAAAGTCTTCATACATACCAGAGATGTGCCGATACATATCCAGAGCAGGATGAGAAGGACGTTCACTGAGCGTATAATCTGCAGGCAATGAAATTTCATCCTCATTGTATAGATCATAAAATTCTTTCGGTGCAGTCAGGGGAAAGTGTGGTGTGACGAATGACACAAACAGTACCCACGGTTTTTCGTTATGACCTGCTTTATTTTGAATGAAGTTAACGGCGTCGTCCCCAATACTCTGGTCATAGCGGGTGTAACCAGTTTCGCCTCTGCCCGCGTCCTGAATTTTTTTTCGATTTGAAATTTTGGGTTCGAAGTTATCCCTTACAAGAGAAAACAGGTCGCCAGTGCCTCCTACTACGTGTAGAGAGTTTAACTGCTGACTGAAGCCATTGCTGTCCTCGTCTCTACGATAATGCAGTTTACCGATGGAAGTTACCTCATGCCCTTGTTCTATGAGCCGATGACCCCAGCTGTCTACTTCGCCGCAATAGGGCGTGGCATTGTCCCAGTGTCCGGTCTCATTAACATATCTGCCAGTGGCCAAGCTGGCCCGCGAAGGAACACAAATTGGGCTAGAACAGTAGGCATTGGTAAACCGAACACCGTTACTCGCGAGGCTGTCAATATTGGGTGTTTTAACAAGCTTATGACCGTAGCATCCACTCATTAGCTTGTTGTGCTCATCGGATATGATAACAATCATATTCATCGGTTTTGTGGTCATAAATCCTCCTCTTGTTAAGATTTGGTTACGATAATGAGTGTTAAATGTTTAAGTCTGTCACCCCGGTGACAATTTGATTGCTTTTGATGATTTTGCGACAGCCGTCCCACCTTAATTATCTACAGTGTCTGAATTGTTCGTTAAAGACTCCAAGAGATGTAAGCTCTATAAACAGTTAATTTAGGTGTTATAAATAATGAAAGACATCTACAACAAGGTTTTCATTGACAATAACAATGAGCTTATTGATTTCACGAACGAAACAATACGCAGGTATGGTGCGATAAAACACTATAACAAGGGAGAGTTCTTATTTAAGGAGGGGGATCTTCCTGGTTATTTATATGTTGTTAATACTGGATTGATAAAAGTATCTCAAAGTATCGGAACAGGCTCTGATATTACTTTTTTTCTTAAAACGGTGAATCAAGGCATTGGCTTGAGTGAGTCGTTACTAGGAACCAAAAGATTAAGGTATGCGCAGTGCCTGCTAGAAAGCACAGTAAGCGCGGTTTCACTTGTAGATCTGCTCATATTGAGCAGGGATCCTCGCTTTCTGCATGGATTACTGCTAAGAGTTGCCAAAAGCTACCTCCAGGTACAAAGTAATCTGGCGGTCTATACCCACCTTTCTTTGCGATTAAGACTGGCACATCTGCTCAAAAACATGTCGTCACCTGATGAACATGGAATATTAAGAATTGACGTAAATTTCAGCCATGAAGAATTATCGAATTTTATCGGTAGCAGTCGTCAGAAAACTACTCGACAGCTTAATGAATGGAAACAGCAAGGACTAATTACATATTCAAGAAAGGAAATTCTAATTTTTGATATTGATGCTCTTACTGAGCAATAATCTGGAAAATATGTATCGGTCCTTTTTATCTGTCCGGCCCATCATAAAAGAGGTAAGTATGAGTACACATTACGCCCCCCGTTTTCCCGGAATGGTATGGGTTCCTGGCGGACGCTTCATAATGGGTTCTGACAACTTTTATCCTGAAAAGCACCGCGTAGAAACTCGCGAATGTCAGGCAGCACTGGCTTCACTATGCCAATGGTAGTGTCGGTGGCGGCGAGTGCTATCAATTCCAGCATCACCGAGCGCGCGCCCTGCGAATCAATGATGATCACGTCGTACTCATTGAAAAGCGGATGCTGCAGCACGTTGCGCATGCGCAATCGACCATCCGGCGCGTGCAGCATGGCAGTAAGCAAATGGGCTTGCGGGTCGTTGGAAATGATGACGTCGAGATTAGGGATAAAGCTGTTGGAGATTATGTTGCTGGATTCACTGAGATCCACAGACTGCATCAGCAGCTCATAAATGCCGCAAGGCGCTTCGTAGGTGAGTTGATAAATGCTGCTGGCAGTGGGCTGGCCGAAGTCGCCATCGATTAAAAGCGTTTTCAGTCCTGCATCTGCGATGAAGCCACAGAGGTTTGCAGCTTGCGTAGATTTGCCTTCTCCACCTTTGGTGGAAATTACGGGAAGTATTTTCATCATGCACATCCGAAGTTAGTTCGGGTGTACACCTGCTTATTCCGTCAATGCCCGTTTACTGCATGAAATCCGGTGAAAAAATCAAACCTAAAGTTTCAGCAAGGGGATTGAAAATCCCCGTGTCCGTGGTTCGATTCCGCGTCCGGGCACCAATATTTTCAAGGGGTTGCACATGCAACCCTTCATTTTTCATAATACTTTCAGAAAACCCTTTCAGAATACCACCCTCTTCAGACTGCATAATTTTTCATTATCCAGGTTATCCATTACCGACTACTGTCTGTTGCGACCATCTATTTAAACCGTAAAACTTGAAACCTCCCCAACTGCCACTACGTTTAACGGGTGCTGATTTTTATCCAAAGGGGAAAATATGGATATTGCTGATGTGGCTCAGCTGCGTGAAGAAGCTATTCTGTCAGCCGCTATTGCGGCAAGGGAAACACCACTGACCAGCCCGGATGGCTTTTGCATCTGGTGTAAGGATGAGCCTGTAGTTGCAGGTACGGCTTTCTGCTCCGCCGAATGTGGTGAAGATTACGGTAAGTACCGCCGCGAAATGAAGCAGCGGATAAAAGGTGAGTGACAGATACACCTGCAACGGAGGGGGCCGGGACAAACAGAGTTTGTACCGGATGCGCGGAAACCTGAAGTGGGAGCTTTACGAGGAAACGCTACCCCCTGAGGCCGCGCCGGATGCCATCAGGGTTGACACCCACGGCTGCTTCTTCGGACAGGCCGTGCTCAGTCTGTTTTCATCATCACCCGGCCCTTTAGTATTTTCTTTAACGATTGATAATGCACTCACTGACTTGTTTTTGTGATTAATGACTCGATTTCGATCGAAAATACCGATCAATCAGTAATTAGTTTATGATTGGTTAAGCCTCCGTATGAACAATGGGGCGACCAGGTCATATCATTACGCAAGTAAACAATATTCGGAGCATCTGAAAAAATGAATACAAAGATTTACACAAAGAAAAAGCCGTTGGTGGTGGCGCTGTCACTGGCTTTACTGTCATCTTTGCACACCAGTTATGCGGCTGACAATACCATTTCAGACCAATTCTATGAAAACGCAGATGTAGTGGACTTACCAAATAATAGTGGTGAAAGTAATATTAAAACATCCTTCTTCTATGACAATTCAGCTCTAACCCTTGGTCAGGGTGCCGCATCAGAGGAAAATGAATTTCATGACAATACGGCACAGACATTAAGCGCCGCCAGCGCTTCGTCTGAAAGTGATGTTTTTCACGACAGATCATCACAGGATGTAGCCGGCGGTGCAACATCTACACACGCCAGTTTTTTTGATAGTGCAACCCAAAATCTCTACGCAGCTGGCTCATCTGTAGCTGGCAAGTTCAGTTCAAATTCCAAACAGTATGTTTCACTTGATGGAATATCAACTCAGGACTCCTTCACTGACAACGCAACACAGACGGTCCGCAGTGGCGGTTCAGCCTCTGGTGCCACCTTCTCCGGCAACGCCTCCCAGATACTGGAAGATGGCGCGCAATCAGAAAACACCAGCTTTAATGACAACGCCAGCGGCATTGTTGGCGCAAATGCCCGGATGCTGGGTAACACCACGCTGAACGGGAACGCAGTTCTGACAGCAATTGCTGCCTATCAGGCCCATGCAGAAGCCCGGCAGATAGATAATATTGCTATTAACCAGAACGCTCGTTTAAACATCCTCGGAGCCAATGACAGTGACAGCGCAAATGAAGTAACGGCGGGAACAATTACCATGAATGGGGGTACCATTCAGTTTGGTCATAATAACGGCATTGACAGCTACAGCACTCTAACTGCTGATACCGTAAACGGCTCAGGCGGCAACCTGATTATGAACGGCAACCTCGCCGACCATCATAACGACCAGCTTGTCACTGACAACATGTCCGGAAAATACAACATTCACCTGAATAACCAGGATTCAGGTAAAGAGCTTTCCGCTGGTGCGCTGAATGACCTTATCGTTGTTAATGGCAATAACAGCGCCACCTTTACTCTGGACGGTGGTGCTGACCAGGGCACACACAAAGTTATTGTGGACACCAAAAAAGACCCCGTCACTGGTAAAACCGTCGTGATGCTGGTCACTGACACCAGTCAGACCTCCCGCACCACCGATGCCGTTATGGGACTGGCTTCCGCCACTCAGTACATTTTTGATGGCGAGATGCAGGCACTGCGTACCCGTCGTGGCGACATTCAGCGTTTTGACCAGGGTGAGGGCGGCGTCTGGGGCCGTTATCTGCATAATTCCACCGACATAACCGCCGGTGCCGGTTCAGATTACCGGTTAGGCCAGAACGGCATGGAAATTGGCGGCGACAAAGTGTTTGATGTGGCTGAGGGTAAACTTTCAGTCGGCGCGCTGACCTCCTATTCTAAAAGCTCCGTGAAACAACGGGGCGACAGCAGCCCGGTTGCCAGCTACGGGGCGGGTCTCTACTCCACCTGGATGAGTCCGGCAGGCTACTATGTCGACGGCGTTATCAAATACAACCGCTTCAGCAGCGACCTGCGCACTCACACGGACCGGGGGCAGCTGGTGAAGGGCAGCTACGACCAGAATGGCTACGGTGCCGCGCTGGAAACCGGTTACCAGTTAACCCTGGGTGATGGCATCAGCGTCGACCCGTATGTGCGTGCCAGCTACTTCGCCGCGCAGGGCAAGGATATGGCGCTGAGCAACGGTATGAAAGCCGATATCGGTACCCAGAAATCAGCAAAAGGCGAGCTGGGCGTGTCCGTCGGTAAAGCCTTTGAAGCCCGCAGTGTGACCCTGAGTCCTTACGTGACGGCCGCGGTGGAGCATGAGTTCCTGAAAGACAACACCGTGACCTTTAACGACCGCTACACCTACAAAAACGACCAGTCAGGTACGCTGGGCAAGTTTGGTGCCGGCATGACCGCTCAGGTAAGCAAAAACGCCCAGGTGTTTGTGGAAGCGGATTATCGCAAGGGTAACAAGGTTGAAAGTCCGATTATGGCCAATGCCGGATTCCGGGTTAACTTCTGATTGTTTCAGCTAAATAACAACAGCCCCGGACATACCGGGGCGTCATAACCACCTGCAGTACATTCGTATTCATGATGCTCTTTATGCCCGGTCCCCGAAGCCGGGCTTTTTTATTCCGGTTATAAAAAACTGCCGCCCGGGTTACGCCGGCTTATCCGGCCACCGGATTTTCTCCGCCTCCGCCAGATTAACGCGGCTCAGCAGTACCCGGTACTTCTTCCAGGCTGCCAGCTGATTTTTTTCATCGTCCGTCGCCATATTCAGCTCCACTGCATCCTGAAGCGGGGTAATGTTGTCATTCGCCGTCTGCATAAACCGGCTTTTCTGGTTTTCTGCATCACGCAGCTGTGCCGCTTTTTCAGCCTCATCATCCTTCACCCACTTTTTGCCGTCCCACTTCTGATGCTGACCGTCGGGCGCAACTGAGGTAGTGTTGTCGGGCAGAGGCCCCGGCTCAGTAACGAATATTTGCATTCCGGTTTTAGTATCAAAAATCACCCTGCCCCGGTGGTCCTCTGCCAGTGACCATGCGGCCTTATCCGGGTCAAATACGGCCACATGAGCGGCAGGGATATCAGGCGGCGCAATGTCCGTGCAGTTTGCCGGCAGTCCGGTATGGGGCGGGATGTAAGCATCACCGGCGCCTATAAACTCCATGGTATCTGCACGCAGGTTATAGACTCGCAGGGTCTGTGCCTCTTCGCTCATTTTAAAGGTCATTTTTTTACTCCGTGGTGATGTGCGCCGGTATTGATAAAATAGCGATGGTCATGGCAACCCGCTAATGATGGCAGGATGCTGTGAGTGTGAGCGCCGGTATGGATGTAATGGTTATACCTGCCACATCTGCATTCTGGCGATTTGATGCTGTGAGTGTATTCACCGGAATAATGCCCGCGTCCGGAGTCTGATGTCGCACCATAAGTACCCGCGGCCATGCTGCCCCGGCCGCAACCGCAGTCACAACCCCGGCCCCGCAGGGGCCACATGTCCGGGTGCCAGTCTGTTGTTGCAGTGCATCCACAGGCCTTAACCACCGCCTGATGACGCTGTGTCGCATACTGCCAGCTGATGTCCTGTGCCGGTGAGATGACGCTCTGCCAGGCAAGCAGCATCTGCCGGGCCACACTCGCCGGTGGCACCCGCCCGTATCCGGCCCCCATCGCAGGGAACACCACCGTCCGAATCCTTCGGTCGTCGCTGGCATTCAGATTATGGTGATGGATGGCCAGCAGCGCCGCGCGGGTGGCGCTGTACACCGCATCAGTGCCGTCGATAATCAGCGGCACGCGCATGGTCGGGGCATGCACCAGCCACGGATGACGGGCGTTGCCGCTTTCAATGACAAATGCCGTGCCCACCGGCTGCTCACCCAGATACTCCCTGATAATATGCTTCTGAACCCTGGCCTGTAACTGCGTGCCGAAAAACGCCGTAATGGCCGCATCCACGCCGCCGTCCATCAGCCCGAAGCTGTTGGCGGCGCTGACCATGCAGTCAAAGTTGCCCACTGTTTCAAACGGACCGTGATGCACGGTGACGTCCGGTATAGCGGAAAACGCGCTGTCGAACGCCCGGGCCATCGCCGGAACCGGCGCGGAAAGAATCAGTTTAATCATGCAAGCCTCACAATGTAGTTAAACGCAATATTTTTAACGGTGTTTTCCGCATTGCCTGTCGCGTCAATGGTGGCGCTGTGACCGTGCGCGCCCATATCGATATAATGATTATGCGCACC
>NZ_MRUL01000007.1 GCF_002006995.1 Izhakiella australiensis | reverse complement strand
CTGTAACGTCCTGCGCAGCTTATCAGGATATTTGCCCGGATATTTCTCCTGCAGATACTCAAGAACCGTTGCCGGCGAGATTTGCGGCCGGGATTCAAGTAAGGGAAGAATGTCGCTCAGCCAGACATCCTCCAGAGGATCCTGGCGGGTCCGCCAGTGTCGCTCCCCGAACGGTTGCCACTGTCCTTTTTCAATACGCCGGCCTGAACGGACCGAGATGCCCGCAGTAGCCGCAGCGGCTTCCTGGGTAAGACCTTTATTACGTTGAGTCATGTAAAAACTGACCTGCCTGATATTCAGCGCCACAACCTCTCCCGGGTGGGGAAAAAACGGGACGCTAAGGTTACAAACAGGCCAGAGTAATTGTCGCGAATCGGACGGGGTAATTGTCGCCTAATAGATAAACCCGATCTGGCACAACTGCCGTTTTACCTGATTGAACATCGCCAGCTGCTACCTAAAATTCCTGACACCACTTTCAACAACGAACACACGCCGACAGCATTTGCCGTAGATGCCGCGCTCGTCGCACTCACGCAGCCGGGTACGACGGGCAAAGTTGCCAGAGGCCAGCTCATCGATCTGGTGATAATCGATGGGAAGAGTCGCCTCTATGTGCGTCGATTGCTGATTATCGCCACGAAAGGAGACACACTCGTATTCAGCACCGATAACAGCCAGCAATTGCTCCATAACCTGGATCGCCTCCAGAGCGCCTGGGCGGGAGGGAACTTGCGCTGGTGCAACAGCAATGTCTGGTTGCAGGATATGACCTACCGGCTGGATTATGCTGCATCATCGCTTCAACCCTCAGACAAAGGGCAACGCTTACTGGCGAGCAGCATACAAAGTCCCTACCCCGCGATGGTTGCTGTCAACGATGTCATTGTACTGCGCCCCGCCGCGCTTAAGCTTTCAATGCCAAGATCCGGCGATAAACAGTCTGAGGCTGAAGACACTGAGTGGCAGCTGAAAGCAACAGTGAAAGCGATTGATCCGCTAGCGGGGACGTTACTGATCGAAAAACTACCCGACATTACAGCTTCGTTTCCCGCTGAAGAAAATAGCTATCTGTACCAGTGGGCGTTCAGCGACCCGACCTATGCGACCACCGACAGGTTCTCATTTATGCTCAGTGTGGTAATGAACCGGCGCCTTCTGACTAACCAGAATACACAGTCTGATAAGCTGGCAGCCTGGATACAGGAAGCCATTATGGCGGAGTTACCGGCTCACCTCTCACTGATAACCCACTGGCTGGACGAACCCAGCTTCCGAAGCTTTGGTACTACTTATCAGCGCTGGCAAAACAACGGCACACCGCTGGGCGACGACGCGTTTACCATCCTGCACATGCTGTCATTGGGACGTCTGCCGGTTAATCAGCTGGATATCGGTCTGATGCGCATCGCCACTGAAGCACAGCGCACCGCCGCAACTGGCGGGGATGGCAGCCGCTGGAATAGCAACGTCATTCTGGAAAACCAGTTATTTTACGTTCCGCAAAACGTATCCGTTACCCCCTGATATCACGACTCTTTTGGAGAAAAAAATGGCTGAGAAAAATCCGCAGGATCAAACGAAAAATGTGCTGAGTTTGCTCAATGCAGCTTCAGGTACAACTCCCATCAACAGCACCGATAACACTCTGCCGCAGGCGAAAGCGCTGAAAGCCCGTTTTAAAGCGGGCAGTATTCCCCTGCAAACCGATTTTGCCGACCTCATTGATATTGCCAGTATCGGCCGTCAGGCCGTGGGCTGCGCCGAAGGCCAGATCGGACCGGCTGACGGTTTAACGCTCTCTGAAACGGGGCGCCTGGAGTTAAAGACCAATCCGGTGAAAGGGATTTACGTAGATAAGGACGGCGTGGCCGTTAAAGTCGGAGATGGCCTCAAGGTAGATGACCGTGGAGTTTTTTTGCCGCTCGGAGATGGCTTGAAGCACGGCGGTGCAGGGCTGGATATCAACTGTAAATCTGCTGGCGGGTTACGCGCGGACAATGAGGGTACCGGGGTTGTCCCTGGTAACGGCATTCAGGTTGATGCCAGCGGCGTCAGCGTAAAGGGCGGAAATGGAATTGCCGTTGATAGCAACGGCGTGAACGTCAGGCTGGCCAAAGGCGCGCGGACAAACGGCGGAGAGGGCCATGGAAATAATGGTAGTACTTCTGGCGGAGCTGGCGGCTTATTTTTAGATGCAAATGGATTAAGCGTTGATGCCGGGGACGGTATGCAAATTAATTCGCGTGGGGTGAGTATTAAGCTTGCCAGTAATAGTGGTTTATATGTTGATGAAAACAACGGACTGAGGCTACAGAACAGACTGAGTCTACAGAACGGACTGAGTCTACAGAACGGACTGAGTCTACAGAATGAACTGTGGATAAAAACAATGTGTCAACTTCATGGAGCCGATTACTTTGCTTACGAAGATGGTATTGCTGTGTTTTTCTGTAATAATCCAAACAGCTGTGTTGCTTACGTATACGGCCGTCATGGAAAGTTTATGACAGCCAAAAGAGAGTCTATTAAATTGGAATCAGCAACAGCAAACGCTATATTAGGAATTACGGGTTTTCTGGACAACACTAAATTTGCAACCTGCATGATTAGATGGGAAAATAAAAATGCACATTCATATAGTTGGTTTAAATGCGAGGTGAAAGAATTTTTCAATGATAATCAAACATGGAATATTGACATTCAATTGCACGATGCGAGATAAATCTAATCATCTCTTATAATGTAATATTTTTATATATTTTCATGTTCGAATTATCGTGCATAATTCCTACATAAAGTGCAACTTAAAACATCTACAAAATGAAAGCATGGAGTAATGTGAACCGTAATTATTCGGGAAAGACATACTGTGGTGTAAATTTTTTTTGGTGTAACGATAGTATGGCTATAAAAACCTTCCATGCTAACTACTGCTCGGCGTAATGACTGATTTGTGGAGGTTATAAAACAGATGAATAGCCAGTCAGATGAGAAAACCGTTAAAAGGTTGTGTAAAGACTAAAAAATAAGAAAATTGAAATAAAGTTTAATTCGCTCGCAAAGATAAAATACGTAATACTGAGTCTAGGGAATATGAATCCCCAGGCTGATCAGTAAAGTGATGGCGTAATTATGACGGATATTAAGATTACTAAAATGATTATTAGTATCAACTCAACCTGTCAAAAACACGGCGAAAGAATATTATCGTCATCTGTGCTTGATGCCGATAATATTAAAGATTCACTGAGGCAGGGTGCGCAAGAAGCTTTTATATCCGTTAAGATGGAGGATATCAAATGGATTATTAACCTGGGCGTTATTCCGGCCTCCCGGTTTGACACGGTATTTATTCCCCGGCTGATACAAGCGTTTGGCGAGCGTCTTGCCCGTGTACAGGCGTCAGGGGGATGTATAAAGGAAGTGAAGTTGCCATTTTCTGCGGACGCTGCCCCTGGCAGGTCAGCCAGCGAACAGCTGTCCGAAGGCGAACAGTTATTCCGCTTTGCCTGTCGTTGTCTGAATCCTGAATCACTTGAAGCACTGTTACAGGCCACCTCAGTGGTCGAGCTTCAGCGGAGGCTGAAGCAGTTACTTGAGGGATCATGGTCATCACCAGACAGGCTACCCTCAGTCTGGTACAACCGCTTCACCGCCAGCCGGCTGTCAATCGCTGCCGCGCTGTATTTGTTGAACAACCCTGCAGGACGTGACTGGCTTAGTCGATCCCGACCTTCAGCCAGTCAGCTGGCTGACTGGGCAAACGGCATCGGTCAGCGTGAAATTCCGGCTGAACAGGTTACGCAATTGCTATTCGCTAACCCACCTTCCGGGAACCTGTCAACAGGACAGCGCAATCCCTCTCCCTTACTGGTGATGCACTGGCTGCTGCCCGTATGGCAACAGCCTGCGGTCCGGCTGTTTGTTCGTCAGCTAAAAGGGCTGAAGGGTGTACAGCAGATAGAGACTTACCTGTGCCGTTGTTTACTGCGCCCGGATCCGGGCAAAAGTTCACAGCAAAAAATGCATGCCAACAGTCCTTTGCCCGTCCAAATAGCCGATCAATCCGGGTCAGCACAGGATAAGGATGCGTTCGCGCGCAGTCAGCGCACTTCATTGCAGAATACGGGCAGGATGACAGACTTTTCACCGGGAAGTCGGGCGAAGACCCCGTTCATGTTACCGCAGGGTGAGGGAATATTAGCACGAAGTCACACCGCATCATTGCGGGGTGCAGGCTTGTTGGTGGACTTTTTCCAGACCACATCAGAGCGGGATAACGCAACAACCGCAAGGAGCAAAAGTATGGTTACCGATCCGCGACAGGGCAGACAATCAGACGCTTACGTCGTATCGCCTGCGAATAAGCGTCGTAATAAACCCGTGCCACGCTGGAACTACCGGACGCGGGCGGCCCCCCCCGGCTGCGGATGAGCAAACAGCAATAAATCACCAGATCGATAACGCCGGGTTGCTGCTGCTATGGCCGCTTATCCCGAAACTATTCTCCCGTCTGAACTTGTGGGAAGAAGATCGTTTTATCAGTGATTCTGCCCGCTGGCAGGCAATGTATTGTCTTGACTGGCTGGTTTGGGGTGACACCATCGTTACGCCAGAAAGACTGATCCTCAATCAACTGCTCTGCGGGGTGTCACTGTTAACAGACGCCTCACAGGTTGATGCGCTGGCACCCTTACAACAGAAAGACATGGATGAATGGCTTATTGCGATTGGCCAGCAGCTCGCCGGCTGGCAGAAACTGAGCCTGACAGATATTCGTCAGCTGTTCCTACAGCGGCGAGGCGAAATCAGCACCGAGGGGGCTTTTCCGCAAATCAAAGTCAGATCGGAGCCTTATGATTATTTACTGAGAGACTGGCCCTGGCCGATGACGTTAGCCGTTTTACCCTGGACTCAACAACCCCTGGCCATCGTATGGCAGTTGAATGATAGCGCCGCTTAAGTCGCAGCCGGTTTATTTCCCTGGTAGGTAACACTATGACTTATTCCCCAACCCGTAAGCCGACGACGCTGTTACTGGGTGACAGCCCGTTATCGCCATTACTACGTGAACTGGAACGCATTGATCTAACTTTGCTGCGTTATTATTATCGTCTTAAACCGCTGCACGATAGATTTTTGCCGTGGCTTCTGAGTGAAGACGAGGTTGAAGCCCGACTATTACATCCGGCTGGCAGGCCGCATTGGGTAGCGGCCAATCAGGTACCCTCTCTGGCAGCCGAAGTACAAAGCACAACATCAGACAAGTTAACCGCGTTGATTGATCGCTTTGAACTGACGGATTTTGAACGGGACTCCCTGTTATTAGGGTTATTGCCTCACTTCGATAGCCGTTACCATGAACTGTTTTCTGTTATTCAGGGGGGAAGCCTGGATCCGCTCCCCAGTTTTTCTCTGTCATTAGCTTTATTTTGTCACTCAGACGGTGAGAGGCGAGCGCAACAGGCCAGTTTTCTTCATCAGGCACCGCTGATTGCCTGCCAGTTATTAGCGATTGATGAAAATAAAAAAAACCTGAGCTGGAGCCAGACCCGCTTTATTACCGACAGTAGCATCTATCACTTTTTACTCGGGCATGATTATCTTGCCCCGACACTCGCTTCATGGGTTGAGTGGTTACCTCCTCCGGCCATCCCTTTTTTCCCCACCTGCTTAAAAGAGGCGCTGGCAGAGGTATTACTGACGGAAGACAATGAACCTCATCCGGTGGTGTTATTGCGGGGCACACCCGGTAGCAACCGGGCCAATGCAGTCGCGGCTATTTTTGCTTCAGAAAACCGTGACACCCTGATGGTCGATATCGATAACGGTGACGAACATGATGATCGGTCACTGTTATCCCATATGAAAAGTCTGTTAAGAGAAACCAGGATGCGTGCGGCGGGTATCGTGATACGCAATCTGCAGTCAAGGCTTGAAAAAAAGACGCCTTTACTGGAAGGACTATCCAGCTTATTCAGTCAGCCGGGCTTACGGATCGTCTGCCTGATCGAACCTTATGGGCCTCCCGCGTGGCTGAAAAAAACACCCACGTTGCAGCTGGACATGCCCGCGTTGACACCGGAAGAGAAAGCGCAGTTACTTACCGACTGCCTGCCCGCCCCCGGCTTGCCGGAGACCGATCTGATAAGCTTGAGTCAGCGTTATACCTTCAATCCGCAAAGTCTGCCGCTGATATTGCGCGAGGCAGCGCTTTATCGGCGCCAGCGTGACCCGATGGATATATTGCAACCCGGAGATCTGCGCAAAGCGCTAAATCTTCGTGCCCAACAGAATTTTGGCCGTCTGGCTCAACGAATAACGCCGGTGCGGACACTCAACGATTTGTTGGTATCCGATGATCTAATGAAGCAGTTGAAAGAAATTCTGGCGGCGATCCGCTATCGGGAAAGAGTGCTGGCGGATGGCTTCAAAGATAAAGTGGGTTACGGCGTCGGGATCAGTGCGTTATTTTACGGTGACTCGGGTACGGGCAAAACCATGGCGGCTGAAGTGCTTGCTTCTACGCTTGGTGTCGATTTGATCAAGGTCGATCTCTCCACGGTGATTAATAAATATATTGGTGAAACAGAAAAAAATCTGTCGCATATTTTTGACCTGGCAGAGCAGGATGCCGGTATTCTATTTTTTGATGAAGCCGATGCCTTATTTGGTAAACGCAGTGAAACCAAAGACGCGCACGATCGTCATGCCAATATTGAAGTCGCCTATTTGTTACAGCGGCTGGAGAATTATCCCGGACTGGTTATTTTATCTACTAATAATCGCAGCCACCTGGACAGTGCTTTTAATCGCCGCTTTACATTTATTACACGCTTTACTTATCCCGATGAAACGTTGCGCATAAAAATGTGGCAAGAAATATGGCCGAAAAATATCAAACTTTCATCTGAAGTTGATTTCAATCAGTTAGCGCAAAGCGCGCATATCACCGGCGCGAATATCCGAAACATCGCTTTAATGGCCTCGTTTTTCGCCGCCGAACAGGGTAGCGAGGCGGTTGGCCAGCATCATATTGACACGGCACTGGCACGTGAATTAGCGAAAAACGGCCGGCTTGTTCTCTGACACACCCTTTAAGTGAAACGCATAACTCATCTCTTGCCAATACAGAATATTCTTTTTTAGTCGAGGAAAAATTATGTCTAATTATCAGACCCTGGTTAAAGTTAATAAAGCAATGGTGAAAATGCTGCGCGAATACGTGGCTCAGAGTGTGGCAATTCGTTTTGATTTGCCGGACGTCAATGCGACCCAGGCAGACGCAGCAATCAGTGTGTTTCTTTATGATATCCACGAGGATCTCCAATTACGCACCGCGGAGTCACGTAGATTTAATCCCGGTACCGGGCGGTTATCAACCGGCTGGGTCAACATTCAGTGCAACTACCTTATTACCTATTGGGAGTCCACCGGCCCCGCCACTGATGCCGGTAACCCGGACAGTCAGCCTGATAACCAGGCCATTCAGGTGATGTCTCAGGTACTGGACGCGTTAATCAATAACCGTCAGCTTGCTGATATTCCAGGGGCTTATACCCAGATTATCCCGCCGAAGGAAAACCTGAACAGCCTGGGCAACTTCTGGCAGTCGCTGGGCAATCGTCCGCGTCTTTCACTCAACTATTGCATTACTGTACCTGTTAGCCTGAGTGATAAACATGAAGTCGCGACGCCAGTGACCTCAACGCCCGCCAGCGTAGAACACGCCGCTCCCGTTTCTCAACAGATGATCGCCGGGGCTCTGCGCGACAGATTGGTGGTTGCGCTAGGTGGGGATGAGGAGGCCCGGCTGGTGCTGACGCATATCGCGCTGAAAACCTCACAAAAACTGATAGCGGAAGGTGAAAATACGGGCCTCCAGGTGGCGCTAACCGTTGACCGGTGATGTGCTTTCAGACGGCGATCCTCAGGGCTTTCTGTTTGCCACCCGGCTGGCCGCTGAGTTTGAAAACGCCCGCCGCGGGGAGCTCAGGCCCCCGCTGAGTCCGGAGCAGTACGCCGGGCTGGAAAAAGGGCTGACCGAATACATCGTGAAGTGGGGGCAGCAGAGAGCCTCGTCAGGCAGTGCCCGCCTGGTTGTCACGCTGTCGTTCGATGCGCTGGGCCTGGTCATCGGCCTGTCAGCCCTGACGGGCATCGCGCTGAGGACGGCAAAAGACGTGATAAGAATACCGTACGCCGTTCATCAGCTGAAAAAATTCACCATGCCGGGTGAGGACATCCCTTTCAGGGCGATTAACAGCCTGCTGGAAAAGAAACTGACGCAGTTCGGCTTCAGATTAGCGATGACGCCTCTGCCGGGCGCACTAAAGTTTGCCGCCGGCAGTACGATAACGGCGGGGGCCGGGTTGCGTAACCGTCAGCTGGCGGGCAGCGAAAACAGTTTTGAAGCGGTTTATGAGCGGGTGACGCAAGGGAAACAGAGTGAAAAGATAAAAATGGCCTCAGCAGGGCAGATGCTGACTGACGCTGTACTCAGTGGCGTCACTACGGCCGGTTATAAAGGGGCGTGCAACGCCCTCAACAGCAGTGTGAATGGGTCTGACAACGGCAATAAAGCGCATGGCATGATGGTGCCTTCCGGCGCCGGGGAGCAGACGTTGCCGGCGTTAGCGGAGGCTGAAGCATGGAGGGAGAGCGCTGAGCGGGAGGAGGCACGCCCGCGAAGCAGAAGAGGCAAGCGCAGCACGGATGCTCAGGCGGGCGCGACTCCGGAGCAGCGTTTACGGGCAGACCAGGTGGACTTCAGTCCTGATGAAGCCTGGAACACATTTACGGATGATAAGAAAAAAACCACCTATCTGTACGCCATTAAACAGGTGTTACGCCAGATTGAAAACGATCAGAGCTTACCGCAGAGCGTCCGGAATAATGCTTATCTGGCCAGATTAGGTGCCACCATACTATTGCCGGTTAGGATAAATAGTTTTTTCATCAGAAACACTTTTTTACTGCCTGCCCCCCCCGGGGCTAAAACCGGCCTACTGATTAGTTTAAATTCGCAGAACCCTTATTATTTCGTGAGAGAAGGAAAGGATCTTTCAGAGAGCATAGTGAAGGATCTTCCTAACCTGGCTATGGTACACCCGACCCAAATAAACTATCTCTATTTAGTCCCTACAGGTTTAGAGCGGTTTAACGCAATTAAAAATGGCAGCATGAATTTTCCAGACAATTTTAATCGCGGATCAGAACCGATGGATATTGCACATCTATCTTCACATTTTGTAGACATTGTCGACGAAGATTATAGTGCAGAAAGTATTTTAGGAAAAAAATATCCCGTTGTTCAGCCATATCCCACGAATCTATTGCTAATATCCCGGGCGATATCGGGAAGTCAAATTCCCGACCCGGGAGTGACTGCAAAACAGCAACAATACCAACTTAAAATCACCTGGGACAATCTGACGGCCGCCGGGTATCTGCGGTCATTCTCCCGGCCATTCTCAACGCTCAGCGGGCAGACGCAGCTTGTGGCCAGCGATATCACGGGTCAGACAGTTCAGCAAACAGAGGCGGATAAAGATAGGGCTGAATACATCGGCAGCTGGATTGACGTCAGCGTCGGAGCCGTTACCGCTTTTACACCAGCAGGATGGGTTATCGGCTCCGCGCAGGCGGCCGCCGAGATTACTGCCGATGTGGCAGAAGGCACCGAGCCAGACCCGCTGGCGGTTGCCGGACTGGTTGTCGGGAGCATTCCTGCCGGGCGCATTGGCGCCAGGATAGGAAAATTCAGTCGGGTCGGTGGGGCCTCAGTGAAATATACGCTGATGATTGCAGACAAAACCATCGATCTGGCGATGGTCGGGCGAAGCATCCAGTACGCCGTTGAGACCGGAGAGCCGCTGGCCATTTACCAGGCGTTGCTGGACAGCGGCATTAGTGTTAAGCACTCCTATGAGTTGGCCAGGCATATGTCATCACAGATAAAACTCAGCAAATCTATAGAAACATCCGCCTCCCTCGAAACACTTGAGAAAATAGGAAGCGAGTCACCGGTCTATACGGTGGAGTCTAACCTGCCGGTACGCACCTTTAAAATCGGCAATACCATGTTGCTGGGAAAAATCGAGGCGGGCGTAATGAAAATCTCCAGGGACAACGGGGCAACCTGGAAGCAGGGAAGCGGTCTCCATAAATTAGCCTATCGCCTGCAAAATGCCGGCGGAGGGCGTAAACTTCCGGCTGAAACATCCTCACCCTCCCATACTAAAAAAACGGCTGCTGGCACGGCTGGCCGACCGGCCAAGGACCTTACGAAGCAGCCCGTGGGTAGCCGCGGCCGCGAGGAGCAGACACTCACCGCAGCCCCTGAAACGCCGCGGCCCGCGCCGGAACTGGCGAAAGAAACAGCCCAGCCAGAAAGCACCCAAAGCAGACCGCAAACATCAAAAACAGGAAAAGACAGAGAGCTGCCCGGGGCAACGCATTTAATGCCGCTCCCGCCTAAAAATGCCACGCCTGTGAAACCGGAAGAGGCTTTAGCAGGGCATTCGCGGCAAAGTACTCCCCAGGTGACAGATCGCATTAACCCCGCCAGGGTGACCATGGACGATACAACAAAAAAAAATCTGGAGAATCGAGAAGATGAATCAGACATTGCTCAAGAGTTTCATGGAAATGTATCGCCAGGCGATATAAGTTACACACCCAACCCCTTAAAAGATAGAATAAAGGATTACGTCAAGGATTTTAATTATTATACCGCTCAAGACGTAATAGAATATATGGGAGGAATTAGAGAGTTACGTGGGCAACGTCATGCTTTTGCTTCATCAATAGCTAATAAAAATATTGCTAGATTTGAATCAAATCCCTACCCTGTAACTCTATCCCATCAGGCCAGTATTGTTTCTAAAGCAACCGAAAAATACCAGCCTGATTATGTCAGAGATTTTTCAGGATTAAGTAACCAGCGGTCACAGCACGGACTGCCAGGCGTCCCCGTACGTGGCGAAAAAGATTGGCACCAGCCAGTGTTAGAGCATGACTGCGATGATAATGAGATCGTGTTCAGAACAATGTCTGAAGCAGACTACACCCATCTTGTAAGTGAAAGAAAATTAAAAGGTACGTCTGAAACCTCAATATCTCCCGCGTTAGCTTATTCGTTGAAGTACAATGGAGTTCTTGTTCAGTTCACAGTGAAAAAAGGAACATGGGAAAAAATAAAAGAAATAGCGTTGGTAACGAATGAAAAAGAAAGGGAGCTGTTTCCAGAATTGAAAGTTGGAACAAAAAACTGGGCAGACGAAAGTGCAAGATTGAAAAAAGAAGGCGGGCAAATAACAACACAGGTAGGCAAGGGAAATGCATTAAAAGTTTTTAATGAAAATATTGTAGGATTCCAGAGAATTCAACTATTACCTGAGAGTTAATATGATATTCCGACACCCTGACGCCACGTTTGACCGGACGACCTGATACCCTATGGTGCTCAATAAAATCAGTAAATTTGTACTTAAAACGAAATTCGGCGGGCAAAAAGTACAGGTGCTTGATGCTAACATGGGGAAATACACTGGCAGCAGCAATTTACGCTGGCACGTACCAGGTTCACGACCACAAGAGTCAGCAATGTGCTTTCTGCTGACGCCCTGTCCATGTCAATTAGAGACATGAATGCGGTGTTGAACAGCTTGACTGACGCGCTGAAACAATACCCATAATCAGATAAAGCAAATATTATCGCTAATTTTAAGATAACCGGGCAGGCGCTAAATGATATCCGTAGGAATAACCTCCCTGAGGATAGCTCCGCGGCTTACCTGAAAGTTCATCGTATATACCCAGAACATCACCTCCCTCCCCCGTCGTTAAGTGAACGACATCACAATTAATAAACAATTAATTAACATTGAATTGATCTTTCCCGCGGCCCTTCATATAACGTCTGAAAATTATTTCACACATAAGAAATAATTTTCAGACGGTGCCCCGGCTCGATTTTCCGCGTTTTGTTGTCACGGCTGAGCCATCACTCATTCAGCGCCTTACCGGGGAAAAACATGAAGAAAATCGCAACCTTACTGACCAGTCTGCTGGTTGCAGGCAGTTTCACCAGCAGCGTCCGCGCTGCCGATGAGCCAGCGCAGTTTCGCTGTAAGCCCGGCGAAACCTACTACATGAACGTGATGGTTACCGGGGTGGAATACTGGTTCCCGGTGTACGAAATGTTCAAACAGGCGGCCCACCAGCTGGGATGTAAAACGGTCTATGGCGGTACGCCGGCCTATGACGTTAACCAGCAGCTGGCAAGCTTTGAGCAGGTGCTGGCGCAGAAACCGGCCGGCATATTCCTGCACCCGATGAATCCCGATCCCTTTATTGAGCCAATCAACCGTGCTGCGGAAATGGGCATTCCGGTGGTGACCTTCGCTGCTGATTCGCCTAACAGTAAACGCGTGGCCTATATCACCTCGGATAATTTCCGCGAGGGCAAGGCCGCCGCTGACGAGCTGGGTAAAGCCATGGGGAAAGGCGCGGAGTTTGCCGTACTGGAAAACCCCGGTCAGGACAATCATGACCGGCGCGTCACCGCGTTTATCAATGAGATGAAGGCTGCATTTCCGGACAGTAAGCTGGTGGCGCGGGCGGCAACCAATCAGGATCCGTCCAAAGCCTATAATGCCGTGCTGTCGATGTTACAGGCTCACCCTAATCTGAAAGGCATTTTTATGCCGGAAGCCAGTTCGGCGATCGGCGCGGCCCAGGCGGTGGTGGAGAACGGCGGTAAGGTGAAAGTGATGACCGTCGACGTCAACGCCAAAGTGCTGGATATGATCAAAAGCGGCGAGGTATTTGGCGCCATTGACCCCAACCAGGGCGTTCAGGGCTATCTCGGCTTTATGACGCTGTTCCTCGCCGCCCATCCTGAGCTGATCGATCCGATGAACGATGCGAAGCGCAAAGGCGTTAACCCCTTCTCGTTCCCGATCCTCGATAACGGCTATGCGGTAGTCACCAAAGAGAACGCTGACGATTTCCGCTGGGATGCCTATCTGAAGCGTCGCGGCACCAAAGGCATTAACGAATAAGGAGCCGGTGATGACAGCGCTTCTGGAACTACGCGGTATCAGTAAAAGCTTTGGCGCAGTAAAGGCGTTGCAGGGGGTTAACCTCAGCTTGCAGGCGGGCGAGATCTACGCGCTGGCCGGTGAAAACGGCGCCGGAAAATCAACGCTGATGAACATCATTGATGGCATTTTGCGCCCCGATGACGGCGAAATATTGCTCGATGGCCAGCCGGTTACCATCCGTTCGCCGCGTGAAGCGCAGCGGCTGGGGATTGGCCTGGTGCATCAGGAAATTGCGCTCTGCCCGGATATCAGCATTTATGAAAATATCTGGATGGCCCATAGCAGCAGTCAGCGCGGGCTGTTTTTACCGCACAAACAACTGCGCGAAAAGGCCCAGCAGATGATGAACCGCCTGGCGCCGATTCCGGTGACGCGTAAAGTCGGCGATCTGTCGCTGTCGCAACAGCAGCTGGTGGAGATTGCCAAAGCGCTGACCCTGGATTGTCGCCTGCTGATCCTTGACGAGCCGACCGCCGCGCTTACCGAGCCGGAAGCGCAAACGCTGTTTACCATTGTGCGTCAGCTTCATGCGCAGGGCATTACCGTGGTCTATATCAGCCATCGCATGACGGAGATTTTTTCGCTGTGCCAGCACATCACTATCATGCGTGACGGCCGCAATGTACACAGCGCGCCGCTTAACAGCATGACGCCCGATGAGGTGATTACCCGTCTGGTGGGACGCGAGCTGTCGCAGCTCTATCCTGACAAGCGGGCGGTAACGACCGACAGCCCTCTGCTGGAGGTGGAACGACTGGGAGACGGCGAGCGCTTTCACGATATTAGTTTTACGCTGCATCCCGGTGAGATCCTCGGAATCGGCGGGCTGATGGGTGCCGGCCGCAGCGAAATAGCGCAGGGCGTTTGCGGGCTGCTGCCGGTTAAACAGGGCGCCATTCGCCTTAAGGGCCAGCCGGTCAGGCTGAAGGATTACGCCGCCAGCATTCAGCGTCGCATGGTCTATCTGTCGGAAGACAGAAAAGATGCCGGGCTGTTTCTCGCCATGCCGATCGACTGGAATATTTCCGCGCTGGATATCCGCGCCGTCAGCCATCGCGGCGTGGCGCTCAGCCCGCGTCGCGAACGCCAGCAGGCTGAAATCCTCGCCAGTAAAGTGAAGCTGAAATGCGGCAAGCTGAGTGACCCGGTTTCCTCCCTGTCGGGCGGCAACCAGCAAAAAGTGGCGCTGGCACGGGTGCTGTCCGTCAGTCCGGAGATTGTGTTTCTCGATGAACCAACCCGCGGCGTGGACGTCAGCGCCAAGGCGGAAATTTACCAGATTCTGGCGGCGCAGGCGGCTGGCGGCGTGGGGCTGGTGGTGATCTCTTCCGAGCTACCTGAACTGATTGGACTGTGCGACCGCATTATCGTTATCCACGAAGGGCGCATCAGCGGTGAGGTGACCGGCGCGGCGATGACCGAAGAAAACCTGATGCGGCTGGCGGCCGGCATTGACTGTGAAACGGAGGCCCTATGGCACTAAATACCACCCTGCCTGCGGCGCGCAAATCCCCTTTTGCGCTGTTTGGCAGCATCCATAAACAGCGCGAAATCGGCCTGATTGTCATCATCGCGCTGATCTTCGTGGTGATGAGCTTCACCTCACCCTATTTTCTCACCTGGGCCAACCTGAAGGCGATGCTGCTGTCATTTTCGATCGACGGCATTGTGGTGATCGGCATGACCATTTTGCTGATTGTCGGCGGCATCGACCTGTCGGTGGGTGCCGTGGTTTGTCTTTCGATGGTGGTGGCCGGGCAGCTGTTTTTAAGCGGCGTCGACCCCTGGCTTGCCAGCCTTGGCGGCATCGCCGCCGCCGCGCTGGTCGGCCTGCTGATGGGATTAACGGTGACCAAAATCGGCCTCAGCCATTTTATCGCCTCGCTGGCGGCCATGGTTATCGTACGCGGCCTGTGCATGATTATCACCCAGGGGACGCCGCTGTCGCTGTTTACCCTGCCCGTCAGCTTTAAGTTTCTCGGTCAGGGGGTAATCTGGGGTATTCCCGTCGTCATCGTGCTGTTTTTCGTGCTGGTAGCGCTGTTTGATTTGCTGCTGCGTAAAGCCACGCTGTTTCGCAAAGTGTTTTATACCGGCAGCAATGAGCGCGCGGCCGCCTATTCCGGCATTAATATTAACCGCATCAAGCTGTGGGTAACGGTACTCACCTCCACCCTCGCCGGCCTGGCCGGGATTATCTATATGGCCCGCCTTGGCTCCGCTACGCCAACCTTTGGCGTCGGTATGGAACTGAACGTCATCGCGGCGGCGGTTATCGGTGGGGCCAGTCTGAAAGGTGGAATCGGCTCAATCCTCGGCGCGGTACTCGGCGTTGCGCTACTCTCAATCGTTACCAGCTCGCTGATCCTGATTAACGTTTCCATCTACTGGCAGGAGCTGATTAAAGGGCTGATCCTGCTGGCAGCGGTTTCAATCGATCATTTGTTGAATAAATATCGGGACGGCTAAGCCGCCCGGGAACAAGGAATAACACCCAATGGAATTTGATAGCGAAAATCCCGCATTTCAAAGTGCGCGTCAGATCTATCAGGTACTGGTGATGTATTACCTTGATGGTAAAAAGCAGTCGGATATCGCCACGCAAACCGGACTTTCAGTGGCCAGCGTTAACCGGCTGATCCGTCAGGGACGCGAGAGCGGTATGGTGGAAATCACCATCAAATCGCCCTGGCTTTCCGCCCATCAGCTGGAAAATGACCTGGCGCAGCTGGGCCAGCTTCAGCAGGTGGTGGTCGCGCCGAACGTCGCCAGCAGCGAAGAGCAGAGCCTGCAAATGGTGGGATCGGCCGCGGCGGATTATCTGCTGTCACGCCTGAAAGACGGCGACGTCATCGCGATTACCGGCGGTAAAGGGGTCAGCGCGCTGGTCGAGGCGCTGCAAACCACGCGCAAATATGATGTACAGATAGTACCGGCCCTCGGCTGCGTACAGGGTAAGCACTATACCGACGTTAACCACGTCGCCTCGGAGATGGCGGCCCGGCTGGGCGGTCATGCGTGGCAGATCCATGCGCCGCTGTTTACCGATTCTGCCAGCGAGCGCGAGATGCTGATGAGCATCAGCGCCGTTAACCGGGTGCTGGATAAAGCCCGTAACGCCACGCTGGCGGTGATTGGCCTCGGCTCAATTCATGCCGACAGCTCCAGCTATTACGACCTCAACCTGGCCGCGCGTCACGCTTCGGCCAGCATCGAAACCAGTGGCGCGCGCAGTGAACTACTCGCCTGGCTGCTGGACGCACAGGGCCAGCCAGCGCCGTTTGACGCCAATCAGCGTCTGATTGGGCTGACGCTGCCGGAACTGCAACGTATCCCGTTTTCAATGGCAGTGGTTGCCGGCAGTAACAAAGTGGATCCCATTCACTGCGCGCTGCGCGGTCGCTGGCTTAAAGGGATAGTCACCGATGAGTCAACCGCCGCCGGCGTGCTGGATCTGGCGCTAAGCCAGGGAGGTAGCCATGGCTAACGTTCTTTCACGCAGCCAACGACTGACGGCGCTGCGCCAGCTTGCCGGGCAGACCACGCCGGTACTGATTGTCGGCGGCGGCATCAACGGCATCAGCACTTTTCGCGAACTGGCGCTGCAAGGCATTCCGGCTATTCTGGTGGAAAAAGGCGACTGGTGCCAGGCGGCCAGCGGCGCGCTGTCACGCATGATCCACGGCGGTCTGCGCTACCTGGAAACCGGTGAATTTAAGCTGGTCAAAGAGTCGGTCACCGAACGTAACCGCCTGCTAAAAAATGCCCCGCACTATGTGTTTCCGCTGCGCACCACCGTGCCGATCGACAGCCTCGGCGGTGGACTAATCAGCGCTACCCGCCGCTTTCTGCGCCTGAGCGACGCGCCGGCAAGGCGCGGCGCGCTGCTGATCAAAACCGGCCTCAGCCTGTACGATATTTATACCCAGCAGAACGGCACCATGCCAAAGCATCAGGTGTGCGGCAAGGCGGCGACCCGCCGCCGCTGGCCCGGCTTTGCCCAGTGGGCAAAATACAGCGCCAGTTATTATGACGCCTGGATAAGCGCCCCGGAGCGCCTCGGATTTGAGCTGATAGAAGATGCTGAACAAAGCTGCCCGCAGGCGCTGGCACTCAACTATATGGAAGTTATCGGTTCAGACGGCGTCAGTATAACGCTGCGCGATAGCCTGAGCGGCGAGTCATTTTCCCTGCGCCCGCAGGTGCTGGTTAACGCCGGCGGCGCCTGGATAGATAACCTCAATCAGCGGCTGGCGCCGACTACCGCGAAAAAACTGATCGGCGGCACCAAAGGGTCACATCTTATTGTCGATCACAGCGAGCTGTTGCAGATGCTGGATGGCGAGATGGTCTACTTTGAAAATCAGGAAGGCCGGGTCTGCATTATGTTTCCCTGGTTTGGCAAAGTGCTGATCGGCTCCACCGATATCCGCATTGACGATCCCGACGCGGCCATCTGCGAGCAGAGTGAGAAAAACTACATTCTGGAATCTCTGCGCTTTGTTTTTCCCCAAGTTGTGGTGCCTGACAGCGCCATCCTTTACAGCTTCTGCGGCGTGCGTCCGCTGCCCGCCAGCGACGCGAAGGTCAACGGCCAGATCTCGCGCAATCATTCGCTGGTGCTGCTGCCGCCCGCAGCCGATCACGGCTGGAGTACCCTGTGCCTGGTCGGCGGCAAGTGGACCACTTTCCGCCGCTTTGGCGAGCAAGCCGCTGACCGCGTATTAAGCCTGCTCGGCCTTGGCCGCACGCAGTCCAGCGCTGAACTTGCCATTGGCGGCGGGCGCGACCTCCCTGCCCCTGAGGCGCAGGATAGCTGGCAGCGTCAGCTAGCCGCGCAGCATTCAACGCCGTTGCCGAGGGTAACGCAGCTGGTTCAGCGCTACGGCAGTCGCGCCTTAATGCTGTTGGACGAGATTCGCCAGCACGGTGAGCAGCCGTTGCAGTATCACGCCGGTTACAGCGACACCGAGCTACACTTTCTGATTATTCATGAGCAGGTATGCGAACTGGAAGATTTGCTGGTTCGCCGCACTTCGCTGGCGATTTGCGGTGAGCTGACGCCAGCGCTGATTGAGGAAATATCCCTGCTGGCGGCAGCCCCCCTCGGCTGGAGTGAACACCAGCGCCAGCAGCATCTACAACAATGCTGCCGTCAGCTTGCCCGCCTGCACGGCCTCACCGGCCTTTATCCCACCCTTTTTCAGGAGGAAACACGACATGTCAGCAACCAGTAAAGTGCGAATGAATCGCCTGTTTCAGCACGGAAAATGCCTCGACGTGGCCATCGATCACGGCATCGCCAACGAGCCCGACTTTTTGCTGGGACTGGAAAATATTGAAAGCGTGATGCGCAGCCTGATCGCCGCCCAGCCGGATGCCATTCAGGTTAACTATGGTCAGGCAGACCTGCTGCAACAAGACGCCGGACGCAAGCCGGCATTGGTGATGCGTACCGACGTCGGCAATGCCTACAACGCCGCGCGCCATCGCGAAATGTGGGCGGTGCTGCATAACCCGGACGAGCCGATCCTCGCCGCCCTGCAGATGGATGCTGCCGCGGTGGTGGTCAATCTTTATCTGATTCCCGACGAACCGGGCATTTTTCGCATGTGCGTCGAAAACATTGGTCGTCTGCGCCAGGCCTGCGATCGCTACGGCATGCCGCTGATGGTTGAACCGCTGGTAATGGCCCCCGCCGGTCAGGGCGCTGCCTACGGTTCCCTTGGCGATGTGGAAAAAATCGTACCGCTGGTACGGCTGGCGCGCGAACTGGGCGCCGATATCATCAAGGCCGATCCCACCGATAACGTGGAGGATTTTCATCGCGTGGTGGAAGCCGCCCGCTGCCCGACGCTGGTACGCGGCGGCGGCAAGGGCGAGCTGGGCGCGGTGCTGCAAAAGAGCGCAGCGCTGATGGCACAGGGCGCCAAAGGTATGGTTTACGGGCGCAACGTCTATCAACACGCTAATCCTTCACGGGTGGTAAAAGCGCTGATGGCGATTATTCATCAGGGCGTCAGCGGCGCTCAGGCGCTGGAAATCTACCAGCAGGGCTAAGTTTCACCAGGGCCGGCGCTTAAGCTGTGCGCCGTCTTCGTCGTTTTAACGGAGTCGGAAATGAGTCAGATCCTCGGTATTGATGCCGGAAACACCATGATCAAAGCGGTGCTGTTTGATTTCAGCGGCCAGGTCCTTTCAGTCGCTGAGTGCGCAGGCAGAACCCGCCATCCGCAGGAAGGCTACGCCGAGCGTCCGGTGGAAGATATCTGGCATGGGGTCAGCGAAGCGGTAAGCCGCTGCCTGCAGCAGGCCGGTGCGCTGGCCGACGACGTGGTTGCGGTCGGCGCCGCCGGTCACGGCAACGGTTTGTATGCGCTCGATCGTCAGCAGCAGCCGCTGTTCGGCATTCAGTCTATCGACCAGCGCGCCGTCGATCTGGTGCAAATGCTGGCCGACAGCGGCAGAGATAAGCAGATTTATCAGCTGTCTCTGCAAAAACCCTGGCCTGCGGCTACGCCGGTGCTTATCAGTTGGATCAAACAACACCGGCCAGCGCTCTGGCAGCAGGTGGGACACTTGCTGTGCGCCAAAGACGTGATTGCGCATTTCCTGTGCGGCAGCGCCAGCGCCGACTATTCTGACGCCGCCGGCGCCGGGCTTATCGACTACCGCCAGCGCGGTTACAGCCGCCAGCTGCTGGCGTTGTACGACATTGAAGACGCCCTCTCACGCCTGCCGGCGCTGCGTGAATCCTGTGATATCGTCGGTCAGGTTACCCCCCACGCCGCACGGCTTACCGGCCTGCCGTCGGGCATTCCGGTGGTGGCCGGGATTTTTGACGTGGTGGCAAGCGCCGTTGGCTCCGGCGTGGTCAATAGCGGCGAGGCTTCGATCGTTGCCGGCACCTGGAGTATTAATCAGGTGGTGGTGGATAACACTAACTACCTGCGCCCGGTATTTATGAACTCTATGATCGAAAAAGACCGCTTTATGGCGATTGAAGCCAGCGCCACCTCAGCGGCCAATCTCGACTGGTTTTTACGCGAGTTCGACGACGGCCGCGCCGGTCATGGCGCATCGCGCAGCAGCGACAGCGTGGCCCAGGTGATACCTAACGCCCAGCTGCCGCTGTATCACCCTTACCTTTATTCCGGCCGTAAAGCCGAACCGGCAAAAGCCGGATTCTACGGTCTGGGCGGCTGGCATACCCGTGCCGATATGCTGTTTGCGCTGTTTGAAGGGGTAACCTTTGCCCATCGCGCGCACATCGACCGCCTGCGTGCCGCCGGCATTGTCTTTAGCCAGGCGACGCTGTCCGGCGGCGCGGCGCGCAGCTGCGTCTGGCCGCAGATGTTTGCCGACGTGCTGGACATTCCGATCCGGGTAACCGAATGCAAAGAGACCGGCGCGCTGGGCGCCGCCCTGTGTGCCGGGGTCGGCGTCGGGATATGGAAAAACCTCGCCGACGCCGCGCAGCAGGCGGTGCAGATCAACCCCGATGTGCTTACGCCGCGCCCCGAACGCGTCGTCTTCCATGAAGCGCGCTACCGGCTATTTAAAAAGCTGGAGCTGGCGATGAGCGAAATGTGGCAGCATGCAAGCTAAGATTATCAGCGCCCCGCCGCGTCTTTTACAGGGTCAGCAGATAGTCCGGAATATGCAGATCGGCCGGGCGAACCGCGCGGTTAAAACGTTTTAACCAGCGCTCATCGGCCTGTTGCAGATGAAGGCGCAGCGCCCCGGCCGCCTTCTGCGGCTGGTTGCTCAGTAGCAGGTCGTAAATGCGCAGATGTTCTTTTAACGCATCTTCAATCATTGAAATCGGGATATGCAATACCGGATCGAACAGGTAGCGAGTTGGCACAAACAGAATCCGGGTACGCGCCAGGACCTGCAGGATCTCAACGTTAGGACAGTAGGACAGCAGCGTCACGTGCAGGTCGTTTTCGACAATGTCGGTATCAAAGCCGTCGCGCGGAAAGCCATCCAGCGATTGTTCTACCGTCTGCCTGGCCCGCAGCAGATAGCTTTGCGGCACTTTCGGCGCGGCCTGGATCAGCGCCTGGGGTTCCAGTAGCCAGCGGATCTCATACAGATGATGGGTTTTCTCCGGGGTAACCTGCGGGGCAATCCAGCGTCCCGGCGTGTCTTTATTCACCAGTCCGACGCTGTGCATGCGCGCCAGCACATCGCGCACTACGGTGCGGCTGACGTGAAAATGTTCCGCTACCCGTTCTTCAATAATGCGCACCGAGTTGAAAATAATGCTGCTGCACAACGTCTGTTCCAGCTGGTTATACATCCCTTCCCAACGCGCCACCGCCGGGATTTTTATCGCATCCAGCGTCGCGTGCTGAGTCGCACTGTGCGCATCGCGCTTGCCGGCAACCTCATAGCCCCGCCCCTGCACCTCCAGAATCAACTGCTGCTCACACAGCTTGCGCAACGCGTAGCGCGCCGGAGAGCGGCTGATGCCGAAGGCTTTTGATACCCGCGCCTCCAGCAGCTTCTCGCCGGGGGAAAGGCGCCCGTCATCAATCATGCTTTTCAACAGCTGAAAGGCGCGGTCCTGCAAAGAATGTCTATCCGGCGATCCTGACATAGTGAATGGTTTCAAACCCCGTTTAGCCGTTATCGGAAAAGCGCCTGGCCCGTTCCCCCCAGGCACTTACCGGAGGAATGGCGCGCCAGCCCGCACGCTTCAGGCCTCATTATTGTAACCACCGCGCTGGCTGTCCAGTGCTTCGCGCCCTCTGCCCCACAGGGGTTTGTGAGCTTGCCCGCATCTTCGCGCGGAATAGTGACGAATTTATCATTTTGTTAACTTTTTTTTGACACCTTAATCGATTTTCCATTAACTAAATGTACATTGAATGCAAAGTACGTTTTAGCGATAACCCATAATGAGGATTTAACAACGATGAAATTAGTGCGCTGGGGAGAACGCGGTAACGAAAAAGCGGGGATCATTGACCAACGCCAGCAGGCGCGCGACGTCAGCCATCTGGTGGCTGACTGGCGCGGCGACACCATCACGGCCGAAAACCTGCAGCGGCTGCGGGCGACGGCGGTCGACTCACTGCCGCTGCTGCCAGACGATACCCGCCTTGGTCCCTGCGTGGCCCAGCCCGGAAAAATCATCTGCGTCGGACTGAATTACCGTGACCATGCCCGCGAAGCCGGGATGGATCTGCCAGCGGAACCGATTCTGTTTTTAAAAGTAACCAGCGCCATCACCGGGCCAAACGATGCGATTGAAATTCCCCCTCAGGCGAACAAAGTTGACTGGGAAGTGGAGCTGGGCGTGGTCATCGGCCGCCATGGCCGTAATCTGCGACAAGAGGACGCACTGCGGCACGTTGCCGGCTACTGCATCGTCAACGACGTCTCCGAACGCGCCTGGCAAATTGAGCGCGGCGGTCAGTGGGATAAAGGTAAAAACGCCGACACCTTCGCGCCGCTCGGCCCCTGGCTGGTCACCGCCGACGAAATTGCGGACGTGCAGAATCTGTCTTTGTGGCTGGAGGTTGATGGCGTTCGTCGTCAGGACAGCAACACGCGCGAAATGGTTTTTGGCGTCGCCGGGCTGGTCGCCTACATCAGCCAGTTTATGAGTCTGCATCCGGGCGATATCATCGCCACCGGCACGCCTGCCGGCGTCGGCATGGGATTCAAACCGCCGGTTTATCTTAAACCGGGCCAGCGCGTACGCCTCGGCATCAGCGGTCTGGGCGAGCAGCATAACGCCATTATTGCCGCCGCAGACGCCGGGACGGCAGCATGACGCGCACCATTACCTGTATAGACGACCTGCAACAGCTGGCGCGTCGGCGCGTGCCAAAACTGTTTTACGATTATATCGACAGCGGCTCGTGGACGGAGTCGACCTACCGTGAGAACAGCGGTGACCTGGCCCGGCTGCATTTTCGCCAGCGGGTAGGCTGCAATGTGGAAAACATCACCACCTCTTCCACCGTCCTCGGCACGCCGGTCTCACTGCCGCTGATCCTCGCGCCGACCGGGCTGGCGGGCATGATCCATCCCGACGGTGAAATACTGGCAGCCCGCGCCGCCGCCGCGGCGGGCGTTCCCTATACCCTGTCGACCGTCAGCATATGCAGCATCGAAGACGTTGCCGCCCGACTAAAGCAGCCGTTCTGGTTTCAGCTGTATATGATGAAAGATCGCACTTTTATCGCGGATCTGATCGCCCGCGCCGACGCGGCCGGCTGTTCAACGCTGGTATTAACCCTCGATTTACCCATTCAGGGACAGCGTCACAAAGATATTCGCAACGGGCTGTCGGTACCGCCAACGCTAACCCTGAGCAGCATGCTGTCCATGCTTTCCCATCCGCGCTGGTGCGCGGCGATGCTGAAGACGCCGCGTCGCACCTTTGGCAACATCGTCGGCTACGCCAAAGGGGTTAACGATACCCTCGGCTTTGCCGACTGGGTCAGCCGCCAGTTCGACAGAAGCTTCAGTTGGCAGGATATCGACTGGGTCAGACAGCGCTGGAACGGCAAACTGGTGATTAAAGGCGTAATGGACAGCGACGATGCCCGCCAGGCATTCGCCGCCGGCGCTGATGCCATCGTGGTATCTAACCACGGCGGACGCCAGCTCGACGGCGCCCCCTCATCGATCAGCGTGCTGGCCCGCATTGCTGACCAGGTCGCGGGGCGCGGCGAAATCATCATGGATAGCGGTATTCGCAGCGGCCAGGACATGGTGCGCGCGCTGGCGATGGGCGCCGACAGCCTGATGGTCGGTCGCGCATTTCTGTACGGACTCGGCGCCCTCGGCGAAGAGGGCGTCACCCTGAGTCTGACCCTGTTACGTAAAGAGCTGGAAGCGACCATGGCGCTATGCGGCGTCACCCGTATCGCCGATCTCACCCCCGACAATATTGTTGATTATCCCTGGCCGTTACGCAGCGAGCGTACCTCATCCAGCCCTGTGCGCCTCAGCCCGGCGCTGCCCATTAAATCTGAAGGTTAAAAGGAAATTATTTATGTTTGGTGATTATAAAATGCATGCCGACAGCGGCGTTAACCCACCCTACTCACCCGCCTATCCGCTGGAATGGGAATGCCCGCTGCGCACGCTGGAAGTGATAACCCGCGTTGATAGCGACAAAGTAAAAGCCCTGCTCAGCGATACGCCCTTTGAACTGGTTAACGACCGGGCTGCCTTCCGCTTTATGCTGTCGCCGGGCCATACGCTGGCGGTTCACAGCGGCGAGATGTTTGACCTGATGGTGACCGTCGCCGTGCGCTATCAGTCATTGCTCACTCAAACGCATATCTTTATGTATTGCAGCGATCCGATGGGAATCTGTGCCGGACGCGAACTGTTCGGCTACACCAAAAAAGACACGCACTACGCTTTTAACGAAACGGCAGACGGTAAAATCAGCGGCTGGGTGCGCCGACGTGGCGTGCCGCTGGCTGATTTCAGCTTCACCCCGGATCCCTCGGCGCCGCTGGTGCAACTCACCGATGAGCAACAGCAGCCGGGCGGTGAGATTCACGTACGCCGCTTGCCGCACCCGGAAAAACCGGGCACTGCCTATGCCGACGTGGTCTATCGTCACACGCCGCTAAGTTATTCCGCGCCGGTGCGCGGCCATATCGACTGGCAGCTTCATGCCAGCCCGTTCGATCCTATCGCCGCGCTGCAGCCGCAGGTGCTCAGTGCGCACTTTATGACCTCTGACGTCTACGGCGGCGGCTTTGCGGTGGAAGACCGTCGCCTGCTGGCCCGTCTGACCCCCTGAGACAGGAGAACGCCATCGTGAATAACCCTGTAGCCATCATTACCGGCGCCGGCGGCGGCATCGGCTGCGCCATCGCGCTGACGCTGGCGCGTAAAGGCTGGCGGCTGGTGTTAGCCGATCGGTCGCAGGCCACGCTGGAAAACTGTCGTCGCCAGTGCGCAGCGCTTAGTACGCCGCTGCACTGCGTGCCAGGCGATATCAGCCGCGAGGAGGACGTTGCCGCGCTGATCGACGCGGCGAACAGCAAATTTGGCGGCTGTCAGGGCTTTGTCAGCAACGCCGGCGCCGCCGGAGCGGTGGCCGCCATTGAAGACTATCCGTCAGCAGCTTTTCATCAGCTAATGGCGGTCAACGTCCTCGGCGCCTTTTTCTGCCTCAAATATGCGCTGCCGCTGCTGCGACAGTCCGGCGGTAGCTTCGTCGCCATCGCATCGACCTCGGCGATACGCGGACGCGCCAATATGTCTGGCTATGTCGCCAGCAAACATGCGCTGCTGGGACTGGTCAGAAGCAGCGCGCTGGAATGCGTCGGCAGCAACGTGCGGGTAAACGCCGTGCTGCCCGGCCCGACGCAGACGGCAATGATTGAAGAGATTAACCAAAAGGCAGCACAGCGCGTGCCCGGAGGCGGCATAACCCGGGCGCTGGCCGCGCCTTATGGTCAGCCGCAGGACGTCGCAAATACGGTGGCCTTTTTACTGGCGGACGAATCCCGCCATATGAACGGCGCCGCGTTGGTCACCGACGCGGGCTCCACGTTGGCCTGAACTTCCCCAGCACAAAGGACATACCATGAACTCAAAAGCCATCACGGCGCAGCAGGCGCCGCGCATAACCGCGCAGCATAAACGGGCGCTTGTCGCCGCCTGTATCGGCAATTTTATTGAGTATTTTGACTTTGTGATTTACGGCTACTTCGCATCGGTTATCGCCCGCCTGTTTTTCCCGGCCGGCAGCGAGGCGGCCAGCCTGCTGCTCACCTTTGCGGTGTTCGCTATCAGCTACGCGTCACGCCCGCTCGGCGGTATTATCTTTGGTCACCTTGGCGACCGCTATGGCCGCAAAACGCCGCTGGCGATCGCTATCATGCTGATCGCCGCATCAACCACGCTGATTGGCTTAATGCCGACCTACCAATCGATCGGCATTGCCGCCCCGGTTATTCTGACGCTGGCGCGGCTGGTACAGGGCATTTCGGTTGGCGGCGAATATGGCGGCGCAACGTCATTTATTTCTGAATATGCCCCGGCCAACCGGCGCGGCCTGTACACCGGCTGGCAGACCTTTACTATCGGCCTGGCGCTGCTGGTAGGCGGCGCAGTGGCTTCTCTGCTGACCGCCATGCTCACGCCGGAGGATTTGCATAGCTGGGGCTGGCGCCTGCCTTTCCTTGCCGGACTGCCGCTGGGCTTTGTCGGGCTTTATCTGCGGCTGAAGCTGGAGGAAACGCCCCATTTTGCCGAAGTACAGAAAACTGCCGACGTGGCGCCCGCACCGCTACTGGCAGGATTACGTCAGGAATGGCGGACGGTACTGATCGGTATGGGCCTGATCGCCGCCCCGTCGGCCTGTATCTATATTTACTTTATCTATTCGCCCACCTACCTGTCGGTGGTGCGAGGTATGACGCTGGCTGATGCCCAGCGCGCAAATCTCTACAGCCTGATGTTTTATTGCTGCCTGCTGCCCGGCTTTGCCTGGCTAAGCGACGTGGTCGGACGCCGTCCGCTGATGATAATCAGCAGCCTGGCGATCGCGCTGGTTACCTACCCGGCGTTTCATTTACTCGGCGCCGGTAATTTCAATCACACGGTGCTGGGCCTGTGTCTGATGAGTCTGGCCTTTGCGCCGCATTCCGCAGCGGCCCTGTGCGCCATGGCGGAGATCATGCCGACCCGGCTGCGCTATACCTGCTTATCGGTGAGCTTAAATATCCCGGTAACCCTGCTGGGCGGCACGGCGCCGTTTATCGCCACCTGGCTGGTAAGCAGCACCGGCGATCTGCAATCCCCGGCCTGGTTTGTGACTGCCGCAGCAGCAGCCAGCCTCGCAGCAGCGCTGGCCTATCGGGAAACCCTACACTCCGGCCTGCGTCAGCATTAAGAGAATTGCTTTGCTAACCGGAATAGTCATCTAAGGTGGAGAAATCAGCAATACTGGCCCGGTATTGCTGTAAGCCCGGAGAACAGGTCGCAGAGGTACGGTTGCTTTTCGCACCGGAACAAGCACATCCGTGTGGCCTGGCGCACGGCCATCCCTGGCCGCGAGCCTGCTGAAATCAGCCGGGCCTTCTCCTCCCCCGCAAGCTTCTTCATCGCTTTAAGTAAAAAGCGAAAAGCAGGTCTGCGCCGGACTGAATGCCGGCAACCTCACCTTAGCTTTTAAGCAGAAGATAATCACTGTCGTCAAAAACCCGCACCAACGCCTTCATTGATTAAAACAGATGCCGCCTTCAGCAAATCTATGCCCACGGTGCTATCGATTAAAAACCGGATGCCGCTTCCCGCAAACCTGCATAAACAGGCTTTTCTGCGCCGAGCGAATGAAGCCCGCCAGGGTGAGCCGCAGGGAGGCGGCGACAGTGAGCGCTGCGTCGGGAACGCATCGCGAACGGCCCGTCAGGCGGGCTACATGCGTGAGGGTAGGACGCAGCCACGCAGAAACTGCCGGAAGTCCGGGGTCAAGGGGCCATGACGTTTGATGGCCCCTTACCGGTCGCCCGCAGCGGCGGGCAAATAAGCCACCTGCCGTACAGGCGAACGGAACAACCCACCATCGGTGAAATAAACACCCGCCGTACAGGCGGACGGAACAACCCACCATCGGTGAAATAAACACCCGCCGCACCGGCGAACGGAACAGCCCACCGAAGGTAAAAAAAACCGGGCTGGCAGGGAGGGGAAAAAACACCCAAAGACCGGGCTAAAAAGGGCCGTGACGCCAGACGGCCCATTCCCCCAAAACTAAATGCATCCCTTTGGCAAGGCAGCAAAAAATTCACGGTGCGGCGAGCTGCGCGTCTGGTGCAGAATCTCCGCCAGCGCGCTCAGCGGCGCATCCGACCAGTCGGCGCGCAGATCCAACGTGGCGTATTCGCGGTCGAGCCAGATTTTTAGCGCCGCCGAGTGCAGGCCGCGCCGGTCGCCGCCCGCTGCGGCACCGGCGTTCATTGCCGCCAGCAGGCGATCGGCAAATGGCAGCCGGGCGCTATTCTGGTATTCACGCTGCATCTCGCAGAGCGTGGCCTCACCGGCCAGCAGATTGCCGCCGATCGCGCCGCCGTCAATCGACTGGCTGGCGGCATATTCCCCGCACAGCTTGCCGTTCCAACGGGCAACGCCGCCGCTCCGATCGACGATAATCAGCTGACGCTGCTCAGCGTTGCTGTCTTCATCCAGCAGTTTTTCCAATGTCTGCACCGCCGTCATTCCCTGACGCAGGTAGCGTAATCCATACACGCCGTACAGCGGGTTCGTCATCGCCTGGGTAGCAATAGCGCCCACGTTGGCCGCACCATGTATCACCAGCGCGCCCACCGCCGGTCCTGCGGTGGCGCTGGCCACGCCCAGCGCGCCAGTCTGCGCGTCACGTGCGACGATTGAAAATGTCATAGTCACTCCAGTGTGCGTCAGATTAAATTTATATGCATAAATTATTGCAATCATCGGTATTTATACGCATAAATAAAAAACAGGACAACGAGTTTCATGACATCTGATGCTGATGAGGCCGCCATGCTGCATATGCGAAAAAGAGCGCGATCGATCACTTTTGCCCTGCCTTTAAGCCTGCTGCTGGCACTATCTGGCCTGCCGGACGCTCAGGCGGCAACTCCAAAAGATGCCCTGCTGATAGGCCAGGTTGCCGAGCCGCAATCGCTGGACCCACAGGTGGCTACCGCCGCTAACGATTCACGCATTCTGGTCAATCTCTATGATGGTCTGGTGCGCAACGGCGCCGGCAAGCTTAATATCGAACCGGCGCTGGCTACCCGCTGGGAGATTAGCGATGACGGACTGACATATCGCTTTCATCTGCGGCAGAACGTGCGCTTTCAGGACGGTACGCCGTTTAACGCCGAAGCAGCAAAGTTTACCTTTCAGCGCATGCTGGATGAAAAGAATCCCTGGCATAACACCGGCCCGTTTCCTCTCGCCTTCTTCTTTTCAGCAATCAACAATATAGAAACGCCGGATGCGTACACGCTGGTGTTTCATCTAAAAGAACCCTTTGCGCCGCTGCTATCAAACCTTGCTACGCCAACCGGGCTGATCGTTTCCCCCACGGCGGTAAAAAAGTACGGCAAAGACTTTGGTCGGCATCCGGTCGGAACCGGGGCCTTCAGGTTTAGTGAATGGCAGGCTAACCAGCGGGTAGTGGTCCACGCCAACGCCGACTACTGGGAAGGCAAACCAGCCGTGAATACCGTCGTGTTCCGGCCGATCGTTGATGGCAATACCCGCGTGGCGGAGATGCTCTCCGGCGGTATTGACGCGATGGTGGAAGTCCCGCCGGACACGGTGAAATTATTTGCTAAGCACAGCAAACGTTTCCGTTTATATCAAACCGTTGGCCCACACGTCTGGTATGTGATGCTCAACGCCCACGTGCCGCCCTTCAACGATCTCCGGGTGCGCCAGGCGGTAAACTACGCGGTGAATAAACAATCGCTGGTGGATAACGTATTGCAGGGCTCGGCGGGAGTGGCTGACGGTCCGATTCCCGGTGCCTTTAGCTGGGCAGCCAATCCGCACGTCAAACCTTACCCCTACGATCCGGATAAGGCGCGAGCGCTGCTGAAGGCCGCCGGCGCTGAAGGTGCCACCGTGACGTTTTACGTTACCGAAGGCGGTTCCGGCATGCTGGACCCGGTGCCGATGGCAACGGCGATCCAGGCCGACCTGAAAGCGGTCGGGCTGAAGGTCAACATTGAGACCTACGAATGGAATACCTATCTGTCAAAGGTCAACGCCGGGCTGGACGATCACACCCACATGGCGGAAATGGCGTGGATGACCAACGATCCCGATACCCTGCCATTTTTAACGCTGCGTAGCGATGCCTGGCCGCAAAAAGGCGGGTTTAATTCCGGTTACTACCGTAATCCGCAGGTCGATGCGCTGCTGGAAAAAGCGCGCCTGACCACCGATAACGCCGTGCGCGGCCAGCTTTATCGCCAGGTGCAGCAGATAGTGCATGACGACGCGCCCTGGCTGTTCGTCGCCAACTGGCAGCAGAATGCCGTCACCTCGACGCGCATCCAGCACTTTTCCCTGCAGCCTAACTTCAATTTGTTACTCAATCGGGTGACGAAACAGTAACGTCGAAGGGGAGCCTGACTATGTGGCAATACTTGCTAAAACGCGTTCTGGCGATGGTGCCGATCTTAATAGGTCTGTCGCTGATTGTGTTTCTGATTATGGCAATGATCCCCGGCAATCCGGCCCAGGCGCTGCTCGGCGCCTGGGCAACGCCGGAGAACGTCGCCCGCATTACCCGCCAGCTGGGGCTGGATAAGCCCTTGTATCAGCAATATCTGATCTGGGTTAGCAATATGCTGCACGGCGACTTCGGCCGCTCATACGTGCTCAACCGCCCGGTAATTGATGAAGTTTTACAGCGCCTGTCGGCCACGCTGATCCTCGGCGGCACGGCGCTGCTGCTTAGCACGCTGCTGGGCTTGCTGGCCGGTATCGCTTCAGCGCTGCGCCAGTTCGGCTGGGGCGATCGGCTGATTACTCTGTGCGTACTGGTCGGCATATCGCTGCCGTCCTTCTGGATTGGGCTGCTGATGATCATGCTGTTTGCCGTACAACTCCAGTGGTTTCCCGCTTCCGGCATGTTCGCCATCTGGGGCGGCGGCGACTGGCTGGATTTGCTGCACCATCTGGCGCTGCCGGCCATTACCCTGGCGATGGTCGCCACCGGGGTGATCGCCCGCCTGACCCGCACCGCGATGCTTGAGGTGCTGCGTCAGGATTTTATCCGTACCGCGCGGGCGAAAGGACTGAGCGAATCCCGCGTGGTTTATCGCCATGCCTTTCGCATGGCGCTGGTAGCGGTCATTCCGGTAATTGGTATTCAGGCGGGCTTCGTGCTCGGCGGCGCGGTTTACATTGAGACGGTATTTCAGTGGCCGGGACTGGGCGCGATGCTGGTTAAGGCGGTGTCAACGCGCGACCTGCTGCTGGTGCAGGGCGGCGTGCTGGTCGCCGCTGTGGTTTATGTACTGATCAACCTGTGCGCCGATATTTTGCAGGCGCTACTCGATCCGAGGTTAAAATCATGAGCCAGATACAGCCCGCGCCGGGCGGGCGCCACCGCCCTTCTCTCCATTCGCTGCTGCTGGCTAACCGGCTGGCAACCCTCGGCTTGATTATTCTGCTACTCACGTTGCTGACCGCGCTGTGCGCACCGCTACTGCCGCTGGCCGATCCTGACGCCACTAATCTGTTACAGCGCCTGCTGCCGCCGCTGTCGCCCGGTCATCTGCTCGGCACCGATCCGCTAGGACGCGATGTGCTGTCCCGGCTGATATGGGGCACCCGCGTTTCGCTGGCGCTCGGCATCAGCGCCACGCTGCTGGCGGCCCTGTTCGGCACCGTAATCGGGCTGCTGGCAGGCTATATTGGCGGCAAAACCGATAGCCTGCTGATGCGGCTTATCGACATGCTGATGGCCTTTCCCTATATTCTGCTGGCGCTGGCAATTGTTGCGGTGCTGGGGCCGGGGCTGCTCAACGCGCTGTATGCCATCGCGCTGGTCAATATTCCTTTTTTTGCCCGTAATATCCGCGGCCTGACCGTCGGTCTGCGCCAGCGCGATTTTGTGCAGGCGGCACGTCTTTCCGGTAAAAATCACCTGCAAACGCTGCTGGGAGAGGTGTTACCGAACCTGATGCCGGTGATCGTAGTCACCATGTCCACCACTATCGGCTGGATGATCCTGGAAACCGCCGGCCTCTCTTTTCTCGGCCTTGGCACCCAGCCGCCGGATGCTGATTTAGGTTCCATGCTTGGCCAGGGTCGCGCGCAGATGTTCAGCGCCCCCCACGTTGCGCTGGTGCCCGGTCTGATGATTTTCCTGCTGGTAATGAGCTTTAACCTGCTGGGCGACGGCATCCGCGATTTGCTCGACCCGCGCCTGCGCGCCGGGGTGTTGCAGCGCGCTCAGCCGGTGACCAGCCTTAGCCGTCAGAGTATTCCCGCCGCCAGCGGCGACGCCCTGCTGGAGGTGGTTGACCTTAGCGTGAGCTTTCGTGCCGGCAACCAGCTACAGCAGGCGGTAAAAGGCATCAGCTTCCATCTGCAACGCGGCGAATGCCTCGGCCTGATTGGCGAAAGCGGCTCTGGCAAAAGCGTCACCGCATTATCGCTTATGGGGCTACTGGCTTCGCCGCCGGGTGAAATAAGCGGCGGCGCTGTCTACGTCGATGGCGAAGAGATGCTGTCGCTGCCGGCCATCGAGCTGCAGCACCGCCGCGGCGCCCGGGTGGCGTATATCTTTCAGGATCCGCTGACCACCCTGCATCCGCAGATGCGTATTGGCACGCAAATCACCGAAGCTCTTCAGGCCCATCAGCCGCTGTCAGGCCGTGAGGCGCGACAAAAAGCCCTGGCGTTGCTGGAAGATGTCGGCATACATGAATCCCGCGAGCGCTTCCATGCCTGGCCGCACCAGCTGTCGGGCGGTCAACGTCAGCGCGTGGGCATTGCCATGGCGCTGGCCAACGATCCGCAGATTATTATTGCCGATGAACCAACCACCGCGCTGGACGTCACCGTGCAGGCGCGGATGCTGGAACTGTTACAAAAGCTGCGTCGCGAACGCGGCATGACGCTGCTGTTTATTACCCACGACTTTGGCGTGATTGCCCAGATCTGCGACCGGGTGGCGGTCATGCGCCAGGGCGAAATTGTCGAAAGCGGCGACACGCAAACCGTGCTGAGTCAGCCTCAACATCCCTATACCCAACGGCTGATCGCCAGCGTACCAAGGCCGGGCCAGGGGCGGGAATTTTTAGCGCAGGTGGCGGCCCTCTATCCGGCAATAACTTCGCAGGAGAGCCAATGAGCAACCTTATTGAAGTAGAAAATCTCAGCAAAACCTTTGGTCATCCTGCGCGCTGGTTTAACCCGACGGCGCACCAGGTGCGGGCGGTAAAAAACATCTCTTTGCAGCTTGCCGCTGGCGAAACTTTGGCGGTGGTTGGCGAAAGCGGATCGGGCAAAAGCACCCTCGCCCGGATGCTGGTTGGTCTGGAAACGCCCAGCGCCGGCACCATCAGGCTGATGGGTAAAACCCTGGCAGCGCACCGCAGCGCCGGATCGTTTGGCCGCCTGATTCAGTATGTCTTTCAGGATCCGCTCGCTTCACTTAATCCACGTAAAACTATTGCTGCAACCCTCGCCGTACCGCTGAAATTACTGTGCGGCTACAGCGCGGCACAGCGCAAAAAACGCATGCTGGAACTGATGGAGGCGGTGCAGATGCCCGCTGATGCCCTTTCTGGCTACCCGCACGAATTCTCCGGCGGCCAGGCCCAGCGGCTGGCATTAGCGCGTGCTCTGGCGGCTGAGGCGCGCATTCTGGTGCTGGATGAGCCGGTCAGCGCCCTCGACGTTTCCGTGCAGGCGCAGGTGCTGCTGCTGCTGGAACAGCTCAAGCAGCAGTTTGACCTCGCCTATCTGTTTATCAGCCACGATTTAGCGGTTGTGGAATCGATTGCCGATCGCGTGGCGGTGATGTATCAAGGGGAGCTGGTAGAATGCGCCGACAGCGCCACGCTGTTTGGTTATCCTGAGCATCGCTACACGCAGAGTTTACTGGCCAGCGCGCCACGGCTGTGAGGATAGAAAGTTTATGAGTCATAACACCCCGGCAACGCCCGAACTGCTGCGCCGTAAGCGCACTGACGAAATCGTCGATGCGATTAAAGAGAGCATTATTCGCGACAATATGTTACCAGGCGACCGCCTGCCGCAGGAAAAGGATCTGGCGGCCCATTACGCCGCGGGAAAAGGTACGGTGCGCGAAGCGCTGAAATCGCTGGAGGTGCAGGGGCTGATCCGCACCCGAACCGGCCCCGGCGGCGGTGCCTTTATCGAATCAATGACCGAAACCCGCGCCATGACGCTGCTATCGAACTATCTGTTCACCCGCCAGCTGTCGATCGGCAATATCTATGGGCTGCGCCGGGCGCTGGAGCCGCTGGCGGCGGTCAGCGCCATCGCCAATATTGATGAGGCGGGCTTTGACCGGCTTAACCAGCTTATTGCCGTTTACGACCATCCACCTGCCGATGATGAGGAGCGCTGGGCGCAGCGCATGGCTGAGCTGGATTTTCACGGCGTGGTAGCCAGCTACGCCGACAACGTACTGCTGGCATTTCTCTGCCACTTTTTACAGCGACTGCTGAAAGATTTAGCGGTGTGCAAAGATATCTATCAGCGCCCTGAGCCGGTTGACCGCCGCCTTGGCATCGACTTCCAGCGACGCCTGATCGCCGCCCTGCGCCAGAAGGACGCCGCACAGGTCGGGGAAATTATGCGTCAGCACATGGCCCATGCCGAACAGGCGATGCTGGCGCTGGAGGCGACGCTGGAAGAACGCTTTTTAAGCGACAACCGCAGCTAATACGCCAACTATGCTTGCCTGGCGCTCCAGGCGCTCCACGAGCCAACGTATAGCGTCGGATCAATGTCCAGATCCTGCAACGCCGCCGCCAGCCAGGCGGCGGCATTACCGGAACCACAATAAATCACCAGCGGGCGATCGCGTTGTTTCAGGTTAAATTCATCCACCAATCCCTTACGCTGCGAGTAAGGCAGTAACTTCCCTTCTGCATCCTGTAGTAACGCCATGGGAATATTAATCGCGCCGGGCAAATGCGCAGGCGCGCTACCGTCGCCGTCAAAAGCGCTTGTGCCGCGCGCATCCACCAGCAGAAAGCCTTGCGGATTTTGACCAATCTCTTCGCTAGTAATTGACTGAAAGCTACCGTGTGAAGTGAATACCGTCGGCTCCGCAGCGGCAGCTTCCGGATTGCCACTTTTCAGGCCGCCGTCGAGAATAGCCACGCGATGATGGCCGGCCCAGTTGAGTACCCACCAGGCCCTGGCTGCGCTGCTACCGTTGCCGGCGTCATAAACAACCACGTCAGTCTGGCTATCAATGCCCTCTTGCGCCAGCCAGGCCCGGACCGCAGCGCGCTCCGGCAACGGCAGGCGGCCACGATCGCCACCGCCCTCTCCGGCATAGTGACGGGCAATCCAGGTCGGTAGCGAGTTTGGCAGCAGGTTATCCGGCAAGCTGGCTTCCGTGCTGACGTATATCAGCCTGGCTGCCGCAGGTATCCGGCTTATAAAGGGCGATGTCGCGCTTGATGACATAGATTCTCCTCACTTTTTAGTTTTGCTTAACAGCAGGCTGTCACCCACCGCAGCGGGCATGCGAATACACATAGCGGCGCTGACCAGCGCCAGCAGCGCCAACAGCAGCCAGGTCCACAGCAGGCTGCCCTGAATGCTTTGTGCCACATGGGCAGTAAAAAAACGCAGCAGCAGCGCGGCCAGCGCGACGCCGAGGGCGGTAGTCAGATTCTGAATCGACAAAAAGAAGCTGGTCGCCGCTGCCAGACGCGGTTTTTCCACCTCGGCATACGCCAGGGTACCGAAAGCATTCATCTGCAACGAGCGCGCCCAGCCGAAGCCGAACAGTGCCAGCACATAAACCACCATGACGTCCTGCGGGTGCAATACGCCGGCCAGCGCCAGGCAAATGCCCGCCAGCATGCCGTGCAGCGCCAGACCATTGCGATAGCCAAGCTTACGCAGCAGCCGGGTGCTGAAAAATTTCATGCTTAGCCCACCCGCTGCCGGAATTAGCACCACCATTCCGGCATACAGTGGGCTGTAGCCATAGCCTTTTTGCAGCGTGACAGGCAGCAGAAACGGCAGACCGCCGACCGCAATGCGAAACACCGAACCACTGAGCATAGAGGCGCGAAAGCTGTGGAGTTCCAGCATTGAAAGATTTAATACTGGCGATGTAATCCGCGCAGCGTGCCAGCGGTAACCCAGCAGCAGCAGCACGCCCGCCGCGAGAGCAAGACCGACCGTCCAGGACGGTTCCTGCGCCTCACCAAGCGTAATCAGTCCATAAATCAGGCAGGTAAAACCCAGCCCGGTCAACAACGATCCGCTTTTATCCAGCCTAATCTGGCGATCGCCTGCGGTGGCCGGTAAAAAGCGCCATATTAGCGCCAGGGTAAACAAACATAGCGGCACGTTCACCCAGAATATCCAGCGCCAGTCCAGCCAGGTGACAATGACGCCCCCAAGGAATGGCCCGATTACCGGCGCAATCATCGCCAACAAAATCACCAGCGCCATGGCCTCAACCAGCTCGTGTCTGGCCGCCGAACGCAACACGATCAGCCGCCCGACCGGCGCCATAAGCGCGCCGGACAGCCCCTGAATAAAGCGCAGTACAATCAGCGACTGCGCATCGCGGGCAAAGCCGCAGGCGGCTGAAACCAGCATAAAAGCAGCAATCGCGAGGGTAAAAAGCGCTTTATCGCCATAGCGTTCTGCCAGCTTACCGCTCACCGGAATTAGCACAGTTAACCCCAGCAGGTAGGCGGTGATGGTCGCACTCAGGGTGATAACATCACTACCAAGGGTATGGGCCATTTGCGGCAAGGCGGGCGCCACGATAGATGAGTCGAGCTGCTCAATAAAAAAAACCGCCGAGATTATCCAGGCTACGCGCCGGGTGGCCGGCGAGAGAGGCCCGACTGCCGCTTTCGGTGAAGAAGCGGAGGGGGTCATCCTACCTCCTCCAGCACGGCATTTTCGCTATTACCGGCAATTAAACTGCGCAGAGATTGCTTCACTTTCGCGTGCTCAGCCGTCGAGTCTTGCCACTGCGCGCGGGAAAAAATGCCGGCTACCTTACCAGGACGTTGCAACACCAGAATACGATCGGCTACCTCCAGCGCTTCATCCAACGAGTGAGTAATCTGATAAACGGTCTGCCCACGCGCGCGCGAAATTCGTTTAAAATCGTGGCGCAGCGCGCCGGCGGTAACCTCATCAAGATGGCCGAAGGCTTCGTCAGCGATCAAAATATCCGGTTGGGTAATCAGCGCGCGCGCAAAAGCCACGCGCTGACGCATGCCGCCTGATAACTGGTGCGGAAAAGCCTGTTCATAGCCCGCCAGCCCCACTCTGGCGAGCAACTCCGCCGCACTATCCCGGACAGAACTATTGCAGCTGCGTAAAATCTCCATCGGCATTAACACGTTATCAATGGCGCTGCGCCATGGCAGCAGCCTGTCGCTTTGAAATACGCAGCCAATTCGCCCACGCAGCCGCTGAAAATCCCGGTAAGGATCGACGCCCAGCACCCGCACGCTACCGGATGAGGCGGGCAATAAGCCTAGCAGCAGGCTAACACTGGTCGATTTACCGCAGCCGGTCCTCCCGACCACGCAAATATGCTCACCGGCGCTGATGGCGAAACTCAGGTCGGCAATGGCGGCTACGCTTTCGCGGGCGCCCTGGCGTGAAAAGTGGCGCGAAACCCGGGAGAAACTAATGGCTGATTCAGTTGACATTGTCGCCCACCCCATCGCCGGAGCGATAAAAAAGATAGTGACGCTCAGCCAGGCTGATTAGCGCATTGCTGACAATCACAAACAAAACCAGCACCGCGGTCCAGACAATGGTTTGATCCATGCGAAACATCTCCTGAGAGACCCGAAGTTCATGACCGATGCCACTGATGCCACCAAGCAGCTCGGCCATTATGGTGACGCGCGTGGCATTGCCGATATTGATGCGCCATCCCGTCAGCAGCGCGGGCAACACTGCCGGCCACCATAAAATACGCGCCTTTTGCCACGGCGTTGGGCGCAGTGAATGCACCAGTTCAACCCAGTCGCGAGGAATGCTGCGCAGCGCGTCGCGCGACTGATAGAAAAAGGTTGGCAGAGCAGATGTCACCACGACGAAAGCGATCCGCGCCTCGCTGTCAGCAAACCAGATAATCGCAAACAGCACCCAGCACAGCGCCGGAATCCCTTGCTTTAGTTCAATAAGCGGCAGCAAAAAGCGCTCAATATGTCTGTTCCAGGCCGCCAGCAGCCCCAGCAGTGAGGCGATAACAAAAGACCCGGCGAGATAAAACAAAATGCGTGCGTAGGTGGTTCCGACTGAAGCCCAGCCCTCCTGAGTGGAAAGCAGAGCGACTATATTGGTGAATATCTGCGTTAACGAAGGAAAAAACATCGGCGTCGAATAACGCGAAGCCCACACCCACGCGCCGAGCAGAATGGCGATAGCCAGAGAGCCTTCCCACGGGAGGCGACGCGGATTATTTCGCTTCGCTCGCTGTCGGAAAGTCCCTGCCTTTATTATTTGATTCGATAGATTGCTCACAGGACCTCGCTCCGTTAACGACTAACGTCAAAATCAGGCACCAAAGTATTCAGCTCATCGTCCGTCAGCGGGCGGGGCAGCAGTTGCGCCTCTGGCAATAGTTTTTGCGTCAGCAGCGCGATGGTGTTGCGATGCGACGCCAGCGGCTCGATGTGGATTAAGTCACGATAGCGACGCAGCACCTGCACCATGGTCGGCACGTCAAGCTTTGCATCATGCGCAACCAGCTTTGCCGCCGCCTCGGGCTGCGCGGCAATATAGGCGGCAGCTTCACGGTTTGCGGCATAGAATCGGCGGGCCAGGTCCTGGTTTTCCGGTTGGGCTAACCATCCGGTTGCTACGCCAGTGGTCACCTGAGGAACAAAATCGGTGCCGGAAACCTTTTTCCACAGCGCCTGGTTGAACACAGCGATGGTATGCAGCTGCCCCTGGCTTTGCTGCACCGCTGCCGCCCCTTCAATCGGGTTTACCAACAGCGCGTCGACGCGGTTAAGCTGCAGCTCCGCCAGAAACGCCGCGCCGCGCACGCTGGAAGATTTCACGGTGATTTTATTCATATCCAATCCCTGCTGCTCAAAGAACCATTTCGACAGCGCCCAACCGCCTGAGATAGTGTCGGTAAGCAGGGTTTTCCCCTGTAAATCCGCCAGGGTTTTGATTGCCGGATCTTTAACCACAATATCCGACTCAAAATTGAATACGTTCCACAACAGGGCAATATTCGCGCCCTGCTGCTTAAAGCGGGAAACGGCTGGCACGGCAGCGCAATAGCAAAATGAATCTTTGCCGGTGGCAAAATCGGTATAGGCGACGTTAGAAGGCTTTGGCGTAACGTTGAGCTTAAAACCGTTTTTCTTATCCAGCTCCAGATGCTGTATAAGCGCAGGGATCCAGATACTTTGCGAAGGTGCGGCAAATACGGTGATGTTTAATTGCGGTAACGTCCCGGCCTTAGCGCCTGCGGTGAAAAACAGCAGCATCAGCACTGCGATAAAAGCACTGCGCCCCGTCGGGTTAAATTGGTTCATCATGATTACCCGCCACTCAGTCGATAACCGCGCGGTGCAGCACGCGTTCCTGGCCGCCATAGTTAAAGACGCCGCGATGGTGAACAATCCGGTTATCCCAGATCAGCGTGGCGCCGTCCTGCCAGTAATACTGGGCGAGCACTTCCGGCGAACGTAAGTATTCAAAAACGATATGCAGAACGTGGTCGCTGACGATACGCGGCAGTCCAAGGACCCGCTGCGCATATAGCTCACAGGGGAACAGCTGTTTGGCGCCGGTTTCAGGATGAATACGCACCAGCGGCGCCTGCAAAGGCGGCGTTTTCTGGCGCGCCTCAAACAACAGTTCAGGCTGGGGGTAGGACATGGAAATAAGCCCCATCTGGTCGCCATTATTAATCAGGCTGAGCGTATCCAGCCAGGCGGCTAATTTAGCGTCCAGCAGACGATAGGCAGCGGTAGCATCAGTAAAAATAGTCTCACCGCCGAACCCGGGCGCTTTTAGCGCATGCAACGCAGTGAGCTTTTGCGGCTCTGGCCGATAGGCCTGGTCAATATGCCAGATGTAATTGGTACGCGTTTTTTTGCGCGAAGAGTCTATCGCATTGAGCTCTCCCGCCCCGGTACGCGGCGCCTGAGGATTGCCAGCAAAGCGCGGTGTGCCAAATAATTGGGAAAAATATTCAAAGGTATGGCTATTCACCGAGCCGGGTACAAATGATAAAAAACCATATTTAAGCAATGACCGGTAGAGAAACTTTCGCACCGGCTCTGCAACCTCCTTGCCCTCCCGCAGCTGAAAACCGTCGACAATACCACCTGCCACCGGCGTAAATGGCCGGATAGTGATATCGGCAAAAGTTTCTGGCTGATGACGAAACGTTTCCGGATCGAGAACGGCCGGTTGATGAAACTCCGGGTCAAGCGGCTGGTGCAGATGAATAAGGTCAGAACTCATTGAGAATACCCATTTTATGATGAACTACGGACACATTCATAATATTGAATGTATATTTAGCTCAGATTGAATAAGTAATCTCACGCTACAGGCAAAGGTAAAAAAATATAAATATATATTAGTGTCATCTTAATGCGTTTATCGTCTTTAGCGCACTGACCTCTGAGATAATAAATTGATGCCTGCGTATTCAGCTGTATCAACTCAGGTTTCGCGCCGGAGGTTTTTTATTGCCGCAATTAGTTCAGGTCTGATCGGAATATTTCAAGGTAGCAAATACCAGTTCGTCGCCGGGGCGCGATGCGTTTGCGCTCTTAGCCGGCGTGACGACGCTATGCTCACTGCTGCTTTGCGCCTGCAGCGCTGCAAGGGCCGACAGTAAGCGCGCAGGCAAGCCATCGCTCACCGCATAGGTAACCGACTTTGCTTCGCGCGTGGCGAAGAGCATTCCCGCTTCGCGCAGCACGGCCAAATGCTGTGAAATTGTCGGCTGACGAATATTGAGCTGCGCCTCCAGCATTGATACCGTTTGCGGCTGCTGGTGCAGCAGCAAAGCGATATGCAGCCGTACGGGATGACCGAGCAATCGAAGCAGCATGGCGACGTTGTTGCCGCGGGTTTCTGCCATTATTCCTTCTCCTTTACAGGCGCGGCACTCGCACAGGTTTTGTAATACCATTCCAGCGCGCTGGCATCTTCCCGGCGCTGACGCACCCCTTCCACCGTGCGCGGAGGCGGTATGATTGCATCATCGCCCGCCTGCCATTCCGCTGGCGTATAGAGAGGGAATTCATAGCTAAGTTTTATGGCTTCAAGCTGGCGCAGCTGTTCCGCCACGGAACGCCCGGTTGAAATTGGATACCAGTTAATTGCCTGAATGATGCCCTGCGGATCGATAAGAAAGCTTCCGCGAACGGTGCCGGATGAATGTGAATTGCGCGGCAGCATACCAAAGGCGCGCGCCACCACCATGGAGGGATCTTCAATCAGCGGGAAGGAGATATCGACGTTAAAATTCACCTTGATGCTGTTAAGCCATGCCAGATGGGCGTAAAGTCCATCGACCGACAGCGCCAGTAGCTGGCAGTTTAGCGCCTCAAATCTCCCGGCATTACGGGCAAATGCTACCAGCTCGCTGGTGCATACCGGCGTAAAATCCGCTGGATGCGAAAATAATAATACCCAGCGACCGCGAAAGTCACTGAGGTTAATATCACCCTGCGTTGATCGGGCGGAAAAATCGGGCGCCTCATCATATAAAAAAGGCGAACGGCCATAATCTGATGATAAGTCATTTTTTTCTGAACGATACATAAGCAATTTTCCTGACATTCAATATATTGAATATTTCACAAATATGCGCAGCAGTCACCGTCAGGGTTTATATGTATTTCAGAATAATAAAGCCACTTTCATCAAATAGCGATTTTCAAATCAAAAAAAGATAGCGACTGTACGCTTCGTCACAATAATCCCGAAGATGTCGCCTTACTTAATTTAAAAAAAATGCACCGGCGCTAAGAACACCACCCTTGGAATAAATGACTATAAAACGCGCCTCAAACTAAAATAACAAAGCTCTTCTTATTTGTGCAGCGGATTAAAACTGCCAGATGCAATAATTAAAATCATCCGCTCATGCAACTGCTCCGCCTTTAACGCAAACCACCAGCCACCTGTAGCCTTCGCCTGAGCGCGCGCCAGGCTGCTGGCTAACATCGCGGACTTGCTGAATACATAAGTGTGTGCTTATATAATTAATGCAGGCAGATACGCCGCCGCCGATGAAAATCCCGCACTGACCCGGAGACGTCGCGCGGCCTTCGCCTGCTGTACGTATCCAGTCCGCAATGCGCCGGGCTACGCATTGATAGCAGCCAACGCCGGGAGTTTTTATGTTCTACAACAACAACGACAGGGAGGAGACGGAGAAATTTGTCCCTCAGAATCCCCTGCTTACGGATAGCCTTCTCAAAGCCCGAAAAATTTTTATTACCGGCACCGTTGAGGAGAAGATGGCGAAGGAAGCAGTGCAGCAGCTACACATTCTGGCCGCCATCAGTGATGAGCCAATCTCTGTTTTTGTTAACTCACCCGGTGGGCACGTTGAATCCGGCGACATGATCTTTGATGCCATCCGCTTTATCAGGCCAGAGGTTATCGTGGTAGGAACCGGCAGCGTCGCCAGCGCCGGCGCCCTGATTTACGCAGCGGCGAAAAAAGCCAATCGCTATGCCCTGCCGAATACCCGATTTCTGCTTCATCAGCCGGCGGGGGGGATGCAGGGGCCGGCCACTACTCTGGAAATCTATCGCGACGAGATAGTCAGGATGAAGAACCGACTGAACGCCATTTTTGCCGAGGCCACCGGACAAACGGTGGAAAAGATCGATGCCGATACTCAACGCGACTTCTGGATGAGCGCTGAACAGGCGGTGGCATATGGCCTGGTGGCAAAAATCATCGTTGCGGAAAGCGAAATCGTAAAGCCTGGCCAGCCGCGAAAGCGTACCGGCTGAGCGTTGCGCCCGACATAAGCGCCTGCTAATGTAAAATGATGAACGAAAACGCCATATTCAAAGCCCTGGCCGACCCCACTCGCCGGGCCATTTTTGACAAGCTGGTCAACGGCCGAATGAACGCCACCGCCCTGCGCGCGGGGATCGACATCAGCCAGCCAGCAATGTCTCAACACCTTGCCGTGCTGCGCGATGCCAGGCTGGTACGCGAGGCGCGTCAGGGTCGCTTCGTTAACTATGAGGTCGACCCGCAGGGACTTTCGCTGATGCTGAGCTGGCTGGCGAAATATCACGCGTTCTGGCCAGAGCGCATCAATGCACTCAATCATTTACTGAAGGACATGGACCAATGACCGACGTTGAAACTAAAAATGAGGCAACGGAACTTGTTCTCGAATATCGGCTGGATGCCGCACCGGAGAAAGTCTGGCGCGCAGTGACTATTGCCGAATACCGCCAACAGTGGCTGCCAGATGATACCCTGCATAGCCCTGAGCCAGTCTCATCCATCCCCGGAAAAGAAGTGCGCTATCGCATGAAGGAAGGTGAGGCGCCCTGGCCGGCAAGCGAAGTGCGTTTTACCATCGATGCAGACGGCGACGGCGGCACCATACTGACCATTAACCACCGTCCTCTGACGGAAAGCCAGCGTCTGCCGGCGGCAAACGACGATGCAGTGCTGATGATGGCGGCCTGATCATCGGCAGTGCATCAGTCAGTCGCCCGCATCCCTCAGGATGGCGGCATTCACCACGCTAACGCAGAGCTGCCGCAGGCCGTGGAAATCAGGGTGTTATACGACCACCGCGCGCGCACGCTGAAGAAGCCGGCAGCGCTAGCCAACAGCTGCCAGCGCGCTATCACTCTATCCATACGGCCAATCCCCTGATTAACCGCGTTCTGGCGCTTTTCTACGCGCCAACGTCGCGTTACTGGATATCAATTAAAAACAAGCCACCAAGTGATCATCAAGATCAATTTAAATCATAAAATCCAGTAAGTTAAATATACAAAATAGGATCAGATCACAGAATCTGTCGCTTTACATTGACGCAGATCAATACAACTAGGATATTAGATATCAAAACAACCAGACCCAGGGATCATAATTATGCAATCAGCAATAAACCCGCAGGTGAGCCGCACGGCGGCAATGGCGGCCCTGATTGGCACCGCCATCGAATGGTATGATTTTTTTATTTTCGGTACCGCATCAGCGCTGGTTTTTGGCAAACTCTTTTTCCCGCACGACACGCCGTGGGTCGGCATGCTCTCTTCTTTTGCCATCTTCAGCGCGGGATTTATTGCCCGACCGCTGGGGGGCTTTGTTTTTGGTCATTACGGCGATCGTATTGGCCGCAAAGCCACGCTGGTTACCACGCTGCTGCTAATGGGAGCGGCAACTACGCTTATCGGCCTGCTACCGACCGCCGCGCAAATCGGCGTCTGGGCGCCGGTATTACTGGCGATTTTGCGCCTGTTGCAGGGCTTCGCCGTCGGCGGCGAATGGGGCGGCTCGGTGCTGGTTTCCGTCGAGAACTCACCGCCTGAGCATCGCGGACGCTATGGCTCCTTTACCCAGATGGGCAACGGCGTCGGCGTGGCGCTTTCCACCACCGCATTTGCCCTTGCCTCGCTGCTGCCGGAGGAAAGCTTTATGTCATGGGGATGGCGCCTGCCTTTCCTGGCAAGCGCTATCCTGGTGGTGGTCGGGCTGTTGATGCGAATGAAAATGGAAGAAACGCCTGATTTTACCGAGCTGAAGCGCACCAACAGCCTGGCTGAGAAGCCGATCAAAGATGCTTTCACGCACAGTGCTAAGCCGATGCTGATCGTTGCCGGCCTGAAGTTTTCAGAAAGCGTGTTTGGCTTTATTGTGCTGGCGTTTCTGCTCTCTTATGCCGTGCAAAATACCGGCATGGATAAGTCGGTGGTTCTCTGGGCCAACGTGATAGGCGCCCTGCTCTCTATCGGCGTGTTCTATCTGTTTGGCGTGATATCCGACCGCGTTGGACGCCGACCAACCTTTATTTTTTCGTCGCTGGTGGTGATCGTTTCCGCTTTTCCGATGTTCTGGGTGATCCAAACCGGTATGCCGCTGTATGTGATTCCGTTTGTGGTGCTGATTTATAATCTGGGCCAGGGCGGCACTTACGGCGTTGAGCCGGCTTATTTCAGCGAGCTGTTTCCGGCCAGGCTACGCTATTCCGGCATTTCAATTTCTACCCAATTAGTCACCATAATCGCAGGCGGTATGGCGCCGACTATCGCTACCCTGCTACTGGCCGCCGGCAATGGAAATCCTTGGATGATTTCCGTATATTTGATGCTATCTGGCGCCATAACCCTGGTTACCGCGCTGATTGCACAGGAAACCGCTCCGCGCATTCTGGCAAAACATCGTTTTAATACCCGCCAGGCTGACGAACAGGCTGATTGCCATGCAACCGACTGATGCCTTTCAGCGACGCAGCGGCGGGCAGAAATCTGGATTCAGCTAAATGGAGAGCGCCATCGTGTCACGCAGACAGCCAGAAGTTATTTTACCCGATCGCCTGTCGCTGCAAATTTATCAGGTTATCCGGCACAAGATCGTCTATGGCGAACTCAGGCAGGGACAGCGCCTGTCTTTGCCGGATCTGGCACAGGAATTCGGCACCTCGCGTATGCCGTTACGGGAAGCGCTGATGCGCCTCGAAAATGACCGGCTGGTGGTTTCCAAACCGCGCTCCGGCACCTACGTTGCTGAAATTACCATTCAGGATATAGAGGAAATCTGCGGCATTCGCAAAGCAATTGAATGGTTTGCCACCGCCGAAGCCACCAAGCGCATGCCGCGCACCGTGATGCGCCGCCTGCTGGATGAAGTTAACGCGGCCGATGAGGCAATTAAGGAAGGAAACTATATGCCCTTCTTTGAATCCGACCTGAACTTGCACCGCAGCATCGTTGAATACAGCGGTAACTCACGCATGCTGAATATTCGCGACTCGATTGAGCCATACGTTGAATGGCTGCGCGTGGCGGGCGCCACCAGCACGACCAACACCAAAGGCGCTTCCGCAAGGCACCGACAGATCCTTGAAACGATGATCGCCGGCGATATTGAAGGCGCCAGCAAGCTGGCGGCGATCCACGTTGACGAAGTCTGCGCCTGGACGGTGATCGACTTCGATAAAATCAGCTAAGACTCCACGTCCCTGACCCGCAACGTCGGGGATTTTTTGACGCCGCAAACTGATATATTAGATATCTGATATTAAAAAGGAGCATCCATGAAAGCATTTAATCCCAAAGGTATCATTGCCACCGTCGTCACGCCGTTTAACGAGGCTGGCGAGATTGCAGAAGATAAACTGCGCACCGAAGTAAGGTTCCTGCTGGGCGCCAGCATTACCGCTATCTGCGCCTGCGGCACTACCGGAGAAGGCAACACTCTCAGCGCGGAAGAGAGCGCACGCGTTTGCCGCATCGTGGTGGACGAGGTGGCAGGCAAAATTCCGGTCATCGGCGGCATTATTCAGAACTCAACCTATCAGGTCATCCGCTACGGTAAACAGCTGAAAGAAGCCGGCGTCACGGCATTGCAGGTCACCCCGGTTCACTACCTGTGGACGCCGACCGATGAATCCACGGTGGAATACTATGAAACCATTGGCCGCGAAGTCGGCCTGCCGCTGATTATTTACAACGTGGTGCCCTGGGCGCTGATCCGCCCGGAGATCGTCTCGAAGCTGGCTGATATTCCTGAGGTGTGCGGCATTAAGCAATCCGGCGGCGACATTCATAAAATCGCCGATCTGGTGCTGAACGTTTCCGACCGCATTTCAGTGCTGGCAGCGGTGGATGACCTGCACTACCCGGCCTTTATGCTCGGCGCCCAGGGCGCGCTGGCGGCCATTCCGACGGTAACCCCTTACCTGAGCACCGCGCTGTGGGATGCCGTGCAATCCGGCGATCTCAAAAAGGCCAAAGCGCTGCATGAAACCATTCTGCCTATCTGGCGCGCTATCGATGGTCCTAACCAGCCTGCTACCATTAAAGAGGCGCTGCGCCTGCAGGGCCGTGACGGCGGCCTGCCGCGCAAACCGGTCAGCCCGGTAACGCCCGAGGTTTCCAAACGTATCGCCGCTGCGCTGGAGAAAGCGGGCATGTTGCATAAACAGCAGGCTTAATGGCCGATCATGACGCCCGCGCTGCGGGCGTCACAACGCCGAAACATAGCGAGGTAGACAATCAGCAGCGCACCGCCCTCACCAGAGGAATAACCCTGCGACCTGCTTTTTTATTTCATCAACCAGAAGGTATTTTATGACGCTTACCGGAGAGGTATTTATTGGCGCCGCCCGCCAGCGTGGCGGCGGGGACGCTTTCCCGGCGATCAACCCTGCGAGTAATACCGCACTGACGCCTGACTTCCATGACGCCAGCGCAGAGCAGGTTGATCGGGCCTGCGAGCTGGCGCGCCGGGCGGCACGGCCGTGGCGCGATGCAACGCCGGTGCAGCGTGCAGAGCTGCTGGAACGCATTGGCGATAATATTATGGCGCTCGGCGAGACGCTGATTCAGCGCGCCATGCAGGAAACCGCGCTGCCGCAGGCCAGGCTGGAAGGCGAACGCGCCCGCACCGTCGGACAGCTGCGCATGTTTGCCGCCATGCTGCGCAGCGGTGAATGGTTACAGCCGGTTATCGAACCCGCGCTGCCCGAACGTAAGCCGCTGCCGCGCCCCGACCTGCGTCAGCGCCAGATTGCGCTGGGCCCGGTCGCCGTTTTCGGCGCCAGCAATTTCCCCCTCGCCTTTTCCGTCGCCGGCGGTGATAGCGCCTCGGCGCTGGCGGCTGGCTGTCCGCTGGTGGTTAAAGCCCACCCGGCCCATCCCGGCACCAGCGAACTGGTCGCCTCGGCGGTGCAGGCTGCGGTGAAAACCCTCGGCCTGCCGGAAGGCGTCTTTTCAATGCTGCACGGTGCCAGCCATAAGGTTGGTGAACAACTGGTCAGCCATCCTGCCATTCAGGCGGTGGGTTTTACCGGTTCACGCGCCGGCGGCATGGCATTAATCAAGCGCGTACAAAGCCGTGAGATCCCGATTCCGATCTACGCTGAGATGAGCAGTATCAATCCGCTGATTATTTTACCGACGGCGCTGGCGCAGCACAGCGCGCAGCTGGCACAAAACTATGCCGATTCACTGACCCTCGGCGTCGGGCAATTTTGTACGAATCCCGGCCTTATTTTGCTGCCCGCAGGTGAAGCAGCGGATCTCTTCGCCAGTAATCTGGCGCAGGTGTTGCAAAGCAAAAGCGCCGGAACCATGCTGACCAAAGGGATTGCCAGCGCCTGTCGCGACGCCACTGAGCGCCTCGACAGCGCTAACGACGCTGAACGACTGGCATCCGGCGCTGCGGCCAGCGGCGCAAACCAGGCTGCGGCGGCCGTTTTCAAAACCGATGCCGCGAGCTTTATATCCTCCCGGTGGCTGCAACAGGAAATTTTCGGTCCGGTCGCGCTGCTGGTCAGCTGTCGCGACGTTGCAGAAATGCAGCAGATCGTTGATTCGCTGGAAGGCCAGCTAACGATTACCCTGCAGCTTGAGCAGCAAGACAACGCGCTTGCCAGCACGCTGCTGCCGTCGATTGAGGAAAAAGCGGGCAGGCTGCTGGTCAACGGTTATCCGACCGGGGTGGATGTCGGCCATGCCATGGTGCACGGCGGCCCCTGGCCGGCCACCAGCGACGTGCGTACCACCTCGGTCGGCGCCAGCGCTATCCTGCGTTTTGTACGCCCGATCTGCTATCAGGATTTCCCGGATGCCCTGCTGCCGCAGGAACTGCGCCGCTAGCGGATAACATAATGAGGGGGCGCTTGCCGGCCTTCTGTGACCTGAGTGCCAGGCTTGCAGCAATGAGGGGGATGCCGTTCGCACGGGCTATGGGTTGTTTATTTAACCTACGGTGGGCTGTTCCGTTCGCCGGTGTTCACCTCTGATGGGTTGTTCCGCTCGCCTCTACGGCCAGTGCCATCGCTGCCCGCCGCTGCGGGCGACCGGCAAGGGGCCATCAAACGTCATGGCCCCTTGACCCCGGACTTCCGGCAGTTTCTGCGTGGCTGCGCCCTTCCCTCACGCATGTAGCCCGCCGTACGGGCCGTTCGCGATGCGTTCCCGACGCAGCGCTTACTTTCGCCGCATCCCTGCGGCTCACCCTGGCGGACTTCATTCGTTCGGCGCAGAAAAGCCTGTTGGTACAGGTTTGTGGGAAACGGCATCCGTTTTTAATCGATAACGGCGTTGGGCGCAGGTTTGCTGAAAATGGCATTCGTTTTTTATTAAAAAGCAAAACCAGGTTGCGGGCATCCAGCCCGGCGCAGACCTGCTTTTATCTTTTCACTCAAAGCGATGAAGAGGTTTACGGGGGAGGAGAAGGCCCGGCTGCTTTCAGCAGGCTCGCGGCCAGGGATGGCCGGGCGCCAGGCCACACGGATGTGCTTGCGCCAGTGCGGAAAGCTGCCGGGCCTTTTGCAGCCGCAGCGGGTTGGTCGCATGTGGTTAACTTATACACATATAATTTATTTGTATAAGTTTTGCGCATCATTATTCCCTCAGCCAGGCTAAGCTTTTAGCTGGACTAACCATCAGCGATGCTGGCTGTCAACAGCATAAGCCAATAACAGCATCGTTGCGAATCAGGAAGCAGTCGATGATCGCTAACGATAGCCATTTCCCTCCACGTCAAACGCATCTCTCCGCAGAGGATCGCCATATTTATAACTGGGCGAAAAATGCCGCACTGGCCGATACGCAGGCGGTGATTAAGCCGGAAAACGAAGCGCAGCTGCAAGCGGCGATTGCTGGCGCTCAGGGTCAGGTGCGGGTGATGGGCAGCCGCATGTCGCCCGGACGGATGCTCAGCCTGCAAAATAGCCAGGATACCCTGATCGATACCTCCGCGCTGCGCGGCCTGCTTAGCAGCGATGAGCACAGCGCAACCTTTGCCGGCGGTACATCGCTGCACGAGGTTTATCAAGTGCTGACAGCGATGAATCGCATGTTGGCCGCCTCGCCCGGCGTTATTGACTCGCAGACGTTGGCGGGGGCGATCTCCACCGGCACCCACGGCCAGGGATTGCAGCAAAGCTCGCTGGCGGATGAGGCGCTGAGTATTCGCCTGGTGGACGCGGAAGGTGACGTTCACCACTTTGACCGCCAGCATCCATGGTTCGGCGCGGTGCAGCTGGGACTGGGCGCGCTCGGCGCAATCAGCGCAGTAACGCTGCGTACCCGCCCTGCAACTCTGTTTACCTGCTATAAAAATGCCGGAGAAGCCGATAATCTGGAAAAAGAGTTACTGGAATGGAATCAGCAGTGGCCGTTAAGCAAATGCTGGTGGTTCCCGGATGAGAATCAGGTCCACGTCTGGAATGCACATCAGGCCAGCGATGCCGAACAGGCGGCCTGGCGCAATAATCGCGGCGATTTGGTGGTCGAGCAACAAACCAGCGATGAAATGAACGACACGGTGGATAAAACCCTCGTTCAGATGCGCAGCGACACCAATATTCGCGATGAAAACGGTAAACCATTTCGCACCGTTACCCGTTTCAAGGACTTCTCCAACGTTACCGGCGATATCTACCAGGTATTTTGCCGCGGCATCGCAACGCCGCAAATTAATATCGAAATCGGCATTCCGCTGGCGCGTGCGCCGCAGGTCATCGAGGCGCTGAAGGCCTGGCATGCCAGCGATCATCCGCATATGCACTACCCGGTAATCCTGCGCTGTACCGGTCCCTCACAGGCCTGGCTAAGTCCGGCCTGGCAGGAGGCAACCTGCTTTTTCGGCTTCGTGGTTTATTATGCTGAGGACGGCTCGCTGTCGCAGGAAGGCGTCGCTTTTCTGCGCGAGGTGGAAAAGCTGCTGGCGCAGCACGGCGGCAAGCCGCACTGGGGAAAATACTTCGATGCCAGCCTGTATGACTGGCCAGCGCTTTATCCGCAGTGGCAACAGTTTGCCAGCGTGCGCGCGGCGCTGGACCCGCAGGGAAAATTTCTGAATCAATTTAGCGCGGAGCTACTGGCATGAGCAGCAAAGATAATAAAGCCTGGGCTACGTTGCTGACTCAGCCCGGCTACCGGCCTGGCGTCGAGGCGCTACAGCGTTCACTGCGCCGCAGTGGCAGCAGATGGCCGCTGGTGGTGATGGTGACCGATGCCATTGACAGCGGACTGCGTAATCAGCTGGAGGCGCAGGGCTGTCTGATCCGTCAGGTACCGATGGTCGGCCCCGATCCACAGCTGGCGCATCGCTATGCAAATGCGCGTTTTGCCGAGGTATGGAGCAAGCTCGGCGCCTGGAACCTGACAGAATTTTCCCGACTGGTATTTCTCGATGCAGATATGCTGGTCGTACAAAATATGGATGAGCTGTTCGATTTAGCGCTGGCGCCCGACACCATCGCCGCCTGCCACGCCTGTCGCTGCAATCCTAATCGTATCGCCAGCTATCCGGCGCACTGGCAGCCGGAGAACTGTTATTACAGCTGGTGCCAGGATGCTGCGATGACAGCCCATCCGCCGGCAAAGGTCGATAATTACCTCAACGGCGGTTTGCTGGTATTGCAGCCGGACGCCGGAGTTTATCAGCAGATGATGGGCCAGCTGGCAGCGATGACAGATATCTCAGCGCTGTTTTTTGCCGAGCAGGATTTTCTCAATGATTTTTATCGCCAGCGCTGGCAGCCGCTGCACTATGGTTATAACGCGCTGAAAACCCTGAGCCATCAACATCCGCAGATGTGGGATATGCAGCGGGTTAAAAATATTCACTACATCATTGATAAACCTTGGGAAAAATATCCGCAGCCGGGCGACCAATGGTTTGAACTGCACCGGCTGTGGTGGCAGATATATCAGTCGTCACCGCTAAACGACCGCTAACCCTGGTACAATGGCACCGGCTGGCCGATGATATAGCGTTTGCGCAGCCGGGCTGAAATGGCATCCATAATCATCACCACCGCCACCAGAATCAGGGTAATAAACATCACAACGTCCCAGTTCCACAGGCGCATATTCTCGGCGTACACCAGCCCGACGCCGCCTGCGCCGACAAAGCCCAGCACTGCCGCCGAGCGGGTATTGGATTCAATCTGATATAAACTCAACGCCAGCAGCGTGGGAAAAGACTGGGTAAAAATGCCAAAACGGTGCTTTTGCAGCGATCCAGCCCCCAGCGCGCTCAGTCCACGTCCCGGTCCTTTTTCTACCGCTTCGTGCCCCTCAGCATACAGCTTGCCCAGCAGACCAAGATCCTGCATGACTATTGCCAGCACGCCGGCCAGCGGCCCCAGCCCCAGCGCGCGCACAAAAATCAATCCCCAGATAGCCATGTCCACGCCGCGTAGCAGGTCGAACAGTCGACGCATGAGGAAGGATACCGGCTTCGACCAGCCTTCGTGCATTACGTTGCGGGCGGCGAGAAAAGAGAGCGGCAGCGCCAGTACTGTGGCGGTGAGCGTGCCGGCAAAGACAATCGCCAGGGTAATAAGCACCTGACTAAAGTAATAGCGAAATGGCCACTCAGCTACATCCTGCCAGATAAACATACGCAGAAAATAGCGACCAACATCGGTCATTCCCTGATCGAAGCGCGCCCAGCTAATGCCAAAGTGCGCGAAAAAAAACAGATAATAAAGCAGCCCCAGCGCAATAAAAATGGCTACGCGCGTCAGATAGCGCCGCTGCATAGCAAAAATATCCCGGTGCTGGCGGCGAACCTCTGCCAGCGATGCGGTTCCGGCTACGCCCATCATGACATCCCCTCCACTACCCGCCGCCGTACGTAACCGGATACCGTATCCAGCAGCGCCACGACTAAAATAATCAACAATAACGTGATGCTGACCTGGTCATAGCGGTCCAGTTTGATATTCACCATCAGCTCCTGGCCAATACCACCGGCGCCCACCAGCCCAAGAATGGTCGACTGGCGAAAATTGACCTCAAGGCGCATAAAGCTATAAGAAAGAAACGTCGGCTTAACCTGCGGCCAAAAGGCAAAGCGCATTCGCTGCAGGCGGCTGGCGCCACAGGCATCGAGTCCGCGCACCGGTTTCAGCGAGGCGCTTTCCAGCGACTCATAAAACAATTTGGTCAGGCTGCCAATGGTATGCAGTGCCAGTGCGACGAATCCGGGGAATACGCCGACGCCGAAGGCCATAACGAACATCACCGCCCAGGCCAGTTCCGGCATGGTGCGCATAAAAGCCACGATGGCGCGCAGAATAAAGCGCGCCAGCGGATGGCTGCCGGTATTGTCTGCCGCCAGGAAAGCCAGCACGGTGGCAATTGCCGAAGAGAGCAACGTGGCCGCCAGCGCCAGGTTGAGGGTTTCCCAAACTAGCGGCAGCTGGATATGCAGGCGATAGCCCCAGTAGGCCAGGGAGCCTTTAACTTTTGCACTGGCAAACAGCTGGTCCCAGTGCAATACCGGTAAGGTGTCGTAGATGTAGTCGAGCATATCCGGCCCGGCATCAATGAGGCGCGCCGGACTGAATTCGGTGTAATGGCCGCTGACCAGATAGAGCAACAGGATCCCCAACGACCACAGCAGCGCATCGCGCTTTTGCCGGCCGCGTATCCGCTGATAATAGCTTTCAAAATCGGTATGAGACATGCAGCTACCAGACTTTAGCCCCTCCCCGCCGGGAGAGGGGCTGATTAAAGGAAGGGTTTATCAACTACGTCCGGCGTTCATCAGATCGCGCTTCATCTCAATGACCTTTTCGTAATCCTTCACCGTGGCCGGTACGATATGCTGCTTGCCGCCCATCGCTTTGATAAAGCAGTCGTGATGATCTTTATCCAGGGTTTTAATCGCCGCAATCAGTTTGGCTTTAAAGTCGGCGTCCAGCTTATGGTTCACCAGGATCGGACCGTTAGGGATCAGCGGCGATTCCCAGATAATGCGGATTTGCTTCATCAGGTCAGGATGACCGACACGTATCAGACGGCCAAAGGAGCCGCTGGTGTAGCCGGTGTTGTAATCACCGATCATCGACGTCCAGGTGACCGCCCCTTCAAACTGGCCGTTCAGCACGCCAAGGATGTCCTGCTCGTGGCCGCCGGAGAAAGTGACGCTGGAGAAAAAGCCGTTATATTTGTTGTCCATATTGGCATCTTTGCCAAACTTGTCCTGGAAGGCTTTATTCGGGAACAGATAGCCAGAGGTAGAATCCGGATCGGCAAAGCCAAATGATTTTCCTTTCAAATCGTCAAGGGTCTTGTACGGACTGTCGGCCTTGACCACCACCACCGAGTGATAGCCTTTTGACTGATCGCTATCATCGGCAGCAATGCCTACCACGTCTACCGCTTGCGGATTTTCAATATAGACCGAGGCAAACGAGGCCGGCGACATGCTCAGCACCACGTCAATTTTATTATTTTTTAAGCCCTGAATAATCGCCGAATAATCGGAAGCGTTGTTCAGTTTGGTTTCAACGTTCAGCGCCTTGTCAAAATAGCTTTTCACGCACTGGTTATCACCAATCTGCTGCGTGCTGTTTTGACCGCCGAGAATGCCAAGAGTCAGCTGTTTTGGCGCGGCGGCCTGCGCGCAGGAAAGCGTCATGAAGCCAGTCAGCACGGCAAGAGTAGCGAGTTTTTTCATTGCTGCGTCCGTATCCCAAAAGTTAGTTAAGTTGCGTGATTTCTTCGCCATACAGGGTATGAAGAAGGTTTTCATTAAGCTGCGCGGGGTGACCATCGAAAATAATGCGTCCACTGGCGATGCCAATGACCCGCGTGCAGTACTCTTTCACCAGCTCGACCGAATGCAGATTCACCATCACGCTGATGCCGTTGTCGCTAATCTGACGCAGCACTTCCATAATGCGACGGGTGTTTTTCGGATCCAGCGAGGCGACCGGCTCGTCGGCCAGCAATATTTTCGGGTTCTGCATGAGCGCGCGGCAGATAGCAACGCGCTGCATCTGTCCGCCAGAGAGATTTTCCGCACGCTGCAGCGCCTGCGGCAGCATGTTCAGCCACTCCAGCAGGCCAATCGCTCTGGCGCGATCTTCATCAGAAAAAATTTTGCAAAAAGATTTCAGGGTAGAAGTCTGGCTGAGTCGTCCCAGCAGCACGTTCGTCAGTACGTCCAGTCGTGGTACCAGGCAGAAATCCTGGAAAATCATGCCGCACTCGCTGCGCCACTGGCGCATCTTGCGCGCCGGCAGCGCCGCGACGTTCTGCTGACTGCCATCGTCGCGCTGATTGATGATTTGCCCTTCGCTGGCCGTGATGGTGCCGTTCAGGGTATGCAGCAGGGTGGATTTACCGGCGCCGGAACGGCCGATTACCGCCACCAGTTCTCCGGCGTGCAGGTCGAAGCTGATATCATCCAGCACCCTGGAACCGGCGTTGTAGGCTTTTCCCAGCCCGACAACCGACAGTACTTTTTTATTAACTGCCCGCAGGGAAGATTCGACAGGTACGGGACGTAAGATTGCCAGTGACATAAGTTTTACCGTTAAAAGTAAGCATTAATGATCCGGGCAGGCTATGCCTGAGCGCGACTTTATTAACGGCGACGCAGATGACGCGTTGATGACAAACCGGTGATGAAAAAATGACGCTGGCGTGGCTAACCGGCGAGCAGCGTCAGACCGTCGTGCGCAGGCTTTACATTCGCCGGCAGTACGTTTTGTAATAGCCAGTCGTCCACCTGATGACTGATATGCGTCAACCAGCTGACCTGCGGCCTGAGCTGTTCATGAAGCTGTAACGCAAGGGTAATGTCGTTGTGATTGCGCGGGCGCTGCGCCTGCGGAGAATGGCTGCAATCCAGCACCAGCACGTCAAGACGCCGATGTTGCAAAAAGCGCAGAGTCTGCGGCGGTAAGCCGACGGTGTCCGTCAGGTAAGCCAGCTGCCAGTCGCCGTAGCGAATCAGATAGCCGTAGGTTAATTTTGAATGAATCAGCGGCAGCGGCGTCAGGGTGAAATCACCGCAGGCCAGCGGCTGGAACGGCGGCGGCAGCGGCTGAAAATCCAGCAGGCCGGGATGGCGATAGAGATCGTCACAGCCCTGCTCGTCCGGCGGGCCAAACACCGGAATACGCGCCCCCATGCCCCAGCGCAGAGCGAACAAGCCCTGCACATGATCCATATGATAATGCGTTAGCAGGATACGGCTTAGCTCACCGGGGTGAAAGCGCCGCTCGAGATGCACCAGGCCGGCATCCAGCAGCGTGGTTTCACCATTACATTCAATCAGCGCACTGGCGCTGGCGCGCTGGTAAGCGGGCTGCTGACGAGCGCGCTGGCAAACCCGACAATCGCAGCCGAACACCGGCACCTGCTGCACGCCGCCGGTGCCAAGGAAGGTAAATCTCATCGCATCTGCTCCAGCAGCCGGTTAAAGGCCGCCAGCGTCTCGCTGAGCGGCCCGTCGTTGCTCAGTGAGTGACAGCCCTCTGGCGCCGGAGCAGCGGCGCGCGCCAGCCGCACGGCGATCTGCTGCTCGTCCTCGCGTCCACGCCGGCGCAGGCGCTGTTCAAGCTGCGGCAGAGAGACCGTCAGACAGATCGGCAGCATGCGCGCGCCGTAGCGCGCTGCCGGCGCCGCCAGATGCAGGCGGGAACCGTTGACCAGCACATCCAGCCCGCGTTCCAGCCAGAGATCGATCTCAATGCCCAGCCCGTAATGCTGGTCGTGCGCCTGCCAGTGGACGGCGAACAGACCCGCCGCGCAGCGCCGCTGAAATTCCTGCGAACTAAGGGCAATATGGTTCTCGCCGCCAGCGTCCGCCGATCGGGTGATATAGCGATGGGCAATCAGCAAGGCTGGCGGCGTCTGAGCGCGCAGCGCCTGCAGCAGGCTATCCTTACCCGCGCCGGATGCGCCCATCAGCCAGATGAGCCGGGCCATCAGTAAACCACCCGCCCCTGACGCCAGACGCGATCGAGATAAACCTGCTGCCGGTGCGCTTTAACCAGCAGCAAATCGGCACGTTTGCCTTCGGCTATCACCCCGCGATCCTCTAAGCCGATCGCCCGCGCCGGATTGCGGGTTACCAGCGCGATCGCGGCCGGAATGTCGTAGCCATTATCCGGCTGCTGCGCGATGCGAAACGCCGCGTCCAGCAGGCTGGCGGGATAATAATCTGATGACAGAATGTCCAGCCGCTGGCGCGTCGCCAGTTCAGCGGCGGCGACGTTGCCGGAATGGGAGCCGCCGCGCACAATATTCGGCGCCCCCATCAGCACCTGCATACCCCGGCGGTGCGAGGCATCTGCCGCCTCAACGGTGGTGGGAAACTCGGCGATTACGCTGCCGACCTCGTGTGATTCGTTGACGTGGGCTTCGCTGGCGTCATCGTGGCTGGCAATCGGAATGCCGTTCTGACGACACAGGGCGGCAATGGCCTGGCGGTTTGGCTGCGACCAGCGGCTGGCAAGTTGCAGCTGCTCGCGTTCAAACGTGGCCATCTCTTCATCGCTCAGGCCGTACTTTCCCTTAAAATAGATGCGGTATTTTTCCAGCGAGACATACTGACGCTGGCCTGGAGAATGATCCATCAGCGACACCAGCGCCAGCTCCGGCAGCGATTGCAGCTGTTCAAACAGCGCTAAGGTGCTGTCGTGAGGCAGCTCGCAGCGCAGGTGAATGCGATGCTCTGCGCGGTTGAGCCCGTGCTGCTGGCTATAGCGGATGGCCTCGATCATCTTTTGCAGATTTTCCATGCGATGGCCGCCGTCACGCACATCACCGACGCCAATCGCATCCAGCACGGTCGTAATCCCGCTGGTAATCATCAGCGCATCGTGGCTGCTCATTGCCGAGTGCGCCGGCCAGTCAACTTTCGGCCGCGGGGTAAAGAACTTATCGAGGTTATCGGTATGCAGTTCGACCATGCCCGGCATCAGCCAGCCGCCCGCGCCGTCTATCGCCTGCGGCAGGCTGCTTGGCGTATCGGCAATGGCATTAATCACCCCGTCCACCACCGACAGCGAGCCATTAACCACCTCGTTTTCTAACACCAGCCGCACGTTATTGATAATCATTGCCCGGTCTCCCCGCCCTCTGGTTGCATAACGTGTAAACGATCGGCGACGCGCTCACGTACCGCCGCATCATGAAAAATACCCACCACCGCGGCGCCGCCGGCGCGCGCTTCTTCAATCAGCCCCACCACCGCCTGGCTATTGGCGCTGTCCAGCGAGGCGGTAGGCTCATCCAGCAGTAAGATGGGATGCCCGGCGATAAAACCGCGGGCGATATTAACGCGCTGCTGCTCACCGCCGGAGAAGGTTGAAGGCGCCAGCTGCCAGAGCCGCTGCGGTACGTTCAGGCGGCTCAGCAGATGGCTGGCTTTGTCCTGGCATTCTTCACGGCCTACGCCGCGCTCCAGCAGCGGCTGCATCACTACCTCAAGGGCAGAGATGCGCGGTATTACCCGCAGGAACTGGCTGACCCAACCGAGGGTATCGCGCCGCACCGCCAGCACATCGCGCGCCGGCGCGCTGACCAGATCGACCCACTGCTGCTGATGGTTGACCCAGATATGCCCGCTATCTGGCTGGTAATTGGCATATAGCGAGCGCAGCAAGGTTGATTTACCGCTGCCGGAGTGGCCGTGTAGCACCACGCACTCACCGGCGGCGACCTGCAGGCTGGCGTTATGCAATACCGCCAAACGGGCGCCGTTTTGATTGTGAAGTACAAACGTTTTTGACAGATTTTCTGCCCGAAGCATGGTTTTCATGTTTTACCTGATGAACAGAGATCGTGACGCCCGTCCTGCGGGCGGCCGGTAAATGCCGACTCAGCTGAGCACCGAAGAAACCAGCAGCTGAGTGTAGGGATGATGCGGGTCATCCAGCACCCGATCGGTCAGCCCGCTCTCCACGACCTCGCCTTGCTGCATAACCAGCAGCCGGTGGGCCAACAGCCGCGCTACGCCCAGATCGTGGGTCACGATCACCAGCGCCAGGTTAAGATCGCGCACCAGTCCACGCACCAGGTCCAGCAGTCGGGCCTGCACCGAGACGTCCAGCCCGCCGGTCGGCTCGTCCATAAATACCAGCTGCGGGTGAGTAACCAGATTGCGGGCAATTTGCAGACGCTGCTGCATACCGCCGGAGAACGTACCCGGCAGGTCGTCCAGCCGCGACAGCGGAATTTCAACGTCCTGTAGCCAGCGGCCAGCTTTGCTGCGAATCTGGCCATAGTGACGTTCGCCGATTGCCATCAGGCGCTCACCAATATTGCCGCCCGCCGAAACCTGTGGCCGCAAACCATCCATCGGATACTGATGGACCACGCCCCATTCCGTGCGCAGCAGCCGTCGCCGGTCGCTCTCGCTGATGCCATACAGATCCTGTCCGCGGTAAATAACCTCGCCCTGCTGCGGCGCCAGGCGCGCAGAAAGTGCCTTCAGCAGCGTGGTCTTACCGGAGCCGGATTCACCGACGATGCCCAGCACTTCACCGGGATAAAGCGCAAAAGAGACATCGCGGAAGCCCTTGCCCGGCGCGTAAAGATGGGTGAGCTGATTAACCGTCAGCAGCGGTTGTTGCATTATCATGCTGGCTTCGTCTCCTGTTGCTGACGGCAGTGGTCGGTATCCGAGCAGACGAACATGCGCGTACCGCTATCATCCATGAAGATTTCATCGAGATAGCTGTCTTTAGCCCCGCACAGAGCGCAGGGTTGCGTCCACTGCTGGATACTGAAAGGATGATCGTCAAAGTCGAGGCTTTTCACCCGGCAGAAAGGCGGCAGCGCGTAAATGCGCTTCTCGCGACCGGCACCAAAGAGCTGTAGCGTCGGCATCATGTCCATTTTCGGGTTATCAAACTTCGGGATCGGCGACGGGTCCATCACATAGCGTTCGTTGACCTTCACCGGATAGGCATAGCTGGTGGCTATGTGGCCAAAGCGGGCAATGTCTTCATACAGCTTGACCTGCATCACGCCGTACTCCTCAAGCGCATGCATTTTGCGCGTTTCCGTTTCGCGCGGTTCGATAAAACGCAGCGGCTCCGGCACCGGCACCTGGTAGATCAGAATCTGGTCCTCACGCAGTGGCGTTTCCGGGATGCGGTGACGCGTTTGTATCAGCGTGGCCTCCGCCGTACGCTCCGTGGTGCTGGCGCTGCTGACGCGCTGGAAAAACGTGCGTATCGACACCGCATTGGTGGTGTCATCGGCACCCTGGTCGATCACTTTCAGCACGTCCTGCTGACCAATCAGGCTGGCGGTTATCTGAATGCCGCCAGTGCCCCAGCCGTAGGGCATTGGCATTTCGCGTCCGCCAAAGGGCACCTGGTAGCCCGGAATGGCAACCGCTTTCAACAACGCGCGACGAATGCTGCGCTTACTTTGTTCGTCCAGATAGCCGGGGTTATAGCCCGTCAGTTCACTCGCCATTGGTTTTCTCCTGCCAGTCGGCGCGCAGCTGGTTTATCAGCGTCAGCTCCGCCTGGAAATCAACGTAGTGCGGCAGTTTGAGATGAGAAACAAAGCCGGCGGCTTCAACGTTGTCGGCATGTGACAGCACAAACTCCTCGTCCTGCGCCGGGCTGTTGACCCGCTCGGCGTATTCCGCGGTTTGCAGCGCGCGGTCAACCAATGCCATCGCCATCGCTTTGCGCTCCGCGCGGCCAAACACCAGTCCGTAGCCACGGGTAAAGAACGGCGGCTTATCTTCCGGCGCGTTAAAGCCGTTAACCATTTCACATTCGGTCAGCAGCAGCTCGCCGATTTCAACGGCAAACCCCAGCTCTTCCGGGGCGATCGCTACCGTGACGTAGCCGGTACGGATCTCGCCGACAAACGGATGGTTGCGCCCATAGCCGCGCTGGGTGGAATAGCCAAGCGCCAGCAAAAAACCCTCATCGCCGCGTACCAGCTGCTGCAAGCGCGCGCTACGCGGCGCCGGATAAGATGGCGGCTGACGGGTAATATCCAGCGGTTCGCTGCCATCGTCTTCTTCCGCAGCCGCCAGCCCTTCGCGGGTCATTAAGTCAAATACCGGCGGACAGGCGCCAAGCGGCTGCTCAGCGCGCGGCGCAGCGGGGACGCCCCCTTCCGCCAGCAGAGCAAAATCCAACAGCCGGTGGGTATAATCGTATGTCGGCCCCAGCACCTGGCCGCCGGGCAGGTCTTTATAGACCGCCGAAATACGCCGCTCCAGCCGCATCTCCGCCGTCTCCAGCGGCAGGCTATCGGCGATGCGCGGCAACGTCGTGCGGTAAGCGCGCAGCAAAAAAATCGCCTCGACCAGGTCACCGCTGGCCTGCTTTATTGCCAGCGCCGCCAGCTGCCGATCGTAGATGCCGCCCTCGGTCATTACCCGGTCCACCGCCAGCCCCAGCTGCTGCTCTATCTGACTGCTTTGTAGCTCAGCCTCATCCGGCGCGCCGCGCCGCAGGGCGGCCTGCAGCTGGTGCGCCGCCTCAATGGCTTTTTCTCCGCCTTTAACCGCAACGTACATCAGCACACCTCCACGTCGATGGTGCGCGGCAGCGCCATCAGCTGGCTGCCTGCGGTGAAAATTAAATCCACCCCCTGCGGGAAACGATGCGGACGTTCTCGTAGCCAGTGCAGCAGGTCCGGCGGTAGCTTTGGCGCCACCGCACGCGACTCAAGAATGCCAGGTCCGCGCAGGCGTAGAGTCAGGCCGCCATTCAGCGCGCCAACCTCAACGATCACCGTGGTGCTGGTTTCCGGCGACAGATCATCGCCGGGATTAAACTGCGTGGCATCCCAGACGCTGCCCTGGGTTAAAACGGCGAAGGGCGCGCCGGGTTCAGCGGCCAGACTGGCGCCGGTATGAAAGCGCAGGTTATTGATCAGCGTGGTCTGGCGCAGAATCGGATCAAGCCAGACAGGGGTTTCACCATCGGCCAGCGTCATCAGCAGCGCGGTGGCGGCGGGCGAAAGCGTCCCCCAGGCGGGTATAGACGGCAGCGTGACCACCACGCCCGGCTCGCTCATCGCCTTCAGAATGCGGCGAAAAGCACTCTGCGCGTCGGCCACCGGCTGGGTAAAACTGGCAAGTAACGTCATTAATTATCTCCGCGAACAAGCGTGAAAAAGTCAACGCGGCTGCTGGCGATCTCGCGGGCGCGCTGCGACTGTTGCTCAGCGCGCTCGGCAGCCAGCGGCACGATCAGCTGACGATAAAGCAGCGTGCTTTCGCCCTGCTGTTGCAGCAAGCCATCCAGCAGCGCACAAAGCTCAGCGTGCGCCTTATCACGACCCAGCACGTAGCTGTAGCCGCAGGTACCATCGTCAAGACGAATAACGGCGCGGGTAACCGTGGCATCGCCGAGAATAAAGCGACGACCGCTGCCGCCCATACGCGCTTGCAGCCGCGTCAAACCGATTTCCGGCGCGCGCAGGGGTTGGTAATTAGCCTTGATATTTAACGGCTGCCAGTAATGACGCAGCCTTTCCGGCGCGCTATGCGCCAGCACCGACATCCAGTGCTGGCGATTCTTTACAGGTTCCATTTAGTGCTCCAGCGTTAGTTCAAGCATGTCGGCACGCGTCAGGCTGACGGAATATTCCGCCACCTCCCCCGAGGCGTGGACGTTCAGCGTACGCACGCACAACAGCGGCGCCTGCAAGGCGATAGTCAGCAGCTTGCTCTCTTTGGCCTTAGCGCGCCGGGCGCTAATGCGCGTCTGACGTCGGGTCAGCGCACAGCCCAGCTCGCTGGCAATAAATTCATGCAGCGACCCGGCGCTGAAATGCTGCAAAGTCGGCCACCAGCTGAGATCCGGCAGATAGTGATTAATAATGGAAACCGGAATGCCATTGACGCTGCGCAGCGTACGCAGGTGGATAACGGTTTGCCCCTCCTCGCAGGCCAGCGCGGCGGCGACATCAGCATTGCAGGGGCGTAATACCGCCAGCAGCCGCTGACTGCCGGGCGTGCTGCCCTGCTCCAGCAGGTTCTGACTGAAATGCGCCTGCGCATGCAGCGGATAGTCCCAAGGACGCATCAGCACCAGAATGCCTTTTCCCTGGCGGCGCTGAACGAGCCCCTTATCAACCAGCTCGTCAACGGCCCGACGCAGCGTATGGCGGTTGACGGCAAAGCGTGCCGCCAGCTGTTTTTCAGAAGGCAGATATTCCCCGCTGCGATAGCGGCTGCGCAGCTCATCTTCCAGCTGTGTGGCGATGGCCTGGTATAGAGTGGTCGGATGTCTGGATAAGTTAAGCATATAAAAATCTCCAGCCGGCTTGAGAGAGCGCCGAAGCAGAGCTTGGGCGTGATTAACGCTTTCTAAGATGACGAGGTTTTATGACGTTGCGGTTAAGGCGTGGTGACGCTGCGATGAAATTGCGCTGAGGGGGAATGGGCCGTCTGGCGTCACGGCGGCCTTAACCCGGACGCTGGGGGATCCCCCTCCTGCCTTCCCGATTTGTTTCACCTTCGGTGGGGGGGGATTTCACCTACGGTGGGTTGTTTATTTCACCTGCGGTGGGTTGTTCCGTTCGCCTGCCAGGCAGGTGGCTTATTTGCCCGCCGCTGCGGGCGACCGGCAAGGGGCCATCAAACGTCATGGCCCCTTGACCCCGGACTTCCGGCAGTTTCTGCGTGGCTGCGCCCTACCCTCACGCATATAGCCCGCCGTACGGGCCGTTCGCGATGCGTTCCCGACGCAGCGCTCACTTTCGCCGCCTCCCTGCGGCTCACCCTGGCGGGCTTCATTCGTTCGGCGCAGAAAAGCCTGTTGGTACAGGTTTGCTGAAACGGCATCCGTTTATCGACAACGGCGTTGGGAAGCAGGTTTGCTGGTACCTCAACGTTGTTATCAAGCAGGTGGCTGATTTCTCCACCTTAGGTGGGTTGTTCCGCTCGCCTGCCAGGCAGGTGGCTTATTTGCCCGCCGCTGCGGGCGACCGGCAAGGGGCCATCAAACGTCATGGCCCCTTGACCCCGGACTTCCGGCAGTTTCTGCGTGGCTGCGTCCTACCCTCACGCATGTAGCCCGCCGTACGGGCCGTTCGCGATGCGTTCCCGACGCAGCGCTTACTTTCGCCGCTTCCCTGCGGCTCACCCTGGCGGGCTTCATGCGTTCGGCGCAGAAAAGCCTGTTGATACAGGTTTGCGGGAAACGGCATCCGTTTTTAATTGATGAAGGCGTTGGGCGCAGGTTTGCTGGTACCTCAACGTTGTTATCTAGCTGGTGGCTGATTTATTCACCTCTGATGGGTTGTTCCGTTCGCCTGCCCAGCAGGTGGCTTATTTGCCCGCCGCTGCGGGCGACCGGCAAGGGGCCATCAAACGTCATGGCCCCTTGACCCCGGACTTCCGGCAGTTTCTGCGTGGCTGCGCCATTCCCTCACTGCTTCAGCCCGCCGTACGGGCCGTTCGCGATGCGTTCCCGACGCAGCGCTTACTTTCGCCGCTTCCCTGCGGCTCACCCTGGCGGGCTTCATTCGCTCGGCGCAGAAAAGCCTGTTGATACAGGTTTGCGGGAAACGGCATCCGTTTTTAATTGATGAAGGCGTTGGGTGCGGGTTTGTGGCGACAGTGGTTATCTTCCGCTTAAAAGCTACGGTGAGGTTGCCGGCATTCAGTCCGGCGCAGGCCTGCGTTTAGCTTTTCACTCATAGCGATGAAGAAGTTTACGAGGGAGGAGAAGGCCCGGCTGATTTCAGCAGGCTCGCGGCCAGGGATGGCCGTGCGCCAGGCCACACGGACGTGCTTGTGCCGGTGCGGAAAACAGCCGGGCCTTCTGTGACCTGGGTGCCGGGCATGCAGCAATGAGGGGCAGCCGCTTGCATAGTCAGGCCACGCGGATGTGCTTGTGCCGGTGCGGAAAGCAGCCGGACCTTCTGCGACCAGGGGGCCGGGCTTACAGCAATGAGGGTATGCCGTTTGCCCGCCGGATGGACCGTTTGCCACAGAAAAGCCTGCGGGTGCAGGCTTGTAGGAAACGGTATCTGTTTTTAATTGATTATGACGGGTAGTCAGTATCCAGCGCAGTTTGCTTCCACTGTTCAATTTCAGCCAGCCGCTCTTTGAGCTTTTTGGTCACTGCTTCATGCCCGATGGCGCCGAGTACCAGATGGCGTGGCGGTTTATCGACCTGCGTAATGGCAATCATCGCCTGCGCGGCGCGCACCGGATCGCCCGCCTGCTTACCGCTATTATCTGACGTGGTTTTCATCCTTGCACCGGCGGTATCAGCATAATCGGCAATTTTATTCGGCGTCTGTTTGAGTGAACGGCCCGCCCAGTCGGTGCGAAAGGGACCTGGCTCAACGCAGGTGACATGAATGCCCAATGGCGATACTTCAAGACTCAGCGAGTCAGACCAGCCTTCCACCGCATGTTTGGTCGCCGAGTAATAGCCAGAGCTGGCAAAACCCATCAATCCACCAATAGAGGTAACGTTAATGATATGTCCACGCCCTGCTTCACGCATCAGCGGCAACACCGCACGGGTGACAGCAAACAGACCAAAAACGTTGGCGTCAAACTGGTCGCGAATGGCCTGCTCTTCGCCCTCTTCAACCGAAGACTGGTAGCCGTAACCCGCATTATTGACCAGTACGTCGACCGCACCGAATTTAGCGTTAGCCTGCTCTACCGCATGATGGATCGCTCGCGGGTCGGTAACATCCAGCGCCAGAGCCAGCGCGTTCTGCTCGTGGCCGACAACCAGATCTTCAACGCTGTGCTTATTGCGCGCGGTGATCACTGCCCGAAAGCCCTTTTTTAACACCTCTTTGGCCAGTTCACGCCCAAAACCAGTAGAACAACCGGTAATTAACCAGACAGGATTCTGCGTCATTTTTGACCTCGTTATGAATTTTATATTGCTGACCACGTTCGCAGTCGCAGGAGGGATGATGCGCAAGCGCATCGCAAAAGATGGAATATAAGCGTAGTTCTAACCAGAGGGTTTTTCTTTAGTGAAATGTGCGAAAATGTTTCCCAATAACTGGAAACAGGACTGCTATAGTGTGGCTATATTAACCGCCCGGAGGCTGTCTTATTATGAGTAACCAACGCTGGACCGAAGTTGATAATTATCTCAATAAACATCTGGTTGAACAGGATGTTGCCCTGCTCTGCGCGCTTAATACTAATGCCGATGCTGGCCTGCCAGCCATTGACGTGTCACCGAACCAGGGCAAATTACTGCACATCTATGCACGTATGATTCAGGCGCGCCGGGTGCTGGAAATTGGCACGCTCGGTGGATATAGCACCATCTGGCTGGCGCGCGCGTTGCCAGAAGATGGCAAGGTTATTACCCTGGAATACGATGAGCGCCACGCTGAGATTGCCAGCCAGAACATCCGCCGCGCAGGGCTGGAAGATAAAATAACTATCCGCCCGGGCGCCGCGCTCGACACATTACCGACACTGCATAACAGCGAGCCTTTCGACCTGATTTTTATCGATGCCGATAAAAAGAACAACCCGGCTTATCTGGAATGGGCGCTGCGCTATTCGCGTCCCGGCACGGTGATCATCGGTGATAACGTGGTCCGTGATGGTGCGATTACCCATCCAACGCCACAGGATGAAAACATCGCTGGCATCTGCCGCTTTATCGATTTAATTGGTCAGAATAGCCGACTCACCGCAACCGCACTGCAAACCGTCGGCAGCAAAGGCTGGGACGGGTTTATTATTGCGTTGGTTAATCACTGAGTAGTTTTCCAGCTGGTCTACGGGCGCGCTTGTGATTAAAAATGCGCCTGCTATCAAGCCATGCTTTCATTCGCTTGATACCTCCCACCGACTTTCTGCTTACACCTTCGGCCATGGAGCGCACACCGGATCAGCGAGTAAAGGCAAATAGTTCGATATATAGATTGCATTATCGCTAAAGCGATAACTATAATTATCACGATTAAGTAAGGAGAAAAATGCAAATTTATTTTAAACCAAATAATGCAAAACAATATTATTGCATAACACTGGCCTCTCCTCCCGGTAAGATGCATCTAAGTTTATTTTTTTGTAAACAAACCAACAGAATAGTAACTCTCCTCGCTGCCACTGGAGAGTTTGAAAAGGAATAGTAATTAATGTTCATACGGAAGTTTTTAGGTTGGGAAGAGGCATCTTTACAAGAGTACAAAAATTGCCACCTCCGATATGGAGGTAATTTTGAAACCCATCCTGACATACTCAATTTCATTCATGGTCGCGCCGACTGTAAAGAGAAGTTTTATGTACATCATACAGCAGGAAACATCAACGGTTCGGTGTGCGTCTGGGGCAATAAGCATTTGGCCAATGATATCACCCCATTTACTCCCGTTAATGAACTGTGCCTCCCGCTGGCTCGGGATGAACTTATTCTGCCAGTTGAAAAAAACCGGAAAATGGTCATCCCGTGGAAAAGTAAAATATTATCCCCGGTTCAAAAAAATATAATAAACAGCAGCGAGTTCTTTAATGCATGCCGGAGCCTTTGCCTGGCAAAAACGCTGGATGAGTTTTCCAAGAAAACCGTTCAAATCCGCAACAGAGAAATAAAGAGTTTTATTAACGAAGGCGGAGAAATAAGAGACCAGTCTGAGTTATCGGCCAGCGTCCTCTTTGAAATTTATGATAATTTGTTTGAGAAACGCAGAGGTTTACGGATTGATAAGAAAGAAAATGTCATTGATTTTATTCACAACTTCCGCAATAACATATTTGGCAAGCTTTTATATTTAGAAGGTAATCCCTGCGCCTTTCAGTTAATAACTAAATGCGAATCTTTAAACATTAACTCATTTAACTTTATAAATATCGGCATTGATAAAGAAATAAAAGAATTGCCGTTAGGAACTATTCTTATGTGGATTAATATTAATGAGGCCTGTAAAACTCTTGAAAATGAGAACCAGCAGATGAGATTTTCCTTTGGCCGCCCTACTGCTGAATATAAAAACCGGTGGTGCTATCAGGAAAAACTCAGCAGGCTTTTGTGATAGCATTAAAATATTACTGTGAATGCTGATTTTCCATGTTCGCATCCAATCATACGACCTTACCTGTTAGTGTATAACGCTAGCCGGATGCTGGCATTAACGCTTCGGCAAACTAGTACCTAATCATGAGTGGGTGCACTATATACATATCATCGGTATGTCCACAGCTGAAACCTTGCGGTTGATAGCATAACCGGCGCATTCATCTCTCAATTTCGAATACATAAAGCTGAGCTTTCGGAGCGCGGCGCGCTCAACATTCTCATCGCACTCAGCAAACGTCTCTACCTGATTGCTCCTACTTACTAATAATGAGCACGTTATTTAGTGAGTAAACTCCTAATCAGAAGAAATTTACATGCCGGAGTCCGTTGCAACGAGTAAGAACCCCAAAAAAGATTCCCCTGGGCCCCAGGGTGAAGCCCTAAAATTAGCAAAACGTATCAGTGTCGCCACCACCCCTTGTGAACTCAATCTGTATGAGTCGTAATTCTACAACTGATGAAGGAAACAGCAGCAACTGATAACGTATTCCGACAGAGAGAACCAACAGACTGCAGAGATTGCCCATCTGAAATACCAGTGAGCTTAGCGGGAGCAGACCAATTTTCCACCAGCGTTACACCGAGCCTTCAATATTACTTTTATTATGGCGAAAAGCTCTACGACTTGCTGGTTATCTAGCGAAATTCAAGATTAAAAATATCTAGTCAGCCAGCACCAACGTGAACTACAGGAAAAAACATCGCCATAACCGTTCAATATGTGCTAATAATAAATCGCATTGGAAGCACTGATTTAGTCTACTTCAGGAGAGAAGTTATGTTGCGATACTACCTTTACTTGTTAAGAAAAAAAACAAAACCCAGCATAGCAAGAACATATTTTAACACATCATTTACATCCAATAAAAAAAAGAAAAGGATATTAATTAAATCCGGATTAATTCTCAGTCCAGAATCAACTATAGTGCCACCTTTTTATTTTGAATTTGGCAATATAAAATTACAAGGAAATATATTCATCAATGCAAATTGTAATTTCCTTGACAATGCAGAGATAACAATAAAAAACAAAACCATGATTGGTCCAAACGTAACATTAACTACGGTCAGTCACCATACAGATCCGAATTTACGCCACGGGGCCAATATAATTTCCCCGATAGCGATAGGTGAAAACGTATGGATTGGCGCAGGTGCAGTGGTTTTACCCGGCATAACTATTGGAGATAATAGTGTGATTGCTGCAAATAGTGTGGTGACTGCCGATGTACCAGCAAATTGCTTATATGCTGGTACACCTGCAACATTTAAAAGAGAATGTTAGAAATTCTGTGTCATTCTAGTAATATACAATCAAAAAGGAATGACACATGTCCCAGCCCTTCTATTTGACATTGTCGCAATTAGTCATCTATTTTGACGGGCTACTGAATAACGTGATGACGCTGTAACTTTTTTATTGTGACACAGAATTCTGAACGCGCTCTTATGCACTTCTATACCACCCCATCAGTTTAATAAACGAGTTAGCTACAGAAAATGCAGTTCCAGATCCAACACTTGCTGTTGTGCCAGAAACAGAGTGCGAGTGAGCTCCGATTCCAACCCAATGATCGTGCCCACCTATGTAGACGTTATGCATATGTGCACCATCATCGCTCATTGTTCCATTTCTGATCCACGAACCGCCACCTGCGCCATACTTTATAGTTAGATTTCCATTATTATCGTAAGTGGCTTTGAATAGGCTATGAGTATGATTTCCCTGTGTGTCAGTCTGCTTCCATCCATAATCAAATCCTGTGGTTTGTTTCGTCCCATAATCAAAACTACTGGTATTCGCCGAAAATTGGTGACTATGAGCCGGCAAATTATCAGGCGTCAACGCTATGGTATCCGCGCCGCCGCTAGTCATCAGATCGTTAGCATCAGCGCTTGCCAGGCGGATAGTTTTATTCTCGCCGAGATATTTCCACGCGGTGCCTGGAAAAAGCAGGTTCGGATCCTTATTCTGAGCAAAAAAAGTCACTACGCCTACGGGATAAATTAAATCAACGATACCAAGATGACGTAACGCTGCGGATTTGTCAGCCAGATCGGTAAGGTTGTTATTCTGACGCAAAAACAGGCCATCGCCGGTTGCCACGTTAAGATTAATCTGCTCAGTGCAGGAAACGGCCAGCCTGAACTGGATGGTAATACTGATTCCACCCGACGGTTTTTCAATTGCAGCGCAGTTGGCTATAGCATAGAGCTCACCCTTTTCGGTAAAAAGGCCGACCTCACGCACGGTAAAGCAGCAGGTTTCTGCGGGTAGGGTTAATACGGCAATAATCTGGTTTTTTTGATCTGGTGAAACGCTGAGCGCTGAAATTTTTGCCCGATACTTTTCCCCCGCCAGTTTGGTACGCGTTGGGTCAGGCGGTAACGCCTTGCCGTCGCCAACGGCAAATTCGGTGAGCACAATTTGCTGGCCGCCGGCAATAGCTGCGGCCTCTAGTTCCCGACCAAGGTTAGTCAGAATTGCAGTGTAGTCAGTTTTCATTATTTAGCCTGCCTGAATAGTGAGATCAATATGTGAGGTGACGGCGCCACTGATAAAGTGCACGCCGGTATCGCCAACCTCTGCTATCACGTCAATTGAAGTAAGATAGCTGCGTAAATTTTTTGAGCGTTCGGTTTGCGCCCGGATGCGTTCAAACAATTGTTTGTTGATTACGCCAGTGGTATAGACCTCAACCCTGAAGGTATAGGGTTGTCGTAACGGCTTATCCTGCCACCATTCGACAACCCGGGTGGGATAGCCAACTGCCGCTAACGAACGCCGCACCGCCCCCGCCGTCCCTCGATGTCGGTGAATATAAGCGGCGTTTTCGATGGTCTGTATTTTTTGTTCAGCGCTCCAGGCTTCATCCCAGTAATCGACGGCGTACTCCCACGCCAGCCAGGGAAGTAACGGCTGCGGGCAGCGGCGCGGATCTTTGACTTTACAAACCATTTCACTATCGAGAGCCACGATCGGTGCATTACTGGCGCGCTCCAGCGCCCGCTCCTGTGGAGTACGATTGGCAGGTAGAAGCGATCTGTCTTTCATAGCTATCTCCTAAGCGATCGTCAGGCTAATTTTCTGGCACCAGGGCGCCATCCCCGGCTTGGCTAATATGTCTTGCTCAGGGGTATGTAAATTGACACGCTTAACCCCCGCCTGCTGTAGCGCGGCATATATAGCTGAACGCGGAACCATCGTGTTAATTCGGTGCGAAAGGCGGAGGTAATTATTAAGCACCTCATTCGCATGCTGATAGACGGTATTTTTGTCAGGCCCTTCGGGTATCTCCAGCTCAGCATTGACGCTGTAGCCGAGAATACCTGCCGAATAAACTTCGACCTTATCGGTTAACGGCCTTATTTCATCTGCAGTTAATGCTGCGTTTACTTTTATACATAACTCATTATTTGCCTGCCCGTCTCCGTTGCGCGACAGGATATAAACCTTGACGACGCCAGGTTGGGTATGTGTTTCAGGACCATAGGCGTCGGCATCCTGGATCGCGGGATCGGCACTTTTGGCGAAGAAACGGTAGGCATTACGCGGGCCCGCCACGCTCAGCTGTGACCAGGAAAGCTGGATACGTTCGCGATAGGCGTCGTCCGTTTCGAATAGCGGCTCGAACGGCGGAACCGCAGCAGGATCACCGGGCTTAATTAGCAGGCGCGGCACCGAATAATTAGCGCCAAGCTGGTCCAGATCGGCCCCCCTGGCGCTGGCTAACAGCACGGCACGTACGGCATCATTAATGCGCTGATATGCCAGCAGCAGCTGATAAGCGGTTGCCTCTCCCTGCTTGTAGGCCGGGTCAGACTCAACCAGCGCATCAAAGGTACTGTCCTGCTGGCGCAGATACGTTAGCCAGTTTTTAAAAATCGTGCTGCCGTCCGGAATGACTATCGCGTCCGGTACGGGAAGATCGGCCAGATTAATTACGTTGCTTGTTGCCATAAATATTGATTCCTTCCAGTTGCACAGCCTGATCGTTTTCTTTGTCCTGCGCCTGAATAGTGATTACGCAGCGCTGATCCGCGCCTTCAGGAAAGAGCACCTGAACCCGTTCGAGCTTGAGGCGCGGTTCCCAGTTAGCTAACGCCGAGGCGGTCGCGGCGATGATGCGCAATCGGGTAATGCCATCACGCGGGTTGTCGATTAATTCCAGTAGCTTGCTGCCGTAGTCACGCGCCAACACCCGACTTCCCACCGGGGTTGTCAGAATGTCGCAGACAGACTGGCGCAGATGTGCCGGGCCGGACAGCGGTTTACCCGTCCGGCGGTCAGTTCCGTTCATTAAAATGTCTCCAGGGATTGCGCTAAGAAGCAGCAGGGCTGAGAATTCAGCCAGTTACTGATGGGTAGGATTTAGCGGCGCGGTGTACTTTTTGCTGGATGCGGGTCGATAACCAGCGAGCAGGTATAGTTAAGCCCGGCGGTTCCCAAAGAAAATTCAAGTGATTCAATTACCCAGTGGCCATCTTCGTGCCGGCCGAATCCGGATGTAACGATCCGGCATTCAGCCGTGAGTGGAATATGGCTGAGGCGGCAGGGGCCGCTTAGCGTCATAGTGGATGCATTGCGCACTGCCTGCGCTTTACGCGCTTTGGCCTGCAAATCTGCATACTTTTTGCTCGGCTGAGTATAGGGGTTTTCCTGCGTTGCGCCGGCATACTCCACGCTGGCAACGCGCGTCTTGCCATCGTGCGCGTCATAATAACGCACCTTAACCCTGCCAGACTCTTTGCCTTTTTCCGCCCCATTGCTTGCCGTACTATTGCCCCGGCTTTTCTCAACATAGCTCCAGCGCGTCACCTGCGCAGGCGTAATGGTGACCGCGCTCAGCGGCCGTCCGCCTGCAGTCTGCCCTGACCCCTGCTTAAGGAAAAGCCAGTAACCACCGGTTGGTTTGCTCACTGCGTTTAGCTCGCGGGCTAGCCGGCTGAGTAAATTGGCGTCCGATTCAGCAACCTGATCGAGGTGATCAATATGATAGTTTGCCAGGCAGGCTGCCACTCGGGGGATCAATCCGTTTTCACCGGCAATCGTTTTGACCAAATCGACCAGCAGCAGGTCATGCCAGCTCCGGGTTTTGATTGCCAGTACATCCCCACGCTGCTTCTCTGCATTCATGGGCGCGGCCGTGGCGTTGATCTCAATTTTGCGCGGCGGGCCGCTGCTGGCCACGTCGCTAACCACAAACCAACCCTTATCGGTGAGTCGATCGTTAAAGCCTAGCCCAAGCCTCAGCCTGGCGCCTTTTGACGGCAGAGGGAGCGTTTCCGAAAGTAGCGTGATTTTTAACGTATCGGCCCTGGCCGACGTGCCGCCATAATCAGTCAGGGTTAGGCTTAGCAGACTGCGACGTAGCGCATTAGTGATGTCTTTCCCCTCTGCCGTCACTCTAAAGGCCGGGATGTACTCCGGCCCTGAAATTTGCTTTGTCATATTAGTCCCACAAATTAAACGGTGAGTGGGCAACCACCGGCACTAACTCTGGCAGCCTAATCGTAACTCCTGCGGCTAACACCGCACCTTTATCCGCCAGGCCCGGGTTTGCTTCCAGTACCTGCGTCACCCGGGCTGAGAGATTTTCTGTGCCATAACGCACGGCACAGATGGCATCCAGCACATCGCCATCATGGGTTTGATATATCATCTGCATAGTACTCCAGGGTTATCTTCCAGGCTTTATGACGGTGAGCGCCACCGGGTAAAAAACGGTTGGTGGTTTCACTAAAATTAGTTAATACCCACCAGCCAAGTACGTCGCCCTCCCCGCTTACCAGTTGCTGAGGCCGGGCCTGGTCGGCAAGGCGATAAAGCGCGTCGACGGCATCTATTCCCTTACCCAGGCTGGCATGTACCTCGCCGTTCAAGGTTACAGAGCGGGCCGCTTTACCGGTATATTGCAACAGATCCTGCCCGCCGATGCGCTCCTGCTTGCTCCAACGCCAGCTGGCCTCCCGGGTCAGTTGGTTATATGCGGTGGTATCAATTGAGAAAACAAAGTCACCGAGCATCATCATGACACTGGCCGTTTGTCGCGCGCGCGCAGTGCTGCCGGCAGCCTGCTGGTTATCTTCCAGCGGCTGAATAAGTGCACCAATCACCAGACACCTCCCCGATCATACATTTCGTTATTACCATTAAAGGTATTAAGCGCCGCGGCCCGGCTATATAGCGTATCCACAATATCTGTCGGACTCTGGCCCGGCAGGGTATTTATGGTGATCTGCCAGCTGCTGGAACGATTATCGTTGACCAACGAGGCGTCCATCCGGTCAACATTTGCAAGCCGTTGCGAAAGCGTTGGCCAGCGTCCCATTCCGTCAGTCGAACTTGCCGGCTTATCTGCAGAGGCTATGCCTTTTTCAGAGGATTGCTGTTTTAATTCCCCGCGAGCTTTATCTAACGATGCTTGCCAGCTTAGCGGCGCGTCATCGCTATCTTTGCCATCAATTTTTTCCAGCTGCGTCGCCACCAGCTGATCTCTGATAGCACCTCCCGCCGTCGGAGAAAAAGCAGCCATATAGCGCATGCTACGAAAATAGCCATCGTTTACCTGCTTCTTGATATTTTCAATGACACCAGGCCTGTTAACCTTGCTGTCAAACCACTGCAACACCCCCTTTTTTTTTGCTTCAGCGCGCAATTCTTTTAACGATTTCCCGTCAGCGGCCATCGTGAGAATATGCTTTTTGTCATCGTTTATATTGGGTAACAAAAAGGAAAGCTTGCTGGCTATGGCATAAATAACCTTACCGACCAGACATATGCCTGAAGCAAACGCTAATATGCGGGGGTAAAGTTCATTTGTAATAAAACCGGTAATTTTTTGAATCCCACCCGCCTTAAACCATTCGGCGAGATCTTTAGCCAGAGCACTCACCTTCGGCGCCAGCTCTTTTCCCAATACCCCAGAGACTTCAGTCACCGCCGAGGAAAAAACGGTACGCAGGTTTGAGAACGCAGCGTTAGCCTGAAATGCGCCTTCCGTTCCCTGCTGCGTGACCATGTTATATTGGCGTTGCTGCATAACGAGCGTGCTGAATGCCTCACCGGACTGCTGAACAAAAGCCAGCAGCCTGGGGGCATCCGGGCCCAGAAGTATACTCAGAGCAGACCCGGCCTCTGACTGATCCTGCATCCCCTGAGCTTTGGCGATAATACGATTAAACTGGTTTAAGCTACTCAGCCCGGAGAGCTGGCTGGCGTCCAGGCCGAGAGCGGTTAATGCCCGATCCCATTCGCTATGCCCACCGGTTTGCCGATGCGCCTTCGCCTTATCCCGATACTGCGCGTACATTGCACCAACGCTATCTCCACTCATGCCAAACTGGCTGGCGAGGCTATCCCATGCACCGTAGGTTTTCATATCGACACCATAGCCTCTTGCCGCAATCATCTTACGTACCGTCTGCTGATTAGCAGTAATCGGTGCCACCAGCGCATCGCCAAGCATTACCAGCAGCCCATGCCGGAAATCAACCAGCCCTTTTTTTACCGCACTGCCGGCAAAATGCTGTAGTCGCAGGCCCTTGCCTTTGAACCATTCCAGACGTTTTGCGGCACGCAGCTGGGTATTAAGCACCTGCTGCTGTTTAATCGTGCTGCGTATACGTTCTGAAATTGCCTCGTACTGCCGTTTTAGATGACTCAGATTCTGGCCAGCCAGCATCGAGCGGCGGATTTCCGTTGAGAGCCGGGCCTGGTTACTCCTGAGCGAGGTTAAGCTACTACCCACCCTATTGAGACTGGCCTCTACGCTGGTGGCGCTACGTCGCCAGCTTTCCGTGATGGTGCGACCAAAGTTGATTGCCGTGCTAAATTGATGGTTTACTGCACTCATGCTGAATTGCCTCCAGCTCATCGCTAAGTAATTTGGTAAAAGTGCTCACAGGCAAGCCCAGGTAGTCGGCAAAAGAGAAAGAGAGCCTTCGGCCGAGAAACCTGATGCCATCCATCAATCCGCTTTCAGTCGCTTCGCGGGCGGCAGCATAAAAACGTTAAAGGCATCGGTAAGCTGGGCATAATCTGCAGCAGTTAATAGCCAGATTTGCGCCTCGCTGAGATCGCACAGTTGGGCAATCATCCGCGCTTCCTTTTCTTCCTCATTGCCACGATCTTTAGCGAAAGCAATGCGATCGCGAACCAGTGGCTCACGCATGGTAAGCGTTTCCAGCACGCGGCCATTTTCCAGGTCAATTGGGGTATAAAGCGTAATCAGCTGGGTTTCAGTCGGATAATTCATGGTCTACTCCAAAAAAAACGGCCCGCAGGCCGTTTTAGTCAATCAATAATTAGGTTTACAGTCGAACATTCAGCGCCAGGCCGGCGAGCGTATCTACGCCGTTAACCCGGCGAACGAAGCGCTGGGGATCAATTTCAAACAACTCTTTCCCATTGAACGTCTGGCGATAATAGGTCACGGCGATATCTACCGTCATCGCTTTTTCCGCCAGCGCGCTATTGCCGCGGGCGTCCGGGGTTACAGTGGTCACGAAGCCTTCAATTTCTTCTTTGGTACCCAGCGAAATACCATTACCCAAATAGCCCTGATAAGCGGTAAAACGAGATGGGCCGCCGCCGGTAAAGCCAAAACTGGCGAGCATATCGCTATCAATGCCGTAGAATTTAATCTGACAGCTCATCGCCTCCATACCATCATCGACCGGGATAGGCGCATCCTGCGCGCCTGTACGAACGTCGGTTTTAGTAATGCTCAGTACGGGCGGGGTAAATTCGTGCGCGCCCTGAATGCGAACTCCCTGGCGAAAAAACGTCCAGGCACGTAATGTATTATTCATGCTCATGCCGCCTTTAACTCCTCTAATGCATATTTATTATTGACCCGGACACGAAGCGTGATCCGTTCAGTCGGTGATTTGGGTCCAAAATCGTAGTCGATGTAAAGCACGCCAGCAGCCAACGTTTCTGCGCTATTAAGCTCTTCGTCCAGCCACGCCTTGCCGCCGAAAATCGCTTTAAGCCCAACCAACTGCCGCATCCAGGCGTTAATAGTAGCGATGATGTCATCCGCATTTTGCCGGTCAAGCGGGCGGTCGACATAGCCAAGCATGGTTTCCTGGATACTGTCTTCAATAACGTCCGCCGTGCGGCGTACCGACTCAAAATGCCACTGCGGATCGCTGGTGCACAGGCGGTTACCCCAGTGTCTGAAGCCGTCCCGACGGATAATAGTGGAGACGTTTTGCATATTAAGCAGGTTAGCAGCGCAGTTCTCATCGCCGAGAATAAACTCATCAACTTGCTCAACGCCCAGGATGTTATTGATTTGTTGGTTAGACTTGCTCCACCACCAACCTTTTTCAAAATCGATGCGCGCACGCAGGCCAGCAGCAAACGCCGAATAAGGGCGCCAGGCTAATTGCCCCATACGGTTACTGATTTGTACGCGAGGTCGTAGCAGTTCAACGCGAGCGCCATACAGCTGACGGCGCGTCACCACCTCCTGCTGGGTTGCCTGCGAAGCGCAATCTACGTAGGCAATCGCCCGCAGCTTAGCGGCTACGCTTTCCAGCGCTTTACCAACCACATCGTCTTCACTGAAGCCGGTGGCGATGACAATGCGAGGTTGATAAGAAGTGACAGATTTACTGCTTGCCAGCAGGGTAATCCCGGCCAGAATCGCGGCGCGCTGTTGTTCTGCGTCGCTATCCTGCGCAACCCGAACAACGACGCTCAACGCATTGCGCTGTGCGTTCATATCGGATAGCGCCTGTGGCAGCGTTCCCTGAGTTCCAAGCTGGGCCAACTGGGCCGAACCCACTACGGCTACCGGCGTATTCAGAGGAAAAGGCTCATCCTCGCCACCCGCCAGCTGAAGCCGGAATGGTGCCATCACACCTTCCCCCTTATCACTGACGATCGCCGCCACAACGCCTGAGTCAGCTAACCCCTTCACCGCCGCCGCAACATCGGCGGCGGTCGCGGTTACTTTACCCTGCTCATCGACGGCCAGCGTGATGGTGAGCGTTTCGTCTTTCCAGGCTGCCAGCGTTTGCCCGACCGCCTCTTTTCCAGACTCATGTTTCGCGATAATGGCCTGTATCGCAATACGATTACCCTGACGGCCTGCGACCGCAGCGGTAAAGCTCAGCGCATTGTCAAGGATTGGCGTTCCCGATGTGCCGCTGGCGGCAACCCCTTTTGATGCATCCGGGGCCGTTCCCACCAATCCGATAATCGCGGTTTGCACCGTCGTGACTTCAACAGAGCCTGACACCAGCTCGATTGTTTCAACTCCATGTAATTGCGCCATATATTCTCCAGGCATAAAAAAACCCGCCGAGGCGGGTTACATTTTCTGATTTGGTTTATCGGTCATCCCGCCACTATCGCCAGGATGGTTATGATTATTAAAAATTTCCCGCATTGCGGACATGGTGCCTCTGGCATCCGCGACGTTATTCTTCGCCGCCAGGCTGCCATTAACATTGAGGTTATTGGTTATCTTCACGTTACCATCCAGTATCCCCTCTCCTTTGATAATGTATGATCCCTTCTCTGCCAGCGTAATAGTCAGTCGGTGATCGGTGCGGTTATAGCGAACTTCAGTACCATCGCCGTAACGCGTGATATGTTCTGTCTCGCTGCCAGCCGGTGCCGGCTGGATTACCGTATTCCAGCCAGGAATAACCCGTCCGTTACGCAACTCTCCAGCTTCAGATAACACCGTAACAGCATCTCCTGGCGCGCAGGGATTGATATCGGCGCGATTGGGCCCCGAGAATCCCTGACAAACCGGCAGCCAGTCAGTCAGAATATCACCCAGATCGACCTGACACTGAGGACTCGGTTCGAGGCGTACGGCATGAATAACGCCACGCCGAATTATATTAGCCAGCCTGCGCTGGAGATCGCCGGTCAGCTCACTCATGCGCATCGCTCCCGTAGACACGACGATAATTATCCAGATGCTGATTGCCAACGTCGGGAGCCTGCGCCAACCACACTGCGCTAAGCTGACCAGCCGCCGCCGAATATGCCGTCACTTTGCATAACTGGCTGTAGACAATACGCCAGACTTGATAGCCGGCAAGACGCAGTTCGTCGGCATCACGCTTCGCCAACTGAAAAACCGGCGGGGCGGCGGCAGGGGAACAGAACACCTGCTCCATCAGCCAGGCGGTTATATCCGCTGCGGCCTGCTCACTCTTAATCTGTGGGTTTTCGTCATCAGCGGCCTCAAGATCGGTAATAACGAATAGTTCACAGGATAAATCCACGGCGCAGGATTCCTCGCTGTTTTTACCCGCCGACCATCCGTTGACCCGGAACCACACCGCCGGTGTAGGCAGTTTGCCGGCATGAGCCGAATTATCGGTCGGGTAATTGCCAGCATAGGCAACCCAGGGAATTGCTTTCAACGCCGTAATAGTATTGCCGTTATATTCAGCCATACATCGAATATCAGCCATAGGCCAACTCCATTTGTTTCATAAAAAAACCTCCAGAATTTTGTTGTCCGATAACCCTATTCACCAGAAGTAAACGCAATGAATACTGTCATTGAGTGATAAAAATGAATTAGCGCCCGATTAAATATGTCGCGATAAAAATAATATTTTTTAATCGACACTAGTTTATCTACTGTAAGATGCTGGGGGCTAATTAGCACAAAATTGACGTATATATTGCTGCAGATACTTCACTTTTTGCCGGTCGCTGATAATACCGGCCCGGATAGCGAGAATGTTTTGTCCAGCAATAGCAGAGAGTTCGATGCCGGGCGCATCGCCCATGCTGCTGGCGCCGGAGCTAGCGTGTGGCAATTGGGTACATTTTCCTGCGACGCGCACCCGCCTACCATCAGCAAGCAGGCGACGCAGGCTGTCATTTTCACCAGTGGCATCAATCAGCTCCTCCATATTTTTTTTATCAAGCTCCGCCGCACTTTGTCGGGCTTGCTGCATAGCGTGAATGTCTTGCTGCTGACGCGTTGTCAGGGCAATATAATATTTTTGTTTATCGAGCAGCGCGTTTTTTTCCTGGCGGTAGTACTGCCCAAGCCCGATAAAAAACAATAGCGGTACCAGTATCAACATAAACCATTTTAAATTTATCATGACGCAATAAACCTGATATAAATTCAGATTATTTTTATTCTCCGAAAGAAACCACCTATTATAACAAGTCGAATATCGCAGCAGGTATTTTCAGACTAAGAAAAATAGAGATGCTTTACGTTAACTTAGCAAGATCATTTACTTATCAACGCCAAAGCGACATTTGATCACCTTTAGCAGCACGGAGCGTAAGGCATCAACGCCCACAAACCCGATGCCACCGCCAATCGCTATCGAAAGCACTTTCGGCAAATGCATATATTCAAAGCAAGATACGAAGGCTAGCGTTAACGCGCCGCAAAGCAGGCCTCCAAGGATCATTTTTTTTCTGCTCCCCCCCCGTATAGGCAATGCGCAATGTAGCCATCACGATAGCCATGACGACGCCCCCCAGGGGCGTTTCACCTCGCCACCAGCTGTTTAAAATACGCATTAGATGAAGCCATGAATTAAATTCACCGCTCATAGTTTCCCCTATATAAAATAAGACCAGTCATCTGAATACTCGCCTGTAGTTATCAAGTTATTTACTCTCTTTTTTCACCGCCGTTTTTGATTAAAGCATAAGAACGTTGCTTATTTATTCCGCTTATTATTTCACCTCCTCAACTTATAAAAGCAGGAGTATATTTTTTTGCCAACCTATTACGACGATGAAAAATGATGGCGTTAGCTATTGGGTATAGCCTAAAAATCTGTCACGTTCATATGCGCGTCGCAATATCAAACCAAAAACAACTTCGCCACCGGCGTTATGCCAGCGTAAAAACTCATCTGCGGCGCTTTGATACTGCCCGGCATTCAATTTTTTTAATAGTGTTGAATCTGTAAAGCTGGCTATTCCAACATTGTAAGTAAAGCTAATTAAAGCATCATACTGCCACTGCGTTAAATTGACCGTCACTTCGCCTCTTACGCCCGACTCATATTTTTGGATGCCCTCAACGAGTAATTCATCAGCCTGCTGCCGGGTAATGCTCATCCCTTCCTTCACCGGCTCGCCGTTAACCAGGCCGGTCCAGCCATAGCCAATCGTCCAGACTCCAGCCGTATCCTGATAGGCCTGGAGGCTGCAGCCTTCAAAGGTTTTAATTAAAATTATTCCATTGCTACTGATATTCATACGATAAACCCCAACTTGCAACTGATGCATTAGCATTAAACGCGCTAAAACTGCCCATACAGTTTTACTCACGTATCAATAATGCCGGCGTAGCCGGAATTATTGATACGCTTAATTGAGCAAACATATTTATAAACGATTAATTAACCATTAACTGGATAGTTGAATTCTATCAGACAGAAATTGTTTTGAATGAATTCTAATCCAGCCTTGTGAGGCCGAAATATTACAGTTTATTAACATATACGAGTAACAACCAGTCTGCAGTGGAGTCTGTCATCATACCACCACATTTATTTAGCGTTAATGCAATGCCGGTCAGAAGGTTAAAATTAATGAGTCATTAGACAGTTATGCGCTAACTAAATAATCACTATAAACAGGTTAATGGCCTTATTGTCATTACACAACTTTTTTAAGTGGAATCTCTAAAATTTTTTCTTTTTGACAGTATTTGTCCATCTCCAGCTTGATATCCAATACCGCGAGACAGCCATCAATAAATCCTTCAGCTGACTGCAGGCGGGTGGCAACTTGATTATGGGAAACACCAAGCTTTTTACCCATCAGCCGCACGGACATGGCTTTGATATAGTGCATCTCCAGCAGAGTACATAAATAAGCATTTCTTTTCTTAAGGCAGTTCATTGCAGAACTGACAATAAGACCATCATCATCACAGCACCGGCTTCTTGATTTGCTGCTATTGACCAACAACCCCTTGAATCCCGCAGCGAGTGACGCATAGCCGAGATGCCCGCCATCTCCTGCCGCCCAGCTCCCCCAACGTTGCAGGACCTTTTGAATATCACGCATTTTTACTCTCCTTTTACCCAATGTCTATTTAACAATACATTTTCTCTTCAAAACTCTAGGTATAAAATATACCCTGTAGGTTTTTTCACTTTCAATACCTATAGGTAATTTACCTGCAGATAAGTAACGTTTACATTGGATTCATGGACAAGTTTGAGAAGCGCCGTCGGCGCCTGCAGCAGTTACGGGATGAGTTCTGTAACGGAAAAATCGTTGAGCTGGCCCGTCGTATAGAGCGGGAGCCTTCATACGTTTCAAGAATGCTGTATGCTGAAAATAAGGCTGGCAGAAAGCGTATAGCTGATGAAATGATGGAAGTCATAGAGCAAGCTTTCAACCTACCAAGAGGCTGGATGGATGGTCTTATCAGCGAGGGTTGTCGCCTGTCTACCGCCAATAATCCTCCCCAGGTACAACAATTTCCCCTGCTCAGCTGGGAACAGGCCGCAAACTGGCCCAACCCACAGCACATCTCAGTGGAAGAGCTGGAGTGGTATGACTCAGGCACGCCGGTAATTGGTGATGCCTTCTGGCTAAAAATGCACGGAGACTCTATGACCTCAAGCGTCGGATTAAGTATCCCCGAAGGGATGCTGATCCTGTTTGATAGCGAAAAGAAAGCGGTTATCGATAGTCTGGTCCTTGCAAAGATGGCAAACAGCGGCGAAGTAACGTTTAAAAAATTAATCAGCGATGCAGGATTCTGGTACCTGAAAGCCCTCAACCCGGCCTTTCCGCTTATCCCACTGGGTGACGCCTGTAGTGTTATCGCCGTCGCCATCGAAGCCAGAATTTACTTTGCCTGAGGCAAACCCTTTGAGTGTAGCTCTGGCCCCCACCACATTTTGATGTGCAACGCGTTAGCTTGATCTGTTACCTTAAATATGATCTTTGGGTATTGAATGTTTAATATACCCTAAGGTATTCTTCCTGCATGATACGCTTGTCCAGTCGGCCATTTACGTTAAACTGGCAAAACATATGATTAAATTTTAGTCTGACATAAGGCCGCCTCTGACCAGAAGTTCATGTAATTTCAGGCCTCACATCATATCTGCGGGTAAGGAGTACTTCTGTGACCAGGTATAATGGCAATAAGGATATACGCATTGACGAAATTGCAATTTCGGCGAACAATTTACAAAACTTATTAGAACTTATATTTAGCAATATGGAAGCCATGCCAAAAAAACAGGCGCATTCATTAATTGGGCTGGCCTATGATATTTCCGCTGACGTTTCATTATGGCTGGAGAAAAAAGAACAAGAAAATCTTCAAAGTTAAACCAACACCGATTTAACCTTTATTAAACCATTTTAACTTAATAAGTTGGCTAAATAAGAGGAAGCTATTCAATTCCTGTAACGACTTGAGTCATCGTTTTCTCTTCAAATCTGAAAATCAATCACTGGCGCTTCCGATTTATCATCTGACAGCGCCTGTCGTTTAATTTCCTCCAGCGACAAATTAGCGTTGCACAGTTCAATAAACTGCCAGACGTAATTACGCTGTAGCTGACCACGGCGAATACCCAACCAGACGGTGTTAGGTTCAAACAGCTCGCGGGCATTCAGCGTCGCTAATCCTTCACCCGGCGCGTCAATGTTGCAGGCGTGCTCTGCCAGAATACCAACGCCAAGACCCAATTCGACATAGGTTTTTACTACGTCGGAATCCTGCGCGCTGAGGACGATATCAGGCATCAATCCCGCCTGCTGAAAAGCGCGGTCAACGCGGGAACGCCCGGTGATACCTTGCCGGTAGGTAATGAGCGGATAGCGACTCAGGGCGCTAAGCGTAACAGGCTGCTGTTGCTGCAATGGGTGCCCCTGCGGCACCAGCAGCGCATGGTGCCAGCTGAACCACGGGAATGCGCTGATGCCTTCGTGATTAGTCAGCTGCTCGCTGGCAATGCCAATATCCGCCTCGCCGGCCAGCAGCATAGCCACTATTTCCTGAGGCGAGCCCTGATTCAACTCCAGTCGTACATTCGGCCACAGGGCGCGAAACGCTTTAATTATGCGCGGCAGGCTGTAGCGGGCCTGGGTGTGGGTTGTGGCAATGGTCAACACACCACTGGTTTCACTGCTGAATACGTCAGCAAGTCGACGTACCTTACTGGCTTCATCAAGAATGCGTTCGGCGATATTCAGCAGCGCCTTTCCCGGCTCAGTCATTCCCAGCAGGCGCTTACCCCGGCGAATGAACAGCTCAACGCCCAGCTCATCTTCAAGGTCGCGTATGTGTCGGCTAACGCCGGACTGCGAGGTGTAGAGGGTATTAGCGACTTCAGTAAGATTAAAGTCGCAGCGTGCGGCTTCACGAATAATTTTGAGCTGCTGGAAGTTCACGCAATTCTCTCCTCGGGAGTAATATTTATCCCGATGTTAAGCAGCCTTTTATCGCACAACAAATAATAAAAAAACTTTTTATATACCTTAAGGGAATAATAAACCGGCAATAGTTATGCGTAATGCAGGACATCCACCGATAGCGGTAATCTGAGGGTAGCCCGCTGCGGGTGTAAATAAAGCACCCGCTGGCAGGCAAACGAGATCGTCATTGCAGTGAAGTAAATGAGAGCCGGACCACTCTCCGACGGGCAGGCTAGCGCTAGCTATACCTAACCCACCAGCATCAGCTCCCGGTCTTCAATCGTCGGCTTACTCAGCAGCGATAGCAGAATATTTTTAACCGCCTGTGCCGAAGGTGAAAGCGGCAGGCGGGAAGAGACATTCAGCGACAGCGGCAAATTTAATGTCGGGCTGGTAATACGCGACATCCAGGCATTCGTTGAGCTGACCAAAACGCGCGCGGCGGATTCCGGCAGCACCGTGACGCCCATACCGCTGGCGACTGCCGCGGTCAGCGTCGAGATTGACTCAATCTCACCTATAATGCGCGCACTTAGCCGGCGCAGCGAGAAAGCTTCATCCACGCGCTTACGCACCGCGCTGTAATCTCGTGGCAAAAACAAATTCATCTGTGCAACATCGGCCAGATCAACGTTATGCCCCGGACTGTCGCCGGCACCGATCAGATAAAGCTCCTCTTTCAGCAGCATGGTACTGGTAATACCTGCCGTGGGCGCGCGATCGTAAAGTACCGCCATATCCAGCTGACCATGCATGACCTTATCATTCAATGAAGAGCCACTGTTTTCATGCAAGTAGACCAGCACTTCCGGTAGCTGCTCACGCACCGTCTGCAGTAAAGGCATCGTCAGAGATGAAGCGGCGGTGCCGGGCGCCAGTCCGATTGAAACCTGCCCGTTCAGCGCCTGGCCGGCGTTAACCACCGCCAGCTGCGCCTGCTCGCACTGCCGCAAAATAGCGCGGGCGTGGGCATAAAGGATTTTTCCGGCTTCGGTCGGCGTCACTCCGCGTTTAGTGCGGATCAGCAGCTGCTGGTCAAGCTCACCCTCCAGGGTTGCAACCTGCTGACTGAGCGCGGGTTGCGCGATGTGCAAAACTTCAGCGGCCTGAGTCAGACTGCCGATATCGACGATTTTCACAAAATACTTAAGCCGTCTTAAATTCATAATGCCTCCGTCACGGTTGCCCGAATGACTGCTCTATACCGGGAATAAGTTGTCAGTCTGCGACCGACCTGATTGAAACAGACATTGCAAGCGACGTGCCAAATTTTGCTTAATATCGATTTAGTTATCAGAGCGGACATGAGCAGCGGAAAAATAAGCACTTCTGATAGTCACGAAGCCATTCATCAGACAAATCTATGTTGTTCATTATTGACCCAACGCGTCTGCCGCACTTCAATGGTGCAAAAAATGCGTTTAGGGTGTGCAGCGAGCAAGCGTTCAATGCGCATGTGGCCATCAGGCACCGGCCGGGCTACAGATTTAACCGCCCTGCACAGTGCCCAATCGTTGAATTAAGCAGCAAACGCACGGCGAAAGTTAAATGGCGCTTTGACTTTTATCACCCACCCCATTACTATTCGCCCGGTTCAAACGATTCCTCTGTAGTTCAGTCGGTAGAACGGCGGACTGTTAATCCGTATGTCACTGGTTCGAGTCCAGTCAGAGGAGCCAAATTCCTGTTTTCATGCCAACGTACCAATCCCCTGTCTGTTTTTTATTCAACAGGTTAGTGTGAAAATTCCTCCTGATGCATTTTGATTTTACCCTCCACATCGGGAAAATTGGCCATCACATCCGGGTTCAGGCTAGTTCAATTATAGAGCGTCCTGTATATCTCTTTCCGGCACAGAAACCCATATTCCTGCACCACCCAATACTTTTTTAAGCTCTTCGGTGCCAACGGTCTGGATTTCTTTAAACCGGGCGACTCCGTCACTGGTATCTCAACGTTAAACACTACAGTCGACCTACATTGCAGCAGCGAAAAGCGCGTTCCCTTAGCCGTACTTGTAAACGGCACCGTCAGCGAATAGATATTTAAAATCATGCTGGCATCTGCTTGTAGGTTTTTTAACTAATCCGCCCACGCTGAAAAGAAACGGTAATCTCCCGAAAAACCAGTGTGTCTATAAGTAGGATTTTCTCGTAAAATGGATTAAATCTGCGGATACCTGTCAGGCAGGCCGACAGATTCTCTCAATTATTAATCAGTACAGGATCTTAAGCTGCAATGCATATTACGCCACCCTGAATTTCCCTTTTATCGTACTGAGAAAGGCTTAATGCCCCCTCTGCTACACCCCATCCAGGGATGTGACTGCTGTACATAAAATTTGGCCCGTTTCATAAGCTGGCTATAACTCAACCTGAGAATCAGAATGTTATTTTTTGATGGCGGAAATGGGTCCCGCCCGAAGCGCATATGGGAATACTTCCGTAGGGATTTATCCGCGTATTTATTACTTTTTCTGAATATCAGGTCCTGGTCTGTCCAGTCAGATGCTGCCTGCTTTACTCATTCTTGCGCGTTCAAGCGATAACTATTAAGGACCTGGAACATGCAATCTGGTAACACCCTGCCGCCTGAAAGGCAGATGCGCGTCTCACATGTATTAAAATCCCCCTCACTCTTAACCCGTGAGTGTCTGGCCGGTGTGATGACAGCCCTGGCTTTGATCCCGGAAGTCATTTCGTTTTCCGTTATTGCCGGCGTCGACCCTAAAGTCAGCCTGATTGCATCCGTTGTGCTTTGCCTGTCACTTTCAATTCTGGGTGGTCGTCCGGCCATGGTGTCTGCCGCAGCAGGCTCAATCGCATTAGTTATTGGCCCGATGGTGCATGCTCACGGCGTAGGATACATACTGCCCGCGGTGATTCTTGCCGGGATAATACAGATAATTTTTGGTTTAACTGGCCTCGCGCGCATGATGCGATACATTCCCCGCTCCGTCATGATTGGATTCGTCAATGCCCTGGGCATCCTGATATTTTTTGCACAGGTTCCGCATTTCTGGGGGCGAGACATCGTTGTCTGGAGCATGTTTGCGCTGACGCTGGCGATCGTCCTGCTGGCCCCCCGCGTTCTTAAAAACATCCCGTCACCACTGATCGCAATTATGGTGGTAACGGGAATGGTACTTGTTCTGGGATTAAACGTTGCGAACGTGGGTGATGAAGGTTCTATGGCACCCGGCCTTCCTGGCTTCACCGAACTTAGCGTGCCGTTAAATCTTGATACGTTGAGGATTATCTGGCCGGCCGCGTTAAGCGTCGCCTTTGTTGGCTTAATGGAGTCCCTGCTGACGGCAAAGCTGGTAGACGATTTAACGGATACTCATTCCAGTAAAAGCCGGGAATCCTGGGGACTGGGTATCGGCAACATTCTGGCAGGGCTGTACGGTGGCATCGCAGGCTGTGCCATGATTGGGCAAACTGTCGTCAACGTTGAAATGGGCAAAGCGCGTAGCCGAATTTCTACCGTTACCGCCGGTCTGACGCTGCTGATTCTGGTCACCGGCCTGAGCGAAATCATGGCTAAAATCCCTATGGTCGTTCTGGCGGCAATTATGGTGGTGGTCGCCGTTAAAACGGTCAACTGGCACAGCCTGCAAAGAGCAACGCTGAAACGTATGCCCTGGTCTGAAACGGCGGTGATGGTTTTGACCGTTGCCGTAACCGTCTGGAGCAGCAATCTGGCACTGGGGGTACTGGCGGGCGTAATCGCCGCGATGATGCTGTTTGCCCGCCGCATAGCGCATGTGATCTACGCCGAACGCACTATCAGCAGTGATGGCGAAACGGCACATTACCAGGTTCACGGCCCCCTATTTTTTGCCAGCAGCAATGACCTGTTTGAGCATTTTTACTATGCCCTCGACCCCAAAAACGTCGTTATTGACCTGAGCCACGCTCAGATATGGGATGCATCCAGCGTGGCTGCACTGGACGGAATTCAGTATCGATATGAGAAGCATGGCATCGAGGTTGTGATAACGGGCCTGGATGACCGCAGCAGTGACTTTCATCGCCGGTTAACAGGAAATCTTGGATAGTCACAATCATAGAATTCCACTATCAGCTCTCCCGCCGCGGCGACCCGTTCACCCTTGCGGGTCCCACTCGTTGAAGGCGCTGACCAGCGACCGGGGGGCATCTTCACCGAACAGAGTATTAAACAGCCCGGCCCCCTCGCGCGCCGCTTCGGCGGCACGCGGAAACATGCTGCTTTCATAGGCCAGTAGCGCCGCCTCTACGTCTCCCGGGTGCGCGACAATAGCCGCAGCCAGCTCGGCGGCATCCAGCATCGCCAGATTGGCGCCCTCGCCGTTAGGGCCGGCGAGATGGGCGGCATCACCGATCAGCGTCACCCCCTTACGGCGCGGCCAGTGATGTTCAGTCGGCAGCGCGTAGAGGGTGCGCAGCACCGGCGGCGTATCGCCATCGGTAATCAGGGCAGTCAGCGCCGGCGCCCAGCCGGAAAACGCCTCGGCGATGCGGGCGCGCGTCGCGGCGACGGCGCTAAAATCAAGGGCGGCAAACCATGCCTGCGGCTGGTTCAGGGAGATATAGGCGTGCAGCGTGCCGTGTTTTTCCCGATGTGCCATGATCCCCTTACCCGGCGCCAGGCAAAACATTGAGCCGCCGCCAACCGCACCGGCGGTTGCCGGATAACGCTTATCGCTGTCATACAGCCAGGTTTCAACAAACGAGGTGCCGATATATTCAGGCCGGGCGTCTGACAGCAGTGGTCGCACCTTTGACCAGGCGCCATCGGCCCCCACCAGCAGGCCGGTTTCCTGCGTTTCGCCGTCGGCAAAAGTCAGTTGGTAGCGCCCCTCCCCGCTCTCCCGCACCTGCGTCAGCTTTTTGCCCCAGCGCACGGTTTCCGGCGCCAGCGAGTCAAGCAGCATCTGGCGCAGTTCGCCGCGATAGACTTCAGGGCGGCCGCCCTCGCCGTCATCCGGCTTATCGAACAGCACCACGGCGTGCTTATCGAGTACCCGGGTCGCCTGGTGGCCTTCAAGGATCAGCCGACGAAACGGCGCCATCAGCCCGGCCGCCTGCAGCGCCAGCTGGCCGTTATAATCATGAATATCAAGCAAACCGCCCTGCGAGCGGGCTATTGATGATGCTTCCGCCTCATAAACGCAGCAGTTAATTCCGTGAACCTGGAGGATGCGGGCCAGCATCAGGCCGCCTAAACCGGCGCCAACGATCGTAACCTGTGAAGTCATAGTTTCTCCCTGGAACGGCAAATGGCCGGGTAACGGCGCAGGCTGGTAGAGCGCTACTATTACAAATTATCTTTTAAGCAACAACGGTCGATGCACGCCGGTGGAATTCAGCGCCTCGGCGAATCAATCTCATCGGGGTGGCTGAACACCGGCAGGCCGAGCTCACGGGCAAGGCGCACGTCGTTATCCGCGCCCTGCGAGGCGCCCGCAATGCGTACTACGGCATCACAGGCGTGGATGAGCCTGCGTGCCACCGGATAGAGAAAAGCGTCGCTAATGTCGTCGCCGATGCGCTGCGAGCCTGCCGCCTCAGCCAGCGGTATTGCCAGCCATTCGCCGATGACCGGCGTATGCCCCTTATAATAAACCTCAAGCGCCACGTCGCGCAGCCTGTTAAGGTTGGCTGTGATCAGCGTCTGTTCACCGTTTGTACCGCTTTTTACCGGACCGGCAATGAGAATCAGCATGGCTTACTCCTGCGACAGAACGCCGTTAAGCGCCAGGTATTGCAACAGCATAATGGTTTTACCATCCATGATTTCACCACTTTTGATGGCACTCAGGGCCTGGGCAAACGGCCACTCCAGCACTTCAATATCTTCACCCTCATCAGCAATACCACCACCATCACCGCTGCGATCCCGATCCTTGTATTCGGCAATAAAAAAGTACAATTTTTCCGTCACCGAGCCAGGACTCATATAGGCCTCAAATACCTTCTCCATCTGACTGACGCAAAAACCGGTCTCCTCTTCCACCTCGCTGATAATCCGCGCCTCCGGTGACAGATTATCCAGCAGGCCAGCGGCGGCTTCGATCAGGAATCCCTGGTGGCCATTGATAAAAGCGGGAAAGCGGAACTGGCGGGTTAATACCACGCTGTTTTTGGGTTTGTTATACAGCAGTATCACCGCGCCATTGCCACGATCGTAAGCCTCACGCGTTTGTTCCTGCCAGCTGCCATCGCGGCGCAGTAATTCAAAACGATATTTCTTCAGCAGATACCAGTTATCGGAGAGCAGCGTTTCGGTAATATTACGTACGCGTTGTGACTGTGAATGCATTTTTATATCCTCGCTAAATGACAAGAAGCACGGTAACATGCAAATTCATGCACAATCAAGAATAAACGGGAATAGAAAGTATGCTGGCGAGCCAGAGAAAACAGCTCATACTGCAGATATTGGCGCAGGAAAAACAGGTTATTTCCGGTGAGCTAAGCCAAAGGTTCTCCATCTCCGAGGACTCAATACGCCGTGATTTAAGAGAGTTATCCGCAGAAGGCCTACTACAACGCGTACACGGTGGCGCGCTGCCGGTCTCGGCAGCCATTGCGCCGTTTGAAACAAGAAAAAACGTGCAAAAAGAAGCAAAGCGCCGGGTAGCAGAAAAAGCGGTAAAGCTCATTCAGCCGGGACAGGTAGTAATGATTGATGGCGGTACGACCACCGCCGAGCTGGTACGTCAGTTGCCAGGCGATCTGGCTTTTACCGCCATTACCCACAGCCCTGGCATTGCCGTTGGCTTGATCGATTATCCGCTGGTGGAAGTGATCATTATTGGCGGCCGGCTGTTTCGCCATTCGGTGGTTACCGTCGGCGCAGCGATGCGCGAGGCAATTGAGCAGTTTAATGCCGACCTGTTTTTTATGGGGGTAACCGGCGTGCATCCGGCGGCAGGCTTTACCACCGGTGATTACGAAGAGGCCTGCGTTAAGCGGGCATTAGCGGCGCGCGCCGCCGAAACCGTGGTGATGGCTTCCCATGAAAAGCTGAACTCCGCATCGGCATTTGCCATCGGCGATCTGTCATTGGCCAGCACGCTGGTGGTTGACGGTCAGTTGGACGAGGAGCTTGCCGCCGCGCTACGCGACGCGCGGGTGGACGTCAGTTAGCTCTGGCTCAGCCAGCCAGCTGATAGCCCCCGTCAAGGCGCAGCGCCCGCCCGGCCCGCGCTGCACCCGGCGCTCTTAGTCGCTGAAGCCCTGCATCAGCGCCATCGCGCGCTGCTGATCGTCATACATCTGCAGGTAAACCTGATATTTCGCGTCGAAAAAGGCGCGCTGGTCGGCATCTGCGGCAATGGTTCTGCCGGGCTTAACCATCCGGCCGGCCGCCTGCCGGAAGTCGGCGCACTCGCCGCTGGCCACGGCCCCCATCAGCGCGGCGCCCAGCGTAACCGCATCATCATCATCCATCAGATGCAGGGTGCGCCCGGTAGCATTAGCATATTCGCGCAGCCACAGCGGATTACGGGTAGCGCCGCCACACAATACCAGCCGCTCGATGCGCTGCCCCGCCGCCGTCAGCGCGTCAATAATGTGGCGGGTACCCAGCGCTACCGCCTGCAGCGTTGCCAGATAGAGGCGCGCCAGGCCGTCCTGCCCCTGCTCCAGCGTCAGCCCCATCACCATTCCTCGCGCCTGCGGATTAGCGCGCGGCGAACGATTGCCATGATGATCGCCCAGCACGTGCAGATGCTGCGTCGGCCAGCGCTGCCGCAGCTCCAGGTCCGCCACCCACTCGTTAAGCAGCTGCCAGGGTGATATCGCCCGCTGACGGGCCTGCTGCTGCGTCTGCGCCCAGTACGCATGCTGATGCAGCGTCCACTCCACCAGCGAACCGGCGGCGCTCTGACCGCCCTCACTCAGCCACCAGCCTGGGATCATGGCATTCCAGTATGGCCCCCAGACGCCAGGGACCATGAAAGGGTCGCGGCTGACGATCATATGGCAGTTAGACGTGCCGCTGATTAGCGCCAGGCTGCCTTGCGGCTGCGCAGCGACCAGCGCCAGCCCGCCAGCGTGGGCGTCGATAATGCCGCTGGCGACCGCAATGCCGGGCGCCAGCCCCATCTCCTGAGCCGCGCTGGCGCTCAGCGCGCCGGCTTTTTCCCCAAGCGGCAGGATGCCCACCGGCAGGCGCGCGGCTAAATCTTCCAGCCCCACCGCCTGAAGCAGGCTGGCGCTAAAGCGGCTTTCGTGGGCCAGATAGTTCCATTTGCAGGTCAGGGTGCAGACGCTGGCCACGTCCTCGCCGGTCGCGCGCCAGACCATAAAGTCCGCCAGATCCCACAGCCGCCCGCAGCGCTGATACTGCGCCGGCATGTTGCGCTTCAGCCAGAGAATTTTTGGCAACTCCATCTCAACGCTGACCGCGCCGCCGACGTATTGCAGCGCCTCGTCGCCGGTGGCGTTAATCTGCGCGGCCTCATCCGTCGCGCGATGATCCATCCACATAATGACATTGCGCTGCGCCTCGCCGCTGCGCGACACCGACAGCGCTTCGCCCTGCCCGTCGAGCATCACCAGCGAACAGGTGGCATCAAACCCCAGGCCTTTGATCTGCCGGGCGTCGATGCCAGCATGTTCAACGGCCTCGCGCGTTGCCGCACACGCTGCCTGCCAGATTTCAGCAGAAGACTGCTCAACGTGATTGTCCTCACTGTGAAACTGCTGAATTGGTCGGGTACTGAATGCCAGACGCTGGCCGTCGGCGTCGTACAGCCCGGCGCGCACGCTGGCGGACCCAACGTCCACTCCGAGATAGTAATTTGTCATGCTCAACGCTCCTTGCCACCCTGAGTGAGCAATATAATTTTGCCGGGAAGAAACACCAGGCGTTTATCGCAGGAGTGTGAGCCGGCTCGCGGGCCTGCCTGATGGCGGCACGCTTCGCAGGCGCGGATCTCGTGCTGGCTCGCAGTCAGATAAAAATTGCGAGGCGGCGGTGAAGCGACTGGCAGACCGCCGAGCCACGGGCAGCCCGGCGCGTAGGGAAAGCGTGTTCAGCCGCCGGAGCCGCGCGATGCGCGGGGGTCTGGCTGCTCGCTACCGATGGCCTTGAGAATCGCCTCCGGCGAGGGCAGCACGCCGCTGGCTATCTGACTTTCCGCCAGCCACAGACCTGAACGCAGGGCGGCCCGTCCGCGTTGAAAAAAGACCGACTCAACGTGAATACGCAGCACTGAACGCGGCGGCACACCATCGTGAACGAATCGCGCCAGCAGCGCCGGGGCGATATCAATTTCCGCGCGGCCGTTTATCCGCAGCATCTCGCCGAGGCCGGGAACAAGAAACAGCAGCGCAATACGATCGTCTTCAATCAGATTACGCAAGCTGTCGAGCCGGTTATTGCCGCGCCGATCCGGTAGCAGCAGGGTATTGTCATCTTCAATTTCAACGAACCCTGGCGTATCGCCGCGCGGCGATACGTCCAACCCGCCACGCCCGGCGGTGGCCAGCGCGACAAACGGCGACTTTTCAATCCACGGACGATACAGCGGGTGAATATAGGTCACTTCTTTAACCAGCGATGGCTGGGTCGGCTTGCCGTACAATGCCTCCAGCTTTTCCAGATCGCGAACGATTTCTTTTTCCATCCTGCCCTTCTCCGCTCACAGCCTTGACGTACCGAACCCATGCTGACGCAGTCGCTGCCAGGCCTGCTCAACCTGCGCCGGAATAAGAACTTCACCAATAAACCCCTGCCCGCGCGGACCATAGCCCTTTTCATCATTACGCAGGCGCGGGATCTCCCCCATCATCAGCGCAAAAAATCGCTCTGCGTCCCAGGGGGCGGGACAGCCCACGGTACGCCAGCCCGATGCGGCGGGTTCAATTTGCAGCGCCCAGCCCGGCCAGTTAATGAACTGCGGTGGCTGCAACGCATCGCGCCAGACGTGATAAAAGGTGGCGCCGGTGCGACGCTGCAGTAGAGGATCCTGCATTAACAGCAGCCGACGCGGATGAAAATCTTGTTGCGCCATCAGGCGGCGGCTAAAGGCGGCGTTCTCGCCGGTATTGCGCGATGCGGTTTCTGTGAAAATCTGCGCGCAGGGAATATCCCAGCAGGCCGCCATCGCAGCAAGGATCTCGCCTTCTGGCCGCCCTTCAAGCGCCAGCCCGGCATAGCGCGGATGGCCGCCGACCGCCTCCACCAGAAACTGCGTGGCGTGACCGATACCGCCCACCAGCCACAGCGGTCTGCCACTGCTTTTAGCCAAGGTAAAAGCCGCCTCCAGCGTCGGCAGCGCCGAATTACCCGCCAGCACGATGCCATCAACGTCGCCGCCATCATAATCATTCTCGCCCAGCCAGCGGCACAGTGTATTCACCGCCGCCGCCTCAGCCTCGCTAAGGTTCAGTGTCGTCCAGTCCATCGGGATATCCGGTTAATAAGCCAATGATTAGCCTACCAGAAGCCGACAGAGGAGGCGAAGCCCGCCGCGCAGAGTGACCCTCCAGCGGAGAAAAGGCGCCAGGCACCACGCGAAATGACGATTTATTCAACGAATGATTAAAAAGGTGAAATCTGCCTTTGACAAGGCCATAAGCCATCGTTATTATGCGCCCCGTTCAAGCGATTCCTCTGTAGTTCAGTCGGTAGAACGGCGGACTGTTAATCCGTATGTCACTGGTTCGAGTCCAGTCAGAGGAGCCAATTTTAGAGAAGCCCGCTCGGGGAAACCTGAGCGGGCTTTTTGCTTAATCGCGCTAAAGCCAGATTTCTTGCGCAGAAGTCCCGGCAATCAGCCTTTCAGCTTGCTTGCGTGTTTGTACTTCGAGCCGGCTGGATGTAACTGAGCTCGTCGCAAATAACCATGCTTTCTTCTTAAAACCCGCGTTTCAGCGGTTAAAATCATATCCTGTTGAATTATAATCAGCCTTCTTATCATCATAACGCTAGCCTCGGACCCGCAATGAAACGGATAGCCGCATTTTCTCTGGGATTTTTCTTCGCCGCGCCGGCATTGGCCGTTGATACACCTCAGCCTGTCCCGGCCAAAAGCGTTGATTTATTGCCCGGCAGTACCATCAAAGTTGGCCAGGGTGTTAATGCGGCATACCGCATTGTTACCCAGGCGGGCCAGACCAGCGTTCTGTGGCTGCATACCGATTGCCAGACCCGGCAAAAAAATCTGCTGTTTATCAATACCCAAATGGGCGATAAGGTGCTGCGGATTTACAGCACGGACTTTATGGACCGCTACGCAGCGGGCAAGCCGTTCGAGCCTGATGCCAGGAGTCCGCTGGTGACCAAACCCGAGCTGGATCCCTGTCGGCAGAATATCCCTGAGCCAGAGTGGCGCGGCATTGCCTCGTGGCATCAGCCGGGTAAAAAGCTGTATCTCGATCGGGCTAACAGCCAGCGCAAAGGCGCGCTGCTGCAAGTGCGCCTGGCGATCGATTACGACAAAATCCATCGCGAAGAAAAGTATGGCGCGCCCTACTCGGTTAAAATTCAGGACGTGGTGTTTAACTGCGAACGCCCGGAAGGCCGTTTGCTGACGACGTTTTTACTGGATAATCAGGGCGTGGTCTCCGCCAGTGATGCCGAAAAAAACAGCGCCTTTTCACCATTGCCAGCTGAGATGGCCGGCGTGGCAAACGCGCTCTGCAACCTCAGTGACATTACCCGTTATGCCGGTAACGGCTCTCTGGTCTGGCGTGATAAAGCCGTCGATCAGCGTTCGCCAGAACTGCCGGATTTCGAGCACAACACCCCGGCGGCGCTACAGCGCTTTGCGATCCCTGCTGAGGTTACAAGCGTCATTGAGAAAACCTTTGCCGATGCGGCGCAAAAGCCAGCCTTTCGCACCATCCAGTATACCCAAAGCGGCCCGGGAAATGACGACGTTGGGCTAAGCGCGCGTATTGATGCCCAGCCCGACGGTACAACGCTGACCATAGTGAAAATGCCGCTTGCCAACCTGATGTTCCATGCACAGTATCAGAGCCTGTTCAATATGGTAGACGTCAGGAAGTGGGAAACCATGTCACAAGCGCCCTGGGTTAGTCAGACTCTGGAAAATAATGTGGTGCTGCCACCGCGTCCCGGCGGGGTCTACGCGTCGCACAGCATGGGCGCAAGCCAGGATGAACCTGAAAAGAAAGTGTCACTCAGCCAGCGCTGCGTTGCCGGTAAAGAATGGCATGATGCCGCCCGCATCAACCCCAAATTTCCGGGCCGCTATCTGGAGTTTATCTGCCGGGAAGATCTCGGTGACGGCAGAGACGCCAGCAGCGACTATGCGTATTTTGAAGCCCTGAAGGTGTTTATTCGCATCGGCTATCAAAGTAGCGGTCAGCCGACGCGCTTTACCTTTAGTGAGGTAGATATCCGCTAGAAGACCGCCGCAGGATTGTCAGTCATTAACCGCTGATTACCACATCAAATCATCGGGTACTTTAAAATCAGCGTAGGGATCGTCTTCATCCTGCTCTTCCTGGCTCAGGGTGCTGTTTAATACGATGCTGTTGGCATCCCGCTGAGCAATTTTATCGGCGACGCTGGCAGGAATAATGGCATATTGGCTGTCGCCTGCGTTTTCAGCAGCCAGACGGGCAATCGCAAGACGGCCGCTAATCAGCTGGGCCTGAGTCAGCTTATCGACAAAGATTTTCTTAATTACGCTGTTATCGGTGAAGTTAAAACCAATATCGCCTTTAGCAATATTGATTCTGTTCATTTCAATAAGCTGCTTCACCTGGGCTTTGTATTCTTTAGACAGCGCCGCTTGCTTTTGTTGTTCATTGAGCTGCTTATCGCGCTCAAGCTGCGCTTTTTTATTTTCTTCCACCGCCTCTCTTGCCTCACGCGCCTGCACCCGTGATTTTTTCGCCGTCTTCTGCACCTTGGCCATTTTTTTACTGCTGACCAGCCCGGCTTTTAGCATCTGTTCCTGCAAGGTAAGTTTTGTCATCGTCGCATCTGAATCAGTTAAATAGTTGCCGCCATGATAGCAGATTGCGGAGGATCTCAGCCACGACGCCGGTGAAATCAACAGTGCGACTCCCCCGCACCGGGAGGAATCGCGCTGTGAAAACACGCTCAGGATCATTTTAGCGTGTGCCGACTGGCTGGACTGCGCGGCGGCTTATTTCACCTCCACCGCATAATCCTCTAGCGGCGTGATGCGTTTGATCAGCTTATTTTGATACAGGAAGCGCTCGTAAGCCTCGTAGCGTGCGCGGTTCAGCCTTGCGGGATCGGCGGCGAACAGCGGCAGGGTTTTAAACCACGCCTGTTTGTTCAGCTCGGTGTTCAGCTCGGGGTGGGCGCTGGCAAAAGCCTGCCAGCTTTCCTGCGGATGGGCGCGCAAATAGGTCACACCGGCTTTCAGCGCCGTGAGAAATTTTTTAATTTTCGGGGCATTGACCTCATCACGATTGGCGACGATAACCAGCTCGTCGTAGGCCGGTACGCCATAATCTTCAACGTTCATCACCCCCGGCGTTTTGCCCTGTAGCGCCAGCTCCAGCGCCTCTATATTACGGTAGCCGCCAATTACCGCATCGACCTGACCTGCCAACAGCGCGCTGGTGAGCTGAAAGTTAACGTTAACCAGTTTGATACTATCCGGACTGATGTGCGCATACTTCGCCATGGTATCCAGCGTTGCCTGCTCAATACCGCTGACCGAGTAGCCAACCTTTTTACCTTTCAGATCGGCCGGCGAGTGGATGTTTTTATCCAGGGTCAGTACCGTGTTTAGCGGTGAATCGATCAGGGTGCCAACGCGCACCAACGGCAACCCCTGGTCGGCGAAGAAATGCACCTGGGGCTGATAGGTGATGGCGAGATCGGCCTTATGTGCGGCAACCAGCCGCGGTGGCAGCGCGGGATCAGAGGGAGGGACGATGGTGACATCCAGGCCGGCCTGTTTAAACGCGCCGATCTGTTCAGCAACCATAATTGGCGCGTGATCGGGATTGACGTACCAGTCCAGCACCAGAGTCAGCTTGTCTGCCGCCGTCGCCTGAGCGCTGAGCAGCGCGCTGAAGGCCATGCTACCAAGAGTTAATACGCGCATTTTTTTCCTTATTCATGTCGGATTGTTAATTATTCCGGCGACCAGTTGATCAGCCGGTGCAGCAAAGCGTCCGTCGTCAGCCACAGCGCGACGGTCATCACCACCAAAATAAACAACGCGGCGAAGCAGATATCGGTTTGCAGGCGGGCGTTGGCGTTTAACATCACGTAGCCCAGCCCTTGCGCCGAGCCAACCCACTCGCCAATGATGGCGCCGATGGGCGCCACGGCGGCCGCCATGCGCAGGCCGGAACCAAGCGCCGGCAACGCGGCCATCAAACGCACATGGCGTAGCTGCGCGCGGGGGGTTGCCCCCATGGTGCGCGCCAGATCGAGGTAGTCCGGATTTACCCGCCTCAGCCCGTCAAAAAACGCTGAGGTGACCGGGAAAAAGATGACCAGGATCGCCATCGTTACCTTGGCGCCGATACCAAAACCAAGCCACAGCACCAGTAAGGGCGCCAGCGCAAACACTGGGATGGCCTGACTGGCAAGCACTAACGGCATCAGCCAGCGCTGCAGGCGTGCGGAAATCGCCATCCCGAGCGCCAGCGCAACGCCCAGCAGTACGCCGAACGCCAGCCCGCAGAGAATTTCACCGGCGGTAATCAGGCTGTTCCAGACGAGATACCCGAGGTTGTGCCACAGCGCCCCGGCGGTGGCGGCAGGTGATGGCAGCAAAAAGGCCGGAACGCCGCTGAGTGAGACTCCCCACCAGAGCAGCAGCAGACCGCCGAATACTCCGCTCCCTCTTATCAGATTTGCGTTCATCCTTGCGCCCTTACCAGCTGTTGCAGCAGCTGAGCCTGCGCGTTCAGCAGCCGGGCATCATCCGGCGCGCGCGGCGGCAATCCGCAAAGATGATGCGAATCATCGATGCCGCCGGACAATGGCGACAGAACCAGCAGCCGGTGGCTAAGGCGGCAGGCTTCCAGCGGATCGTGCGTAATCAGCAATACGGTGCGGTTAACCAGCAGGCTGGCCGCCAGCGTCTGAATGCGCGTGCGGGTAATGGTATCCAGCGCCGAGAAAGGCTCGTCCATCAGCACCACAGGTCGGTCTTCATACAGGGTGCGCGCCAGCGCCGCCCGCTGGCGCATACCGCCGGAGAGCGAAGCGGGACGCCGATGGGCGCATTCCGCCAGCCCGACCTGTTGCAGCAATGCCTCAACGCGTCGGCGGTCGACTTTTTCGCCGCGCAGGCGGGCGCCCAACGCGACGTTGTCATGGATGGTTAGCCAGGGATAGAGCAGATCTTTTTGCCCCATCCACGCCAGTCGACCGGCCAACGGCAGGCCGTCACTGGCGGTCACCGTACCGGACGACGGCGACGCCAGGCCGGCAATAATACGCAACAGGCTGGTTTTACCTGTGCCGCTGGCGCCTAACAGCGAGATCCACTGCCCGCCTGGCAGGGAAAAACTGACGCGTTCGAACAGGCTGCGCTGACCGAAATGCACGCTCAGGTTGCGCACTTCAATGCCGGGCGCATTCACCTTGTCTCCTCCGCAGCGGCCTTCAGCCCCATCTGCCAGAAGGCGGCTTCCAGTCGGGTGGCGTTGGTGAAAATCTCGCTCAGCTGGCTAAAGCGCGCCTCGCCGCCGCGCTGGCGCCAGACGGTTTCCAGCAGTTCAATGGCTGCATTGACGCCCGTCAGATAGCCCTGGTCGCCATAGTTACGTATCCAGGGGGCATAGGGGTTATCGACGAGGTTAGTTGCAGGGTCATGCAACAGACCTAAACCGATTTCCGCATAGCCAGCAACGCATGGCAACAGCGCCGCCAGCAGGTCCAGCGCGTCGCCGGCATGGCCGGTATCCAGCACATAGCGGGTGTAGTTCATGGTTTCCGGCGCTTCTGGCTCGGCGGCCATTGCCGCCTCGCTCAGCCCCCAACCGGCACAGTAACTGACGTGTAGCGGCAGCTCAGTCAAAATGGCATTGAGTGAGGCAGCGGCGACGCGCATATCGTCGGGCGAACGCAGCTTGCTGACCAGCAATCCGTAGCTACGGGCAAAGTGGATCAGAAACAGATAATCCTGCGTCAGATAGCGACGAAAAGCCTGTGGCGGCAGCGTACCGCTCGCCAGCTGGCGGACAAAAGGGTGATTAACGTAAGCATCCCAGTCGCTGCCGGCCTGCTGGCGCAGACGGCCATAAATGCCCTGGGTAAAGGGGGTGAGAATCATGGGACCTCCTGACATAAAAAAGGGAGATCCGGGCAAGGTAAGCAGAGGTATGAACAGGCAATCACGCACGTGAAACTGCCGACCCGTCCCTTCGCTGGTATAACCCAGATCAGGTTCAAAGGGTCCGGCATACGCCATCTCAGTCCATCACGGACACCCCTCGGATGACTCTGTTTATACGGTATTCATTGTCGGAATTCAATCATTAGCAGGCTGCGTTTCCCACGCCGGAGGCGTGGTACAGCAGAAAACACCCGCCTCGGGGCGCGACGCAGCGCCGCTTGCTGACAAGCGGTGTAAATGCAGGGATTGATTACTTTTCATCCTGCGATATCTGCTGAAGCGCAGAGTGAAAAGAGGTGTTAAACATCTGCCCATGCGACAGCCCCGGCCAGAGCTGATAGTCAGCCAGCGCGCCCTTCTCGCGCATGGCGTTTACCGCCTCACGTAACGCAGCCAGTGCCTGCATCTGCCGCTGGTTTACCGGGGAATCGCTGCCTTCCATCAGATACAACCGTCTACCGTCAGCCTGCGCGTTGGCCTTCAGCCCGGCGAGAAGAAACGCGTAGCCCTGGCCCAGAGACGGACTGGCAGAATAATAGCGGGTAAAAAATCCGCTGGATAAATACGCGTCCAGTACAAATAATCCGCCGTAGGAATGCCCCCACAGACCGCGCCTGGCAGGGTCTGTTTTCACGCCCTGTTCTGCCTGAGGGCCGATGGTGGTTTCAAGCAGATGACGAAAAACCGCGCTGCCGCCCTTCATTCTGCCAAACTTATCCCTTACCTGACTGACGTCGTTCTGGCTTTGTCCCGGGGTGTAATCATAGGTTCTCGCCGCCAGATCAAAAGGCAGCCGGGTCTGATAGCCGACCACAATAAGCACCGGCGGATCGCGCCGTGACAGGGCTTGCAGCAGCGTGTCGGACAGTCGGTCCATTACGGCGTTGCCATCCAGCATATAAAGCACCGGAAAGCCGTTCGCGGGCGGCGTTTTATCTGGCACGGCGGTCCATACCCGGTAGCGTCTTTTACCGTCGGCGGAGGTGAAATTTCTTGTGGTGAAATGGTAAAAAGCAGAGCCTTTATCGGCAATGTTTGCTCCCAGCGGCGTCATGTCCGGCCGGGCGTAGCCGTTTACCGCATAAAGGGCAGCCAGTAGCATAACCGACCCGGCTGAAACAAGCCGACGACGCTGGCGGCGAAATACCCTGTTGTACATGATCCCTCCTTGAAAGTTTACAATGCCGGGCCGCGCGCCTGCCGGCGACGATATGCCCTTCTCCCCGCTGGCATGCTCCGGGTGTCCCGCCAGCAGGTCATCACTTCGTGGTGAAAGGCGTCTGCCCCTGGTGCTCCACTCTGGCATCAAATTCCTTTCTGGCCGCATCGATATCGCTAATATGCTTACTGGCCCAGGCGCCCAGTGCTCTGACCGGTTCGGTCAAAGAGTGCCCCAGCGCAGTCAGCTCATACTCGACGTGCGGGGGCATCACGGCATAAACCGTTCTTTTTACCAGCCCATCGCGTTCAAGTCCGCGCAAACAGAGAGTCAGCATTCGCTGCGATATACCATTAATGGAACGCTTAATTTCACTGAAACGCCGTGGCCCGGCAGCCAGCGTAATGATGATCAGGATGCTCCATTTTTCGCCGACGCGCGCCAGCACCTGGCTGATTCTCTGACAGCCTGAACTGTCAGGATCGTGGGGGGGTATAGTCACATTCATGATACCGGGTTCTCTGTTTGTGCCGTATTGCGTCAGCAAATCTTCGTGGTTACATTCTTAGCTCTGGTAAAAATTGTATACCACAGGATGATAAAATGACACTTCTCCATATCGATAGCAGTATCCTCGGCGAACACTCTGTTAGCCGTCAGCTTAGCGCCGCGATTGTTAAGCAATTTACCGACGCGAAACCCGATACCAGCGTGATTCATCTTGAGCTGGCTGACGGGGAGATCGGGCATCTTTCCAGCGCTGAATTTCTGGCACTTCGGGGCGTGGAAGCGACAGAGGCTTCTGCCCAGCAGAAAGTAGCGACAAACCGCCGCTTACTGGATGACTTCCTCGCCGCTGAGGTAGTCGTTATCGCGGCACCGATGTATAACTTCACCCTCCCTTCTCAGCTCAAGGCCTGGCTGGACAGAATTATCGTTGCCGGGGAAACCTTTCAATATACGGAAAATGGCCCGAAGGGCTTAGCCGGCGGTAAGCGGGTTATCGTAGCCTCATCCCGTGGCGGCATTTACAGCGAAGGTTCGCCGGCGGCGTTTCTCGACCATCAGGAAAACTATCTGCGTAACGTCTTTGGCTTCCTCGGCGTTACCGACCTCACCTTTATTCGCGCAGAAGGCGTGGCAATGAGTGATGATAATCGCGGCGCTGCGCTGAATAACGCGCTAAGTGAAATCCGCAGTCTCGCCGTGTAACGCGCTTAAGCATCCCGCAAGATAAAATGCGCGCATCGCCAGTTCGCGCGCAGATGCCAATATAGTCCCCTATCGCCAGCCATCTACGAGGGTTGGCGATAGGGTCATTGCCGCAGTGGCAGCATTGCCGGCTTGCCCCAGCAAGTCACAGAACTACCTGGTTAGCAGCTACACTTTGAAACGCGAGTTCTTTTTCCGCGGTTAATCTGGGGGCATATGGGATATCTGGCGTGGACGGCGGCAGCAGGGGTTCTGCTGTTATTAATGTCATTATCCTACGGCTGGATAAATCGTACGCCGCTGCCGCTTTTCGGCGTCTATTTGCTTGTTGGCATCGCCTGCGGCCCTTGGGGGTTCGGCGTATTAACCCTGGATTTTGTTGCTCATGCTGGCTTAACCAGCCATATCACTGAAATCGCCATGGCGGCGTCCTTGTTCATTACCGGGCTTAAAATTCGCCTTCCCCTGACCTCTTCTTACCTCAAGATGGGCATTAAGCTGGCTCTCCCCGGCATGCTACTGACCATTGCGGGAATTATGGTGGCGGCCCATTATCTGACCGGGCTTTCCTGGCCGCTCTCACTGGCTTTGGGCGCGATTCTGGCGCCGACCGATCCGGTACTGGCGAGCCTGGTGGCGATAAACGATGCCCGTGATGGTGACAGGCTGAGAATTGCTTTATCCAGCGAGGCGGGGCTGAATGATGGCACGGCGCTGCCCTTCCTGGTGCTGGCGCTTGTCTGGCACAAGGCAGGCGAGGTTCCCGGCGCCGGTCAGTGGCTGCACTGGCTTAGCGTTGACCTTGTCTGGGCATTAGTTGGCGGATTACTGATCGGTTTTTCACTGGGGCGATTGATCGGCATTATTGCCACGCGGTCGCGTCATGCGCAGGGCGACGTCGCGCCCAGTGAGTTCGTCGCTCTGTCGCTGATTTGCCTGAGCATTTCACTGGCGCTGGCGCTCGGCGCCTCCGGTTTTCTTGCCGCATTTGCCGCCGGCATCGGCTTACGTAGCGCAGAAGTGACGGTGCAGAAAAGGCACCCTGCAGAGAAGGAAGATGACGATGATTTACCGGCGGAAATGCTGGTAAATCCGCATACGCGACACACACTTGCAGAAAATAACCCGATCAAATCGGTCGGACTGGTGATTGGCGATGCACTTTCGTTTGGCGACACGGTTGAACGTATTCTGGCAGCCCTGCTGGTGATCGTATTGGGCGTCACGCTTTCTGAACACTGGGATATCTCGGCCCTGCCGCTGGCCTGCCTCATTTTCTTTATCATCAGGCCGCTGGCAGTATTGATTATCAGCTGGCGTTCAGAGGAGTCGCTGCTGCACCGGGTAAGCCTTGGCTGGCTCGGCATTCGCGGCATCGGCAGTCTTAATTATATTGCTTATGCCTACGTCCATGGCCTTGACGGCACAAGCGCCACCCTGGTGACAAATACCGCGATTACCATTGTCACCATCAGCGTACTGATACATGGTATCTCCGTGACGCCTTTACTGGCCTGGCGGGGGAAAAAAGAGCAGCAGTAGTACGGTTCGACCGGGGCTTTTCCCTCCGGGCGTAAAGCTGCGGGGATATACCGCCCCGCTGCACTGGCTCAGCTAGATAAAGGTAATATCCATGCGCTCTGCCAGATTCAGCAGCCGGCCAATCACCTTTTTATCTTTAACCAGCGCGCTGGTTTTACTGACCGAAACGCTATCGGCAGCAATGCGATCGCCAAATAATACGCTGGCCTGCCCCTGATACTGACGCGAGGGCCAGCTCATGCCCTGAATGTCAGCGTACTGTTGATGAATATGCTCGGCCCACAGCCGAGTGTGGGCATAGTCCGCCGCATCGCAGTGAATTAATCGCTTACCGGCGCGCATTTTTACCAGCGCGGCGTGATCGAGCAGCGCGATGCGCAGATCGCGAACGAGGGTTATTTCACTGTGCTGGATCCTCAGAAGCTTACGCTGGTCAAAGACAATGCGCGGCTGCGAGACGTCAATATCGTGAAAAAGCACCTCGCACAGGGCAATTTCCGTGCTCTCACCGGCGTACAAGGTTGGAATTATCTGGTGGGAATCGCGCTCTCTGATTGGGCTGAAGCGCGCATCGCCATAGCCGGAATCATTAAACTGGTTGCCGCGGTATAAATCGCTATGTAAACGGAAAAGATGCGTTCCGGCGGGAAGCTGCGCGCAGGTAAGCTTAATCGTATCCGGCGGCGCGGGGAAAGCGCGCGCCGCCCTATCAGCCATGCAGCGCACCCTCATTTTCTGCCTGCGCCGCCCGCAGCAGCGCGGCTTTATCACTCAGCAGATCTTTAGGCTTTTTGCCGTTAAGCCAGCCGTTAGCGGTACCGAACCAGTAGGCCAGCGCCCAGCCGCTTTTGCTATCGGCAAAAACCTCTAACACCTCTTTTACCACCGACAGCGGCTGATAAGCCAAATCGAGGCAATAACGCGGATAGAGATTTTTGCCCTGCACGCTAATAGCGAAGATACGGTTACGTCGTTTCCAGGTATTTGGCCCGGCGCTGCGGTTCTTATTTTCAAAGCCGGCTTTATCGGAAAGCTGGCTGGCCGACAGCCATTCGGCGTCGTTAAGAATAAACTCGCGCAGATCCTGCTGGCGTCGCGCATTTTTACTACGCTGCGCCTCAAAGCCGGCAAAAATATCCAGCGTATTTTCTGAATCAGCATGATCAGAACGGCCATGCTGCGCAGGCGCCATCCTGACGCGGGTATCTTCCAGACCCAGCGACGCTAAAAAGCGGTTAATCTTTTTTTCGATATCGGCGCCGTCAGGCAGCTGCGGTTTGATGCGGCTGCCGGAGCGATTCTGTACCGGGATCACCAGATACTGCGCCCTGCTCTCTTCTTTCAGCTCGTCAATCGCCCTGGCATCAACCAGCATTGCCCCCTGGTAGCCTTTAGCCCGGACGGTGGCTTTCTCTTTGGTTGACATAAAACCTCCTGTGCTGATTGATGATATTGAGTATATCGCATATATTTTAAACATCAACCACCGCGACCGGAGCGATGCGCTAACAGTTATACAGGCTAGCCGTCAGTCGCGCTTCCATGGCGCATTTTCAGAGTAAACAGTACCTCCAGACCGCCCTGCGCGCGATTCACCAGCGTCATTGTTCCCTGATGCTGCGTCACAATGCGTTCGCATATCGCCAGCCCCAACCCGGCGCCGCTGTGCTGAACGCCGACGCCGCGGTGAAACGGCTGGCTGATCAGCGCCAGCTCTTCGGTAGCGATGCCCGGCCCGCGATCGCGGATCGCTATCCAAGCATAGCCCTGATGATGTCCGCTCGCCACCTCACGTTCACCTTCGCCATAGCGAGCGGCGTTTTGTAGCAGATTCATAATCAGCCGCAGCATGCTGGTTTGTCGCCAGGGAAAAGCAGGAATTGGCTTGAGGTCGAGGGCGAACGGCACCCCCAGTCCGGCGAAGTCCTGCACCAACGCCGTCAGCAACGCGTTGATATCGCCGGCCACCATCGGCTCTCCACCCTCACCGCGGGAGAAGTCAATAAACTGCTGCAGGATACCGTCTATATCATCAAAATAGCGCCGGTAGTTCTGCTGCTCAGACCCCTTTCCCTCATGCAGCGCAATCGCCAGGCGCAGCTTGGTCAGCGGGGTGCGAATATCATGAGAAATCCCCGCCAGCATCAGCGCGCGCTTCTCTTCCAAATCGGCCAGGCCTTCCACCATATGATTAAACGTCATACTGGCCTGGACGATTTCCGGAGGCCCCTCCAGCGCTAACGGCGTCGGCCTCACGCCGCGTCCCAGTTCGCGCGCGGCTTTGATTAGCCGGGTCAGCGGCCGCGCCAGGCGGCGGTGCGTTTTCCATGCCAGCCAGAGCGCCACGGCGGAAAGCGCCGCCGACAGCAGCAGCGCGCTCCACCAGCCGGAGGTATTTTTCGACTCTACGTTGGGCAGCGTTATCCAGTAGGGGTCGCCGGAAATATGAATACGAAACCACAGGCGCCGCTGTGGCGCCGACTGCCAGCGCACCAGCGCGTCCTGCGGCAGCGCTGCTGTCAGGCGATTAAGAAAAAGATAGAGGTCATAGGCGCTGAAAAATCCCATCAGGCGATTGAATCGCGGCACCTCAAGCTCTACCGGCGGCGTGCGCTGCGCATTGAGCTGAACAATATAGCGCTGGCTCTCCTGCGGCGGCATACTGCGCAACATTCGGTCCAGCATCCCCACCTGGGCGGCAACCATTTCCGCAGCGTCATTCATCCGTGGACGCTGAACAAACAGCAAAAAAACCATAATCGAAAGAAACTGCGTTACCAGCACCAGCAACACCAGCAGCAGGCTGTAACGACTGCGCAGCGAACGCGGCCAGACGCCCGGCCTCATGCCACAATCTCCCCGGTTAGCATATAACCGCTACCCCAGATGGTTTTCAGCCACTGCGGCGCCGAAGGATCCTGCTCGATAACCTTGCGCAGCCGCAGCACCTGTACATCCACGCTGCGATCCTGGGCGCTGTAGCTGCGTCCGCGCGCCCGCGCCATCAAATTATCACGGCTGACCGGCCGGTTAAGGGTGCTGGCCAGGGCAACCAGCAGCTGCATCTCAGCGCCGTTTAGCGTCACGGGATGCTGGTTTCTGCACAGTTCCTGGCGCGCCAGATCGAGCCGGAACGGACCAAATTTCACCTGCTGCGGCAAGCGGCTGACCTCGCCGCGCTCCAGCGCCTGACGGCGGAAAATGGCCCGAATGCGCGCCACCAGCTCCTGGGGTAAAAATGGCTTCGCCAGATAGTCATCAGCGCCTGACTCCAGCCCCAGCACCCGATCAAGCGGATCGCCGCGCGCAGTCAGCATTAAAATCGGTAGCGTCTGCCCTTCAGCCCGCAGACGGCGACAAACGCTGAGACCGTCCTCCGGTTTCATCATGATATCGAGGATCAATAAATCATAAGGCTGACGTTGCAGGTAGTGGTCAAGCCTGGCGCTGTTTTCGACCGCCTGAACGGCAAAGTCGTTGGCACGCAGATAACGGGTTAGCATTTGCCGCAGTTCACTTTCATCATCCAGAATCAGAATACGCCGCAGGCTCTCCATCGGTTGCTTCATCTCGCATTTACTCTCTTATGACGAACGCAGGAGCGGATTGATGTTTTTTGCTAAGACCGGAAAAAGCAGCGAAACGTTGCCGCTGCGGCGAAAAATATCGTGATTTAAATGGCAAAGCCTTCAGGAATGCCGGCTGCGCGCCGCAGAAAAGTTATGTCGCCAGATGTCATCGCCCGGTGACATCTGGCGACATAAGATCGAAATGGGTTTTACCTGCGCAATTCAATACAGTGACTGCTCCTTTTACTTAGCCGGAGAAAATATGAGCGGCGCTTATTCATCTTACCGCGTGTTGTTGCCTGGGTCCGGACGATATCTCAGCGCCAGCGCGCTGCTGCTCTGCGCAGCGTTCGCGCCAGAGATCCATGCGGAGCAGCAGCGCTCCTCGGTGGGTCTGGGTATGGGTATTACCCCCGACTATCCCGGCGCTGACAGCTACCACGCTACGCCGCTACCCAGCGCGCGGCTGTTTGACGGTCGCTTCTTTTTACAGGGGGGTGATGCCGGCCTGAACTTTGCGCTGACGGATTCCCTGAGCGCCGGACCTTTAATTGCCTACAGCGGCGGACGGGATGCCAAAGATAATCAGGCGCTGGCCGGGCTGGATGACATTGACAGTTCGCTGTTGTACGGCGCCTTCGTTCGCTGGCAGCCAGGCCGCTTTTCCCTTGAGGCCAATTATCTGCGGGCAGCGGATAGCGACCAGGGCGCGGCAGCGACGCTGTCGCTTGGCTATTTGCTGTATCAGAATCAGCGCCATCAGATCCAACTGGGCGTCGCCACCCAGTGGCGCGACGGCGACAACATGCAAACCTGGTTTGGCATCGACGAGCGGCAAAGCGCCATGAGCGACGCCCACTATGCTCCTTACAATGCTCGGGCGGGTATCGCTCAGGTCACGCCGCAGCTACGCTGGCGCTATCAGTTTGCCGATAACTGGCAGTTAAGCACCGGCGTCGGCTATACCCTGCTGACCAATGAAGCCAAAGATAGCCCGCTGGTGGAGAAAAAAAGCGACTTACAGGGCGCCATCGGAGTGAATTACCAGTTCTGATAACTCGCTAATGTCCGGCAGAAGGCGCGCCCGGCGCTCCGGAACGAACAAACGGCGGGCGCGCAAACCAGATAACCACGATCAGCGCCAGAAAACCCCAGCCGAGGAGCCAGAAATAATCGATGGTCGACATCATATAGGCCTGCTGCTCGATGGTTTTATTCACCGCTGCCAGATTCTGCTGCGTTGCGCCGCCCAGCTTATTAATGTAGTCGGTGGCCGCCGGATTATAGGTTGAGACGCTTTCGGTGAGATTAGCGTGATGGTAAATTTCGCGACGCGACCAGATCCAGGTGGTCAGCGAGGAGGCAAACGAACCACCCAACACGCGGAAGAAGGTCGCCAGCCCGGATCCCTCAGCCACTTCAGGGCCATGCAGATTAGACAGCACGATGGTGGTGATCGGCATAAAGAAAAACGCCACGCCGATGCCCATAAACATCTGCACCTCAGCAATGGTACGAAAATCAACCTCGGTATTGAACTGGGCGCGCATCAGACAGGAAGCCCCCATGGTGAGAAACGACAGCGTTGCCAGAATGCGCAGGTCGAATTTATTGGCATAGCGGCCAATAATCGGCGTCAGCAGCAGCGGCAAAAAGCCCATTGGCGCAGCGGCAAGTCCGGCCCAGATGGCGGTATAACCCATCTGTGTTTGTAGCCACTGCGGCAGAATAATATTGATAGCGAAAAACGCGGCGTAACCCAGCATCAGCGCCAGGGTGCCAATGGCGAAATTACGCTCCCGGAACAGCCGCAGGTTGACGATAGGATGACTCTCCCCCAGCTCCCAGATAACGAAAGAGACCAGCGAGATCGCCGAAATAGCCGACATTACGATAATTTCCGGCGATGAGAACCAGTCAAGATCGTTGCCTTTATCCAACACCACCTGCAGCAGGCCAACACCCAGCACCAGCAGCGCAATGCCGATGTAATCGATCGGCGCGGAGGTGGTTGTCTCTTCGCGGGTACGCATCTGACCCCAGATAACCAGCGCCGAGAAAATGCCGATTGGCACGTTGATGTAGAAAATCCACGGCCAGGAGTAGTTATCGGTGATCCAGCCGCCGGTGATCGGTCCGACGATCGGCGCCACCACCGTTACCATTGATAGCAGCGCCAGCGCCATGCTGCGCTTGCTGGTAGGAAAAATAACCAGCAGCAGTGTCTGGCACATGGGAAACATCGGCCCGGCAAAAAAACCCTGCAGCGCGCGGAAAATAATTAGCTCGGTCATGCTGTGGGCAAAGCCGCACAAAAACGAACTCAGAGTAAACAGCGCTACCGAACCGATAAACAGCCTGAGCTGACCAAGCCGGCGGGTAAACCAGCCGGTCAGCGGCAGCGCAATCGCGTTGCAGACCGCAAACGAGGTGATAACCCAGGTGCCCTGATCTGCACTGACGCCGAGGTTACCGGCAATGGTCGGCAACGCGACGTTGGCAATGGTGGTATCCAGCACCTGCATAAACGTTGCCAGCGAAAGCGCGATGGTGGCCAGCAGCAGGCTCGGTGGCGTAAACGCCGATTTATCTTGCATAACCACTCTCTTAACGGGCGTGGGACGCTAACGCCTGGCTGTTATCATGAAGAATCTTCGCCACCACCTGGTCGGCCTGATCAAGCGCATTCTGATAAACATCGGTGGTAAAACGCGGCGCGGCGACGGTTTTTTGCGGCAGCAGCGCGCCGTCTGCATCGCGGATATCGACACGCACGTCCATTGACAGTCCGACGCGCAGCGGATGCTTCTGCATATCATGCGGGTCAAGGGCAATGCGCACCGGCAGTCGCTGAACTATTTTTATCCAGTTACCGCTGGCGTTTTGCGCCGGCAGCAGCGAGAAGGCGCTGCCGGTACCGATCCCCAGGCTTTCAATGGTGCCATGGTAGGTGGTGTCATCGCCATACAGGTCGGCGGTCAACGTCACTTTTTGCCCCAGACGCATGGTGTTCATCTGGCTTTCTTTGAAGTTGGCGTCCACCCAGACCTGGTCCAGCGGCACGATCGACATCAGCGTGGTGCCTGAATCCACCCGCATACCGAGCTGCACAGCGCGCTTGGCGACAAAGCCGCTAACCGGCGCCACAATGGTGCTGCGGGCATTATCGAGAAAGCGCTGGCGCAGCGTCGCTACGGCGCTTTTGATCTCCGGGTGGCTGTCGATAACGGTATCATCGACCATGGCCAGGTTGGTACTTAACGCCTGCTTCGCGGCAGCAAGATCGCTTTTAGCGCTGGTTACCGCGTCACGATAATGGGCCAGATCTTCAGCGGCAACCGCGCCGCTGGCGAAGATTTTCTGTCGGCGGGCGTAGTCGCTTTGCGCGGTTTGCAACGCCACCTGTTTCGCCTCGACCTGAGCACGATAATTATCAGCGGTGCTGTAAAGGCCGCGCACCTGACGCACAGTATTAGCGAGGTCGGCTTCGGCCTGCTGCAGGGCGATTTCCGTATCGCTCGGATCGAGCAACACCAGCGGCTGGCCTTTATTAACGTAGTCACCTTCATCCACGGCGACCTGAGTAACCGTACCGGCAATTTGCGGCGTCAGCGTGACCAAATTGGCGTTAACATAGGCATCATCGGTGCTTTCGTAATAGCGCGCGTACAGCAGATACCAGGCCAGACAGCCGGCACCGATAAGCAGCAGCACAATCAGCAAAATAGCAAAGTTGCGTTTACGTTTACTCGGAACGCGAACCGGTTGTTCAGATGAAGTTTGCATCTTTTCAGGAACCTTTTTCTGGAAAGCTTAGCGCGGTGACTGGGTTGCGTTTTCTGGCAGCATTTTGCTGAGTAGCTCCGCCAGCAGATGAGATTCTTCATCAGTCAGACGGGCGGTAAGCTGACTGATAATCGTGGTGGGCGCATCGTGCTGAAAGCGCCGACAAATTTCGTGCCCTTTTTCACTCAGCGCGAGGATCACCTGACGTTTATCCTGCGGGTTAGTAAAGCGTTGAATTAAATCGCGTTTTACCATGCGCTCAATCATACGGCTCATGGCGCCAGCATCCATCATCAGGTTTTTTCTGATTTCACCCGGACTGGTAAATCCTTTGTAGACGCTAATCAGCACCTTAAACTGCGCTGCAGTAATATCCGCCGGCGAAAAGTAGTTGCTGATCAGCTGATCCTTAAACTGGTTTGCCAGATGAATCAGCAGGCCGAGATTCTGCTCAAGGTTGAAGCTGTCCGCTGTGTTGCGCATAGTATTTGCCTGGTCATTAATTGCAAATGAAATTAATGACCAGGCAAATAATTGTCAACGTAGCGTCAATGAAACAGCACAATTTGTCAGTATCTTTACTTTGCAGTGGCCTGCTGGACAGCCTGTCCGTTAGCTGATTCTCGCTGCGCTGACGTCCTGGCATGCCGGCTAAGGTGCGACACTTTCGCATGCGTCGGGAAGGAAATCGTCGGAAAAACAGCGATTTTCACCACGCGACGATGCGGGAACCGCCGTCCTGGGTTAGCATGAAGCTATCAGCATGCTCATCAGGAGACATACCATGGCCGAGTCACCCATTCCCCCGTCCCCCCATGTAATCGCCGCGCTGGATCGGCTTGAACAGCTGTATGACGCTGCGGTTGACGCGCTACGTCAGGCGATTGAAGCCTATATCGCCCGCGGCGAGCTTCCCGATGAAGCGGCACGCGCCAGCGGATTATTTGTTTATCCTGAACTGCGTGTCCGCTGGGAGGGCGAAGCGCCTCTGCACCGACTGACCCGGGCATTTGGTCGTTTTACCCGCCCCGGTAAATATGCGATGACCGTTACCCGCCCGGCGCTGATGCGCCACTATCTTGCTGAGCAGCTGACGCTGCTGGAAAATGACTACCCGATTGAGATCGAAGTGGGTTCCTCGCAGCAGGAAATCCCCTTTCCCTATGTCATAGATGGTTCCAGTCTTAATCTCGATCGTCGTATGAGCGCTGGCCTGACGCGCTATTTCCCGACCACCGAGCTGTCTCTGATCGGCGATGAAAACGCCGACGGGCTATTACATCAGGGCGAAGTGCGTCAGCTTTCCCATTTTGATGCCCTGCGCACCGACTTTTCTCTCGCGCGTCTCAGGCATTACACCGGTACGCCGCCGGAGCATTTCCAGTCTTACGTGCTGTTTACCAACTATACCCGCTACGTTGATGAGTTTGTGCGCTGGGCCTGTGAGCAAATTAAAGATGGCGACTCCGACTGGCTATCGCTCTCCTGCGCCGGCGACATAATGATTACGCCGCAAACACCGGATGCTGAAGCCGCTATCTCCGATTTGACATGGAAAAAGCATCAGATGCCGGCCTGGCATCTGATGGCAAAAGATGGCAAAGGAATTACCCTGGTGAATATCGGCGTCGGGCCTTCCAACGCGAAAACGATTTGCGATCATCTGGCAGTGCTACGCCCCCACGTCTGGCTAATGATCGGCCACTGCGGCGGACTGCGTGAAAGCCAGTCGATTGGTGATTATGTACTGGCGCATGCCTATCTGCGCGACGATCACGTGCTCAACAGCGTGCTGCCGCCGGATATTCCGATCCCCAGCATTGCTGAAGTGCAGCGCGCGCTGTATGACGCCACCAAGCAGGTGAGCGGCATGCCGGGCGAGCTGGTTAAGCAGCGGCTGCGTACCGGCACGGTGGCAACCACCGACGATCGCAACTGGGAGTTGCGCTACGCGGCCTCGGCACTGCGCTTCAACCAAAGCCGGGCCATCGCGGTAGACATGGAAAGCGCGACCATTGCCGCCCAGGGTTACCGCTTCCGCGTGCCTTATGGCACGTTACTCTGCGTATCCGATAAGCCGCTGCACGGCGAAATTAAGCTGCCGGGTCAGGCCAATCGTTTCTATGAGGGCGCTATTTCCGAGCATCTGCAAATCGGCATTCATGCCATTCAGCTGCTGCGCGCCGAAGGCGACAGCCTGCACTCGCGCAAACTGCGCACCTTTGACGAACCGCCGTTGCGTTAACTAGCGGCCGGGGTTACAGCAGCGCCCTGCCCGCCAACGACTCCAGCACCCTTAGCGGCGAGTGCTCCGGGTGCTTCATTCCCAGCACGGGTAACTGCCAGGTTTGTTCCAGCATAAACTGACCTGCCATTGCCGCATGCGGGGTCTGATCGGAAAAGCAAATCCAGCTGCTGCCTGGCGGAAACTGGAATGTGAGCTGCAAACCCTGCTGCTGATATTGCGCATCGCTTTTCATTTTATCGTGCATCTGCAACATCAGCGCATCATAACGGGTACGTCGCCTTTTAGTGATGCCGACAACATGCTGCAGCCAGCTAGTCAGAGGGGAATAGCCGCCAAGACGCGGATAGAAGCGCCGGGCCAGCTGCGGGAAATCTTCGCCTATCCGCCACTCCCGGCTTCCCCCCTGCGGATTGATATTAGTGAAAATACGCAGAATGCGCTCACCATGCATCGGCCTGGAGGGGAAGGCATCAACGTGCAGTCGGCTGTCATCTTTGCGCCATGAGCTGCTTTTACGCCAGGCGGTCACCGGATGCAGGCGCAAAGTATTTACCGGTGAATGCAGATGCTGCTGATATTCCGGCAACAGCGCGGCGATCAGCATCTTGCAGGATTGGTAATGGCGCGCGAGCAGCCCCTCAATCGCCGGGCGGTCCGCTTCATCGGCAATACCCGTTAGCCTGCCACTCTCAGGGTTGTAGCTAATGTTTTTTCGCTTAGGATCCACCCGGCTGACGTCCAGCAGAGCCAGCTCCTGCGGCGATAGAACAAAGGCAAGCTGTGGCAGGTAGAGCACCTTACCTTTTTCCAACTCCGTTACCCGGCTGCCCTGTGGATCAGGCTGGGTCCAGCTATTGCAGGCTGACTCACACAGCACGCTTTCCGGCGTCAAAATAGGGTTTGGCATGCTACATCCTTATTTGCTAAATAAAATCAACCCCGGCAGCGTAAAACGCTGTCGAGGCATAGGTAAACTAATGTAAACGCCATTCTGCCACAGTGGTTGCGCGACATATGCACAAAACGTGCAGGGAATTAAGCACTGAAGGGATAATCGTTAAAACGCAGATGAGATCAAACTATTGGTGACAACGTCACAATAACTGGCTTTATGATCATTACTCTGGCCGGCGAATAGGTGAGGCCTGCTACCTCACCGGCTTTGGCGGCTGAGCGCCGCCTGCTATGGCGACCCGATGACAGTACCGGGCTTATTAAATAAAAAAAGCGCCGCAGTGCGACGCCTTGAGATAACTCGCTCACGCGGGCATTAAGATCACACCAAACTGACAGGGACTTAGCTGACCGGCTGAGAAGCAGCGCATCTTAGCGCGCGATATCAGACGATGCTAAACGCACCCTCTGACATTAAGCAACTACGTCAGGCGAGTCGGTTCAGGCTTTCGGTTCGCCCAGCGCCTTTAGTTTTTTCGAAATTTCTTTGCGCTCTTTTGACAGATCGGCGTTTTTGATAATGTGATCGTCAACGCGGTCTTCATAGTCACCGCGCATGCTGGCAATAATCTCCTGAATCGCCTCAATGCTCATTCCCGGCTTAATGTATTCACTCAGGTTGTCGAGTAACAGCACACGCTTCTGGTTATCACGGATTTTCTTCTCGTTATCGAGGATTTCCCGCTGAAGCTTATTTTTACGACGGAAAAGACGCACAAACTCAAGAACGTCCTGAAATGACTGCTTTGCATTTTCCATGTTGACACCTTCTTACTGTTAGCCTGTCAGCACAGGCAGCTTAATTTTCGCCTTCAGCTTAGCTGATTCTACTTTGCCGAGGACAATTCAGACATCGAAAATCGGAATGGCGTCTATTTTACCCTGAAACCGCCGGCACCGATACGCATGGTTTTCTGCGTTATTTATTTGCGCATTGCCAGCCGGACCAGATCGGTTATGCGCTCCAGCTGGCCCGCCATTTCGATGCTAAGCCAGGCATAGCCATAAGCCGCCACCTGCTGATGATTATTAATCTGCTGCTCACTGAGCAGCTCACGCAGCTCACGACTGCTGGCAGCCAGCGCTTCACTGGTCAGGGCGATGTTGTCGGTATCGCCTTCCAGCAGGCTGCGCGAAAGCGCCCGCAGGCTATTTTCAATCTGCTGCTGGGTCGCACGCAGCGTCGGCGCGCTGAGCAACATCAGATGGGTTTCCCGCGAGGACCACCAGGCGTTCAGCTGTAATTCCAGGGTACAAACCATATTACGATTAAGCGTCTGGATCCCTTCAAAAACGGATTTTGGAATGCGCGATTCTTTACTGGCAGGCTCCAGCATCGAACGCATGCGAACCACGGCAACCATCAGACGCTGCAGCGGATTTTTTAAATGGGGACGCTCAACCAGATTAGGTGAAAAGCCAGCGTGATAGATTTTAGCGATTTCCAGCAAAACGTCAGAAAGCCGGATACGCCACTGGGTATAAGCTCGCGCCGGCCAGATGCTGGTATAAACCAGCGCCAGCACCGAACCAATAATGACGTCGCCGCCGCGCCACAGCGCCATTTCGATATCTCCCCGGACCGCGCTGCTAACGACCGCCAGAGTAATGCCAATCAGCAGCGCCATGTAAGGATGCTTACCCAATGTCAAATAGCCGCAGGTGAACATTACTATGGCGCACCACAGCAGCATAACCGGCAGAGAAAAAAGTTCGAGATAGAGTGCAATCAGTCCGGAAATAACGCCGATCACCGTGCCGGTAATGCGTTGTAAAGCGCGGGGAAAGACGTTACCCCAGCTGGAGACCGGCCCCATAACCACGACGATAGTGATCAGCGGCCAGCTGCCTTCGGGAATATCCAGCAGGCGCACCATCAGGAAAGTCAGGACAAATGCCAGCGCGATGCGCACGCCGTGGACAACACGATGATAGCGATAAACTTTGAGTTTAAATGCTGAAATGGGCTTGTCGGGTCGCACTCCTCAGCTCCGTCAGTAAAAACTGACGCCCAGCATACCTCAATATTTACGCGTTATGACAATGACGTGAGATTATTCTTATGTAAACCGCTGACTTTGCATTTAAAAAAACATCCAGCAAACCTGAGAATAACCTGACCATAACGCCTGATTTACCGCTGATAAACAACCATAACAGCCAGCGCGATGGCGGAAGCTTACCGGGCGCGGTTGTAACGCAGCCCGGTCTTCATATCGTGGAGCTTATAGCTTGAGTGAGAGGTAATCAGAAATACGCCTGAACAGCCCTCCCTGCTTCACCTGCTGCAATGCCACCAGCGGATAGCTGGCAAGCTTTTTGTCCTTGTCAAAGACCTGTACTGTACCAATCTGCTCATCGGCCTTGATGGGCGCTTCCAGATTCTTATGGTCGATGACGTAGCGGGCGGTAATCTGTTTCACATCATCTTTTGGCACCGAGAGATAGACATCTTTGTCGACGCCAACGTTGACCTGTTGAGGATCGCCGTACCACACCCGCTCATGGTTGATAGTTTTGCCGCCGTGAAACAGCTGAATGGTGGTAAAGTTGTTCTGCCCCCAGACCAGCAGCTTACGCGCCTGCTCCTCGCGCCCGCGTGAGCTTTTACCGCCCATTATCACCGCAATCAGTCGCTGACTGCCGTTTACGCTGGAAGCGATAAGGTTAAAGCCTGCGGTTTCGGTATGGCCGGTTTTCAGCCCGTCAACATGCAGCGTTTTATCCCATAGCAGACCGTTGCGATTTTGCTGAGTGATACCGTTCCAGGTCAGCTGCTTGCCGCTGTATAGCTGATAAAACTCCGGCTTGCCGTGAATGATATCGCGCGACAGCTTTGCCAGGTCGAGCGCGGTACTGTACTGACCGGGCGCGTCAAGACCGTGGACGGTTTCAAAGTGCGTGTTGGTCAGACCGAGCGTTTTAACGTAATGATTCATCAGCGCTACAAAGTTTTGCTGGTTTCCGGCCACATAATCCGCCAGCGCTACGCAGGCGTCGTTACCCGAATCGATGATCACCCCGCGGCTCAGATCGCGCACGCTGAGCTTATCGCCCGGCTTAAGAAACATCAGCGAAGAACCCTTAAATACCTGATTTCCCGCCGCCCAGGCATCCTTACCGACGGTAACAATATCATCACTGCTGATACGGTGGCTCTCGATGGCCCGATCGACGACATAGCCGGTCATTAGTTTCGTCAGGCTGGCGGGATTACGGCGTTCATTTTCATTGCCCTGCGTCAGCACCTGGCCGGTGGTGGCATCCATTAAAACCCTGGAAGCCGCATCAACAGAAGGAGGCGTAAGCGGAAAGCTGAAGGCGTTATCATCCGCCCGGGCATGAGCAAAACCCACAAGTAAAAAAGAGCAACCAACCAACAAACGCGTTTTCAAACCAGTATCCTCACGCAGTGAAGCAGAAATAATGGCCGATGTTTTACGTCAATCGTCAGCGCAGAGTGTTATCTAATTGCAAGTAAATGTTTTTTCCGGCCTGGCCTTCCCTTTGGCCGCGCCATCAGCGCGTCACAGACAGCGTAACTGACTTTATTAATCCGGCGCGTCAGCAGGCTTTTATTCAAAAACCGTCGTAAAAGCCGGGCCCCGTTGGCAGCAGGCCCATAATGGACTGATTTTCCCGAATAGCGGCAAAATCAGTCCATATCCAGTGGCTAATAGAATGGCACTTTACGGTTGACGCCGTTGATATTTAACGTGACATAGCCGGTGGGTGTCGTGGTGGTCGGCGCCGTGGCGCTGGCCGTGGCGAGGGTAACAATGCCACTTTCATTAGCACCGATGCCCGCCAGTCCATTGTGCAGCGCCAGCCGCGCGTTAGGAGCAATGGTGCCCATGGTGGTGGTATCCGTCACCAGGCTGAGGTCAGGGGTGAAGTTACAGCAGGCACCCGCCTCAAAGCGCGTTGGCCCCGTGGAAGTCAGGTTAAAGATGGCGTCGCCGCAGCCGGCCTTCAGCTTAACCCAGACTTCCGCGACATCCGGCCAGGTCCGTTTGTAGCGCACATCCACCACCGGCGAGTAGCCCTGGTGGGAGATATCCGCCCACACCGCACTGGTGCAGCGTTGCATATTAAGGTAGGTTCGTCCGGCGCCGACCGTTTGCAACGGGCTGCCCGCCACGCCGGATGGCGTATCCGGACTCTGCTTGCCGACCATCTCAATCATCCACTGCTGGTTCATCTGCGGAAACGTGAATTTTCCTAAGCGATACCAGTTATCGCTACCAGAGGTATTGGTAATTTTATAGCCGCTGTACCAGCCGGCCTTCATCGAACCGGTCATCATGGTGCCGTAGTTTTCATCCCGTCTCCAGCCCATTTCATAGCCGGACAGCCAGCGTCCTGGCGAGCTTTCGGTGCTGAAACCACCGCCGGTTTGCAGATTAAGCTGGCGCATCTGGATACGACTGTTATCAAGGTTAAGCGGATTAGCGCAATCCTCCATGCTCAGCGCGTCAATAATCCACTGCCCATTGGAAAGATCGCCGGGAAAACGGGTATGTTCAATCCAGACGTTGCGAATTATCCCCTGCGTAACGCGCGGCATATAAAGCACTGCATCGCTGTAGCCGAACTGAAAGTTGGCGTTAGTCAGCTCAATCGCCGTTGAGTGGTCCCAGACGCCTTTAGGGGAATTTGACCAGCCAATATCAAAAATACGCGCATAAGTGTACTGCGTGTAGATCTGATTGAAGCGGGTATCGAGCGTATCCATCAGCTTCACCGCCGTGCCGCCGTTGTTATAAACCCGGAAGCTGGTGATGTTAACAAACTCCCCTTCAATCGTGATGTTTTCGAAAAAAGGCTGCTGGTTGGAAACCATATCGGGCGTAATGGCGCCAGTATTGGCGGTGGTATCCGCCTTAGCCTGACCATTCCAGGTAATGCCGTTAATAGACGTACGACGGGCGTTCACTTTGAACACCGGCAAGTTGGATTGATCCGATACGATGGTCGTTCCGGGACGCAGACCATAAGGGTTATCATCGCCAAAAATCGCAAAGAACGGCATTTCTTTCGCCGTTAAGTCAATCGGACTGATAAAAAACCGGCCGGGCGGGAAGCGTACCCCAATGTCCATGGCATCGCTATTGTAATTAACTGACCAGTTCAGCATGCGCTTGAAGGCATCGCTGTCATCGGTTACGCCATCACCTTTCGCGCCAAAATGCAGCAGATTCACTTCGCTGGTATGGTTGATAACGCGTTTCCAGTAAAAGCTGTTGCCGCTTTTTGCCAGCGTACCGCCATCATCTGCCTGACTGGTGGTTCCGGGGAAACCGACGAACATGCCGCCGCCGCGAAAAGTCGAATCTTTATCGTAATAGCGTTTAAGCAAGGCCATATCACCAGCGGCCTGTGGAGCGGTAGTACGTAACTCAGCAAAAGAATTTACTTCAATCATGATGTACTCCTGTTAACGCAGCCATGCCGCTGGCTCAGCACAATTGCTGCCAGTCGGGATGCTGCAGATGGTGGGTAAACGTGTGAAAAGCGGTCAGTACGGCACTGGCCGCGCAGATAAATAGCGCGGTCAGCTATGAGGGAATTGGATTGCTGCGGCCTGATGCCGGTGAGGTGTTCACCACGCGGCCAACAATGACCAGCAGCGAATAAGACTGCGCGTTTCAGACAGCAGCATCAGTCCGACGCCTCACGGCGGTGTCGGGAGCGTTGCTTAACTACGTGTGCCTGTATCGGCGCAGCCTGATTGTATAAAGAGCGGGTGGTTACAAGATCAAATGTCGCGGCATTATTGACTGCCTTGCCATTTTTAATGCGTTATACGCATATTAGTGGTTACGCATAATTTGCGCAAGGAACATTGCGCATTACGCATAAAAAGATTTTAATGGCCACATGAAACCGGGTGAACGAATCAGACAACTGCGCAAGACTCAAGGCATGACGCTGCACGAACTGGCCCTGCGTACCGAAAGCGACGTGGGCAATTTGTCGCGCCTCGAGCGCGGGGTTCAGGGTTACAGCGAACTGATGCTACAAAAGATTGCAGCGGCGCTTGAAACCGACGTCGCCACTTTTTTTACCGCACCTGAAACCGAGATCGCCGCAGAAAAAAAATCGCCCCTCCTCCCATCAAATGGACGCAGTGAGAGTAAAATATTTCGCATCCACCGGCTTGATTTACCGACGCCAGCCGCTGAGATTAATGCAGCAAATGACACGGTTGCGCTAATACGCGCCCTTGAGCTTGAGCCAGAGCGTGCGCGCCTGATTTTTGGCTCGCTGCCGGCAGACAGCATCCGCCTGATTAACCTTAAGGGCGACAGTATGGCGCCCACGCTTGAGCCGGCCGACCTGGTTTTTATTGATATTTCGGTTAATGCTTTTGACGGTGACGGCATTTATATCTTCAGCTTTAACGGCAATCTGTTCGTTAAACGCCTGCAACAGGTGAAATCAAGCCTTTACGTACTTTCCGATAACACGCGCTATAAAGAGTGGATAATTTCCGAACAGGAAATCCCTTCGCTACAGCTACTCGGTCGGGTAATTGGCGCCCAGTCGCAGCATTACCGTCATCTCGGTTAACACCACGCATTATTATTTTCGCCTCGCCTTGATAAATTTGCGCATAACGCATAAATTTATAACTCAAACAATAATTTTGCTATTGATGAGGAGAGTCGAATGAACGCCCGCGAACGTCGTGCCCAGCGCTACCGTGAAAGATGCAAACGCCTGAATCGTAAACTCACAGAAGCCATCAGCGGCTGTTCATGGCGGGTAGCAAAAGCGACGGGTGAAACCACGGCAACCGACTCGCGGAAAGGTTCTGACAATAAAAGTTAAAAGCTTTTGCCCGCTCCGGGCAAATGCTACAATACAGAACATTCTGATTACCCTCATGAAGTGCCGCCTTTGTTGACTCAGGAATACCGAATGAATATTTCCCTTATCGTGCCGGTTTTCAACGAGGAGCAAGCGGTTCCGGTTTTTTATAAAGCAGTCCGGGAAGCGGCAAGCCTGAAATCTTACACCGTTGAGATTGTTTTTATTAATGACGGAAGCCGCGATGCAACCGAATCAATTATTGATGCGCTGGCCGTGTCAGACCCGCTGGTACGGGCACTCTCTTTTACCCGCAACTTTGGTAAAGAAGCCGCACTGTTCGCCGGTCTGGATAATGCCAGCGGCGATGCGATGATTCCAATTGATGTCGATTTGCAGGATCCGATAGACGTTATTCCGCTGCTGGTGGACAAATGGCAGCGCGGCGCAGACATTGTTCTGGCTAAGCGTAGCGACCGTTCCAGCGATAGCCATTTTAAGCGCGTAAGCGCTAACTGGTTTTATAAGCTGCACAATAAGATAAGCCACCCGAAAATTGAAGAAAACGTCGGCGACTTCAGGCTAATGACGCGGGAAACGGTAGAAAACATCCGCCGCATGCCTGAGCGTAATTTGTTTATGAAAGGGGTTTTTTCGTGGGTTGGCGGTAATATCGACGTGGTGGAATACACCCGGGCTGAACGCAGCGTCGGGGTATCAAAATTTAATGGCTGGAAGCTGTGGAATCTCGCGCTGGAAGGTATTACTTCTTTCTCGACTTTGCCACTGCGAGTCTGGACCTATGCCGGCTTCGCCGTCGCGCTACTCTCATTTTTTTACGCCGTGTGGATGGTTATAGATAAGCTTGTCTGGGGTAACCCGGTAGCCGGCTATCCCTCTTTATTAGTATCGATACTCTTTCTCGGTGGCGTGCAGTTAATTGGCATCGGCGTGCTGGGTGAATATATCGGCCGCATTTATATTGAAACAAAAAAAAGACCGCTATATTTTTTAAAAAACAAAGGGCGACATGATGTCTGAATTTTTTTCCGCCAGGCGCATAGCGGGATGGTGTTTTGCGCTGCTGGCTGTTGTGGTTTCTGTGTTATTAACCTGGCGTTATTTCCCCATTGAACCGGATGTGGCTAACAGTCCGCTGGTCTGGCGCGGCTTTCTTAGCGAAGGCTTCAGCGTATTTCATGACTGGTGTCCTACGGCAGATAACTGGTACTTCACCGTTTATCCGATTAATTTCCTGTTTTTTATATTAACTGGCTCAGACGGCATGCCAGCGCTCATTATCTCCACGGCGCTGTTTGTTTCTTTAACGGCGATAATCGCCACCTGGATGCTAAACCGGGTGGAAAAAAGCTATGCATCATTACTGGCATTACTGACGCTAACCTGCCTGCCAGCCTTCGTGCTAACGCAAGGCTTTGCCGGCCACCCCTTTTCCCACTATTCGACCAACTTCTTCGGCGTGCTGGCGCTGGCGCTGGCATTTTACAATTTGCAGCGCAATGCGCTGTGGATTGCCCTGCTCTATAGCCTGCTGTCATTTTTCGCCTCGGCATCTGACCCCTGGTTTCTGGCCACATTTTATTTACCGCTGCTGTTGACGCTGAGTTATTTAGCCTTGAAAAAACAGGTGCGAAAGACCCACCTGCTGCTATTTTTGATCACCTTTATCATGTCTTTTACCCATGCGCCGCAGCGCTGGTTCGGCCTGCCCAAGCAGTCTTTTACCATCCAGCCACTGGAGCAGTGGTGGACCAATGCCGGCTGGGCATGGCATGTGCTGGGTAAAAGCCTTAATCTGTTTTTCTTTGATAACGCCCTGGCACAGGGCTTATCTCTGGTGCTATGGCTGGGCGTACTGACCTACGGATTTGTTATCGCATTAAAAAACGGCTTGCAGGCAAGATTCATCGCGCTTTGTAGCTTCTTCTCAATTTCCGGCATTATCGCTTCTTTTATTATCAGCTACGATGCACCAGCCAGTAACTCAGCGCGTTTTTTTATCAACGTCATCATATTCGGCGTGATGCTTACTACGCTGGCCTTCATTATCCGACGCCGCTGGCCGCTGGCCCTCTGTTTGCTATTATTTGCAGCCTCATCCGTCGGCTCATACAACCAGATAACCCGACCCTATCTCGATCAGCAAAAGCCCACGGATGAATACATTGCTTTTTTGCAGTCGCATCAGCTTAGCTATGGCTACAGCGAGTATTGGCTACAAGCCAATATCGTCAACTGGTTTACCAACGGTAAAATCCACATTACCTCGGTTTGGTTCAATCCGACTGATAATAAAATTAATTTTGATGCTGTGCGCGGACAAACGATGGCTTCCTGGTTACAGCCAGCCTTTATCAATACCGCACCGCAACGCCAGTTCGTCGCTATTGCCGCAGTGGCGGATAACGATCCTCATTCGGTGGCGAATCAGCGCCTGGATGCAATCAGGTCACAGCTTGGCAGGCCAGACGAAGTGCTGGTTTTCCACGATCGGACGCTGTTTGTTTACAATAACAGGATTGCGCTACGCTAAACTTAATCGCCGGTAGGCTTTTACCTGCCGGCCCGCACGCCGTAGCGGAGCGCAACGCGTTACGCGACTGTGCGTCGCCTTAACAACCCATACCGCGGCAAACGAACGTCGTTACCGTGTGGCGCGCTGCGGTTTCCCATCCCACCAGCATTTATATCCCCCAGCAGCCTCTCCCGCAGACTAAACCCATTAACATCGGTTATTTCAGTTGGCCCTGTATATGGTTTACCATATAAGGCGCGGGGATTCGCATCGCGGATTGCCATTGTTAGTATTTTGTACTCACCTTGTACTGATTCTGACAGGTAAGAAATAGTAGCGGGATGCGTTAATTAACATCTGTAAAACAGCAATATACTTACGAAAAACTTATCAGGCTTAAGCACGCATGAGCAAAGAAATTCCGAGCAGTTTCCTCTTCCACGACTACGAAACCTTCGGCACCAGCCCGGCACTGGACCGCCCGGCGCAGTTTGCCGGCGTGCGCACCGACAGCGACTTCAACATTATCGGCGAGCCGGAAGTATTTTACTGCAAACCCGCAGACGATTACCTGCCGCAGCCGGAAGCGGTGATGATTACCGGCATTACGCCGCAGCAGGCCAGCGCCCGCGGCGTTAATGAAGCGGAATTTACCCGACGTATCCATCAGCTTTTCTCTCAGCCGGCGACCTGCGTTGTCGGATACAACAATATCCGTTTTGACGATGAGGTGACGCGTAACCTCTGCTATCGTAACTTTTTTGATCCTTACGCCTGGAGCTGGCAAAACGGCAACAGCCGCTGGGATCTCCTGGATATCATGCGCGCCTGTTACGCCCTGCGTCCCGATGGCATTATCTGGCCGGAGAATGATGACGGTTTTCCCAGCTTTCGCCTTGAGCATCTGACCAAAGCCAACGGCGTAGCACATGAAAATGCCCACGATGCGATGTCTGACGTTTATGCCACTATCGCCATGGCTAAGCTGGTAAAAGCAAAGCAGCCACGATTATTTGATTATCTCTATAGCCATCGCGGCAAGCAGAAGCTGGCAACGCTTATTGATATCCCTCAAATGAAACCGCTGGTGCATATTTCCGGCATGTTTGGCGCCAGCCGCGGCAACACCAGTCTGATTGTTCCACTGGCCTGGCACCCGGACAACCGGAATGCGGTTATCACCTGTGACCTGGCCGGCGATATGTCTCCCCTGCTGTCTTTAAGCACCGATCAGTTGCGCGAACGGCTTTATACCAAGCGTACCGAGCTGGCAGAAGGTGAGTCTCCGGTGCCGCTTAAGCTGGTACATATTAATAAGTGTCCGGTGCTGGCACCCGTCAGCACTCTGCGCCAGCAGGATGCTGAGCGCCTGAACATTGACAGCCAGCGTTGCCTTGATAATCGCAGCCTGTTGCTACAGCATGCGGAAATCAGAGAAAAGGTGGTGGCTCTGTTTGCCGAAGCCCCGCCTTTTACGCCGGCGGATGACGTTGACACTCAGCTTTACGATGGCTTTTTCAGCGATGCAGACCGCAACGCAATGACAATTATCCAGCGCAGCGCGCCGGAAAACCTGCCGGCGCTGGCGCTGAGTTTTAATGATAAGCGTATCGAAAAACTGCTGTTTCGCTATCGGGCGCGTAACTTTCCCGGTACCCTGGACGATAGCGAGCAGCAGCGCTGGCTGCAGCACCGGCGCGAAGCGTTGAATCCTGAACGCGTAGAGCAATTTCTGCTGGAGCTGGAAGCGCTGGCGACGCGCTATGAGGGGGACAATGCGAAGATAAGTCAGTTGAAGGCGCTGTTTGAATACGCCAGAGAGCTGGTCTCCTGACAAAAAACGCGGGCCAGCAGACCCGCGTTGTTTATTATCAGGGCGGGTCACAGCCCCTCTTCACTATACTGCGGCACCGGATTACGGAAGCTGCGGGTTACCACCGCCAGATAGACGATACCCACCGAAGCCCAGACCAGGCCAAGAACCATTGAGCTCTCTTCGAGATTAATCCACAGCGCACCGACGGTCAGCGCCCCCAGAATCGGCAACAGCAGGTAATTAATATTATCTTTCAGCGTCCGGTTACGTTTTTCACGGATCCAGAACTGTGAAATCACCGACAGGTTGACGAAGGTAAACGCCACCAGCGCGCCGAAGTTAATCAGCGCTGTTGCGGTGACCAGGTCAAAGGTAATCGCCGAGAGCGCAATTGCGCCAACCAGCAGCACGTTCCACGTCGGGGTGTGCCATTTCGGATGGATAAAGCCGAAAAAGCGCTCCGGAAAAACGCCGTCGCGCCCCATGACGTACATCAGGCGGGAAACGCCTGCATGGGCAGCCATGCCGGAAGCTAACACCGTCACGCAGGAGAAAATCAGAATGCACCACTGGAAGGTTTTACCCGCCACGTAGAGCATGATTTCCGGCTGCGAAGCGTCCGGATGCTGAAAACGAGAGATATTCGGAAAATAGAGCTGCAAAAAGTAGGAGACAAAAATAAAGATAATGCCGCCTATTAGCGCCGTCAGGAAGATGGCGCGCGGAATTACGCGCTCTGCGTTTTTGGTTTCTTCAGACAGCGAGCTGATGCCATCAAAGCCCAGAAACGAAAAGCACAGAATGGTGGCGCCGGTGATCATCGGCACCACATGAGCGCCCGGTGACCAGAAGGGCCTGCTGCTTACCAGCGTCCCCGCGCCTTCACCGTGAGCAACGCCATAAATGACCAGCGCGACAATCACCGCCATGACCGCAATCTGCAGAATAACGATCAGGCTGTTGAAATTAGCCACGGTTTTAATACCGCGCAGGTTGAACAGGGTCATAAAGGTGACCAGCAGCACAACGAAAATCCACGACGGTATCGCCGGCACCAGCGCTTCAAAATAAATTTTAGCCAGCAGGATATTGATCATCGGCATGATCAAGTAGTCCAGCAGCGACGACCAGCCAACCATAAAGCCAACGTGCGGGCTGATAGCCTTCTGCGCATAGGTATAGGCAGAGCCAGCCGAAGGAAAACGACGCACCAGCTTACCGTAGCTCAGCGCGGTAAACAGGATCGCAATCAGCGCAAAGGCATAAGCCGTGGCGACGTGACCATCAGTTAAGCCGGAAACGATGCCGAAAGTATCGAACAGGGTCATCGGCTGCATGTAAGCCAGCCCCATCATGACGACCGGAAACAGCGTCAGCGTTTTTTTCAGGTGCGCGCGCGGCGCAGTATTGACGTCATGCATCATGGCGCAGTCCCCCGGCAGCGGCAACCATCAGGGGCTGACGCGCAGAGAAACTTCGTCGTGGGCAACTCGAAGGAATGACGGCTTTAACGCCATCATTTAAGTGAAGGGAGGTGCGAAGGAAACCTGTCTTCGCCGTGCCATAGCCCTGACGCAAACGCGCTGCGGCGAATACGGCTACCAGTTGGATATACTGCCCCATCTTTCTTTTCCTCAACATCACACGCTTTACGTGTTTCTGTGACTATCTATCCGGTACGCAGACCGGCCTCGTTAATATTGACTAGTGAGAAGGCAAAAAAAATAACCGGCGCGATAAGCGTCGGTTATAGTGTCATTTTGCCGGGGACGTATTTTGCACCATTTTAAAGCTCGATGCCAATATGCTGAGGCCTTCGTTGATAATTTGTTCACTGGCAGTGAGGGGAATAAGAAAGCGGATAACGTTGGCGCGCACGCCGCAGGCAAGCAGCACCAGGCCCTGACGCCCGGCCTCTTTCACCAGACGCTGCGTTAGCTCCGGCGCAGCTTTGCTTCGGTCTCCGCGCTCGACCAGTTCAATCGCCAGCATCGCACCCGGTCCGCGAATTTCACCAATACAATCATACTCCTGCGCCAGCGCGCTCAAACGCTCGCGTAGCCATTCGCCCTGCTGACAAGCGCGCTGATTAAGCTTTTCCTCTTCAATCAGCTCAACAACCGCCAGCGCAGCTGCGATAGCCACCGGGGATCCGGCATAGGTTCCACCGAGGCCTCCCGGCAACGCTTTGCTCATCAGTGAGCTGCGCCCGACCACGGCTGAAAGCGGAAAGCCGCCGGCCAGGCTTTTCGCCATAGTGATAATATCCGGCTCAACACCGCTATGTTCGATGGCAAACGTTTTGCCGGTGCGGCAGAAGCCGCTCTGAATTTCATCGGCGATCAGCACAATGCCGTGTTGGTCGCAGATTGCACGCAGCGCGCGTAAAAAGCTTGCCGGCGCCGGATAAAATCCGCCTTCGCCCTGCACCGGTTCAATAATTATCGCGGCGACTTCATCGGCGGCCACGTCGGCAGCGAACAACGTGTGCAATGCATCCAGCGACTGCTGTTCGCTCACCCCCAGATAATCAGCCGGATACGGCAGATGATAAATTTCCGCCGGGAACGGCCCGTAGCCTTTTTTATAGGGTGTTACTTTACCGGTTAGCGCCATCCCCAGCAGCGTGCGGCCATGAAAGCCGCCGCGAAAAGCCACGACGGCCCGGCGCCCGCTGGCAATGCGCGCCACTTTGATCGCGTTCTCCACTGCCTCGGCGCCGGTAGACATCAACAAGGTTTGAGTCGGCCCGGCAATCGGCACCAGCGCATTGAGCTTTTCCGCCAGTTCAATATAGCTTGCGTAAGGCGTCACCTGAAAGCAGGGATGGGTAAACTGCTCAAGCTGCGTCTGAACGGCCGCGATAACCTTTGGATGATTATGGCCGGTATTCACCACCGCAATGCCAGAAGCGAAATCGATGTAGCGTCGGCCCTCCACATCCCACAGCTCGGCGTTGCGCGCTTTGGCGATATACACTGGCAGTGCGTTGCTAACGCCAGGTGTCACTGCTGCTTCCCGGCGTTGCTGCCAGGATTGATTACTTTGGCTCATGATGCGTCTCCGGGAATTGACCACCGGCCGCCGCTGCGGCCGGTGCTCCGTCAGGCGTTTTTCAGCATCCAGTCGATTTCGGTTGCGGTTATCAGGCGTTCAAAGTGCATAAGCTCGTGATTCTTGCAGGTGTGCCAGACAAAGCCAAAGCGTTCTCCCAGCAGCTTTTGCAGTGGATAGCTTTGCTCAAACTCCCACAGCGCATCGCTCTGACGAACGGGCAGCGCCAGCCCCTCAGCTTCATGGCCGTTGCCGGTCACCTCGGCGGGCAGCGGTAGTGCCGGCTGTTCCACACCATGCAGAATACCGGCCAGCAGAGCTGACATAACCAGATACGGGTTAGCATCCGCGCCTGCGACCCGGTATTCCACACGATGGTTGTCCCGATCGCCACAGGGTATGCGTAGCGCCACGGTACGATTATTGTGCCCCCATGAAGCCTGTAGCGGCACAAACGAGTCAGGAACAAAGCGACGGTAAGCATTAACATTCGGCGCCAGCAGCGCCATAGAAGCAGGCATTAAATCAAGCATTCCCGCCAGCGAACGGGCCAGCAAGGGTGAGTCGTTACCTTCATCATCGGCAAACAGGTTGCGATCGCTGGCATCCAGCATACTGAGGTGAATATGCATTCCACTGCCGGCATATTCCTCGTAGGGCTTGGCCATAAAAGTGGCATTCATGCCGTGCTTCTCGGCAACCTGACGAATCAGGCGTTTTAGCAAAATAGCATGGTCACAGGCGGCCAGTACGTTACGGGTATGGTGCAGGTTGATTTCAAACTGGCCAGGGGAAGCTTCCGCCAGCGCGCCGTCAGCCGGGATACCCTGTTGTTTTGCCAGGCTGTCGATATCCTGCAAAACCTCAGCGAAGTGGTCGAGGTTATCAACGGAATAGACCTGACACTGCATGTTGCGTTCTTCGCTGCCGGGCGCGCACGGCGGCTGAATATAGCCCTCGGCATCCCGCTGTTTATCGACCAGATAGAACTCCAGCTCTACCGCTACCACCGGAAAAAGGCCCTGATTACGTAGCTGCTGCCAGAGGTGATTCAGAACATTCCGGGGTTCAACGTCAAAGGGAGTGCCATCTTGATTGCGCATGGTAAGTAGCAATTGCGCCAGGTGTTGCGGATCGGAGGCCGAGGGAACAAGAGAACCTTCAACGGGCAGGCAGATGTTATCAGGCTCGCCGAGCGCCTGTCCGAGGCCGGCTTCTTCAACGGTGTTGCCGAGAATATCCATCGCAAATACCGAGGCCGGAAAATAACAGCCCTTATCCAGCTTGCTCAGGCCGCTAACCGGAATGCGCTTACCGCGAAAAACACCGTTTAAATCATTAAGCAGAATATCAACATATTGCGTTTCAGGATGGCGTTCCAGATAGGTTTGCACCTCATGCCGGAACGCGCTGGTTCGTTTCTCTTCACTGTGCCTGGTGAAGTCTTCTACTTCGATAATGTTAGTCATAAACACCTGCCGCTAGCCTTATGGAGGGGGTTTTGGCAATGCTCAAAATAACTGCCACCGTTTAACATTAGCGCTAACACAAAAAGTGTGCAAATGTAACATTCACGTTTGAATACTGCACAATTGATTGCTAGATTGAAAATATATTAACCAAAGCGGTGATAAAAAGCGCAATACTGTTTAAAATATTTTCCAGGGTGCAGGGGGTATGATGGGCATTATTTTTGACAAGCCCTTGATTGGCGTAGTGATGTGCCAGAACCAGTTAGCAGGCCACGCCGTGCAAAGCGTTCACAACAAATACCTTGATGCCCTATTTTCCGCCGGCGGTATTCCCCTGGCCCTTCCCCACGGTCTGGCAACCACGCCTGAGCTATTAGAAAAAAGTATGACCGCGCTCAGCGGGATCCTACTTACCGGCAGCCCCAGCAATATAGAACCTCATCACTATGGCGAGACGTCCGTCGAACCCGATAACGACCCGGGCCGCGATCGACTGGCATTTGCCCTGGTACACAGCGTTATTCGTCGGCGTATGCCATTAATGGCTATCTGCCGGGGTTTGCAGGAGTTGGTTGTCGCCACAGGCGGTACGCTGCATCGCGCATTGCATCTGGTCGATGGGTTGCGGGAACACCGCGAGGACCACGCCCTGCCGCTGGAGCAGCAGTACGCACCGGCCCATGAAGTTTGGGTACAACCGCAAGGCGTGCTAAGTGAGCTGCTGCCAGGCTGTGAAAAGTTCTGGGTAAATTCGCTGCATGCGCAGGGCGTGCGCTCACTAGGCGCTATGGCCCGTATTGAAGCCCATGCGGCTGACGGCCTGATTGAAGCCATCAGTCTGAACGATCACCCGTTTGCCCTTGCTCTGCAGTGGCATCCGGAATGGCAGAGCGAAACCTCTGCGCTTTCTCGCCCGCTATTCGCCGGCTTTATCCAGGCCAGTCAGCGCTATCAAAAGGAACACCGGATATGAACGAACTCCCTCTGGCGCCGGGACGGCGGCTGGCAGAAATTCGCCAGCACATGGGATTATCGCAGCGTCGGGTAGCCGAACTTTCCGGCCTGACGCACAGCGCTATCAGCACCATCGAACAGGATAAAGTCAGCCCGGCATTAAGCACCCTTCAGAAGTTACTGAAAGTTTACGGCCTGTCGCTATCAGCGTTTTTTGCAGAACCGGTGGTGAACTCGCCGCCCAAAGTGGTGATTAACGCTGATGAGCTGGTTGATATTGGCAGCCAGGGCGTATCGCTGCGGTTAATTCATAATGGCAATCCGGAGCGAACCCTCGCCATGATGCTGGAAAGCTATGAACCCGGCGCCACGACCGGAGAAAAAATCCGCCATCAGGGGGAAGAAACCGGCACGCTGCTGGAAGGGGAGATTGTACTGACCATTGGCGGACAGGTTTACAACCTGAGCGCCGGACAGAGCTACGTGATTAATACTGGCATCGCCCACAGCTTTACCAATACCTCGACAAAACTTTGTCGCATTGTCAGCGCCCATACGCCGACAACCTTTTAGTTGGGCTTTTGGCCTGTGTCCGGAGTGTGTTTATGGATCATGTGAATAGCTATTATGCCGCAACGGCCAATACTTTTGCTGCCTGGCCGACGCTGCAAGACACCATAGAGTGTGACGTTTGCGTCATCGGCGCCGGCTTTACCGGCCTCTCTTCGGCGCTATTTCTGACGGAGGCGGGTTTTGATGTGGTGGTGCTGGAAGCGGCCCGGGTTGGCTTTGGCGCCAGCGGCCGTAACGGCGGTCAGGTCGTCAATTCATATAGCCGGGACATTGATGTGATTGAAAAGCACTATGGCCAGGAAAGCGCACGGATGCTCGGCAGCATGATGTTTGAAGGCGCTGAGATTATTCACGATCGTATCGATCGCTACGCAATTAACTGCGATTACCGGCCCGGGGGAATTTTTGCCGCACTGAATGCCCGCCAGATGGCGCATCTGCGTCAGCAAAAAGAACGCTGGCAGCGCTATGGCAATCATCAGCTTGAACTGCTGGATGAAACCGGCATCCGCCGCGAAATCGCGAGCGAGCGCTTCGTGGGAGGTCTGCTGGATAAACGCGGCGGCCACCTTCACCCGCTCAATCTGGCCCTCGGTGAAGCGGAGGCTATTCGCCGCCACGGCGGTCGAATTTATGAACGCTCTGCGGCAGTCCGGGTTGAGCATGGCGCGACTAAGCGCGTTTATACCGCTGAGGGTTGCGTGCAGGCCAAATATATTATCTGGGCGACGAATGCTTATCTTACACCGGATGTTGAACCACGACTGACAAAGCGCAGCATGCCATGCGGCTCGCAGATTGTTGTCACCGAGCCGCTGTCTAACGATCTCGCCCTCTCCTTGCTGCCTAATAATCGCTGCGTGGAGGACTGTAACTATCTGCTGGATTATTTTCGCCTCACCGCCGATAACCGCCTGCTGTTCGGCGGCGGCGTCATCTACGGCGCCCGGGAACCTGATGACGTGATTTCATTAATCCGCCCGAAAATGCTCAAAACCTTCCCACAGCTGCAGGGGGTTAAATTCGACTACGCCTGGAGCGGTAATTTTCTGTTAACCCTGTCACGGATGCCGCAGCTAGGCCAGTTCGAAGAGGGCGAATTTTATATTCAGGGCGACAGCGGCCACGGCGTGACCTTCACCCACCTGGCGGGCAGGCTGGTTACCGAAGCGATACGCGGTGAAAAGCAGCGCTTTGATGCCTTCGCCAGGCTGCCACAGCTGCCTTTTCCCGGCGGCCATCGTCTGCGCATTCCCTTTACCGCAATAGGCGCCGCATGGTACGCCCTGCGCGACAGGTTTGGAGTATAAGCATCAATAAGGTTAGCGTTGCTAAACGCACCAAACTGCCTGAAAATAACCGATTAGCTCAAACCGCCAACGGCGCTGTAACTTTCCAGAAAAATGAAAAAACTTATTGGCGAGACGTTTAAATTCGGCGTGACCGGGGTAATTGGCTTTGCCGTTGATACGCTGGTGCTGTACCTGCTGAAAGGCCTGATTGGTCTGTATGCCGCAAGGCTGATTTCCTTTATCTGCGCGGTAATGACAACCTGGATAATTAACCGCACGGTGACCTTCTCCGCCACGCCCTCCCACCACGGTAAACGGAAAGAGTTCGCGGTTTACCTCCTGCTTATGTGCATTGGCGGCGCGGCCAACCTCGGTAGCTATTCGGTCCTTATCGCCCTCTCCTCTCTGGCCCGCCAGTATCCGATACTGGCGGTGGCAGCAGGCAGCATTATCGGCATGTTTTTTAACTTTACCCTGTCCAGAACGCTGCTTTATCACGGCAAGGCAAAAGGCCCCAGCTGATGCCGGGCTGCCCGGCTTAACTTAATGGCATATTGCTCGGATTAGGATACTGGTAGCGAAACCCCAGCTCGCGGCATATTTTACTGCCATCAATAACTTTTCCCTGCTGGCGGGGCGGCGCATCGCTGAACTGCGGCGGCGTCAGCCCCAACTGACGCGTCACTTCAGGATAAAAGTGACGCCTGGCCGGATGCTCAGGCGAGCAGATATTCCACACACCGCCGTTGCCACGCTCAAGCAGCAGGATCAGCGCGTCAATCACATCGTCAAGATGGACCAGATTAACACCGTGGTGCCCGTTCTCCAGCCCGCTCTTACCCGCCAGAAAACGCCCTGGATGGCGCTGCGGGCCAACCAGCCCCGCCAGCCGCAGAATATCGACCTGAGTTCCGGGCAGATCGTGCAGCCAGCTTTCGAGCTGCGCCAGCGTTCTTCCTGTCTCCGTGATTGGATGCAGCGGCGAATCCTCGCTAACGCTGCCATTCGCATCACCGTACACGGAGGTTGAGCTGGTAAATAAAATACGTGGAACCCCGCGGGCCAGCGCGCTGTCAACCAGCTGTTGAACCGCCAGCAAATAGTTACCGCCGCTGGCCGTCTGACTCGCAGGCAGCAAGACCACCAGCGCATCCACATTCAACAGAGCCTCAAGATGTTCCGTTTCACACTCCAGCCAGGGCGTTAACAGCAGCTGATAGCTATCAATGCCGCACATGCGCGCCGCTTCGACGCCATCGGGCGTCGTTTTGCTGCCACATACCTGCCATCCCCGGGCATTTAACGCCTGCGCCAGCGGCATTCCCAACCATCCCAGCCCAACAATCGCCACTCTTTTCATCCCAACCTCCAACGCGGGTTAAGCGTTAAGGCTACGCCAGCCACAGACGACTGACAATCACCGCTTGATAAGAGAATCTTTCGTCATTGACAAAAAACAGTTGCGCTGCGGCGCCATTGTGGTTAGGTTAATTATCAGATTATGAATAGTGATTCATTTAAAAGAGAAATTATGACACGCGCTCAGTTTAACCATCATCACCACCATCATCCTGACTAGTCTTTCAGGCGATGTGTGCTGGAAGACGTTCAGATCTTCCAGTGGTGCAAAGCGCGATGAGAGCCCCCGGAAGATCGACTTCCGGGGGCTTTTTTTTTAGTCCGATGAAACCATAACCAGACGCTGCTCATCATTTCGTTACCGGCTTAAATATCGACAAAGAGGAACGGGCATCATGTTAGATAATTCACGTTTACGCATAGCTATGCAAAAATCGGGGCGTCTGAGCGACGATTCACGCGAACTACTTGCCCGCTGCGGCATTAAAATTAATTTACAACAGCAGCGCCTGATAGCCTTTGCTGAAAACATGCCCATCGACATTCTGCGCGTACGTGATGACGATATTCCCGGTCTGGTAATGGATGGCGTCGTTGACCTTGGCATTATCGGCGAAAACGTGCTGGAAGAAGAGCTTCTGACCCGCCGGGCCCAAGGCGAAGACCCGCGCTATCAGACGCTGCGCCGCCTCGATTTCGGCGGCTGCCGCCTGTCGCTGGCCATGCCGGTAGATGCGCAGTACAGCGGCCCGCAGTGTCTGAACAATACCCGCATCGCCACCTCTTACCCTCACCTGATGAAAAAGTATTTCGATCAGCAAGGCATCAGCTTTAAATCCTGCCTGCTGAATGGCTCGGTCGAAGTGGCGCCGCGCGCCGGTCTTGCCGACGCTATCTGCGATCTGGTCTCTACTGGCGCCACGCTGGAGGCCAACGGCCTGCGTGAAGTCGAAGTCATTTATCGTTCCAAAGCCTGCTTGATCCAACGTGACGGTGAAATGCCCGCCGTCAAGCAACAGCTGATCGACAAGCTAATGACCCGTATTCAGGGCGTTATTCAGGCGCGCGAATCTAAATACATCATGCTGCACGCGCCGGGCGATCGCCTGGAAGACATTATCGCTCTGTTGCCCGGCGCCGAACGCCCTACCGTGCTGCCGCTGGCCGGTGATAAAAGCCGCGTCGCAATGCATATGGTCAGCAGCGAGACCCTGTTCTGGGAGACGATGGAAAAGCTGAAAGCACTGGGCGCCAGCTCGATTCTGGTGTTGCCGATTGAAAAAATGATGGAGTAAACAATTATGGCCGAGTTTACCACCCCCATAGACTGGCAGCAGTGCAGCCCGCAACAGCAAACCGATTTGCTGATGCGTCCGGCGCTTTCAGCCTCCGGCACGATTAGCCAGACCGTCAGTGCCATCCTGGAAAAAGTCCAGGCACAGGGCGATGAGGCGCTACGTTTTTATAATCAGCAGTTTGATAAAACAGAGGTGGACAGGCTGCAAGTCAGTGCGGCGCAGATCGCCGGAGCCGCAGACCGTCTGAGCGAAGAGTTAAAACAGGCGATGGCGGTGGCGGTTGGCAACATCGAGACCTTCCATCGCGCTCAGCAGCTGGCAACGGTCGACGTTGAAACCATGCCAGGCGTTCGCTGCCAGCAGTTGACCCGTCCGCTGGACGCCGTCGGTCTGTATATTCCCGGTGGCTCCGCGCCGCTGTTTTCCACGGTGCTAATGCTGGCAACCCCGGCGCGCATCGCTGGCTGCCGACGGGTGGTGCTCTGCTCGCCGCCGCCGATTGCCGATGAAATACTTTATGCCGCCTCGCTGTGCGGCGTAAAAGAGGTCTTCCAGGTTGGCGGCGCGCAGGCTATCGCCGCGCTGGCGCTGGGAACGGAAAGCGTGCCGAAAGTCGACAAAATATTCGGTCCCGGCAACGCCTGGGTGACCGAAGCAAAACGTCAGGTCAGCCAGCGCCTTGACGGGGCGGCTATCGATATGCCAGCCGGCCCCTCCGAAGTGCTGGTTATCGCCGATGAGGGCGCGACGCCGGACTTCGTTGCCTCTGATCTGTTATCTCAGGCTGAACACGGACCGGATTCCCAAGTTATTCTGCTGACACCCTGTGCAGCCATGGCGCGCCGGGTGGCCGAAGCGGTGGAAAAGCAGCTGGCGGCGCTTCCGCGAGCGGAAACGGCGCGCAAGGCGCTGACCAGCAGCCGCCTGATTGTGGCGCGCGATCTGGCGCAGTGTGTGGAAATCAGCAATCGCTACGGGCCGGAGCACCTGATTATTCAGACGCGCGATGCGCGTTCGCTGGTTGACAGCATCACCAGCGCCGGCTCGGTGTTTCTCGGCGACTGGTCTCCTGAATCGGCGGGCGATTATGCCTCCGGCACCAACCACGTGCTGCCAACTTACGGCTATACGGCCACCTGCTCCAGCCTTGGGCTGGCCGATTTTCAAAAGCGCATGACCGTGCAGGAACTGACGCCACAGGGCTTTATGTCTCTGGCTGCAACCATTGAAATCCTGGCCGGCGCCGAGCGACTGGTAGCCCATAAAAATGCGGTATCACTGCGCGTCGCCGCGCTGAAGGAGCAAGCATGAGCCTGAGCATTGAACAACTGGCGCGCGCTAACGTGCGCGCGCTCACCCCTTACCAGTCAGCCCGGCGTCTGGGGGGCAACGGTGACGTCTGGCTTAATGCCAACGAATATCCGCTGCCGGTAGACTTCGAGCTGACTCAGCAAACCCTGAATCGCTATCCGGAATGCCAGCCAAAGTTGGTTATCGAACGCTATGCCGACTATGCCGGCTTACAGCCCGATCAGGTACTGACCTGCCGCGGCGCCGATGAGGGAATTGAGCTGCTGATGCGCGCCTTCTGCGAGCCAGGTGAAGACGCGGTGTTGTTTTGTCCCCCGACCTACGGCATGTACAGCGTCAGCGCAGAGACCATCGGCGTGGCCTATCGCATTGTGCAAGCGCGGGAGGACTGGCAGCTTAACCTGGCGGAGATTGAAGCGCGTCTTGACGGCGTAAAACTGCTTTATCTGTGCAGCCCCAATAACCCGACCGGCAACCTGGTCAATCCCGCAGACATCCGCGCGCTGCTGGAAATGACCCGCGGCAAAGCACTGGTGATCGCTGACGAAGCCTACATCGAGTTTTGCCCGCAGGCGTCGGTCGCCGGCTGGCTTGGTGAGTATCCTCATCTGGTGGTATTACGTACGCTGTCTAAAGCCTTCGCGCTTGCCGGTCTGCGCTGTGGGTTTGTACTGGCAAACGCGCCGGTTATTGAACTGCTGCTGAAAGTGATTGCGCCCTATCCGCTGGCAACGCCGGTTGCCGACATCGCAGCCCAGGCGCTGAGCGAGAGCGGGCTGGCGGAAATGCGCCGCCACGTTGAGACCATTAAGCAAAATCGAGAGCAACTGGTTACTGCGCTGCGGCAAAGTCGCTGGGTGGAAGCGGTGTTCGATAGCGAAACCAATTACCTGCTGGTGCGCTTTCGCGCTTCAAGCTTTGTATTTAAATCATTATGGGATCAGGGCATTATTCTGCGTGATCAGAATAAACAACCGGGACTGGCCGGCTGTCTGCGCATTAGCATCGGCACCCGCGCTGAATGCAACCGCGTTATTGACGCCCTCGCCGCACTCCCCGTAAGCGACGACCTCAGGGAGCAAGCATGAGCCAGAAAGTGTTATTTATCGATCGTGATGGAACCTTGATCGGCGAACCTCCGCATGATTTTCAGGTCGACCGCATGGATAAGCTGGCCTTCGAGCCAGATGTTATTCCAGCGCTGTTAGCGTTGCAGAAAGCCGGTTTCGAATTGGTCATGGTGACCAATCAGGACGGGCTGGGAACCGACAGCTTTCCCCAGGCGGACTTCGACGGCCCGCATAATCTGATGATGCAAATCCTGAGCTCGCAGGGCATCCAGTTCAAACAGGTGTTGATCTGCCCGCACAAGCCTGAAGATAACTGCGACTGCCGTAAACCTAAAACCACCCTCGTGGCCTCCTGGCTGGCTGAGAACGCCATGGATAGCGCGAATAGCTACGTCATTGGCGATCGTGCAACTGATATGCAACTGGCGGCCAATATGGGCATTCAGGGGCTGCAATACGGCCAGCAAGGCGTCAGCTGGCGCGCTATCGAACAGCAGCTTACTCGCCGCGATCGCCATGCCCTGGTGCAGCGCGATACCAAAGAGACGCAGATCCGCGTCGAAGTCTGGCTGGATCGCGAAGGGGATAACAAGATTAATACCGGCATTGGTTTCTTTGACCATATGCTGGATCAGATCTGCACCCACGGTGGTTTTCGTATGTCCGTCGAAGCCAAAGGCGATCTGCACATTGACGATCATCACACGGTTGAGGATACCGGCCTGGCGCTGGGCGAAGCGCTACTGAAAGCGCTGGGCGACAAGCGCGGCATTGGTCGCTTTGGCTTTGTGCTGCCGATGGATGAATGCCTGGCGCGCTGTGCGCTGGATATATCCGGACGCCCGCATCTGGAATACAAAGCCGAGTATAACTATCAGCGGGTTGGCGATCTGAGCACCGAAATGGTTGAACACTTTTTCCGCTCGCTGTCGTACGCCATGATGAGTACGCTGCACCTGAAAACCAAAGGACGTAACGATCACCATCGGGTAGAAAGCCTGTTTAAAGCGTTTGGCCGCACCCTGCGCCAGGCGATCCGCGTCAGCGGGGACCGGCTGCCAAGCTCAAAAGGAGTGCTGTGATGAAGGTCGCGATCCTTGATACCGGCTGCGCCAACCTTTCCTCGGTGAAATGGGCGGTGCAACGCCTCGGCTATCAACCTACCGTCAGCCGCGATCTCGACGTAATACTGGCCGCCGATAAGCTGTTTCTGCCCGGCGTCGGCACCGCGCAGGCAGCGATGGATCAGCTCAGACAGCGCGAGCTAACCGATTTGATTAAGGCCTGTACCCAGCCGGTGCTTGGCATCTGCCTTGGCATGCAGCTACTCGGCCTGCGCAGCGAAGAAAACAGCGGCGTTGAGACGCTCGGACTGATTGACCAGCCGGTGGTGAAAATGGTCTCAGAGGGACTGCCGCTACCGCATATGGGTTGGAATCAAATTACGCCTCAGGCCCAGCATCGCCTGTTTCGCGGCATTGCTGCCGGCAGTTATTTCTATTTTGTACATAGCTACGCGATGCCGGTAAACGCCAGCACTATCGCCCAGTGCGACTACGATGGCGCCTTTAGCGCAGCGGTGCAGAAAGATAATTTTTTTGGCGTGCAGTTTCATCCGGAGCGCTCCGGCGCGGCGGGTGCCCAACTGTTGAAAAATTTCCTGGAGATGTAGTGGATGATAATCCCGGCACTGGATTTAATTGATGGCAAGGTGGTACGTCTCCACCAGGGCGACTATGGCCAGCAGCGCGACTACGGTAGCGATCCGCTGCCGCGCCTGCAATCCTACCAGCAGCAAGGCGCGGAAATGCTGCATCTGGTTGATTTAACCGGCGCGAAAGACCCGAGCCGCCGCCAGCTCTCGTTACTGAAGACCCTGCTTTCAGGGGTCAGCGTGCCGGTACAGATCGGCGGCGGTATCCGCAGCCGCGCCGACGTTGAAGCACTGCTGGAGGCAGGCGCATCGCGAGTGGTGGTCGGATCGACTGCGGTGAAAAATCCAGACGAAGTCGCCAGCTGGTTCAGCGCCTTCGGCGCTCAGCGTATCGTGCTGGCGCTCGACGTACGTATTGACGGCAGCAATCGCAAAGAAGTGGCAATCAGCGGCTGGCAGGAAGCCGGCGGTGTGACTCTGGAAGAGGTTATCGCGCGCTTTACGCCGCTGGGGCTGCAGCATGTTCTCTGCACCGACATCTCCCGCGACGGTACGCTACAGGGCTCCAATGTGTCGCTTTATCAGGAGATTTCCGCGCGCTTCCCGCAGGTCGCTTTTCAGTCGTCCGGCGGTATCGGCTCGCTGGCGGATATTGCCGCCCTGCGCGGCGGCGGCGCCCGTGGGGTGATTGTCGGCCGTGCGCTGCTGGAGAATAAATTTACCGTTTCGGAGGCTATAGCATGCTGGCAAAACGCATAATTCCCTGCCTGGACGTTCGCGACGGTCAGGTGGTCAAAGGCGTGCAGTTCCGCAATCACGAAATTATCGGTGATATCGTGCCGCTGGCGCAGCGTTATGCCGCAGAGGGCGCCGACGAGCTGGTTTTTTATGATATCACCGCCTCATCAGATGGACGCGTAGTGGATAAAAGCTGGGTGTCGCGCGTTGCCGAGGTAATCGATATTCCGTTTTGCGTTGCCGGCGGCATTAAGCGCGAAGAGGACGCCGCGCAGATCCTCTCTTTCGGCGCAGATAAAATCTCCATTAACTCCCCGGCACTGGCCGATCCGACGCTGATAACTCGCCTTGCAGACCGTTTTGGCGTGCAGTGCATCGTGGTTGGCATCGATACCTGGTATGACGACGTCAGCGATAAGTATCAGGTAAACCAGTATACCGGCGATGAAAAACGTACCCGCATAACGCAATGGCAAACCCTTGACTGGGTTAAAGAAGTGCAAACCCGCGGCGCCGGGGAAATTGTATTGAATATGATGAACCAGGACGGCGTACGTAATGGTTATGATCTGGTGCAGTTGAAGAAGGTGCGTGAGGTTTGCAACGTGCCGCTGATCGCCTCTGGCGGTGCCGGCACGATGGAACACTTTCTGCAAGCCTTCCTCGACGCCGGGGTCGACGGCGCGCTGGCGGCCTCGGTATTTCATAAACAGATTATTAATATTGGCGAGCTGAAAGCCTACCTCGCCGGACAGCAAGTGGAGATTCGCAGGTGCTAACTGAACAACAACTGGCGGCGCTGGACTGGAATAAAACCGCCGGGATGATGCCCGCTATCGTGCAGCATGCCGTTTCCGGCGAAGTGCTGATGCATGGCTATATGAACCCGCAGGCGCTGCAACAGACCCAGCAAAGCGGCCACGTTACCTTCTGGTCGCGCACGAAACAGCGCCTGTGGACCAAAGGAGAAACCTCCGGTAATTTTCTTAAGGTGTTGAGCATCACGCCTGACTGCGACAACGATACGCTGCTGCTGCTGGTCGACCCTGTCGGCCCCACCTGCCATCGTGGCACCTCCAGCTGCTTTTCACCGGCGACCAGCGATTGGGGTTTTCTCTATCAGCTTGAACAGCTGCTGGCAGAGCGTAAGCACGCCGACCCTGAGAGCTCCTACACTGCCAGCCTGTACGCCAGCGGCACGAAGCGCATCGCCCAGAAAGTTGGCGAAGAAGGGGTTGAAACGGCGCTGGCTGCCACGGTGCGCGATCGCGAAGAGCTGGTCAACGAGGCATCGGATCTGGTCTATCACCTGCTGGTGCTGTTGCAGGATCAGGAACGCGATCTGAGCGCCGTAATTAACAATTTGCGGGCAAGGCACAAATAAATTGTCGGGGCGGGATTACGGTCTTCCCGCTCCGCAGCTACCTTAAGGAGTAAAGGATGACAACTGCAGAAAAGCTGCTGCTTTTGCTGGAGCAAAACCAAGCGCAGTTTAAAATAATGGCGCACGAGGCAACCGGTAAATGCGAAGCGGTTGCCGCCATTCGTGGAACGGAAATCGGCCAGGGTGCCAAAGCGCTGGTTTGTCACGTTAAGGGCAACGGACAACAGCAGTATGTTCTGGCAGTGCTACCCGCCGATATGCAGGCCGATTTAACCAAGGTTGCACACGCGGTTGGCGGCCTGCGCGCTTCTCTGGCCAGCCCTGCCGAGGTGGAACGTCTGACCGGCTGCGTTTTCGGTGCTATTCCACCGTTCAGCTTTCACCCGGAACTCAAACTGGTGGTTGACCCAAGCTTATGCCAGCGCAATCGTGAAGTCGCCTTTAACGCAGGCACGCTTGAGCGGTCGGTGGTGATGGATGCCGGCGATTATCAGCGGATCGCAGAGCCCACAGAAGTAAATATCATCAAATGAGCACAGCTCTCTTTCTTTCCCCGGCCTGCCAGCGTAACCTGCGGAATTGGTTATAAAAAAAAGCTCAGGAATACGATGACAAACAAAACATTATCAACGCGCCTGTGCCAGCTGGCACTGTTTGGCTTAATGGCGGGTAGTGCTTTTGCCGCCCAGGCAAAAATCGAAAAAGTGCGCTTTGCCGTCGACCCAACCTATCCCCCTTTTGAATCCAAAACGCCGCAGGGCAAACTGGTCGGTTTCGATATCGATCTCGGCAATGCTCTGTGTGAACAAATGCAGGCTAAATGCGTCTGGGTGGAAAGCCAGTTCGATGGCATGATCCCGGCGCTGAAAGCGCGCAAATTCGACGGTATTCTCTCGGATATGGGAATAACCGAGGAGCGGATGAAGCAGATTGCCTTCAGCGTGCCGCTGTACGATACCCATACCCAGCTGATTGCTCGTAAGGGTTCGGGTTTGCTGCCGACAGCGGAATCGCTGAAGGGGAAAACGGTTGGCGTCGAGCAGGGTACGGTGCAGGAGCGCTACGCGCTGGCCAAGTGGCAGCCTCATGGCGTCAACGTAGTGCCTTATGGCGATCAGGCTCAGGTCGAAAGCGATTTGGTTGCCGGCCGCCTTGATGCGGTATTCACCGATGCCGCTCAGGCCGCCATCGGCTTTTTAAAACAGCCGCAGGGCAAAGATTTCGCGCTGGCCGGCCCTATCGTCCAGGACCCGATTATTGGCCCTGGCACCGCCATCGGCCTGCGTAAAGATGATGCCGAGCTGAAAACCGCCATTGATAGCGCCTTCGCTGAAATCAAAAAGAATGGCACCTTCGATAAGCTACAGAAGAAATACTTCGCAACCGATATTTCCATTCAGCAGTAAAGACGACAGGCGGCCCGACGGCCGCCTGTTACGCTTTCACCTGCCGGATAATTGCGCGCACCGGCTGGCATTAGATCGGCAACAGGATATTAAGCAACTATGCAGCAACAGCACCACCCGCTGTTGAGCGCCGCTCTCGGCACTCAGCGTGAAATTATCAGCTATCACTTCGGCCCACAGAGCGACAGGCAGGTTTATATTCAGGCCTCGCTGCACGGCGACGAGCTGCCGGGCATGGTGGTGGCCTGGTATCTCAAGCAGCATCTGGCTCGACTGGAGGCGGCGGGGAAGCTCAATGCGCGCTTTACGCTGGTGCCGCTAGCGAATCCCATCGCGCTAAGCCAGCACTGGCAAGGCAGCCATCTCGGCCGCTTTCACAGCGAATCGGGCCAGGATTTCAATCGTCAGTTTCCGGCCCTGGGCGCAGCGCTGGCAGCACGCCTGACGCATAAGCTGACCCTGGACGAGCAGCAAAATCGTCGACTGATCCGCGCGGCAATCGATGAGCATTTCAGCAATATCCATCCCGCCAGCGAGCTTGACTCGCAGCGCTTTATCCTGCTGCGCATGGCGGCGCAAGCCGACCTGATGCTCGATCTGCACTGCGACTGGGAAGCGGTTCCTCATCTCTACACTATGCCCCATGCCTGGCCAGAGATTGAACCACTGGCGCGTTTGCTTGGCAGTGAGGTACAACTGCTGGCGCAGATTTCCGGCGGCGAGCCTTTTGACGAAGCCTGCTGTGAGCCATGGATTACCCTCGCAGAGCGCTTTGGCGATAATTATCCAATGCCGCGTGGATTGCTGCCGGCAACGCTCGAACTACGTGGCGTGCGCGACGTTTCAGCAGAGCAAGCCGAACGCGATGCAGAGGCTATTATCGCCGCCCTCACCCACGGCAGCTATATCCAGGGTGATGTCGGCGCGCTGCCTGCGCTGAAAAATCCGGCCTCATCGCTGGCAGGCTGCGAATATCTTTTTGCGCCGCACAGCGGGGTTATCCTGCACCGTCGTCAGCCAGGAGAGTGGATCAAGGCCGGCGAAACGGTCGCGGAGATCCTCGACCCGCTTAGCGACCGGCTGACGCCGATAGTTGCACAGCATGGTGGCCTGCTGTATGCCCGCCACTGGATGCGCTTTGCCACCCGCGGCATGCTGGTCAGCAGGCTGGCGGGTGAAGATGCCGGACGTCGCGGTCAGCTTTTGGTGCCCTAGAGCATGCATCATGCAACTTATGCACGGATCGCTATAAGATTTTTCGCTGTTGGGGAATGACGCTCATCGTTGATATAGACAATAGCGGCTTGCATAATCTCATACTCGTGCGGGTTCTTTTTAACGGTAAGCGTCTGAAGCTTAACATTCAGCTGGTTGATACATTCATCTCTGTAGCCAGCATCTTTTTTAAAACTGTCAAAAGAAAAGTCTTTTACGCTAAGTGATAACGCCCGGGATAAAGCAATATCTTTTTTTGAGGAGGAGCCAGTCAGCAACATATGCTTAGCGACTTCGACGCTATGCCTTGCCCCATTTACCTCTTCTTTACTATTGTTTAAGTAAGTGCTTGCTTTAAGAAAACGGTTAAATCCATTCAGCAGCTTGTATTTATCATCATTAATTTTTAATTGATCATGACTATGTGAATAACGCTTAATTGCTTTTATGGCATTGGTCAAGGTCACAGCTTTCTTATAATTATAGAAACTGGCATTTGGTAATACTTCGCGTATGCGAGGAGCTGAGGGGGTATTTCTGCAACCAGAGAATTTAAGATCGCCTGATGGTGCAGAATACCCTGGTCTATTTAGTGGCTTAACAGAAAGAGTCGATGCTGCACTCCATGATCCTGCAATACTCGACTGCCGTTTGCATTGACCGGAGGAAGACGTTGTTATGCTTGAATTTGATGATGAGGTACTAAATCTATCTTTTTTTGTATCGGTTTGTTGAGGATAATCCCTTAAGCCTAAATATTTAGCCTGTTGCGAGGCAGAGTAATTATTATAAATTATCGACATAGCTCAATATCCTTAATTTTTATCCGTAGTCAGTAATTATTCAGAGCCGTGAATATACCGATACTCGTCAGGACCGGCAATCGACTTCACCCGCCTGGAAAAAATATCAGCGATTTATGATAATTAAATCCGTAAGAGTAAAAGAGGATTTTTAGAGGGTTAAACAATAGCGGTATATAAGGGAGGATTAGACAATGATTTCAATATGCTTAAAGCATCATTACGCGGGGATGGGGAGAGAGTAAAACTAAGCCACCTGCATAGCAGGTGGCTTCATCATAATATAAAGACTAGTCAAGCCACTCAGTGTGGAATACGCCATCTTTATCGATACGTTTGTAGGTATGGGCGCCGAAGTAGTCACGCTGCGCCTGGATCAGGTTAGCAGGCAGAACCGCAGCGCGGTAGCTATCATAGTAGGCGATCGCCGCAGAGAAAGTCGGCGTAGGAATACCGTTCTGCACGGCGTAGGCCACTACGTCACGCAGCGCCTGCTGATATTCATCAGCAATATTTTTGAAGTAAGGCGCCAGCAGCAGGTTAGCGATATCCGCATTGTCAGCATAGGCATCGGTAATTTTCTGCAGGAACTGGGCGCGAATAATGCAGCCGGCGCGGAAAATTTTAGCGATTTCGCCGTAATTCAGATTCCAGTCATACTCGGTTGACGCTGCGCGCAGCTGTGAGAAACCCTGAGCGTAAGAAACAATTTTACCGAGGTAAAGCGCGCGACGAACTTTCTCAATAAACTCGGCTTTATCACCGCTAAAGGCTTTCGCTGCCGGACCGGTAAGCACTTTTGACGCCGCAACGCGCTGCGATTTAAGCGAGGAGAGGTAGCGTGCGAACACTGATTCAGTGATCAGCGACAGCGGCTCGCCGAGATCCAACGAGCTCTGGCTGGTCCATTTACCGGTACCTTTGTTAGCCGCTTCATCAAGGATAACGTCAACCAGGTAATTACCCTGCTCGTCTTTTTTGGTGAAAATGTCTTTTGTGATATCAATCAGATAGCTGCTCAGCTCGCCGTTGTTCCACTCGCTGAAGGTATTGGCTAATTCCTGGTTATCCAGCCCTAACGCGCCCTTCAGCAGCGAATAGGCTTCAGCAATCAGCTGCATATCGCCATATTCGATGCCGTTATGTACCATCTTGACGTAATGACCCGCGCCGTCCGGACCAATATAGGTAACACAAGCCTCGCCTTCGGCACGTGCGGCGATTTTATCCAGAATTGGCGCGACCAGCTCATAAGCCTCTTTCTGGCCGCCAGGCATGATGGAAGGCCCTTTCAGCGCCCCTTCTTCGCCACCGGATACGCCGGTACCGATAAAGTTGAACCCCTGGTCGGAAAGCTCTTTATTACGACGGATGGTATCTTTATAGAAAGTGTTGCCGCCATCAATCAGAATGTCACCCTTATCCAGATGCGGAGTCAGGGATGCGATGGTTTTATCAGTGGCTTCACCGGCCTGCACCATCAGAAGGATGCGGCGCGGTTTTTCCAGCGAATCAACAAACTCTTCAATACTGTAGTATGGTGCCAGCTTCTTGCCCGGGTTCTCCGCCACAACTTCTTCGGTTTTTTCGCGTGAGCGGTTAAAGATAGACACAGTATAGCCGCGGCTTTCGATGTTAAGGGCCAGATTGCGACCCATCACTGCCATACCTACAACGCCAATCTGCTGCTTAGACATTACATACTCCTGTCTGAAGGTTTCTGAGATGTTACCTGTAACATCTGATGAATAAGTAAAAGGTATGCTAACTCAGTCGGCTTATCAAGAGGTAGTTAATGGTGCGCTCAACTATCACTGCAAAAGGCGCAGCGGCGAAAGATACTGCCTCCTCTTAAACCACGCTTACCAGTATGTGATAAATACATTCACCTTTATTAGTACCTCAAATGGCTCGCCCGGGAGTGGGTAAATTATTGCAAGCTATTTCAATGATGGCGAATAGCAAGCTATTGATATAGATGCCTTAATAGTGCCCGATGTGAGTGGTTAATTCCGCCTCTGTTAGCACGGTACTACCTGCGATTGAATTAAAATAGAGAAATAATGGCGGAATTAAAGGAGAAACCTATCAGGACGGAACCAGAAGAATAAAGCCTGCTGCCAGCAGCAGGCTTTAAATAAACAGGCTGAGTTAGCGAAAACCGTTGGGATTTTGCGACTGCCACTTCCAGGTATCGCGCATCATTTCGTCAATGCCACGAGTCACCCGCCAGTTCAGCTCTTTATTTGCCAGAGCGGCATCCGCCCAGAAGGCGGGCAGATCGCCGTCGCGACGTGGCTTAATCTCGTAGGCTATGGTTTTCCCTGACGCTTCTTCAAAGGCCTTAATCATCTCAAGTACTGAAAATCCCTTACCGCCACCGAGATTATAAGCTTTATAGCCATCAGTCTTTTTCAGGTGATCCAGCGCTTTCAGATGACCTTCGGCTAAATCAACCACGTGGATGTAATCACGCTGACAGGTGCCGTCCGGGGTATCATAATCACCGCCAAACACGCCAAGCTTGTCCAGTCTGCCAATGGCAACCTGCGCGATGTACGGCAGCAGGTTATTAGGAATACCCGTAGGGTCCTCGCCAATTTCACCAGACTCATGGGCGCCGACCGGGTTGAAATAACGCAAAGCGATCGCCTTAAACTGCGGTTCCGCTTTGGCGAAGTCGCGCATAATCAGCTCGATCATAAACTTGGAGGTACCGTATGGGCTGGTGGTACCGCCAATAGGCAGTGTTTCCACGTAGGGCACCGGCGCGTCAGCGCCATATACGGTTGCCGAAGAGCTGAAAATAAAGTTCCATACGCCGGCATTGCGCATCTCTTCAAGCAAAATCAGCGTGCCACTTACATTGTTCTGATAGTATTCCAGGGGCAGACGGGTTGATTCTCCAACCGCTTTCAGCGCAGCAAAATGAATCACTGAGCTTATATCGTGGCTGGCGAACAGCTCGCGCAGACATTCACGATCAAGCACATCGCCCTCAACAAAAACTGCTTTTTTGCCCGCTAACTTTTCCACCCGATTGATGGATTCGCGTGATGCATTGTAAAGATTATCTAATACAACTACATCATCACCGCGTTCTAACAGCGCCAGAACGGTATGAGAGCCAATATAGCCTGCGCCCCCGGTAACCAGAATAGCCATTTTCTCTCCTTTAACGCCGTGTTATCACGGCATGGCCAGAATCAATTACTTTTTGCCAGGATCTTTTTGATTTCTTCGCGAAATGCCTGGCCCTGACCGTGGTTACGTAAACCGTAGGTGACGAACGCCTGCATGTAGCCAAGTTTACGTCCGCAGTCAAAGCTTTTACCTGTCATCAGGTGCGCTTCAACCGGCTGTTTTGCATTGAGAGCGGCGATCGCATCCGTCAATTGGATACGGTCCCAGGCGCCGGGTTCGGTTTTCTCCAGCTCAGCCCAGATATCGGCGGAGAGGACGTAACGGCCGACCGCCGTCAGATTAGAATGATAAGATTCCGGATGTTCCGGTTTCTCAACGTAATCAACGATGCGACTAACCTGTCCTTCCGCTTCCAGCTTCTCTTCGGTGGTTATCACTGAATATTCGCTGAGATCGATTTCCGGGTAATAAGAGGTCAGCACCTGGCTGCGGCCGGTTTCCTCGAAACGGGCAACCATTGCCGCCAGATTATAGCGCAGCGGATCGGCAGTGGCGCCATCTAACACCACATCCGGCAGTACGACAACAAAAGGCTGATCGCGCAGCATCGGGCGGGCACATAAGATAGAGTGGCCTAAACCTAAAGGCTGCGGCTGACGCACGTTCATAATCGTCACGCCCGGAGGGCATATAGACTGGACTTCACTAAGCAGCTGGCGCTTCACGCGCTGCTCAAGAAGCGCTTCCAGCTCATAAGACGTATCAAAATGGTTTTCAACCGCATTTTTAGAGGCGTGGGTTACCAGTACAATTTCCTTGATACCCGCAGCAACGATTTCATCCACAATGTACTGGATCATCGGCTTATCAACGATAGGCAGCATCTCTTTAGGAATGGCTTTCGTTGCCGGCAGCATATGCATACCGAGACCCGCTACCGGGATAACTGCTTTAAGCTTGGTCATGTCGTTTCCATTTGAATGAAGTAAAAATAGTCCATCGATTATGCAATACCGAACTGATTAAGCATCATAATCTTAATCCGAAAAGTTAGCCGTAGATCACATTCTGTCTGCGCGAACGCCCGCCAGAGAGGGATCAAAAAAGCTGATTACGCGTTTTTGCAGCTTAATATCCTTCTTATCAGAACTGCATAAAAGTTGCAGCAACGGCCAATAAATATCCCTGCATATCTTCTGGCGGGCGTAACTTCCGCCTCAATCGCTAGCGCTTTTAGTATTCAGCGATATTTATCTATCGATGCTAACGCCGCCTGCCAGTCACTGGGCTCAATGCCAAAGGTTTGCCGGATCAAGCTACAATCAAGTCGTGAATTTGCTGGCCTGTGCGCTGCCGTCGGCCACTCTGAAGATGCGATGGCGCTAATTTCCGGCTTGCGCGCGATGACTTCACTGGCTTCTGCCTGCATTAACAGCGCTTCAGCGAATTCAGCCCAGCTGACATAGGGGAAACCACTGTAATGATAAATGCCCCACGCTGTATGCGACTTCTCAGCTATCTTTTTTACGATGATATAAATCGCCGCGGCGATATCGGCCGCACTGGTTGGGCCGCCGTACTGATCGCCGACAATGGTTAATCTGTCACGTTCGCCAGCCAGTTTAATCATGGTCTTAACGAAATTATTGCCATACTGGCCGAACACCCATGCGGTACGCAGAATGATATGACGCTTGCAGTGCTGCCTGACCTCTTCCTCCCCCGCCAGCTTGCTTGCACCGTAAACCCCGGCAGGGCCCGTCGGGTCCGACTCCACATAGCAGGCGCGCTTATCGCCAGAAAACACGTAATCGGTTGAGATATGTATTAACGCCGCGCCAACCGACTCTGCAGCTTTAGCGAGATGTCTGGCCCCATGTTTATTCACGGCAAAGGCCAGTTCAGGTTCACTTTCCGCTTTATCAACGGCGGTATAAGCCGATGCATTGATAATGATATCCGGCTGATAAATCGTCGCTTCACGTATTACGGCAGCCTCATCCGTAACATCCAGCGAACGATGGTCCAGCGCGCGGACCTCATCACCAGAAGGACTGGATACCATCAGCTCTCTTCCTACCTGCCCGCCGGCACCAACAATCATTAATTTCATGAAATATTCTTATAAATCGGAAAAGATAATAGTACCTGATTGCCCGTTAACTGAGACAGTTTTTCTGCTACCGAGCCGGCTATCTATATGCAGAATGGACGACAGGTCTATTGACGAGTCTTGCACAATATTTCAGTTAACGGCGGAGAAACCATTCAGGCATAACATGGAGGTCATAATAGCTGACGCAAAGCATAATAATGATGAACAAAAGAGTGATTGGCGCCCACTGCCGCGTATAGGCAAGGAAAGAAATCCCCGTTACGGGTCGAATAAAGACGGGATGAACCAGAAGGGAAATCACCAGCTGAGTGAAAGATAGCAGCAAAGCGACATAGTGGATGTTGGGATAAAACGCGACGGTTGTGAACAATACAACCATGACTGAACTGGCGATGATATTCCAGTAAAATTCCAGATTGGTGCGGCCATTTGCTTGCGAAATGGTGCCTGTTAAGCCGCTCATCGGGCGTAGCATACCGAACAGCAGCATCAAAGGAACCAACGGATAAACGTCTCGCCAGGTATTACCGTATAACAGCCAGGCAATAATCGGTGAACATACGCCGATTGCCAGATACAAGCCGCTGCTGATCAGCGTAGTGATGAAGGTCGCCCGCAGAAAAAGCTGCTGAGTCTGCGCCCGGTCATGCTGCCGCTGGGCAAAGAGCGGCAGCGAAAGTCGATTAATAACCGGTAAAATCAGCTTTAGCGGCTGCAAAATGAGTTCTTTCGCCAGCGAATAAATGCCGACCGTGTCCGCCCCCAGCAGCTTACCAACAATCAGAGAGTCAGCCTGGGTACGCAGCTGGCTGATGCTTTGCGATCCCAGCTGGAAAAAACCGTAGCGCATCGCACTGACTGCGGTACCGCGATCAAACTCATACGATGGCCGCCATGTCCGCTCGCCGAGAAACATCATGAGCAGAGTCCGGCTCAGCGCATTGATAAACAAACCGAGAATGACCGCTGAAACTTTCAATGACGCCAGGTAGATCATGGCAAGTGTACACACAAAAGCGAATAGTTTGCTGACTATCTCAATTTTCGCCAGCTCAATCATACGCTGCGCTTTAACATAGTACGCCTGATACTGGGACAGATGACCCAGCACCAAAAAATTAAGGCTGGTCAGGGCAACCAGACCAGCCATTTCGCTTAAATGATAGAACCAGGCTACCGGCCATGCCAGCAGGATCAGCGCACCACCGATGACCAGGCTAAATATCACGTTAATCCAGTAAACGGTGCTTTGTTCTCGTACTGAAATGGTTTGCCGGTGAACAACATAGCTGCTCATACCAAGGTCTTGTAACACCGTGGCAATCGCCAGCAACGCATTGACTATCGCCAGCACGCCAAGCTGGTGGCTATCCAGCTTGCGCGCCAATACAGCCAGCTGGAGAACCTGTAATAGAGCGGCAAAGCAGGTACTGGAAAATAGCCAGGCCGCCTGTAACCGCAATATATTCACACCACTTTTTCCAACACCTGCGCCAGCTGCCGGTAAACCGTATGCTGATTAAACTCCGTTTCTACTTTATCGCGCGCGGCTTTTACCACCGGGGCAATATCGTGCTCACCGTTTGCCAGGCTGAACAATATATTCGCCAGTGACCGATCGTCACCTTCAGCGGCCAGCCAGCCGGATACATTATTCTCGATAAGTTCAGGGATGCCGCTGTGGTCGCTGGAAACAACGGGAAGCCCTACCGCCATCGCTTCCATTAAGGCCACCGGAATACCTTCCATATCGCCATCTTTCGCCGTCAGCGAAGGCAGCAGGAAGATATCGGCCGCGTCAAGATAGCGCTTAATCTCTTCCTGAGGTTTAAAGCCAGGAAGCTTGACGCAGTCATCCAGCTTTTCGCTGGCGATAAGCGCTTCCAGCTCTGGCGTAAGATCGCCATTACCAATGATGGTGTATTCAAATTCCGCGCCCATCGCTTTTAGCTGGCTACAGGCTTTAATGGCGACATCAAGGCCCTTTTTCTCAGTCAGGCGCGCCACGGAGAGAATGCGTAGCGGTTTATGCAGACTTGCCCGCGCCTGGAAGCTAAATTTTTCCGGTTCGATACCCATGCGGGTAACGACGATTTTCTCCGGTGGACACCCCATCTCGATCAGCTTGTTCTCCCACAAGTGACTAATCGGCAGCATCAGTTCAGATTGCGCGAATAAGTTAAGGTAGTCTTGCTTATGCTCGTCAAGAATGTGGCGCCGCGAAATATCGGCGCCGTGGAACACCGTCGCCTGCTTACCATGCAGGATACCCAGTTCACGCAGCTTATTCGCTAACGCACCGGCATAGCCAAAATGAACCAGAAACAGATCGGCCGTATAAACCTTGTGCGCTCTGGCAACGATCGAGGGCAGCAGCAGCTTACTTGACTGGGCGCCGTAGCGACCAACGTTAAGCGATTTTAACAATGAAGGGCGTAATAAACGGGGCAGCACAATACTAAGACGCTGCTTCAGCTTTTCGCCGTTAGTTACTTTTTCTTCAGGCAGTAGGTAATGGGTTTTTTCCGCAAGGTTATAGCGATCAAAAGCACCGTGGCGGTTGACTAAATCGCCCGGGAAAACAGAAATAATTTCAACCTCATAGCCGATATCAATAAAGTGCGTTACCTGATTGAGTACAAAGGTTTCTGAGGATACCGGAAAGCGCATGGTAAAAAAGGTCAGCTTCATAGATCACCCTGGTAACTTAACAAGCGCAACGTTGATTTTAACATCGCGAGGCTCCGCCGCGGCGAACGCAGGAGTGACTGTACCAACTGAGCCGGTCAGCTCGTGATTAACATTTCGAGTAATGCTTACATCCATCAGGTTTTTCACCTCATCTGCCATTTGTGGCAAAGCAAACTGTTCCAGCGCGCCCAGAGAATTGCGCGCATTATTAATGGCAACGATAACTGCCGCAAAGTTCCTTGAAATATCCAACTTAGACGGCCTGCCAGAAAAATATTTTTTCTTAGTTTAAATTTGAGTCGCTGATATCCCGCAAAGACGTACTGCTTGATGATAGCCTTTATCATGCCGGGGAGCGGTTACCCCCCCGGCTTACTTCTATTATTACTATGATTTTATTGAAAAATAAGGCACTGCACAGGTCTGACCGTTAATCACCATCGAAATAAATCCGGCGGGTTTAGAGGTATCGACCTGCTCGACTTTCAGCGCGCGTGAAGCCAGCAGTAAATCTCCGTCTTCATTGGCGCCAATACCGGCTTTACCGTTGTGTAGCGCAAAGCGTCGTGCCAGCTGATGTCCGTCAGAAGGCGGGCTGGCTTTCTCCATTTTATTGTCAAAGCGCGCGCACTTGCCGGCAACAAAACGGTCTTTAGCATTGGTGGTGATCAGTATACCGGCGGCTGGCACCCAGCCCGCCAGCTTGATATACACCTGGCAGTCAGCATCATGGGGCGTGACAATCACCACATCCTCAATCGGACTGCTGCCCTCAACGTGCCAGCTGCCTTCAAATTTATGCACTTTGCGCTGCAAACTGAGGATAGCTTTACCGCCGGTGGTTGCCTTGTCTGCTACTTTCTGCAACGCATTTTTGTCACTGCCGTTGGAGTAACCTGACTGGCCCAGAATCTCGATTTCCCAGCAGTCACCGACTTCCGGCGTCCAGATATTGCCCAGCTGGTACCAGCTGGCCTGATTGCTGTTATTAACCAGCCGGAAGCGCGAGGTGAGAAAATTGTATTTCACGCTACCATCTACCGCGATGCCATAAGACTCGACGCGCGTTGAACCCTGCTCCCAGGGACTGAGCAACTGATGCTTTTCATCACGGCTGTTATCGATCCAGCTGCCCGCCTGCAGGTTTGTCTGCCGCATGTTCAAACGCGAGCTGTGGGCTATAAGTGGGTTTTTACAGGTTTCAATGCTCAGTGCGTCAACGATCCACTGACCGTTAGAGATATCCCCCGGATAGTCGCAATGCTCAATCCAGCCGTTATGGATAATCGACTGACCACAGCGCTGCAGATTCAACACCATGCCTTTAGTGCAGTACTGCGCATTAAAGTTTGACAGCTCAATCGCGGTACTGTGATCCCACTTGCCCTGCTTGGTGTCAGACCATACTGACTTGATCACATCGCCGGTGCAGTGGGTGGCGTACCACTGATCGATTTTACAATCCAGGGTATCCATCAGGCTCAACGAGGTGCCGCCAATGTTAATAAAGCGCAGGCAGGCACCGCGGAAGAACTGGCCTGCGGGGCATTTGTTATTAAAAAAGCCCTGCGTGTTCGGCTTTTTGTCAGTCTGCCCGTTAACCTGAAGATTACTGATCTCAACCCAGCGGGCATTGACGTTAAAAATAAAATCGTCGCTACCGTCTGAAATAATGGTGGTCGCCGGGAAGTAACCGAAATTAACCATCGCGCCAGAGACGCGGAAAAAGCGCGTTGACTCTTTCGAATAGTCGATGCCGGTCAGAAAGAAGGTGCCCGCGGGAAACTGAATGCAAATCTCTTCGTCAGCTGACTTAGACCAGGCATACATCGCCTTAACCGCGCTCGCCGCATCGGTTTTACCATCTGCGATGGCGCCAAAATCAAACAGCGTTAAACGGTTAAAATCTTCAACAACCCGGCGCCAGTGAAAATCGCCGCCGGATGAAATAATGACCCCGCCATCATCTTTGCCTGCCGTCAGGCTGCCGATAAACTCGCCGCCGCCAACCTCAGAGCCGTCATGCCAGCCCTTCAACTTAATTTTAGCGCCTTCAAACAGCGGGCGGGTGTGGCGCAGCGCCTCAATGGAGGGGATCTCACCGATCAGCTGATAACCGGTCGGCTCGGCCAGACGTGCGCCGAACTGGCTGGCGTTAGGTTTGGTTACGTCGGCAATGTTAAACAAGGTTTGTCCCTGATTATCCACTACCGCCATTGAGTGGGCCGCTTCCGCCAGCAGCGCGGCGTCATCATTAATAAACTGGCTGAAATTGTTCTGATTTAAGGTAATGGGCTGCTGAATTTGCGAAAGCTGGCCAGATTTGGTGCGCAGATAAACGTTAATCCAGTTTTCCTGCTTCGTCGGATCGGCGCCGGCTTTACCAATGTAGAGCTTGCCCTCAAAGTGCCGCCAGAATTGCTCCGGCATGGTGTAAAGGTTTTCTGGTGTCAGAATGGGTACATCGTCTTTCGGCAGACCGCCGGCGGGCACGCTTTTCAGCGACAGCGATGGCGTGCTCCCCTTCGCCTCGCTGGCGAAAGAGCTGACCGAAAGCGTCGCGATGACTGACGTCAGTGCCGTTTGCAGAAGTTCTCTTCTTTTCATTCAGGCTATCCTGTTTGGTTAAGCCCCGCAGGGCGTGAATGAGTAGTCCAGAGGCACTGCTGGAGAGTTATTATGATCCGCGCTAAACCAGCGACAGCCAGCTTTGTTTAATCACCTTGCCGTCGAATTTCAGCGAGGTGGTGCGGGTCTTTTCGCTCATGGCATAAAAAAGCGCATCGTTGCGAGCAAGCTCGGTCATCCTGGCGACAAAGTCCGTTTTATCGTTCATGGCAACCAGAAAACCGTCCTGGTTATGATTAATGATCTCCTGTGGGCCGGTCGGGCAGTCGTAGGCAACAACCGGCAGCGACCAGGATTTAGCTTCCAGTAAAACCAGCGGCAGCCCTTCATAGCGCGAGGTCATCAGCACCACGTCGCTGTCGCGATAGTAATCATTAATATTGGAGACCTTGCCGATAAACTGAACGCTATTGCTGATATTTAACGCCTGCGCCTGCGCTTCAAGCGCCTCGCGCTGCTCGCCATCCCCGGCAATGATCAGCGTCCAGTCCGGGTTATCTTTTACAAAACTGGCCCAGACATCCAGCATCAGATCGAACCCTTTCTGATTATCTAAACGCCCCACCGCCAGCGCCCGGTGGCTGCGGCTGGTGCGCTGATGATTTTTAAATACGATAGGGTTTGGAATGGTCAGGCTTTTGATATTCCAGCGATTGAACACCTGATGGTCTTTATCGGTAAGTACCACCACGCGATCGTAATAGCGCAAGGTCAGGAACTTAAGCAATTTGATCGGCTTGCTGAAGGAATTAATGGCAATATGCTCGCAGGCGTACACTTTGGCTTTTTTGGCCCGCAGCGTCAGCATGCTGTGCCAGGCAAACATCACGCTCAGGCGTCCCATGCTGATCAGAAAAACACAGTCAAAATCTTCCCGGCTGATGCGACGAGCAATCGCCTTTATCGGATTGCTCTCCTGGGCGAAGCTTTCAATTTTCTTCACATGAGTGAAAGGATAAAACGGCTGCCCCTGTCCTTCCATTGAATAAATGGTGACCTCATGCAACTCACCCAGGCACTCTGACATAAAGTTGCAGATATTCTCGGTGCCGGCGTAGGAATATGCGTCTTTGATGACCAGTACAATCTTTTTCATCAGGTCTTCGCACCTTTTTAACATCAATGTTCAAAGGGAATATCAGGCGTATTCATCACCCTCACCCGTTAAAATAGTTATTTCTTATGACAGCATGACTATCTGTGCTTTAGCGTGAATAACACGCCGTTAACCATATACCAGAGATAATAGTAATATACTTTTAGTGGATTGTTTTTATAGATAAATCTTAATAAATCGAGGTGCCAGCGCGCGGCCTTATTTTTATTACGCGACAGGGAATCACCCAGCTCGTAGTAATTAACCAGATTTTGCGCAACGACACGCGCCTGCTGATACTGTTCAAACAGCTCATATAAAAACAGGAAGTCTTCATGGCCCTTTTTGTGAAAACGCACATCGCGCGGCGGGCGGCGATAGCAAACCGAGGAAAAACAGACGCGGAACCGCTTTTTGACAAACTCATCTTTGGTGAGATGCGTTCTCGCCCAGCGGACGTCATAAGATTTGGTGCGCGAGCGGTAATGATAATGACTGATGCTCAGGTCATCGCCGCTAGCAAGGGCCTGCATTTGCAGCGTTAATTTATTTTTTTCCCACTCATCATCGCTGTCCAGAAAGGCGATAAAGGATTCGTTAGATGCCTCCAGCCCGACGTTGCGCGTCTCCGCAGCGCCGAGGTTTACCGGATTATCCAAAATAGTGATGCGCGGGTCGGTGCAATGTTCCCGCACCAGCGCCAGCGAGTTGTCGGTGGACTTATCGTTAATCAGATAAATATGCCAGTCCTGCCAGGTTTGATTCAGGACCGAGTGAATTGCCCGCAGAATCGTTTCTTTTGCATTGTACATAGGGATAATAATCCCCACTGTACCCAGTTGATTAGTCATCGGGATACCTGAAATTTGTCAGTAACAGCGTGAATATAAAGCCGGGGAACACCTGCATGCCCCCGGAAATTCAGACGATAGCGGCCAGATTTATTTGCCAGCCGCCTGTTCAGAACAGGCGGAAGATGGGCGCAATGCTGTAGCCGGTTATCGATTGAACGGAAAGAATCGTGTTATAGGCCAGGTAGTAGGTCACCACCGCCGCCAGCAAGCCAAAGTTCAGCACCACGTTACGAATGCGCATCATCAAAAATGCCAGCAGCAGCGGTTCCGCATGCAGGAACAGGTTGCCAACCCTGCCGCCGATAATTGAGAAGTCGGAGAAAATAATACGCACCGCAGCCCCCACCGAATAGGCGATAAACAGCAGGTAAGGCAGGCGATCTTCTTTCTCGATCGGCTTGTTAAAATAAACCAGCGTGAAGAAGCTGATAAAAATAATATTTTTCAGGTTCGCCAGGCTGACGACCGGATTGGGCCGGTCGAAGATGGTATTTTCATAGCCCATTGCGCGATCGCCAAGGGAAGGTACGATCCCCAGCGAATCCAGAAACAGCTTTTTCCCGCCGACCAGGCCGAGCGGAATCGCTACCAACACCATGGCCAGACCGAAGTATTTACGTTCCTTAATGAACAGGAAAGGGGCAACCAACAGCAACGCATAGCCGGTTGAGTGCGACTGGCTGCTCATTACCAGGAAAATAACCGCGAGAATATATTTCCGCCCCGCTGCGGTACAGATACAGGCGATGGCAAAGGCGCTTGAAAGGCCGAAGCGAATCTGATTCATATCCTTGTTAATAAACAAGTGGGCTGAATACAGACACAGCGAGCAGAGAATCAACGGCGAATATTTTTTGTAGATGAACGAGTTTGTTCCGACGGCCACAAAAGCGACGAACAGCAAGAAGTAGTAGCTTTCATTGCTGAACCAGGAAAACACCCATGCCAGCAGCATGAACATTTTTTCATAACGGTAGACATCGGTAATTGTTGCATAGTCCGAAATGCCAACCTGCCGGGAAAAATCATGGAAGAAACCAAGGTACTGCCAGTCATCAATCCCGGTATTGGGGCCGCGCATGCCGGCGAAGAAAATCAGGACGATGGTCATGACAAAGAAAAAATAGGTCACAACACGTTTGATTCTCGGCTCGTGTAGTTGGTCAATCGTTGCCAGTTCAAACAGGCATAAAACTAAAAGTGTGTAGCTGATAATCCAGTAAATCGCCATTCTATTCCCCTGGAGTTATTATTTTTTGCGCAAGTAACGCTATTTTGACCCCAGTCGCTGCCTGACTTTCTCTTTCAGACGGTTGATAAAGTAAGCGCGGTTATCTTTATTCGTTAAGAAAAAGTAGCGAGCAAAACTGAGGCTAGCCTGGAGGGATTTACCGTCCATTTTATAACGTAATGGCAATTTATACGCTTTATAGGTGTGAACATCGCGGCTGGTCAGGTGCTGTTGCATGCTATCAAGCCAGAAAAGTGAGTATTTCACCGACTCCCCTTTATGGCGGGAGCCAAAGCTGGTTACCAGATGGTAAGTCGCCAGCGGCTGCGAAATCATAATAAACTCATAGCCCAACTTATCTGCGCGAATGCAGAAATCATAGTCCTGATGGCGAATATAGCGCTCATCGAAGCGAATTTCCTCGGCATACTCGCGCTTCAGCACGATAGTGCTGGTCTGGATAAACCCGTAGCAGCCAAACAGATACTCAGCCACGGTTTCCGTTGCCGCAACCGGCTGCATCGGCATCACTTTAAGAAACGCGCCATCCTGATGGATATTGACCTGGCTGAAGATGATATAACGCTGCTTGCCAGCGGCTTCCAACATCGCAATCTGCTTTACCACTTCCTGCAGCTTATCTTCGCGCCACTCATCATCGGCATCGAGAAAGCTGATAAAATCGCCGGTCGCCAGTTCAATGCCGCGATTACGCGCCCCGGCGCCGTTAAGCTTTTGCTGTGATAATTCAAGTTTAATATTGAGATCCGCATAACGCGGCGATCTGACCACCTGCTCCAGCTGCATAGCATCGTTTGATTTGTCATCAACGATAATGACTTCATAATTTTTATAGGTTTGCGCTGCTACGCAATCTAAGGTGGTTTTAATTGATTCCGAAGCGTTATAGGCAGGAATTACAATTGAAAACAGAATATCCGTCATTCCCATACACCTTTTAAAAGTCAGTAAAGACGTCGCAGAAACCTGTCAGACGCAAAAAAACGGAGGAACCTGCATCTACAGGCTCCTCCTGATTACCTGTTAGCTTTTAGCATCTTTGCCATAGCTGTAATCGTAATAGTCGTAGCCATAACCTAAAGAGTTAGCGGCTTTACGTACTACGGCGTTGAGAATCACGCCCTTAATCTGTACACCGTTTTGATCGAAACGCTTATAGCTGAAGTCGATTTCTTTGGCGGTATTGACCTCGAAGCGAGCAACCATCAGTGAGGTACCGGCCATTTTACCGATAATAGCGGCGTCGGTGACGGCCAGAATCGGCGGCGTATCAATCAGTACCAGATCGTAATGCTGATTGGCCCACTCCAGTAAATCTTCCATACGTTTGTGCATCAGCAGCTCAGAAGGATTCGGTGGGATCTGACCACGCGGCAGGAAATCAAACTGCCATGGTCCGTTCTGAATCAGCGTCTCACTAAACGGAACCTTGCCAGACAATACGTCAGACAGGCCGGCTTTGTTATCCACGCCCAATAGCTGATGGGTATAGCCACGGCGCATATCGCCATCGATGAACAGCACCTTCTGACCGGCCTGGGCAACCAATGCCGCCAGGTTAGAACAGATAAAGGTTTTACCAATTCCAGGGCTGGCGCCGGTCAGCATCAGCACGTTGTTTTTCGCTTCCATCATGGCAAAGTGCAGGCTGGTTCGCAGGCTACGGATCGCCTCGATAGAGAGATCGGTCGGATTACCCAGCGCCAACAGCGTGTTATGGGGATCGAGCTTCGCGTTATGGCTTCTGCGGATTAATGCTTCCATATCGCGTTTACGCTGCCAGTCTGAAAGCGGCACGCTGGAGTAAACATTGATGCCAAGCTCTTCCAGCTGTTCAGGATTCTCAATACCATGGTGAAACAGCGCTTTAACCAGAATCGCGCCAATCGCCACGATTAATCCGGCGACCAGGCTTGCCGCGACGATCAGCAGTTTTCTCGGCGCCACCGGATTGCCAGCGGTATCGGCGGTATCAATAATGCGCGCATCGCCAACGGTACTGGCTCTCTGGATATTCAGCTCCTGCTGGCGATTCAGCAGGGTCATATAAATTTCCTGCCCGGACTGCACATCGCGCGTCAGACGCACAATTTCCTGCTGGGTTTGCGGCATTCCCGCAATTTTCTGATCCAGCTTCTTCTGCTCATTTTGCAGCGTCTGGCGTTTTTCCAACAGCGCACGGTAGGTGGGGTGATCTTTGGTGTACAGCTGTGAAACTTCTGCTTCGCGGAAGGTCAATTCGTTCAGCTGACTCTGGACGTTCACCGCAGAATCAAGCGCCGCTTTGGCCTCCATCGACATATCAACGGAGTCGTGCTGACGGCGATAAGTATTCAGGCGGTCTTCGTCTTTATCCAGCTTTTCGCGTACCGAGGGCAGCTGGGTGGCGAGGAACTTCAGGCTTTTCTCAGCTTCGGCCGATTTACGCTGCACATCCTGCAACACGTAATTATTCACAATCGCGTTCAGGACCTGCTTAATTTTCACCGGGTCTTCACCGGTATAAGTCAGGCCGATAACACCGGTGGTTTTTCCTTTATCTGCTGCCGTCAGGTTATCGAAAACCAGTTTAATTGCCTGACGCTCGGTCAGTTTGGTCACCGTAAAGCTGGTGCCTGGCTCGGCCTGGATAGCGCTGACCATCATGGTTACGCCTTTGTGCTGCTCCAGCTGGCCTACTTTGCCTTTAAATAGCTCATCACCATCTTTGCTGACGGTATATTGATTATTATCGTTAACTTCAACACTAATGGTCGGCGGCTTTTCGTAAGATGCCGGCAGCGTCAGTTGCGGAATAGTAATATGACCTGGCTCATTACCAAATATACGTGAAAAACCTTTGCCAATAATCGGCAGGTAGTTTTCCTGTACTAATACATCCAGTCCGAGGTCGCGCACGGTTTTACCCAGCACCAGGCGCGAAGTCATAATATTCACTTCGGTCTCAGAAGCTGGCGTCGGGCCTGCGGGCATGGCGTCAGTAAAATTAGCTAATACCGGCGTGGTGTTTTTCTGCTCAACCTGCACCATGGCATCAGCGCTATAAATCGGCGTTGCGAACAGGGCATAAAGCGTGCCCAAAAGCATAAAAAGTGCTGCAATAGCAACGATTATCCACCGATGATCGACAATTTGTCCTACAAGGTGGGCAATATCCCATCCACCTGCTGCATCGTCTCTGCGCGCTGACGGTACTTTACTTTTTATATTCATGGATAATCCCAATTATCGGCTTAATGCGTTGACCCATTTCTGGGCAGCGTTTTCTAATAATCCATACGTGGCTTCATAAGCGTCACGACTTTTGCGGTAGGGATCTGCAATCTCCCGCTGATCGAGCCAATGACCGAACAGCATGGTTTTACCGCGCACCGCCGGGTTGATGCGCACCACCTGCTGCAGGTGACGTTTCTCCATCACCAGGATGAGATCGGCATCGTGACACATAGATGATGTCAACTGGCGTGCTACGTGACCATCCAGCGAAATGTCGTGCTGTAAAGCGACATCGCTGGCGGTTCTGTCCGCCGGATGCCCCTGAAGGGCACTTAATCCGGCGGAAGCCACCTGCTTTTCAGGCAGCGACTGGCGCAACAGACGCTCCCCGGTTGGGGAGCGGCAGATATTGCCAACACAAACAACTAAGATTGAATGAAACATGGCGCGACCTCACCCATTCTTACCAGTTATGAATGGTTTCTACGGTGTGAGTTACGTCATACACGTTGGTAATAGTCGGCACCAGCTGAGAAATCACGCGGTTCCAGCGCGTCAGCGGCGTAGAGGTAACATAAACAATATCGTAAGGCTCCAGCTGGAACTCAGTACCCATCACCATTGCCGATGCGTCTTTGGCATTCAGCTGATAGATATTGGCGATTTTGCCGCCAGCCGTACGCTGTTTAATCGGACGAATAACGAAGATGCCCGTCGCGTTAGCCGTCGTCTGGTCCATACCCTGAGAATTACCCAGCGCTTCGGCCAGCGTCATACCGCTGCGATCCATTTTCAGCGTCGCCTGCTGCTTCACTTCGCCCATCACGAACACTTTCAGATTATCGTTACGCGGGACGTAGAGAATATCGCCAGGATACAGCAGCCGGTTTTGCTTGAGGTCGCCGTTTTGCATCAGCGCCTGCAAGGAGATGCGATTCTCAGCACCGTTATGGGTCAGCACCACATTGCGCCAGTCAGCATCCTGGGTAAGACCCCCCGCAGCGTTAACGGCATCCAGAATGGTCAACGGCACATTGGTAATGGGCTGCTGGCCGGAGTTGGTTACCTCACCGCTGACATAGACTTTTTGCGATTTAAACGAAGCGATGCTGACATCTACCTGCGGGGTTTCAATATACTGCGCCAGGCGGCGAGCGATAACGTCGCGGACTTCCTGCACGGTGCGACCGGCCACGGCAACCCGGCCGATATAAGGATAGAAGATGGTGCCATCAGAGTGAACCCAGTTGCCGGTATCGCTGGCGCTACGATACTGGCCAGCAGGGGTAGTCAGTTCCGGGTGATCCCAGACGGTGACGGTTAAAACATCGCCAATACCAATACGGTACTGGTAGTTCTGAATTTCCTGCTGTAAACCAGCATTAGGCTGAGCGACCACCGGACGCGGACGCATTCTTTCCACCAGGCCAGGCGTCATTGGGTAGACGTTGACGTACTTGTTAATATCGTAATCATTATCCTGTTGCTTAACGACATCCTTGCCGCCCGTAGTCAAATTCTGACCCGGAACGACCGTACATCCTGAAATAAGGCTTACCGATACCAGCATGGGTATCAATTTAGTTTTGATTGTAATCATCTATATCATCGCTATCAGTAATTTGATTGATAGAGGCGAACTCGCCGCTGTGTGGCGCTACAAAATGCGAAAATGTGCAAAATATCAGACCTGGCAATGGGTTATCATCAGCTAAAGCTCCCTTCCTTCGTGCATTTATACCGAAAACCGAATCAGGCTATTCACCTTCATCACATCGCGGCCCCTTTATCCGGATGATGCCGGACCACACAATAAGACCGGTCTCAACACCATTCCAGGCCCGAATCCTGCCTGAAGTTATCTTCAGGCGTCGCTATCTCTGGTATTAATAAGCGCCGTCACGTTTCAGCACAACGCCAATAGTCTTAAACAGGATGGCGATGTCATTCCACAACGACCAGTTTTTTACATACCAGGAGTCAAAATAGACCCGGGTCTCGTAGTCAACATCATTGCGACCACTGACCTGCCATAATCCGGTCATGCCTGGTTTTGCCATCAGGTAATAATCCACATCACCTGCATAACGCTCAAGTTCATCTTCAATCACCGGGCGCGGCCCGACCAGACTCATCTCACCGCGAACGACATTCCACAGTTGCGGCAGCTCATCAAGGCTGGTTTTGCGAATAAAGTGACCGATACGGGTAATACGTGGATCGTTTTTTAATTTGAAATCCTTATCCCATTCAGCGCGCGCTACCGGGTCGGTACGCAGCACCTCTTCCAGAACTTCTTTCGAATTAACTACCATAGAACGAAATTTAAGGCATTTGAATTTTCGTCCGTTTAATCCTACCCGCTCATGGCCGTAAATCGGATTACCCCCGTCACGCGCCACCATAAAAATCAGCGCAGCCAGCGCCGGCATCAGCATAACAATAATACCCAACGCACCGACAATGTCGAAAACGCGTTTAAGGAAGCGCGAAGTTCGTTTCGCCAGGTTATTGTTCACACGCAGAATCATGACTTCATGGCTAAAGATATAAGCCATATCTGTGCCATAAAGTGGTACACCACGTAAAGAGGGAATCACTGAAACTGAACGGCAATTATGCTTAGCCAGGTTTTTTAACCAGAGATCGCGATACTGGCTTTGCTCATATTCCACAGCCACAATAAGCTGGGTTTCGCTGGTAACGCGTTGCCAGAGTTCTGATTCATCCTTAATGACCGGCAATCCCAGCAGCTCTTCCTGCGGCGTTGATCCATCTACGCAATAAAAAGCAACCACGTTAAATCCACCCTTAACTTCACTACTTTGCAATGCCATCCATGCATCACATGCATTTTTTCCACTGCCAATAATGATAGTCTCTTTGCGCCAAAGGTTGTGACGATTTAACGCGCGTTTGATAATCGCGCGCATCAGCGGTATCAACACCAGCGCCAGCAGCCAGGTAATGACCCAGATGTTGCGGGACATATCCCACTTAGATAACGCAGTAATAGAAAGGTCTATAACGGAAAAAATAAGAATAGTTCTGAATATTTCTTTTAGTTCAAACCAGAATGGTTTGCGATAGGTGTAATGACGCAGACGTACCCAGAACCAGACAATGCAAATTACAGAAAGGATACTATGGGTAATAATTTTAAGATCCAGGCTTTTTTCAGAAATACCGTCAAGAACGTTGCCGGAAAGACTATTAATTATCCAGATAGCAATAAATAATGCAGCATTAAAACAAATTAAATCTGAAGCTGCGAGCGTCAGTTTAATAACCAGCCCTTTATAATTGAATTCAATATCGCGCATATTTAACTCTTAGTTTTTATCTTCAGGAGTCTGTACTTTTAACGGCATCCATTAAAACTGCTCAACTAATAATCACCTCTACTCATACTGCTTTTCAGCAACCAGTAGTTTTCATTACTGGCCCGTTTTACTCAGCAGAAGGCCATCAGCAATTTCCGATTACCTGACGCTTTCGGACACGCTACCGCCCCTGGCTTGTAGCTGCCACCGTGCTGTAAGCCTGCAAAATTTCCGGGTTTGTATCCAAAGTCTGAAACGGCCAATCGCTAATTCCTGATAAAACCCACTCGCGCTCACAGTTACAGAACTTTCTTATCTGTTACTATGGAAATATCATAATTTAGCGCCGACACTGTCTTACAGGTTGGTATACTAGTTATAATTGGCTCGTTTACAAGAGCCGAGCCAGGCACTGTTCTGCTTTTAGGAATAAGACTAACTCTGCGCCAGATATAGCATTCAGACGGCATCCGCAAAGTCAATATCCTTATCTCCCATAACAGTTTGTTTTCAGAATTACTCCATGCTTATCAGAATAACCCTTTCCTGCTCCGGTGATATTTAGTATCCAATAACACCTGTTCATCTCCTATGCGATTAGTCCTGATTTCAGGAAAAACAGCATGCAGATTTAATAACCAGAAAAATACGCAGAATTGCCATCATGCTGTCATCTATTCCGCTGCCGGTTGAATTGTTGCCATTTCACTATCATGATTACAGCTATCTTCATCGCTCGCGGGGAATGTATGTTCGACTGGATTACCGATCCGTCCATTCTGGCCGGACTGATCACGCTGATAGTACTAGAGCTGGTACTGGGAATTGATAATCTGGTTTTTATTGCCATTCTGGCGGGAAAAGTGCCGCGACATCAGCAGGACCGGGCCCGCATTATCGGCTTGCTTTTAGCGCTGCTGCTGCGCCTCGGCCTGCTTGCTTCCATCTCCTGGCTGGTCTCGTTCACCCGCCCCTTATTTAACATCGCGTCACTCTCTTTTAGCGCCCGAGATTTAATCATGGTCACTGGCGGTGCATTTCTATTATATAAAGGCACCACCGAGCTCAATAGCAGGCTGGAAGGAAAGCACCAGCAAGAACAATCCGCGGCGGGCAGCGCGCGTTTCTGGCCCGTGGTCGCGCAAATTGTGGTACTGGACGGTATCTTTTCACTGGATTCAGTGATCACCGCCGTCGGCATGGTTGACCAGCTGGCGGTAATGATGGCTGCGGTCATCATTGCAATTGCGCTGATGCTGCTGGCGAGTAAACCGTTAACTCGCTTTGTTAACAGCCACCCCAGCGTGGTGATCCTGTGCCTCAGCTTTTTAATGATGATTGGCTTTAGCTTAATCGCGGATGGCTTTGGCTACGCGGTACCCAAAGGCTATCTGTACGCCGCGATCGGTTTTGCGGTAATGATTGAAAGCTTTAATCAGCTGGCGATGTTCAATCGCAGACGTTTTCTGGCCGCCGGCCTGACAATGCGTAAACGCACTAGCGAAGCGGTACTGCGCCTGCTACGCGGTCATCATGAGCAAGCGGAGTTAGACAGCGAAACCCTGTCGCTGGTAGCCGATAACGAGCAGGCCATCTTTAATCGCCAGGAGCGCCTGATGATTGCCCGGGTCATGAGCCTCGGGCAGCGTAATATCAGCAGCATCATGACTTCGCGCCATGATATTGAACTGGTCGATCTGGCTGAACCCCAGCATCGGCTACGGGAGCGGCTGAGAGACAATCAGCATACGCGACTCGTGGTTAATGAAAACGGCGGCGATCCGCTGGGAGTGGTACATATTATTGACCTGCTCGAACAGCAGCTGCGTGATGAACCACTTAATCCGGCACTCCTGCTGCGCCAGCCGCCGGTATTTCCCGAGCAGCTTCCGCTGCTGCAGGCGCTGGAACAGTTTCGCGGCGCCCGCACGCACTTTGCCTTTGTGGTCGATGAATTCGGTTCGGTAGAGGGAATAGTCACGCTAAGTGATGTTATGGAAGCCATTGCGGGCAATCTGCCGGCCGAAGGCGAATCGCTCGATCCGCGCCATGATATACAGCAGAATGCCGACGGCAGCTGGAGTGCCAGCGGCGCTATTCCGCTGGAAGAGCTGGTCAACTATATCCCCCTGCCCCTCAACGAGAAGCGCGATTATCACACGCTGGCTGGCCTGCTTATGGAGAACCTGCAGCGCGTCCCCCTGCAAAATGAACAGGTCACCATTGGCAACTTTCTGCTACGCATCGAAGCGGTGGTAAACCACCGCATTCAGAAAGTCAGCATTCTGCCCCTGGCGCCGCCCCGTCAGTCCTGAAGCGGCCAGGACTGAATGCCGAATGGTTTAATCATTCGCAGCCGCCATTCAGCCTTTTTTCTGGCTATCCTGCCACTGACGAAGGCGCTTGAGTGCCTCGTCTTTTAGCTGATTGCGCAAAGCATCATCCAGCTGCAAAGAGTAAGCGGGGTTCGCCCAGCTACCGTATATGCGCAGCGGTATCGCCGTATTTTGCAGGCGCTGTACCAGCTGGCTGTCGCCCTGCCATCCGCCGCTCACTACGATAGCGAACAGCATATCGCTGGTGCGATGCGCTATATCAACCTGCCCCTGCCCCTGCAGAGTCATGATGTTATTTTCCCCCTGCAGATCCCGCAGGCTAATCACCCCGTTATTCAGACTGGCGCTGGCGCTGAGCTGTTTTAAGGTGCCAACCGCGTCCCGCTCATTGCCCTGAACGCGGGCATCGCTGCGACGGGCAGCCTGCTGAACCATCCGCGCAAAATTCAGCCCGGAAAACTCCGCATCTTTCAGCTGCAGGCTGGCGTTCCCCTGCCAGTCTTGTTTGGCAGCCGCCAGGCTCATGCCTTTTCCGGCGAGCTCGCCTTGCAGGCTCAGTTTGCCGCTAAGAACCACCGGCAGATTAAACGCTTTAAGCAACGCGGCGACGTCCAGCCCCTGAAGGTCCGGCCTGATGCTCACCAGCGTATCCTTGCCGCGCACGTTGATACTTGCCGGCAGCGAAAAATTACCGTCGGCGCTGTTGCCGCTAAAGCGCGAAAGCGTCAGCAGGCCTTTATGGTTACTGGCATTGAGTTGAACATCGCTAAACGCCATTCCGCGCCATTGGAACTTATCCATGGTGATTGCCAGCGTACCATCAGCCTTATTTAGCGGTGAATTGGCGCTATCGTAAATCGCCGGTTTAGCAATAACCGGCGGCCGGGCGCTGCTTAATGCGCCTTTCTGCTCGCTGGCGCCTGACGATGCAACGCCCATCAACGTATCAAGATTAAGATTGGCGGCATGAAGATTCACATTCAGCTGCGGATAGCCCGCCAGCGTACCGCTGATGCTGCCATCGAGCTGGCTGTCATTGGCGCTCAGGCTGATATTTTTCAGGCTAAACTGGTCGCCGTTATTCTGCCATCCGGCATCGAGGGACGCCTTGCCCTTAATACCTTCGCCCGGTAAATCCGGCCCGGATAGCTGATACTGCGCCTCGTCCAGCCGGGCGCTAAGGCGATCGGGGTACTGGCTGACATCCATGTTGCCATTGAGGGAAAATTGCAGCGTTCGCAGATTGCGGCTCAGCTGGCTGCTAAGCTCAAAATGCACCTGTCGACGGCTATCCTGCGACATGGAAAGATTCACGTCGCGCAGGTTTAATTCATTACCGTCCGGCTGTTGCCAGATAACCAGGCTGTCGCTCAGACGCAGATTAGCAATGTCAAACGACCAGTCATCGCCAAAGGACGACGTCAGCTCACTGCTATCGCCGGGCGCGACCGGGGCGTCGGTAGCGGGTTTCTTCTGACTGTCGGCGGTCAGACGCAGCACCGCGCCTTTCAGCATCACTTGCTTAACCGACAGCTGATGGGAAAGCAACGGCAGCAAATGCACGTCGAGGCGCATATTCTCGGCGGCGACCACCGGCTGATCCGCACCCGGCGCCTTGAGCGTTACCCGGCCGGAAAGAATGCTGAGCTGAGGCCAGACGTGCCAGCGCAAATCACCGTCAATAGTCAGCTTATAGCCACTGCGCTGTTCAACCTGCCGCGCCATGTAGCCACGAAAGTCATTAGGATTTACCAGCAGCACCAGCGCGGTCATCCCGGCAGCCAACACCACCACCAGAATGGCAAGTGTGGTGATTAATCGTCTCATGCCATCCTCTTAAGGGCGTTAATCTTTATCAATTCTGCTCGCCACCGCGCCCTGCTGGTCACGATATTTCGCGTCCTGACGGCGGTTATAAGGCCTGGCGGCGGGGCCGGAAAGCGGCTCAAAACTCAGCGCGCCAATCAGCATCCCCGGACGCAGCGCCAGCGGCAACTTACCTGAATTATAAAACTCCAGCACTATCCGGCCTTGCCAGCCCGGATCGATACGGTGCGCCGTGACGTGGACCATCAAGCCGAGACGCGCCAGAGAAGAACGGCCATCAAGCCAGCCCACCAAATCATCAGGCAGAGTAACCGATTCATAGGTTACCGCCAGCGCCAGCTCGCCAGGATGGAGGAAAAACGCCTCGTCTTCCGCCAGCACGATCTCCTCGCTCATCACCCGCTCAAGGGCGGCGCTCACTTCGTCCTTCGGCCCGCTCAGGTCAATGTAAGCCGCCGTATGACCGCTAAAGGTACGAAATTTATTACCAAGACGCACATCCACCGTCGCACCATTGATGCGCTCCACCGGCGGACGCGGCGCGATCGTCAGTTTGCCGCTGTCAAGCCAGGCTTCAATATCACGGTCGCATAATCTCATTTAACAACTCCGGGCTTTGTTGAAGGGATTTTACAACTGCGTCCCTTTAGTCCTGTTCAAAAAACTGATTAATTTTGGCTTTCAAAATATCAATGGCAATGCGATTTTTACCGCCGCGCGGCACGATAATATCGGCATATTGCTTTGACGGCTCAATAAACTGCAAAAACATCGGCCGCACGGTTTTCTGATACTGCTTCATCACCGAATCCATTGAGCGTCCACGCTCATTCACATCCCGCTTCATTCGCCGCATCAGGCAGATATCCAGCGGCGTATCGACAAAGATTGAAAAATTCATCTCCTGGCGCAGACGCACATCGGTAAGCAGCAAAATGCCTTCCAGAATAATGACCTTTTTCGGCTGATGACGCACAATTTCACCGGTGCGGGTATGCTCGACGTAACTGTATACCGGCAGGTCTATTGCCTGCCCCGCCTTCAGCATTTGCAAATGCTTCAGCAGCAAATCATGATCCATGGCGCTGGGATGGTCATAGTTTGTTTTAACACGTTCTTCCATGCTCAGATGGCTTTGATCTTTATAGTAAGCATCTTCGGGGATCACGCCGATATGCTCGTCTCCCACTTTGTCGCGCACTTCGCGATAGAGCGTACTGGCGATAAGACTTTTACCTGAAGCTGAAGCGCCAGCAATACCTACAATGACGCACTGGTGAGACTTGTCAGTCATACGATTAACGACCTGATTTCTAAACGGGTAAGGAAGGGAGAGTTGGCCTGATAGCCAACGGCGACAATTATAGGGATTTCCCCCCTTCCATGCCAGACAAAATGCGGCACAACGCTTTTCAGATTAAGCCGTTAGCCCCGACGCGATGAAACCAATAAACTTTCATTATGCGATTTAGCGCACAGTTTTTGCCCGCTGTCGGCGCCTTGCGAGCAGAGCAGGCGCGCAATTGAGCGCCGAAGCAGCCGGCAATAGCACGATAAAAAGAAGGAAACGATGTGTACTGGAAAACCCTGACTTACTTTGGCGACAGCATGCTGCTGATTCCGACGGCCATTATTCTGACGCTGGTCATTCCGTTTAAAAGCAGCGACAAACGAACCCTGTGGTACTGGATAATGACCTTTGGACTGGCTGGTCTGATCGTCAGCCTGTCGAAAATCGCCTTTCTCGGCTTTGGCATCGGCAGCGCGCGCTTCAATTTTACCGGTTTTAGCGGCCACAGTGCGATGTCGGCCACACTCTGGCCGGTGATGCTCTGGCTGTTGAGCGGCAGGCTGGGCACCAGTCGCTGGCGCTATGCTGCCATCGCTGTCGGCTATTTCATCCCGCTGATGGTCGGGGCCTCACGCCTGGCGCTACATTATCATTCAACCAGTGAAGTCATCGCTGGCCTGATTCTGGGCTATACCCTCAGCAGCGCCTTCCTGATGGCGCAGCGCAGCACTGCGGTTCGCGGCTTTTCACTGCTGCAGCTGGCGGCGGCGCTGGCGATACCCTTAATGCTGATGGGGCACGGACGCATCGCCACCACTCAGCAATTTCTGGCCCATCTTTCGGTGAAAATCGCCGGAATTGAACACCCCTGGACGCGCGCAAAGCTGCTGAGTATGAGGGACTGAAAAGCAGCTCCAGCCAATCCATCCGAAATAAAAGGCCGTGAAAACACGTTATATTGTACCGGCTAACGATCGTTATTAATTTCTTATGCTAGCATGGCTTTCAGGGCTTCTTTTATGCTTGCATCGCGCATGACCGTCTCGCGCATGCCTGGATACGTTAATGACGACTGATTCCTTGTTACATAGCCAGGGAGGCCGGCTTCCCTGGGCACAGGCGCTGCTACTGGGTTTGATAAGCTTTGTCAGCACCCTTTTTTGCCTGGAACTGATTAAAATCAACGGCGCTATCTCACCGCTGTGGTTTGCCACGCCGCTGATGGCGGTGGTCACTTTTCGCTTTCCGCTGCGCCAACTGCCGCTTTTACTGCCAGCCTGCCTGATTGGCGATCTGTTAAGCAATGCATGGGTATTCGGCGCAGGCTATCTCAATCTCAAATACCCGGCGGTCAATTTGCTACAGGCGCTCGCCTGCGGCGCATTATTACGTCTGGCGCTGAATCACCAAAACCCACTTAACTCGCTGTTCAGCTGGGTTAAGTTTCTGCTGATCGGGGTACTCATTATCCCTTTTGCCGGCGGGTTAGTGGCGCTGCTGACGCTTCACCATCCGCAGCTAAATAATTTCAACTTTTATAGCACCTGGGTGGTGTCCGAAGTATTAGGTATGCTCACGCTCGGTCCCGTTGGACTGTTATGGCAGCGTAGCAATGTGTTCAGACAGCGCCAGGCGCAGGCTATCGAGCAGAGTCTGACCCTGGTGGGGTCGCTGTTGCTGAGCTATATCGCACTGCGTTTTCTCCCCTGGCCCTTTACCTTCGTCATTATCATTCTTTTTTGGTGCGCCATACGCTTACCGCTGCTGCAAGCATTTGTGCTGTTTCTGGCAAACATCATGCTGATGTCGCTGATGATGGCGCTAAACATGATTGACTTACGTAACAGCTACCCGGACTTCAGCATTGCGCTACTCTGGCTGCCTTTTATGCTGGTATTAATTCCCAGCCATATGATGCTGATGGTCATGCACGAGGCGCGGGAGGAAAAAAAACATATTCAGGAGAGCGAAACGCGCTTTCGCAATGCAATGGAGTACTCCGCAATCGGCATGGCGCTGGTTTCGCCTGAAGGCCGGTTTCTGAAGGTAAACAAGTCATTGTCGCAGCTGCTTGGCTACCGGGAGAACGAGCTGCTGCAAATGCACTTTCAGCAAATCACCCATCCTGACGATCTCAGCAACGATATACGTCAGATCGATGCCCTGCTGCGCGGTGCGATTGAAAGCTATGAGCTGGAAAAACGCTATTTTCGCTGCGACGGTGAAGTTGTCCTGGTACAGCTAACCGTCTCGCTGGTCCATGACGCCGAAAATCTACCGCTCTACTTTATCTCGCAGATTGAAGATATTACCGGCCTTAAACGCACGCAGGAAACCAATCGCCGACTGATGGAGCGCATTACCCTCGCCAATAAAGCAGGCGGCATCGGCGTTTGGGAATGGAATATGAAAAGCGGCGTTATGAGCTGGGATAAACGTATGTTCGAAATCTACGGACTGCCGGCTGACGATAACGCAACCTACCTTACCTGGGCGAACAGCCTGTATGAGCCAGACCGCCAGCTGGCAATTGATGCATTTGATATTGCCGTACGCAATGCCAGCCCGGTAGATATTGAATTTCGCATTGATACCCTTCACGGCATACGTTACATCCGCGCCCAGGCAACCGTTGTTAAAGATGCCCAGGGGATCCCCGAACGTATGCTCGGCATCAACCAGGATGTTACCCGCATTCGCCTGCTCAACGAGGCGCTTTACCAGGAAAAAGAGCGTATGCACATCACGCTGGACGCCATTGGTGAAGCGGTCATTTCTACCGACGAGGAGATGAGGGTCAGCTTTATGAACCCGGTGGCGGAGCGCATGAGCGGCTGGACGCAGCTCAATGCCCAGGGCCAGCCGCTGAGCGCTATTTTGCGAATCAGCCGGGATCATGACGACCTGCAGATGGAGAACCTGCTGCGGCACAACCTGCCGCCAGACGATGACCAGCAGGATGATTTAATATTACACAACGACGCAGGGGAAAAGTTTGCTATCCACTACAGCATTTCGCCGCTGAAAACCCTCGATGGTGACAATATTGGCTCAGTGATTGTTATTCAGGATGTCAGCGAATCGCGCGAAATATTCAAAAAACTGAGCTACAGCGCCTCGCACGATATGCTTACCCGCCTGCCTAACCGGGTCAATTTTGAGCACCAGCTGAACCGCTTGCTGCTGTCGGCGGCAGAGCAGCGCCAGCAGCACTCGCTGGTGTTTATCGATCTTGATCATTTCAAAACGGTTAACGACAGCGCCGGTCATGCGGCTGGCGATGCCCTGCTGCGTCAGGTGGCCGGTGTAATGCGCTTGCAGCTGCGTGCCACCGATATTCTGGCCCGCCTCGGTGGCGACGAATTTGGCCTGCTGCTGGCTGGCTGCGCGCCCGATCAGGCGCTGCCGGTGGTGAAAAAAATCGTCTCTGAAATCAATCGCTTTCAATTTATCTGGCAGCAAACAAGCTACCACGTTGGCGCCAGCGCCGGTATCACGCTCATTAGCCGGGAAAATTGCCAGGCCAGCGACGTCATGGTTCAGGCCGATCAGGCCTGTTACCAGGCAAAGCACAAAGGGCGCGGTCAGGTCTGTATATTCCAGGCCGGTCAGCGTTGAGCGACGCGGGCGTTGTCATTTATTGCCGATGGCTGTCAGCCAGCATCTTCCGCTCACCATGGCTCAAGGTCTGGCGTTCACAATTCACCGATGATGGGTTGCCCTCCCCGCGTTGCCAGGCTAATCTCCTGTGCCTTTTCTCGGTTGGCGGAGTCACGGATGTTTATTGGTTTCGATTACGGTACGGCTAACTGTTCAGTCGCGGTGATGGAAAACGGCGCGCCCCGCCTGCTGCCGCTGGAAAATAACTCGCCGCTGCTGCCATCAATGCTTTGCGCGCCGGTTCGCGATGCCGTCAGCGAATGGCTGTATCGCCATCATCAGGTTGCCACGCCGGACAAAGAGAGCGCCGCGCTGCTGCGCCGGTCATTACATGCCAACCGGGAAGAAGATATTGAAGTCAAAACCGACAGCATTCAGTTCGGTCTCGCGGCTCTGGGGCAATATATAGACGACCCTGACGAGAGCTGGTTCGTTAAGTCGCCCAAATCTTTCCTCGGCGCCAGCGGTCTTAAGCCGCCGCAGATTGCCTTTTTTGAAGATCTGGTATGCGCCATGATGCTGCACATCCGCCAACAGGCGGAAGCTTCGCTGCAAACCGCCATTAGCCAGGCGGTTATTGGTCGGCCGGTGAACTTTCAGGGGCTGGGCGGCGAAGAAGCTAACAGCCAGGCTCAGGGCATTTTACAGCGCGCTGCTGGCCGCGCGGGCTTCAAAGAAATTGCTTTTCAGTTTGAGCCGGTCGCTGCGGGACTTGATTACGAAGCGACGCTCAGCCGTGAGACGCGCGTGCTGGTAGTGGATATCGGCGGCGGAACCACCGACTGCTCAATGCTGCTGATGGGGCCACGCTGGTGGCAGAAAGCGGATCGCAGTGAAAGCCTGCTCGGCCATAGCGGCTGCCGCGTTGGGGGTAACGATCTCGATATTATGTTGGCATTTAAGCAGCTGATGCCGCTGCTGGGCGCCGGCGGTGAGACGCAAAAAGGCACCGCGCTGCCCGCGCTGCCGTGGTGGAACGCCGTGGCGATAAACGACGTCCCGGCACAAAACGATTTCTATGCCAGCGGCAACCGCAAGCTGTTGCAGGATTTAATCCGCGATGCCGTGCAGCCGGAAAAGGTCCAACGGCTGCTGAAAGTCTGGCAGCAGCGTCTGAGCAACCGTCTGGTTCGCGTGGCGGAGGAGAGCAAAATTGCCCTCTCTGAACAGCCGCAAATCAACGCGAGTCTGGCATTTATTGAACAGCAACTGACAACCTCAATTACGCAGCAGGATATGGAGCTGGCGATCGTGCAACCACTGGAGCGCATGCGCCAGCAAATTAAGCTGGCTCTGGCGAGCAGCGAAACGCGCCCCGACGTGGTTTATCTGACCGGTGGCAGCGCCCGATCGCCGCTGCTGCGCGCGGCGGTAAGTCAGGCGCTGCCGGATACGCCACTGGTCAGCGGCGATGACTTTACTTCGGTTACCGCCGGGCTGGCGCGCTGGGCGCAAACGCTGTTTGGCCGCTAGCCGCGTGCGCCGGAATAAAAAAACGCAGACCAGCGGTGGAGAGAGCCCGGTCTCTGCCACGGTCGGTCTGCGCTTCAGCTGTTAGCTACCGCCCTTTTCCCGCCGGGCAGCGCGCGAAAATATTACCAGGCGCTGGCCTGCGCCAGCGTTTCAATTTCCGCCGGACTGAGCTTCAGCGCGGCGGCTTTTACCAGCTCGTCGAGCTGGCTTAATGAGGTCGCGCTGACAATCGGCGCCGTGATCCCCGGTCTGGCAATCTGCCAGGCCAGCGCCACCTGGGTGGCAGAAGCGCTGTGCGCTTTCGCGATCTCGTCCAGCGCCTCGATAATCCGTAGTCCTCGCGGGTTAAGGTATTTTTCTACCACCCCCTGACCGCGTTTACTTTTGCTGGCGTCTTCCGGTTTGCGGTATTTTCCGCTGAGAAAGCCGCTGGCCAGCGAATAGTAATTAATCACCGCGAGGCCGTTATTTTTCGCCACGTTTTCCAGCCCGCCCTCATAGTCTTTACGATCGTAGAGATTATATTCTGGCTGCAAAGTTTCGTAGCGCGCCAGGCCATGATCGGCACTGACCTTCAGCGCTTCCGACAGTCGCTCTGCGCCGTAGTTGGAGGCGCCAATGGCCCGCACCTTGCCCTCTTTAATCAGCGCATCGAACGTTTCAAGCGTCTCCTGCAACGGTGCATCCCGATCGTCGCGATGGGCCTGATAGAGATCGACATAATCGGTTTGCAGGCGGCACAGGGAATCGTCAATCGACCGGCGAATATGCTGGCGACTCAGGCCAGTACGCCCTTCTCCCATATCCATTCCGACCTTGGTCGCAAGGATAATTTTGTCGCGTTTACCGCTTTTCTTCAGCCAGTTACCTATAATAGTTTCGGATTCGCCGCCCTGGTTACCTTCGGCCCAGCGTGAATAGCAGTCTGCGGTATCAATAAAATACAGTCCTTTCTCCACCAGAGCATCCAGCAGGGTAAAGGAGGCGTTTTGATCGACCGTCCAACCAAATACGTTGCCGCCGAACGTCAAGACGGGCACCTGAATGTCGGTGCGGCCTAATTGACGATGTTCAAGCTTGCTCATGATTGTTCTCCTGTTGTTGCGTTTTTTTGCGCACCCATAAGCATAAACACTTTTTTCTGTTCTGTTTTGCAGGAAAGCACACCGGTATTTTCAACGAGTAGCAGAAGACTTAATGCCATCTAAACGTTATCCTTATTTCCTTCATTTTTTGGCGCTATGCACGGTTTAAACTGAAAAGGACGTTGCCTGACGGGCGGCATTCCTGGATTTATTATTACCCTCAGGAGAGAAACTATTACGATGAACGGCCTACGTCGCTCGACAAAAGTTGGACTTTTCATCCTTATCATCGTGCTTATTTCCGCCGGCGTTTACGGCTGGTTGCATCATAAAACCAGCGACGGACAGCAAGCGAATGCAGCGGAACATAAAGGCAAAGGCGGTCGCCGGGGAGCGATGGCCGCCCTGCCGCCGGTACAGGCCGCAACGGCACAGGAACAGAGCGTTCCCCGCTACCTCACCGGACTTGGCACCGTGACCGCCGCCAACACCGTGACCGTACGCAGTCGGGTGGAAGGTAATTTGATTGCCATTCATTACCGTGAAGGCGAACAGGTAAAAGCCGGCCAGCTGCTGGCGGAAATCGACCCCCGGCCGTTTCAAGTCGCATTAATGCAGGCTCAGGGGCAATTGGCGAAAGATCAGGCAACCCTGGCAAACGCCAGACGCGACCTGCTGCGTTATGAAAAGCTGGCCAAAACCAGTCTGGTTTCCGGGCAGGATGTCGACACGCAGCGTGCGCTGGTTAATGAAACCCTTGGCAGCATTACCGCGGATCAGGGCAGCGTCGCCAACGCCCAACTGAACCTTGACTACAGCCGCATCACCGCGCCGATTGATGGCCGCGTCGGTCTGCGTCAGGTTGACGTCGGCAATTATATTACCAGCGGCGATACCAACGGCATTGTGGTTATTACCCAGACTCACCCGATTGACGTTGTATTCAGCGTACCGGAAAACGATATCAGCGATATTCTCACCGCCAGAAAAGCGGGCAAAACGCTGAGCGTCGAGGCCTGGGATCGCGCCAATCAGCAGCAGCTTGGCAGCGGTACGCTGCTCAGCATGGACAATCAGATTGACACCACCACCGGTACCATCAAACTCAAAGCCCGCTTTACGAATGACAGCGATGCCCTGTTTCCCAATCAGTTTGTCAATGCCCGGCTGAAAATAAACACCCTGCAAAATGCGGTTGTGATCCCCACCGCCGCGCTGCAAATGGGCAACGAGGGTAACTTTGTCTGGGTGGTTAACAGCGACAACAAGGTCAGTAAAAAGCAGGTTTCCACCGGGATTCAGGACAGCAAGATCGTGGTGATTAAAGCCGGACTGAACCCGGGCGATCGGGTCGTCACTGACGGTATTGATCGCCTGACGGAGGGCGCCCAGATTGAAGTCGTCGCCGCGCAGAATGCCGCCGTCCCCGGCACCGCAAGAAAAACCCCGCTCGCGCAGGGAGAGGGTTCCTGATGCAGGTAATGCCCTCCAACAACACCGGCGGGCCTTCGCGCCTGTTTATCCTGCGTCCGGTTGCCACCACCCTGCTAATGATTGCCATTTTGATGGCGGGGCTGCTCGGCTACCGGATGCTGCCGGTTTCAGCATTGCCAGAAGTTGATTATCCGACGATTCAGGTGTCCACCTTCTATCCTGGCGCCAGCCCGGAGGTCATCACCTCCTCGGTAACCGCGCCGCTGGAGCGCCAGTTTGGTCAAATGTCCGGCCTTAAACAGATGGCGTCGCAAAGCGCCGGCGGCGCCTCGGTAATTACCCTACAATTCCAGCTTTCGCTGCCACTTGACGTCGCAGAACAGGAAGTGCAGGCGGCGATTAACGCGGCCACCAATCTGTTGCCAAACGATCTGCCGAACCCGCCGGTTTACAGTAAAGTCAACCCGGCCGACCCGCCGATTATGACGCTGGCGCTGACCAGCAACAGCATGCCCATGACCCAGGTGCAGGATATGGTGGAAACCCGGGTCGCACAGAAAATCTCGCAAGTGGCCGGCGTCGGCCTGGTGACCCTCGGCGGTGGTCAGCGTCAGGCCGTGCGGGTAAAAATGAACGCCCCGGCTATCGCCGCGCTGGGACTGGACAGCGAAACCCTGCGTACCGCCATCAGCAATGCTAACGTGAATTCCGCCAAAGGCAGCCTTGACGGTCCGGCACGTTCGGTGACCCTCTCCGCCAACGACCAGATGACGTCTGCCGAAGATTATCGTCGTCTGGTGATCGCCTGGCATAACGGCGCGCCGGTGCGGCTGGGCGATGTCGCCACGATTGAACAAGGGGCCGAAAATCAGTGGCTCGGCGCCTGGGCCAACCGCCAGCAGGCCATTATCCTCAACGTGCAGCGCCAGCCGGGCGCCAACATCATCGAGACCGCGGACAACATCCGCCGTATGCTGCCAGCGCTGACCGCGTCGCTGCCGAAATCCGTCGAAGTGAAGGTGCTTACCGATCGCACCACCAATATCCGCGCCTCGGTCAGCGATACGCAGTTTGAGCTGCTGCTGGCCGTCGCGCTGGTGGTGATGATCATCTACCTGTTTTTACGCAACCTGGCCGCCACCATTATTCCGGCTGTCGCCGTTCCGCTGTCGTTGATTGGCACCTTTGCGGCCATGTACTTTCTCGGTTTTTCAATTAACAACCTGACGCTGATGGCACTAACCATCGCCACCGGGTTTGTAGTCGATGATGCCATCGTGGTCATTGAAAACATCTCGCGTTATATCGAAAAAGGCGAAAGCCCGCTCAGCGCCACGCTGAAAGGCGCCGGCGAAATCGGCTTTACCATTATCTCGCTCACCTTCTCGCTGATCGCGGTGCTTATTCCGCTGCTGTTTATGGGCGATATCGTCGGCCGTCTGTTTCGTGAATTCGCCATCACTCTCGCCGTCGCCATCCTTATCTCTGCGCTGGTATCACTCACGCTGACGCCGATGATGTGCGCACGGCTGCTGAGCGCCGAATCGCTGCGACGGCAGAACCGCTTTTCGCGCGCCAGCGAAGCTTTTTTTGCCCGGGTGATCGCCGGCTACGGTCGGATTCTGCAGCGGGTGCTGAACCATCCATGGTTAACCCTCGGCGTTGCGCTGAGTACCCTGGCACTGACCGTCCTGCTGTGGATTTTCATCCCGAAGGGCTTCTTTCCGGTGCAGGATAACGGCATCATTCAGGGCACCTTGCAGGCGCCGCAGAACATTTCCTGGCAGAAGATGGCTCAGCGTCAGCAGGAAGTAGCCTCGCTGGTGATGAAAGATCCGGCGGTTCAGAGCGTTGCCTCCTTTGGCGGCGTTGACGGCGTCAACCCATCGCTGAACAGTGGCCGTTTGCAGATAACCCTGCGGCCGCTGGACCAGCGCGACGACAGCATGCAAACGGTGATCGACCGCCTGCAGCAGCAGGTAGCGCGCCTGCCCGGCATGGCGCTCTATTTGCAACCGGTGCAGGATCTGACCATTGATACCCAGGTCAGCCGTACTCAGTACCAGTTTACCTTGCAAGCCGGCTCGCTCAGTTCGCTCAGCCACTGGGTGCCGTCGCTGTTAGAAAAATTACGCCAGCTGCCGCAGCTGAAAGATATCAGCAGCGACTGGCAGGATCAGGGTCTGGAAGCCTATATCCGGGTCGATCGCGATAACGCCAGTCGTCTGGGTATTACCATGGCCGACATCGATAACGCCCTGTATGACGCCTTCGGTCAACGTCTGATTTCGACGATTTATACTCAGGCTAATCAGTATCGCGTGGTGCTTGAACAGGATACCCGTAGCACGCCCGGCCTGGCGGCGCTGGATAACCTGCGTCTGAAAACCAGCGATGACAGCATCGTGCCGCTAAGCGCCATTGCCACCGTCAGCGAACGTCACGCTCCGCTGACGATCAATCACCTCGATCAATTTCCCTCAACGACCTTTTCGTTCAACGTTGCCCCCGGCTATTCGCTGGGCGAAGCGGTTGACGCTATCAGCGACGCCGAGCGAACGCTGGCAATGCCGGCGGAAATTATGACCAAATTCCAGGGCAGCACCCTGGCTTTTGAGGCGGCGCTGTCCAGCACGGTCTGGCTGGTGGTGGCCGCCATCGTGGCGATGTATATCGTGCTCGGCGTACTCTATGAAAGCTTTATTCATCCGGTCACTATCCTCTCCACCTTGCCAACCGCGGGCGTCGGCGCGCTGCTGGCGCTGTTAGTGAGTGGCAGCGAGCTGGACGTCATCGCCATTATCGGCATCATTTTGCTGATCGGTATCGTGAAGAAAAACGCCATTATGATGATCGACTTCGCTCTGGCCGCCGAGCGCGAACAGGGGATGCCACCACGCGAGGCTATCTATCAGGCTTGCCTGCTGCGCTTTCGGCCGATCCTGATGACCACGCTGGCCGCCCTGCTGGGCGCCCTGCCGCTGATGCTGGCGACCGGCATCGGCGCCGAGCTGCGTCGCCCGCTGGGGATCGCCATGGTCGGTGGCCTGATCGTTAGCCAGATCCTGACGCTGTTCACCACGCCGGTTATCTATCTGCTGTTTGACCGACTGGCGCTCTCACTGCGCCGCCAGTCGAAGCAGCAGGAGGCGTAATGGGATTTTTTGCGCTGTTTATCCACCGGCCGGTAGCTACTATTCTGCTGACGCTGGCAATTGTTATGGCTGGCATGCTGGGATTTCGCCTGCTGCCGGTCGCGCCGCTGCCGCAGGTAGACTTTCCGGTTATTGTGGTCAGCGCCAGCATGCCCGGCGCCTCGCCGGAGACCATGGCGTCTTCGGTTGCCACGCCGCTGGAGCGCTCCCTCGGACGCATTGCCGGCGTATCCGAGATGACCTCAACCAGCACCCTTGGCAGTACCCGGGTGATTCTGGTATTCGACTACGATCGCGATATTAACGGCGCCGCGCGCGACGTTCAGGCGGCGCTTAATGCCGCTCAGAGCCTGCTGCCAAGCGGTATGCCGAACCGGCCAACCTACCGCAAAGTTAATCCGTCCGACGCGCCTATCATGATTATGACGCTGACGTCGGATACTTATAATACCGGCCAGCTCTATGATTACGCCTCGACTCAGGTCGCGCAAAAGCTGCTACAGATTGAAGGCGTCGGCGACGTTACCGTCGGCGGTAGTTCACTGCCTGCGGTAAGGGTTGATCTCAATCCTCAGGCGTTGTTTAACCAGGGCGTCTCCCTTGATGCGGTGCGCGAATCTATTAGCAATGCCAACCAGCGGCGACCGCAGGGAGCCATTGACGGACAGGAGAAGCGCTGGCAGCTGAAAACTAACGATGAGCTGATGAAGGCTGAAGATTACATGCCGCTTATCGTTTACTATAACCAGGGCGCGGCGGTGCGCCTGCAGGACGTCGCCCGGGTTAGCGACTCGGTGCAGGATGTGCGCAATGCCGGGATGGCCGATGCCAAACCCGCCGTATTAATGCTGATCCGCAAAACGCCTGAAGCCAACGTGATTGAAACCGTCGACCGCATCCGCGCGACCTTGCCGGAATTGCGCGACAGCATCCCGGCATCAATCAATCTTGGCCTGGCTCAGGACCGCTCGCCGACCATCCGCGCCTCGCTGCGTGAAGTAGAGCAATCACTGGCGATCGCCGTGGCATTGGTGGTTCTGGTGGTATTCAGCTTTTTGCGCAGCGGGCGTGCAACGCTGATCCCGGCGGTGGCGGTACCGGTATCGCTGATCGGCACGTTTGCCGCAATGTACCTGTGCGGATACAGCCTGAACAACCTGTCGCTGATGGCGCTGACCATCGCCACCGGCTTCGTGGTGGATGATGTTATCGTGGTGCTGGAGAATATTTCCCGCCATATTGAGGCCGGCATGAAGCCGATGCAGGCCGCGTTGCAGGGCACGCGCGAGGTCGGCTTCACGGTGTTATCCATGAGCCTGTCGCTGATAGCGGTATTTTTGCCACTGGTGCTGATTGGTGGCCTGATTGGCCGCTTTTTTAAAGAGTTCTCCGTGACTTTGTCGGTCGCCATCGCGATTTCAATGCTGGTTTCCGTCACCCTGACGCCCATGATGTGTGCCAGGCTACTGCGGCCGCAGCGCAAGCACAGCCAGCAGCGCGTACGGGGCTTTGGCCGCCTGACCAGCGGCCTGCAGCGCGGCTATGCCCGCTCGCTGAACTGGGTGCTCGATCATTCGCGCTGGATTATGCTGCTATTCGTTGGCACCATCGGCCTGACCATCTGGCTTTATATCATCGTACCGAAAACCTTTATGCCGGAGCAGGATACCGGTCGTCTGATGGGCTTTATCCAGGCCGATCAGAGCATTTCGTTTCAGTCGATGCGCGGCAAGCTTGAAGATTTTATGAAAATTGTGCGTGCGGATCCGGCCGTCACCAGCGTGGTTGGCTTTACCGGCGGTTTGCGCGCCAACAGCGGCCTGATGTTTGTCGCACTGAAACCGCTTTCCGAACGACGCGATAGCGCCCAGGCGGTGATTGCCCGCCTGCGTGACAAGCTGGCAAAAGAACCGGGCGCCAACCTCTACCTGATGGCCGATCAGGATTTACACGTCGGCGGACGCGAATCCAACGCCAGCTATCAGTACTCGCTGCTCTCTGACAATCTCGACGATCTGCGGCGCTGGGAGCCGAAGATACGTCAGGCATTTTCCCAGTTGCCGCAGCTGGCGGATGTTAACTCCGATCAGCAGGATAAAGGCTCCGAGCTGGCGCTGATCTACGATCGCGATGCGATGGCAAGGCTTGGCATTACCACCCAGCAAACCAACGCCTTGCTGAATAATGCGTTCGGCCAGCGCCAGATCTCAACGATTTATCAGCCACTTAATCAGTATAAAGTCGTAATGGAAGTTGCCCCGCGCTATACCGAAGATGTCAGCGCGCTGGAACAAATGTTTGTCATCAACAGCGACGGCAAGCCGATACCGCTGTCGGCGTTCTCGCACTGGCAGCCCGCCAACGCACCGCTGTCGGTTAACCATGAGGGGCTGTCCGCCGCGTCGACTATCTCTTTCAACCTGCCGCAAAACGGCACGCTGTCAGCGGCCTCAGCCGCCATTGACCGCACTATGACTTCGATTGGGGTGCCCGCCAGCGTGCGCGGTTCATTCGCAGGTACCGCCCAGGTCTTTGAACAGTCGCAGGGAAACCAGCTGCTGCTGATGCTGGCCGCCATTGCCAGTGTGTATATCATGCTGGGGATATTATATGAAAGCTATGTGCATCCGCTGACGATCCTTTCCACCCTGCCTTCAGCCGGCGTCGGCGCCCTGCTGGCGCTCATGCTGTTCGGAGCACCCTTTAGCCTGATCGCGCTGATCGGCATTCTGCTGCTGATAGGCATTGTGAAAAAGAACGCCATTATGATGGTGGATTTTGCGCTCGACGCGCAGCGTTCGGCTAATCTTAGCGCCCGCGAGGCCATTTTTCAGGCCAGCCTGATGCGTTTTCGCCCAATCCTGATGACCACCATGGCGGCGCTGTTCGGCGCACTGCCGCTGGCGCTGAGTAGCGGCGATGGCGCCGAACTGCGTCAGCCGCTCGGAATCACCATCGTTGGCGGGCTGGTGATGAGCCAGCTGTTGACGCTGTATACCACGCCGGTGGTCTATCTCTATATGGATAAGCTGCGCCGCCGCAAGCGAAACGCAGCCGTCCCGGCGGTAAAGTGAGGAATCAGGATGGATAAAACGGAGCGGCCAGTTAGCGATAGCGCCTCCTCCAGCCGTTTGCGCTGGCAGTTGGGGATCGTGACCTTCGGCTTTTTTATGCAAACCCTGGATACCACCATCGTTAATACCGCCCTGCCCTCGATGGCGCACAGTCTGCATGAAAATCCACTGCATATGCATTCAGTGATCGTCGCCTACGTACTGACGGTGGCGGTAACGCTGCCGCTCAGCGGCTGGCTGGCCGACCGTTTTGGCGTACGCAACGTCTTTTTTAGCGCCATCGTGCTGTTCAGCGCCGGTTCGCTATTTTGCGCAACCGCCGCAACGCTGAATCATCTGCTAATGGCACGCGTTATTCAGGGCATCGGCGGCGCGATGATGGTCCCGGTCGGCAGGCTGACGGTGATGAAACTGGTGCCGCGCGAACAGTATATGTCTGCCATGACGCTGGTAACGCTGCCCGGTCAGATTGGCCCGCTGGTGGGGCCTGCGCTCGGCGGCCTGCTGGTTGAATATGCCAGCTGGCACTGGATATTTTTGATTAATCTGCCGGTCGGATTAGTCGGTGCGGCCGCCACCCTGTGGCTGCTGCCTAATATTACCCTGCCGCCCAAACGTTTCGATTTCACCGGCTTTATTCTGCTGGCGCTGGGCATGGCAACCCTGACGCTGGCCCTCGATGGTCAGCGCGGACTCGGCGTCAGCGCGCTGGTGCTGGGTCTGCTGGTGCTGACCGGTTTTGCTGCCATCCTGAGTTACCTGCTGCACGCCCGGAGCAACCAAAATGCCCTGTTCAGTCTGGCATTATTTAAAAACCGCGTCTTTTCAATCGGCCTGCTGGGCAGTTTTACCGGCCGCATTGGCAGTTCGATGCTGCCGTTTATGGCGCCTCTTTTTCTGCAAGTCGGCATGGGGTTTACGCCGTTCCATGCCGGTCTGATGATGATCCCCATGGTGCTCGGCAATATGAGCATGAAGCGTATTGTGGTGCAGGTCGTTAATTACTTCGGCTATCGCAATACCCTGACCGGCGCCACCCTGGCGCTGGCGCTAGTGGTGCTGATGTTTCCGCTGGTCGCCCTGCTCGGATGGACATGGCTGCTGCCGCCGGTGCTCTTTTTGCAGGGGATGGTTAACGGCGTGCGCTTTTCCAGTATGAATACCCTGACGCTGAAAGAGCTGCCCGATGAACTGGCCAGCAGCGGCAACAGCATGATGTCGATGACCCAGCAGCTGACTATGAGTATTGGCGTCACTATCGCTGGCATCATCCTTGGCGCGTTTGGTCATCAGGCGCTGGCAAACTCAGCGGAAATTCACCTGGCCTTTATCAAAACCTGGTTTTGTATCGCGCTAATTATCGCCCTGCCGGCGCTGGTATTCAGCCGGGTGCCGAAAGACGTCACTAAAAACGTGGTGCTGGTACGCCGTAAAAGAGGAAAATAATGTTGAAAAAGCTACGGTTGGGCATCAGCGCCAAACTGTTTATCGCCATTTTTTCCACCTGCATGCTGATCCTGATAATCATGCACTGGGGGGTACGCCTCAGCTTTGAACATGGTTTTATCGATTACATTAAGCGCGGCAATGAACAGCGCATCAGCTTACTGAGCGATGCGCTGGCCGAGCAGTACCAGCAGCACGATAATAACTGGGACTTTTTGCGCAAAGACGACCGTCTGGTATTTCGCATGCTGCGCTCCTTCGAGCAAAACCCGGATGCCAACAACCCGTTTCCTCCCCACGGCTGGCGCACCATGTTCTGGGTGCTGGATCAGCATTATAAGGTGATGGTCGGGCCCCACTCTGCGCCACCGGCAGACGGCCCGCGCCATGACATTAAAACCGACAGCGGCCACGTCGTCGGCTGGGTTGTCAGCGCCCCGGTTGAACGCCTGACGCGCAGCACCGATATTAATTTTGATCAGCAGCAGCGCCGCACCAGCTGGATAATCGTCGGCCTGGCGATGCTGCTGGCAGCGCTGGTGACCTGGTTGATGTCGCGCGGCCTGCTGGCGCCGGTCAAGCGGCTGGTGGAAGGAACCCATCAACTGGCGGCCGGCGACTTTGCCAGCCGGGTCGAAGTCAGCAGTCAGGACGAGTTAGGCCGCCTGGCGCAGGATTTTAATCGTCTGGCCGGTACGCTGGAAAAAAATGAAAGTATGCGACGTGCTTTTATGGCCGATATCTCTCATGAACTGCGCACGCCGCTGGCGATCCTGCGCGGTGAACTTGAGGCGTTGCAGGACGGCGTGCGCAAACTCACCCCGCAGTCGATCGTATCGCTGCAAAACGAGGTGGCGACGCTGACCAAGCTGGTTGACGATCTGCACCAGCTATCCTTGTCCGACGAAGGCGCGCTGGCTTACCGCAAGAAGAATATCGATCTCGCCGCGCTGCTGGAAATGGCCGCCGGCGCCTTTCGCGAGCGCTACGCTAGCCGGCAGATGCGTCTGGAGCTCCATCTGCCTGCTTTCGCCGCACAGTTTGGCGATCCGGACCGCTTATTTCAGCTGTTTACCAACCTGATAGAAAACAGCCTGCGCTACAGCGACGCTGGCGGCATGCTGCGCATCACGCTAGTGGCAGCAGAAACCGGCTGGCGGCTGCGCTTTGACGACACGCCGCCTGGCGTGAGCGCTCAGCATTTGCAGCAAATTTTCGAACGTTTTTTCCGTACCGAAGCGTCCCGCAGCCGGGCCAGCGGCGGTTCCGGACTCGGCCTTGCTATCTGCCAGAATATTGTGGAAGCCCATGACGGCACCATCAGTGCAGATCACTCTGATTTAGGTGGCCTGCGGATTGAGGTACACTTTCCCGGCTAACGGCATTTACGATGCCTGGATACCATAACGGGAAAGCCGAGGATGAGTGAAGCACTGCAAGCGCCGCTAATACTGGTGGTGGAAGATGAACCTAAGCTAGGCCAGCTGCTGGTGGATTATCTGCAAGCCGCCAATTATCGCACCCATCATCTGCTACGCGGCGATGAAGTGCTCGACTTTATTCATGCCACGCCGCCGGATCTGGTAATGCTGGACCTGATGCTACCGGGCATGGATGGCCTGACGCTGTGCCGCGAGATCCGCCGCTTTTCCGAACTGCCGGTGATCATGGTGACGGCAAAGACCGAAGAGATTGACCGCCTGCTGGGGCTGGAAATTGGCGCCGATGACTATATCTGTAAGCCTTTCAGCCCGCGTGAAGCGGTGGCGCGGGTTAAAACGATTTTAAGACGGGTGCAGCGCACGACGTCGGAGAGCCAGAAAGATTCACCGCTGGTGGTCGACGAAGGACGCTTTCTTGCCACCTGGGATAGCCAGCCGCTCGACCTGACGCCGGCTGAATTTCGCCTGCTGAAAACCCTCTCTCAACAGCCGGGTAAAGTCTTCAGCCGCGAACAGCTGCTTAACCATCTGTACGATGATTACCGGGTCGTTACCGATCGCACCATCGACAGCCATATTAAAAATTTACGCCGTAAGCTGGAGTCGCTGGACGCTGACCAGCCGTTTATTCGCGCCGTCTATGGCATGGGCTACCGCTGGGAAGCGGACGTTTGCCGGATGATCTAGCGGCAACATTGATCTGAAGCAAAATGGGTACTGCCGTCTGCACGTAGACTCTCCGGTCCTTCCCTTCACTGGGACCTGACCTGACATCAGACGGACTATCCATGACTAAACCGGAATTACTCTCTCCGGCCGGCTCCCTGAAAAACATGCGTTACGCCTTTGCCTACGGCGCCGACGCGGTTTATGCCGGCCAGCCTCGTTACAGCCTGCGGGTGCGCAACAACGAATTTAATCACCAGAACCTTGCCACTGGCATCAATGAAGCTCACGCGCTGGGCAAAAAGTTCTACGTTGTGGTCAATATCGCGCCGCACAACGCGAAGCTAAAAACCTTTATTCGTGACCTGACACCGGTGGTGGAAATGGGTCCGGATGCGCTGATTATGTCCGATCCCGGACTTATTATGCTGGTACGTGAGGCCTTCCCGCAGGTATGCATTCATCTTTCAGTACAGGCTAACGCCGTAAACTGGGCGACGGTGCGCTTCTGGCAGCAAATGGGCCTGAGCCGGGTGATTCTCTCGCGCGAACTTTCACTGGAAGAGATTGAAGAGATCCGCCGCCAGGTGCCGGATATGGAGCTGGAGGTTTTCGTCCACGGCGCGCTGTGCATGGCCTATTCCGGCCGCTGTCTGCTTTCCGGCTACATCAATAAGCGCGATCCCAACCAGGGAACCTGCACCAATGCCTGCCGTTGGGATTATCAGGTAAGCGAAGCGCAGCAGGATGACAATGGCAACATCGTGCCTCAGCCGACTCTTGGCATCGGTGCGCCAACCGAGCGGGTCTTTATGCTGGCTGACGGCCAGCGGCCGGACGAGCCGATGCCGGCGTTCGAAGACCAGCACGGCACCTATATACTGAATTCCAAAGATCTGCGCGCAGTTGAGCACGTTAACCGGCTGGCGGATATGGGCGTGGCCTCGCTGAAAATTGAAGGACGAACGAAATCGTTCTTTTACTGCGCGCGTACTGCGCAGGTTTATCGCCGGGCAATCGATGATGCGGCCGCAGGCAAGCCCTTTGATACCAGCCTGCTCAATACCCTCGACGGCCTCGCTAACCGCGGCTATACCGAAGGTTTTATGCGGCGCCATACCCACGACAGCTATCAGAACTATGAGCACGGCTATTCGGTATCTCATCAGCAGCAGTTTGTCGGCGAGTTCAGCGGCGAACGCCGCGACGGCCTGGCAGAAGTGATCGTTAAAAATCGCTTTGCCGTTGGCGATAGCCTGGAGCTGATGACGCCGGACGGCAATCTGCGCTTTGAACTGGAAACCATGCAGGATAAGAAAGGCAATCAGATGCTGGTCGCCCCGGGGGATGGCTATCGAATCTGGCTGCCGCTGGCCGACGAGATCGCCCTTAACTGGGCGCTGCTGCTGCGTAATTTCAGCGAGGGGTCGACCCGTCAGGCCGTCAATGCGGCTGCCAGTTAACTCTCTGTTACATTTTTTAGAATCCGATCACATTTTGCTGGCAGCTAAGTGGCTATGATGCAGCCTGCTTAGAACAAACATCAAAAAGCAAACTGGTTTCACAGGAACCACCTCATTGGCCCGTCCGGCTCCCCCGAACGGGCTTTTCTTTTGCCCTTCGTCAGCCCCATCCGCACCAGGTTATGCTATAACTTGTGACATATCGTGATATTTTGCCGGAACTTAACATGGACAAGCACGCCCGCACCTTATTGATTCTTAATGGCAAAGGCGCCAACAATGACGCCTTGCGTAATGCGGTAATTTTGCTGCGTAAAGAAGGATGGATAATAGACGTTCGCGTCACCTGGGAACACGGTGACGGCCAGCGCTACGTCAATGAAGCCCTGACGCTTGAAGCCAGCACCGTGGTCGCTGGCGGCGGCGACGGTACCATTAATGAAGTTGCTACCGCGCTGGTCAGGCTGCCGGCGGACAAACGCCCGGTACTGGCGATTTTACCGCTGGGCACGGCGAATGATTTCGCCACCAGCGCGGGTATCCCGCTGGAGATGGAAAATGCCCTGCGCCTGGCGCTGGTTGGCAAAGCCAGCATTATCGATCTCGCCAGAGTCAACAATACCCGCTATTTCATCAATATGGCCACCGGCGGCTTTGGTACCCGTATTACTACCGAAACCCCTGAAAAGCTTAAATCTGCGCTGGGCGGCGTTTCCTACTTTATCCACGGACTGATGCGTATGGATACCCTGAAAGCCGATGAGTGCACGATCAGCGGGCCTGATTTTATCTGGCAGGGCGAAGCGCTGGCGATCGGTATCGGCAATGGCCGCCAGGCCGGTGGTGGACAGCGCCTGTGCCCCAATGCGCTGGTGAATGATAACCTGCTGGACCTGAGCATTGTTACCGCCCAGGAGATGGTGCCTACGCTGCTGAATGCCATATTTGGCGGCGATGACGATAATCCCAATATTACCCGCGCCTCTCTGCCGTGGCTGACGATTCACGCCCCCCATGAAATGACCTTTAATCTCGACGGCGAACCCCTGACCGGCACCGATTTCCGCATTGAGGTCATCGCAAATGCCATTGAATGCCGCCTGCCGCCCAGCTGCGAGCTGCTGGCCTGACTTTCACCTGGCGGCGCTTGCCTGACCGGCCGCCTGATGACTCTCCTCCCCAGCCGCCAGCCAGCGGCAAAGTCTCCTGTGCAGACCTGCCTCTTAGCTTTTTAAGCTGTCGCGATCGGCAGTTTGTGATCGCGATCGGATAATACTATCCGCTTACTTGTATGGTAGTCATACAAGATTTAAATTTCCGCCATAGCTTACTGTTACGGGATCGCCTGCATGAAAATTGTTAATGCCGAAGTGTTTGTGACCTGCCCGGGACGCAACTTCGTTACGCTAAAAATAACCACTGACGACGGGCTGACTGGCATTGGCGACGCCACCCTCAACGGTCGCGAGCTGCCTGTCGCCTCTTACCTGAAAGATCATATCTGCCCGCAGCTGATTGGCCGCAACGCCCATCAGATCGAAGATATCTGGCAGTTTTTCTATAAAGGCGCTTACTGGCGCCGCGGGCCGGTAACCATGTCAGCGATTTCCGCTGTCGATATGGCGCTGTGGGATATTAAAGGTAAAGCCGCTGGCATGCCGGTATATCAACTGCTGGGCGGCGCCTCGCGCGCCGGCGTGATGGTGTATTGCCACACCACCGGCCACAGCATCGACGAGGTGTTGGACGACTACGCCAGACATAAAGAAATGGGCTTCAAAGCCATCCGCGTACAGTGCGGCATTCCGGGAATGAAAACCACCTACGGCATGGCTAAAGGCAAAGGGCTGGCCTACGAGCCGGCAACGAAGGGCAACTGGCCTGAGGAACAGATCTGGTCGAGTGAGAAGTACCTCGGCTTTACGCCCCAGCTGTTCGAGGCGGTACGCAATAAGTTTGGTTTTGACGAGCATCTGCTACACGATATGCATCACCGCCTGACGCCGATTGAGGCGGCGCGTTTCGGTAAAAGCGTTGAACCTTACCGCCTGTTCTGGATGGAAGATCCTACCCCGGCAGAAAACCAGGCCTGCTTCCGTCTAATCCGCCAGCATACCGTTACGCCGATCGCCGTCGGTGAGGTATTTAACAGCATTTGGGACTGCAAGCAGCTGATTGAAGAACAGCTTATCGACTATATCCGCGCCACCATAACCCATGCGGGCGGCATTACCGGCATGCGCCGTATCGCCGATTTTGCCTCGCTTTATCAGGTGCGCACCGGTTCGCACGGCCCCTCCGACCTGTCACCCATCTGCCATGCGGCGGCGCTACATTTTGATATGTGGGTGCCCAACTTCGGTGTACAGGAATATATGGGTTACTCAGCGCAGATGCTGGAAGTCTTTAAAACCAACTGGCGCTTTGAAAACGGCTATATGCATCCGGGCGATGCGCCTGGCCTTGGCATTGAGTTCGACGAAAAACTGGCGGCGAAATATCCCTATGAGCCAGCTTACCTGCCGGTCGCCCGGCTGGAAGACGGCACGCTATGGAACTGGTAAAGGCAAGGAGTAGTGATGAAAAGTGTGGTGATTGAACAACCTGAACAGCTGAGCATCGCGCAGCGTGCCGAACCGCAGCCCGCCGCCGGAGAAGTCAGGGTAAAAGTGAAATACGCCAGTATCTGCGGCTCGGACGTACACATCTGGCACGGACACAACCCGTTTGCCAAATATCCACGGGTTATCGGTCATGAGTTTTTCGGCATTATCGACGCCGTGGGCGCCGGGGTTGACCCTGCCCGACTCGGCGTGCGCGTTGCCGTTGACCCGGTTGTTAGCTGCGGCCACTGCTACCCCTGCTCGGTCGGCCGGCCAAATGTCTGCAGCGAACTGCAAGTTATTGGCGTTCATCGCGACGGCGGCTTCAGCGAATTTTCAGTGGTTCCGAACGCTAACGCCTGGGCGCTGCCAGATAACATTGACGATCGGGTTGCCAGCCTGGTTGAACCTTTCACCATTGCCGCCAATATTTGCGCCTTTTTGCAACCGCAGCCGCAGGATATCGCGCTGGTATATGGCGCAGGTCCGATGGGGCTGACCGCGATTCAGGTGCTGAAAGGGGTGTACGGCGTTAAGCAGGTTATTGTCGCCGATCGCCTCACGCAACGCCTGCAAATGGCCAGTGATAACGGCGCTGATTTAACGCTGAACAACGCTGAAACTCCGCTGGCAGTGCAGCTCGCAGGCGTGCAGCCGACGCTGATTATCGACGCGGCCTGTCATCCGTACATTCTTGCCGAAGCGACGGCGCTGGCTTCGCCCGCAGGGCGGATTGGCCTGCTGGGCTTTTCGGGCGCCCCCTGCACGATTACCCAGCAGAGCCTGACCAGCAAAGAGCTGTCTATCTTCACCTCACGACTTAACAGCCATCGCTTTCCACAGGTAATCCGCTGGATGTCCGAGGGGAAAATAGCGCCGTCTAAGCTGGTAACCCACTACATACCGCTGGATGAAATTGAACGGGCGATGACCCTGTTTGAAAAAGACCCGCGTTCCTGCTGTAAAGTTATTCTGGAGATTTAGTCACCAGAGCAGCAGAACGCGGTTGCAGAGGCGGCAGCAATAGCCGCCTCTCCTCCCCCTACAGCTATAAATATAATGACGGAGTGACTATGTTTAAGAATCTGCGCTGGACCATCGTGCTGCTACTATTTATGGTCTACATGATTAACTATCTCGACCGCGTAGCGCTTTCGCTAACCGTCCCGATGATTGAGAAGGATCTCCTGCTCAACGCCGAACAGTTCGGCATGATCTTTGGCAGCTTCTTTTTTGGCTATGCACTGTTTAATTTTATCGGCGGTCTGGCAACCGACCGCTTCGGTCCGACCGTTGTTCTGGGCGTCGCCGTCGGTCTGTGGTCGCTATTCTGCGGCCTGACGGCGGTCGCCACCGGATTCTGGTCAATGCTTATCCTGCGCGTGCTGTTCGGCATGGCGGAGGGGCCGATTTGCGCCTCCGCTAACAAAGCGATTAACGGTTGGTTTCCTAAAAAGCAGGCCGCCACGGCAATGGGCTTCCTCAGTGCCGGATCGCCGCTGGGCGGCGCGGTAGCCGGCCCGCTGATCGGCTGGCTGGCGCTGTCATTCGGCTGGCGTCCGGCGTTTATTATCATCTGCAGTATCGGTATCGTCTGGATGGTTATCTGGTTCTTTATTGCTGCGGATAACCCGGCCCGTAGCCGCCGCGTCAGCGAGCAGGAACGTCAGCTGGTTGAACAGCTTAAAAACGAACAGCACACGCCGGAAGATGAGCTTAGCGAAGCGAAGCACGGTCTGGGCTATTATCTGCGCCAGCCGATTATCATCGTCACCGCCTTCGCATTCTTTTGTTATAACTACATCCTGTTTTTCTTTCTCAGCTGGTTCCCGGCCTACCTGGTCCAGGCGCACCATCTTGATATTAAATCCATGAGCCTGACCACGGTTATTCCCTGGATCGTCGGCTTCGTCGGCCTGGCGCTGGGCGGCTGGATTTCCGATAAAATTTTTAATATCACCGGAAAATTACTGATGTCGCGCAAAATTGTGCTGGTTGTTTCCCTGCTGGCCGCCGCGCTCTGCGTTGCGCTTGCCGGCAACGTACAGGGGGTAAACTCGGCGGTTGCGCTGATGTCGGTATCGATCTTCTTTCTCTATATTACCGGGGCGATCTACTGGGCGATTATTCAGGACGTAGTGCATAAATCACGGGTTGGCGGCGTCAGCGGGTTTATTCATCTGGTGGGTAGCCTCTCCGGCATCATCGGGCCGATCGTGACCGGGTTTATCGTACAGCGCACCGGCCACTTTGACAGCGCCTTCGTGTTAGCCGGCATCGTTGCCGCGCTGGGTGCGCTGCTGGTGCTGTTCGTGATAAAAAGTCCCAAAGCACCGGATAGCGCCGTTTCTGTCTGATATTTACCGGGCGCGCCTGACGCGCCCGCCACTGTTGATAAGGATCCTCTATGCTTACCCTCTCCTCGCTAAAAGCCGGGGTAGCCACGCCTGACTATGACCGCAGCCAGCTACATACGCGCATGGTGCATATCGGCTTCGGCGCCTTTCATCGCGCCCATCAGGCGCTGTGCAGCGATACCCTGGCGCGCGATCACGGCAGCGACTGGGGCTACTGCGAAGTCAATCTCAACAGCGGCGAGTTGATCAATGCGTTGAATGCTCAGCACGGCCTGTACAGCGTAGCCGAGATGTCCGGCGAGACGCTGGCGCTGCGCGTGGTGGGGGTAGTCAAACAGGGCATTCATGCGAAGTCGGAGGGGGTAGGCGCCGTTATTGAAGCGCTCAGCCAGCCGGATGTTGCTATCGTCTCCATGACGGTGACGGAAAAAGGCTACTGCCATCATCCGGCCAGCGCCCGCTTAAACCTCGACCACCCGGATATTATTCATGACCTGACCAATCCCGAAACGCCCCGCTCGCTGCCCGGCATTATCCTTGCCGCGATCCGCCTGCGTCGTCAGCGCAAGCTGCCGCCATTTAGCGTAATGTCCTGCGATAATATGCCGGAAAACGGCAGCGTTACCCGCCAGGTAGTTTGCGAACTGGCGCGCCAGCGGGATGAAGCGCTGGCCGACTGGATTGCGACGGAAATAGCCTTTCCGTCAACCATGGTAGACCGCATCGTTCCGGCAATGACGCCAGAAACCCACCGGCTACTGCAGGAAAATCTTGGCTGCGACGACCCGGTGGCGGTGGCCTGTGAACCGTTCTTTCAGTGGGTGATTGAGGATAATTTTGTCAGCGGCCGCCCCTGCTGGGAAAAAGCCGGGGCGCAGTTGGTGGACGACGTGGTGCCTTTCGAGGAGATGAAGCTGCGGATGCTTAACGGCAGCCACTCTTTCCTCGCCTATCTCGGTAATCTTGCAGGCTATCAACATATCAGCGACTGCATGGCCGACCCGGACTTTCGCCAGGCAGCCCGGCTGCTAATGCTGGCGGAACAGGCGCCAACGCTGAGCATTCAGGGCGTGGATCTGACGGCCTATGCCGACTCACTGATCGCCCGCTATGAAAACCCGGCAATTCGCCATCGCACCGCCCAGATAGCCAGCGACGGAACGCAAAAGCTGCCCCAGCGCTGGCTGGAAAGCATTCGCTGGCACCTGCGGCACGGCAGCCGCTTCGACCTACTGGCGCTGGGCGTCGCGGGCTGGATGCGCTACGTCGGCGGGGTTGACGAACAGGGCGAAAAGATTGAAATCCGCGACCCGCTTAATGCGCGTCTGGCACAGTGCGTCGTCGCCTCAGATCAGGGCGCTGCGCGCGTTAGCGCCTTGCTTGGCTTGCAGGAAGTGTTTGCCGACGACCTGGCGCACAGCGATGCCTTTATTCAGTGTGTAATGGAATTTTATCAGCAGCTGTTGCTGCAGGGCGCCAGAGCAACGGTGCATCAGCTGGTCGAACGCTATTGATTGCCCTATCACGCTTATGGCTGAAAGGGCTGGCACAACGCCAGCCGGCTGTTTAGACTGGTCACCTGCCTGCCGACGCTAAACGGAACTTGCCCATGTCAATTGCCTACAACATTACCGCCAGTGAGCCGGTAAACCAGCAAATTTACCGTTTCCTGCGCCAGGATATCGTAACCTGCGCAATTCATCCGGGCTCGCTGCTGTCGGAAAAAGACGTTTCCGCCCGCTTTAACGTTTCCCGTCAGCCGGTGCGCGAAGCCTTTATCAAGCTGGCGGAGGCGGGACTGGTGCAAATCCTGCCGCAGCGCGGCACCTTCGTGCGGAAAATTTCAGCCAAGCAGGTGGCCGACGGCCGTTTTATTCGTGAAGCGGTTGAGACCGCCGTGGTTCGCCGCGCGGCGCTTGAAGCCTCGCCGCAGGCTTTGAGCGAGCTGGCACATAATCTTGAGCTGCAGCGGCTGGCGGCGTCACGCCATGATAGCCAGAGCTTTCTGCTGCTGGACGACGAGTTTCATCGCTTGATCGCGCAAAGCATCGGCTGCGAACTGGCCTGGGAAACCGTGGAGAACATCAAAGCCACCATGGATCGCGTCCGCTTTCTCACCCTGAGCGAAGTCTCTCCGCCACAGAGCCTGATCCAGCAGCATGAGAAGATTTATCAGGCGCTGTCGTTACGTGACGCCAACGCTGCGGAAAGCGCTATTCATACGCATCTGCAGGAAATGATCTTTTCCATCACTCCTATCGCCGAACGCAACGCCAGCTGGTTTGAGGAATTCTGATAACGCGCCGGGCGCAGCGGAAAAGCGACGCCCGGCAACGCCTGTCCGATTCAACTAATCAGGCGATAGTCACGTTTTTCGCCAGGTAGACGTCCTGCACCGCGTTAATCAGCGCCACACCGTCTTTCATCGATTTTTTGAACGCCTTACGTCCCAGAATCAGCCCCATGCCGCCAGCGCGCTTGTTAATCACCGCGGTGCGCACCGCATCGGCAAGGTCAGTCTCTCCGCCTGCGGCACCGCCGGAGTTAATGAGTCCGGCCCGGCCCATATAGCAGTTGGCCAGCTGATAGCGCACCAGGTCGATGGGATTTTCGCTGGTCAGCTTGCTGTACACTTTCTCATCGGTATAGCCGAAGTTGACCGCTTTATAGCCGCCATTATTTTCCGCCATTTTCTGCTTAACAATATCCGCGCCAATCGTGGCGGCCAGATGGTTTGCCTGTCCGGTCAGGTCGGCGCTGGTGTGGTAATCCACGCCGTCTTTTTTAAAGTCATTATTACGCAGGTAGGCCCAGAGCACCGTTACCATCCCCAGCTCGTGGGCGCGTTCAAAGGCCACGGAGATCTCTTCAAGCTGGCGTCGCGACTGCTCAGAACCAAAGTAGATGGTCGCGCCGACCGCGACCGCGCCAAGATTAAACGCCTGCTCAACGCTGGCGTACAGCGTCTGGTCGTACTGAGCCGGGTAGCTCAGGGTTTCATTATGGTTAAGCTTCACCATAAAGGGGATTTTGTGCGCATAGCGCCGTGAAACCGATGCCAGTACGCCATAGGTTGAGGCCACGCAGTTACAGCCGGCCTCAATCGCCAGCTCGACGATATTCTTTGGATCGAAATAGAGCGGATTGGCGGCGAAGGAGGCGCCGGCGGAGTGCTCCACGCCCTGGTCCACAGGCAGAATCGACAGATAGCCGCTGCCAGCCAGGCGACCGGTGTTATACAGGGTTTGCATGTTGCGCAGTACGGCAGGAGAACGATTGTTGTCGATCATGACCCGATCAACATAATCCGCGCCCGGTAAATACAGGCTATCCGCTGGAATGGTCATGCAGCGATGTTGCAAAAGTGAATCCGCATCTTTGCCCAATAACTGTACGATGTCCGTCATGTTAGCTCCTGTTGAGGTGTAAATAGCCGCAGTGCGGCGGTTTCATCGGTAAAGCGAACCTCTTACATCCTGCACGCAAACCCCGCTGACTGGCAAATTGCTGACACCATTTTTCAGAACCTCCCTGGTAAATCCAGCGTTACGCCCTACCACCACTGATAAAAATGATGCACTGGCCCAATTCCCCTGCCCACCTCCAGCGAGTCGGCCTGCTGCAATGCGCCCTGCAGCCAGCCTTTTGCCGCCTGTACCGTGGCCGGCCAGCTGTCATGACGCGGGCGCAAAGCCGCCAGGGCGGATGACAGCGTACAGCCGGTACCGTGGGTATTTTTCGTCGCAATGCGCTCAGCGCTAAAGCGCCATTCGCCGTCGGCGCTCAGCAGCCAGTCAGGACTTTCTTTGTCGCTCAAATGCCCGCCCTTCATCAGCACCGCCTGACAACCATACTCCAGCAGCTTACGCCCCTGCAGCAGCATGCTTTGCTCATCCCCGGCCACCGCGCATTGCAACAGCGCCGCCGCCTCGGGAAGATTGGGGGTAATGACCGACGCCAGCGGGAGCAAGCGTCTGCGCAGCGCGTCAATCGCCTCCGGCGCTAGCAGCGGGTCGCCGCTTTTCGCCAGCATCACCGTATCCAGCACCAGCCAGCCGCCGGGCCGATCGCTCAGGCTGTCGGCAACCTGATTAATTACCGCTTCGTTAGCCATCATGCCGATCTTTATCGTATCAATACGCAGATCGGAAAATACCGAGTCCAGCTGCGCGCCGACGAACGCAGAATCGATGTTGAGCACCGACTGTACGCCACGGGTGTTTTGTGCCACCAGCGCGGTGATAACGCTGGCGCCATAGGCGCCAAGAGCGGAAAACGTTTTCAGATCGGCCTGAATTCCCGCCCCGCCGCTGGGATCGGTGCCGGCAATGGTTAATGCATTAATACGCTTCATTACCTCACCTCCTGCGCGCTAAGCTGCCAGAGCGCATCAATAAAGTGGCTGCGAAAGCTGCCGGGTCCGGCAGCCTGACGTCGGGCCTGCTCACCCGCTCTGGCAAACAGCCAGCACGCGGTCGCCAGATTCTCCAGGCGACTGCCTGCCAGGGTGGTAAACGCCGCCACCAGCGCAGAAAGCGCGCAGCCGGTACCGACCACGCGCGTCATCAGCGGATCGCCACCGCTCACCGTCAGGGTATTTTCACCATCGCAGAGATAATCCTGCTCACCGCTGATCACCACCACCGCCTGCGTAGCGCGCGCCAGCAAATGACCGGCCTCAACGGCCTGAAGCGAGCCATGCAGACTGTCAACGCCGCGGCCGCTTACCGTCTGTCCGGCCAGCGCCATAATTTCTGAAGCATTGCCGCGAATGGCTGCCGGGTGGTATGCCAGCAGCTGTTGGCAAAAATCGCTGCGCAGCGAGAGCGCGCCAACGGCTACCGGGTCGAGCGTCCAGGGGCGCTGCTGCTGCGTCGCGGCGGTAACGGCGGCCAGCATCGCTGCGCTGCGGCTGCGCGTCAACGTGCCGACGTTAATCAGTAACCCGCTGGCAATCGCGCTGAACTGCGCGGCCTCCTGCTGATCAATGACCATTGCCGGCGAGGCGCCGACTGCCAGCAGCACGTTGGCGGTAAAGCCCTGCACAACGTCGTTAGTCATACAGTGAATTAAGGGGGGATGCTGTGAGAAAAGCGTTAATACGCGGGCGGCCTGTTCGGCCTGCAGCTGCTGTGGCTGGTTCATGATTGCTCCCAACCGGCGATAAAGAAGGGATACCGGTCAGGCATCTGACTTCCCTACGCTGGCATTATCCAGATCAGGTGGTACGGGTATTTCTCAGCCTTCACGCAGAAGGGCACCCCGAGTCATTGAAATCAACGGATGCGGTTTGAAACCGCCATTGATACCGCTTCAGGATAGTGCGAACGCAGCGCCTTGTAAACGCGTTACATTGTTGCGGTCGGCATAGTCACAGAGGGCGGCAGAAAAAAACCGGGGCGTTCCCGGCGGCTCGATTAACATGGTAACCAGGCGCGCTCACCAGGCTAACAGCAAGCCAGGCCGGGAGCGCCCGGCCTGGCTTGCTGAAGTCGGGTTAAACTTATCCGGCCCAGTCGCCAACCAGATGGGTAAGGTGCGCGGTCATCAGGCTGGCCGTCAGCGTCTCATCGCCGGCCGCCATCGCCTCAAGGATCGGCTGATGCTCTTCGGCAGACTTAATCAGCCCGCCGGTTTCCCGCAGCGCTTTAAGACCGTACTGGCGCGACTGGTCGCGAAGATTCTCAACGATAGTCACCAGTTGCTCATTTTCAAGAATCGCCAGCAGCCCGAGGTGGAATTGACGATCCATTTCCAGATAGCCGACGATATCCCCTTCCCGGGCAAAATTGACCATATTCGCCGCTATCGCAGCAAACTCAGCTTTTCGGGTAATGATTTTTTCTTTCATCCCCGCCAGCTTAGCCATGGAGGGAACCTCCAGCAGCATTCTTAATTCGTAAATATTGTGACGTTCCTTGTCGCTAAGCGGCAGCACGCGAAAACCCCGGTTGCGTACCGCTTCCATCAGTCCCTGATTCACCAGCGTCAGCATCGCTTCGCGCACCGGGCTATTCGACACGCCCAGCTCTTCTGCCAGCGCTGAAGCCGAATATATCTGTCCGGGCGCAAGATCGCCTGACACCAGACGCAATTTAAGAATCGACAATGCCTGATCGCGCAGGTTAGTTTGCCTTAATTGCGGTTCCTGTCCCATAAGTCCTGCCTTACAGTAGTAGTCGGTAACATGCTACATTTTATTACGTTTATCCGACCTTAACAATACGTGATTAATTTCCTGCTGAAGGTTAGCGCTGAGGGGCGGAAAAATACAAAAAAATCACCGCAGCACCGGCTGCGATGATCGGTTATCCGCGATGATGGATTTAGTTAAAAGAGTACGAAGGAGGCGTCGAACCCTGCTTATAGATTTCGGCGCTTTTTACCGCGCCATAGGCGGTGTCGTTATTTTTCAGAATCTGCATATAAGCGCCGTCTTTAATCAGGGCATCGTACGCGGCTTTCAGCGCCGTCAGCATTTTTTCTGAGTCGTCATTCCGCGCCACCGCGGTGGCCGTTGGACCGCCGCCAATTTCACCGGAGGCATCAAGGCCGGCATCCATATGAATCGCCTCCTGCGCGCCGCCACGGTTGATCAGTACGCCGTCAACCCGGTGGCTGTTGAGCGCCAGGATGGCCTGGTTAACCGAGGCAAACGCGCTGATAACCGGTGCTTGATCGCTGCATTTATCAACCGCGCTTTTCAGGGTAGCCAGCTCGGCGGAACCGGCCATGGCCCCCACTTTACGACCACATATTTCCTTCAGCGTTTTCGGTTTGAACTGCTTTGATTTAGCAACCAGAAACGAGCTGTAATCCTGCCAGTTAGTAACAAAATCCGCGACCTTAAGCCGCTCAGCCGTGACGTAAAATTCACCATAGGAGATGTCATACTTTTTCGCCTGCAGGCCAGCCAACGCGGCGGCGAAAGGCACCAAATGGACATCGGCTTTCAATCCCATTACCGCCGCAACGCCTTTGGCCAGTTCCACGTCCATTCCTTTGAGTTCGCCGCCCTCTTTATAAGCCAGAGGTTTACCCACATCAGGAATCGCAATACGTAAGGTGCCTGACGCTTTCAGACTGTCAGGAAGCGAAGCTGCAACCGTCTCATCTTTACCGATACTGTCCGCGCCGACAGCGGCGGCAGACAGCATCAGACCGGTCGTCATAAGTAAGGCATAGCAACAGGTTTTGGCTTTATATATTTTCACTATAACTCTCCTCTGGATGACATATGGCACGCTGGTGTAATCACAAAAGCAACACATTGACAATGAGATGTTACGTGTAATATGTTACCCATTATAGATGACACTGGCAAGATACTTCTTTAGCGCTAACGGAAGCAATATCGCCAGCAACAGCACGCCATGATTATTCAACCAATCAGTACCAGTGAGCTATTGAGGTAAATGAAGAATGGAAAAACCAGAGTATGACGTCATTGTTGTTGGTGGTGGTCCTTCAGGTCTTTCCGCAGCATGGGAACTGCGCGATCGCAAGATTATGCTGCTGGAGAAAACCCATCGTCTGGGCGGACGGCTCTATTCTGTCAGCCGGGGGGATTACTGGTTGAATCTGGGCGGGCATCTGTTTCCGCCAGCAGGCTCACATATGCGCAATATTCTGCATTCAATCGGCCTTGAGGTCATTCCCATCCCCGGCAATAAATTCGCTATCGCCTGGGGCGGAAAAGTTTACAAACCCAAATCCGTTTCCGCCCTGCCGCTAACCATGTCGATGAGCATGCGCGAACGCATTTCACTGGCCTATCACGGTCTGCGCATTATGAAGGCGGTAAAAGGCTGGCAAAAAGCCATGCAGCCGGTGTATGGCGAAAATAACCAGCGTCGGCGCGCCAGGGTTGCGCGCTATATGGCCGAGCAATCCTTCTATCAGTTTATGGGCCCACTTCCGCAGCGCCTTGAGGCGCTTTTCCGCTCGGCAGCGCGCCGCGCAGCCGCAGAAATGGAAGAACAGCATGCTGGCGTTGGCGTTTCATTATTCGGCGCCGTTTGGTCAGGTAAAGGCGACGCTATGGCGCTTAATCTGAACGGCGGTTCTGGCCGCTTCGGCGAGGTGATGATGGAGCTGTTGGGGAAAAGAGTGCATTACCAGACGACGGTTAAATCGGTGAGTAAAACCGCTGACTACATCACCGTGGTTTACCAAACTAACGGTGTCGAGCACCAGGCTACCGCTTCCCAGGTCATTATCGCCGTGCCGGCTTATCAGGCCGCTGAGATTGTTACCGACATGCCTGAAGATGTACGCGATACCCTGCAGGGCGTTCAGTACGGTCCCTTCCCGACCATGGGGATTATTACTGATGAAACCGGTCCGATGCCCTATGATGACATCTACGCGATCACTACGCCGGATGCCTCTTTTGATATGTTCTTCAACCATGCGAATCCGCTACGTACCGGAGCACGAAAACCGGGCGGCAGCCTGATGGTGTATTCCGGCGGCGAGCCTGCACGCGAAATGCTGAAGCTGACCGACGAACAGATCCGCGATCGCTATCTTGCCGATGTGTATAAAATGTTCCCGCAGCTTAAGGGGCACATAAAGGAAACCATCGTTCAGCGCTGGGTTCCCGGCAATACCTACCGCCCCGCCGGTTTTAATTTTGAACCGATGCTGGCCTACTCTGAACGCGATGACGTGGATATTCACTTTGCCGGCGACTACTTTGCTGAGATCGGTAATATGGAAATCGCCACCGGAAGCGGGCACGAAGCCGCACGCCGGGCAAGAGTCCGCCTGATGAAGCGTGAAGATAACATCAGCGAATTCAGAACCCCGCTGGGCGCCAATGCGCTGGAGAAAGAGGCCTGATTGCAGGCCCGCCGTTTCGCCCTGCTCTCATCAGGGCGAAGATTAATCCCCGTGATGCCGTGATAAACTATTTACCTGGCACCGCCTTCCCTATCTGCCGCAGCTGGCAATCGAGAACAGCCGGACTCGCAACCAGCGCAAATGTTGGCTGACAATAACTGCAACTGAAATCAGGCGCGGACTCACCATAATTGCAAATGAACTCGCGTTTATCGCCGCTGGCTCGCAATCAAAATTGCATGGCCTGAAGGGTAATACACTAACGGGGCTCAAACGGCCGGTTTACCGGTATGACGATTTATTGTCGGTTCTGCGGAATGGATTGTGCGGTGGAAAATTTCGCTTACGATCTGTAACAAATAGCGCAGTGTTTATCTCCTGTTGATACTGAGGGAGGTACTGTGATGTCTGAACCACCGGGAACGTTAGAAATTCTGTGTCATTCAGTAACATAAAATCAAAAAGGAATGACACATGTCCCCCCTTCGATGTCGACAAAGCGCGACTCCGCGCGATCGTAATAGCACTCAACTGGTGAAAAAGCATCAGACCACGCTGTCCGACGAGATCGCGCGTAAGCGCATTCGCCTGACTGGATGCCCTTCAGCAGATACGCAACTCAATTAAATACGTTACATCGAAACATCACAAAGCATTTGTGGTCGACCTGAAGCCGGTATACCGGTCGGTGTCAAAAGTGGCTGCACAGACGGCGCTGGATGAACTGAAGGAAAATGGACAATGCCAATCCGGAGCTGGAATTTAACATTGTTGCAATGAGCCATCTATTTTGGCGGGCGACTAAATAATGTGATGACCCTGTAGAATTTTTTACGTGACACAGAATTCTGAACCCCTGTAGCGGCGAAAAATTTTCTGCACTGATTTGGATGAATTTCTGCACTCGCGGGTATGGTGATGGTGAGTGCAGAAATTCGTGCAAATTAGATTAAAATACAATCAGTTCTTATAACACGGTTTCCC
>NZ_MRUL01000006.1 GCF_002006995.1 Izhakiella australiensis | reverse complement strand
GTTCAATTATATCGAGTGTGATTACAATCGCTGGCGTCGCCACAGTGCCTGCGGTGGTATCAGCCCGGAACAGTTCGAAAACCAAATCCTCGCTTAGGGCGTGTCCACATTACGTGGGTAGGATCAATCAGCTGCCGGACGCTGAGCCTCATAGCGGCAGGTCGACAGGGACAAACCTGTAAGCCTGCAGGCACGACGTTGCGACAGACCGGTCGCATCACACATCAATACCACAGCTTCCCGCTTCTGGTCTGTCGTCAGTACTTTCGCCCCAGAGCCACCTGAAGCGCCTCCTTATCCAGCATGGTTTCGGCAAGCAGCTTCTTGAGTCTGGCGTTCTCTTCCTCAAGCGACTTCAGGCGCTTAACCTCGGGAACCTCCATACCGCCATACTTCTTACGCCAGGTATAAAAGGTGGCGTCGGAAATGGCGTGTTTACGGCAGAGTTCACGGGCAGAAACCCCGGCTTCAGCCTCGCGGAGGATACTGATGATCTGTTCGTCGGAAAAACGCTTCTTCATGGGGATGTCCTCATGTGGCTTATGAAGACATTACTAACATCAGGGTGTATTAATCAACGGGGAGCAGGTCAGGTTCAGCGCATAGGTGAACGCCTTTGCCAGCTCTGAGTGGCGGGACAGAGTTTTCACCTTTTCACGCAGCCAGTTTTCCAGTGAGTTAAGAAGCGCTTTCGTTTTCAACTGGCGTTCGGCAAGCCGCTGTTCTGCTGGCATTCCCCTGATATCCGCTTCGATGGCATACAACTCGCCTATCCGTTTTAGTGCTTCATCCGTGAGTGCTGAGGGAGTGCGAACATGAACATCATGGATTTTACGCCGGGCATGGGCCCAGCACGCGGCTTCCTTTATATGGCCGTCGCGGTAGAGCTCATTGAACCCGGCGTAGGCGTCAGCCTGCAGTATTCCACTGAAGCCTGCAAGATGGGTCTGAGGGTGGATGCCTTTTCTGTCCGGGCTGTACGCGAACCACACCGCCGGGGCCAGCGCTGACCCGGCGTTGCGATCATCACGAACATACGTCCACAACCGCCCGGTCCTCGTCTTCTTATTACCTGGCAACAGCACCGGGACGGGCGTGTCATCGGCGTGGAGCTTGCCGTCAGTCAGCACATAGCGCCGAAGCGCCTCTTCCGTCGGCGACAGCAGCCGGCAGCATGCATCCACCCAGCCCGACAGCAGTGAGCGACTCAGCTCCACACCCTGGCGACCGTATATTTCAGACTGGCGATACAGCGGTGTGTGCTCTGCATACTTTGAGGTCAGTACGCGGGCCAGCAGTCCCGGGGTAATCCCCCCGAAAAACCGGTGTGTTCATAAGTAGAATTTTCTCGTAACCTGAACCGGGGAGATCTCTATGAAGAAATCACGCTTTACCGACAGCCAGATCATGTCCATCCTGAAGCAAGCTGAGGCCGGAACCCCAGTTGCTGAACTTTGCCGTGAGCATGGCATGAGCAATGCCAGTTTCTATAAGTGGCGTTCACGTTTTGGCGGGATGGATGCCGCCATTTTGCCGCCAACAGTTAATCAGACAACAAAAAAGCCACTCAATAGAGCGGCTTAATCATATGATTCTAAAGCTAAAATTTGGTGGCCCCTGCTGGACTTGAACCAGCGACCAAGCGATTATGAGTCGCCTGCTCTAACCACTGAGCTAAGGGGCCGAGGCGCAGGATTATAAGATAACTGTGCCAGGCAATCCAGCATTCTGCATACTGGTTGCCGGTTTTTCAGTCAGTTGGCGGGATTCTGTTATAACAACGCGCTGAAAAGCGGCGGGTGATAAAAAATTGCTGGCGCATGCAGTTTTTGTCGCATGACGCTGCCTGTGCCTGTGCCTGTGCCTGTGCCTGTGCCTGTGCCTGTGCCTGTGCCTGTGCCTGTGCTGGTGATTGCTGCTATTCTCAGCATAACAAGGTATCTATTGTGTTGGATTAGCCATGAATAACCGGCCTGATTTTTCTGCTCTCAATGCTTTTCTGTTAGTGGCGACCCGGCGCAGCTTTCGCCAGGCGGCTGATGAGCTGGGTGTTTCACCCTCCACGCTCAGTCATATGCTGCGCGGACTTGAGGATAAGCTGGCGGTCCGTCTGCTTAATCGCACTACCCGCAGCGTTTCGCCAACTGAAGCCGGAGAGCGGCTTATTTCACAGCTTGCGCCAGCGTTGCAGGGTCTGGATGCGGCGCTGAGCGTGCTGGATGATTTTCGCCAGCTTCCCGCCGGTGGGCTGCGCATTAATGCCAGTGAAGAGGCCGCGCGCATGCTTTTACAGAGCATCATCCCCGACTTTTCCGCTCGCTTTCCACAAATAACGCTCGATTTAGTGACGGACGGCCGGCTGGTGGATATTGTCAAAGCGCGCTGCGATGCCGGTATCCGTCTGCTGGACGATGTGCCGCAGGACATGATTGCCGTGCCCTTTGGGCCGTCGGTGCGTTTTATTGCCGTTGCCTCTCCTGAATATATTATTCGCCACGGCGAGCCACAGACGCCCGATGATTTACAGCATCACCGCTGCATCCGCTTTCGTATGCCGAGTGGTAAACGCTATCGCTGGGAGTTCAGCCGCCACGGGCAGGAAAGGTTGGTGGATCCGCCGGGTATATTAACGCTGGATCATCCGGGCCTGATGGCCGAGGCCGCTGCGGCGGGAATGGGGATTGCCTGGATGGCCGATCGCAGCGCGCATCCGTTTATCATCGCAGGGCGTTTGCGTCAGGTGCTGGTTGACTGGTCACCTCCCTGGCCGGGGCTGGCGCTTTATTATCCTGGGCATCGCTATGTGCCGCCGGCGCTGCGGGCGCTGATTGAGGCTATTCGTCGTAACCATCAGCAAAGCCAGCCTGAGGAATAACGCGGCGTCATATTTTTGACACCGGCTGATGCTACAACCATGACTGACCCATCATGCTTGCTGTGACCCGTAAAATATTTTCGCGCGAGAAATATGAAATTTTGCTCATTAGTGAATTGACTCGCTTGCAAAATCTACGCGCATAGATATAATATTTTTTAAGCAATCATCGCGGGGTTACGCCGCCTGAATGGCTGAAAAAGGTTTTACCTACTCTGTGTATTGTTAAGAAAATTTGCTAAATAGACGGAAGTTAACGTCATCAAATGCAGAGTATGTGCGGATACCAACACCAGGGAATCCTCTTCTGAACCTTCAGCCGGGTCAGTAAGCGCGTATTAGCCGCGATGTTTGCTCCCTTTCACAAGGTGGGACATGTCAGGCGCAATACATACACATATGCCTTAATGCAGGGATTGTTATCATGTCTGAAATACACCAAGGCCACGTAGTTTCCGAAGCGGCCGCTGATGCTCAGTTTACTACGCCTCAAGGACGCAAAGATTTTTTGCGTGCGACCTTTTCATGTTGGTTAGGCACGGCGATGGAATACGCCGATTTTGCGCTCTACGGGCTGGCCGCCGGGATTATTTTCGGTGATGTATTTTTCCCACACGCTTCGCCCGCCGTGGCGCTACTTTCCAGCTTTGCTACCTGGTCTGTCGGCTTTATCGCCCGTCCGATCGGCGCGCTATTTTTTGGCTGGCTGGGCGACCGTAAAGGGCGCAAGGTAGTAATGATTGCCACCATTGTGATGATGGGGCTTTCCACCATGCTGATTGGCCTGATACCTAGCTATAACTCAATCGGTGTCTGGGCGCCGGTGTGTCTGGTGGTGCTACGTTTCAGTCAGGGGTTTGGCGCTGGCGCTGAGCTGTCGGGCGGAACCGTGACGCTGGGCGAGTATGCGCCAACCAAAAGGCGCGGGCTGGTGTCGTCAGTGATTGCGCTCGGTTCTAACAGCGGTACGTTGCTGGCGTCGCTGGTGTGGCTTCTGGTGGTGCAAATGGATCCTCAGCAACTGCTTGAATGGGGCTGGCGCATACCCTTCTTGTGCAGCGCTCTGATTGCGCTGGCTGCGGTGTGGATCCGACGTCATCTGCGTGAGACGCCGGTGTTTGAACGTAAAATGCGCCAGCTTGAAGCGCTACGCAGTGATGTGCAGGCTCAGCAAAATCAGGCAAAAGACCATGGCGGCATTCGGCGCAGTAGCCGGGCGTTTTGGATAATGATTGGTCTGCGTATTGGCGAGAATGGGCCTTCTTATCTGGCGCAGGGTTTTATTATCGGCTACGTGGTAAAAGTGCTGGCGGTAGACAAATCCGTTGCCACCACGGCAGTTTTTATCGCTTCAATTCTGGGATTTGCCATTATTCCTTTTGCCGGCTGGCTTTCTGACCGCTTTGGCCGCCGCATCACCTATCGCGGCTTCTGTTTACTGCTGATGCTTTACGCTTTCCCTGCCTTTATGCTGTTAGATTCACGTGAGCCATTCATTGTTATTTCAACTATTGTGGTGGGAATGGCATTGGCTTCGCTGGGTATTTTCGGTGTCCAGGCCGCATGGGGAGTGGAACTATTTGGCGTTACGCATCGTTATACTAAAATGGCGATGGCTAAGGAGTTGGGATCGATTTTGTCTGGTGGCACCGCACCGCTGATTGCGGCGGCGTTGCTCTCCTGGAGTGGGCACTGGTGGAGCATTGCCAGCTATTTTGTTGCCATGGCGGCGATTGGCTTTCTGACCACCTTTGTCGCGCCGGAAACCCGTGGGCGAGATCTAAACTTACCTGAGGATGCAATATAGTCACAGGCTTATTTACAGACAAGGCAGGTAGACATTGGCAAAACAAGGTGCAGGACGGGCAACGCGTGCCGATGTAGCAAAAGAAGCCGGGACTTCGGTCGCCGTGGTGAGTTATGTCATCAATAACGGTCCGCGTCCGGTGGCGAAAGCGACGCGCGAAAGAGTGTTGCAGGCGATTAAAAAGATCGGCTATCGCCCCAACAGCGTTGCCCGTGCTTTAGCATCTGGCACCACCAAAACCTTTGGTCTGGTGGTGCCGAATATCTCTAACGTATTCGTCGCTTCCCTGGCGCACGCCCTGCAGCAAGAGGTGTTGGCGAAAGGGCAGATAATGTTGCTGGGCGACGCCGGTGATAGTCGACAGCGTGAGCTGGAGCTGATTAACAACCTGCTGGAGCGGCAGGTGGACGGGCTTATCTATATCAGCGTCGATCGCCATCCTTATATCGATCTGATTCAGGAATCAGGAACCCCGCTGGTGATGTTGGATCGACTGGATCCGGGTGAACATCACGTCAGCGTGCTGCGGGTTGATGAGCGTGCGGCAGCCTGTCAGGTGGCCAGCCATTTGTTAAATCACGGCTATCAGCAAGTGGGAATTATCAGCGGCCCGCTGGAAATGATGAACGCGCAGGACCGAATAAACGGCTGGCGCGACGCCATGGCGGCGTTCGATCTGCCCGTAAACGAAGGCTGGATTTTTCCGGCACCTTATACGCGTGCGGGGGGCTATCAGGCGACGAAAACGATGCTCGCGCAGAACACCTACCCGCGCGCGCTGTTTACCAGTAACGAACTGCAGGCCATCGGCTGCGTGCGGGCTTTGGCTGAAGCGGGGCTTAGCGTGCCTGAGGATGTCGCTGTGGTTTGTTTTAACGGTACTGAGCAATCTGCGTTCCACGTGCCGTCATTAACGACAGTGCGCCAGCCGGTAACTGACATGGCGCGCGCTGCTTTTGAAATGTTGCAAAACTGGACGGCAGAGCCCACGTTACGTGAATTTGCTCACCGTCTGGAGATCGGGGAATCCTGTGGTTGCCGCTTGCATAAGCCTCCGCTGGAATAGCGATAAATCAAAAACTAATAGCTAACAATGAAAAGAATTATCATCGATTGCGATCCGGGCAACGGCATCGCGGGATCGAATGTTGATGACGGTCTGGCCATTGCGCTTGCGCTGGCCTCACCGGAAATTTCACTCGATCTTATTACCATCGTAGCGGGAAATACGCCGGTCACAACAGGTTATAGCGTGATTAAAGACCTGTTAACCCGGCTCAGGCTGGATATACCGCTGGTGCGAGGTGCAAGCCATGCGCTGGTCGAACCTGAGCAGCCCTGGCGGGATATTCTGGACAACCGTTTGCATGATCCGGCGCTGAAAAGCCTGTGGCATGGGGTGCGCCAGCCGCAGCAATTTGACGCCGGGAACGATGAGGCTGCTGACGCTATCGGCCAGCTTATCTGTGCGAATCCCGGTGAAATCACGCTGGTGGCTATTGGTCCGCTGACCAACGTTGCCCGGGCGTTGAAAAAGTATCCACAGATGGCAAGCGCGGTACAGGAAATTGCCATCATGGGCGGCGTCTTTGCGCTGGACGACTACATTAAAGACACCAATTTCGGCTTCGATCCGGAGGCCGCCTGGCAGGTATTACACAGCGGCGCCAATCTGACGCTGGTACCGATGGATGTGACGACCCAAACGCTGATGACTCATCAGGATTTGCAGCGGCTGGCGCTCATTGAGCATCCGCTGGTGAACTTTGTTTGCGAAACGCTGCGGCCCTGGATTGATTACTCGATTGCTCAGCGTCATATTCCGGGGTGCTGGGTACATGATGCATTGGTGGTTGCGTGGTTGTTGAATCAGCGGGTTGCTACCGCCGCAGATTATTACGTCGATGTTGAGTTGCGTCCTGGAGTAACGCGCGGTAAATCATGGCGTTATCGTCCTCCTCTGCGCCTTAAGGTTGGGATTAACGAGCCAGCCGGAGGCCTGGTGCATGTGCTGCAACAGGTCGATAATGCGCAGCTGATCGCCATGATCGAGCACTATTTTTCCGGCCTGGTGCGTTGAATAGGGTGTTGTTGTAATAGTTGCTTACTGACGGAAGCGAACGCTGACAATTGCTCTCCTTTGTGGTTGTTTGTCACATGCTATAAACAAATGGTTAACATCCTGACGGTCACGGTGCTGGCACTATCTTGCGGCCATCGTTCCGTAACCCGCCTCATCCCATAATCAGCCTGTGCCTATGAGCGCAGGCGAATAAAACAGGACAACCTATGTTTAGCTGGACACCGACTCAACGCAATGTGGCCTCGGCCTGCTTTGCGAGCTGGATGCTGGATGCGTTCGACTTTTTTATTCTGGTCTTCGTATTAAGCGATCTGGCTGATAATTTTCAGACCAATATTACCCAGGTTTCACTGGCAATAATGCTGACGCTGGCGGTACGTCCGCTGGGCGCTTTACTGTTCGGCCGGCTGGCGGAGAAATATGGCCGTCGTCCGATTCTGATGGTGAATATCGTTTGCTTTACGCTGTTTGAGCTATTGTCCGCGTGGTCACCTACGCTGGCAGCTTTCTTCGCCTTTCGCATTATTTATGGCATCGCCATGGGCGGCGTCTGGGGCGTGGCATCATCGCTGGCGATGGAAACCATTCCGGATCGTTCCCGCGGTTTAATGTCCGGTATTTTTCAGGCGGGTTATCCTTCGGGCTATCTGCTGGCCTCCATTTGCTATGGCCTTTTCTACGGCGCGGTGGGCTGGCGCGGGATGTTTCTTATCGGCGCGTTACCCATTCTGCTGCTGCCTTTTATCTATTTTAAAGTCCCGGAATCGCCCGTGTGGCTGGCGGCGCGGGCGCGCAAAGAGAGCGTTGCCTTAATGCCGGTTATCCGCAGCCACTGGAAGCTCTGTCTCTATCTGGTGATCCTGATGGCCTGCTTTAATTTTTTCAGCCATGGCACCCAGGATCTGTATCCCACCTTTCTGAAAGTGCAGCATAAATTTGATCCTCATACCGTCAGTTTGATCGCCATCACCTACAATATTGCAGCCATGCTTGGCGGCATTTTATTTGGCGCATTGTCGGAAAAAATGGGGCGTAAAAAGGCGATAATTCTGGCGTCGGCACTGGCATTGCCGGTGCTACCGCTATGGGCATTTTCCAGTGGTTCGCTGATGGTGGGTATCGGCGCCTTCCTGATGCAGTTTATGGTGCAGGGCGCCTGGGGCGTTATCCCTGGCTACCTTACTGAGTTGGTGCCCGCCAACGCCCGCGCAGTTTTACCGGGTTTCGTCTATCAACTGGGGAACTTGCTGGCATCGGTTAATGCCACGCTGCAATCTTCAGTCGCGCAAAGCCATAATGGTGATTACGGACTCGCGCTGGCGATGGTGGCCGGTACCGTCGCGGTGCTTATCTGCATTATCACTTTCTTTGGGCGAGAAACCCGGGGCATCGAAATATCCGGGCGGTCAGAGGTATAACATTACCGGGCCCGGCAGTGCGTCGGGCCCGGTGACGGCGCAATAGCGTAGGTTACAGCGGCTGGCAGACGTCCACCCAGCGGGCGTTGGTTAACTCAGCCATACGCAGCGGGCTGATGCGCACCGCGCTGTTAATTGAGCCTGCGGCCGGCAGCACTTCATCAAAGGTCTGCAATGAAAGATCGCACAGGATGCTCAGTGGGTTTTCCAGCCCAAAGGGGCAAACGCCACCAACCGGGTGTCCGGTCCAGTTAATGACTTCATCAACGCTTAGCATCCGGGCTTTTGACCCCAGCGCGTCTTTTAACTTGCGGTTATCAAGGCGGGCATCGCCACGGGTAACGATCAGTACCACGTCATCTTTTACCTTCAGCGACAACGTTTTGGCTATCTGGCCCGGTGAAACACCATGAGCGCGAGCCGCCATCTCTACCGTGGCGGTACTTTCGTTCAGTTCAATAATAGTAATATCGGGGGCGTGTTCGGCGAAATAATCGCGCACGGACTCCAGGCTCATGCGGTGTTCTCTGCAGTAAAGCCAATAAAATTGCCACATTGTCAGCGACGTGTAAATAAGCGCGCAGATTACACCGGTTTTAACGTGCAGTTGCCGCAGCGTTCTACGTCGGGGATCCGATAGCGCTGGCAGCAGCTACGCCGCTGCATTTCACCTTCGCGCGGGATAACGGTGCGATAGAGTGGATTGTGCCCGCCGTCGGGCAGGGTACTGGAAAAAAATAGCATGTGCTCAAGTTCAACGCGCAGCGTTTCACCGATCTGCGGCGTCAGTTCGCCAAGAAACCAGTGCATTAAAAAGCCGGTATTATTCCAGATAAGCCTGGCGTTAATCTCGCCGTGACTTTCAATCGCGTCCACCACCGGCATCAGATGCCGCTGAATCAGGCGGTCAATACGCTGCACTGGCCCCATATAGCGTGCCGCCTGATCTTCGCGCACATGCCACCAGAACGCCTGCGGCCGACCGGTTTCATGGAATTCCATATGTAAAAAAGCCGGATCGCAATCAATAGCGCGTTCTTCGCGCAGCAGGGCCAGCATTAGCGGCGGTACGCACAGGCCAAAATACCATTGCGCCCACAGCGATTGCAGCGGTTTCGCTTCACGCTGTGCATTGGGGTGATTGTGGTAAAGAAATTCAGCGTAAAGATGGCTGAGATGGCTAAATTTTTCCGGCTGCGACCAGCTGGCAAGCGGAATACAGCCGTTTGGGGCGCGTTCACTAAGTTTGAAGGTGTCCAGCATCCATGGCCGTTCTGACGCAAGTCGTTCCTCCAGCGCGGTTGCCAGCGTACGATCGTGCTGTATAAAAATCAGCGAATCCTTTTGCGGCACGTAGCGTTGTGAGTTGACGGTAGCCATCAGAAACCTGCTGTGTCCGGTCGGTATGATAAGTATAAGGCAAATGATAATCGTTCTTGATTCTATCGGAGGGATGCATCGGCAACAAGCGGAAAACGGCGGATGAACAACAGATTTACCAGGCCCCGCGAGCGGGGCGACGCGACTGTTTTAAAGTGAGTCAGCGGTTTCAGGCTGACGCAGGCTGGTAAGCTCCAGTTCACCGGCGGAAAGAATGGTATTGCGGCCGCGGTTTTTTGCCAGGTAGAGTGCGCGGTCAGCATTGGCAATCGCGGCTTCAAAGTCATCGGCCAGCATGGGCGCAAAGCCCGCGCTGACCGTAACGTGAGTCGAGACTTCTTTGTTGTTGCGATGGGGGATCTCCAGCGCCAGCACGCATTCGCGGATGCGCTCAGCCAGCTTGCGGGCGATGGATTCGTTAACGTTGGTCAGCAGAACCAGAAACTCCTCGCCGCCATAGCGGGCGACGATATCCCGCGAGCGAACGGCGTCGCGGATGGCGAATGAAACCCGGGACAGCGCCTGATCGCCCATCGCGTGACCATAGCTGTCGTTATAAGCTTTAAAGTGATCGATATCCAGCAGCAGCACAAAATGGCTGCCGCTATGATTTTCCAGGATATTATCCAGGCGATTCTTCAGGCCGCGGCGATTATATAACCCAGTGAGCGGGTCAAGCATACTCAGGTCGCTGAGCGTTTCTTTCTCTTCATAAAGCTGACGCACCAGCTGTCGGGTGAACTGATCGCGACGGCGCAACATCACGTGATGCAGCGCGAAGCCGATGAGCGGCATAATAATAATGAACAGCAGCATTGCCGTATCATGGCCGTTGTCGAGCAACAGCGCGGTCAGCGATGCCGGCGTAATATGCAGGCAAAAAGCAAGTAAATGATCACCCAGCGCAATAGCGCCGATAAAGAAGACACTGAGTAAACTTATTAGTAAAAAGCTGCCATCGAAATAAAACACCATTTCGTTTTTAATGTAAATTTGCCATGCCCACAGCAAACCAATAATTGACGCGACAATATTTAATAACGGAAATTTCCATTGCGGCAATAAAATCATCCATATCAGCAGCGCGCAGCACATTACGCTAATCAGCAGCACGGGCTGCGTTAGCGCAATGTGCAGCGTGCTGTGCAGTCGCAGCATGCTAAATAAAGATGTGGCAAAATTTAAAAAGAGAAATAGCATCAGCGACAGCCGATGCTTGCTGTATAGCAATTCATCGTAACTTTGTATTTTCATTTTATTTCTCGTGACCGCTTTGAAATATCAAAGCACTAAGCCAAACCGGTTAAATAAAAAACCAGTTGGAAAGTTTAGTTACGTAATTATTGAGATTTTTTAAATGCAGTGCCGGATGAATTTAACACTTTCATCCCGGGCTGTCATCCATGGTTGCTAAACTTCGCCACTCTGCACTCAAATGATAAAAGTTAGCATATGCTTATGGTAATCATTATCATTTTGGTGCATGGTAGTAACCGATTGCTACTGGGTAGGGTGGGGAAAACGATGCTGGCAAAAACGCTTGAAAGTGGCTGGGGCGTAGTCGTACCGCTGTTGGCGGTGCCTTTACTTGCCTCAATGGAGATCTCGTTTGAAACCTGGCGGCTGCTGATTGGGTTGGGTTTACTGATGACCGTCGCTATGCTTTTCCATCCGCGTCTGCGCCATTATATGCTGCTGCCTTCGTGCATGACGCTGGGAGCGGGTTTACTGGCTGTTACTCTTCACGCCGCCTCGCGCTAGCCGCAGAACTACCGGATATCGCTACCCTGATAATCTACCGATCTGCGATGAATGAAGTGAAGTCGTATATCGTTGAAAAAACAAGACGTGGTGCGAGGGGGGGGACTTGAACCCCCACGTCCGTAAGGACACTAACACCTGAAGCTAGCGCGTCTACCAATTCCGCCACCTTCGCACAGGCGCAAAGCGATTTCAATCTGCGTGGTTTTTGGTGCGAGGGGGGGGACTTGAACCCCCACGTCCGTAAGGACACTAACACCTGAAGCTAGCGCGTCTACCAATTCCGCCACCTTCGCATACCCGCAATACGATCAGTATTGCAACCACGGAGGCGAATTCTAGTGTTTTTACCGAGCGCGTCAATGATTATTTCATTATGCCGATGAGATCGCCGCAAAAAAACACAGAATGGCTGGCAGGGGATTATAGCGACGCCGTTTCCGGCGTCGTCACCGGGACTAGCGCTTCGCCGCCCGTCCGTAGATTGCGCTGTAGACTTTAAAGCGCCCGGTTTGTGCCAGCACCTGATGCTGGCCGAAGGTCTCATCCAGTATCTGCGCATAGGGCAGAAAGGCATTAGCCACGATGCGCAGTTCACCGCCGCTGTTGAGGTGCTTAACCGCACCGCGAATCAGCGCTTGCGCGGCATCCAGACTGGTCTGGGTGCCTTCATGAAACGGCGGATTCGACAAAATAAGATCGAAACGGCCGGTTACGTCGCTGAACACGTTGCTGGCGAAAACCTCGCCTTCAAGGCCGTTAGCCGCCAGCGTGGCTTTGCTGGCGCCGATCGCCGTGGCGCTCACGTCGCACAGCCATAGGCGAACTTTAGGCGAATGGCTGGCCAGTACCGCCGGTAAAACGCCGGCGCCGCAGCCGACGTCCAGAACTTTCCCTTTAGTATGCGGTTTCAGCGTTGAAAGCAGTAGCGAACTGCCAGCGTCCAGCCCGTCGCGGCTGAATACGCCCGGCAAGGTTTTAATCGTCAGTCCGTTCAGCGTATAGCCGTTCCACCAGGCATCGGCATCAAACGTGGCCTGGGTTTCCAGTCGGCCATGATATAGTCCGCAGCGGCGCGCGCTGTCGATTTTGTTGAGGGCGCCAAAGGGGGCAAACATCTGCTCGGCGCTGCGCACGCCGCTGCGGTTTTCCCCGACGATGAAAACATCGCAGCCTGCAGGCAGCAGCGACAGCAAATTTTGTAGCTGATACTGGGCTTCTGGCTTATTTTTCGGCCAGTAATAGACCAGGGTGTCGCAGTCGGCGGTGGTTTGCGCATCGGCAACCAGGCCGTATTGCGCACGTTCGCCCATCAGACGGCTCAGCGCCTGCCAGTGATGATATTGTTGGCTGTATGCCTTGCTCAGGGCCGTATCCAGCTCGCCGGGCAGGCTGTCTTGCAAGTCGCCGGCGAAAAGCACGCGGCGTTCGGTAAATTCATCACTATGGCGCAGGATAACTTCACTGGCCGGTGTATAAGCTGACATCAATGGCTCCTGTATAATCAGAACGGCGATTATAGTGGTTTGTTGGCACAGATTCGACGGGTTTGCTAGCATAGCTCCGCATTTAAACCGCCGGACAGGAGGCGCGATGTCGTCCAGACGCGACTGGTTATTACAGCAGATGGGGATAACCCAGTACCGCCTTCGCCGCCCTCAGGCACTGCAAGGTGAAATTGCCGTGGTCGTTCCTCCTTCAATCCGATTACTGATTGTGGCGGATGCGCCTCCCATGCAGAGCGAACCTTTGGTAGCCGACGTGCTCAAAACGCTGATGCTGCCGCCAGAACAGGTATTTACTCTGACGCCGGATCAGCTGGCGATGGTCAGTGATACCACTTCCTGTCCGCGTTGGTATCTGGGTGTCGAGGCCGCTGTCGACCAGCCGGTTACGCTCGCCAGCCCGGCGCTGGATACACTCTATTACGATGCCGGCGCCAAACGGGCGCTCTGGCAGCAGATTTGCCAACATGAACAGCATTTCTTTACTGACAGCCGCTGATCTTGAGCGGGCGCTTGAAATTGAAAAGCGCAGCCATGCTTTTCCCTGGAGTGCGCAAACCCTGAGTGCCAACCAGGGAGAGCGTTTTGTTAATTTACGCCTCGATAGCGATGGCCTTATGGCGGCATTTGCGATTACCCAGGTGGTGCTTGATGAAGCTACGCTGTTCAACCTGGCCGTGGATCCGGATTATCAACGGCGTGGTTACGGGCGTCAGCTGTTAAGCTATCTGCTTGGCGAGCTGGAAAAGCAGAATGTGATGACCCTCTGGCTGGAGGTCAGGGCCTCTAATCAGCCGGCGCTGGCGCTTTATCAGCAGCAGGGATTCAACGAAGTGTCATTGCGGCGTAATTATTATCCTACGGCGACGGGACGGGAAGATGCCATCGTGATGGCACTGACGTTATAAAATTTTTACTGAATGACAGGATGAAAGTCATGCTGACAAACTGGGACTGGATCCTTTTCGACGCCGACGACACGCTATTTCATTTTGATGCCTATGCCGGGCTTCAGCGGATGTTCCGGCGTTATGACGTCGATTTTACCCACGACGATTACAGCGCGTATCAGGCGGTGAACAAGCCGCTTTGGGTCGAGTATCAGAACGGCGCGATTAGCGCATTGCAGCTGCAGCATCGCCGCTTCGTCGGCTGGGCAGAAAAACTCAGGGTAGAGCCTCAGGAGCTAAACAGCGGTTTTCTGGGGGCCATGGCGGATATTTGTGTTCCTCTGGTCGGTGCGGTTAACCTGCTTAATGCGCTGAAAGAGAAAGTGAGCATGGGCATTATTACCAATGGCTTCAGCGCGTTGCAGCAGGCGCGACTGGAGCGCACCGGCTTTCTCGACCATTTTAAATTTGTCGTGATCTCCGAACAAGTCGGCGTGGCGAAACCGCATCTGGCCATTTTTGATCATGCGCTGACGCTTATGGGCAACCCGCCGCGTGAGCGGGTGATGATGGTGGGGGATAATCCTGATTCTGACATTCTCGGCGGTATCAATGCTGGCTTTGCCACCTGTTGGCTGAATGCGGATGGGCGTGAGGCGCCGGAAACGATTAAGCCCGACTGGGAGGTTTCGTCGCTGGCGGAATTGCAGGCTCGCCTGCTGCCGGACTATGTCGACGGTAAATGACGCGCGCCCGACGCTATCGTTGAAATCATCAGTAAATTTGTACAACAGATGCAAATTATGAACGCCCGCGCGGGTTATTATGGAAACGTAAAAAGGGTGGCATTACGAGTTCTTTTCGGGCCACAATCTTCGAAATTGTCATCAACAGGATCCGGGAATGAGCTGCCTTCGTCCCTCTTCTTTGCTGTGCATCGCCGCTTTTTTTCTGACAGCGACAGCTGGCGCAGCGGAGACTTATCATTATCAGCCTGAGGCTGTAACCCTTAACGGGCAGGTTTCCGTTCAGACTTTTGATGGCCCGCCGGGATATGGTGACGGGCCGGACGATCAGCAGGTGAAAGTCGCCGTGCTTGAGCTTGACAGCCCGATAACCGTGGTCCCTTCCGCCGGCGTTGACATTAACGATCCTGATGCGCAGGAAGAAGATAACGTTACCGATATGCAGGTGCTGAATCCGGATAATATCGATTTACCGGAAGGCTGTTACGCTCTGAGCGGAACCCTGATGCATCAGGTCAACGCCGACCATTACACGCCCGTACTGCTGCAGCTTAAGTCAGCCTCAGCAGCCAGCACCTGTCACTAGGTGCGAGGGGAGCGTCGTAATGCTGACAAAAGTAATGATTGCGGTCCTGATGGCTTCGGGGCTGCCCTGCCTGGCGGTAAAAGCGGCTGAACCGGCTCCTTCCGACCTGGGCAGCATCACCGTCGGCCAGACGGCGCTGCCGTTGCCGCTAAACAGCCGTGATTTTTCGGTCACGATTAATCAGCTACGCGTCGCGCTAATGGAACCCTGGGATGCGCAGCTGGCCGATCGCCTGGGCATCATGGATAGCAGCAATTATGCCGGCTCCTCGCCAGAGGAGGGCGGCGGTTATAAATTCTATCGCCACCGCTACGAGCATTTTACCCTTTACACCTCCAATCTTGACTGGGATAAGCAGCAGCGGGATATCGACAGCTACCGTATAGCGCAGATTACGCTGCATTCCCCTGAGCTGATTACCGCGCGGGGGATCCACATCGGCTCGCCCGAGCAGGCGCTGTTGCATGCCTATGGCGCCGGGGTGCATGAGCGCTATCAGGATATTCAGCGTCGCTGTTACCACTATCATGGTATGGAGCTGGTGTTTACCCTGCAGCAGAAAGATGTCAGCGGGATAGCGCTGGTCTGGTCGGGGCAGCACTGACCCTTATCCTGACAATCTCCTCACAACGATTGTTTCTCATCGGCCAATCGGCGAAAATGCCGGCCATTGTTATTAACAACGTGCTGTGCGCCGGCTTTAAACTGGCGGCGCGGCCTGATTGAGTGAATCAAACCGATATGTCTAATGCGCCATTTATGCAAGAGGTCGCGCGTCGCCGCACTTTTGCCATTATCTCCCACCCCGATGCCGGTAAAACCACCATTACTGAAAAAGTGCTGCTGTTCGGACAGGCAATTCAGACCGCAGGAACGGTAAAGGGACGCGGCTCCAGCCAGCACGCTAAATCAGACTGGATGGAAATGGAAAAACAGCGCGGCATCTCGATTACCACCTCGGTAATGCAATTTCCCTATCATGGCGCGCTGGTAAACCTGCTTGATACCCCGGGGCACGAAGACTTCTCCGAAGACACTTACCGGACGCTGACCGCCGTCGACTGCTGCCTGATGGTGATTGATGCGGCGAAAGGGGTAGAGGATCGCACCCGCAAGCTGATGGAAGTTACGCGCCTGCGCGATACGCCAATTCTGACGTTTATGAACAAGCTCGACCGTGATATCCGCGATCCGATGGAGCTGCTGGATGAGGTTGAAAGCGAGCTGAAAATCGCCTGTGCGCCAATCACCTGGCCGATTGGCTGCGGCAAACTGTTTAAAGGGGTTTATCACCTTTATAACGATGAAACCTATCTCTATCAGTCCGGTATGGGGCATACGATTCAGGAAGTCCGTATCGTTAAAGGGCTGAATAACCCGGATCTGGATAGCGCAGTAGGCGAAGACCTGGCGAAGCAGCTGCGTGAGGAGCTGGAGCTGGTCAAGGGCGCCTCAAACGAATTTGAAAAAGAGGCGTTTCTGGCCGGCGCCCTGAGCCCGGTGTTCTTTGGTACCGCGCTTGGTAACTTTGGCGTAGATCATATGCTCGACGGCCTGGTCAGCTGGGCACCGGCGCCGATGCCGCGGGTTTCCGATACGCGCAGCGTTGAGGCTTGCGAAGAAAAATTCAGCGGCTTTGTGTTTAAAATTCAGGCCAATATGGACCCTAAGCATCGCGATCGGGTTGCTTTTATGCGCGTGGTTTCCGGTAAGTATGAAAAGGGCATGAAGCTACGTCAGGTGCGTACCGGCAAAGATGTGATGATTGCCGACGCGCTGACGTTTATGGCTGGCGATCGCGCACACGTTGAAGAAGCTTATCCCGGCGATATCATCGGATTGCACAATCACGGCACTATCCAGATTGGCGATACTTTTACCCAGGGTGAAAGCATGAAATTCACCGGTATCCCAAACTTTGCGCCGGAGCTTTTCCGACGTATTCGTCTGCGCGATCCGCTGAAACAAAAGCAGCTGTTAAAGGGGTTGGTCCAGCTGTCGGAAGAGGGGGCGGTACAGGTATTCCGCCCGATTGCCAATAATGACCTGATTGTCGGCGCCGTAGGGGTGCTGCAGTTTGACGTAGTGGTGGCTCGCCTGAAAAGCGAATATAACGTCGAGGCGATTTATGAGTCGGTCAACGTTTCCACCGCGCGCTGGGTTGAAGGCAGTGATGCAAAGAAATTCGATGAGTTTCAGCGCAAAAATGAAATAAACCTGGCGCTGGATGGCGGCGATAACCTTACCTACATTGCGCCGACTATGGTGAACCTCAATTTAACCCAGGAGCGTTTTCCTGAGGTCAGCTTCCGTAAAACCCGCGAGCACTGATGGCCGGCGCGCCCGAACGCGCGCGTTTCTTTTCTGCTGGCCCGATGTTCAGGGCCAGCTTTTTCTTAGCAATTTCTGCAGAACCCTCCTAAAAAATCTGCTTTTTGCCGCTTTTATACGCAAATCTGCCATTCAGGCAGGTGATATTCCACAAAAGCACTATATTTATTAACGCAGGAGGCAAATTAATTCGGTATCAATGCCTTCGCGTTCCTTGGCAGCCACGCCGTTTGTGGCATGCAGTCTCACATTGTGGGCGGATTAAGTAAGAAGGAAGAGAGCGATGAATAAAATTAAAATTGCAAAAAACCTGATGGCAATAATGGTTGGCTCTGCTTTGCTAAGTAGTGCGGCATATGCAGACGATACGCTTACGGGCAAAGCGAAAACGACCGCCAGCTCTGCCGGAGCGAAAATCGACAGTTCAATGAAAAAAGTCGATGGTTACATGGACGACAGCGGTATTACAGCTAAAGTTAAAGCGGCTTTAGTTAACGACAGTGAAATCAAAAGTACCGATATTTCGGTGAAAACCCATAAGGGGGTGGTGACGCTGGATGGCTTTGTCGCTGCGCAGGAGCAGGCTGAAAAAGCCGTGGCAGTGGCTAAGAACGTTGCGGGTGTTAAGTCCGTCAGCGACAAACTACACGTTAAAGACAGCGGTAAACAAACGGTAAAAAGTTATGCGGGCGATGCCGCAACGACCAGTGAAATAAAGGCTAAGCTTTTAGCTGACGATATTGTACCGTCACGGAAAGTAAAAGTGAGTACGACTAACGCCGTCGTGCAGCTCTCCGGTACGGTCGATAATCAGGCGCAGTCTCAGCGCGCTGAAGGAATCGCCAAAGCCATTGAAGGCGTCAAGAGCGTAAAAAACGATCTTACTGTTAAGTAGTAAGATATTGGGGTCGGACAATACAGTACTGTCGGCCTGAAGAAAATCCAGAAGACAGATAATCAGTGGCTATCTCGCGCTGATGAAGGACAGAAAGCAATTCGATTATCACCATGGTTAAGGAGAGGCTTATGTTACGTTGGGGTATTATTTTTCTGATTATTGCTATTATTGCTGCCGCCCTTGGCTTCGGAGGTCTGGCCGGGACTGCAGCGATGGCAGCGAAAATAGTTTTCGTTGTTGCGATTATTATTTTTCTTGTCAGCCTGTTTACTGGCCGCAAACGGTTATAAATCGGAATGTTGTTCTGATTCCTCAGGTCATGATAGCGCTCCGGTCTTATCAGATCGGACCTAAAAAAGGCATCCCCAAGGGGATGCCTTTTCGTATTGGGCAAAGCGCTTTTTTGGTACAGCGTAGCGCATCGCTTTTCTGTTATCCTTCGGCTGTTTTTTGTACGGAGCCAAGGATGTGGGTAAACATATTCCCGTCACGTTAGGTAACATCGAGCCGCTGATGCTGCAACCTTTCCGCCCGGGTAAACTGGCGCTGGTTTGTGAAGGTGGCGGGCAGCGCGGAATTTTCACTGCAGGCGTACTGGATGAGTTTCAGCGGGCGCGGTTTGATCCATTCGAACTCTATCTGGGCACTTCTGCCGGCGCGCAAAATCTTTCAGCGTTCGTCTGTGACCAGCCAGGCTATGCCCGGCGGGTGATTACTCGCTATACCACCAGCAAACAATTTTTTAATCCACTGCGTTTTGTACGCGGTGGTCATCTTATTGACCTTGACTGGCTGGTAGATACGACCAAAGCCGAACTGCCGCTGGCGATGAATATCGCCGGTACGCGTTTTGACAGCGGCAGACGTTTTTATATGTGTGCTTGCCGCAGCGACGATTATCGCCCCTTTTACTTTAAACCGACCCCGGAAAACTGGCTGGATATCATCCGCGCTTCCAGCGCGATACCCGGCTTTTATCGTCCCGGCGTGATGCTGGAGGGCGTCAGCTATCTGGATGGCGGCATTACCGATGCGATACCGGTACGGGAAGCGGCGCGGCTGGGCGCGCAAACAATTGTGGTTATCCGCACCGTTCCCTCGCAGGTGGTTTATACTCCGCAATGGATAAAGCGCGTGGAGCGCTGGTTAAGCGAAAGCGCCTTACAGCCGTTGGTAAACCTGCTGCAGGTTCACGAGGCCAGCTATCGCGAGATTCAGCAATATATCGATAACCCCCCGGACGGGCTGCGTATTATCGAAATCTATCCGCCGCAGCCGTTGCTGAGTATGGCGCTCGGCAGCCGCGTAGCGTCGCTTAATCAGGACTATCATCTGGGGCGGCGCTGCGGGCGCTATTTTCTCTCGACCATTGGTCGCTGGCTGGAAGGTGGCGATATCTCCGGACGGCGGCAGACGGTGACGCCGCCCGCGCCGGTGGCTAACACCGTCGGCTTGCAGAGCCTGCCTGCCGACCCGGCGGCGGGAAACGACGCCGATTATGATGAGGACTCGTTGGCATGAGCGCGACATTTGTCGATACCCACTGCCATTTTGATTTTCCTCCCTTCAGCGGCAATGAAGCGGCGAGCTTGCAAAAAGCCGCCGCCGTTGGGGTAGAAAAAATCATTGTGCCGGCAACCGACGCTGCGCGCTTTGGCGGCGTGCTCAGGCTGGCGCAGCAGTGGCCATCACTTTATGCTGCCCTGGGGATGCACCCTGTTTTCATCGCCAGTCATCATCAGGAAGAGGATCTGGCGGCGCTGGCGGACATTTTGCAGCAGCGTCCCGCCAAACTGGTCGCTATTGGCGAAATCGGGCTCGATTTATATATCGAACAGCCGCAGTTTGAACGCCAGCTGGCACTGCTGGATGCGCAGCTGCGGCTGGCGCGGGACTACGATTTACCGGTCATTCTGCATTCCCGCCGCGCGCACGATAAGCTGGCCCAGCATTTGCGGCGTATAGCGCCGGCGCGCTGTGGCGTGATTCACGGCTTCGCCGGCAGCCTGGCACAGGCCGACGCTTTTGTTGCGCTTGGTTATAAAATTGGCGTTGGCGGCACCATTACCTGGCCGCGCGCCAGCAAAACCCGACAGACCATCGCCCGGCTGCCGCTTTCGGCGCTGCTGCTGGAAACCGACGCGCCGGATATGCCGCTACAGGGCTATCAGGGGCAGCCTAACCGGCCTGAGCGCCTCGCTGAAGTCTGGCGCGTACTCTGTGAACTACGCAGCGAGTCGCCACAGGTGATTGCCGATACCATCCGCGCCAATACCCGCGCGCTTTTTGCAATCTGAAGCCTGATGCCGTCCTGAGAAATCGCCACCCGCCTCATGCTGAAATGAATTCCTTACTTTGAATGTTAATATTATAACATCGCCATGGGCGGTAAGGTTCTGGCACCTGCTGAGCTTGATTTGTGACTTGAGTCGCTTTATTGTTGCGGTGTTTGCTGTTTTTCATCTTAATAAGCCAACCAGGATCATACAATCATCCCAATGATGATGTTATAATAATAACATTGAATTTAACGATTATGGTTCCGTTCTGTTAACCGGAGTACTGAGATGACCGATATCACCGCAACTGCCATCCGGGCGTTGAAGCTAATGGATTTAACTACCCTGAATGATGACGATACCGATGAAAAAGTAATCGCCCTCTGTAAGCAGGCAAAGTCGCCGGCGGGCAACACGGCGGCAATATGCATCTACCCGCGTTTTATTCCTATTGCGCGCAAAATGCTGCGTGAACAGGGAACACCGGACGTGCGTATTGCCACGGTGACCAATTTTCCCCATGGCAACGATGATGTGCAAATCGCGCTGGCGGAAACCCGGGCCGCTATCGCTTACGGCGCCGACGAGGTTGACGTGGTGTTTCCCTATCGCGCGCTGATGGCCGGTAATCGCGATATCGGTTTTGAGCTGGTTAAGTCCTGCAAAACCGTCTGTGATGAGGCCGGCGTGCTGTTAAAAGTCATTATTGAAACCGGCGAGCTGAAGCAAGAAGCCCTGATCCGCGAAGCCTCAGAAATTGCCATTGAAGCCGGGGCTGATTTTATTAAAACCTCGACCGGCAAGGTGGCGATCAATGCCACGCCGCAATATGCCGAAATCATGATGCGCGTTATCAAAGATAAAGGCGTGGCAGGCCGGGTCGGCTTTAAACCTGCGGGCGGCGTGCGCAGCGCTGAAGATGCGGCGATTTATCTGCAGTTAGCCGATGACATCCTTGGGGCTGACTGGGCTGATGCGCGTCATTTTCGCTTTGGCGCCTCCAGCCTGCTGACCAGTTTGCTCAACGCTGCCGGTTACAAAAGCGCAGCCAGCGACAGCCAGTATTAATATTTTGCGCCCGCAGAGCGGGCGCATTTTCCCCGCATGCTATCACCGGAGGCGCTCATGCTTCTTCCACAGGAAATTATTCGTAAAAAACGCGACGGCAACGCGCTGAATGAGGACGAAATTCGCTTTTTCATCAACGGAATCCGTGACAATACCATCTCCGAAGGGCAAATCGCCGCACTGGCGATGACGATCTTTTTTCATGATATGTCGCTGCCGGAACGCGTGGCGCTGACGATGGCGATGCGCGATTCAGGTTCGGTGCTTAACTGGCAATCGCTGGCGCTGAATGGTCCGGTGGTTGATAAGCACTCCACCGGCGGCGTCGGCGATGTCACTTCACTGATGCTTGGACCGATGGTGGCGGCATGCGGCGGCTACGTGCCGATGATTTCGGGGCGCGGGCTGGGACATACGGGCGGCACCCTGGATAAGCTTGAGTCGATTCCCGGTTTTGATATCTTCCCCGATGAGAGTCGTTTCCGCCAGATTATCAAACACACCGGCGTTGCGATTATCGGCCAGACCAGCGCGCTGGCGCCGGCAGATAAACGTTTTTATGCCACGCGCGACATTACGGCGACTGTTGATTCGATACCGCTGATTACTGCTTCCATCCTTGCCAAAAAGTTGGCTGAGGGGCTTGATGCGCTGGTGATGGACGTTAAGGTCGGCTCTGGCGCTTTTATGCCGACCTTTGAGCTTTCGCTGCAGCTGGCGCAGGCCATCGTCGGCGTCGCTAACGGCGCAGGCTGCCGCACCACCGCATTGCTAACCGATATGAATCAGGTTCTGGCTTCCAGCGCCGGTAATGCGCTGGAGGTTCGCGAGGCGGTTGACTTCCTGACCGGCGCGCGTCGCCAGCCGCGCCTGCTGGAAGTGACGCTGGCGCTGTGCGCGGAAATGCTAATTTCTGGCGGTCTGGCGCAGGATGAAGACGACGCTCGCCGTCAGCTACAGCGCGTGCTGGATAACGGCAGCGCAGCGGAAACCTTTGGGCGGATGGTCGCCGCGCAAAACGGCCCGCATGACTTTATGGAGAAGATGGACGACTACCTGCCCGCGCCGGTAATGAGTAAAGCCGTCTACGCTCAGCAGTCTGGCTACGTAAGCGCAATGGATACCCGTGCGCTGGGAATGGCGGTGGTCACACTGGGCGGCGGCCGTCGTCGCGCCAGCGATACCATTGATTACAGCGTGGGCTTGAGCGACGTAGTGCAAATCGGCGATCGGGTCGATACGACACGCCCGCTGGCCATTATTCATGCTGCCAGTGAAGATCGCTGGCTGGAGGCCGCCGCGGCGGTCCGGAGCGCGATCACACTTGGCGACAAACCCGCAGATAAAACGCCACTTATCTATCGCAGAATTGTTTGAGAAACGGCATACTGATCTGATCGCTTAATTTTACCTGTCGCGTATACACGCAGGAGGCTTGTATGAAACGTGCGTTTATTATGGTGCTTGATTCCTTTGGAATTGGTGCCAGTAAAGATGCCGATAAATTCGGCGACGCCGGGTCTGACACCCTGGGGCATATTGCTGAAGCCTGCTTTAAAGGCGAAGCTGATAAAGGCCGCAAGGGGCCGCTCCATCTGCCAAATCTGACGGCATTGGGGCTGGGCAAAGCTGCGGAAGAGTCCACCGGACGCTTTCCGCCGGGATTAGATAAAAACGCAGAAATTACGGGCGCTTACGCCTATGCCAGCGAGCTCTCTTCCGGTAAGGATACCCCTTCCGGCCACTGGGAAATCGCCGGCGTCCCCGTTCTGTTCGACTGGGGGTATTTCAGCGACACCGAAAACAGCTTCCCGCAGGCGCTGCTGGATATCCTGGTGAAAAAGGCCAATCTGCCGGGCTACCTCGGCAACTGCCATTCATCGGGAACGGTGATCCTCGATAAGCTCGGCGAAGAGCATATGAAAACCGGGAAACCGATTTTTTATACCTCCGCCGATTCGGTTTTCCAGATCGCCTGTCATGAAGAGACCTTTGGCCTCGACCGCCTGTATGAACTGTGCGAAATCGCCCGTGAAGAGCTGACTAACGGCGGTTATAACATTGGTCGCGTCATCGCCCGTCCGTTTATCGGTAAAAAAGCCGGTGAGTTTGAGCGTACCGGCAACCGTCACGATCTGGCCGTTGAGCCGCCGGCGCCGACCATACTGAAAAAGCTGGTGGACGAGCAGGGCGGAGAAGTAGTGTCTGTGGGTAAAATCGCAGATATCTATGCGCAGGTTGGCATCAGCAAGAAAGTGAAGGCAACCGGCCTTGATGCGCTGTTTGATGCCACGGTTAAAGAGATGAAAATCGCGCCGGATAACAGCATCGTATTTACTAACTTCGTTGACTTCGACTCGGCCTGGGGACATCGTCGCGATGTTGCCGGCTACGCCGCTGGCCTGGAGCTGTTCGATCGTCGTTTGCCGGAGCTGATGGCGCAGATGAAACCGGGCGATATTATGATCCTCACCGCCGATCACGGCTGCGATCCCACCTGGCAGGGAACCGATCATACCCGCGAGCATATCCCGGTACTGATCTATGGTCATGAGGTTAAGCCGGGTTCGCGCGGCTACCGTGATACCTTTGCTGATATCGGCCAGACGGTGGCGAAGTACTTCGGTTTATCTGATATGGAATACGGTAAATCTATTCTGTAATTTGATATTTATCGCGCCGGGCGGCTACCCGGCGAGTGCAATAAGGAATAAAAATGGCAACTCCACATATTAACGCTGAAATGGGCGATTTTGCCGACGTAGTTTTAATGCCGGGGGATCCGCTGCGCGCCAAGCATATCGCGGAAACTTTCCTGGAAAATCCGCGTGAAGTGAACAATGTACGTGGCATGCTGGGCTATACCGGCAGCTACAAAGGTCGGGCTGTTTCAGTTATGGGCCACGGAATGGGGATCCCTTCCTGCTCGATTTATACCAAAGAGCTGATCACCGATTTTGGCGTGAAAAAAATCATCCGCATTGGTTCCTGCGGCGCAGTGCGCGCTGATATCAAACTGCGCGATGTGGTAATCGGTATGGGTGCCAGCACCGATTCCAAAGTGAACCGTATGCGTTTTAAAGACCATGATTTTGCCGCCATTGCCGATTTTGACATGGTGCGCTGCGCGGTTGACGCGGCGAAAAACCTGGGCGTTGAGGCGAAGGTCGGCAACCTGTTTTCCGCCGACCTGTTCTATAGCCCGGACCCGGAAATGTTCGACGTGATGGAAAAATACGGCATTCTCGGCGTTGAAATGGAAGCCGCCGGGATCTACGGCGTGGCGGCGGAGTTCGGCGCGAAAGCGCTGGCTATTTGCACTGTCTCCGACCATATCCGTACTCACGAGCAGACTTCGGCTGCTGAGCGTCAGACGACGTTCAACGATATGGTGAAAATTGCGCTGGAGTCAGTGCTGTTGGGCGATGAAGCCTGATACCCTTCGGGGCTGGCATCTGCCAGCCCCGCTTCCGTTCTGAGGCTGGCGCTAACTAAGGCTGGTTTTTCGCCGTTATTCCTTCACTGCTGCTTAGGCTGCGTTCACGCAGGTTCGGGCCTGCCATAACTGGCGCCTTGCATTCGCGGTTTCATCGCTGATACGCGGGCTTGCGCTGCGTGCTGACAAAGAGCGCCCTTTTAGCGACCCCAGAGCTTGTTACTGGCGAGATCGGCGCCGGCGCGCATGGCGCGGAACTTTTCGCGTACCACCGTCGGATGAACTTCCGGGCGATAGGTTGCCTGCGAGGAGAAGCCGCAGTCGGCACCGGCCAGCACATTTTCGCGGCCCACGCGTTCGGCAAAGCGGATCAGACGTTCGGCGATCAGCTCCGGGTGTTCAACGGTATTGCTGGCATGGCAAATAACGCCGGGGATCAAACGTTTGCCTGCGGGTAATTGCAGCTGCTCCCAGATGTGATATTCATGCTCGTGGCGGACGTTTCCGGCCTCAAATGAATAGTCTGCGGCGTTGATATCCAGCATATAGCTGACAAACTCAACGAACGGCACGTCATGAATGCGCGGACCTTCGTTAATGCTGTAGCAGGTATGGTAGCGGATTTTTTCCTGTGGCAGGCCGCGCAGCGCATGGTTGAGGATAGTGACATATTCGGCGGCTTTGTGGCGGATAGCCTTGCTGTCTAAGTGGCGATCGGCAAACAGATCCGGCAGGAAAGGATCGTCAATTTGCAGGCTGAATCCGGCGTCAATAATGGCTTTATATTCAACGCGCAGCGCTTCGGCAACCGCCTGCAGATAGTCGCCTTCGCTGGCGTAAAATTCATTGGTGCCGACGCCGGTCGGCGCCACGGAGGGAACGAACGCGCTCTGAGCCTGCGCCTTGCTCAGCGCCTGGCGCAGATTATTAAGATCGCGCTGCAGTTGATCGGTGCCGTAATAGCTAATCGGTCCGGTGCAGGCTACCGGAACGAAAGGCACCAGATTGCCGCCCAGCATCGCTTCGCCAAAATAGTGCTGATAATATTCCGGAAAAGCTTCAACTTCGGCATCAAACGCCGCGTACCTCTGTCCTGGCCGCGGGGAAAAGCCGGTCATGCGGTCGCGTACGTAGGCAAAAAAGCCCACTTTTGACATTTCGCCGTCGGTAACGATATCGATACCATCGGCCACCTGCTGTGCGACTGACTCCTCAACCGCTTCGGCGATGCAGGTTTCCAGCTGCGCCTGGTTATCGGCGCCCTCAATATTGGCCTTCATCAGGTCGAGCAATTTGGTTGGGCGAGCCAGGCTGCCAACATGGGTGGTGGGAATACGTGCGTTTTCCTGGGACATGAAAAAGACTCCGGCGTTAAATGCGGTGTTATTTATTATTAAAGGTTTACCGCATAGTGACGAAAGCGCTAAAGGTAGTCACGCAAATCCGCACGCAGCTAACCTGATGTTTTTTCATCTTTAGCGGCGGAGTCGTCTGATGGTGAATTTTCTTCATCAACCTCATCTTCGGCAACGGGCGTACTGGCGGTCAGCAGGAAAGGCGACTGCTGCCAGCGGGTGCGGCGGTCACGCAATAGCGAACGGGTGAGAATAATGCCGAGTGCCAGCGCCAGTAGCATCATTAAGCGCAGAACATTGGTGGTGTTGTCCACCTGGCGTGATTCGGTTGCCAGTACGTGGGTATCCAGGGTCAGGCGCAAAAAGCCGCGCGGTCCGTCTTTGCTGTCCAGCGGCTGAACGATCTGATGATTGAAATAGCTGCCTGCGCGTTTACCGTCCAGCGATAGCCGATCGCGTACGCTGATGCTCTGGCCGCTGTGCGCCACCAGGCTGCCCTCGCTGTCATACACCGAGGCGTCAAGAATGCGGCTATTATCGGTTAATACGCTGAGGATTTCCGCGATTTTCGCCTGGTTATCCTCCGGGCTGTCCATCAAGGGCGTCAGACTCCAGGCGACCTGGCGGGTCAGGGTGTGCGCCAGCTCCTCGCTCTGCTGCGACTGAGCGCGCTGATGCCCAAGGCTGAACCACGACGCCCCCTGCATCAGCGCCACCAGCAGCGCGAGGCAGATCAGTACGATAACCGTACGGTGCAGGCGGAATTTTAGTTTGGCTTTAGCCATGACGGACCTTCATTTTTTGTACTGTCTTTTCGACGCTTTATGTTGCCAGAAGCGGCGCTGACAGGGTAGCCTCTTGCGTGGTTAAAATATCCTCTTTGTTACAGGAGCTGTAATGCCGAATCGTCTTACCTGGCGCGACCTGCCTGCCGATATCTCTCTCTGGCCTGGATTGCCTTTGTCGCTGAGCGGCGATGAAGTTATGCCGCTGGATTATCATGCCGGGCGTTCGGGCTGGCTGCTATACGGACGAGAACTGGATAAGGCGACTCTGGCGGCATTTCAGCACAAGCTGGGCAGCGCGATGGTCATCGTCAGCGCCTGGAGCATCGGGGATTATAAAGTCATTCGCCTGGCTGGCACCCTGACGCCCGCCGCGACCATGCTGGCTCACGCGGAAAGGCTCGATGTGACGCCGCTGGGGAAAATCCCCACGCTGCGTAATCCCGGCCTGCTGGTCATGGATATGGATTCAACGGCGATCGAGATCGAATGTATTGATGAAATCGCCCGCCTGGCCGGCTGCGGCGAACAGGTGGCTGAGGTCACCGAGCGCGCGATGCGCGGCGAGCTGGATTTTGCCGCCAGCCTGCGCGAGCGCGTGGCGACGCTGGCCGGCGCCGATGCCGATATTTTACGGCAGGTACGCGAAACGCTGCCGTTGATGCCGGGTTTAACCGAGCTGGTCGCGTTCTTGCACGATCATGGCTGGCACGTGGCGATTGCCTCCGGCGGCTTTACCTGGTTTGCCGATTATTTGCGTGACAGGCTGCATTTGTCGGCGGCGGTGGCTAATCAGCTGGAAATAAAAGATGGTAAGCTGACCGGTAGGGTCGCCGGTGAAATCGTTGATGCCCGCTACAAAGCGGAGACGCTGCTGAAGCTGGCTACTCAGTTTGAAGTGCCGCCTGAGCAGACTGTCGCCATCGGTGACGGCGCTAACGATCTGCTGATGATGAAGGAGGCGGCGTTGGGGATTGCTTATCACGCCAAGCCTAAAGTAAATGAAAAGGCGGAGGTTTCGATCCGTCATGCAGACCTGATGGGCGTCTGGTGTATGCTGAGCTGTACGCTAAGCACCGATGAAAAATAGCTGAGGTTACGTTGGCGAAAGGGGCGAAACGCGCGTTTGTTTGTAACGAATGCGGCGCAGATTACCCACGCTGGCAGGGGCAATGTAGCGCCTGCCAGGCATGGAATACCATTACGGAAGTACGGCTGGCTGCTTCACCGGCCGCCAGCCGTAACGATCGGCTGAGCGGCTATGCTGGCAGCGCCGGAACCAGCCGCGTGCAGAAACTCTCTGAGATAAGCCTTGAAGAGCTGCCGCGTTTTTCCACCGGCTTTAAAGAATTTGATCGGGTGCTGGGCGGCGGTGTGGTGCCGGGCAGCGCCATCCTGATTGGCGGCAGTCCCGGTGCAGGTAAAAGTACCCTGCTGCTGCAAACGCTGTGCAAGCTGGCCGCGCAAATGAAAACCCTGTACGTCACCGGCGAAGAGTCGCTGCAGCAGGTTGCGATGCGCGCTCACCGGCTGGGACTGCCGACGGAAAATCTGCATATGCTGTCGGAAACCAGCATCGAGCAGATCTGCCTGATCGCCGAGCAGGAACAGCCCAGGCTGATGGTGATTGACTCGATCCAGGTTATGCACATGGCGGACATTCAGTCGTCGCCGGGCAGCGTAGCCCAGGTGCGTGAAACCGCCGCCTGGCTGACCCGCTTTGCCAAAACCCGCGGCGTGGCGATCGTTATGGTGGGACACGTCACCAAAGACGGTTCGCTGGCGGGGCCGAAAGTGCTTGAGCACTGCATCGACTGCTCCGTGCTGCTGGATGGTGACGCTGATTCACGTTTCCGGACCCTGCGCAGTCACAAAAACCGCTTTGGCGCGGTAAACGAACTCGGCGTATTCGCTATGACCGAACAGGGCCTGCGCGAGGTGAGTAACCCCTCGGCCATTTTTCTTAGCCGCAGCGACGAAGTCACCTCCGGGAGTTCGGTGATGGTGGTCTGGGAAGGTACCCGACCGCTGCTGGTGGAGATTCAGGCGCTAGTGGATCATTCTATGATGTCGAATCCGCGCCGGGTTGCGGTTGGGCTGGAGCAGAATCGGCTGGCTATTTTGCTGGCGGTGTTGCACCGGCATGGCGGTCTGCAAATGGCCGATCAGGACGTGTTCGTCAATGTGGTCGGCGGCGTTAAGGTGAGTGAAACCAGCGCCGATTTGGCGCTGTTGCTGTCAATGGTCTCCAGCCTGCGCGACCGCCCGCTGCCCCATGATCTGGTGGTGTTCGGCGAGGTGGGGCTGGCCGGAGAGATACGTCCGGTGCCTAGCGGCCAGGAGCGCATTTCCGAAGCGGCAAAGCACGGTTTCCGCCGGGCGATCGTTCCCCATGCTAACGTGCCGAAAAAAACGCCGGAAAATATGCAGATTTTTGGGGTTAAAAAGCTTACGGATGCGCTGGCGATCCTTGACGATTTCTAAGTTTCGGGGTGTGCTGCCATACTGAGCAGCAAGGCATTTATTTTGCAGGAGGCGCGACTTGTCATCGTTTGACTATCTGAAAACGGCTATCCGTCAGCAGGGCCATACGCTGCAACAGGTAGCGGAAGCCAGCGGGATGACCAAAGGCTATCTTAGCCAGCTGCTGAATGCGAAAATTAAAAGTCCCAGCGCGCAAAAGCTGGAGGCGCTGCACCGCTTTCTTGGCCTGGAGTTTCCACGTCGCGAAAAAACGGTCGGCGTAGTGTTTGGTAAGTTTTATCCGCTCCATACCGGCCATATCTACCTGATCCAGCGTGCAGCCAGCCAGGTTGACGAGCTGCATATCATCATGGGCTACGATGAGCCGCGCGACTTACAGCTGTTCGAAAATAGCGCCATGTCGCAGCAGCCGACGATAAGCGACCGCCTGCGCTGGCTGCTGCAGACCTTTAAGTATCAGAAAAACATCCATATTCATTCCTTTAATGAGCAGGGGATGGAGCCTTATCCTCACGGCTGGGACGTCTGGAGCGAAGGCATCAGCGCTTTTATGACCGTTAAAGGCATTAGCGTTGATCGGGTATATACCAGCGAAGAGGGCGATGCGCCGCAGTTTCGCCGCTGGCTGGGAATCGACGCCGTGGTCATCGACCCGCAGCGTTCTTTTATGAATATCAGCGGCGCCCAGATCCGCCACAGTCCCTTCCGCTATTGGGAATACATTCCCACCGAGGTGAAGCCGTTCTTTGTGCGTACCGTTGCTATTCTGGGCGGTGAATCGAGCGGCAAGTCGACGCTGGTAAACAAGCTGGCGAATATCTTTAATACCACCAGCGCTTGGGAGTACGGCCGCGACTACGTGTTTTCCCATCTCGGTGGCGATGAGATGGCCTTGCAGTACTCAGATTATGACAAGATTGCATTGGGTCAGGCTCAATATATTGATTTTGCGGTTAAATATGCCAACAGGGTGGCCTTTGTCGATACCGATTTCGTGACAACTCAGGCGTTCTGCAAGAAGTACGAAGGGCGCGAGCACCCCTTTGTGCAGGCACTGATTGATGAGTATCGTTTTGACTTAGTGATTCTGGTGGAAAACAACGTGCCCTGGGTTGCTGACGGCTTACGCAGCCTGGGGAGTTCGGTCGACCGCAAAGAGTTTCAGGCGCTGCTGGTCAGGCTTCTGGAAGAAAACCATATCGCCTACAGGCACGTTACCGAAGATGACTACGATCGGCGCTTTATGCGCTGTATTGAGCTGGTGCGGGAGATGCTGGGTGAATCGACAGGGCAGTAAAGGTTCACGAGGTGCAGAGTAAAACGGCGGGAAAATCCCGCCGTTTTATTGTTACTTGGTCATACGTTTGTACTTCATGCGTTTTGGCTGCAGCGCTTCGGCGCCCAGGGTACGCTTTTTATACTCTTCATATTCGGTAAAGTTACCTTCGAAGAACTCCACCTTGCCCTCATCCTGATAGTCGATGATATGGGTGGCGATGCGGTCAAGGAACCAGCGGTCATGGGAAATAACCATGGCGCAGCCCGGAAATTCCAGCAGCGCCGTTTCCAGCGCGCGCAGCGTTTCCACGTCGAGATCGTTGGTCGGTTCATCGAGCAGCAGCAGGTTGCCGCCAACTTGCAGCAGCTTGGCCAGATGCAGACGGCCGCGTTCACCGCCGGACAGTTCGCCGACGCGCTTGCCCTGATCGGTGCCTTTAAAGTTAAAGCGGCCGACATAGGCGCGGCTGGGCATTTCAAAGTTGCCGATGCGCATAATGTCCTGACCGCCTGAAACCTCTTCCCAGACGGTTTTCTTATCGTCCATCGCGTCGCGGAACTGGTCTACCGACGCCAGCTTCACGGTATCGCCCAGCTCAATTGAACCGGAATCAGGCTGTTCCTGACCAGACAACATGCGGAAAAGGGTGGATTTACCGGCGCCGTTCGGACCGATAATACCGACGATAGCGCCTTTCGGCAGCGAGAAGCTAAGGTTATCGATCAGCATCCGATCGCCATAGGACTTGCTCAGTTCCTGAACCTCAACCACTTTGTCTCCCAGGCGCGGGCCGGGGGGAATAAACAGTTCGTTGGTTTCGTTGCGCTTCTGATAATCGGTGCTGTTAAGCTCCTCGAAGCGGGCCAGACGCGCTTTGCCCTTCGACTGGCGACCTTTGGCTCCCTGACGTACCCACTCCAGCTCTTTCTCAATTGATTTGCGGCGTGCAGCTTCAGATGAAGCCTCCTGCGCCAGACGCTGGTCTTTTTGCTCCAGCCACGAAGAGTAATTGCCTTCCCAGGGAATGCCCTCGCCACGGTCAAGTTCGAGGATCCAGCCGGCAACGTTATCAAGGAAGTAACGGTCATGGGTGATGGCCACGACGGTACCTTCGAAATCGTGCAGGAAGCGTTCGAGCCAGCCAACCGATTCAGCATCCAGGTGGTTAGTTGGTTCGTCGAGCAGCAGCATGTCCGGCTTTTCCAGCAGCAGGCGGCAGATAGCGACGCGACGGCGCTCCCCTCCGGAGAGGTTTTCAATGTTGGCATCCCAGTCCGGCAGGCGCAGCGCATCGGCCGCGCGCTCCAGCTGGTTATTGAGGTTATGGCCGTCATGGGCATGAATAATTTCTTCCAGCTTACCCTGCTCGGCGGCCAGCTTGTCGAAATCGGCATCAGGGTCGGCATACAGCGCATAGACTTCATCCAGGCGCTTGAGAGCGTTGACGACCTCGGCTACCGCCTCCTCAACCGATTCGCGCACGGTATGCGCCGGATTGAGCTTCGGCTCCTGTGGCAGATAGCCGATCCGGATACCGGGCTGTGGGCGAGCCTCACCTTCGATATCTTTATCAATGCCTGCCATAATGCGCAGCAGGGTGGATTTACCGGCGCCGTTCAGGCCCAGTACGCCGATTTTGGCGCCCGGGAAAAAGCTCAGCGAGATATTTTTCAGAATATGACGCTTCGGCGGGACGACCTTACCGACGCGATGCATGCTATAGACAAATTGAGCCACGTTGCTACAAGCCTCTTGATAATGTGGTGGGTTGGGCGAAGCATGCCCACACTGAATCCGAAGTTTAGCCGTTTTCGCCACTTAATCACAGCGATGTGCCAGACGACTTGCGCGATCTGAGCGGATGACGAACTCTGTTTGATTTTTGGTCGCTTATGCGGCTATGCTGATTTTCGCCTTATAAACCAGGGAGATATCCATGAAAGTATTGATTGGTGCTGAAGAAAACGCCTGGGGCGGAATGATTCAGCAATTCCGTCAGATGTTACCGGATGTGGAATTCATTGCTTCTGCCGGCCATGCAGCAACCAGTCTGGCGGGGTTTGATGTGCTGATCCCTGGCATGGCCGATGTGACGGAGACGCTGCTGAAAACGGCCGATCGGCTGCAGCTTATTCAGCAGGCCGGGGCCGGGCTGGAACGTGTCGATCTGGACGCGGCCGGGCGGCTTGGCATCGCGGTGGCTAACGTTCCCTCCGCCAGCTCCGGTAACGCCGATTCGGTGGCGGAGCTGGGGGTTTGGCTGATGCTGGGTCTGGCGCGCCGCAGCAATGAAATACCGGCAGTGATTGCCGGCCAACAGCTTGGCGTACCGGTAGGGATGGCGCTGAAAGGAAAAACCGTCGGGCTGGTGGGGCTGGGCGGTATCGGTAAAGCGCTCGCCAGACGCCTGACGGGTTTTGATATGCATCTGATAGGCGTTAAGCGTAGCGCCGACCAGCAGTTTGCCCGCGACCATGGCCTGGCGTGGCTGGGAACCATGGATCAGCTACCCGAGCTTTTGTCCGCATCGGATTTTGTCATTCTCAGCCTGCCGGATAATCCGGAAACCCACCATATTATTGATGAAACGGCTTTGGCGTGGATGAAATCCGGCAGCTTTCTGATCAATCTTGGCCGTGGCGGCCTGATTGATAAAGCGCCTTTTCTGGCTGCGCTGGAAGTGGGGCATCTGGCTGGCGCCGGACTGGATGTTTTCTGGCAGGAGCCGGTTGCGCCTGATGATGCGCTGTTTCAGTACAATATTATCGCCACCCCGCATATCGCCGGCGTAACGGATATTTCGCTGGCCGGCAATGTAAGCGGCGTATGCGACAATATCCGGCGCCTGCGCGATGGTGAAGCGTTGCAAAATCGCTGGGTGTAAGCACTAACGTTCAGTCGTCGGCAACCGCCAGCTGCACCTGGTGTTCGGCCAGCTGGCGGCTTAACTCCGTCGACGGAGACGGAGGAAGATCGCTAATCAGCATATCGAACAGCGACAAATCGCCGATCCTGGCCGGCAGTACCTTATTGTATTTGGTGCTGTCGGCAACCAGAATCGACGTACCGGCCCGCTGCAACGCCTGGTGCTTTATGGGAAGTTCATTCAGGTTATAGCAGGTTACCCCCTGGCTTACATCAATGCCCGCAGCGGAAATAAAGGCTTTATCAGGGCAAAGCGTTTCCAGCAGGCTGACCGGGCCAAGCGGCATAAAAATAGCGTTATCGGCGGAGAATTCGCCACCGCTGAGCAATACCCGGCAGGCGGGCTTTTCCTTCAGGGCGATAAAGGTATTCATGGCGCAGCAGATGGCGGTAAATGGCAGCTCGTCCGGAATGGCGTCAATAATCCAGGGCATGGTGGTGCCGCAGTCGAAAAATAGAATGTCATCTGCCTGGATTAAACCTGCGGCAACCTCTGCCAGCCGACGTTTGCGCGCGACGTTCTGTGATTGCTGATCGGAAACGAAATAGTGGTGCTGATGATGGCGCAGATTGCTAACAACATAGCCGCCAAGCAGCACCACGCCGGCGCTTTCTTCGCTCATATCGCGGCGTATGGTCATTTCTGATACGCCAAGCAGGCGGGCTGCCTCTTTAAGATGTATTTTATCAGTGCGCTTAAGCGCATGGGTCAGCTTGCTGATGCGTTCATCGCGCCGGTTTTCCATGATAGCGTCGTCCAGTTCCCGTGTTGTCAGGGCGTCAGGCCACTATACAGCTAACGCCGCTGGCCGCAAACCGCTGCTATTTGACGATACGGACTGGCATGCTTTCTCACACGTCTTTACAGACCGCCAGTGAACCCCCGGCTACAGCGAGAGGTCAACGGTAGCAGACAAATTTTCATCATCGTCATGGCAACCGGGGCGCCGCCTGGTTAGCATGAGACCCGATAACCTTAAACGTTAACTTTATTCCGGCGCAGCAGAAGAGGAAGGTCATGGTAGACAAATGGCAGTGGTGGGTGACGGGCGCCTGTATGGCGCTGGTGGTTGGAACCGCCCGGGCAGATTCGCTTGAGGCGCAGCGCGACCGCTATCAGCAGATCAAACAAGCCTGGGATAGCAACCAGATGGACCGGGTTCAGCAGCTGATGCCGGGCTTGCGCGACTATCCGCTCTATCCTTATTTTGAATACCGATTGCTGGCGCAGAATCTGCAAAATGAGACCAGTCTCGCCGTGCGTCAGTTTATTCAGCGCTACCCGACGTTACCCCCGGTGCGTACCCTCGACTCACGCTTTGTTAACGAATTAGCAAGGCGTCAGGACTGGCAGGGCCTGCTGAGCTTCAGCCCGGAAGAGCCAAAGCCGGTTGCTGCGCGCTGTAACTGGTACTATGCCAAATGGGCCACCGGCCAGCAGCAGGTCGCCTGGCGCGGGGCAAAAGATATCTGGCTGCGGGGGACTGCGCTGCCTGGCGCCTGTGATAATTTATTTAACGTCTGGCACGCTGCCGGACAGCAGACCGCCGATGCTACGCTGGAGCGCATTCGCCTGGCGATGAAAGCCGGTAACGGCAGTCTGGTTAACTACCTTGCCAAGCAGCTGCCGGACGACTACAAAACCATCGCCGATGCGATCATCGCCTTACAAAACGATCCGGATTCAGTAGAAAACTTTGCCGCTACGGCAGGCCCCACCGATTTTACCCGCCAGATGACCAGCTTCGCCTTTGCCCGCATGGCGCGCCAGAACCCGGAATATGCCCGCTCAATGATCCCAACGCTGGCGCGGTTGCAAAAAATGAGCAACGAAGAAACCCAGGATTTGAAAGAGGCGGTCGCCTGGCGTCTGATGGGGGCTGATGTAACTTCCGAGCAGGCGCGCTGGCGCGACGGCGTGGTCATGGACAGCGAGTCGGTGTCTTTGATCGAGCGGCGGATACGTATGGCGCTGGCTGCTAACGATCGCCGTGGCCTGAACACCTGGCTGGCGCGTCTGCCGATCGAAGCAAAAGAGAAGGATGAATGGCAGTACTGGCAGGCTGATTTGCTGCTGTCTCAGGGACGTAAGGACGAAGCGGATGCGATGCTGCGCAAGCTGATGCAGGGGCGGGGGTTCTATCCGATGGTGGCGGCGCAGCGACTGGGCGTGACTTATCCGCTGCGCATTGACCAGGCACCGGCGGCAAGAGATGACGTCAGTCAGGGCGCGGTGCTGGCACGGGTACGCGAGTTGATGTACTGGGGGATGGATAACCTGGCGCGCAGCGAGTGGAGTTCGCTGGTCGCCAGTAAACCTTCATCGCAACAGCAGCAGCTGGCAAGCTATGCGCTGAAGCACGGCTGGTGGGATCTCAGCGTGCAGGCGACGATAACCGGCAAGCTGTGGAATAATCTGACCGAGCGCTTCCCGCTGGCGTGGCGCGATGAATTCACCCGTTATACCCGCGATAAAGCGATTCCGGAAAGCTACGCCATGGCGATTGCCCGCCAGGAAAGCGCCTGGAATCCGAAGGCGCGCTCGCCGGTGGGCGCTTCCGGGCTGATGCAGCTGATGCCGGCAACGGCTGCGCATACTGCGAAGATGTTCAGCGTTTCGGACTATGTTAACAGCAGCCAGCTGTTTGACCCGCAAACCAATATCGAACTGGGAACCCAGTACCTGGATTATGTTTACCGGCAGTTTGGTAATAACCGCATCTTCTCTTCGGCCGCTTATAATGCAGGGCCGGGAAGGGTTCGCAGCTGGCTGAATGCCAGTTCCGGACGCCTCGATCCGGTCGCTTTTATCGAAACTATTCCCTTTTCGGAAACCCGGCTTTACGTGAAAAATGTGCTGGCCTATGACGCCTATTACCGGCACTTCATGAAACAATCGGATACGCTGTTTTCCGCCGAAGAGTGGCAACGTCATTACTGAAGCGTAAAACTGTGATATGCTGCCGTACTAGTTAACGAGTATGGCAGCGTATATATGTCTCAGCATCCGACTTTTCCCGTCACCGATGAACGACAACATGAAGACTGGCTTCACTTTGTGGAGCTGTTGCAGCAGGCCTATGAAGACGGCCTGCATCTGCCTTTGCTGCAGCTGATGTTGACGCCTGATGAGCGTGAAGCACTGGGGACGCGGCTGCGTATCGTTCAGGAACTGATGCGTGCGCAAATGAGCCAGCGTGAATTGAAAAATGAGCTGGGGGTGGGAATTGCTACCATTACCCGCGGCTCTAACAGCCTGAAAAGCGCGCCGCAGGCGCTGACAAGCTGGCTGGGAGAGCGGCTGCTTCAGCGTGGGTCAGAATCAGCCTGATAAATCGGGTTGTGAAAAGGGCAGAGCGCCAGGATCACCGCCTGATAATAGACGCTGCTGCGGCTAAGGATGCCACCGGTAAACGCGCCGATCGCCCCGCCTTTTTGTTTAATGTTATCGATTCCCGTCAGGCGCGCCATCTCTTCACCCAGCTCTTTGCCTGCGGCAATGCTTTGCACCACCACCTCCGGCAGCATAAAGCTGGCGGAACGTGATTCGCCGCGCTGGGTGTGGTTCTCCACCACGACCCATGCAAAGGCGCTATCCCCTTCGGTACCCGCCTCGATCGCCACCCAAAAATCGGCCTCCGGACGCAGTGCACGCGCATGGGCGACGCGCTGACGCGCACCGGTGAGCGTTTCCAGATTAGTCGTAGGTTGTGAGGCCACGCCGCTGTCGACCTGCACCCCTTCTGTATGGCAGGATCTCTGCTTAAATAAATCGCCGAATCCCTGAGAAATAGCCTGAATTTTGGCAGGATTAGTGGTAGCGGCGATGATATGGTACATAATGGTTTCAACTTATTACGTAAATTTATTGCAGTATAACGGAAAAAAGCATGTTACAGGTTTATCTTGTTCGCCACGGAGAAACGCTGTGGAACACTGAACGGCGCCTGCAAGGGCAGTCAGACAGCCCGCTTACCGCGAATGGCGAACACCAGGCGCGACAGGTAGCTGAGCGCGCCAGAGAGCTGGGTATTACGCATATTATCGCCAGCGATTTAGGGCGTACCCGCCGAACGGCTGAGATCATTGCTGACGCCTGCGGATGTGACGTTCGTGAGGATCCGCGACTGCGCGAACTCAACATGGGCGTACTGGAACAGCGGCCGTTAGCTTCACTGAGCGACGAAGAGGAAGGCTGGCGTCGGGCGCTGGTGGACGGGACGGTTGATGGGCGCATTCCGCAGGGCGAGTCGATGGCGGAAATGTCGGCTCGCATGCATGCGGCGCTCAATGGCTGTCTGGAACTGCCGGAAGGCAGCCGTCCGCTGCTGGTGAGTCACGGAATGGCGCTGGGCGTACTGATTGGCACTATCCTCGGACTGGCGCCTTCAGCAGAGCGTCGTTTGCGTCTGCGCAACTGTTCAATCTCTCGCGTTGATTATCAGCAGAGCCCCTGGCTGGCTCCCGGCTGGGTGGTGGAAACGGCGGGCGAAGTGACCCATCTCGACGGTCCGGCGCTGGACGAACTGCAACGTTAAGCGGGCGTTTAGCCAGCAAAAGTTAGCGGCGCGCTAACGGGCACGCGGGCTGGTCTGGAAGATAAAACGCCCCTTAGCGCTGATGCTGCGGGGCGTTTGCACGGCTGACTCCTCATTACGCGCTTTTGCCAGAGCGCCGTGGTTAACCGGCTTTAGCCTAATAGCGTCTGACGGCGTATAGGAATCAGATAATCACAGCGGATTTCGCTTGGCGGCTCCGCGCGCTTTTTGCCGCCATGGGTGTAAAAGCGTTCGATATCCTGGCCAAAACGGCGCGTCAGACCGAGCGTCGGCATACAGGTGCCGTAAATCATCAGGATAAATTCCTGCAGCGCGCTGGTTGGACCCTCATAGCTAAACTGTACGTATTCGCCCGCTTCCAGCTGCAAAGTCTGGCTGTATTGCAGGTATTGTGAAATCTGGTTTTCCGGCACCGCGGTGGTGTAGAGGATTTCCTGCTCGTCGTCTTTCTCTTTGCTGGCTCGCACCTGATGCAGACCGTACAGCACCGGCGGAACGGTATCGGTTTCCTGCAGAAATTGTTTCCAGAAATGCATTCGCATTTCATCACGATAAAAAGATATCTGCTCAAGGGTGCAGGTATAGCTTTGCGTCTGGCCGACCAGCTGCATCTCCGGCAGGGTGACATAAACCGGTTCAGGCAGCTTAAATTCGTCCAGGCGAATCGGCGGGCGCAAGCCAAAAGAATTCCAGTCTGAAGCGCGGCGATACCAGGCAGGGGTCTGATTAAACTGTTTTTTAAAGGCGCGGGTAAACGTCTGCTGCGAATCAAAGCGGTATTGCAACGCGATATCCAGTATCGGTCGGCTGGTCAGACGCAACGCAACGGCGGCTTTTGACAGACGGCGAGCCCGGATATACGCGCCGATCGCATGGCCCGTTACGTCTTTAAACATCCTTTGCAGATGCCATTTGGAATAGCCTGCTTTCGCTGCAACGTTGTCAAGCGATAAGGGCAGATCCAAGTGGCTCTCCAGCCATACAAGCAAATCACGAATGATACTGGCTTGGTCCATAACCGTCCTCAATTTTTTGATCCTGGCGTGCCGCTGTAACTGCCGGAATAGTAGCATTGTTTGTAAAAAACATTTCGCTATCGAGTATTACGGAATGTGTTTATCAACTGCTTATGTTATTAATCCGACCGTTGGCGTTACATTTTAGTTGTATCAATGTGGCTAACTTACAATGATGTTGGTTTTACTGGCAATGGTAAGGTTATGAAAATATATAAAAGCATAATAGTTTCAATAGTAATGATGGCCTCTGCGGCAGCGCATGCTGAAGAAATTGGCTCGGTGGATACCGTATTTAAGCTGTTTGGCCCGGATCATAAAATTGTCGTAGAGGCTTTTGATGACCCAGAGGTGAAAAATGTAACTTGTTATATCAGCAGGGCAAAAACCGGCGGCATTAAAGGTGGGTTAGGCCTGGCTGAGGATACGTCAGATGCGGCTATCTCCTGTCAGCAGGTAGGGCCGGTGGCGTTATCGGATAAAATTGCCCAGGGCAAAGCGCAGGGTGAGGTGGTATTCCGCCAACGTACCTCATTGATTTTTAAAAAGCTGCAGGTAGTACGGTTTTATGATGCTAAGCGCCATGCGCTGGTGTACCTGAGCTATTCCGATAAGGTGGTGGAGGGATCGCCGAAAAACGCGCTGAGCGCGGTGCCGATTATGCCATGGCATGAATAACAATCCGGCAGGGCTGATTAAAGTCAGCCCTGCCGGTGAGGATTATTCCTGCAGATCGCCGCAGAAACGATAGCCTTCACCGTGAATGGTGGCGATAATTTCCGGCGTATCCGGCGTGGATTCAAAATGTTTACGGATGCGGCGGATGGTGACGTCGACTGTGCGATCGTGCGGTTTTAGCTCGCGTCCGGTCATTTTCTTCAGCAGATCAGCGCGGGTCTGGATTTTGCCGGGGTTCTCGCAGAAGTGCAGCATGGCGCGAAATTCGCTACGCGGCAGCTTGTACTGTTCGCCCTGCGGACCGATCAGCGAGCGGCTGTTAATATCCAGCTCCCAGCCGTTGAAGCGATAGCTTTCAACCAGCTTGCGTTCTTCACTGCCTACCGCCAGGTTCATCGTACGCGACAGCAGGTTACGGGCGCGGATGGTCAGCTCCCGCGGATTGAAGGGTTTGGTGATGTAGTCATCCGCACCGATTTCCAGGCCGAGGATTTTATCCACTTCGTTATCACGACCGGTCAGAAACATCAGCGCGACGTTAGCCTGTTCACGCAGTTCACGCGCCAGCAACAAGCCATTTTTGCCCGGTAAATTGATGTCCATAATTACCAGATTGACGTCGTTTTCCGTCAAAATATGATGCATTTCGGCACCGTCCGTAGCTTCATACACCATGTAGCCTTCGGCCTCAAAAATACTCTTGAGTGTATTACGAGTGACTAACTCGTCTTCAACGATCAGAATGTGCGGGGTCTGCATGAGTTCGCTACCTAAAATTGCCAACAAAAACGATACCAGAAAATTCGTCGCCTGCTGAGTGGGATACACTTATATAGCGACGAGGCGAAAATTATATTGCACGTTATAACATTTGGATCACCAACATCTGCTTAACGATGTTACTGAAAGACTCCGGAACATGAATATCCGCCTGGCGACCATCCTATCCTATTAACAGCAATATAACAGCAGGGACTACATCCATTAAGTACAAAAATAACGCTAAGTTGACTTATATCAAACCAATTGTAGCATGTTAATAACGGTATGAAAATGCTTAGCAGAATGCCAGCTTAGCTCACAAAAGCGCATGTTTTTCCTGTTTTTTATGCGCACTCCGGATAAGACGCTCATCCACTATTTAACAATGGCTATCCTCATGAAAACAAAAAGATGTATGATGTTTTCTTTGGCAAATAACGGTTGATCCAGCCTTGACGTTATTTGGCCGGTGAATTCGCGCTTTTTAACATGATGATTTTTGAAGTTAATGTAATGTGAAATTTACCGCGTTATTTTGTCCGTCAAAACGTGTCAAAGTATTATATTCATTTATGTCAGATTCAGGGCCGCTATGCAGCTTTCACTTATTCTTGTCTCCCCGGCGCGTCCGGAAAACGTTGGCGCTGCCGCCCGCGCAATGAAAACCATGGGTTTCAGCGATCTTCGACTGGTTGCTACCCAGGCGCACTTGAGTCCGGCGGCGCGCGCCGTTGCGCACGGCGCAAATGATATTCTGGACTCGGCTTCCCTGTGGCCAACCCTGCAAGCGGCGTTAGCCGATGTGGATTTCAGCGTGGCAACCACTGCCCGCAGCCGGGCAAAGTTTCACTACTACGCAACGCCTGCGGAAGTGACCGCTATTCTCAGTGAAAAGCAGCGCTGGACTCAGCGGGCAGCCTTGGTATTTGGACGCGAAGATAGCGGCCTGACCAACGAGGAGCTGGCGCTGGTTGATCTGCTGACGGGCGTCCCCATGGCGCAGGACTACCCATCGCTCAACCTTGGCCAGGCGGTAATGGTCTATTGCTACCAGCTTTCGTCGCTGATTCAGCAACCCGCAGAGGCTGGTGAAGATGCGGATCGGCATCAGCTGGCGGCTCTGCGCCAGCGCGCACATCGTCTTATCGAACGGCTCGGCGTCAGTGACGATGCTAAGCTGGTTGACTGGCTGGATCAGCGCATTGGCTATTTGCAGCAGCGTGACACGGCGATGTTGCATCGACTGCTGCACGATATAGGAAAAAAGCTTATAGATAAAAATATCGCCTGAACGCCATTTTAACAGAGTATTTACCTGGCTAAGGCGGCGGGTTGCCTCATATACCCACTGTTTGCTGACGACTTGCGTTAAGCCATACGGTTGCTGTGAGCCAGCGGTGAGAATAAAAAAATTGACTTCAAGGGCTGATTGCTTTACTTCTGAAAGCCGACAGATTTTCATAACAGACAGATAAATCTACAAACCATGCGTAATCACAGCCTGACTATTACAACCATTATTACCACCACCATTACCACAGGTAACGGTGCGGGCTGACGCATACAGGAAAAATAAAAAATAAAGCCCGCACTTAACCAGTGCGGGTTTTTTTTTCGACTAAATTCAGGAGAGATCAAAACATGCGAGTGCTGAAATTCGGCGGAACCTCGGTGGCAAATGCGGAGCGGTTTCTGCTCGTTGCCAATATTCTGGAAAGCAACGCACGCCAGGGACAGGTGGCAACCGTGCTCTCAGCCCCGGCCAAAATCACTAACCACCTGGTGGCAATGATTGAGAAAACCATCAGCGGTCAGGATGCGCTGCCGAATATCAGCGATGCCGAACGTATCTTCAGCGACCTGCTAAAGGGCCTGGCGCAGGCCCAGCCGGGCTTTGCCTACGACCGACTCAAGGGGATAGTCGACCAGGAATTTGCCCAGCTCAAGCAGGTGCTGCATGGTATCGGTCTGCTGGGACAATGTCCTGATAGCATCAACGCCGCCATCATCTGCCGTGGCGAAAAGCTTTCTATCGCAATAATGGAAGCATTATTGCAGGCGCGTGGCTATGCGGTGAGCGTTATCGATCCCGTTGAGAAGCTGCTGGCCGTCGGCCATTATCTGGAATCTACCGTTGATATCGCCGAGTCAACCCGGCGCATCGCGGCCAGCCAGATCCCCGCACAAAATATGATTCTGATGCCGGGATTCACCGCCGGCAACGAGCAGGGCGAACTGGTGGTGTTAGGGCGTAACGGTTCAGACTATTCGGCGGCGGTGCTGGCTGCCTGCCTGCGCGCCGATTGCTGTGAAATCTGGACTGACGTAGATGGCGTTTATACCTGCGACCCGCGCCAGGTGCCGGACGCACGCTTGCTGAAATCGATGTCTTACCAGGAGGCGATGGAGCTATCTTATTTCGGCGCCAAGGTACTTCATCCGCGTACTATCAGCCCTATCGCCCAGTTCCAGATCCCATGCCTGATTAAAAATACCGCCAACCCGCAGGCGCCAGGTACGCTGATTGGCGGCGACGGCAGCGATGATGAAAACCCGGTTAAGGGCATCACCCATCTGAATAATATGGCAATGTTTAACGTCTCCGGTCCGGGTATGAAGGGGATGGTTGGTATGGCGGCGCGCGTATTTGCCGCGATGTCACGTGCGGGCATATCGGTGGTGTTGATCACGCAATCCTCTTCAGAATACAGCATCAGCTTCTGCGTTCCGCAAAGTGAACAAAAGCGCGCGCGGCGTATTCTGGAAGATGAGTTTTATCTTGAGCTGAAAGATGGCCTGCTGGAGCCGCTGGACGTTATGGAGCGCCTGGCCGTTATCTCGGTGGTTGGCGACGGTATGCGCACACTGCGCGGCTTGTCCGCTAAATTCTTTGCGGCGCTGGCGCGCGCCAATATCAATATTGTTGCCATCGCTCAGGGATCATCCGAACGCTCTATTTCCGTGGTAGTGAATAACGACGACGTCACCACCGGCGTGCGCGTTGTGCATCAGATGTTATTCAATACCGATCAGGTCATCGAAGTTTTTGTTGTCGGCGTTGGCGGCGTTGGCGGCGCGCTTCTCGAACAGCTGCAGCGCCAGCAGCCGTGGCTTAAGAATAAGCATATCGATCTGCGGGTATGTGGTATTGCTAATTCACGGGCGCTGTTAACCAATGTTCACGGCATCGACCTGAGCAACTGGCAGTCAGCGCTCAGCGAGGTTAAAGAGCCTTTTAATCTGGGAAGGCTGATTCGGCTGGTAAAAGAATATCATCTGCTTAACCCGGTTATTGTCGATTGTACCTCCAGCCAGACCGTTGCCGATCAGTATGCTGACTTTCTGGCAAACGGTTTTCATGTGGTCACGCCCAACAAAAAAGCCAACACTTCTTCCTGGAATTATTATCAGCAAATGCGCGCCGCTGCGGCGAAATCACGGCGGAAATTTCTTTATGACACCAACGTCGGCGCCGGGCTACCGGTTATCGAAAACCTGCAAAATCTGCTGAATGCCGGCGACGAGCTGCTGCGCTTCTCTGGCATTCTGTCCGGTTCGCTGTCATTTATTTTTGGCAAACTGGACGAGGGCATTTCCCTGTCGGAAGCAACCCGCATGGCGCGCGAGCTGGGCTATACCGAACCGGATCCCCGCGACGACCTTTCCGGCATGGACGTGGCGCGCAAGGTGCTGATTCTGGCACGTGAAGCCGGATATCAGCTGGAGCTGGAAGATATCGAAATGGAGCCGATGCTGCCACAGGCATTCATCGACATTCCTGATGTCGATACCTTTATGGCGCGTCTGCCGGAGCTGGACGAGACCTTTGCGGCGCGTATTGCCACCGCCCGCGATGCCGGGCAGGTGCTGCGCTTTGTTGGCGAAATCGCCGAAGGCGGCCACTGTAGCGTGAAAATAGCGGCGGTTGACGGCAATCATCCATTGTATAAAGTGAAAGAGGGTGAAAACGCGCTGGCCTTTTACAGCCGTTATTATCAACCGATCCCCATGGTGCTGCGCGGCTATGGCGCCGGTAATGATGTGACGGCGGCAGGCGTGTTTGCCGATCTGCTACGCACGCTTTCCTGGAAGCTGGGAGTCTGAAAATGGTAAAAATTTATGCCCCGGCCTCAATCGGCAATGTGAGCGTTGGATTTGACGTGCTGGGTGCGGCGGTCTCGCCGTTGGACGGCACGCTGCTGGGTGATTGCGTAACCGCCGAAGCGGCCAGCGAGTTCCGCCTGGAGAATAAAGGTCGCTTCGTCAGTAAGCTTCCGCTCGATCCGCAGCAGAATATCGTCTGGCAATGTTGGGATCGCTTCTGCGAGGCGATTGGCGAGCGGGTTCCGGTGGCGCTGACGCTGGAAAAAAATATGCCGATTGGCTCCGGCCTCGGTTCCAGCGCCTGTTCGGTGGTTGCCGGATTAATGGCCATGAACGAATTTTGCGCTAAGCCATTGAGCGATAACCAGCTGCTGTCGTTGATGGGGGAGCTGGAAGGGCGCATTTCAGGCAGCGTTCATTATGATAACGTTGCTCCTTGTTTCCTCGGCGGTATGCAGCTGATGCTGGAGGAAAACGGTATTATCAGCCAGAACGTGCCAGGCTTTGATGACTGGCTATGGGTGATGGCCTATCCGGGGATCAAGGTTTCCACCGCCGAGGCGCGCGCGATTTTACCCGCACAGTATCGCAAAGAGGATTGCATTCGCCACGGTCGCTATCTTGCTGGTTTTATTCACGCTTGCCATACCGCACAGCCTCAGCTGGCGGCAACCTTGATGAAAGATGTGATTGCCGAACCTTATCGCACCCGGCTGCTGCCGGGGTTTGCTGACGCGCGCCAGGCCGCGCAGGAAATCGGGGCGCTGGCCTGCGGGATTTCCGGCTCCGGGCCTACGCTGTTCGCCGTCTGCGATAAGCCGGATACCGCACGCCGGATGGCTGACTGGCTCAGCCAGAACTATGTACAAAACGATGAAGGCTTCGTCCATATTTGCCGCTTAGACACGGCGGGTGCTCGTAAACTGGGATAACGTATGAAACTCTACAATCTTAAGGATCACAACGAACAGGTCAGCTTTAGCCAGGCGGTAAAGCAGGGGCTGGGTCAGCAGCAGGGGCTGTTTTTCCCGCTGGAGCTGCCGGAGTTTGAATTAACTGACATCGATGACATGCTGGAAATGGACTTTGTCAGCCGCAGCAGCAAAATTCTTTCTGCCTATATCGGTGATGAAATCCCGCAGCAGCAGCTGTCTGAACGTCTTAAAGCGGCGTTTACCTTCCCGGCACCGCTAAGCCGGGTAACCGATGATATTGCCTGCCTGGAGTTATTTCATGGCCCGACGCTGGCATTCAAAGACTTCGGCGGGCGTTTTATGGCGCAGATGCTGCAATACGTCAGCGACAGCGCAGAGCAAATCACCATTCTGACAGCGACCTCCGGTGATACCGGCGCCGCCGTTGCGCATGCTTTTTACGGCATGGAAAACGTGCGGGTAGTGATCCTGTATCCGCAGGGCAAAATCAGTCCGCTGCAGGAGAAACTGTTCTGCACGCTGGGCGGTAATATCCAGACGATCGCCGTTGATGGTGACTTTGATGCCTGTCAGTCTCTGGTTAAGCAGGCGTTTGACGATGAAAATCTGCGTAAAACGGTAGGTCTTAACTCGGCTAATTCGATTAATATCAGCCGACTGCTGGCGCAGATTTGCTACTACTTTGAGGCGGTGGCGCAACTGCCGCAGGAAAAGCGTAATCAACTGGTCATTTCGGTTCCCAGCGGCAACTTTGGCGATTTAACTGCGGGTCTGCTGGCTAAGTCTCTCGGCTTGCCGGTGAAACGCTTTATCGCCGCCACCAACGCCAATGATACCGTGCCGCGCTTTCTAAAAAATAATGCCTGGGAGCCGAATAAGACGGTGGCAACGCTCTCCAACGCCATGGACGTCAGTCAGCCGAACAACTGGCCGCGCGTGGAGGAACTCTATCGGCGCAAAACCTGGCGGCTGAGCGAACTGGTCAGCGCTTCGGTGGATGACGAGACTACCCGCCAGGCGATGCGCGAGCTTAACGACCTTGGCTATGTTTCCGAACCCCATGCGGCAATCGCCTGGCGCCTGCTGCGTGATAATTTGCAGGAAGGCGAGTTCGGCCTGTTCCTCGGCACGGCTCATCCGGCCAAGTTCAACGAGAGCGTTGAGGCGATCCTCGGTCAGCCACTGGCTCTGCCGCAGGCGCTGGCTGACCGAGCGGAGCTGCCGCTGCTTTCCCATGAGATGGCGGATGATTTCGCGGCGCTGCGTGATTTTCTGCTGAACAAATAGCGCGGCTCCCGCTTTGACGCGGGCGCGTTGCGTAATCAGGGCCCCGATCACCCGTCGGGGCCTGGCTTAAGCCGAAGCCCCGGGGTCAGGCAGACTCAGGGCGCTTAAATACCAGCGCGTCGTCGTCGCTGCTTTGTGCATCAAAGCGATACCCTTCCAGATCGAAATCTTTAAGCTGCTCTGGCTTCGTCACCCGCTGTTGAATAATGAAACGGCTCATCAGCCCGCGCGCTTTCTTGGCATAAAAGCTGATTACTTTGAACTTGCCGTTTTTCTCATCAAGAAAGACCGGCTTAATGACGCGCCCCTGCAGCTTCTGCACTTTTACCGCTTTAAAGTATTCATCAGAGGCCAGGTTGATCAGGACACTGTCCCCTTGCTCCGCAAGCGTCGCGTTCAGCTTTTGCGTAATGGTATCGCCCCAGAAGCTGTAAAGATCGCTGCCGGCCGGATTTTTCAGCTTGATGCCCATTTCCAGCCGGTAGGGCTGCATCAGATCGAGCGGGCGCAGCACGCCATACAGCCCTGACAGCATGCGCAGATGCTGCTGGGCAAAGTCAAAATCTGCCGCGCTGAAGCTTTCAGCCTGCAACCCGGTATAAACATCGCCCTTGAACGCCAGTAAGGCCTGACGGGCATTATCCGGCGTGAAATCGGGCTGCCAGTCATTAAAACGGTTTGCATTCAGCGTCGCCAGCTTATCGCTGATATGCATCAGGGAACCGATCTCTGCTGGCGTCAGCTTGCGCGCTACCTTGATCAGCTTCTGCGATTGATCGAGTAGTTCGGGTTGAGTAAAGCGGGTAGTTGCCAGTGGCGATTCATAATCGAGCGTTTTAGCCGGTGAAATAACCAGTAACATGGTCGCATCCTTTAAAAAATAGCTACCGCAGGCAGCGAATTCGGCAAAGGAATACTCTAACAAAAAAGCGGCCCGGCAGGTGTAATTGCTGCAATAAGCCATGCTGACCGTTTAGTTGGCTTTTGATGCTGCGTGGCATGCATGTAGCCTTACCTTGCGCCATCAGGCTTAAGTGATATTATCCCCACAGACATTTTCAACACTCCCGATGTATCAACTTTGATGAGAATGACAACTATGACGGACAAATTGACTTCCTTACGCCAGCTAACTACCGTTGTCGCCGACACCGGTGATATCGCGGCGATGAAGCTGTACAAACCGCAGGACGCTACCACCAACCCTTCGCTTATTCTCAATGCCGCACAGATCCCTGAATATCGTAAGCTGATCGATGAAGCCGTAGCCTGGGCGCGGGATCAGAGCAGCAGCAAAGAGGAACAGATTCAGTACGCGTCTGACAAGCTGGCGGTGAATATCGGCCTGGAAATCCTCAAGCTTATCCCAGGCCGTATTTCGACCGAGGTGGACGCCCGCCTTTCTTACGATACCGAAGGAAGCATCGACAAGGCGCGCAGCCTGATCAAACTGTACAACGATGCGGGTATCAGCAACGATCGCATCCTGATCAAGCTGGCTTCTACCTGGCAGGGCATTCGTGCCGCTGAACAGCTGGAAAAAGAGGGCATTAACTGTAACCTGACCCTGCTGTTTTCTTTCTCTCAGGCGCGCGCCTGTGCTGAAGCCGGGGTATTCTTAATCTCTCCGTTCGTTGGCCGTATCCTTGACTGGTACAAAGCCAACACCGACAAGAAAGAGTACGCGGCTCATGAAGATCCGGGCGTGGTATCGGTAACGGAAATTTACGACTACTACAAACAGCACGGCTATGAAACCGTGGTGATGGGCGCCAGCTTCCGCAATTCAGGTGAAATCCTTGAGCTGGCCGGCTGCGACCGTTTGACCATTTCTCCGGGCCTGCTGAAAGAGCTGGCCGAGAGCGAAGGCAGCATCGAACGCAAACTGTCTTACAAAGGCGAAGTCAAAGCGCGCCCGGCGAAGATGACCGAGTCGGCGTTCCTCTGGCAGCATAATCAGGATCCGATGGCGGTTGATAAACTGGCCCAGGGTATCCGCAATTTTGCTATTGACCAGGGCAAACTTGAGAAAATGATTGCAGATCTGCTGTAATCGCTATCAGGCGGCCCACCCGGGTCGCCTGGTTTACGTTATATTCCTGTAGCACGTTGTATTCTTCCCAGCTTCACGCCTCCTTTAAATTATGCTGCGCGTTATATTGACGGCAGGCCGGATATCACGGTGACGCTATGACAAAATTACGTATAGGATTGATTTCCGTTTCGGACCGCGCCGCGAACGGCGTTTATCAGGATCAGGGGCTGCCGGCGCTGGAAGCCTGGTTGCAAAAGGCCTTAACCACGCCTTTCGAGACAGAGCACAGGTTGATTCCCGATGAGCAGCCGATGATTGAGCAGGCGCTGCGCGAGCTGGTTGATGAGCATTTTTGTCATCTGGTTCTCACCACTGGCGGAACCGGTCCGGCGCGACGCGACGTGACGCCTGACGCGACCCTGGCGGTTGCCGATCGCGAAATGCCGGGTTTTGGTGAACAAATGCGGCAGATTAGCCTCAACTTTGTTCCTACCGCTATTCTCTCGCGCCAGGTTGCCGTCATCCGCAAGCAGTCGCTGATCATTAACCTGCCGGGACAGCCAAAATCAGTGCAGGAAACCCTGGAAGGGCTTAAAGCCACGGCCGACCGTAAGGCGGTGCCCGGTATTTTCGCCAGCGTTCCCTACTGTATTCAACTGCTGGACGGCCCCTATATTGAAACCGATCCACAGGTCGTGGCGTCTTTTCGTCCTAAAAGTGCGATGCGCCAGACAAATTCCTGAATATCAGGCATTTCAGGGAGAAAATTCAGCGCCTGGGGTGTGTAAGAAAATTGACGTTATAGTAAGCTCTCCTTTACAGCCCTGACGTCAATTTTTTAGTTTCTGGATAAATGCCCGCTATGCAGCCTGAATATACCCGCCGTCTGAATCTGCAGGATTACAAAACCCTTTCGCTGGCTGCGCTTGGCGGCGCGCTGGAATTTTACGATTTCATCATTTTCATTTTCTTTGCCAACGTTATTGGTCAACTGTTTTTCCCGGCGGATATTCCGGACTGGCTGCGTCAGGTGCAAACCTTTGGCATTTTCGCCGCTGGCTATCTGGCCCGGCCTTTAGGCGGCCTGATTATGGCGCACTTCGGCGACAGTCAAGGGCGCAAGAAAATGTTTAATCTCAGCATCCTGCTGATGGCGCTGCCGACGCTGGCTATGGGAATGCTGCCAGACTATGCCACCCTGGGCATCGCTGCGCCTTTGCTGCTTCTGCTGTTGCGTATATTGCAGGGCGCGGCGATTGGCGGCGAGGTGCCGGGAGCCTGGGTGTTCGTGGCCGAGCACGTGCCGGAAAAACGCATCGGCTTCGCCTGCGGCACGCTGACCGCCGGACTGACGGCTGGCATTCTGCTGGGATCGGTGGTGGCGACGATAATCAATACGCACCTCACCCCGCAGCAGATGAGCTCATGGGGCTGGCGCCTTCCCTTTTTTCTCGGCGGTGCATTCGGGCTGGGCGCCATGTATCTGCGGCGCTGGCTGCATGAAACGCCGGTGTTCCAGCAGATGAAACAGCAAAAAACGCTGTCGGCGCAGCTGCCGTTAAAGGCGGTTATTATTGACCATCAGCGCAGCGTTATTATTTCAATGCTGCTGACCTGGCTGCTTTCTGCCTGCATCGTGGTGGTACTTTTAATGGCCCCGGCGCTATTGCAAAAGCTCTATGCTTTACCGCCGGCGGTGACGCTGAAGGCCAATACGCTGGCGACCATTACGCTGCTGGCCGGCTGTATCATTTCTGGCTCATTAGTCGATCGCTTTGGCGCGCCTAAGGTGCTGATTGTCGGCAGCGTGCTGCTGGCTGCGGGTAGCTGGGGATTCTTTCAGACCGCCGCACTGCAACCCGCCTGGATTTATCCAGCCTACGGATTCGCCGGGCTGACCGTTGGGGTGGTAGGCGTCGTGCCTTTTATTATGGTGCGCCAGTTCCCTGCTGCCGTGCGTTTTACCGGCATTTCGTTTTCTTATAATGTCGCCTACGCCATTTTTGGCGGACTGACGCCGATGGCCGTCAGCCTGATGATGAGCGTGACGCCGATGGCGCCCGCTTACTACGTTTTAGCCCTGTCGGTGCTTGGACTGGCGCTCGGCATTTATCTCCAGCGGGCAGCCAACAGCGAAACGCTGGCCGGTCGGCTTGATATCGCTGGCTAAAAAAAGCCCCGCAGAAGGCGCCTGCGGGGCGTCATTTTTCATCGCTAAACGCACAGTGCTATCTGGCCGTTTCAGCCTCGCCGAGTGGCAGCGCTCTGCGGCCCCACTGTTCATTAATCACTTCGGCCATGGCCAGATAAATGGCGCTGGCGCCGCAGAGTATTCCTTCAAAACCGGCGAACCGGATGACCGCCGCACTGCCGCTAATATTACCGTATGCCAGCAGGGCAAACAGCAGCGTCAGGCTGGCAAAAACAAAGCGCAACGCGTAGCTGGAAAACAGCGTACCCAGGAACATAAACAGGGTAAACACTCCCCATAAAGCCAGATAGATACCCATTACAACGGGACCGCTCGGTGCTGCCCATCCCAGCTGCGGCAGCACTAAAATAGCCACCAGGCTCAGCCAGAAGCAGCCATAGGACATAAAGGCCGTCAGGCCGAAGGTATTACCTTTCTTGTATTCGAGCAGGCCAGCGATCACCTGGGCAAGACCGCCAAAAATCAGCCCCATGCTGAGAATGACCGAGGTAAAAGGGATAAAGCCCGCGTTGTGTAAATTGAGTAAAACCGTGGTCATGCCAAAGCCCATCAGACCGACGGGGCCTGGATTGGCTAACTTCTGATCGTACATACTGCCTCTGGGATGTTAAAAAAGGCCATTTAATAACAGCCAACCTTAATGGCGCAGCAATAACCCTGGCTTTTCAGAGTGCGTGGCGGCGGGTAAAAAACAGGAAACTTTGGAAGGGCGGACGATAAAAGCGAAAATTTTTTGCCTTCCCCCCTTGATGCTGTCTAACGCGGCCCCATCTTATTTGGCATCTGAGGCGCTGAACCTTAAAAAAAGCCGGATGCAAGCGGTTGAAACCGCAAATTTAGCCCGCACTTATGGTTCATAACCTGATTAAAACCGAATTTCAGTAGGAGATGTTTAGATGGGTAAGATTATTGGTATTGACCTGGGTACGACCAACTCTTGTGTTGCAATTATGGACGGCGCGAAAGCGCGCGTGCTGGAAAACGCCGAGGGCGACCGCACCACGCCTTCAATTATTGCTTACACCCAGGACGGTGAAACGCTGGTTGGTCAGCCTGCTAAACGTCAGGCCGTGACCAACCCTCAGAACACGCTGTTTGCGATTAAGCGCCTGATCGGCCGCCGCTTCCAGGATGAAGAAGTGCAGCGTGATATTAAAATCATGCCGTACAAAATTACCCAGGCCGATAACGGCGATGCCTGGCTGGACGTTAAAGGCCAGAAAATGGCGCCGCCGCAGATTTCTGCCGAAGTGCTGAAAAAGATGAAGAAAACGGCGGAAGATTATCTGGGCGAAGCCGTTACCGAAGCGGTCATTACCGTACCTGCCTATTTTAACGATGCGCAGCGTCAGGCTACCAAAGACGCGGGCCGTATCGCCGGTCTGGACGTAAAACGCATTATTAACGAACCAACCGCAGCGGCGCTGGCTTACGGTCTGGATAAAGGCCAGGGCAACCGCACTATCGCGGTATATGACCTGGGCGGCGGTACCTTTGATATTTCCATCATCGAAATCGATGAAGTGGAAGGTGAGAAAACCTTCGAAGTGCTGGCAACCAACGGTGATACTCACCTGGGTGGTGAAGACTTCGACAGCCGTCTGATCAACTATCTGGTTGCCGAGTTCAAAAAAGATCAGGGCATCGATCTGCACAACGATCCGCTGGCAATGCAGCGTCTGAAAGAAGCGGCAGAGAAAGCCAAAATCGAGCTGTCTTCCGCTCAGCAGACTGACGTTAACCTGCCGTACATCACGGCTGATGCCACCGGTCCTAAGCACCTGAACATTAAAGTAACTCGCGCTAAGCTGGAATCGCTGGTTGAAGATCTGGTTACCCGTTCTATTGAACCGCTGAAAGTGGCGCTGCAGGACGCCGGTCTGTCAGTTTCCGATATCAACGATATCATCCTGGTCGGTGGTCAGACGCGTATGCCGATGGTTCAGGCCAAGGTCGCTGATTTCTTCGGTAAAGAGCCGCGTAAAGACGTTAATCCGGACGAAGCTGTGGCTGTCGGCGCGGCGGTTCAGGGCGGCGTGCTGGCCGGCGACGTTAAAGATGTGCTGCTGCTGGACGTGACTCCGCTGTCGCTGGGTATTGAAACCATGGGCGGCGTGATGACCGCGCTGATCGGCAAGAACACCACCATTCCGACTAAGCACAGTCAGGTGTTCTCAACGGCGGAAGATAATCAGTCGGCGGTAACAATCCACGTCGTGCAGGGTGAGCGTAAACGTTCTGCTGATAACAAGTCTCTGGGTCAGTTTAACCTCGATGGCATTCAGTCAGCACCGCGCGGAATGCCGCAGATCGAAGTTACTTTCGATATTGACGCCGATGGCATCCTGCACGTATCCGCGAAGGATAAGAATAGCGGGAAAGAGCAGAAAATCACCATTAAAGCCTCTTCCGGTCTGAGCGATGACGAAGTGGAAAAAATGGTGCGTGACGCCGAGGCTAACGCTGAGTCTGACCGCAAGTTTGAGGAGCTGGTTCAGGTTCGTAACCAGGGCGATCAGCTGTCGCACAGCACCCGTAAACAGCTGGACGAAGCGGGCGACAAACTGCCGGCTGATGACAAAGCTGCTATCGAAACGGCGCTCAACGCGCTTAACAGCGCGCTGAAGGGTGAAGATAAAGCGGATATTGAAGCGAAGATCCAGGCGCTGGTAGAGGCTTCCGGCAAACTGATGGAATTTGCTCAGCAGCAGGCTCAGGCGGGCGCGGCAGAAGCCGGTGCCGGGGCAGACGCTTCGAAGCAGGAAGACGATGTCGTTGACGCCGAGTTTGAAGAAGTCAAAGACAACAAAAAATAATGGCCCTTAAGCGGGCGCAGGTTCTCCCTGGCGGGGGAGTCTGATAACCAGCACGGGCGTCGGAGTCACCTCCACGCCCGTGCGCGCATGTTAAGGGGGCGGAAAGAATAATGGCGAAACAAGACTACTACGAGATTTTGGGCGTTGCGAAGTCTGCAGATGAGAAGGAAATCAAAAAGGCCTATAAGCGCCTGGCGATGAAGTTTCATCCGGACCGCAACCCCGGAGACAAGGAAGCCGAAAATAAATTTAAAGAGATCAAAGAAGCCTATGAGATCCTGACCGATGCGCAAAAGCGTGCGGCTTACGACCAGTATGGTCACGCAGCTTTTGAACAGGGCGGCATGGGCGGCGGCGGTTTCGGCGGCTTTGGCGGCGGCGGCGGTGCCGATTTCAGCGATATCTTTGGCGACGTATTTGGCGACATTTTTGGCGGGGGACGCCGTCAGCGTGCCGCGCGCGGCGCCGATTTACGCTATAACATGGAGCTGACGCTGGAAGAAGCGGTACGCGGCGTGACCAAAGAGATCCGCATACCCACCCTGCAGGAATGCGATGTTTGCCACGGCAGCGGCGCGAAAGCAGGTACCAAACCGCAAACCTGTCCGACCTGTCACGGCGCAGGTCAGGTGCAGATGCGTCAGGGTTTCTTCACCGTACAGCAAGCCTGTCCGACCTGCCACGGCCGCGGTTCGGTAATTAAGGATCCCTGCAACGCTTGTCACGGCCACGGCCGGGTTGAGCGTTCAAAAACCCTGTCAGTGAAAATTCCTGCCGGTGTGGATACCGGTGACCGCATTCGCCTGACCGGCGAAGGGGAAGCTGGCGAACAGGGCGCTCCGGCGGGCGATCTGTACGTTCAGGTTTCGGTGAAAAAACACCCCATCTTTGAGCGTGAAGATAATAACCTGTACTGTGAAGTGCCGATCAACTTTGCCATGGCAGCGCTGGGTGGTGAAATTGAAGTGCCGACGCTGGATGGCCGCGTGAAGCTGAAAGTGCCGGCAGAAACCCAAACGGGCAAGCTATTCCGCATGCGTGGTAAAGGGGTTAAATCGGTACGCGGCGGCGGCGTGGGTGATTTACTTTGTCGCGTGGTGGTGGAAACGCCGGTGGGTCTGAATGACCGACAGAAAGCGCTGCTACAGGAGCTGCGTGAAAGCTTCGGCGGGCCAACGGGTGAAAATAACAGTCCGCGCTCGAAAAGCTTTTTTGACGGCGTGAAGAAGTTCTTTGATGACCTGACGCGCTGAGCGCATCCGCCTGAAAAGATGAAACGGGAGCCTTGAGCTCCCGTTTTTTATCCCGGCAGATAGTTGCTAATTATTCCTGATGCCGCCCGTTCTGACTACGATATCTTCTTTCACGCGCATTTTGTCACGTAGTCCTGCGCCAGGTTGCTGCGTTAAGTTTATTCAGATGCCAGGTGCAAGAAGAAAAATTTTCTCCTGAATTGCGAAATTGATAAAAAATACAGCAAGTTTTCCTCTTGCTGAAAAGGTAATCTTTTCGGTACACAGGAGAGCACTATGCAAAGAATTGCAACCTTAACGTTAAAACAGAATTTATGGCCATGCTATTTATGCAGCTCTGCTGTTTCTCCCGTCACTGGCCTCAGGAATACCCCATATTCTCACTCATTCTGAACCAGTCCCATCCGTGAATAAGCCTGCTGATCAAGGCAATCTGGATGTTGCCTTTATTATTCATTTTTCCAGTCGTTCATTACTCAGCTTTTAACATTCTGGAGTTCATTATGTATATGTTTTTGCCATTTCTAATTGCGCTAACCACCGCGTTGAGTGCGTTGCTGGGAAAGAAACGCGTCAGTTATTTTCTTTGGTGGGTGTTGCTGGTAGTCACGATCCTGAGTTTTATCCATCATTCCACAGACTCTCTTAACCTGTCTTTTTGAGGTGTTTATGAATCACTTAGAAAAAAATTCTCAGGGCCTTGTGCTGCTGAATGCAGCGGGGCTTACGGCCGTATCCATCGTTTTAATCGTGGCTTTCTATTACCAGTTAGCAAAAGCGGAGTTGCCCTGCCCACTCTGTCTGTTGCAGAGGGTAGGGCTTATCATTGCCGGGATGGGCTTTTTGTTTAACGTCAAGCTGGGGCTGAGGAAATCACATTATGCATTAATGGTTATTGGTTGCATCATTACGGGCGTTATTGCCGTCAGGCAGGTTCTGCTACATATTCTGCCTGGTGATACAGGATATGGTTCAGCACTCTTTGGCGTGCACTTTTATACATGGTCTTTAATTACTTCGGTGGCGCTACTGGGGTTCGTGGCGCTGATATTACTGTTATCCGACCGGACCTGGAAAATGAGGCGTTTTACTGGCGCTTCACAGCTAATAAATATCTTATCAATAATATTTGTGCTTCTTATTGCAGCTAATCTGATTTCTACATTTCTTGAATGTGGAGCCGGGCAGTGTGCGGATAACCCCACGTTATATGAACTGTTGGCAAAATAATTTTGCATAACCAACCCGTTTCGCCAGGATAACGCGCAGAAGCTACGTTCTGCAAAGCTGCTTTTAACCGGCGAGACCTGCGGTTAAACTTCAGGGCGCAATTATCCGTCTCAGGAGGAGCAGTGACCAACAAACGAACTTTCCGCCATTTAATCAGGGCGTTTATCGACAGCGACGCCAGTAATGGCATTGTGCTGATCGCGGCGGCGCTGGCGGCTATTATCCTGGCCAATAACGACGCGACGGCACTGGGCTATCAGGCGCTGCTGGCGCAACCGGTACAGATTCGTTTTGCCGCGCTGGACATCAGTAAGGATCTCCTGCTGTGGATTAATGATGCGTTGATGGCGCTGTTTTTTCTGCTTATCGGGCTGGAAGTTAAACGCGAGCTGCTGGTCGGAGAACTGGCAAGCCGCAGCCGGGCTGTTTTCCCCTTAATCGCCGCACTGGGCGGTATGGTGGTCCCCGGGCTGATTTTTTTTGCGCTTAATCACGCCGATCCCATCGCGCGTAACGGGTGGGCTATTCCAACCGCCACCGATATCGCGTTTGCGCTGGGGGTACTGGCGCTGCTGGGCAGTCGGGTTCCCCCAGCGCTAAAGGTTTTTTTAATGGCGCTGGCGATCATCGACGATCTGGGTGCGATTATCATTATTGCATTGTTTTATACCAACCACCTGTCGCTGCTGTCGCTCAGCGTGGCGGCGGCGGCGATTGTCGTGCTGGTGCTGCTTAATCTGTTCAACGTGCGTAATATTGCCATTTATATGCTGGTGGGGCTCGTCCTGTGGACGGCGGTGCTTAAATCGGGTGTTCATGCCACTCTGGCGGGCGTCGTTATTGGGTTCTGCGTGCCGCTGGCGGAAAAAGACGGACATTCGCCGGCTGAACACCTCGCCCATGGCCTGATGCCCTGGGTTAACTGGCTGATATTACCGCTTTTCGCCTTTGCTAACGCCGGTATTACGCTGGCGGGTATCAGCTTCTCCGATACGCTGTCGCCTGAGCCACTGGGGATCATTCTCGGTCTGTTGGTGGGGAAACCGCTGGGGATCACTCTCTTTTGCTGGCTGGCCGTCAGGCTGCGGCTGGCGACGTTTCCCGCAGGAACCCGTCTGCGCGATATTGCCGCAATCGGCGTGCTGTGCGGTATCGGCTTTACCATGTCGATTTTTATCAGCTCGCTGGCATTTGATAGCGCCCATCAGCAGCTGGTGACCTTCTCCAAACTGGGTATTCTTAGCGGTTCGGTACTTTCAGCGCTGATAGGGTATATGCTGCTGCGTGTGAAGCTCAGATAGCCACTGGCCGGGCGCGTTTGCGCCCGCTACAGGCGGCGCGTGCCGTAAAGTAAAGGCAATAAAAAAGCCGACGCGATGCGTCGGCTTTTCAAAGCGGATGATCGAACCGGCGATTAAGCCAGTTTGTTGATCTGTGCAGTCAGGCTAGCTTTATGACGTGCTGCTTTGTTTTTGTGGATCAGACCTTTAGCAGCCTGACGGTCCACGATCGGTTGCATGTCGTTAAATGCTTTCTGTGCTGCTTCTTTATCGCCAGTGGCGATCGCCGCGTGTACTTTCTTGATGAAAGTACGCATCATGGAACGGCGGCTTGCGTTATGCTTGCGACGTTTTTCTGACGTTACGACGCGTTTCTTAGCTGATTTGATATTAGCCAAGGTCCAACTCCCAAATGTGTTCTATTAGGACAAATCAAAGGCCGAGGACTATGCCTTTTCGGACTTCTGTTGTCAATGGATTTGTGCAAATAAGCGCCGTTTTAACCACGACGCTTGATTACGGATTTGATGGCGCAAGATTCTACCAGCTTCCCCGCGACGAATACAGCAGTAAACGTAAAAAAGGACAGAAATACGCCAGCAGGGCGGCTGCCAGATGAAATGGCGCCAGAAACAGGAGAAAGGGGGCATTAGCGGGTTAACCTTCATCGCTGTACAAGGTATAATCCGCCGATTTCCATACTGTTGGGTCAGCCATGAAGTTTATCCGCGGCATACATAATCTGAATGAGCAGCATCGCGGGTGCGTGCTGACCATCGGCAATTTCGATGGCGTACACCGTGGCCACCAGGCGCTGCTTGCCCGCTTGTGCGAAGAAGGGCGAAAACGTCAGCTACCGGTTATGGTTATGCTATTCGAACCTCAGCCGATGGAGCTGTTCTCGCCGGAAAGCGCGCCTGCGCGGCTGACGCGGCTGCGTGAAAAGGTGCGTTATCTGGCAGAGGCCGGCGTTGACGCAGTACTTTGCCTGCGCTTTGACCGCAAATTTGCCGCTCACTCCGCCGAAAGCTTTATCACTGATTTACTGGTCAACAAGCTGGACGTTCGTTTTTTGGCGGTAGGCGATGACTTCCGCTTCGGCGCAGAACGTAAAGGTGATTTCGCATTGTTGCAGCAGGCCGGCGGCCGCTATGGTTTTGACGTTATCAGCACGCGTACGTTTTGCGACAACGGCGTGCGTATCAGCAGCACCGCTGTGCGCCAGGCGCTGGCGGACGATAAGCTGGATCTGGCGGCGTCGCTGTTGGGCCATCCGTTTAGCATCTCCGGTCGCGTCGTCCATGGCGATGCGCTCGGACGTACGATTGGTTTCCCCACCGCCAACATTCCCCTGCGCCGCACGGTGTCGCCGGTGCGCGGCGTTTATGCCGTGGAAGTGTATGGCCTGGGTGATAAGCCGCTGCCTGGCGTAGCGAATATTGGCAACCGGCCCACGGTCGGCGGCGTACGTCAACAGCTTGAAGTGCATCTGTTTGACGTTGAAATGAATCTGTATGGCCGCCATATTGATGTGGTGTTAAAAGAGAAAATACGTAATGAGCAGCGCTTTGAATCCTTCGGGGCGTTGAAGCAGCAAATTGCTAAAGATGTGGTGACCGCCCGCCGATTTTTTGGGCTGAAAACACCGGTTTAAACAGAACCGAAATACGGAATCGAGAATCTGATGAGTGACTATAAATCGACCCTGAATTTGCCTGAAACGGGGTTCCCAATGCGTGGCGATCTGGCCAAACGCGAACCGGGAATGCTGCAACGCTGGTATGATGACAACCTTTACGGCATCATTCGCGCGGCCAAAAAAGGGAAAAAAACCTTTATCCTGCACGACGGCCCTCCTTACGCGAACGGCAGTATTCATATTGGTCACTCAGTTAATAAGATTCTGAAAGATATTATCGTCAAGTCTAAAGGCATGGCGGGATTTGACTCGCCTTACGTGCCGGGCTGGGACTGCCATGGTCTGCCTATTGAGCACAAGGTCGAGCAGATGATCGGCAAGCCGGGCGAAAAAGTCAGCGCCGCCGAATTTCGTGAAGCCTGCCGTAAGTACGCAGCAGAGCAGGTTGAAGGCCAGAAAAAAGACTTTATCCGTCTCGGCGTGCTCGGCGACTGGGAACGTCCCTATCTGACGATGAACTTCCAGACGGAAGCCAACATCATTCGCGCGCTGGCGAAGATCATCGGCAATGGTCATTTGCACAAGGGCGCCAAGCCGGTTCACTGGTGCCTTGACTGCCGCTCTGCGCTGGCGGAAGCGGAAGTAGAATACTATGACAAAACGTCGCCTTCGATCGACGTCACCTTCGACGCCGCTGATAAAAGCGCGGTGCAGGCGAAATTCGGCGCCGCCGGGGTTACCGGACCGATTGATCTGGTTATCTGGACTACCACGCCGTGGACAATGCCGGCTAACCGCGCGATTTCCCTGCATCCTGAATTTGATTACCAGCTGGTGCAGATTCACGATCGGGCGCTGATTCTGGCGAAAGACCTGGTCGACAGCGTGATGGCGCGCGTCGGCATCAGTGAATGGACGGTGCTCGGCGAATGTAAAGGCGCCGCGCTGGAGCTGCAGCAGTTCCGCCATCCGTTCCTGGACCACCTGTCTCCCGTGGTGCTTGGCGAACACGTCACGCTGGAAGCCGGTACCGGCGCCGTGCACACCGCGCCGGGCCACGGTCCTGACGATTACGTTATCGGCCAGAAATACGGCATTGAAATCGCCAACCCGGTCGGCCCTGACGGCTGCTATCTGCCGGGCACCTACCCGACACTTGACGGCGTTAACGTATTTAAAGCCAACGATCTGGTGGTTGAGCTGTTAAAAGAAAAAGGCGCGCTGCTGCACGTGGAAAAAATGCTGCACAGCTATCCGCACTGCTGGCGCCACAAAACCCCGATCATCTTCCGCGCTACGCCGCAGTGGTTCGTCAGCATGGATCAGAAAGGGCTGCGCGCGCAGTCGCTGAAGGAAATTAAAGGCGTACAGTGGATCCCCGGCTGGGGCCAGGCGCGCATTGAGTCGATGGTGGCGAATCGCCCGGATTGGTGCATCTCCCGTCAGCGTACCTGGGGTGTGCCGATGGCGCTGTTCGTACATAAAGACACCGAGCAGCTGCATCCTGATACCCTGGCGCTGATGGAAAAAGTCGCGCAGCGCGTTGAGCAGGATGGCATTCAGGCATGGTGGGATCTCGATGCGCACGAGCTGATGGGCGATGAGGCTGATAGCTACGTAAAAGTACCGGATACGCTCGACGTCTGGTTTGATTCCGGCTCCACCAGTTTTTCCGTGGTGGATAACCGTCCTGAGTTTGAAGGCCATCAGCCGGATATGTATCTGGAAGGCTCGGATCAGCACCGCGGCTGGTTTATGTCGTCGCTGATGATTGGCGTGGCGATGAAAAACAAAGCGCCATACCGCCAGGTTCTGACGCACGGCTTCACCGTCGATGGTCAGGGCCGCAAGATGTCAAAATCCATCGGCAACACCGTCGCGCCGCAGGACGTGATGGATAAGCTGGGGGCGGATATTCTGCGCCTGTGGGTCGCCTCAACCGATTACTCCGGTGAGATGGCGGTTTCCGATGAGATCCTCAAACGATCGGCGGATGCCTATCGTCGTATTCGTAATACCGCGCGCTTCCTGCTGGCGAACCTTGCCGGCTTTAATCCGGAAACCGACCTGGTGAAGCCGGAAGAGATGGTGGTGGTCGATCGCTGGGCCGTTGGCCGGGCGCAAGCGGCGCAGCAGGATATCATTGCCTCCTATGCCAGCTACGACTTCCATGAGGTCATTCAGCGTCTGATGCAGTTCTGCTCGATAGAAATGGGCTCTTTCTATCTGGATATCATTAAGGACCGCCAGTACACCGCGAAAAGCGACGGCGTTGCGCGGCGCAGCTGCCAGACGGCACTGTGGTATATCGTGGAAGCGCTGGTGCGCTGGATGGCGCCGATTCTTTCTTTCACCGCCGATGAAATCTGGAGCTATTTGCCCGGCAAGCGCGCACAGTATGTGTTTACCGAGGAGTGGTTCGATGGCCTGTTCGGCCTGGCGGATAACGAGCCGATGAACGATACGTTCTGGGCAGACCTGCTCAGCGTGCGCGGCGAAGTCAATAAGGTGCTGGAGCAGGCGCGTAACGATAAGCGTATCGGCGGCGCGCTGGAAGCGGCGGTCACTCTGTATGCTGATCACGCGCTGGCGGCCAAACTGACCAGCCTCGGCAACGAGCTGCGCTTTGTGCTGCTGACCTCTGGCGCGCAGGTAGCGGACTTCGCCCTGGCGCCGGAAGAAGCGCAGCAGAGCGAACAGCTAAAAGGGCTGAAGATCGCGCTGCATAAAGCTGAAGGTAGTAAGTGTCCGCGCTGCTGGCACTATACTAATGATGTCGGTCAGGATGCTGAGCATCCTGAACTTTGTGGCCGCTGTGTCACCAACGTAGCCGGTAACGGTGAAGAGCGTAAGTTTGCCTGATGAGTAAGCCTTTATTATCAACCGGATTACGCTGGCTGTGGCTGGTGGTGGTAGTGATTGGCGTTGATTTCGCCAGCAAACAGTGGGTGATTAACCACATGATGCTGCATGAGACGCTGCCGGTCATTCCGTTTTTTAACCTGTTTTATGCTCACAATTACGGTGCGGCGTTTAGCTTTCTCGCCGACAAAGGCGGCTGGCAGCGCTGGTTCTTTGCCGGTATTGCTATCGCAATCGTGGTGTCGCTGCTGGTAATCATGTACCGCACGGCGGCGGCGAAGAGGCTGAACAACATCGCCTACGCGCTGATTATCGGCGGCGCGCTGGGCAACCTGTTTGACCGGGCATATCACGGATTTGTCGTCGATTTTATCGACTTCTACGTCGGAGAGTGGCACTTCGCGACCTTCAATATTGCCGACTGTGCTATCTGTATCGGTGCGTCGCTGATCGTACTGGAAGGATTTGCCACGCCGTCCGGCAAACAGACGAGTGATAAAGGTTAGGTTATGTCTGATTCTGTGCAGCGTGACAGCGCGGTGCTTGTACATTTCGTGTTGAAGCTGGAAGATGGCTCCACCGCCGAGTCAACGCGCAATAACGGCAAGCCGGCGCTGTTTCGCCTGGGCGACGGCAGCCTTTCCGATGGACTGGAAGCGCAGCTGGTTGGGCTGCGCGTCGGCGATAAAACAAGCTTTCCTCTGGCGCCCGATGCGGCTTTCGGGCAGACCAGCCCCGATCTGATTCAGTATTTCTCGCGGCGTGATTTTGTTGCCGCTGGCGAACCTGAGATCGGCGCGATTATGCTATTTACTGCGATGGATGGCAGTGAAATGCCCGGTGTAATTCGCGAAATTTCCGGTGACTCGATCACCGTAGATTTTAATCATCCGCTGTCCGGGCAGACGGTTCATTTTGAGGTCGAGGTGCTGGAAATAGACCCCGACCTGGAGGCTCCTGATGCGAATACTGTTAGCTAATCCGCGCGGCTTTTGCGCCGGTGTGGATCGTGCCATCAGCATCGTTGAGCGCGCGCTGGAAATGTACGGTGCGCCGATCTATGTACGCCATGAGGTGGTGCATAACCGCTATGTAGTTAACAGCCTGCGTGAACGGGGCGCGGTTTTTATTGAGCAAATTTCAGAAGTGCCAGACGGCGCGATCCTGATTTTTTCCGCGCACGGCGTTTCACAGGCGGTGCGCGCGGAAGCCAAAGCGCGTCATCTGACGATGCTGTTTGACGCCACCTGTCCTTTGGTTACCAAAGTGCATATGGAAGTGGCGCGCGCCAGCCGTAAAGGCGTGGAAGCGATTCTCATCGGCCATGCCGGGCATCCGGAAGTGGAAGGTACCATGGGGCAGTACAATAATACTGCTGGTGGAATGTACCTGGTGGAATCACCGGCAGACGTATGGAAGCTACAGGTTAAAGATGAAAATAACCTGTGTTTTATGACTCAGACCACGCTCTCCGTTGACGACACTTACGATGTTATTGATGCGCTGCGCGAACGCTTTCCTAAAATTATCGGCCCGCGTAAAGATGACATCTGTTATGCCACGACGAATCGCCAGGAAGCGGTGCGTCATCTTTCTGCTGAAGCGCAGGTGGTGCTGGTCGTGGGTTCTAAAAACTCTTCAAATTCTAATCGACTGGCTGAGCTGGCGCAGCGCGCCGGCAAGCTGGCAAAGCTGATTGATTCCGCTGATGACATTCAGGAAGAGTGGGTCAAAGGCGTGGAATGTATTGGCGTCACCGCCGGTGCTTCAGCGCCGGATGTTCTGGTCCAGCAGGTGATTCAGCGCTTGCGCGAGCTGGGCGGTGAGCCCGCGATCGAGCTGATTGGCCGCGAAGAAAGCATCGTCTTCGAAGTACCTAAAGAACTGCGCGTTGAGGTGCGTCAGGTCGTATAACGGCCTGTCCATCCGATCTCCAAACCCCCGGTGACGGCACTTGCCAGCGCCGGGGGTTATCTTTTTTGCCATTACATTTCCCATACAAAATTTGTTTTACTGATAATACCTTTCACTTTCGCTGAAATTCTTATTATGCGAGTTTAAAGGTGGCACAGGTAACGCAGCGCCGTTAACCTGAAGTGGTAACAGCAGATAACGTTTGCAGGAATAAATAGTTATGAGTGAAGCACAGGTTCGCCTTGCCATTGTTGGGGCGTCGGGGCGCATGGGACGTCAGCTTATTGCCGCCAGTCATCAAATGGCTGGCGTTACGCTTGGTGCCGCGCTGGTGCGTGAAGGATCGACCTTGCTCGGTTCCGATGCCGGTGAGCTGGCGGGTATTGGCGCCATCGGCATCAAGCTACAGCACAATCTGGAAGCGGTGGTCGATGATTTTGACGTACTGATCGATTTTACCCGTCCTGAAGCCTCGCTGGGCTATCTGGATTTTTGCCGACGCCATCATAAGGCGATAGTTATCGGCACCACCGGGTTTGACGAGGCAGGGCGTGCTGCCATCGAGCGGGCGGCGGGCGAAACTGCAGTGGTCTTTGCCGCTAACTTCAGCGTAGGCGTTAACCTGGTACTGAAGCTGCTGGAAAAAGCGGCCAAAGTAATGGGCGACTACTGCGATATTGAAATTGTTGAAGCGCACCACCGCCATAAGGTGGATGCGCCATCCGGTACCGCGCTGGCAATGGGAGAGGCCATTGCAGCGGCAATGGACTGGAAGCTCAGCGAACATGCGGTTTATGCCCGCGAAGGGCATACCGGCGAACGTCCGGCGAGCGCGATTGGCTTTGCCACGGTACGCGCTGGCGACATCGTTGGTGAACACACGGCAATGTTTGCAGATATTGGCGAGCGGGTCGAGATTACTCACAAGGCTTCAAGCCGGATGACGTTCGCAAATGGCGCGGTAAAGGCTGCAATCTGGTTGAGTGGTCGTAAATCTGGTGTTTACGATATGAAAAGCGTGCTTAATTTGGATGATTTATAGTTTTTATTACCATTGTGATGTGGTTATTTCAATCGTAATTTACTGATTGGCAGGGCAATAATGTTATTGCCCTTTTTGTTTTTTATATAATCACAAGCTTAATTTAATTTTCAATCTATTACTCTTTTTTTTACCTTTATTTGGCTGAAAGTCTGGTGGTTGAATGCTGTTTTTGACCATTTGGTCCACTTTTTTTCCTTGCTTACCCACTGTTATGAATAACTCACCCTTAAACGAGATTTTTCCTGCTATTAATGTGCTTTTTCAGGGCAAATGGCCGTTAAATGCACTCAGTGACATAAAAACATAAAAAAATCACCTTCTGATGTGGACAAGCTGGAGGGGGAACCGTAGAATGCGCGCAATTTGCCAAAAATTGACCGGTCAGGCGGTTTTTGCATTGATTAGCCTCTGACTATGAATTAATATGCAAATATATTGACTTTTTATTCTCCGGAGGACGTTTTGATTAAGTCAGCGCTATTGGTTCTGGAAGACGGAACCCAATTCCACGGTCGGGCCATTGGAGCAGAAGGGTCGGCAGTGGGGGAAGTCGTTTTCAACACCTCGATGACCGGTTATCAAGAAATCCTCACTGATCCCTCCTATTCCCGCCAGCTCGTTACTCTCACTTATCCCCATATTGGCAACGTCGGCACCAACGCCGCTGATGAAGAATCCTCACAGGTTCACGCGCAGGGACTGATAATTCGCGACCTGCCGTTGATTGCCAGCAATTTCCGCAATGAAGAAAGCCTGTCTGACTATCTCAAGCGCCATAACATCGTGGCGATTGCCGACATTGATACCCGTAAGCTGACGCGCTTGCTGCGTGAAAAGGGCGCGCAGAATGGCTGTATTATCGCCGGGGATAATCCGGACGACGCACTGGCACTGCAGAAGGCACAGGCCTTCCCCGGCCTGAAAGGGATGGACCTGGCGAAAGAGGTCTCGGTGGCGGCACCTTACAGCTGGCAGCAGGGGAGCTGGCAACTCGAAGGCGGTTTGCCGGAAGCGCAAACTGCCGCCGAACTGCCTTTTCATGTCGTGGCCTACGATTACGGCGCTAAGCGCAACATCCTGCGTATGCTGGTCGACCGCGGCTGCCGCCTGACGGTGGTTCCGGCACAGACGCCAGCCGACGAGGTGCTGAAAATGAACCCGGACGGCATCTTCCTCTCGAACGGCCCTGGCGATCCAGAGCCTTGCGAGTATGCCATCTCGGCGATTAAAACCTTTTTGACCACCGAGATACCGCTGTTTGGCATCTGTCTCGGTCATCAACTGCTGGCGCTAGCCAGCGGCGCGCGGACGGTAAAGATGAAGCTCGGCCATCACGGCGGTAACCACCCGGTAAAAGATCTGAATAACAGCACCGTCATGATCACTGCCCAAAACCACGGCTTCGCGGTTGATGAAAACGACCTGCCAGCGAATCTGCGCATCACCCATAAGTCGCTGTTTGACCATACGGTACAGGGCATTCATCGCACCGATAAGCCTGCTTTCAGCTTCCAGGGTCACCCGGAGGCGAGCCCGGGACCGCACGATGCCGCGCCGCTGTTCGACCATTTTATTGAGCTGATTAAAGCTTATCGTTCTACCGCCAGGTAACCAGGAGCTAATAAATGCCAAAACGCACTGACATAAAATCTATCCTGATCCTTGGCGCCGGCCCGATCGTTATCGGCCAGGCATGCGAGTTTGACTATTCCGGCGCGCAGGCTTGTAAAGCGCTGCGCGAAGAGGGCTATCGCGTCATTCTGGTTAACTCTAACCCTGCAACCATCATGACCGATCCGGAAATGGCCGATGCCACCTATATCGAGCCGATTCACTGGCAGGTGGTACGCAAAATTATTGAAAAAGAGCGCCCGGATGCGGTGCTGCCAACCATGGGCGGCCAGACGGCGCTTAACTGTGCCCTTGAGCTTGAGCGTCAGGGCGTGCTGGCTGAGTTTGGCGTTACCATGATCGGCGCCACCGCTGACGCCATTGATAAAGCCGAAGATCGCCAGCGTTTCGATAAGGCGATGAAGCGTATCGGCCTGGGCACCGCTCGCTCTGGTATTGCCCATAATATGGAAGAAGCGCTGGCCGTGGCAGCAGACGTCGGCTTTCCCTGCATTATTCGCCCGTCGTTTACCATGGGCGGTACCGGTGGCGGCATTGCCTATAACCGCGAAGAGTTCGAAGAGATTTGCGAGCGGGGACTCGACCTGTCGCCGACGAATGAACTGCTGATCGACGAATCGCTAATCGGCTGGAAAGAGTATGAGATGGAGGTGGTGCGCGATAAGAACGATAACTGCATCATCGTCTGCTCCATTGAGAACTTCGACGCCATGGGCATTCACACCGGTGACTCTATCACCGTGGCGCCGGCGCAGACCCTTACTGACAAAGAATATCAGGTGATGCGTAATGCCTCACTGGCGGTACTACGTGAAATCGGCGTGGAAACCGGCGGATCTAACGTGCAGTTTGCGGTGAATCCGCAAAACGGCCGGCTGATTGTCATTGAAATGAATCCGCGTGTGTCGCGCTCTTCGGCGCTGGCGTCGAAAGCTACCGGATTCCCCATCGCCAAGGTTGCCGCCAAGCTGGCGGTGGGTTACACCCTTGACGAGCTGATGAACGATATTACCGGTGGCCGCACCCCGGCTTCGTTTGAGCCGTCTATCGACTACGTGGTGACCAAGATCCCGCGCTTTAACTTTGAAAAGTTTGCCGGCGCTAACGATCGCCTGACGACCCAGATGAAGTCGGTCGGTGAAGTGATGGCAATTGGCCGCACCTTGCAGGAATCAATGCAAAAGGCGCTGCGTGGGTTGGAAGTCGGCGCCCACGGCTTTGATCCTAAAGTGGCGCCAGACGACGCTGAAGCGGCAACGCATATCCGCCGCGAACTGAAAGATGCCGGCGCCGAGCGTATCTGGTATATCGCCGATGCTTTTCGCAGTGGAATGAGCGTGGAAGACGTATTTGCGCTGACCAACATCGATCGCTGGTTCCTGGTGCAGATCGAAGAATTGATGCAGCTTGAAGCTGAAGTGGCGCAGAAGGGAATCAACGGCGTTAGCAAAGATTTCCTCTATACCCTCAAGCGTAAAGGCTTTGCCGATGCCCGACTGGCGCAGCTGGTCGGCGTTGCCGAATCGGAAATCCGCAAGCTGCGTGACCAATATGGCCTGCACCCGGTCTACAAGCGCGTGGATACCTGCGCGGCGGAATTTGCCACCGATACTGCCTATATGTACTCAACCTGGGAGGAGGAGTGCGAAGCCAACCCGAACCAGGACCGGGATAAAATCATGGTGTTGGGCGGCGGGCCAAACCGCATAGGTCAGGGCATTGAGTTCGATTATTGCTGCGTACACGCGGCGCTGGCGCTGCGGGAAGACGGCTTTGAAACCATCATGGTTAACTGTAACCCTGAAACGGTTTCAACCGACTACGATACCTCCGACCGGCTTTACTTTGAACCGGTCACGCTGGAAGACGTGCTGGAAATTGTACGCATTGAACGACCGAAAGGCGTCATCGTGCAATACGGCGGCCAGACGCCGCTGAAGCTGGCGCGGGCGCTGGAAGCGGCCGGCGTGCCGGTAATTGGCACCAGCCCGGACGCCATTGACCGGGCAGAAGATCGTGAACGTTTTCAGCAGGCCGTAGAACGCCTTGGCCTGAAGCAACCCGCCAACGCCACCGTGTCCACCGTCGAGCAGGCGGTGGATAAAGCGTCAGCCATCGGCTATCCGCTGGTGGTGCGTCCTTCTTATGTACTGGGCGGCCGGGCAATGGAAATCGTGTATGACGAAATTGATCTGAAACGCTATTTCGCTAACGCAGTGCTGGTTTCTAATGATGCCCCGGTACTGCTGGACCGGTTCCTGGACGACGCGGTTGAAGTGGACGTTGACGCCATCTGCGACGGCGAGCGCGTGCTGATTGGCGGCATCATGGAGCACATTGAGCAGGCAGGGGTGCACTCCGGCGATTCCGCCTGTTCGCTACCGGCCTATACGCTGAGCAAAGACATTCAGGATGTGATGCGCCAGCAGGTAGAAAAGCTGGCTTTCGAGCTGTGCGTACGCGGTCTGATGAACGTACAGTTTGCAGTGAAAGACAACGAAGTTTATCTGATTGAAGTTAACCCGCGCGCGGCGCGCACCGTGCCGTTTGTTTCCAAAGCGACCGGGGTGCCGCTGGCTAAAGTTGCAGCCAGGGTCATGGCGGGTAAATCGCTGCTCAGCCAGGGAGTCACCGAAGAGATTATCCCGCCGTATTATTCGGTAAAAGAGGTGGTGCTGCCGTTTAATAAATTCCCCGGCGTAGACCCGATTCTCGGACCGGAAATGCGTTCTACCGGCGAAGTCATGGGCGTTGGCCGCACCTTTGCCGAAGCGTTTTCCAAAGCGATGCTCGGCGTGCAGAGCAACATGAAGAAAGGCGGGCGGGCGCTGCTGTCGGTGCGTGAAGGCGATAAAAAGCGCATTGCGGCGCTGGCAGATAAACTGGTGCAGTTTGGTTTTGAGTTGGATGCTACCCACGGTACGGCGGTGGTGCTGGGTGAAGCGGGGATTAATCCGCGTCTGGTAAATAAAGTTCACGAAGGGCGCCCGCATATTCAGGACCGGATTAAAAACGGCGAATATAGCTATATCGTTAACACGACCGCCGGGCGTCAGGCCATTGAGGACTCAAAGCTGATCCGCCGCAGCGCGCTGCAGTACAAGGTTCATTATGACACCACCATTAACGGCGGTTTCGCAACGGTCAATGCGCTGACCGCCGACCCGACTGAGCGGGTCATTTCGGTGCAGGAGATGCACGCGGAAATTAATCGTTAAGTCCGGCTATCTGTTAGAAAAATCCCCGCGCGGCGGGGATTTTTTTGTCTGTGTTACGGTCAGTACTCAACGATAACCTTCATCGCCTTTTGGTCGGCGGCGTGTTTAAACACGTCATAAGCCTGCTCCATTTCATCAAAGTGGAAATGGTGGGTAATCAGCTGGTCAATTGGCAGCTTGCCGGTGCAGCAGCTTTTCATCAGCATCGCGGTAGTATTGGTATTAACCAGACCGGTGGTTACCGTCAGATTTTTAATCCACAGTTTATCGATGGCAAAGCTGACCGGCTTGCCGTGCACTCCGACGTTCGCCAGATGGCCGCCCTCTTTAACGATCTGCTGGCAAATATTCCAGGTGGCTTCAATCCCTACCGCTTCAATCGCGCAGTCAACGCCGCGCTCGCCGGTAAGCTGGCGCACTTTGGCCACGGCATCTTCCTGCGACGGGTTGATGGTTTCCGTTGCGCCGATCGACGCGGCCATTGCCAGACGATTTTCATCGACATCGATCATTATCAGCTGAAAAGGCGAGTACAGCTGCGCGGTCAGCAGGCAGCCAATGCCGACCGGACCGGCGCCGACGATAGCCACGCTATCTCCCGGCTTAATATTGCCGTTTTGCACGCCAATTTCGTGGGCCGTCGGTAGCGCATCGGAGAGCATCACCGCCGCATCTTCGTCCAGGCCGGACGGTAACATAAACAGCGAATTATCGGCAAAAGGCACCCTGACATATTCAGCCTGGGTGCCATCAATCATATATCCCAGAATCCATCCGCCGCCGTTAAGGCAGTGGGAGTAAAGCTTTTTCTGACAATTTTCGCAGGTGCCGCAGCGGCTGATGCAGGATATGATGACCTTATCGCCTTTCTTAAAGTTTTTCACTGCCGGGCCAACCTGATCGATAATACCGACCCCTTCATGTCCGAGAATGCGGCCGCTAAAATGGCCCGTTTTTTGTCGGGAAACTAACTGTATTTCCGGGTTTTTTCCTTTCCAGATTCCAAGATCGGTGCCGCATATCGTGGTTTTCGTCATTCTGATAATAACATCGTCAGGATCGAGTAACTCCGGAACCGGACGGTCAACAAATCGAATATCATTTTCACCATAATACACCATGGCTTTCATTGTATTGCGCATCATGCTGTCTCCTTACGCTAATGGCTGCAATAAATACGTTGGTAATTAATTGATTTTAATGATAAAAACAATATAAATTTGAGGTTTATATTATTCTATTCTTATTTTAACTCCGGTTTGTGAGGTGGCGCTAAAATATTGGTTGTAGGAAAAGAATAATATCGAGGAAATGTAAAATTAACCGTATGAAGTAAAATATTATCCTGTGAATAGTTTCTATTATATAGATTGTTTAAGTTGATAGTTATTCAGATGGCTCTTTCGCTAATTATTATTTCAGCAAACTATTATCGGTGTTTTTAGCGCTAACGTAATTAAGTCAGCATACTTTCCCCTGGCAGGGCGCCGCCAAAGCGGCAGCTGCGCCTGAGCGGCCTCAGCCATCCGCGACGGCGTTCAGTACAGGATAACGCGCAAGCTACGTACGCCCTGGGCGCCGGTAATCAGCACGCCTTCAATATCGGCGGTGGCGGAAGGGCCGGAAACCAACACCGCATAGCGTGCGGTAAAGAAATGCGAATTTTTATAAGCCTGGTGAAGATTGTCGACGATGGCGTTTTTATCCAGCAGCACCACCATATGTTGCGCCAGATATCCCAGGGTATTGACGCACAGCTCCTGCTCGCTGAGAAAAACCGATCCGCTTTCAACCACGCCAAAGCGCGCACGCGCAATGCCAACATCAACGTCATGTAGCGAGCCGGGCGCGCTGTCCGGCGTTAATTTCCGATTACCCTGAACGTCGTCAGCGGCGGAGCAGACTACTCGCGCCTCCGGGAAAAGCGACCACACGTAAGCCGTCAGCTGCGCGCTATCGACAGCTCGCTCAATAAAGCTCAGGTCGGCAATGCCGCCCATCAGCCTGAGGGACTCGCTGAAGGCGGCCAGCTGGTCATCAATCACCGGCGTGAAGTCGGGGATATCAGGCAGCGGCTGAGGCGTAATATTGTGCTGGCGGACGGCATTAAGAATGGTGTCGCGGCTACTCATGACTGTCTCCTTTGGTCTTCTGGCGCTGCTGATACCAGCTGTGGAATGACTGCTTTGGCGTTTCGGGCACCTCGCGCTGCTCTCCCCAGGCGTTGAGCGGGTTATACACCACAAAGCGCGGCAGCTTCGGCAGCAGCGTATTGCTGGTATCAACCATCGCCCGGTAAAGTTTGGGTGAGGCGAGCACCTTACCGGCCGCGCGCATGGCAGCGGATTTAGCGAACGGTAGCTCGTTGTTTTTGGCGACGATTTCACGCCATTTATAAATTTGCTGGTGAATATTAATCCGCACCGGGCAAACCTCGGTGCAGCTGCCGTTGAGCGTCGAGGCGAAGGGCAGGCTGCTGTATTTTTTCAGATCCATTGTCGGGTTGATGATGGCGCCAATCGGCCCGGAGTAGACCGCGCCGTAGCTGATACCGCCGCTGCGGCGGTAGACCGGGCAGGTATTCATGCAGGCGCTACAGCGAATGCATTTTAGCGAGTACCAGAAGTCATCCATGGCCAGCCGCTGGCTGCGTCCGTTATCCACCAGAATGAAGTGCATCTGCGCGCCGGGTCGCGGCGCGCGAAAGTGTGAAGTGTACTGGGTGATCGGTGAGCCGAGCGCGCTGCGCGACAGCAGGCGCACAAAAACGCCAAGATCGGCGACGCGCGGGATCACTTTTTCAATGCCGATCGAGGCGATGTGAAGATCGGGGACAGTGGCTGAGAGATCGGCGTTGCCTTCATTGGTGCAGACGGTGATGGCGCCGGTTTCCGCTACCGCAAAGTTGCAGCCGGTCATGCCGGCGGTGGCGCTCAGGATCAGCGGACGGGTGGTTTCCCGCTGCTGGGCGGCCAGATAGTGAGGATCGGCGTTGCTGGCATCGGTATCCAGCGTTCTGGCGAATACCTGCGCCACATCGCGCGCCAGTTTATGGACAGCCGGAACGACGATATGGCTGGGCATCTCCTCATCCAGCTGCTGAATGCGCTCGCCGAGGTCGGTTTCGACAACCTGAATGCCGCGCGCCTCCAGGTAGGGGCGCATATCGCACTCTTCCGTCAGCATTGACTTGCTTTTAACCAGTGTTTTCACCTGCTTGTCCGCCAGTATCTGATGCACTATCTGATTATGCTCGTCGGCGTCGCGCGCCCAGTGTACCTGCACGCCGTTCGCCAGTGCGTTTTGCTCAAACTGCGTCAGATAGCGATCGAGATGGGCGAGGGTATGTTCTTTAATCTGCGAGGCCAGGGTGCGCAGCTGCTGCCATTCTTCGGTGGCTTTCATCTGGGCATCGCGTTTCTGGCGCAGCGACCACAGGCGGTTATCAAGGAAAGCCTGATGCTCGCTGCAGGCGAGAAACTGACGGGCGTTTTTTGCGTGATTTACCGCTTTCATCCTTCTTCGCTCCTCAGTGCGCCGCGCCGTTTAATACCTGGGCGATGTGAATAAATTTCAGCCCCATTCCCATGCGTTGCGCACAACCTTTTTGGTGCATCAGGCAGGACATATCGGCAGACACGATATATTCCGCGCCGGCCTGCTGATGATCATTGACCTTGTCATAGCCCATTTTGGCTGAAACCGGCGCCTCGCTGACGCTGAAGGTGCCACCGAATCCGCAGCACTCGTCGGGACGCTGCGGCGTGGTAAATTCAATGCCTTTTACCCCCTGTAGCAGCGACAGCGGCTTGGAAAAAAATGGCGCTTCGACTTCAGAGATGGAGGCGTGCTGCAAGCCGCGCAGGGCGCTGCAACTGTTGTGCAGGCCTACGCGGTGGTGGAATTCGGCCCAGGGAAACTCACGTACTTGCAGAACGTCGTGCAAAAACTCCACCAGTTCATAGCTGTTGGCGCGCACTTGCTTAACTTCCTCACTTTGGGCAATGGCCGTCAGGTGGTGACGGATATGATGAATACAGCTGGCGGAAGGGCCAACGATATAATCGTAGCCGCGAAAATTTTCCACCAGCAGCGCTTCGCTACCCGCTGCCGCTTCCATGCAGCCGCTGTTAGCCATCGGCTGACCGCAGCAGGTTTGCCGCGGCGGATAATCCACTTCGCAGCCCAGGCGTTCCAGCAGTTCCAGCGTGGCGATGCCGACCTCCGGAAACCAGGCATCAACAAAGCAGGGAACGAATAGCGCGATTTTCATAATTTATCTGTCCTTGTTCCGCTGACGGCGGGCGCAGCCGCTTAACGGCAATAATTAGAATTGTAGATAAGCGACGTGGGTTTGCAGGTATTCGCTCAGGCCGTGACGACCGTCGGCGCCGCCGGTGCCGGATTTACGCCAGCCGGCGTGGAACCCCTGCATCGCTTCGAAGTTCTCGCGGTTGATGTAGGTTTCGCCAAACTTTAGCTGACGCAGCGCCTGCATGGCGGTATTCAGATTCTGCGTATAGATGGATGAGGTCAGCCCGTATTCGCTGTCGTTGGCCATCGCCACGGCCTCTTCAAGCTTATCGAAGCGCGCCACGGGAAGCACCGGACCAAAGGTCTCTTCTTTCATGATATCCATCTGCTGGCTGACGTTAGTCAGCAGGGTCGGTGGAAAGAAATACCCCTTACCTGCGCTGCGTTTACCGCCCAGCAGCAGCGTCGCGCCCTGGCTAACCGCACGTTCAACTTTTTCTTCCACGGCGTTTAGCGCGGCGTCGCTGATTAGTGGTCCCATGTCCAACCCCTTACGCTCGGCCGGATCGCCAAACTGTACGCGTTCCATCTCCTCAGTGATGCGGGTGATGAATCTGTCGTAGATACCGGACTGAACGTAGACGCGCTCGGCGCAGTTACAAACCTGCCCGGTATTGATCACCCGAGAAGCAACGATAGCTTTTACCGCCAGTTCGAGGTCGGCGTCGTCCATCACGATGGCGGGGGCTTTACCGCCCAGTTCCAGCGAGACTTTGGTAATGTTTTGCGCCGCGCTGCGCATGGTTTCCATACCGGCGCGCACGCTGCCGGTCAGGCTGACCATGGCGACCTTCGGATTGGCCGCCAGCTCCTGACCCACCACCGGGCCGGTGCCGTATACCAGGTTGAACACGCCTTTTGGCAGCCCGACCTGATGCACTATTTCGCAAAACAGCGCGGCGTTCAGCGGCGTCAGCTCGCTGGGCTTAATCACGATGGTATTGCCGGTAATTAACGCCGGCGCCGCCTTGCGGGCGATTAAAAAGAAAGGAAAGTTCCACGGCAGGATGCCGGTGGTGACGCCGAGCGCTTTTTTAAAAACAAAAATATTTTCATTGGGACGATCGCTGTTGATGATTTCGCCTTCATAGCGCCTGGCCCACTCGGCCATATAGTCGAGGTAATCTGCGGTGAACAGCACCTCGGTTTGCGCCAGCTCCTGGGTTTTACCGCCTTCGGCGACGATAGTGGCGCTGATTTCCACTTCGCGCTGGCGGATGCCGTCGGCGATTTTGTGTAGCCAGACGCCGCGTTCTACCGCTGGCAGTGCCTCCCAGCCGGGCTGTGCCTGTTCGGCAGCGAGCAGCGCCTGCTGTGCGTCCAATCGGCTGCCGTCAGGAATGTGGGCGATTATCGCCTCGGTTGACGGGTTAATCACCGCGATGGATTTGTCATCCCGCGGGGCGATAAACTCGCCGTTGATATACATATGTGCCTGTTTCAGGGTCATTTATCGGTTCTCCGTCAATGTTTGGTTATCAGGTTGTTGCGTTTTTGCTGCGTAATGCAGAGGGTGACGCAGAGCGGCGGGATATACCTTTTTCTGGCTGCCACCCCGGCAACCAGAGTGGCAATAAGCGCGAAATGACCGGGCTGGTCGACTGGCGGCGGTGGAAACACTCGGGCGCCGCCCGCCAGAAGATAGCGGAATTGTGATCGCCATCAGCGGGAGTTGGCGATTTTTGCCAGTTTCGCTGACGGCGGGGCAGCCAGCGAAAGGCTGCCCGTTTTCACCCGGTCGTAGACTCGACACTGTCCGGGCGGCATTACGTCGCTCCTCTCAACCTGATGAAGGACAGATAACAATGAATAATGCCATTTTAGCCGGGATACTATGGCACCTGGTCGGGGCTGCCAGCGCCGCTTGCTTTTACGCCCCCTTCAAAAAAGTGCGTCACTGGTCGTGGGAAACTATGTGGTCGGTGGGCGGCTTTATGTCGTGGTTGATTCTGCCGGCGGTGGTCAGCGTTATCCTGCTGCCAGACTTCTGGGCTTACTATCGTTCGTTTACCCTTTCCCAACTGATGCCGGTGTTTTTGTTCGGCGCGATGTGGGGCGTGGGTAACGTCAACTATGGCCTGACGATGCGCTATCTCGGCATGTCGATGGGTATCGGCATCGCCATCGGCATTACGCTGGTGGTCGGTACGCTGATGACGCCGCTGCTTCAGGGCCGATTTGTGGAGCTTTTCAGCTCAACAGGTGGCCGCCTGACGCTGCTGGGCGTGTTAGTGGCGCTGGTTGGCGTGGCGATTGTTTCCCGTGCCGGCCTGATGAAAGAACGGGTGCTCGGGATCAACGCGCAGGAGTTCAGCCTGAAAAAGGGGCTGGTTCTGGCGGTGCTATGCGGCATATTTTCCGCCGGCATGTCCTTTGCAATGGATGCAGCAAAGCCGATGCACGATGCCGCTGCTGCGCTGGGCATCAATCCGCTGTATACCGCCTTACCCAGCTATGTGGTGATTATGGGCGGCGGCGCGCTGGTTAACCTTGCCTACTGCTTTATCCGCCTGGCGCTAAAGCCGGAGCTGTCGCTGAAAGCCGACCTGTCGGTAGCGAAGCCGCTGCTGATAAGCAATCTGCTGTTTGCCCTGCTGGGGGGCACCATGTGGTATCTGCAATTCTTTTTCTATGCCTGGGGACACGCCAGAATTCCGGCGCAGTATGACTTCGTCAGTTGGATGCTGCACATGAGTCTTTATGTGCTGTGCGGCGGCATCGTCGGGCTGCTGCTGAAAGAGTGGAAGGCGGTCGGTCGCCGTCCGATAGGCGTGCTCTCTTTGGGATGCGTGGTGATTATCATTGCGGCGAATATCGTCGGCTTAGGAATGGCGAGCTAACTTAACGGGCGTCCTGCGAGGGCAGGGCGCTGCTTTTCTGTTCCTGCGCGTGCGGCATTCATAAAGCGCTGGCGCCATTCCGTCGGGGTCATGCCGGTTTCGCGGGTAAACACCACGGAAAAATAGTTACTGTCATCAAAACCGCAGCGGGCGGCAACTTCACTAATCAGACAATCACGGCTGCGCAGCAAATGCCTGGCCTGACAGAGCTGCAGCTGACGAACGTAATGTCCGATCGTCATTCCCGTCTGCTGGCGAAACAGCTGCTTGAGCGCCCGCTCGCTGAGCTTATTTTGCTGGCAGAAGCCGGCAAGATCGAGCTGGTGGCCGGGATTGGCCTGAATCGTTGCCATCAGTAAGTCGAGCTGTTCCCCCTCAGGTAAGCGCTGCTGGCCCTCTGCGGCATAGCGATGACGGCGCAGAATCAGGGCCAGCTGCAAGAACAGGGCTTCCGTGAGCTGCAAAGAGAGCAGATCGCTTTTGCGACTCTCCTGCTCCAGCTGCTTGATGACACCGCGCGCCAGCGCCATCCCCCTGGTCGTCAGGCGCCAGTGGGCCGGCTGCTTGCTATCGTTAAGCGGCAGCAGCTGCGACCAGTTCAACCCAAGTTTGAAGCGGTCGGGGCAATACAGAATATTATCCAGCACCAGGTCATTTACCGAGTCATAGCTGTGGCAATCCTGGTCTTTGATGTAAAACAGATCGCCACAGGTCACCCGCCAGGGACGATCGTTAAGTACGTGTAGCCCGTTACCCCGCCAGACCATGACAATTTCACTGAACTGATGGCTATGGGGCGGAAACGAGGGCTGAGGCGATCGATCGGCAACGGCGACCGGCATGGACGGGGAGGGGAAATAGTCCTCGCGGGCCAGAATAAGGGTCATGCCGTACTCCTCTCTAAAGGGCGTGCTGACGCTCGGCGCGCGGCGTACAGCCAAACTCCCGACGAAACAGGGTGGAAAAATGATTACTGTCGCCAAAGCCGCACTGAAAGGCAATATCGGTGATTCGGCTCTCGCTGTGGCGCAGCTGATGGCGCGCCTGCAACAGACGTAAACGCGTCAGATAGCGCTGCGGCGTGCTGCCAGTCTGCTGTTTCAACTGACGATGCAGGGTGCGCAGTGGCAGCGAAAAATGCTGCGCCAGCGAGGCCCAGTCCACCTCTTCGCCATAATGGCTGTTGAGCCATTCCAGCAGGCGCAGCAGCCGGGTATCGGCGCTATTTTCATCCTGCAGCGCTTCGCCGCCTTTGCGCAGACAGATTAGCAACTGCATAAACAATGTTTCCTGCCAGGCCTGGTTTTCCAGTGAGTAGTGGCCGGATAGCTCAGCCATGCGATCGATCAAGTCTCTGGCCTGGCGCAGTGCCGGCGAGCTGATACGCCAGCGGGCGTTATAGTCGCTGGCCTGTGGCTGGGGCAGCCAGTCGCGCAGGCTGTTGATAAAGCGAAACGCTTCCGGGCCGCGATACAACACATTCGTCAGGCACAGGTTATTCGTCTGCTCATAAAGATGGCGATCGCTGTCGCGGATAAAGCAGACGCAGCCTGCGGATAACGCCTGCGGCTGGCCGTTAAACACGTGTACGCCTGATCCCTGCTCAACCAGGACAATTTCATGAAAATCATGGTGATGTTCAGGAAAATCCTCCTGAGGTATCCGCGGCTCAATAGCCACCGGAAAGGCACTTCCCGGAAAAAAATCACTGCTATGTAGCACGGTCATGATCGCCCCTCTGTCGAGAACCTGTCAGCGATACTAGACAGCGCGTTATCGTCCCGCCTTGAATTTTGCGCGCTTAACCGCGCTTTTACGGTCGGAATTTTAAGAAATATAAAGGAATCTTTTAGAATTGCAGGCGCGATCAACTTTCTGTTAGCAAATACGTAACCTGACATCATTCAGAGAAAATGTGAGTTTGCTCACGCTAAACTTCACCAGGTTGCCAGCAGCCAGATTGCGCTGGCAGCATCGGGAAGGTGAGGGCGCATGAGGTTTGTAGACTGGAGGCCTACTTTCTTCAGGATGCAATGCCATGACAATTCGACACATTGCAGCAGTGGATCTTGGCGCATCAAGCGGTCGCGTGATGCTGGCGCGCTTCGACAGCGAGAGCGGCTCGCTGATGCTGGAAGAGCATCACCGCTTCGTTAACCAACAGCAGCAACGCCAGAATTATCAATGCTGGGATATCGACGCGCTGGAAGCGGACGTTGTTCGGGGACTGACGACGCTGCCGGTTGTTCCTGACAGCCTGGGTATTGACACTTGGGGCGTGGACCTGGTGATGCTGGATAAACAGGGTAAACGGCTTGGCCCCTGCGTTTCCTATCGTGATGTTCGTACCGACGGCGTGCTGGCCAGGGCGCAGCGGGAGCTGGGTCGCGACTGGCTCTATCAGCGCACCGGCATTCAGTTCCTGCCTTTTAACACCCTCTATCAGCTGCGCGCTTTTGCCGATGCCGAACCGCAGCTGCATCGAAAAGTCGCCCATGCTTTGATGATCCCTGACTATCTCGCCTGGCGTCTGACGGGCAAAATGAACTGGGAATATACCAACGCCACCACCACCCAACTGCTCAATTTGCAAAGTGGACAATGGGACCCGGAGCTGCTGGACTGGTGCGGCGCAAAAGCCGCCTGGTTTGGCGCGCCATGCCAGCCAGGAAACCAGGTAGGTTTGTGGCAACCCGCTGGCGCTCAGCCGGTTCCCGTGGTGGCCGTGGCGACCCATGACACGGCGAGCGCGGTGCTGGCGACGCCGCTTGGCGACGAAGACAGTCTTTATCTTAGCTCCGGCACCTGGTCACTGATGGGATTTGAAAGCCCGCGACCGTGCAGCGATGCGGCGGCCCTTGCCGATAACCTGACTAATGAAGGCGGCGTGGAGGGGCGTTACCGGGTGCTGAAAAATATTATGGGACTCTGGCTGTTGCAGCAGGTCTGCGACGAACTGAACATCAGCGACCTGAACAAGCTCATCAACGATGTCTCTCAGCTGCCGGTCGGACGTTCGCTGATCAATCCCAACGATGGGCGCTTTATTCATCCAGCCAGCATGGTGCGGGAGATTCAGGATGCTTGCGCCGCACAGAGCATGGCGATCCCGCAGAGTGAAGCGGCGCTGGCGCGCTGCATTTTTGACAGCCTGGCGCTGTTTTATCGCCAGGTCATGCAGCGTCTGACTCAGCATCATGGTCGTCCCTTTAAACAGATCCATATTGTCGGCGGCGGCAGCCAGAATGCGCTGCTTAATCAGCTTTGCGCCGATGCCTGCCAGCTGCCGGTTATCGCCGGCCCGGTAGAGGCATCAGCGCTCGGCAATATTGGCGCGCAGCTTATTGCCAGCGGTGAGCTGGCGGATGCTGCCGCCTTTCGTCGTTGTATAAGGCAAAACGAGGTTCTGACTCGCTTTGCGCCTCAGCATAACAGCGCCCTTGCCGCCTGCTGGCCGCGCTTTCAGGCGCTGACTCAACCCACTAAGGAACTTTGCATATGACCAGGCCAATTGAACAGGCTTTTGCGCTGGCGAAGCAGCGCTACGCGGATAACGGAATTGACGTGGAGGCGGCGCTGACCCGGCTGGATAGCCTGCCGATTTCCATGCATTGCTGGCAAGGGGATGACGTTCGCGGCTTCGAAAACCCCCAGGGTGAGTTGACCGGTGGAATTCAGGCGACGGGTAATTATCCCGGTCGGGCACGGAATGCGGGGGAGCTGCGTGCGGATATTGATAAAGCGATGGCGCTGATCCCCGGACCAAAGCGGCTCAACCTTCACGCCATTTATCTGGAAAGCGACTCGCCAGTAGAGCGCGACGCCATTGAGCCGCGTCATTTCGCCGGTTGGGTTGACTGGGCGCGCCAGCGCAAGGTCGGGCTGGATTTTAACCCAACCTGTTTTTCCCATGCTAAAAGCGCCGATGGGTTTACCCTCGCGCATCAGGATGCTGCGGTACGCCGCTTCTGGATTGACCATTGCAAGGCCAGCCGGCATATCTCCGCCTGGTTTGGCGAGCAGCTGGGAACGCCTTCGGTCATGAATATCTGGGTGCCGGACGGCATGAAAGATCTGACCGTAGATCGCTTCGCGCCGCGTCAGCGCCTGATGAACGCCATTGATGACATCATCAGCGAAAAATTAAACCCGGCGCACCATATTGATGCGGTAGAAAGCAAACTGTTCGGTATTGGCGCTGAAAGTTACACCGTTGGCTCCAACGAGTTTTGCCTTGGCTATGCTGCCTCACGTCAGATTGCTCTGACGCTGGATGCCGGCCACTTCCACCCGACGGAAGTCATCTCAGACAAGATTTCTTCCGCCATGCTCTACGTTCCTCGCCTGCTGCTCCACGTCAGCCGGCCGGTACGCTGGGATAGCGATCACGTGGTGCTGCTGGATGATGAAACCCAGGCGATCGCGAACGAAATCGTGCGTCAGCAGCTGTTTGACCGCGTCCACATTGGGCTGGATTTCTTTGACGCGTCGATTAACCGCGTTGCGGCCTGGGTCATCGGCACGCGCAATAGCAAAAAAGCGCTGCTGCGCGCGCTGCTGGAGCCGGTCGATGCGTTGAAAAAGCTGGAAAACAGCGGTGACTACACCGCGCGCCTGGCGCTGCTTGAAGAGTTGAAAACGCTGCCGTGGCAGGCGGTATGGGACGCGTGGTGCCTGCGCAGCGATGTCCCGATCGGCGCGGACTGGCTGAGCGACATCCGCCAGTATGAACAACAGATTCTGACTCAACGTTAAGGGCAGCATATGCAAAATATTCTTTCATCCTGGTTTGTTCAGGGCATGGTTAAAGCAACCGGTGATATGTGGCTTAAAGGCTGGGACGAGCGCAACGGCGGTAACGTCAGCCTGAGGCTACTGGCGGAAGAGGTGGCGCCTTTTCATCATGAATTTGCCGCAGACCCGCGCTGCGTGGAATTAACTCAGCCGGCGCCCGGCCTGGCTAACTGCTGGTTTCTGGTCACCGGCTCCGGTAAGTTTTTCCGCAATGTGCCGCTCGATCCTGCTGATAGCCTGGCGTTATTGCAGGTGGATGAGCGCGGCCTGTCCTACAAAATTCACTGGGGGCTGATTAACGGCGGTTTGCCGACTTCCGAACTGGCCTCGCATTTTCAGTCCCACGCGGTGCGTAAAACGCTCACCAACGGCCATGACCGGGTGATTATGCATTGCCACGCGACCAACTTTATGGCGCTAAGTTATGTGGTCAGTCTGGATGAGGCGCGCTTTACTCGCCTGCTGTGGGAAGGAAGCACTGAGTGTCTGGTTGTCTTCCCCGACGGCGTCGGCATCGTTTCCTGGATGGTGCCAGGAACCGATGGTATCGGCGCCGCCACCGCCGAAAAAATGCAGTCGCACAGCCTGGTGATGTGGCCTTTCCACGGCATTTTTGGCGCCGGGCCGACGCTGGATGAAACCTTTGGCCTGATTGATACCGCGGAAAAGTCGTCCGAAGTGGTGGTGAAAGTGCTGTCGATGGGCGGCATACGTCAGACGATCAGTCGCGCGCAGCTGATTGACCTGGGCAAACGTTTTGCCGTGGAGCCCTGGCAGGCGGCGCTGGACGTGGAGGCGGCCGGTGTTGCGTAAGGCCTTTGTGATGCAGGTGTTTCCTCACTGCGTCATGGCCTATCAGCAGCGTCATAACCCGATCTGGCCGGAGCTGGCCGCCACCCTGAAAGCCCATGGCGCCCACCATTACAGCATTTTTCTCGATCGGCGGCGTCATCTGCTGTTTGGCTATGTGGAGATTGAGTCTGAAGCCCGCTGGCAGGCGGTTGCTCAGACGGAGGTTTGCCAGCGCTGGTGGGCATCAATGCGCGAGCTGATGCCGGCCAACGCCGACAACAGCCCGGTCAGCGATGACCTGCAGGCGGTTTTTTTCCTCGAGTAACAAGGGCCGCAGGCGATTTGTAGCCTGGTGGATCTGCCTGAAAAGCAGGCGCCGGGCGACGCCGCATTTGGCTGTCGGGCGCCGGTGCGAAAACGGGCCCGCTTTAATGAGATTTGCCCCGCAGCCTGAGCTTCTGAATCGGTTTTATCGCCGGACAAAAATACACCATTGTTAATAAAAATCCCGTACAGAACCTATCGACGAAAGTTTCGCCTTTGCGTATTATGGCGCGAATTTTTCCACCCTGTGAGTTTATGGATGATGATAAGCCTGATTGCCGCCATGGCGGCAGACCGTGTGATTGGTATGGAAAATGCAATGCCGTGGCACCTGCCTGCGGATCTGGCCTGGTTTAAGAAACATACGTTAAATAAGCCGGTTATCATGGGGCGTCGTACCTGGGAGTCAATCGGCCGTCCGCTGCCCGGGCGCAAAAACATCGTTATCAGCCGCCAGAGCGGCAGCGATGAAGGCGCGATATGGGTCAGCTCGCTACAGGAGGCGCTGACGGCGGCCGGTGAGGTGGAAGAGGTGATGATTATCGGCGGCGGCGATATTTACCGCCAGTTCATCGACAAGGCAAATCGTTTGTACCTTACCCATATTGATGCCGAAGTGGATGGCGATACGCATTTTCCTGACTATGAGCCGGTTCAGTGGCAATCTACTTTCAGCGAATTCCACGATGCGGATGAAAAGAACAGTCACGGCTACTGCTGGGAAATACTTGAGCGCCGCTGAGTCAGCCGGGCCTTGCGCTGAACATCGCTAAGTAAAGCCAGATACCACAACGCCTGCCGCTCAGCACTGCTGCGGCAGGCGTTGTTGATTTCACCCTTAGCCGTGGCAACACATCGGCTATTCTTCCATCACATCCTGACGGTTGGACGGCTGGCTGAAAATGCTTTTGTCTTCCCAGCGCAGCAGGGTCAGCGGGCCACCCCAGCAGCAGCCGGTATCCAGACCGATCACGCCAGGCGGTGTGCCTTTACCTTCCAGCGAGGCCCAGTGGCCGAAAATCACCGTGTATTCATCGGTGACCGGGCCGGGGATAGTAAACCAGGGTTTTAGCGGCGGCGTGGCCTGCTCCGGCGGCTCTTTACAAATCATATCCAGCTGCCCGTTAGGGAAGCAGTAGCGCATACGGGTTAGCGCATTGCTGATAAAGCGCAGGCGCGACAGGCCGCTCAGTTCTTCCGACCAGTTGTTGGGCATATCGCCATACATAGCGTCAAGAAACAGCGGATAGCTATCGCTGGCCAGCACTTTTTCAACTTCGCCTGCGCAGCGTTTTGCGGTCGCAATGTCCCATTGCGGGGTAATACCCGCGTGGGCCATCACCAGCTTTTTCTCGTCATCGACCTGCAGCAGCGGCTGGCGACGCAGCCAGTTAATCAGCTGATCGGCATCTTCCGCTTCCAGCAGTAAATTGAGCCGATCTTTAGGTTTATTGCGGGTAATGCCGGCGAACACTGCCAGCAAATGTAAATCATGGTTGCCCAACACCAGCCTGGCCGAAGAGCCAAGCGATTTGACGTAGCGCAGTACGTCCAGCGATGCCGGTCCGCGTGCCACCAGATCGCCGGTTAGCCAGAGTACGTCCTGTTGTGGATCGAAATTAACCTGTTGCAGCAACGATTGCAGTTCATCAAAGCAACCGTGTATATCCCCGACTAAATAGGTGCTCATGCGCAAATCCCAATACGTCAGCGGCGGCAGAGGCCGCTGGACGATGAAAAAGTAGGTTATGGGTTAATGAATGCAGGATTCAATGGCAAGGCGGAATACCGGAATATCGACCTGAAAACGCTGACCTTCCGTGTCCTGCATTTCATAATAGCCTTGCATGGTGCCCATCGGCGTTTCCAAAATAGCGCCGCTGGTATATTGAAATTCGCTGCCCGCAGCGATATGCGGCTGCTCACCGATTACGCCTTCACCCTGCACTTCGGTTTCCCGGCCGTTGCCATTGGTGATAAGCCAGTAACGATTGAGCAGCTGAATGCTGTCGCGCCCGAGATTGCGAATAGTTATGGTGTAGGCGAATACGTAGCGTTCTTCAGCCGGTACCGACTGCGAGGCGACATAAACACTCTGGACCTGAATGCAAATACGGGACGATTCATTCATGCTGTTATTCTCCTGCCGCCGGATGGGCGCTCAGCCAGTTTGCTAACTGGCAGTATTGCGCCACGCTGAGATTTTCAGCGCGAAGGGTGGCGTTGATATTCAACTCATCCAGCGCGTCAGCGCTGAACAGATTGCTCAGCGAGTTACGCAGCGTCTTGCGGCGCTGACCAAATGCGGTGGTGGTGATGTGGCTCAGCTTGCGTATATCTTCAACCGGATTGGCGATGGTCGCGTGGGGCGCCAGGCGTACGACGGCTGAATCTACTTTCGGTGCCGGAGTGAATGACTCTGGCGGCACTTCAAGTACCGGAATTATCTGGCAGTAATATTGCGCCATCACGCTCAGCCGGCCATAGGCTTTGCTGCCGGGTCCGGCAACCAGACGGTTTACCACCTCTTTTTGCAGCATAAAATGCATATCCTGAATGGCATTTGCATAGCTGAAAAGGTGGAACATCAGCGGCGTGGAGATGTTGTAGGGCAGGTTGCCGAATACCCGCAGCGGCTGGCCTTTTTCGCTGGCGTACGCGGCGAAATCGAAGCTCATGGCATCCTGCTGGAAAATGGTTAACTTCGGCCCCAGAAACGGGTGCGTTTTCAGGCGCGCAGCCAGATCACGGTCAAGTTCAATGACCGTGAGTGCGTCGACTTTTTCACCGACCGGTTCGGTCAGTGCGCCAAGGCCCGGGCCGATTTCAACCATTGTCTGATCTTTTCGCGGCTGAATCGCGGCAACAATACTGTCGATGATATAGCTATCGTTCAGGAAGTTCTGTCCGAAGCGTTTGCGGGCGAAGTGGCCCTGATGAACTCGATTATTCATTACTGGTTTTTATCATACTGATGGCGAGGTTAAGCGCCGTAATAAAGCTGCCCGCATCTGCCTCGCCCCGGCCAGCCAGTTCAAGCGCCGTGCCGTGATCGACGGAAGTGCGGATAAATGGCAGGCCAAGGGTGATATTCACCGCGCGACCGAACCCCTGATATTTTAGCACTGGCAGCCCCTGATCGTGATACATCGCCAGTACCGCGTCGGCATTTTGCAGATATTTGGGCTGAAACAGCGTATCCGCAGGCAATGGACCGCTCAGCATCATTCCCTGCTCGCGCAGATCGTTGAGCGCCGGAATAATAGTATCAATTTCCTCGTGCCCCATATGCCCGCTTTCGCCGGCATGAGGATTAAGCCCGCACACCAGAATATGCGGCTGCGCTTTACCAAACTTCTGCTGCAGGTCGCGGTGGAGAATCTGTATGACCTGATGCAGGCTTTCCCGGCTGATTGCCGCAGAAACATCTTTCAACGGCAGATGCGTGGTCGCCAGCGCCACGCGCAGCTTTTCGGTTGCCAGCATCATGACCACACGCTGGCAGCCTGCGCGCTGTTCGAAGAACTCGGTATGGCCGCTAAAGGCAATACCCGCATCGTTAATCACGCCTTTGTGAACCGGTCCGGTAATCAGCGCCGCAAACTCACCAGACAGGCAGCCATCGCAGGCGCGCGCCAGGGTTTCCAGTACGTAATGGCTGTTATCAACACAGAGTTCGCCGGCCTTAACCGGGCAGGGAAGTTCGACGGGTAAAACGGTTAGCGTGCCGGCTCGCTGCGGCTGAGCGGCTACGCCGGGTTGATATTCGCGTAGCGTAATGCAAAGCCCCAGCTGCTGAGCGCGTTCACGCAGCAGCTGGGGCGAAGCACAGACCACCAGCTCGACCGGCCATTCACGCTGCGCTAGCGTCAGCGTCAGGTCCGGCCCAATCCCGGCGGGCTCGCCGGGAGTGATTACCACACGGGCATTATTAAGCATTCGGGTCGAGAATTTTCACATAGGCGCTGGCACGCTGTTCCTGCATCCAGGTTTGCGCTTCTTCGGCAAACTTACGATTAAACAGCAGGCGATAGGCGCGCTCTTTCTGAGCCGCATCGGTTTTATCAACCTTACGCGTATCCAGCAGCTGAATCAGGTGCCAGCCGAAGGCTGAATGGACCGGTGCGCTCATCTCACCTTTTTTCAGCTTCAGCAGCGCATCGCGGAAAGCCGGGTCGAACATTTCAGGCGAGCTCCAGCCCAGATCGCCGCCCTGGTTGGCGGAGCCGGGATCCTGGGAGTATTCGCGAGCGGCGGCGGCAAAGTTCAGCTTACCGCTGCGGATTTCGCTGGCAATCTGCTCCAGCTTGGCGCGGGCCTGCTCGTCAGTCATTACCGGCGACGTCCGCAGCAGAATGTGGCGAGCGTGGACTTCGGTGACCGAAATGCTCTTATTGTTATCGCGAATATCGTTAACTTTCAGAATATGGAAGCCGACGCCAGAGCGGATCGGGCCAATGATCTCACCTTTTTTCGCGGTAACCAGCGCCTGGGCAAACAGGGAGGGGATTTCCTGTAAACGACCCCAGCCCATATTGCCGCCCTTAAGGGCTGACTGGTCAGCAGAGTAGGTAATCGCCAGCTTGCCGAAGTCAGCGCCTTTCCGGGCTTCATCCACCAGCTGATGCGCCAGTTTTTCCTGGTCATCAACCTGCTGCTGGGTTGGATTCTCCGGCAGCGGCAGTAAGATTTGGCTCAGGTTAAACTCGGCGCCAGCGTCGTTCTGATCGCCGACCTGTTTGGCCAGCGCATCCACTTCCTGCGGCAGGATGGTGATGCGACGGCGTACTTCGTTATTGCGAATTTCCGCAATCGACATCTCTTTGCGGATCTGATCGCGATAGGTATTGTAATTCATACCGTCGTAGGCCAGGCGGCTGCGCAGCTGGTCCATGGTCATATGATTTTGTTCGGCAATATTGGCAATGGCCTGATCCAGCTGAGCATCACTGATTTGGATACCGGCCTGCTTTGCCATCTGCAGCAGGATCTGGTCCATTATCAGCTTTTCCAGGATCTGATGACGCAGCGTGCGATCGTCTGGCAACTGCTGACCGGCTTCATGCGCCTGGCTTTTTACCGACTGCATCATGCTGTCAACGTCACTTTCTAATACCACGCCGTTATTTACCACGGCGGCAACTTTATTAATAACTTGTGGGGCGGCGACCGCGACGTTAGCGCTGAGCGCCAGGCCGAGAATCAACATTCTCCAGATCTTCATACATTTTCCATTCGTTTGTCTGCACTGCAGGTTTACTGGTCAATCGTCACAATCAGAATGCGGGCTGGTAAGGCAGGATGCCCTGTCGAAGCATCTTATCCGTGCCCAGACTGTAGTCAGAACTCAGGCCGCGAAGTTCAATACTGAATGAGATTTTATTGTCATATTTACTTTCATCACGCGTGTAATCCCAGTTAGTGATCTTACGTTCGTAGCCAATGCGTATGGCATAGCAGCAGGAACTGTACTGCACGCCAAGCAGCTGGTCGGCCGGCTGCTTCGCTTTGGTGTCATAATACCAGGCGCCCACCACCGCCCAGGAATCGGCAAACGGCCAGCTGGCGGTTGCGCCCACCTGCGATATGCCCTGCTGATAGCCCGGATTCTGAATATTCGGCAGCGTGGCCTGAATATACTGTGGGCTGGTATAACGGTAGTTCAGCTGCACCATGCGATCGGCATCGGGACGATATTCCAGTACCGCGTTGCCGGTGGTCACCGAGTTCAGGCGGGTGTCATATTGCAGGCCGCCGCGCGTTGACCAGTTATCGCTTACCTTCCAGTAGGTGTCGCCCGCCCAGATAACGGTACCCGTGTTGTCTTTATTGCCGTCGAAATAGCTGTTGGTTACGCCGGTGCGCGAGGGCGTAAACGAATAGATTTGACCTACGGAAGCGTTAAAACGTTCCACCAGATCGTTATCATAAATTCGCGTGGTGACCCCGGTCGTCAGCTGATTGGCGGAAGCAATGCGGTCAAGGCCGCTGTAGCTCCGATCGCGGAACAGACCGCTATAGTCGCTTTGCAACAGCGTTGAGTCATAGACGTTGATATCGCTCTGATTACGATAGGGCACGTACAGGTACTGCAAACGCGGCTCAAGGGTTTGGGTATAGCCGGGCGACCAGTCCATGTCCCGGTCAAAGACCAGTTTGCCATCGGTTTTGAACTGCGGCATTACGCGGTTAACCGAGCCGCGCAGCTGGTTATTGCTGTCTACCTGACGGTTGTACCAGTCAATATCGTCCTGCTGATAGTGGGTGGCCATCAGCTTGGCTTCAGTATTCAGGCTGGCCCAGCCGTTGGACAGCGGCAGGTTTATCGACGGTTCGATATGCAGTCGCGTTGCATCCGGGTAGTCGGTATTGACGTTGGTGAATTTCACCGCCTGGGCGTAAATATGGCTATCAAACGGGCCGATGTCATTTTTGTAGTAGTTCAGATCGAGCTGCGGCTCGGCACGATAGATGTTGTTGGCGCTGTTGAGCTGAAATACCTGGAACTGCTTGGTTGATAAGGTGGCGTCCCAGTTGGTGTCGGCATAGCCAAGGCTGAACTTCTGCGTCGCATAGCCATCGGTTGAGTTGCCGTAGGTTGAATCCAGATCGCTGAAATAGTAAGGATCGCTAACCTTGGTATAGTCGACGTTGAAACGCCAGTGCTTGTCATATACGCCGTTATGCTGCCAGTAGAACATCCAGCGCTTGCTGTCGTTCGGGTCGCCGGCATACTGGCCGTCTTCAATGCGGCTGCGGTAAACTCTGTCCGACCCCATGTAATCGAACTCCACGATGCCCGCGCCGGCCTCGCTCAGATAGCGGAATTCGTTTTGTAACTGGAAGCCCCGTTTTTCAATGTAGTGCGGGGTAATGGTCGCATCCGCCTGTGGCGCAATGTTCCAGTAATAGGGCAGCATAAATTCAATGCCGCTGGTATTGCCGAACTTCATATTCGGGATCAAAAAGCCTGAACGACGGCGATCGCCCACCGGCAGCTGCAGATAGGGGCTGTAAAATATCGGCACGGAACCAATCTTAACGCGGGCGTTCCAGATCTCAGCCAGTTGCTCTTTACGGTCGTGAATAATTTCCGAGCCGGCAACGCTCCAGCTATTGCTGCCCGGCAGGCAGGTCGTAAAGGTACCGTTTTCCAGAATGGTATAGCGATTATCGTCGCGCTGCTTCATCTGATCGCCGGTTCCGCGTCCCTGACGCCCGACCATCTGATACTTGCCATCCCAGACGTTGGTGTCTTTGGTGTTCAGGTTTGACCAGGCTTTCGGTCCGCGCAAAATTACCTGATTATCGTCGTAGTGGACGTGCCCCAGGGCATCAACGGTCCGAACCGCCGTCGCCTGCCCATCCTGCTGTTTCTGGTGAAGCTGTACTTCGTCAGACTGAAGGCGGCTGTTACCTTGCTGAACATCAACATCGCCGCTAAATACGGCATTATCAGGATATTTACCGTCGGCCTGTTTAGATTTTATCGTTACCGGAAGAGCATTGGTGTCGCCCTGAATCAGGGGGCGAGTGTATTCCGGCACGCCAAGCATACACTGAGACGCAAGATCGTCGGCAAGGCCGTACTGGCTGTAAATTGCAGAGCCAATTAGCGTGGCCAGCATGGTAGGTAAACGTTTTTTCATACGCGGTATCAAAAATTCCGTGATAACTGGCTTCGAGTCGACAAACGGTCAGAGACTAACTCACTCAACAGCGTTGCGCTAGTGTTAATCCTTGCTTTCCACGTTGCCGTTAGGCGCTGAGATAAATGACGAGTATGATAAAGCAATTTTTAGCCGGTTTCATGGCGAATTGAGGAGTTTATGCGCTACTGGGGAAAAGTTATTGGTTTAGTCCTTGGCTCACTAAGCGGCGGCGGTTTTTGGGCGGTGCTGGCAGGGATAGTGATTGGGCATTTTGTTGATAAAGCGCTAGCGGTGCCGCGACAGAGCTATTTCTCCAGTAATCAGGAGCGCCAGTCACTGTTTTTTCGCACCACTTATCAGGTCATGGGGCATCTGACCAAAGCCAAAGGGCGGGTGACGGACGTTGATATTCAGATGGCGACATTGCAGATGGATCGGATGCAGCTGCACGGCGAAGCCCGTACCGCTGCGCAGCAGGCTTTCCGTGAAGGAAAGCTGAGCGATTTCCCCCTGCGCCAGAAGCTGCGTGAATTGAAAAGCGTCTGTTTTGGCCGTTTTGACCTGATTCGTATGTTCCTGGAAATACAGATTCAGGCAGCATTTGCCGACGGGCAGCTGCATCCCAACGAGCGGCAGGTGTTATACGTTATTGCCGAGGAGCTGGGCATCTCTCAGGTTCAGTTCGATCAGTTTCTGCGTATGATGACCAGCGGCCAGCAGTTTGGCGGCGATCAGGGGCAGGGATATGGCCGGCAAGGGGGTTATCAGCAATCCTCGCGCGGGCCGACGTTACAAGACGCCTGCAGCGTGCTGGGGGTGAAGCCAGATGATGACAATACCACAGTAAAACGCGCCTATCGCAAGCTGATGAGCGAGCATCATCCGGATAAGTTGGTTGCCAAGGGATTACCGCCGCAGATGATGGAAATGGCCAAGCAGAAAGCGCAAAGCATTCAGGCGGCGTACGATCTGATCCGTCGCGAGCGCGGGCTCAAATAAACCTGGCTTACTTGCCATTTGGTCCCCACAGCAGCGCGTAAACGACGGTCACATACTGGTGTATGCTCCCGCCGATTTCCGCTTGCTGAGTGAACCAACTGGCTGCGACGCCGACGGTTTATTGGCTGCATTGACCTGGCTTACTTGCCATTTGCTCCCCGCAGCGTCGCGCAAACGACGGTCACATACTGATGGGGGGTGTGAAGGCCGTCTCGTCACGGCCTTTTTAGCCCGGACGGGCTGGTATGTTTTTACCTACGGTGGGTTGTTCCGTTCGCTTGCACGGTGGGCTGTTTATTTCACCCATGGTGGACTGTTCCGTTCGCCTGTACGGCCAGTGCCATCGCTGCCCGCCGCTGCGGGCGACCGGCAAGGGGCCATCAAACGTCATGGCCCCTTGACCCCGGACTTCCGGCAGTTTCTGCGTGGCGGTGCCCTTCCCTCACGCATGTAGCCCGCCGTACGGGCCGTTCGCGATGCGTTCCCGACGCAGCGCTTACTTTCGCCGCCTCCCTGCGGCTCACCCTGGCGGGCTTCATTCGTTCGGCGCAGAAAAGCCTGTTGGTACAGGTTTGTGGGAAACGGCATCCGTTTTTAATCGATAACGGCGTTAGGGCTGCGCTTGTTGAAAACGGCATTCGTTTTTTATTAAAAAAGCAAAAACCAGGTTGCTGGTATTCAGTCCGGCGCAGACCTGGTTTTTTTACTTAAAGCGATGAAGAAGTTTACGGGGGAGGAGAAGGCCCGGCTGATTTCAGCAGGCTCGCGGCCAGGGATGGCCGTGCGCCAGGCTACACGGACGTGCTTGCGCCGGTGCGGAAAGCGGCCGGGCCTTCTGTGACCAGGGTTCCGGGCTTGCAGCAATGAGGGTGAGCCGCCCGCCCGGATTAAAAATCCGCCGGCTGGCGGAAAGTCATTGGCGTGCCGTAGCGGGGGTGGGTTATGGTCAGCGATTCTGCGTGCAGCTGCAGCCGGGAGGCCATCGCCAGCGCATCGGGGGGCGCGTAAAAGCCATCGCCGAGGATAGGGTGGCCGATGGCCAGCATATGCACGCGCAGCTGGTGTGAGCGACCGGTAATGGGTTTTAGCTGGATGCGGGCGCTGTTGTCCGCATCCAGCGCCAGTATCTGCCATTCGGTCTGTGCGGGTTTGCCGGTTTCGCGACAGACCTTTTGCTTTGGTCGGTTCGGCCAGTCGCAGATGAGCGGCAAATCTACCAACCCTTTCTCTTGTTCCGGATGGCCCCAGATGCGCGCGACATAGGTTTTTTGCGGTTCACGTTCGCGAAACTGGCGCTTCAGCTCGCGCTCGGCTGCCTTAGTGAGCGCCACCACCAAAATACCGCTGGTGGCCATATCCAGACGGTGAACCGACTCGGCCTGCGGGAAGTCGCGCTGAACGCGCGTCATGATGCTGTCGTTGTGTTCAGCAAGACGGCCCGGAACTGACAGCAGTCCACTGGGCTTATTGACCACCATAATATGCTCATCCTGATACAGGATATGCAGCCAGGGCTCGCGCGGCGGATGGTAGGGTTCCATCATTATACTCGCTCATTTAGCAGAAAAAGCTCCCCGGCGGGGAGCCGGGAACTCACTGATGCGTCACCACAACCAGCCGCAGCGCGTCCAGTCGCCATCCGGCGCCATTGAGGCTGGTAAGTACCTGTTCGCGGTTCTCTTCCTGCGCGGCGACTTCATCATCGCGGATATTTGGATTGACCGCTCTTAACGCTTCAAGCCGGTTCAGTTCGGCGCTAAGCGTTTCATCCGCCAGGCGTCTGGCTTCGTCGATAATTGCCTGAGCTGCCGAGGTGATCTGCTCTTCGCCCTGGGTCAGAATCTGATGCACATCCTGTTGCACCGCGTTAACCAGCTTGCTACCGGTGTGGCGGTTAACCGTGCTCAGCTGGCGGTTGAAGCTTTCAAACTCCACCTTTTGCGCCAGATTATTACCGCTGCGATCGAGCAGCAGACGCACCGGCGTTGGCGGCAGGAATCGCGTTAGCTGAAGATGTTTAGGCGCCTGCGCTTCAACCACATAGATTAGCTCAACCAGCAGCGTACCTACCGGCAGCGCTTTATTTTTCAGCAGCGACAGCGCGCAGCTGCCCGTATCTCCGGACAAGATCAGATCCAGTCCGTTAAGGATCAGCGGGTGCTCCCACGTGACATACTGCGCGTCTTCACGCGACAGCGCCTGGTTACGATCGAAAGTAATGGTGCAGCCATCTTCAGGCAGTCCAGGAAAATCCGGCACCAGCATATGATCTGAAGGCGTCAGCACCAGCAGGTTATCGCTGCGATCTTCCTGATTAATACCGACGATATCAAACAGATTAAGCGCAAAATTCACCAATTCAATATGGCTATCCTGCTGTTCAATCTGCGCCGCGAGCTGCTGCGCCTGCTCGCCGCCATTGGAATTGAGTTCCAGCAGTCGATCGCGCCCCTGCTCCAGCTGCTGCCTGATCTGGTTATGCTGATGGCGGCACTCCTGAATAAACGCATCCAGTCCGGCGTCGTTTTGCGGCTCGGCCAGATAGTTTATCAGCGTGCTATACACCTGGTCATAAAGGGTGCGTCCGGTCGGGCAGGTGTGTTCAAAAGCGTCCAGCCCTTCGTGATACCAGCGCAGCAGTACTGACTGGGCCGTTTTTTCCAGATAAGGCACCATGATCAGAATATCATGGGCCTGACCAATGCGATCCAGGCGGCCAATGCGCTGCTCAAGCAGGTCGGGGTTAAACGGCAGATCGAACATCACCATCTGGCTGGCGAACTGGAAGTTACGTCCTTCCGAACCAATTTCGGAGCATAACAGCACCTGCGCGCCGTCTTCGTCGTCAGCGAACCAGGCGGCGGCGCGGTCACGTTCGATGATCGACAGGCCCTCATGGAATACCGCGGCGCGGATCCCTTCACGCTCGCGCAGGATTTGCTCAAGCTGCAGCGCGGTTTCCGCTTTCGCGCAAATCACCAGGATCTTTTGCTGGCGATTGCTGGTGAGGTAGCCCATTAGCCACTCAACGCGGGGATCAAAGTTCCACCAGGTGCCGTTTTCTCCCTCAAATGCCTGATAAATCTGCTCGGGATAGAGCATGTCGCGGGCGCGTTCTTCCGCGCTTTTCTTGCCGTTCATGATGCCCGAAACGTTAATCGCGGTTTGATACTGGCTCGGTAGCGGCAGGCGGATAGCGTGCAGTTCACGGTGGGGGAAGCCTTTAACGCCGCCGCGAGTGTTACGAAATAGCACCCGGCTGGTGCCGTGACGATCCATGAGCATTGAGATCAGCTCGCGGCGTGCGGCATTTTTGCCTTCGCCCTGGCCGTTGGCAACCTGCAGTAGCGGTTCAATATCTTGCTCGCCGACCAGATCGTTCAGGCGATTGAGTGCCTGCTGATCCAGCGCTTTGTCGGCCAGCAGTTCGGCAACCGCGTCCGCCACCGGGCGATAATTTTTCTGCTCGGCGATAAATTGTTGAAAGTCGTGGAAGCGGCTTGGGTCCAGCAGGCGCAGGCGCGCGAAATGGCTTTCCATACCTAGCTGCTCAGGGGTTGCGGTAAGCAACAAAACGCCGGAGATCTGGCGCGCTAGCTGTTCGATCACCTGATATTCGCGGCTGGGATTATCCAGCTCCCAGGCCAGATGATGCGCTTCATCCACCACCAGCAGATCCCAGTCGGCTTCGGCCATCAGATCGAGGCGCTGTTTATTACGCCTGACGAAATCCAGCGAGCAGATCACCAGCTGTTCGGTATCAAAGGGGTTATCGCTGTCGTGCTGCGCTTCTGCGTAACGTTCATCATCAAACAAGGCAAAGCGCAGATTAAAGCGACGCAGCATTTCCACCAGCCACTGATGCTGAAGGGTTTCCGGTACGATGATCAGAACCCGCGCGGCGCGCCCGGCGAGCAGCTGTTGATGGATAATCATGCCCGCTTCAATCGTTTTGCCGAGGCCGACTTCGTCAGCCAGCAGCACCCGGGGTGCGTGGCGGCGGCCGACATCGTGAGCGATATGCAGCTGATGGGGGATCAGGCTGGTACGCGTGCCGCGCAGGCCGCTGATGTTCAGTCGGTACTGCTCGCTCTGGTATTTACGCGCGCGATAGCGCAGCGCGAAGCGGTCCATCCGGTCCAGCTGACCGGCAAACAGGCGGTCCTGCGGTTTATTAAACACCAGCTTGCTGTCGAGCATCACCTCGCGCAGTGCTACCTGTTGTTCACCGCTATCGGTGCGGGTGCCGAGATAGGTCAGCACGCCGTTTTCTTCTGTGACTTCTTCTACTTCCAGCTGCCAGCCTTCGTGGCTGGTAATCGTGTCGCCGGGATTGAACATCACGCGGGTAACCGGGGAGTCGTTTTTGGCGTACAGGCGGCTCTCGCCGGTTGCAGGGAAAAGCAGGGTGATCATGCGCGTGTCTATTGCGACCACGGTACCCAATCCCAGTTCGCTCTCCGTATCGCTAATCCAGCGTTGACCAAGTGTAAAAGGCATAAATAATCGGCTCAGCTCTCGTTTTGTCTAGTGCAGGCAATAGCCCGCCAGCCCGGTATTGTTGCCCGGCTGATGATGAAAGATACGGGTTATCTGTTACAGAAAGGGCGCTATGGTACTGGAAGGCAAGGCGTTCGTCACCTGTCAAAAAAGCCCCAACTGACCTGTAATCAGTGTAGCAAAGTCCTCATGTAAAAATGGCAGGATACCGTCAGCGACGGGTTGCAGCTGGCGTGAAAGATAATGATCGTAGTCCAGTGGTGTGGTGCGGATCTCCAGCGGCTCCGGGCCGCTGGTACACATCAGGTAACGAATGCGTCCGCCGTTTTGATAGCGCAATGGCCGCCCCAGCCGCTGATTTTCTTCATCGGCGATGCGAGCGGCGCGGACGTGCGGCGGTACGTTACGCTGGTATTCCTTAAGCGGACGGCGCAGTCGCTTACTGTAAACCAGTCGATCGTCGAGCTTGCCGGCCAGCAGATCTTCAACCGTTTCCCGCAGATACGCCTGCCATGGCTCACCGCGGAAGATGCGCTGATAAAGCCCCTGCTGGAACTGTTGTGCCAGCGGCGTCCAGTCGGTACGCACGCTCTCCAGACCTTTAAACACCATACGCTCCTCGCCATTACGACGAATCAGGCCGGCATAGCGTTTTTTGCTGCCCTGTTCGGCGCCGCGAATGGTGGGCATCAGGAAGCGGCAATAGTGGGTTTCATATTCCAGCTCCAGCGCGCTGGTGAGGTTCAGCGTTTCACGCAGATGCTGCTGCCACCACTGATTGACCTCACTCACCAGCTGCTGGCCGATGGCATCGGCATCGGCTTCGCGATGGGCGGATTTCAGCCAGACGAAGGTGGAATCGGTGTCGCCGTATATGACGTCAAAGCCCTTAGCCTCGATCAGACGGCGGGTCTGCTGCATGATTTCGTGGCCGCGCAGGGTAATTGATGAGGCAAGACGCGGATCGAAAAAACGGCAGGCGCTGGTGCCGAGTACGCCGTAAAAGGCGTTCATAATAATTTTTAATGCCTGCGACAGGGGCTTATTGCCTTGCTTTTTCGCCAGCTCTCGCCCTTGCCAGATCTGACTGACGATCGCCGGTAAGCAGTGATGCTGCCGCGAGAAGCGCGCGCCGCGAAAGCCGGGAACCGAGTGCTGGTCGTCAGGATGTGCCAGGCCTGCACTCAGCCCGACGGGATCGATGAGAAAAGTGCGGATAATTGAGGGATAAAGGCTTTTATAATCCAGCACCAGTACCGAATCATAGAGTCCGGGGCGCGAATCCATAACGTAGCCGCCGGGGCTGGCCTCCGGCGCTACCTCACCCAGATTCGGCGCGACGAAGCCCATACGATGCATGCGCGGCAGGTAAAGATGGCTGAAGGCGGCAACGGAACCACCGTGGCGATCGGCGGGTAGCCCATTAACGCTGGCCCGCTCCAGTAAAAATGGCATCAGCTGGGTATGCTGAAAAATGCGCGTAACCAGCTCGCAGTCTTTCAGGTTATAGCGTGCCAGCGCCGGCTTGTCTTCGGCAAATCGCCGGTCGATCTCCTCCATGCGCTGCCACGGGTTATCAATCGCTTTACCTTCGCCCAGCAGCGCCTGAGAAACGCTTTCCAGGCTGAAAGAGTCGAAATTCCAGAAGGCGGATCTCAGCCCTTCAATGCCGTCAATAACCAGCCGTCCGGCGGCCTGGGCGAAGAAAACGCCGGGTTTGAAGCCGTGCTCGCGCCAGTCCAGCGGCTGTCCGCCCCGGCCTAAAAGCAGCGCGACGCCGTAGCGCTCGGCCTGTTTCTGCAAAACCTTAAGGTCAAACTGCACCAGATTCCAGCCAATAATGACGTCGGGATCGTGCCGGGCGAACCAGTCATTGAGCGCCGCCAGCAGCGCCGGACGACTGGGATAATAAATCAGGTTGACGCCGCTGTCGGCGGCGTCGCCGTTCTCCGGGCCGAGCATCAGCACATCGCGCTGTCCGCAGCCTTCCAGCCCGATACAGTAAAGCTCGCCGTGGCGGCTGGTTTCAATATCCAGCGATACCCATTTTAGCGACGGGCGATAATCCTCGTTTGCTTTGAGGCGAACGTCTACGTATCGGTCTTGCTGGTGCGCAGCGCTCACCCAGACCGGGGCGGTGATAAAACGCTCCATCAGATAGCGGTCGGGCGGGCGGACATCTGACTCGTATACCGTGATACCAGCTTCACGCAGACGTTTTTCCAGCTTCAGCAGTTGACGGTACTGACGACAGTAAAGCCCCACCACCGGACGATGGCGGAAATCTTTTAACTGCAGACTGGTAAAGCGCAGATTCTGCTCGTTTTGCAGCAGCTCACGTGCGCGTTCCTGCTGGTCTGCAGGAATAAAGGCGACGGATTCCTGTGCCGGTAGAACCAGGCGCTGTGGGCCCTGGTCTGTAGCCAGCCAGAGCGTCACTTCGGTTCCCGCCGGCGTATCGCGCCAGTGGCGGGTAAGGACAAATCCAGCGAAACGTTGCGTCATCAGAGAAGCCGTTGATAGTTTTCATCAGTATAATATGTTTATTTATACAGTATTGTTGGCCGGTGGCAAATCCGTTCAGCTAAAGATGCTGAAGGTTTTGCTCTTCAGGCTATCTCAGAGCTTGTCGGCTTGACGCCTTTAGCGACAGCCACGACAATTGCGTCCTCATTTCTCAGAGTGGTATTGAATGGAAGCCTGGCTGGAACATCTTATTACGCAGTCTGCGGGCTGGGCGCTGTTTGCCATTGCGCTGGTGGTTTTTTTCGAATCGCTGGCGCTGCTGGGTCTGTTAATGCCGGGAACGGTGCTGATGGCCTCTTTTGGCGCCCTGATCGGCAGCGATAAAATTGCGCTGTACCCCGCCTGGTTGGTGGCGACCCTGGCCTGTATGGCAGGCGACTGGGTTTCCTATTTGATTGGTCAGCGCTTTAAAGGACCGCTGCACAGCTGGTCGCTGATTCAGCGCTACCGTCATCTGATGGATAAAGCCGAACATGCGCTGCATCAGCACAGCATGTTTACCATTATCGTCGGGCGTTTCGTCGGGCCGACCCGTGCGGTGATCCCGCTGGTGGCTGGAATGCTGGAGTTACCGGCCGCTAAGTTTGCCCTGCCTAATCTGGTCGCGTGTCTGCTTTGGCCGCCGCTGTATTTTATGCCGGGGATTCTGGCCGGGGTGGCAATCGATATTCCCCATGATGTCCAGAGCCGCGCGTTTAAGTGGCTGCTGCTGCTGGTTGCGCTGCTGGTCTGGCTGGCGGTTTGGCTCTGCTGGCGCTGGCTGCGGGGTGAAAAGCAGCAGGATTGGGCCAGCGTCAGGCTGCCGCCGTCCCGCCTGCGTTGGTTGGCGCCGCTTATGCTGCTGATTGCGGCGCTGGCGATGATTGCGGGCGCTTTCCATCCGCTGACGCCAACCTTCCTGCATCTGCTGGGACAGGTATTTATTGACGGCTGATGCCCAGCACCCGGGCGGCGTCGCTGTCGGCGCGCAACAGCTCGTTGCTGGCGCCATCCCAGGCGATCCGCCCGTCAACCACCAGCAGCGAGCGCGGCGCGATGCGCAGCGCGTCATCAATATTATGCGAAACCATCAGCAGGGTTATGCTGCGCTGTTGGCAAACGCCGTCAACCAGCTGCAGCATTTCCTGACGTAGCGCCGGGTCCAGGGCTGAAAACGGTTCATCCAGCAGCAGAATCGGCTGCTGGCGCACCAGGCAGCGGGCCAGCGCGGCGCGCTGGCGTTGGCCGCCGGAGAGCGCTGCCGGCAGACGGTGCAGCAAATCCCCGATACCTGTTTGTCCGGCGATATCCTTTATCGTTTGCTTTTGCGCTGTCGTTAGCTTCAGACCCGGATGTAATCCGAGGCCAATGTTTTCCGCCACGCTGAGATGAGGGAAAAGATTGTGCTCCTGAAACAGCATTGACACCGGACGCCGCGCGGGCGTGCTGTGGGTATGCGGCTGGCCGTTAAGCATCAGCTGGCCGCGACTGGCGGTCAGAAATCCGGCGATTAACGATAGCAGGGTGCTTTTACCCGCACCGCTCGGGCCGAGAACCGCTACGCGTTCGCCAGCCGCCAGATGAAAGCTGAAGCGCATCGGCAAATGGTTGTACAGATAAGTCAGGTCAGTCAGGGTTAACATGGCGTCCAGGCACTTTTTCAATCAGGGTAAATAGTAAAAAGCAGAGCGTCAGCAGGATCAGCGCGGTGACCGCTGCATCGTTACCGCGATAAGAGCCCATCTGCTGGTATAGATAAAAAGGCAGGGTACGAAAGCCATCGTTACCAAACAGCGCCACGATGCCAAAATCGCCAATGGACATGACGCAGGCAAAAGCCATCGCCTGCGATAAGGGCCGGCGCAGAGCCCGTAGCTCAATCAGGCGCAGCCGGTTCAATCCGGAAATATTTAGCGACTGGCAAAGGCGGTCGTAGCGGGTGGCCAGATCGCGCATCGGATGCTCCAGCACCTTCATCGCATAGGGGATCGCCATCAGCGCATTGGTAAACATCACCAGGCCAGTAGCCGACTGCGGCAGGCCGATGGTGGCGTTGAGCAATAAAAAGGCACCGGCCGCCAGCACGATGCCAGGCATCGCCAGGATCAGCATGCCGCTCATCTCCAGCAGCTGTCCGGGTAGCGGGCGCTGACGCAGCCGTAGCTCGCGGCTGCTCCATAGCAGCATCATGGTCAGTATAACGCTTAGCAGACCGGCGCCGGCGGCAATGCGCAGAGAGGTGAAGGCGGCGTCCCACAGCGCGGGCTGGCGTATTACGGTGCTGAATCCCCGGTGTAGCCCGCTGGCGATCACCGCCAGCAGCGGCGGCAGCAATAACAAGAGCGCCAGAAAAATAATCGCGCCGTCGCTGAACCGTTGCCACAGGCTGTCTTCCGGGCTGCGCCAGCCCTGTCCGTTGCTTTCACCGGCGGGGATTGCCCTGCTCAAGCGCTGGCTGAGCAGCACTAATCCAAGGCAGCAAATCAGCTGCAATAATCCCAGCAGCGCCGCGCGGCCGGTGTCGTAGTCGAAGCTTAGTGCCTGATAAATGGCAAGTTCGAGGGTGGTGGCTTTCGGCCCGCCGCCCAGCATCAGTACGGTGGCAAAGCTGGCGAAACAAAGCATAAAGATCAACGCGCCGACCGGGAGTATTTGGCGACGTAGCCAGGGCCACTCGACCAGGCGAAAATGATTCAGACCACGCATGCCAAGCTGCGCCGCCAGCTGACGCTGTTCACCGGGGATCTGTTCCAGCGTCTGTAGCAGCAGGCGGGTCGCCAGCGGTAAGTTGAAAAATACATGCGCCAGTAAGATGCCCTGCAGGCCGTAGGGAGTGAAGCGCCATTCAACGCCGAGCAGGCTGGCAATCTGCGCCAGCCAGCCTTCACGACCATAAACGCTGAGAATGCCGAACACCGCCACCAGCGACGGTAAAACCAGCGTCATGGCGCACAGGCGCAGCAGCTGCTGCCGTCCGGGAAAGCGGCGCTGATAAAGCGCTCTGGCGAGCGGGACGGCAGGCAGTAGCGACAGCAGCGCCGAGAGAAACGCCTGCAGAAAGGAAAAGTACAGGACGTGCCACAGGTAGCTATCCTGCCAGAGGGCATTGAACGCACCCGGCGGGCTTTGCCACCAGAGTGCGCTAAAGGCCGTCGCTGCGGTACTGATCAGCAGCAGGGCGGCCAGTAGGCCGGGGATCAGCCTGGCGACAATTAACGGCTGACGGCGCGTTGCCATGCGGAAATCCATTCTGCGCGTTGGTTAGCGACCTGCTGCGGGCTGTACTGCAGCGTGGCGTCCGGTTTAATCAGCGTCGCAAAGCCTTCCGGCAGTGGAACGTTACCTACCGGATACATCCAGTTGCCGGTAGGAATAGTTTTCTGAAAGTCATTTGAGATGATGAACTGCATAAACTTATGCGCCAGCGCTGGCTGTTTGCTGGATTTCAGCTGAGCGGCGACTTCCACCTGCAGATAATGGCCTTCGCTAAAGTTGGCGGCAGCATAGTTATCTTTTTTCTCTTCGATCAGGTGATAAGCGGGTGAGGTGGTATAGCTGAGCACCATATCCGCTTCTCCTTTCAGGAACAGGCCGTAGGCCTCACTCCAGCCTTTGGTAACCGTCACGGTTTTTTTCGCCAGCTGTTGCCAGGCCTGCGGGGTTTTATCGCCGAAGACTTTTTGCATCCAGAGCAGCAGCCCCAGCCCTGGGGTGCTGGTGCGTGGATCTTCATAGACCACTTTAATGGGGGCCGACCCTTCCACGAGCTCCTTCAGGCTTTTCGGTGGATTAGCCAGTTTGGTTTTGTCATACACAAAGGCAAAATAGCCGTAGTCGAAGGGTACAAAGGTGCTGTCATGCCAGCCACCGGGCACGTTCAGATGGCTGGTATCAACGTCTGACGGCGCGAACAGGCCGGTTTTATCCGCCGCCGCCAGCAGATTATTATCCAGACCGACGACGACATCGGCTTTGCTGTTTTTTCCTTCCATACGCAGGCGGTTCAATAGCGAAACGCCATCATCCAGCGTGACATACTTCAGCTGGCAGCCACACTGGCTTTCAAAGGCTTTTTTCACTGCCGGTCCCGGTCCCCAATCGGCGGAGAACGCGCTATAGGTATAAACCGTCAGCACGGGTTTTTCAGCGAAGGCCGGGGCGGAGAATAGCAGTGCGGCGGGCAGAATATATTTTAACACTTTGCGCTCCATGGCTGGAATTAAGAGGTCGCAAAGGACTTGAGTGGATAGCCATAGTCTCAAATCCCTACGCCGGTGTTGGCCGGATCAGGTTCGACGGGTTTTCTCTCAGCCTGGTTTTAAACTTGCTGCGCGGCATTGATCCGGCGTCGGGCAGTGCGCGTAATCCTCACATACTGATGTATGCTGCGGTTACTGTGCGCTGGCCTTCACCGGCTGAATGCCTGCTCGCGGCGTTTAATGGCGGCAGCGCGGCATTGATCCGGCGTCGGGCAGTGCGCGTAATCCTCACATACTGATGTATGCTGCGGTTACTGTGCGCTGGCCTTCACCGGCTGAATGCCTGCTCGCGGCGTTTAATGGCGGCAGCGCGGCATTGATCCGGCGTCGGGCAGTGCGCGTAATCCTCACATACTGATGTATGCTGCGGTTGCTGTGCGCTGGCCTTCACCGGCTGAATGCCTGCTCGCGGCGTTTAATGGCGGCAGCGCGGCATTGATCCGGCGTCGGGCAGTGCGCTCAATCCTCACATACTGGTGTATGCTGCGGTTGCTGTGCGCTGGCCTTCACCGGCTGAATGCCTGCTCGCGGCGTTTAATGGCGGCAGCGCGGCATTACCTGACAAGTTTATTTCCTGGCACCCCGTTGAGAACGCCTGATTGTAATAGTTCCTGTGCTGCGGCGAAAGCATTATGGCTGCGGTGGGGCAAACCAGGCTGATTTGAAGTCGAACCAGCCCAGTGAATTCATGCTGACGCCGCGCATGCTGCGCTGACCGTGCAGCAGGAGCCAGTGGTGAAACAGCGGATGCAGGTAGCCTTGTTCAATCAGCTGCTGGCACCATTCCGCCATCGGTAGCTGCTGCTCGCGCCAGCGCTGGGCGTCTTCCTCCCAGGGTAAATCGATGCAGTGGCGCAGCAGGGGGATGTCATAGAGCATGCTGAATAAGGAGTATTCCAGCGGCGGCGTAAAATTAATGCAGCCCAGCCAGAGATCGCTCTCGACTTCGCCGTGATACCACTGCGCATACTCAACCTGGCGGGTAACCAGGGTGATACCTTCGGCCGCCAGCAGCGGGGCTAGCTGGTCGGCAATGGCCTGATGTTCGGTTTGGTCGTGATACCAGGTCAGGGTGAGCGTCGTCAGGCCGTCCGGCTTTTCACTGGGCTTGATCTGGCGTCGGTGATGCCAGCGCGGCAGCAGGCCATAGGCGGGAGACCAGTAGCGCTGGTAGTTTATGCCGCTTTGATTGAGGATGGTAATGGGATTAAAGCGCCAGCTAAGCCATTGGCGTAGCTGGCTATTGCGTCCTTTCTCAGAGCGTCTGTCGAATAACAGGAAATAGCAGCCTTCTTCCAGCCGGCTCTCTTCGTCGGTTTTATCATCATTCTCACCTTTCAGGGTTACGCCAGCGTAAACCAGCTCATCGCTGATATCCGGCAGCACCCAGATATTCACTTCGTCGAGCAGCGCGCGATAGCCAAAGTAGTCATCAAAAGCGGAAATGCGCAGCTGCGTTGTTTGATTACGCACCACTGAATAGGGGCCGGTGCCAACCGGCTGGCGGGCGAAGTTTTCCAGCAGATGCCAGTCGCGCGGCAAAATCAGTGCGCCAACGCTTCCGAGCAGCCAGGGTAGCCAGCTGTCCGGCTGGCTGAGATAAATATCCAGCGTCCAGGGCGTGGGGGATTCCAGACGGGCGATATGGGCCATCAATGGCTGCTTGCTGGCTCTTTGCAGGCTGGCGATGACGTCAGCCGTTTCCAGCTCTTTGCCGGAATGGAAATGGACGGCCGGACGCAGAAAGAAGCGCCAGTGCAGGGTAGAAATCTGCTGCCAGTGATGGGCGATATCCGCTTCGACTTCCCCATTTTCCTCATTTATTTGCGTCAGACCGCTGAAGATCTGACGTGCCAGGTGGGTTTCCGAACGCCGTAACGGCGTGCCGGGCAGCAAGTTGAGCAGCGGGCGATAGTAAAGCACCCGCATAATATGTTTTCCCTGACGAAAGCTGCGGCCTAGCCGCGACAGCAGCATCTGGCGTACCGTCTGGCGGTCGCCGACAATCTGCACCAGCTGATCGATGCGATCCTGATCCAGCAGATCTTCGGCGCGCTGTTGCTGCAGCGCCAGACCGGTATAAAGGAACTGCAAACGCGATCGTTTACCGCGCCCGGCTTCAGCCTGCCACTCCAGCCAGCCCTCAGCCTGCATGGCATTGAGCAGGTTGCGCATATGGCGACGTGAACAGCTGAGCTGCTGCGCCAGATAGTTCAGCGTGGTTTCCTGAGGTAATCCATGACAGCATTGCCACAGGCGGATAAATTGCTGCTGCAGACGAGAAGAGGACATAAATGGGGAACCTTGCGGCATAAGTCATCAGTATTTTATGCCCTATATTACGCAGATAATAGGCGCTGATGAAAGGGCGGCGCGCGGTTCGCGCGCTGTCCGGACATTCATTAACTGAAAAGGGAGTTTCCCGACCAGCGTGGACTGCGGCCTGCGCTGGGCTTTTTTGTCGCTAATTTTCGCTTTTAGACATCAGGTGGAGAGGAGTGTTACGGGGAAAGTCGCCCGCCGCGATGGCGGGCGCAGAGGGGATTAATGCAGGAAGGCCGGCTGGCTGGCTTCGTAGCGTGAAATCGCCTCTTCATGCTGCAGCGTCAGACCAATGCTGTCCAGGCCATTGAGCATGCAGTGACGGCGGAAGCTGTCGAGATCGAAACTGTAGTGCTGGTCGCCAGCGCTAACCTGTTTCTTTTCCAGATCGACGATAAACTGGATACCGGGCTGCGCCTGAACCAGGCTAAACAGCTCATCGACCTGCTGTTCGCTCAGAACGACCGGCAGCAGCTGGTTATTAAACGAGTTGCCGTAGAAAATATCGGCAAAGCTCGGCGCAATCACCACGTGAAAACCAAAGTCAGTCAGCGCCCAGGGCGCGTGCTCGCGGGATGAGCCGCAGCCGAAGTTCTCCCGCGCCAGCAGAATACTGGCACCTTTAAACTCCGGCTTATTCAGCACAAACTGCGGATTCGGCTGCTGACCAGCGTCATCCAGATAGCGCCAGTCGTTGAATAAATGAATGCCAAAGCCGGTGCGCGTCACCTTCTGCAAGAACTGCTTGGGGATAATCGCGTCGGTATCGACGTTCGCGGCATCCAGCGGTGCAACAATTCCCGTGTGCTGGGTAAATTTCTTCGCCATGATTATCTTCCTCAGTTCAGTTGACGGATATCGGCAAAATGACCGGTGACGGCGGCGGCGGCGGCCATTGCCGGGCTGACCAGATGGGTACGGCCGCCGCGGCCCTGACGGCCTTCAAAGTTACGGTTGCTGGTTGAAGCGCAGCGTTCGCCGGGCTCCAGCCGATCGTTATTCATCGCCAGGCACATAGAGCATCCTGGCAGGCGCCATTCAAAACCGGCTTCAAGGAAAATTTTATCCAGCCCTTCGGCTTCCGCCTGCGCTTTAACCGGGCCGGAGCCGGGTACCACCATTGCCAGTACGCCGGGCGCGACTTTGCGTCCTTTAGCAATTTCGGCGGCGGCACGCAGATCTTCAATGCGCGAGTTGGTGCAGGATCCGATAAATACTTTATCGATTTTAACCTCGGTCAGGCGGATACCGGGTTGCAGATCCATATAGGCCAGGGCTTTTTCTGCGGAGGCGCGCTCAACCGGATCGGCGAAGTTGGCCGGATTGGGAATCTGCTGGTCGACGGCGATAACCTGGCCTGGGTTGGTGCCCCAGGTGACCTGCGGCGCAATTTCTGCGGCGTTGAGGGTGACGACGCTGTCAAATTTAGCGCCCTCATCAGATTTAAGGGTGCGCCAGTATTCCACCGCCTGCTGCCAGTTCTCGCCTTTCGGGGCAAACTGGCGCGCTTGCAGATAAGCAAAGGTGGTGTCATCCGGTGCGACCAGACCGGCTTTAGCACCCAGTTCGATCGCCATATTACACAGGGTCATGCGGCCTTCCATACTCAGCGCTTCGATCGCCGATCCGCAAAATTCAACCACGTGACCGGTACCGCCCGCGCTGCCGGTTTTTCCAATGATCGCCAGTACGATATCTTTGGCGGTGATCCCCGGGGCAACCTGACCTTTAACTTCGATCTTCATGGTTTTCGCCCGGCCCTGCTTCAGGGTCTGGGTTGCCAGTACGTGTTCCACTTCGGAAGTGCCGATGCCAAACGCCAGCGCGCCGAAAGCGCCGTGGGTAGCGGTATGGGAATCACCACAGACGATGGTCATGCCGGGCAGCGTCATGCCTTGCTCCGGCCCGATTACATGCACAATGCCCTGGAACGGGTGGTTGAGATCGTAGAGCTGAACGCCGAATTCGTTGCAGTTCTTAATCAGTTCCTGCATCTGGATACGTGCCATTTCGCCGCTGGCGTTAATATCACGCGTCTGGGTTGAGACGTTGTGATCCATGGTGGCGAAGGTTTTCTCCGGCTGACGCACCGGACGACCGTGGGCGCGCAGGCCGTCAAAGGCCTGCGGCGAGGTGACTTCATGCACCAGGTGACGGTCAATGTACAGCAGTGGCGTTTCATTTGGCGCTTCGTGGACGACATGTGCATCAAACAGCTTCTGGTATAAAGTTTTGCTCATTTTTTTATTTTTCCTCGGCGATGAAGCGGGCAATAATTGCGCCCATTTCATCGGTGCTAACTGACTGACCGCCGCCAGCCAAATCGCTGGTGCGGTGACCTTCTTCCAGCGCGCGATTGATGGCTCTTTCAATCGCATTTGCCGCGTCATCGGCATTTAAGCTAAAGCGTAGCAGCAGGGACAGGGACAGGATTTGCGCCACCGGGTTAGCGATATTTTTGCCGGCAATATCCGGCGCAGAACCGCCGGCGGGCTCGTACAGGCCAAAACCATCGGCGTTCAGGCTGGCGGAAGGCAGCATGCCCATTGAGCCGGTTATCATTGCACATTCGTCAGAGAGAATATCGCCGAACAGGTTAGAACACAGCAGCACGTCAAACTGAGACGGATCTTTAATCAGCTGCATGGTGGCGTTATCGATATACATATGGCTCAGCGCCACATCCGGGTAGTCTTTGGCGATTTCATTGACCACCTCGCGCCACATTACCGAAGTCTGCAACACGTTCGCTTTATCAATTGAGGTCACGATGCTGCGACGCTTGCGCGCTGATTCAAAGGCAATGCGGGCGATGCGTTCAATCTCGAAGCGGTGATAAACCTCAGTATCAAACGCCCGCTCATCGGAACCGCTGCCTTCGCGGCCTTTTGGCTGGCCAAAATAGATGCCGCCGGTCAGCTCGCGTACGCACAGAATATCGAAGCCCTTCGCGGCAATATCGCTGCGCAGCGGGCAGAAAGCTTCCAGGCCTTTGTACAGGCTGGCGGGGCGCAGGTTGCTGAATAACTTGAAGTGCTTACGCAGCGGCAGCAGCGCGCCGCGCTCCGGCTGCTCAGCGGGCGGCAGGTGTTCCCATTTCGGGCCGCCGACCGAGCCGAACAAAATGGCATCAGCCTGTTGGCAGCCTGCTACCGTCGCCGGCGGTAACGGCTGGCCGTGACGATCGATGGCGATGCCGCCGACGTCATATTCGCTGGTGGTAATACGCATACCGAACCGCTGACGCACGGCGTCCAGGACTTTTATCGCCTGGTTCATGACTTCCGGGCCGATACCGTCGCCAGGTAATACTGCGATATGGTAACTTTTTGACATTACACCGTTTCCTTATGGTTCTGATTGGCGGATTTGCGTTGCAGTTCCTGTTCTACCTGACGTGATCGCCAGATATTGTTCAGCGCATTGACCATCGCTTTTGCCGAAGATTCAACAATATCGGTCGCCAGGCCGACGCCGTGGAATTTGCGGTCGTTGTAATTCACCACAATATCTACCTGGCCCAGCGCGTCTTTACCGTGACCTTTCGCCGTCAGCTGATATTTAATCAGCTCGGCATCATAGCCCGCAATGCGGTTAATCGCCTGGTAGACCGCGTCAACCGGGCCGTTACCGTTAGCCGCTTCAGCTTTAATTTCTGAACCGCACTTCAGCTGAACGGAGCCGGTGGCGAGGATGGTTGAACCGGATTGCACGCTGAAACTTTCCAGCTGGAAAAACTCAGGTTCTTCATGCTGCTTGTTGATAAATGCCAGGGCTTCCAGATCGTAGTCGAATACCTGACCTTTCTTATCCGCCAGCGCTTTAAAAGCATCATACAGCGTGTCCATGTTGTATTCGGTTTCCTGGTAGCCCATCTCATCCATGCGATGTTTAACGGCCGCGCGGCCTGAGCGAGAGGTCAGGTTCAGCTGCACCTGCTTCATGCCGATGGCTTCCGGCGTCAGGATTTCATAGTTTTCGCGGTTTTTCAGCACGCCGTCCTGATGAATGCCGGAGGAGTGGGCAAAGGCGTTGGTGCCGATAATGGCTTTGTGCGCCGGAATCGGCATATTACAAATCTGGCTGACGGTCTGACAGGTACGATAAAGCTCGTGGTGATTGATGTTCGTGTGAACATTCATCAGCTGGCTGCGGGTTTTAATCGCCATGATGACTTCTTCCAGCGAGCAGTTACCTGCGCGTTCGCCGAGACCATTCATTGCGCCTTCAACCTGACGCGCGCCCGCCATGACGGCGGCCAGCGAGTTACCTACCGCCATGCCCAGGTCATCGTGGGTATGAACCGACAGAATGGCGCGATCGATATTCGGTACCCGCTGGCGGATTTGCGCAAAAATGTTGGCGTACTCATGGGGCAGGGTGTAACCGACGGTATCGGGAATGTTGATGGTGGTAGCGCCGGCGTTAATCGCCGCTTCAACGATGCGGCACAGGTCGTCAATAGGCGTGCGCCCGCCATCCTCACAAGAGAACTCTACATCATCGGTGTAATTGCGCGCGCGTTTAACCATATGCACTGCCCGTTCAATCACGTCCGGCAGCGTGCTGCGCAGCTTGGTGGCGATATGCATCGGGGACGTGGCGATAAAGGTATGAATACGGAACGCTTCGGCGACGCGCAAGGCTTCATAGGCGGCGTCGATATCTTTCTCAACGCAGCGCGCCAGCCCGCAAACGCGGCTGTTTTTTATCTGGCGAGCGATAGTCTGAACGGATTCAAAATCGCCGGGGGAAGAAACCGGAAAACCGACTTCCATTACGTCAACGCCCATTCTCTCCAGCGCCAGCGCGATCTGCAGTTTTTCTTTAACACTCAGGCTGGCCTGTAATGCCTGTTCGCCATCGCGCAGAGTCGTATCGAAAATAATGACTTGTTGGCTCATTGGATTGTTCCTTGTCGGTTTGTGTCGTCATGGCAACGAGCATAAAAAAACCCGCGCCTTGGCGCGGGTTTTTAGATCGTTTGCAGGTTTTGGATTACCCAGTAATGCCACCTACAAGTCTACCGCGCGCAGTTAAGGCGTTTAGTAGTAGACCTGATAGACGACGGGTATATGACATCACCTGCAAACCTCAATAAATTTTCAATGTATTAATTGGTACTTGATTTGTGTGGAGATGTCAACCATTGCTACGCCCTGCATATCCGCCATCGACAGCGCGATATGCTGTAGGGCGCTGCATTGAGCTTTTAGCGTTTAACGCTTTAATAATAAAAGTTTTTTATAATTTTATTCGGTAAGTGCCAGCGCGCTATTCGCGCCTGCAATACCCTGCGGGGGGCGTAAGCGCGGCAGCATATTTTTATAGATTGTGGCGGGTTAGTTGGTGAAATATTTTGCTTAGCGGCGCTGTTGTGGCGGATCGGACTTTATTTATCTGCTGAGATAAAAAATGTGCGGTGTGATTACCCGGTGCTTTTTCAATTACAAAATATAATCACTATATAATTTTTATATCGCGAAATAATCCACTGAAAATGGGCCTTTTTATTTTTCAGTTATTCGGCATTCCCGGTTTTCCGCCGAAAAGCATATTGATAAACAGATAAAAATCATCGCGGGCGGCGTTTGCCTGCCGGCCCTTCTGCGGTTAAGGTAATTTGTCAGACGCTATCTAATCACGCAGAGCAACCGCTCTGTACCCGGTGTGGAAATGAATTCCACGCTCATAATAAAGAGTTCGACCTTGTCAGGCTGCTGTCACACTCGCGGTGACAGTCGTTGCAGGTTAGTTCGGTATCCCTAAAAGCCTGGAGGCAAAAATGGAGATGTTGTCAGGAGCTGAGATGGTGGTCCGGTCGCTGATTGACCAGGGCGTAAAGCACGTGTTCGGTTACCCTGGCGGGGCGGTTCTTGATATTTATGACGCTCTGCAAACGGTCGGCGGTATTGATCATATTTTAGTGCGCCACGAGCAGGGCGCCGTTCACATGGCTGATGGCTATGCGCGCTCTACCGGCGACGTGGGCGTGGTGCTGGTCACTTCCGGCCCCGGAGCCACCAATGCCATTACCGGCATCGCTACCGCTTATATGGATTCTATTCCGCTGGTTATCCTATCCGGTCAGGTGCCTTCTTCTCTGATCGGCTACGATGCGTTCCAGGAATGCGACATGGTGGGCATTTCCCGCCCGGTGGTAAAACACAGCTTCCTGGTTAAGCAAACCGAAGATATTCCCGGCGTGTTGAAAAAAGCCTTTTGGCTGGCTGCCAGCGGGCGGCCCGGCCCGGTGGTCATTGATCTGCCGAAAGATATTCTCAATCCGGCCAGTAAGCTGCCTTACGTCTGGCCTGATACCGTCAGCATGCGCTCTTATAATCCGACGACGCAGGGTCATAAAGGGCAGATTCGTCGCGCGCTTCAGACCTTGTTGCAGGCGCAGCGCCCGGTGCTTTACGCCGGCGGCGGCGTTATTACTTCTGGCTGTGAGACGGCGTTACATCAGCTGGTAGAAAAGCTTCATTTACCGGTTACCACCTCCCTGATGGGGCTGGGCGGCTTTCCCGGGACGCATCGTCAGAGCCTCGGCATGCTGGGCATGCACGGTACCTATGAAGCCAATATGACGATGCACAACGCTGACCTGATTTTTGCCGTTGGCGTGCGCTTTGACGATCGCACCACCAATAACCTGGTAAAATATTGTCCGAACGCCACCGTGCTGCATATTGATATCGACCCCACCTCGATTTCGAAAACCGTTGAAGCTGATATTCCGATCGTCGGTGATGCCAGGCAGGTTTTGGATCAGATGCTGGAACAGCTGAATCAAAGCGAGAATTCGCAAAACGCCGACAGCCTGCGTGACTGGTGGCAGCAAATTGAAGTCTGGCGCGCGCGCCAATGCCTTGAATTTGATCGTCATAGCGAGGCGATCAAACCGCAGGCGGTGATTGAAACTATCTGCCGGCTGACAAAGGGCGATGCGTTTGTCGCGTCGGACGTGGGCCAGCATCAGATGTTTGCCGCGCTCTACTATCAGTTTGATAAGCCGCGTCGCTGGATTAACTCCGGCGGCCTCGGCACGATGGGCTTCGGTTTGCCTGCCGCGCTGGGCGTGAAGCTGGCGCTGCCGGATGAAACGGTTATCTGCGTAACCGGCGACGGCAGTATTCAGATGAATATTCAGGAGCTGTCTACCGCGTTGCAATATGACCTGCCGGTATTGGTGCTCAACCTGAACAATCGCTATCTCGGCATGGTTAAGCAGTGGCAGGATATGATCTATTCAGGGCGTCACTCGCAGTCCTATATGGAGTCGCTACCGGACTTTGTCCGCCTGGCTGAGGCCTATGGTCATGTGGGCATCTTGATAGAAAAACCGCAGGATTTGGAAAGCAAGCTTACGCAGGCGCTGGAGCAGTTGAGTAAAGGTCGGCTGGTGTTTGTTGACGTCGTCGTTGATGGCAGCGAACACGTGTACCCGATGCATATACGCGGCGGTGGTATGGATGAAATGTGGTTAAGCAAAACGGAGAGGACCTGATTATGCGTCGAATTTTATCGGTTTTACTGGAGAATGAGTCCGGCGCATTGTCCCGCGTGGTGGGTTTGTTCTCGCAGCGTGGTTACAACATTGAAAGCCTCACCGTGGCGCCGACCGACGATCCGACCCTTTCACGTATGACCATCCAGACCGTTGGCGATGAGAAAGTGCTGGAGCAGATCGAAAAGCAACTGCACAAGCTGGTTGATGTATTGCGCGTTAGCGAGCTGGGGCAGGGGGCTTACGTTGAGCGCGAAATCATGCTGGTTAAGCTGCAGGCTACCGGGTACGGTCGCGAAGAGGTGAAGCGCAGCGCGGAAATTTTTCGCGGCCAGATCATCGACGTCACGCCTTCGCTGTACACCGTTCAGCTGGCGGGCACCAGTGACAAGCTGGACGCTTTTCTCAATACCGTGCGTGAAGTCGCCGAGATTGTGGAGGTTGCGCGCTCTGGCGTCGTGGGCGTTTCCCGCGGTGACAGGATTATGCGTTAGTCGTTCGAACGGTGAGCAAATTTTACTGAACCCGGCTGCGGCTGGGTTTTTTATTGCCTGTAACTGTAAGATGTCGCTGACGAAAGCTATTGCTCATCCACGCATTCTGCTGTTGAATGTTAACATTGATTTATCCATACCTACGCTATGGCTATTAGTATGCCTGCGTAATATGCGAATAATGTGGGGTAAGAGTGAAACTGGATGAAATTGCGCGCCTCGCCAGCGTGTCGCGCACCACTGCCAGCTACGTGATCAACGGCAAGGCCAGGCAGTACCGTGTAAGCGAAAAAACCGTCGAGAAAGTGATGGCTGTGGTGCGTGAGCATAACTATCACCCCAACGCGGTAGCGGCAGGCCTGCGTGCCGGGCGTACCCGTTCGATTGGTCTGGTTATCCCCGATCTGGAAAATACCAGCTACACCCGCATTGCCAATTATCTGGAACGTCAGGCGCGTCAGCGCGGCTATCAGCTGCTTATCGCCTGCTCTGAAGATTTGCCCGACAATGAAATGCGCTGCGTTGAGCATCTGTTACAGCGCCAGGTGGATGCCATCATCGTTTCCACTTCGCTGCCGCCGGAGCATCCTTTCTATCAGCGCTGGATTAACGATCCGCTGCCGATTATTGCCCTTGACCGTGCGCTGGATCGGGAGCACTTCACCAGCGTGGTGGGCGCCGATCAGGACGACGCCGAAGCGCTGGCTGGCGAACTGCGCAAGCTGCCGCTAAACAACGTGCTTTACCTTGGCGCGCTGCCGGAGCTGTCAGTGAGCTTTTTACGCGAGATGGGTTTCCGCCAGGCCTGGCAGGGAGATGAGCGCCCCGTCGAATATCTGTATGCCAACAGCTTCGAACGCAGCGCGGCGGCCAACCTGTTTGAACAATACCTGCAGGATAACCCGATGCCGGACGCGCTGTTTACCACCTCTTTCGGCTTATTGCAGGGAGTAATGGATACCACGCTGAAGCGCGAAGGGCGCCTGCCCAAAGACCTGGCGATTGCCACCTTTGGCGATCATGAGCTGCTGGATTTCCTCGAGTGTCCGGTGCTGGCCGTTGGTCAGCGTCATCGCGACGTCGCTGAGCGGGTACTGGAACTGGTGCTCTCAAGCCTGGACGAGCCGCGCAAGCCTAAGCCGGGTCTGACGCGTATCCGACGAAACCTGTTTCATCGCGGCTTGTTAAACCGCCGGACGGTTTAACTTTCACCGGGGCCACGGCCCCTTTCGCCCTGCGCTTGATTTAATTGGTCATCTATTTCGTGGCTTAAGTTATTTCCCCGACCAATTTTACTTATTGACACTCATTGGTGTTGAATTATTCAGTAAAAATCGAATCCGGCCCGGATTATTTAATCGGATCGTGCGAAATAAACTCCGCTCTCCATCGCCCAACTGCCCATCGTTCACTGCACCCGGAGCGGCTTTTTAGCGCCTGAGGATGATGAATCTTCTGGGAAGCGATTAGGAAATGGCTTAAAATGTCGTTCTGATCGCAAACTGAATGTATTAATTATTTTTTCCTCATATGTGGGCGCTGGTTTCCATTCTGCTGCGTAAATTCAGAAATTTTTGTCATTATTCATCGGGTTAATTTTCATTTTTGTTCAGGCAGGTTTCATTTCTTAATTTCTAACGCTTAATCCTCCTAAGAAATAATCCCATTCGGCTGCTGCTGCGGCTTGACAATGATTTCCTTCGCTCCGTAAACTCTTTCAGTGGGAATTTGTGGGTTAAAGTGGTGATAAAGGGTGACTGAGGGGTGAGGCTGGCATGTTCCGTGGAGCAACGTTAGTCAATCTCGATGGCAAAGGACGGTTGGCGGTTCCAACGCGCTACCGTGAATTGTTAATCGGGGAATCACAGGGGCAAATGGTGTGTACCATTGACCTCCACCAGCCATGCCTGCTGCTTTATACCCTGCCTGAATGGGAAGTAATCGAACAAAAGTTGTCACGTCTGTCGAGTATGAACCCGGCTGAACGGCGCGTTCAGCGTTTGTTACTGGGTCATGCCAGTGAATGCCAGATGGACAATGCAGGCCGCTTGCTGTTGGCGAATACGCTGCGTCAGCATGCCAGCCTGACAAAAGAAGTGATGCTGGTCGGGCAATTCAACAAGTTCGAGCTCTGGGATGAGAAAGCATGGTACCAGCAGGTCAAGGAGGATATTGATGCGGAACAATTGGCTCAGACACCGATGTCTGATCGTTTGCAGGATTTATCGCTTTAGCTATGCAGGATACTTTTAAACACACCACAGTGCTGTTGGATGAGGCCGTGAACGGGCTCAATATAAAATCCGATGGTATTTATATCGATGGCACCTTTGGACGAGGTGGGCATTCGCAACTGATCCTCTCGCTGCTTGGCGAGGGCGGGAAGCTGTACGCCATCGATCGCGATCCGCAAGCTATTGCCGCCGCCGCCGCTATCACCGACCCGCGTTTTACCATTATCCACGGCCCCTTTTCGGCGCTGGCTGATTACGTTGAAGAGCTTGGGCTGAGCGGCAAAATTAACGGCGTGCTGCTCGATCTTGGCGTCTCATCTCCGCAGCTGGACGATGCCGACCGCGGTTTTTCTTTTATGCGCGACGGTCCGCTGGATATGCGGATGGACCCGACGCGCGGGCTGTCGGCTTCCGACTGGCTGCGCCAGGCGGAGGAACAGGACATCGCCTTCGTGCTGAAAACCTTCGGCGAAGAGCGCTTTGCTAAGCGTATCGCCCGCGCCATCGTCGAGCGTAACCGGATTGAGCCGATCGTCCGTACTAAAGACCTGGCGGCGGTAATTGATAGCGCGACGCCGGTAAAAGACAAATTTAAGCATCCGGCAACCCGCAGCTTTCAGGCTATTCGCATCTGGGTTAACAGCGAGCTGGAAGAAATTGAACAGGCGCTTAAAGGCGCGCTGACGGTGCTGGCGCCGCAGGGACGCCTGTCGGTGATCAGCTTTCATTCGCTGGAAGACCGGATCGTAAAACGCTTTATGCGCGAACAGAGCCGAGGGCCGCAGGTGCCGGCTGGATTACCGCTCACTGAAGCGCAATTGCGCAGCCGCGGCGGCTTTGAGCTAAAAAGCCTTGGCAAAATGATGCCCGGCGAGAGAGAAGTTGCTGCCAATCCGCGCGCACGCAGTTCGGTATTGCGCATCGCTGAAAGGAACGCGTCCTGATGGCGGGCGAACGTCACAGCCTGCCCGGTGTGATTGGCGGCGATATTCTGCGACATGGCAAATTTGCGCTGCTTTTGTTGATAGCGGTACTGGTGTCTGCGCTGCTGGTGGTGACCACCGCGCACAAAACCCGGTTGCTGACGGCGCAGCGCGAGCAGCTGGTACTGGAAAAAGATGCTCTCGACATTGAATGGCGCAATCTGATTCTCGAAGAGAATGCGCTGGGTGACCACAGCCGGGTGGAACGTATCGCGACGGAGAAACTGCATATGCAGCATGTTGATCCCTCGCAGGAAAATATCGTAGTTCAGCCATAAGGAACGACGGACTCAATGAGAGCCGCAAACGCCCTGAGAAAGAAAAAGCAGGAACTGCAAGCCAGCTTCGTAAGCTGGCGTTTTGCGTTGCTGTGCGGGGGTATTTTGCTGGCGCTGGGTGGGTTGCTGGCACGGGTGGCCTGGCTGCAGGTTATCAATCCGGACGAACTGGTACGCGCCGGGGATATGCGTTCACTGCGCGTCCAGTCAGTGCCTACCGCGCGCGGTATGATAAGCGATCGCGCCGGTCGGCCGCTGGCGGTCAGCGTGCCGGTGAATGCCATCTGGGCCGATCCTAAAGAGCTGAATGAACACGGTGGCGTCAGCATTGACAGCCGCTGGAAGGCGCTGTCCGACGCGCTCTCTATCCCGCTGGACCAAATATCCGCACGCATTAACGTTAACCCGAAAGGGCGCTTTGTTTATCTGGCGCGCCAGGTCAATCCGGCAATTGGCGATTACATCAAAAAGCTGAAGCTGCCGGGTATTTATCTGCGTGAAGAGTCGCGTCGTTACTATCCGGCCGGGCAGGTTACCTCGCATCTGATTGGCTTTACCAATATCGACAGCCAGGGCATTGAGGGCGTTGAGAAGAGCTTTGATAAATGGCTTACCGGCCAGCCCGGTGAGCGTACGGTGCGTAAAGATCGCTTTGGCCGCGTCATTGAGGATATTTCTTCCGTTGACAGCCAGGCCGCACATAATCTGGCGCTTAGCATTGATGAGCGCCTGCAGGCGCTGGTCTATCGCGAATTAAACAACGCGGTCTCCTTCAACAAAGCGGAATCAGGCACGGCCGTGCTGGTGGACGTCAATACGGGCGAAGTACTGGCGATGGCTAACAGCCCGGCATACAACCCAAATAATCTCAGCAATACGCCAAAAGACGTCATGCGTAATCGTGCAATTACCGATATTTTCGAGCCGGGCTCGACGGTGAAGCCGATGGTAGTAATGACCGCTCTGCAGCGCGGTGTGGTGCGTGAAAACAGCGTACTCAATACCGTGCCTTACACCATTAACGGGCATCCGATTAAGGATGTGGCGCGTTATAACGAATTAACCCTGACCGGGGTATTGCAGAAGTCGAGTAACGTGGGCGTTTCACGCCTTGCGTTAGCGATGCCGTCCTCAGCGTTAGTAGATACTTACTCTCGTTTTGGACTGGGTAAAGCGACCAATTTGGGGTTGGTCGGAGAAAGCAGTGGCATATATCCTCAAAAACAACGGTGGTCTGACATAGAGAGGGCCACCTTCTCTTTCGGCTACGGGCTAATGGTAACGCCGTTACAGTTAGCGCGAGTCTATGCAACTATCGGCAGCTTTGGCATTTATCGCCCGCTGTCGATTACCAAAGTCGACCCGCCTGTCGCCGGACAGCGCGCTTTTCCTGAGGACCTGGTGAAAACCGTGGTGCATATGATGGAAAGCGTTGCGCTGCCGGGCGGCGGCGGCGTGAAAGCCGCGATTAAAGGCTACCGCATTGCGATCAAAACCGGGACCGCGAAAAAAGTCGGTCCCGATGGTCATTACATCAATAAATATATCGCCTATACAGCGGGCGTCGCGCCCGCTAGCAAGCCGCGTTTTGCCCTGGTGGTGGTGATTAACGATCCCCAGGCGGGTAAATATTACGGCGGCGCGGTTTCCGCCCCGGTATTTGGCGCCATCATGGGTGGCGTACTACGTACCATGAATATTGAACCGGATGCCTTGCCAACCGGAGAAAACGATATGGTGATAAACAGGAAAGAGGCTTCAGGTGACAGATCGTAATTTGCGTGCTCTGCTGGCCCCATGGGTGCCTGGCGCGCCGGAGCGTATGCTCCGGGACATGACACTGGACAGCCGCGTTGCGGCTGCTGGCGATCTGTTTGTGGCAGTAAAAGGTCATACGGCGGACGGCCGCCGTTTTATCCCGCAGGCGATTGCCCAGGGCGTCGCGGCGGTGGTGGCTGAAGCGGAAGGGGAAGCTGCCGACGGACAGGTAAGCGAAATGCACGGCGTGCCGGTGATTTATCTGGCTCAGCTGTCGCAGCGGCTGTCGGCGTTAGCCGGGCGTTTTTATGATAATCCGGCGGAAAAGCTGAAGCTGATTGGCGTAACTGGCACTAACGGTAAAACCACCACGACCCAGCTGCTGGCGCAATGGGCGCAGCTGCTGGGAGAAACCAGCGCGGTGATGGGTACGGTTGGCAACGGCCTGTTCGGCAAGCTGGTGGCGTCTGAAAACACTACCGGTTCGGCGGTGGACGTGCAGCATATTCTGCATGGTCTGGCGCAGGAAGGCGCGACGCTGACGGCGATGGAAGTTTCCTCGCACGGTCTGGTGCAACATCGGGTAGCGGCGCTGCCATTTGCCGCCGCGGTGTTTACCAATCTCAGCCGGGATCATCTCGATTACCACGGCGACATGACCCATTACGAATCGGCCAAATGGCTGCTGTTTTCTGAGCACCAGGTGGGCGAGGCGATTATCAATGCCGATGATGAGGTTGGCCGGCGCTGGCTGGAAAGTTTGCCGGACGCGGTGGCGGTTACCATGAACAATAACCTGCGGCCCGGCGCTCACGGCCGCTGGCTGCAAGCGACCGCAGTGGATTATCACGACAATGGCGCCCGCATCGTTTTCGACTCCAGCTGGGGCGCTGGCACGATCGACAGCCGCCTGATGGGCGCTTTTAACGTCAGCAATTTACTGCTGGCGCTGGCGACATTGCTGGCGCTTGGCTATCCGCTGGATGCACTGGTACGCACGGGTAATCAGCTGCTGCCGGTATGTGGGCGTATGGAAGTATTTACGGCCGCCGCTAAACCGACGGTCGTGGTGGATTATGCCCATACGCCGGACGCGCTGGAGAAAGCGCTGGAAGCGGCCCGACTGCATTGTGACGGTAAGCTTTGGTGTGTGTTCGGCTGCGGCGGCGATCGTGACAAAGGTAAGCGCCCACTTATGGGGGCGATTGCCGAGCAGTTCGCCGACATCGTGGTGGTCACCGATGACAACCCGCGCAGTGAAGATCCCCAGTCGATTGTTGCCGATATTCTGACCGGATTGCTGGACCCGGGTCGCGCCCGGGTGGTGATGGGCCGCGCAGAGGCGGTTACCCATAGCATTATGCAGGCGGCGGAGAACGATATCGTGCTGGTTGCCGGAAAAGGGCACGAAGATTACCAGATTATCGGTAACCGGCGGCTGGATTACTCGGACCGTACTACGGTCGCGCGCCTGCTGGGGGTCATCGCATGATTAGCCTGACTCTGGAGCAGCTGGCAGCCGTGGTTGGCGGAGAGTTAATCGGCAGCAGCCTGAAGGTTGAGCAGGTAACCACGGATACGCGCAAAGTGGAAGCCGGATCGCTGTTTATTGCCCTGAAGGGTGAGCGCTTCGATGCGCATGATTTTGTCGGAGATGCCATTAGCTCAGGCGCAACGGCTTTACTTGTAAGTAAGCACTTACAGGTGGCGGTACCTCAGGTGGTGGTGGCCGATACGCGCATAGCGCTCGGCCAACTGGCCGGCTGGGTGCGCCAGCAAAGCTCCGCTCGCGTGGTGGCGCTGACTGGCTCCTCCGGTAAAACATCGGTTAAAGAGATGACCGCAGCAATTCTGCGCTGCTGTGGCGAAACCCTGTATACCGCTGGCAACCTTAACAACGATATCGGCGTGCCTTTGACGCTGCTGCGCCTTACTCAGCAGCATCGCTATGCGGTTATCGAGCTGGGTGCTAACCATCAGGGTGAAATCGCCTACACCACTCAGCTGGTGCGCCCCGAAAGCGCGCTGGTTAATAACCTGGCGGCCGCTCATCTGGAAGGATTCGGCTCGCTGGCCGGAGTGGCGAAGGCCAAAGGTGAAATTTTTGCCGGTCTCGCGCCAAACGGTACTGCGATCCTTAATGGCGAAAGCAATGACCTGAATGGCTGGCAGGCGGCACTACAGACCCAGCGCGTCTGGCGCTTTTCTGCCGCCGACCAGCGCGGCGATTTTTATGCCAGCGCGGTAGTCATCGGCGCCGAAGGTACGGCTTTTACCCTGCACACGCCGGCGGGTACGGTTGAGATTCAGCTGCCGCTGCCGGGACGCCATAATATCGCGAATGCACTGGCCGCTGCGGCGCTGGCGCTGTCGGTAGACGCCCCGTTGACGGCGATTCAGCAAGGTCTGAAAACGCTACAGGCCGTCCCCGGTCGCCTGTTCCCGATAGCATTAAGTTCCAACAAGCTGCTGCTTGATGACAGCTACAACGCCAACGTCGGTTCAATGACGGCGGCGGCGCAGACGCTGGCCGAAATGCCCGGCTTCCGGGTGATGATAGTCGGCGACATGGCTGAACTGGGCGCAGACGCTGAGAGCTGCCATCGCCAGGTTGGTGAGGCCGCCCGCCAGGCGGGCATCGATAAGGTACTGAGTACTGGCAAGCTCAGTCATATTATCGCCGAAGCAAGCGGAGTAGGGGAGCACTTTGCTGATAAGAACGCGCTGTCAGCGCGGGCTCTGGCGCTGTTAAACGGCCATCAGCAAGTCACAATACTGGTAAAAGGTTCGCGTAGTGCGGCCATGGAGCAGGTGGTGCATTACCTACAGGAGAAAGGGACATGTTAGTCTGGCTGGCCGAACATCTGGTCACATTTTATTCGGGCTTTAACGTCTTTTCTTACCTGACGTTTCGCGCCATCGTCAGCCTGCTGACCGCGCTGTTTATTTCGCTGTGGATGGGGCCACGGTTAATTGCCCGTTTACAGCAAATGTCTTTTGGTCAGGTGGTGCGCAATGATGGCCCTGAGTCGCACTTTAGCAAGCGCGGCACGCCAACGATGGGCGGCATCATGATCCTGACGTCGATTACGATTTCAGTATTGATGTGGGCGTATCCATCCAATCCTTACGTCTGGTGCGTGCTGGTGGTGCTGATTGGCTACGGCATCGTCGGCTTCGTCGATGATTATCGTAAGGTAGTGCGCAAAGACACGAAGGGGCTTATCGCCCGCTGGAAGTATTTCTGGCAGTCGCTGATTGCGCTGGGCGTAGCATTCACCATGTATGCGGTCGGCAAAGATACCCCGGCCACCGAACTGGTGGTGCCGTTCTTTAAAGACATCATGCCGCAGCTGGGTCTGCTTTATATTTTGCTGTCCTATTTTGTCATCGTTGGCACCAGCAATGCCGTTAACCTGACCGATGGACTGGACGGCCTGGCGATTATGCCAACGGTGTTCGTCGCTGCGGGCTTCGCGCTGGTCGCCTGGGCCACCGGCAATATGAATTTTGCCAACTATCTGCATATTCCCTACTTGCGCCACGCCGGGGAACTGGTGATTGTCTGCACCGCCATCGTCGGCGCGGGGCTCGGCTTTCTCTGGTTCAACACCTATCCGGCGCAGGTATTTATGGGCGATGTGGGATCGCTGGCGCTCGGTGGCGCCTTGGGTACCATCGCGGTGCTGCTGCGCCAGGAGTTCCTGCTGGTGATTATGGGCGGCGTGTTTGTGGTTGAAACGCTTTCGGTAATTTTGCAGGTAGGTTCTTTCAAACTGCGCGGACAGCGCATTTTTCGCATGGCGCCAATCCACCATCATTATGAGCTGAAAGGCTGGCCAGAGCCGCGCGTGATTGTGCGCTTCTGGATTATTTCGCTGATGTTGGTGCTGATTGGCCTGGCAACGTTGAAGGTACGTTAACTATGGCTGACTATCTGGGTAAACAAGTCGTCATTATTGGGTTAGGCCTCACCGGTCTTTCCTGCGTCGACTTTTTTGTTGCTCGTGGCGTGACGCCGCGGGTAATGGATACCCGTGTCGTCCCGCCAGGCCTTGAAAAGTTGCCTAAAGACGTTGAGCGCTGGCTGGGTTCGCTGAACCAGGACTGGCTGCTGAATGCCGACTTGATTATTGCCAGCCCCGGCATCGCGTTGTCCACCCCTGAGCTATCGGCGGCGGCGCAGGCTGGCGTGGAAATTATTGGCGATATCGAGCTGTTTTGCCGCGAAGCGCAGGCACCCATTGTGGCCATCACCGGCTCTAACGGAAAAAGCACGGTGACGACCCTGGTTGGCGAAATGGCGAAGGCGGCGGGCTGGAGCGTTGGCATCGGCGGTAATATTGGCCTGCCGGCGCTGATGCTGCTTGAGCATCCTGCTCAGCTTTATGTGCTGGAGCTATCCAGCTTCCAGCTGGAAACCACGTTTAGCCTGCATGCGGCGGCGGCCACCGTTCTCAACGTCAGTGAGGACCACATGGACCGCTATCCGCTGGGGATGCAGCAGTACCGGGCTGCCAAGCTGAAGATTTATGAAAATGCACGGGTCTGTGTGGTCAACGCCGGCGATGGGATGACCATGCCGGTACGCGGCGCCGATGAGCGCTGCGTAAGCTTTGGCATTGATATTGGCGACTATCATCTGAATCGCCAGCAAGGCAGCACCTGGCTGCGCGTCAGAAGAGATAAGGTGCTTGATACCGCAGAAATGAAGCTGGCGGGTCAGCATAACTACACCAATGCGCTGGCGGCGCTGGCGCTGGCCGATGCGGTCGGCCTGCCGCGCGCCTCCAGCCTGTCGGCGCTGATTAACTTCAGCGGCCTCGCACACCGTTTTCAGCTGGCACATGCTCATAACGGCGTGCGCTGGATTAATGACTCAAAGGCGACCAACGTTGGCAGTACGGAAGCCGCACTCAACGGTTTACAGATTGAGGGTACGCTCTGGCTGCTGCTCGGCGGTGATGGAAAATCGGCGGATTTCACCCCGCTAAATCGCTACCTGCAGGGCGATAATCTGCGCCTGTTCTGCTTCGGGCGCGATCGTGCCGAGCTGGCGGCACTGCGTCCTGAGATCACCACCCAAACTGAAACGCTGGAGCAGGCGATGGCGCAGATCGCGCCGCAGGTGAAAGCGGGAGACATGGTGTTGCTGTCGCCAGCCTGCGCCAGCCTTGATCAGTTTAAGAACTTTGAACAGCGTGGGCAGGTCTTCACGCAGCTTGCCAGGGAGCTTGGATAATGCGTATTCCAGGAATGGCGCTAGCCGGCTCCCTGACGGGAGGAATTGCGAATCGTCTGAAAGACTGGGTTATGGGGTCTAAGGAGAGCGACGCTAATGTCATCGTATTATACGATCGCACCCTGCTGTGGTTAACCCTGGGCCTGGCGGTAGTGGGGTTCATTATGGTGACCTCGGCGTCCATGCCCGTCGGCCAGCGTATGTCGAACGATCCCTTCTTTTTCGCTAAGCGCGATGCTTTTTATCTGGGGCTGGCATTCGCTCTGTCGATGATAACGCTGCGTATCCCAATGGAAATATGGCAGCGCTACAGCAACGTCATGCTAATGGCCTCGATCGTCATGCTGCTAATTGTGCTGGTCGTGGGCAGCTCGGTAAACGGCGCCTCGCGCTGGATTGCACTGGGGCCGCTGCGTATTCAGCCCGCGGAGCTTTCGAAGCTGTCACTGTTTTGCTATCTGGCCAGCTACCTGGTGCGCAAGGTAGAAGAGGTGCGCAACAACTTCTGGGGCTTCTGTAAGCCGATGGGCGTCATGGTAGTGCTGGCGGTGCTGCTGCTGGCGCAGCCGGACCTCGGAACCGTGGTGGTGCTGTTTGTGACCACGCTGGCGATGCTATTTCTCGCGGGCGCTAAGCTATGGCAGTTCCTGGCGATTATCGGCTCCGGCATTTTTGCCGTGGTGCTGCTGATTATCGCCGAGCCGTATCGTATGCGCCGCGTGACGTCTTTCTGGAATCCCTGGGCTGACCCATTTGGCAGCGGTTACCAGCTTACGCAGTCGCTGATGGCCTTTGGCCGCGGCGAGCTCTGGGGGCAGGGGCTGGGGAACTCGGTGCAAAAGCTGGAGTACCTTCCGGAAGCGCACACCGACTTTATCTTCTCGATTATTGGCGAGGAGCTGGGCTATGTCGGCGTGGTGTTAGTTCTGCTAATGGTGTTCTTCATTTCGTTTCGTGCGATGTCGATTGGCCGCCGGGCGTTAGAACTCGATCAGCGCTTTTCCGGTTTTCTCGCCTGCTCAATTGGCGTGTGGTTTAGCTTCCAGGCGTTGGTAAACGTCGGCGCGGCGGCGGGCATGCTGCCGACCAAAGGACTGACGCTGCCGCTAATCAGCTACGGTGGCTCCAGCCTGTTGATCATGTCGACGGCTATTGTGCTGCTGTTACGTATAGATTTTGAAACTCGCCTCGCGAAAGCGCAGGCGTTTTCAAGGGGTTAATTGATGAGTGGAAAACGGCTGATGGTGATGGCAGGCGGAACCGGGGGACATGTGTTTCCGGGGCTGGCTGTGGCGCACCATCTGATGGCGCAAGGCTGGCAGGTGCGCTGGCTTGGCACCGCCGATCGCATGGAAGCTGATTTGGTCCCGAAGCATGGGATCGAGATTGATTTTATCCGCATTAGCGGCCTGCGCGGTAAAGGGTTGAAGGCCCAGCTGCTGGCGCCGGTGCGCATTATTAACGCGATACGTCAGGCGCGCGCCATTATGCAGCGCTGGAAGCCGGACGTCGTGCTGGGCATGGGCGGCTATGTTTCCGGTCCCGGCGGCGTCGCGGCCTGGAGCTGCGGTATCCCGCTGGTGCTGCATGAGCAGAACGGCATTGCCGGGATGACCAATAAATGGTTATCGCATATTGCTAAAAAGGTTATGCAGGCGTTTCCCGGCGCCTTTCCGAAGGCTGAGGTAGTTGGCAATCCGGTGCGCAACGACGTACTTGCATTACCGCTGCCGGCGGAGCGCCTTGCGGGGCGGACCGACCCGGTAAGAGTGCTGGTGGTCGGCGGTAGCCAGGGCGCCCGGGTGCTGAACCAGACAATGCCACAAGTCGCGGCGCTGCTGGCAGATAAAATTACCCTGTGGCATCAGGTCGGTAAAGGCGCGTTGGAAGGGGTAAACCAGGCGTATTTGCAGGCAAAGCAGACGCAGCACCGGGTGAGCGAGTTTATTGACGATATGGCGGCAGCCTATGCCTGGGCGGATGTGGTGGTGTGTCGTTCCGGCGCGCTTACCGTCAGCGAGGTGGCCGCCGCGGGATTACCGGCAATCTTTGTGCCTTTTCAGCATAGGGATCGCCAGCAGTACTGGAATGCGCTGCCGCTGGAAAAAGCCGGCGCGGCAAAAATTTTTGAGCAGCCCCAGTTTACCGCGCAGGCGGTTGCCAGTACCCTGGCGGCATGGGATAGGAATACCTTGATGGAGATGGCGAATAAAGCCCGGGAAGTGGCGATCCCGGATGCCACCGAGCGGGTTGCTGGCGAAGTCATACGGGCCGCCAAATAGAGCATGTAACGAATGACGGGGAATGTTTTTTCTGTCCACAGATAACGAGAGCAAGGCGGATTATCCGCCGGTAGAAAAGATGAATACACAACAACTGGCGAAACTGCGTTCAATTGTGCCCGAGATGCGTCGCGTCCGGCACATTCACTTTGTCGGCATCGGCGGTGCCGGCATGGGCGGTATTGCCGAAGTGTTGGCCAATGAAGGGTATCAAATCAGCGGATCGGATCTGGCGCCGAACGCGGTAACGCAGCACCTGGCTTCGCTCGGTGCGACGATTTATTTCAACCATCGGGCGGAAAACGTCAGCGATGCCAGCGTGGTGGTGGTTTCGACCGCGGTGTCTCAGGATAACCCTGAGCTGATTGCCGCGCGTGAAGCACGCATTCCGGTGATCCGCCGCGCTGAAATGTTGGCTGAGCTGATGCGATTTCGTCACGGTATCGCCGTTGCCGGTACGCACGGCAAAACCACCACGACCGCGATGGTAGCCAGTATTTATGCTGAAGGTGGTCTGGATCCCACCTTCGTCAACGGTGGCCTGGTGAAGGCGGCGGGTACTCATGCCCGGCTGGGGAGCAGCCGCTATTTGATCGCCGAAGCGGATGAGAGCGATGCGTCGTTTCTTCATCTGCAGCCGATGGTGGCTATTGTCACCAATATCGAAGCCGATCATATGGACACCTATCAGGGCGACTTTGAAAACCTGAAGCAGACCTTTATCAATTTTCTGCACAACCTGCCGTTTTATGGCCGTGCCGTAATGTGTGTCGATGATGTGGTGATTCGCGACCTGATCCCGCGCGTCGGGCGTCAGGTCACGACTTACGGCTTCAGTGGAGATGCAGACGTTCGGGTCGATAACTACCAGCAGCGCGGCGCACAGGGGCATTTCACGCTGGTGCGCCAGGATAAGCCGTTGATGCAGGTTACGCTCAATGCGCCAGGACGCCATAACGCGCTGAACGCGGCGGCGGCAGTGGCGGTTGCCAGCGAAGAGGGCATCGAAGATGACGATATTTTGCGCGCGCTGGAAAGCTTCCAGGGCACCGGCCGTCGCTTCGACTTCCTCGGCGAGTTCCCGGTTACGCCGGTCAACGGCAACGCGGGTAGCGCGATGCTGGTCGATGATTATGGTCATCACCCGACGGAGGTGGATGCCACTATTCAGGCCGCCCGCGCCGGCTGGCCGGAGAAGCGTCTGGTGATGGTTTTTCAGCCGCATCGCTATACGCGAACCCGCGATTTATATGACGATTTTGCCAATGTGTTGTCACAAGTAGATGTGTTGCTGATGCTGGACGTTTATTCAGCTGGCGAAGCGCCGATACCCGGCGCCGACAGCCGGTCTTTGTGTCGCACGATCCGTGGTCGGGGCAAGGTAGACCCGATTTTGGTTTCAGATCATGACATGGTGGCCGAAATGCTGGCGCCGACCCTGAGCGGTAACGATCTGATTCTGGTACAGGGGGCCGGCAACGTAGGCCGTATTGCTCGCGCACTGGCGGAGCAGAAGTTAAAGCCGAAACCGACCAATGAGGAACATCATGGCTGAGAAAGTCGCGGTATTGCTGGGTGGAACCTCTGCTGAACGTGAGGTATCGCTGCTATCGGGGCAGGCGGTACTGGCAGGCTTGCAGGAAGCTGGCATTGATGCGCATGCGGTTGATACCCGCGATGTCCCGGTACTGAGCCTGAAAGCGCTGGGCTTTGATAAGGCTTTTATTATTCTGCACGGCCGCGGTGGCGAAGATGGTCGTTTGCAGGCGGCACTGGAGTTTCTCGGCATTCCGTACACCGGCAGCGGCGTCATGGCGTCGGCGATCGGCATGGACAAGCTGCGTACTAAGCTGGTCTGGCAGGGCGCCGGGCTGCCGGTAGCCCCTTATGTGATGCTGCATCGCCGTGACATGGCTCAGGGGCTGACGGCGGCCCATAAAGCGCGTATTGACGCGTTGGGATTGCCGCTGTTTGTTAAGCCCAGCAATGAAGGCTCCAGCGTCGGCATTACCCGGGTTAACCAGATGACACAGCTGCAGGCTGCCATCGACGAGGCGTTTCGTTTTGACGATGAAATTCTGGTGGAGTCATTTCTTGCGGGTCCGGAGCTAACGGTGAGCGTACTTGGCGATCAAGTGCTGCCGTCGATTCGCATTCAGCCAGCCAGTGAATATTACGACTATGAAGCGAAATATATTTCTGACGATACCCAGTACTTCTGCCCAAGCGGACTGAGCGCTGAGCGTGAGGCGGAGTTGCAGGATATTGTGCTGCGGGCCTGGCGTGCCCTTGGCTGCCGTGGTTGGGGAAGAGTGGATTTAATGATGGGCGCCGACGACCAGTTTTATCTGCTGGAGGTGAATACCGCGCCGGGGATGACAGGCCATAGCCTGACGCCCAAGGCTGCTAAGCAAGCCGGAATGAGCTTTTCGCAGCTGGTAGTCCGTATTCTGGAACTGGCCCGCTGATATGTCGCAGGCAGCGTTAAACGTACGCAACAAGGAAACAAAGTCCCGCGTCCCGTCAGGACGCAGCAACGGAGCACGCCTGGCTGGAATCGTTTTTCTGCTGCTGGTGATTGGCGTGATGCTGGCGGCCGGGATGGTGGTGCTGAAGTGGATGAATGATGCGTCAAGGTTGCCGCTGTCGCGGTTGGTGGTCACCGGCGAAACCCACTACACCACCAACGACGATATACGTCAGGCCATTTTGTCGCTGGGGGAGCCGGGAACTTTCATGTCGCAGGATGTGAACGTTATTCAGCAACAGATTGAGCGCCTGCCGTGGATTAAGCAGGTCAGCGTGCGCAAACAGTGGCCGGACGAATTAAAGATTCATCTGGTTGAGTATGTACCGGTAGCGCGTTGGAATGACCTGCATATGGTTGATGCAGAAGGTAAATCTTTCAGCATTCCGGCCAACCGCATCGGCAAGGACAAACTGCCGATGCTGTACGGCCCGGAAGGCAGCGAGCAGGAAGTGCTCGAAGGATATCATCAAATGCGTGATTTGCTCGCCGCCAGCAAGTTCACGTTAAAAGCAGCAGCAATGACGGCGCGTCGCTCCTGGCAACTGACCCTGAGCGACGATACCCGTATTGAGCTGGGACGCGATGATGCGGCCAGGCGGATTAAGCGATTTATCGAGCTTTACCCGGTTCTGCAGCAGCAGGCGCAGAGTCAGAACAAACGGATAAGTTACGTGGATTTGCGTTATGACTCTGGCGCAGCAGTTGGTTGGGTACCGGCTCCGCCGGAGCCACAGGACAGTAAACAGCAACAGAATCAGGCACAGGCTAAACAACAATGATCAAGTCGACCGACAGAAAACTGGTAGTTGGACTCGAAATTGGCACCGCGAAGGTGGCCGCTTTAGTAGGGGAAGTTTTGCCTGATGGCATGGTGAACATCATCGGGGTGGGAAGCTGCCCTTCCCGAGGCATGGATAAAGGCGGGGTCAACGACCTTGAGTCGGTTGTAAAGTGCGTTCAGCGCGCGATTGACCAGGCGGAGCTGATGGCGGATTGCCAGATTTCCTCCGTTTATCTGGCGCTTTCAGGCAAGCATATTAGCTGCCAGAACGAAATTGGTATGGTGCCGATTTCAGAAGAAGAAGTGACGGCGGAAGACGTCGATAACGTGGTGCATACCGCGAAATCGGTCCGCGTGCGCGATGAACACCGTATCCTGCATGTTATCCCGCAGGAGTATGCCATTGATTACCAGGAAGGCATCAAAAATCCGGTTGGCTTATCGGGCGTGCGCATGCAGGCGAAAGTGCATCTGATCACCTGCCACAACGATATGGCGAAAAATATCGTTAAAGCGGTTGAGCGCTGCGGTCTGAAAGTTGACCAGCTGATTTTTGCCGGTCTGGCGTCAAGCTATGCGGTATTAACCGAAGATGAGCGCGAGCTGGGCGTGTGCGTGGTGGATGTTGGCGGCGGCACCATGGATATTGCCGTGTATACCGGCGGCGCGCTGCGCCATACCAAAGTGATTCCCTACGCCGGCAACGTCGTAACCAGTGACATTGCCTACGCATTCGGTACGCCGCCTACTGACGCCGAGGCGATCAAAGTGCGCCACGGTTGCGCGCTGGGTTCCATCGTCGGTAAAGACGAAAATGTTGAAGTGCCAAGCGTGGGCGGACGCCCGCCGCGTAGTCTGCAGCGTCAGACGCTGGCGGAGGTCATCGAGCCGCGCTACACCGAATTGTTGAACCTGGTGAATGATGAAATTCTCCAGCTGCAGGAACAGCTGCGCCAGCAGGGGGTTAAACACCATCTGGCAGCCGGAATCGTTCTTACCGGCGGCGCGGCACAAATTGAAGGACTGGCGGCTTGCGCCCAGCGCGTGTTTCACACGCAGGTGCGCATCGGGCAGCCACTCAATATCACTGGATTAACGGATTACGCGCAGGAGCCTTACTACTCAACGGCGGTAGGCCTACTGCACTATGGAAAAGAGTCGCACCTTAGCGGTGAGGCAGAGGTGGAAAAACGTGCTTCAGTTGGCAACTGGTTCAAACGAATCAACAGCTGGCTAAGAAAAGAGTTTTAATTTTTATAAAAGGAGATCATGCTAGCATTTATTAGTGATCTCCAGGCGACAGACGGGCACATAACGGAGAGAAATTATGTTTGAACCAATGGAATTAACCAATGACGCGGTGATTAAAGTCATCGGCGTCGGTGGTGGCGGCGGCAACGCCGTAGAACACATGGTGCGTGAACGCATCGAAGGTGTGGAGTTTTTTGCTGTAAACACCGATGCGCAGGCATTACGTAAAACGGCAGTCGGCCAGACTATTCAGATCGGTAATAACATTACTAAAGGCCTGGGCGCCGGCGCCAATCCGGAAGTAGGCCGTACTTCCGCTGAAGAAGATCGGGACGCCCTGCGCTCTGCGCTGGACGGTGCCGATATGGTATTTATCGCGGCCGGTATGGGCGGCGGCACCGGAACGGGTGCAGCGCCTGTAGTGGCTGAAGTGGCCAAAGAGCTGGGTATTCTTACCGTTGCGGTCGTGACCAAGCCTTTTAACTTTGAAGGCAAAAAGCGCATGGCGTTCGCTGAGCAGGGCATCGCGGAGCTGTCTAAGCACGTCGATTCACTGATCACCATTCCGAACGACAAGCTGCTTAAAGTCCTCGGCCGCGGCATCTCGCTGCTGGATGCGTTCGGTGCGGCTAACGACGTGCTGAAAGGCGCCGTACAGGGTATCGCTGAGCTGATCACCCGTCCGGGTCTGATGAACGTTGACTTCGCCGACGTACGTACTGTGATGTCTGAAATGGGCTACGCGATGATGGGTTCTGGCGTCGCCTGTGGTGAAGACCGCGCTGAAGAAGCTGCTGAGATGGCGATTTCCAGCCCGCTGCTGGAAGATATCGACCTGTCCGGCGCTCGTGGCGTGCTGGTTAACATCACTGCGGGCTTCGACCTGCGTCTGGATGAGTTCGAAACCGTGGGTAACACTATCCGCGCTTTCGCCTCTGATAACGCAACGGTGGTGATCGGTACTTCACTGGATCCGGAAATGAACGACGAGCTGCGCGTAACCGTCGTGGCCACCGGTATCGGCATGGACAAACGTCCTGAGATAACCCTGGTTACTAACAAACAGCAGGCTCAGCCGGTAATGGACCATCGTTACCAGCAGCATGGTATGTCGCCGCTGCCGCAGGAGCAGAAGCCCGCTGCTAAAGTGGTTAACGACAATACCAATTCGCAGCCGAACAAAGAGCCAGACTACCTTGATATTCCTGCGTTTCTGCGTAAACAAGCAGACTAGGAATTCACTGATAGTTAACATCTCCGCTCTTTGTGCTAAAATCTCCGACTGACAGTCCGTTAGACTGTCGGCCGGGTCGGTAATTTTTGCGAGATAATGCGATGATCAAACAACGGACAATAAAACGTATCGTACAGGCGACTGGTGTCGGTTTGCATACCGGCAAGAAGGTCTCGCTGACGCTGCGCCCAGCGTCGGCTAATACTGGGGTCATCTATCGTCGCACTGACTTGAATCCACCGGTTGATTTCCCGGCTGATGCAAAATACGTGCGCGACACCATGCTGAGTACCTGCCTGGTGAACGATGAAGGCGTGCGTATTTCCACCGTGGAACACCTGAATGCAGCGCTGGCTGGTCTGGGTATCGACAACATTATTGTTGAAGTCGACGCGCCAGAAGTGCCGATTATGGACGGCAGCGCGGCACCTTTTGTTTACCTGCTGGTGGATGCAGGCGTCGATCAGCTTAACAGTGCTAAACGCTTCGTTCGCGTTAAGCAGACGGTGCGCGTTGAAGATGGCGATAAATGGGCTGAAATTAAACCGTATAACGGTTTTTCGCTCGATTTCACTATCGACTTCCAGCACCCGGCGATCGACTCCAGCTCACAGCACTATCAGTTGAATTTTTCGACTGAAGGATTTATGCGTCAGATCAGCCGCGCCCGTACCTTTGGCTTCATGCGTGAAATCGAATATCTGCAGTCTAAAGGCCTGTGCCTGGGCGGTAGCCTGGACTGTGCTATCGGGCTGGATGATTTCCGCGTGCTGAATGAAGACGGTCTGCGCTTTGAAGATGAATTTGTGCGTCACAAAATGCTGGATGCCATCGGCGACCTGTTTATGTGCGGCCACAACATCATTGGTGCATTCTCCGCGTTCAAGTCGGGCCATGCTTTAAATAATAAGCTGCTGCAGGCGGTATTGGCTAAACAGGAAGCCTGGGAATGGGCAACCTACGAAGATGAAGCCGATCTGCCGTTAGCGTTCAAAGCACCGAATCTGGTTTTAGCATAGGGCGTTGATTGCCTTACTCATCACGACTGGTTTTACTGGCACCACTCTCTCCGGCCAGTGAGGCCAGTCGTTCTAATATCTTCTTCAATTTTTCCGGACTGCGTTCCGCAACGCTACGTAGCGCGGCTGCGCTGTCAGAACTAAGCTGACATCCCATATTTTTTTGCCCGCTCGACCCAGGGGTGCGGTTTTCTTGCTCAACCCGTGCAGCTTTCCCGGCCAGTGATGGATTAATACTGATGTCGATCGCAGTCAATGATGGTATTATCTGCGCTCGTAATGCAGAAAGCAGAGCAGGCTGTTCATAGCGTAACCGCATCATCCAGCTGGCATTGGCTACTTCCAGTACCAGTATACCCTGGCGATAATTAGCCACGCGTACCCAGGGATGCAGCTGAGAAGGCAGCAGCGCGCGAACCGCTTTATTCAATTTGTTAAGCGCCACGGCGCGCTGTTGAATTTGCTGCAGGCTCCCTGAACTCTGCGTTTCATCAAAAAGTTTTTCGATAGATTGTGGGCGACTGTCGCGCATCGCATACTCCGGTGGATAGGTGTGATTAGTATTTTAAATCGTTGGCGACAATTTGGCAGACGTTATTTTTGGCCGCATCTCCTGTTGGGGATGGTAGCGGCCGGTTTCGGCCTGCCCGGCGCCCACGCCAGCGAACAAAACAGCTTAACCGATAGTGCCGCCAGCAGCCTTAATATTCGTGCTGTTCCCCATCTTCATACCCTGGCGCTATGGCAGGAAACGCCGCGGCGTCCGGGATTTTACGTCGATTATTGGCATCAGCATGCGATCCGCACCGTCATTCGCCACCTGTCTTTTACGCTGACGCCCGAAGAAAGTTTACCTGCGTACGCTGATACACTGCCGCTGCACGTCGAGCGGCTGGCTCTGCTGGATACGCTAAATGCTCTGCTGACCCACGAAGCCCGCCCGGCGGGGATCGTACAGTTCAACCATACCTACCATTCTCCCGCCCGGCAATCGCATCAGACCGCCAGTTGGCTTGCTGAAGTGATGGGCATCCGCGCCGGCCCCTCTCAGCTTATCTGACCGAAAGCCTTTTTTATTTTTATATAGCCGTCCGCGACGGTGCTGAGAGAATATTTATATTATGTTGATTAAGCTATTAACTAAAGTTTTTGGAAGTCGTAACGATCGTACTCTGCGCCGGATGCGCAAAGAAGTGGAAACCATCAACCGTAAGGAAGCGGAGTTCGAGAAGCTCAGCGATGATGAGCTGAAGGCTAAAACCACAGAGTTTCGCGCCAGACTGGAAAAGGGCGAAGTGCTGGAAAGCCTGATTCCCGATGCTTTTGCCACGGTTCGTGAAGCCAGCCGGCGCGTATTTGGTATGCGCCACTTTGACGTACAGCTGCTGGGCGGCATGGTGCTTAACGATCGCTGCATCGCGGAAATGCGTACCGGTGAAGGTAAAACCCTGACGGCAACGCTGCCGGCGTACCTTAATGCGCTGAGTGGCAAAGGGGTTCACGTGGTGACCGTCAACGATTACCTGGCGCAGCGCGATGCGGAAAATAACCGCCCGCTTTTCGAGTTTCTCGGCCTGACGGTTGGTATTAACCTGCCTGGCATGCCGGCGCCCGCCAAACGTGCGGCCTACGCTGCTGATATTACCTACGGCACCAACAATGAATACGGCTTCGATTACCTGCGCGACAATATGGCATTTAGCCCGGAAGAACGCGTTCAGCGTAAGCTACACTATGCGCTGGTCGATGAGGTGGACTCCATCCTTATCGATGAGGCCCGTACCCCGCTGATTATTTCTGGTCCGGCAGAAGACAGCTCCGAACTGTACATCAAGGTCAATAAAATCATCCCGCACCTGCAGCGTCAGGAAAAAGAAGACTCCGACACCTTTAAAGGTGAGGGGCATTTCTGGCTGGACGAGAAGGCGCGCCAGGTCCATCTGACCGAGCGTGGTCTGGAGCTGATTGAAGAACTGCTGGTTAGCCAGAACATCATGGAAGAGGGTGAGTCGCTTTATTCGCCCAATAACATCATGATGATGCACCATGTCACCGCCGCGCTGCGCGCGCACGCGCTGTTTACCCGCGACGTTGATTACATCGTCAAAGACGGTGAGGTTATCATCGTTGATGAACACACCGGTCGTACCATGCAGGGACGTCGCTGGTCAGACGGCCTGCACCAGGCGGTGGAAGCCAAAGAAGGCGTGGAAATTCAGAATGAAAACCAGACGCTGGCTTCCATTACCTTCCAGAACTATTTCCGCTTATATGAAAAGCTGGCCGGTATGACGGGTACCGCTGACACCGAAGCCTTCGAATTCAGCTCTATCTACAAACTGGACACCATCGTCGTGCCCACCAACCGTCCGATGGTCCGTAAAGATATGGCGGATCTGGTCTATATGACCGAAGTGGATAAAATCCAGGCGATTATCGACGATATTCGTGAGCGGACGGCGAAAGGCCAGCCGGTACTGGTTGGTACCATCTCGATTGAGAAATCGGAGGTTATCTCCGATGCATTAACGCGCGACGGAATAAAACACAACGTGCTTAACGCCAAATTCCACGCCCGCGAGGCGGAGATCGTTGCTCAGGCCGGTCAGGCGGGTGCGGTTACCATCGCTACCAACATGGCGGGACGCGGTACCGATATCGTGCTGGGCGGCAGCTGGCAGGTGGAAATTGCTGAGTTGCAGGATGCCACTGACGAGCAGGTTGAAGCGATTAAAACGGCATGGCAAACGCGTCATGATCAGGTGCTGGAAGCTGGCGGCCTGCATATTATTGGTACTGAACGCCACGAATCGCGCCGTATCGATAATCAGCTGCGCGGCCGTGCCGGTCGTCAGGGGGACCCGGGTTCATCACGCTTCTACCTCTCAATGGAAGATGCCCTGATGCGCATTTTCGCCTCTGACCGCGTTGCAGGCATGATGCGTAAGCTCGGTATGAAGCCAGGCGAGGCAATTGAACATCCGTGGGTAACTAAGGCAATCGCCAACGCCCAGCGCAAGGTTGAAAGCCGTAACTTTGATATTCGTAAACAGCTGCTGGAATATGATGACGTTGCCAACGATCAGCGTCGTGCTATCTACAGCCAGCGTAATGAGCTGCTGGACGTTTCTGACGTCAGCGATACTATCGGCAGCATCCGCGAGGACGTATTTAAAACCGTTATCGATACCTACATTCCACCGCAGTCGCTGGAAGAGATGTGGGATGTATCGGGCCTGCACGATCGCCTGAAAGCAGACTTCGATCTCGATATGCCGGTTGCTGAATGGCTGGACAAAGAGCCCGAACTGCATGAGGAAACGCTGCGCGAGCGTATTCTGGAAAACGCCAGCGCGCACTACCTGAATAAAGAAGACGTGGTCGGCGCCGAAATGATGCGCCACTTTGAAAAAGGCGTCATGCTTCAGACGCTGGATTCTCTGTGGAAAGAGCACCTTGCCGCGATGGACTATCTGCGTCAGGGCATTCATCTGCGCGGCTATGCGCAAAAAGATCCTAAGCAGGAATATAAGCGCGAATCATTCGCCATGTTTGCCGCTATGCTGGAATCGCTGAAGTATGAAGTGATCAGTACGCTGAGCAAAGTTCAGGTGCGGATGCCGGAAGAGATCGAGGAGATGGAAGAGCAGCGCCGTCAGGAAGCCGAGCGCCTGGCGCAGCAGCAGCAGCTCAGCCATGTCGATGACGATACCGAAGCCAGCATTGCGCTGGCCGCACAGAGTGGCGAACGCAAGGTGGGACGCAACGATCCTTGTCCTTGCGGTTCAGGTAAAAAATACAAGCAGTGTCATGGCCGGCTGGCCTGATAAACTTACGCTACACGGCGCCCTGCGGGGCGCTTTTTTATCAGTGGAGATAGGTGATGAAACATCTGCAGGTTGCCGTTGGTATCATTCGCAACGATCGCGGCGAGATTTTCCTTGCTCAGCGCCCGTCGACCTCTCACATGGCTAATATGTGGGAGTTTCCGGGGGGGAAAATCGAAGCCAACGAAACGGCACAGCAAGCGCTGGTGCGTGAGTTACAGGAAGAAACCGGCATCGAGGTTACCGACGCCAGGCCATACGATCTGGCGGATCATCACTATCCGGATCTGCGGGTAACGCTGCATTTCTTTATCGTCGAAGGCTGGCAGGGCGAGCCTTACGGCCGGGAGGGGCAGCCTCAGCGCTGGGTCGAGCAGAAGGCGCTGGTTGCCGATGAGTTTCCGCCGGCAAACCATGACATCGTGGCGCGACTGGTCGCCGAAGCTGCAGCAGTCTGAGAATTTTTCAGCGCCGGGGCGTCTACTGACGCCTGCGGCCGCTTTATTCGCGATCCAGCGGGTTTTCGCTCCAGTCGTCGCTGTCAGTTAAATCTCCGCTGCTGGGGATACGTTTTTCCTCAGCCGCCCACTCGCCCAGGTCAATCAGCTGGCAGCGTTTGCTGCAAAAGGGGCGCCAGGGACTCAGGGTTCCCCAGATTACCTGTTTACCGCAGCTGGGACAGGTTACAAAAGTAATATCGTCGGTCATGGTTTACCTCAGCAGCAGGCCAGTTCAAAATCCAGTCGCGGTGGGACTTCGCCGCGTTCATTGTCCAGCGGCATAAAACGAATTGCATAGCGGCTTTTATGGCCGGAGACCTGCGGGTAAAGCGCATCCTCCAGGGTTAATTTAAGCCGCAGCAGATCGGCGCCTTCCGCATTATCCTGATAAAAGCCGTTAAGGCTGCTCTGATGATGAAAAACGCCGGACTGACGAATCAAATCCAGCACTAAGGTCAGCGCATCGTGCAGTGGCTCAAGGGATGTCAGCCAGCGCTCCGCCTGGTTATCACGGCTCTCCTGCGCCAGATGCAGCCAGATATGCAGCGTCGGCAGATCGAAGCTGCAACAGCCGCCAGGAATGCTCAAACGTTGGCGAACCAGGCCAATCAGGCGATCCTCGCGCAGCTGTTGGCCCATACGCGGCGCGGCCATCAGGCTGGCGTGCTGCTGCTTTAGCTTATCGATTAGCGCCGAAACTACCTGGCTGTCTACGCCTGGTACGTCAATCCACGCCTGTAATTTCTGCTGCTGACGGTCCAGCTCTTTGATGATTTCAGTGCGTAATTCGCCGCGCTCAAACACATCAAGCAGGTCGGCAACGTTACGAAAAAAGGTGAGGGCGGTAAGATGATCGCGGATAACGCGGCAGTGATGTAGCTGCTGCAATAAAAATTCGATGCGCAGCCAGGTACGCATTTTTTCATTCAGGGGATGCTCAAAAAGTACCGTTGTAGTCATACTATCAATCCTGCTGTGCCGCGGCAGCCAGCGCCAGATAGCGCTGATTCAATTCGGCTACGCGGGGGAGTACCGATTCCGGCGTCCCGCTGTTATCAATAATATCGTCGGCTACGGCCAGACGTTGATTGCGCGAGGCCTGCGCCGCCAGAATGTTTTCAGCCTGCTCCTGAGTCATGCCATCGCGTGCCATGGCGCGGCTCAGCTGTATTTCACGCGACACGTCCACCACCAGCACGCGATTGGCCCGATACTGCAGCTGGTTTTCAACCAATAGCGGAACCACCCACAGGCGCCACGGTGAGCGCATTTGATCCAGCTGGCGCTGCGTTTGTTGCTGGATCAGCGGGTGCAGCAGGTTGCTCAGCCACAGCTTGCTGTCTGGCTCGCTAAAAATGCGTTGACGCAGCGCCCGGCGATCTAACGCGCCGTCAGGCTGGAGGATCGCCGGGCCAAAGCGCTGAGCAATCTCAGCCAGCGCCGGGCTGCCCGGTTCGACGACCTGACGCGCGACGTCATCGGCATCGATCCATTCTATTCCCAGCGAACCAAAAGCCTTTGCAATCGTGCTCTTACCGCTGCCGATGCCGCCTGTCAGCGCGACGGTATAACGCATAAGCCTCGATTCCTTATTTTGTGATTCCCCTGCGCCGCCTCGCCAGCGGTGACGATTGCGCCGAATCTGTGCGGACGATCACAATGAAACGGCGCAGGTAAATTTATGGGATTGTAACGTATCCGGGACTGTTTTCGCAGTCTTGTCGCGGCGATTTTAACGCGTATGATCAGTAGGCATAATGCGATATGACACCCTACCGCAACAGGAATTTTGAGACATGCGTATTGAAGAAGATATCAAGCTTGGTTTTAAAGACGTGCTAATCCGCCCCAAGCGTTCCACGCTGAAAAGCCGTTCAGAAGTTGAGCTGACGCGCACTTTTACCTTTAAACACTCTGCACTCAGCTGGTCTGGCGTGCCGGTGATTGCCGCTAACATGGATACCGTCGGCACGTTTCGCGTTGCCGAAGCGCTGGCTGAGTTTGATATTCTCACCGCCGTCCATAAGCATTATAGCGTGGATGACTGGCGGGCATTTATCGCAGGTGCTGCTGAAAAGGTTCTCAGGCACGTGATGGTTTCTACGGGCACCTCAGATGCCGATTTCAACAAGCTACAGCAAATAGTTGCCCTGTCTCCGGCGCTGAACTTTATTTGCATTGACGTTGCTAACGGCTACTCAGAGCATTTTGTTGAGTTTTTACAGCGCGCGCGCGCCGCGTTTCCGACAAAAACCATTTGCGCCGGTAACGTGGTAACCGGTGAGATGGTCGAGGAGCTGATTCTTTCCGGCGCGGACATCGTTAAAGTGGGCATTGGCCCTGGCTCTGTCTGCACAACGCGGGTCAAAACCGGGGTTGGCTATCCGCAGCTGTCGGCGGTGATTGAATGCGCCGATGCGGCCCATGGCCTGGGCGGTCAGATCGTCAGCGACGGCGGGTGCTCAGTGCCGGGCGACGTGGCGAAAGCCTTTGGCGGCGGTGCTGACTTCGTGATGCTTGGCGGTATGCTCGCAGCCCATGACGAGTGTGAAGGAACCGTAGTTGAAGAGCAGGGCGAGAAGTTTATGCTGTTTTACGGCATGAGCTCGGAAACCGCCATGAAGCGCCATGTTGGCAGCGTGGCGGGCTATCGCGCTGCCGAAGGGAAAACGGTCAAGCTGCCGCTGCGTGGTCCGGTTGAAAATACCGCTCGCGACATTCTGGGCGGCCTGCGTTCGGCCTGTACTTACGTGGGTGCCGAGCGGCTTAAAGAGCTGACTAAGCGCACGACTTTTATTCGCGTTGCCGAACAGGAAAACCGCGTTTACAACCGTTAATGCGCCATAAGCGCCCGCGCAGTGCGGGCGCTCAACCCAGCGCGGAGCCAAGATTAAACACCGGTAAATACATCGCAATCACCAGCGTACCGATAATTCCGCCTACGATGACCATCATCATTGGCTCAAGCATCGCCGCCAGCGTATCCGCCAACTCCTGAGTCCGGGTTTCATACCATTCGGCAAGGCGGTTTAACATTTCGTCCAGCGCGCCGGCCTCTTCTCCCACCTTAATCAGCTGATAGCAAAGTGGTGTAAACTGCGCATGATTTTCCAGCGCCTGATGCAATGGCTGGCCCGCTTCAATATGGCGCCTGAGTGCATGTAATATGCGTTGCCAGATCCCCGGAGGCAAGGTTACGGCCGTCGCTTTCAGTCCCTCCAGCAGGGGGAGTCCGGCTCGCTGGGTCAGGCTAAGGGTGGTAAAAATCTGACTGAGAATCCCCCCGCGATACAGCGTTGAGATAAAAGGTAAACGCAGCATCAGTCTCTGGGTGAAAAGGCGCAGGAAGGGGGAATGCTGCTGCTGATAACGCCAGCCCGGCACCGCGCAGAGCAGCGTTATTATCAGCCATGGCCCACTACGCTGTAGCAGGGATGACAGCTGCATGACGCTGCGGGTAAAGGCGGGCAGCCCGGCATCAAAGTTGGCATATATAGCCACGAATTCAGGCAAAACAAACAGCAGCATCGCGCTGCTGGTCGCCGCCGCAACCAGCAGGATGAACAACGGGTAGCGTAAGGCTTTCTGCACTTTCTTATGCAGTAAATGCTGGCGCTCCTGCTGGGCGGCAAGCTGCTGGCAGCAGTTTTCCAGCTGGCCGGTCAGCTCGCCAATCTCAACCAACGCCGGATAAAGCGCCGGGAATATATGCGGCCACTGCCGCAGGGCCTGGGCGAAAGTAATCCCCTGACTAATCTGCTCAGCCAGCTGTATCAGCAGCTGCTGCCAGGGCTTTTGCTGCCCGTTGCTCAGCATATTCAGGCTGGCAGACAGCGACAGTCCGGCTCTGAGCAGGGTTGCAAGCTGATGCATCAGCGTGATTCGCACCGCCTGCTGCCAGCTGTGAGCAAAATAGATGCGTCGCAGGCGAATGCGCAGCGGGGTTAACTGGTTGTCACGAAGGTACTGGCAGAGACGCTGGCGGTTCGGTTCCAGCCGTTCTCCCTGCTGCCAGCCGCCGTCGTTGTCCACCGCCTGCCAGTAGAACAGCATGGTTTTATTCATCAATGCTGCCTGTCACCCGCTTTAGTTCCTCAAGGGTGGTATCGCCACGATTCACCGCCTGCAGGCCTTCGGTGAATAACCGGCTGAGGTTCTGTTCCTCCACCAGCGCGTTTAAGCGCTGCTGGCTGGCATCGCTGGCGATAGCCGCCTGTAATCGGCGGGTTATCGGTAAAACTTCGAACAGCGCCAGACGGCCATAAAATCCGCAAAAGCAGTTTTCACAGCCGATGGCCCGCCAGTTTTGCAGCGGGCCTGACCAAAGGGGCGGTGGGACGCTATCCGTCAGGTCAGCGGGCTGGCGGCAGCAAGGGCATAAGCGACGCACCAGGCGCTGTGCGATAACCAGGGTTAATGCCGGTCCCAGCAGATAGCCGGGTAACCCCATTTGCCGTAGCCGCACCAGCGTTTCCAGGGTGGAATTGGTGTGCAACGTTGACAGGACCAGGTGACCCGTTTGCGCCGCATTAACGGCGATAGTCGCCGTTTCCGCATCGCGGATTTCACCGAGCATGATGATGTCTGGATCCTGACGCAGCAGGGCGCGCAGCACCTGTTTGAAGCCGACGCCTATCTTGTTATTTACCTGGGTCTGCATGATACCCTGCAGCGGAATTTCGATCGGATCCTCTACGCTACAGATATTGCGCTGTGGCTGATTGAGCCAGCTGAGCGCGCTGTACAGGGTAATGGTTTTACCACTGCCGGTCGGGCCGGTGACCAGTATCATGCCCTGCGGCTGCTTCAGCGCCTGCTGAAAGTAGGTTAGCAGCGACGCAGACATGCCTAGTTTATCAATGTCGTGGGCATGATCTTCGTTATGCAGCAGGCGCAGCACCGCTTTTTCACCATACTGTGTCGGCAGGGTTGAAAGGCGAAATGAGGCGTTTTGTCCCTCCGCAGGATGGTGGGTGAACTGGCCATCCTGCGGAACACGGCGCTCCGCGATGTCCAGACGAGCCAGCACTTTTAGCCGGGCGACCAGCGCGCTGCCGCTGGCCTGAGTCAATGCGCTGGCTATCTGCAACACGCCGTCAATCCGCAAGCGGATGCGGACGGTATCGGCCTGAGGCTCAATGTGAATATCCGAAGCCCGGCGCTGCAATGCTTGCGCCAGCAGGCGGTCGAGCTTTGCCGCGGTTGCCAGGTTTTCCTGAGCGATTGGCGTCGGGCTACCCGCGCTGCTTTTATCCCGCCAGGCGGCGATCTGCTCAATGCTCCAGCTGAGCACTTCGACCTTTGCGCGACAGGCAAAGCGCAGCGCTTCCACCAGATCGTCCTGCGCCAGACCAGCGGTGGCGACCCGGACGCGCTGTGCGCTGTTTTCCAGCAACACGGCTTGATAGCGCTGGCAAAGTGTATTCAGCATGGTTTCATCAGCGATGCTCATCAGCTTTGGCCTTTGTCATCAAAGCGGAATACCGATTCGCAGGCGCTTTTCAGCGAGCTGGCGGAGGTATCGCAGCTGCGCTGCCAGCGCATGATGCCTTGCTGCGCGTTCCAGTCCGGCGTCAGGGTGACCGTCAGGCCTTGTAGATTATCCTGCCCGCTAAGGGAAATCACGCCAGATGAAACCTGACTATTGGCGATATAGCGCGACGAGGCCGCTTGCGGTATACCGGCGCTGCCGCCCGAGCAGTTACTGGTTTCGCCTTGTTCCACCGCGCAGATTTCTACCGCCGTTTTTAGCGGCATAGCGCTTTGCAACATGTCGGTTAAGGCGGCTTTTTGCAGATAGCTCTGGTAAGCCGGCAGGCCAATAGCACTGAGTATCGCCACAATCGCGATTACGATCATCAGCTCGATTAAGGTAAATCCCTGTTGGTCAGACATGGTCACTCCTGATAATTAGTGAAGATTCTATGCTGAGCAATGGGAGGAATTTAACCAGCGTGCCTGTTGCGGTTAGGGTGCTGGCTCGAAAGCAAACGAGTAGGGTTTCAGTGGCGAACAGCACCGGTGGAATAGCGCTCGCAAAATAAAGCAGCCAGCATCAGGCTGGCTGCAAGGTAACAAAATAACGCGTGGGATCAGCGAAAGCGCATCGAGAGATCGAGGGCGTGAATATGTTTTGTCAGCGCGCCGACCGAAATATAGTCAACGCCGGTTTCTGCAATGGCACGCAGCGTTTCGTCGGTCACGTTGCCGGAAACTTCCAGCAGTGAACGGTCGGCGGTAATTTTCACCGCTTCGCGCATATCATCAAGGGTAAAGTTGTCCAGCATGACGATATCAGCACCGGCATCCAACGCCGCGCTGAGTTCGCTTAATGACTCAACCTCAACCTCGACCGGCACATCCGGGTAAAGCCATAATGCTTTTTCTACCGCCTGGGCAATCGAACCGCTGGCAATAATATGATTTTCTTTAATCAGAAATGCTTCATAAAGGCCCAGACGATGGTTGTTGCCGCCGCCGCAAAGTACCGCGTATTTCAGCGCGGTGCGCAGACCGGGAATGGTTTTTCTGGTATCAAGTAGCTGAGTTCGGGTGCCCTTTAGCAGAGCGACATAGCGACGCACTTCGGTCGCGACGCCGGACAGGGTTTGCACGAAATTTAGCGCGGTGCGCTCGGCGGTTAATATTAAGGAGGAGGGGCCGGTGATTTCAAATAGCGGCTGATTGGGCTTAATTTCGTCGCCATCATCAACCAGCCAGTTAATCTGTGTCCGGTTACCAAGCTGAATGAATACCTCTTCAACCCAGCGCTTACCGCAAAAAATACCCGGCTCGCGGGTGATCACCACCGCTTGCGAGGTCGCATCCGCAGGCAGCAATGCTGCGGTAATGTCGCGCGAAGCGTCAATTTCGTTGCCTAAATCTTCCTTTAATGCCTGAGCGACGGTGACGGGAATGTCGTGCTCAATACGCTCCATTAATATGCCTTTGCGGCTCTCAGGATCGTAACGGCGGCTGGTCATGGTGCAAACTCCGGAAACCGATAATGGGTCCGAGCATGCTAGCTTGTTTACTCCATGGTTACCAGCAACCGGCCGGTGCAGCAAATGGTGAGATAGCCGGTTCAGGTTTACTTCCTCCGGGCGTAATTCATGCTAACCTGATGACAGGTCTGTTAAATTTGGAGCAGCAGATGCAATTAGACGCCGGCAGGCTCGTCGGCGCGCGCCAGGTCGCGTCGCCTCATTACAATTCCCGCCCGCAAGGAGAGCAACCTTCTCTGTTGGTTATTCATAACATCAGCCTGCCGCCGGGAGAGTTTGGCGGCCCGTGGATCGACGCCTTGTTTACCGGCACGCTTGACCCTGATGCCCATCCCTATTTTGCAGAAATTGCTGCGCTGCGCGTTTCGGCGCATTGTCTGATTCGCCGCGACGGTGAAATTGTGCAATATGTCCCTTTCAACCAGCGGGCCTGGCATGCGGGGGTTTCCTGCTGGCAGGGGCGGGAGAGCTGTAATGACTTTTCCATCGGCATCGAGCTTGAAGGAACCGACGTCTTGCCATATACCGATGCACAGTATCAGTCGTTGACGCGGGTTACGCGGCTACTAATGCAGCATTATCCGCTGACTGCCGAGAATATCACCGGCCATAGCGACATCGCTCCGCAGCGTAAAACCGATCCCGGCGCGGCATTCGACTGGCAACGCTATCGTCAAATGATAACTGAAGCCGCTTCTATGGAGGATCCCGGCGCATGACTCTGTTTAGTTTGCTACTGGTTTTAGGCTGGGAACGACTGTTTAAAATGGGCCAGCACTGGCAGATTGAGCATCGCATGGAGCCATTACTGCGCCAGCAGCGGCGCTATACCCTGCTGCGAACGCTGCTGTTGGCGTTTCTGTCGATGGCGCTGACCGCCGTTTGCATTCAGCTGCTGAAGGGATGGTTTTTTGGCGTGCCGCAGCTGATTTTTTGGATCCTGCTTGGCGTGCTCTGTATCGGTGCCGGCAGCGTTCGCCTGCACTATCACGCTTACCTTAAAGCCGCCAGTCATGACGATATTGCCGCGCATCAGGCGATGGCGGAAGAGCTGACGCTTATTCACGGCGTGCCCCACGATTGCGATGAAGTGACCTATCTGCGGGAGCTGCAAAATGCCCTGCTATGGATAAACTACCGCTTTTATCTGGCACCGATGCTGTGGTTCGTGGCCGGCGGCAAATGGGGGCCCGTACTGCTGGTCGGCTACGCCACGTTGCGCGCCTGGCAGGGCTGGCTTGCTCGTCATAAAACGCCATTGGAACGCGCGCAATCGGGCATTGATGGCGTTCTGCACTGGGTTGACTGGATTCCGGTGCGGCTGGTCGGCGTTGCCTATGCACTGCTCGGCCACGGTGAACGGGCCTTGCCGGCGTGGTTTGCTTCGCTCGGCGATCGCCATACCGCGCAATATCAGGTATTGACCCGGCTGGCGCAGTTTTCGCTGGCGCGCGATCCGCATACCGATAAAGTCGCCACGCCGCGAGCGGCAGTCAGCCTGGCGAAGCGCGTTTCCTGGATGATGGTGGTGGTGGTCGCTTTGCTGACCATTTACGGTACCCTGGTATAAGCGCCGACGGGCCTTCGGTCAGATAATAAAAAAGGGAGGAGCCTTGGCTCCTCCCTTTATCGTTACGGCTTACGGCGCGTTACTTATTACGCTTGCGCTGAGTGCTGTTTTTCAACAGGTAACCCACCGCCAGAATCACCAGCCAGACCGGGATCAGCCAGACCGAAATGGCCATGCCGGGGGTAATAAACATAATCACCAGAATGCCGGCGAGGAATACCAGGCATAGCCAGTTGCCGAACGGATAGAGCAGCGCTTTAAAGCGGGTCTCCACGCCCTGCTGATTTTTCTTTTTACGGAATTTGAGGTGTGCAAGGCTGATCATTGCCCAGTTGATCACCAGCGCCGATACCACCAGCGACATCAGCAGGCCGAAAGCCTCTCCCGGCATCAGGTAGTTAATCAGTACGCAGATGGCGGTTGCGGCGGCGGAAACCAAAATCGTGGTAACCGGAACGCCGCGGCGATCGACTTTAAGTAACGCTTTCGGCGCATTGCCCTGCTGCGCCAGGCCAAACAGCATACGGCTGTTACAGTAAACACAGCTGTTATAAACCGACAATGCCGCGGTCAGGATAACCACGTTAAGCAGATTAGAGACCGCGACGTCGCCGAGGTTATGGAAAATCAGGACAAAGGGGCTGGTATCTTCAGTGACCTGCGTCCAGGGAAGCAGTGACAACAGTACCGCCAGCGAGCCGACGTAGAAGATAAGAATACGCCAGATAACCTGGTTGGTGGCTTTAGGAATGCTTTTTTCCGGCTCGTCGGCTTCAGCGGCGGTAATGCCGACGAGCTCCAGACCGCCAAACGAAAACATAATGATCGCCATCATCATCACCAGCCCGCTAACGCCGTGCGGAAAAAAGCCACCCTGCGACCAGAGGTTGCTTACCGATGCCTGCGGGCCGGCCGTGCCGCTGAACAGCAGAAAGCTGCCGTAAATGATCATGCCGATGACGGCAACCACTTTGATAATAGCAAACCAGAATTCCATTTCACCGTAGACTTTGACGTTAGTCAGGTTGATGGCGTTGATCAGCACAAAAAATACCACGGCGGTGATCCAGCTCGGCATTTCCGGCCACCAGAACTGAATATATTTACCGACGGCGGTCAGCTCGGCCATGGCGACCAGTACATAGAGTACCCAGTAGTTCCAGCCGGAAGCGAAGCCGGCAAAGTTGCCCCAGTATTTACAAGCGAAGTGGCTGAAGCTACCGGCTACCGGCTCTTCCACGACCATCTCACCGAGCTGACGCATAATCAGAAAAGCAATAAAGCCGGCAATGGCATAGCCAAGTATCACCGCCGGGCCAGCGGATTTAATAACGGAGGCGCTACCCAGAAAAAGGCCGGTGCCAACGGCACCCCCCAATGCGATAAGCTGGATGTGGCGGTTTTTCAGACCGCGCTTCAGCATCTCGCCGTTTGCATTACTATCCATTGTGTTTCCTCGTATCTCTGTAGTTCTTACATTCGGATAGCGTATGTAAGGCTTTATTTACAACTAACGTATTGAATAGTTGACGCTATTTTATGCTGTAGTTTTTACTGTCGCTGGCGTCGCGACAAGAATAGTGATAAGCGCGGTGCTTTGCACGCCCTTTCGCTTACCACCCGTAATAAGGTGTAAAAAATCGTCTCGCGCGCACATTTTTGCAGAAATCCTGGCGTAGCACTTTGCGGGATAAACTTGCCATAGGCATTACTTATGCTGAAGTGCGGCGGGGGCGGGTTTTACCGCTAAATGACACAAATAATTAACAATTGGGCGGCGCAAGTCGCAGCGACAGACGCGCAAAAAAACAGCACGAATGCTCATTTACTGCGCATTTTTAGGCCAGTTGCCATATAGACACCAGGTGAATACTTTGTTACTTTAGCTGTTCACTTTGGCAATTGGTATTACCAATTTACTTCAGCCAACGGGCTCCGTGGGATGATGGCTTACAGTAAAATACGTCAACCTAAACTCTCAGATGCGATTGAACAGCAGCTTGAGACGCTTATCATGGAAGGCACGCTGCGGCCGGGCGAAAAGCTCCTGCCTGAGCGCGAGCTGGCAAAGCAGTTCGACGTTTCCCGTCCCTCTTTACGTGAAGCAATCCAGCGTTTAGAAGCAAAAGGTTTGCTGCTGCGCCGTCAGGGCGGCGGCACTTTTGTACATACAACGCTGTGGAAAAGTATGAGCGATCCGCTGGTGGAGCTGCTGGCGTGTCACCCGGAGTCGCAGTTTGACCTGCTGGAAACCCGCCACGCGCTGGAGGGCATTGCTGCCTACTATGCGGCGCTGCGCGGTACGGAAGAAGACCTCAAGCGTATTGAGGATTGCCATATTCAGATCCAGGCCGCCCAGCTTAGCGGCGATCTGGACGCCGAGGCCGATGCGGTCATGCAGTATCAGATCGCTGTCACAGAAGCGGCCCATAATGTCGTGTTGCTACATCTCCTGCGCAGCATGAGTCCTATGCTGAAGCAGAACGTACATCAGAATTTTGAATTGCTCTATACGCGCCGGGAAATGCTGGCGAAAGTGAGCGAACACCGCGCCAGGATTTTTGCGGCGATAGTCGCCCGCGAGCCGGAAAAGGCCCGTGAAGCGTCGCACCGCCATCTGGCGTTTCTTGAAGAAATCCTGCTGGACAGAAGTCGGGAACAAACGCGGCGTGAGCGTTCGTTGCGAAGGCTACAGCAGCGTAAAGATTAATGCGTCAGTAAATAAGACGCGGCAACAAAACCAGGACCTGTCTCACTGCTTTATCAGGTTTCCGGAAAATTTCGCCTTACAGCGTGACGGCGGTCGGCAACACTCCTGAAATAATCAGGAAGGTGAACAGCAGGCCGCGGCGTTGCAGGTTAGATGAAATGGGAAGGAAAGAGAGTTGGGACACAGGCCCCGGACTTACTCAACGTATTAGACACAGATAAGGAACACACCCATGTCAGAACGTTTACATAATGACGTGGATCCGATCGAAACTCGCGACTGGTTACAGGCGATCGAATCGGTAATCCGTGAAGAAGGTGTTGAGCGTGCGCAGTACCTGATCGATCAGGTGCTGGGGCAGGCTCGTAAAGGCGGCGTCAATGTTGCCGCAGGCACTGCAGTTGGCAACTACGTTAACTCTATTGCCGTTGAGGACGAACCAGAATATCCGGGCAACACCACGCTGGAACGTCGTATCCGTTCAGCCATTCGCTGGAACGCGATCATGTCCGTGTTGCGCGCATCGAAAAAAGATCTGGAACTGGGTGGTCATATGTCCTCATTCCAGTCTTCTGCGACTATCTATGAAGTCTGCTTCAACCATTTCTTCCGTGCGCAAAGCGAAAAAGACGGCGGCGATTTGGTCTATTTCCAGGGGCATATTTCCCCGGGCATCTACTCGCGCGCTTTCCTCGAAGGCCGCCTGACCGAAGAGCAGATGAATAACTTCCGCCAGGAAGTTCACGGTAAAGGCCTTTCTTCTTATCCGCATCCGAAGCTGATGCCGGATTTCTGGCAGTTCCCGACCGTTTCAATGGGCCTTGGTCCGCTGGCGGCGATTTACCAGGCCAAATTCCTGAAATATCTTGAGCACCGTGAGCTGAAAGACACCCGCGCCCAGACCGTGTACGCCTTCCTTGGCGACGGCGAAATGGATGAGCCGGAGTCTAAAGGCGCGATTACCATCGCCACGCGTGAAAAGCTGGACAACCTGGTGTTCATCATCAACTGTAACTTGCAGCGCCTGGACGGCCCGGTAACAGGTAACGGCAAAATTATTAACGAGCTGGAGGGCATCTTCGGCGGCGCCGGTTGGGAAGTGATTAAGGTTATCTGGGGCGGACGCTGGGATGAACTGCTGCGTAAAGATACCAGCGGTAAGCTGATTCAGCTGATGAACGAAACCGTTGACGGCGACTATCAGACCTTTAAATCCAAAGATGGCGCCTACGTACGTGAACACTTCTTCGGCAAATATCCGGAAACCGCTGAGCTGGTCAAAGACTGGTCAGATGATGATATCTGGTCGCTGAACCGTGGCGGTCACGATCCGAAAAAAGTGTATGCGGCGCTGAAAAAGGCGCAGGAAACCAAAGGCAAGCCGGTGGTTATCCTGGCGCATACCATTAAAGGTTATGGTATGGGCGACACCGCGGAAGGTAAGAACATTGCCCACCAGGTGAAGAAAATGAACATGGAAGGCGTTCGCTATATCCGCGACCGCTTTAATGTTCCTGTCGAAGACGACAAGATCGAATCGCTGCCTTACATCACCTTCAATAAAGATTCGGAAGAGTACAAATACCTGCACGGCCAGCGCGAGAAGCTGGGCGGCTATCTGCCAAAACGTCAGGCCACTTTCAGTGAAAAACTGGATATGCCGACGCTGGAAGAGTTCCAGCCGCTGCTGGAAGAACAGAAGAAAGAGATCTCCACCACCATCGCGTTTGTGCGTGCGCTGAACGTGATGCTGAAAAACAAATCTATCAAAGATCGCCTGGTGCCGATTCTGGCTGATGAAGCGCGTACCTTTGGTATGGAAGGTCTGTTCCGTCAGATTGGTATCTATAGCCCGAATGGTCAGCAATATACCCCGCAGGACCGTGAGCAGGTGGCTTACTACAAAGAAGACGAAAAAGGACAGATCCTGCAAGAAGGGATCAACGAACTGGGCGCAGGCGCATCCTGGCTGGCGGCGGCAACGTCATACAGCACCAACAACCTGCCGATGATCCCGTTCTACATCTATTATTCCATGTTCGGCTTCCAGCGTATCGGCGACCTGTGCTGGGCGGCAGGCGACCAGCAGGCGCGCGGCTTCCTGGTTGGCGGCACCTCCGGACGTACCACCCTGAACGGCGAAGGGCTGCAGCACGAAGATGGCCATAGCCATATTCAGTCTCTGACTATTCCGAACTGTATCTCTTACGATCCGGCCTATGCCTATGAAGTCGCTGTCATTATGCACGACGGTCTGGTGCGTATGTATGGTGAAGCGCAGGAAAACGTTTATTACTACATCACTACCCTGAACGAAAACTACCATATGCCTGCGATGCCGCAGGGTGCGGAAGAGGGTATTCGTAAAGGGATCTACAAGCTGGAAACGCTGGAAGGCAGCAAAGGCAAAGTGCAGCTGCTGGGCTCCGGTTCGATTCTGCGCCACGTACGTGAAGCGGCGCAGATCCTGGCGAAGGACTACGGCGTCGGATCGGATGTCTATAGCGTGACCTCGTTCACCGAGCTGGCCCGCGACGGTCAGGATTGTGAGCGCTGGAACATGCTGCACCCGGCCGAAGAGCCGCGGGTACCTTATATCGCTCAGGTAATGAACGATGCGCCGGCGGTAGCGTCAACAGACTACATGAAACTGTTCGCCGAGCAGGTTCGCAGCTATGTTCCGGTCAGCGACTATCGCGTGCTGGGAACCGACGGCTTTGGTCGTTCTGACAGCCGCGAGAACCTGCGTCATCACTTCGAAGTTGATGCTTCTTACGTGGTGATTGCTGCTCTGGGTGAACTGGCCAAACGCGGTGAAATCGATAAGAAAGTGGTTGCGCAAGCCATCACCAAATTCAACATCGATGCCGATAAAGTCAATCCGCGTCTGGCATAAGAGGTAAAAGCGCAATGGCGATTGAAATTAAAGTTCCGGATATCGGGGCAGATGAAGTTGAAGTTACCGAAGTAATGGTCAAGGTAGGCGACAAGGTTGAAGCCGAGCAGTCGCTGATCGTGGTTGAAGGTGACAAGGCTTCAATGGAAGTCCCTTCCCCGCAGGCCGGCGTGGTAAAAGAACTGAAAGTTGCGGTGGGTGATAAAGTCGAAACCGGCAAGCTGATCATGGTCTTTGATGCTGAAGAGGGCGGTCAGGCCGCGCCGGAAAAAGCGTCAGAGAAAAAAGAGGCCGCGCCAGCGGCTTCTGCGCCGGCAGCCGCAGAAAGCAAAGAAGTTACGGTTCCGGATATCGGCAGCGATGAAGTTGAAGTGACCGAGGTGATGGTCAAAGTGGGCGACAGCGTTGAAGCTGAACAGTCGCTGATTACCGTCGAAGGCGATAAAGCCTCAATGGAAGTCCCTGCGCCTTTCGCCGGGAAAGTAAAAGAGATCAAGATCGCCACCGGCGACAAGGTCTCCACCGGCTCGCCGATCATGGTGTTTGAGGTGGCGGGTTCCGCAAGCGCAGCATCTGCGCCTGCGGCGGAAAGCAACGCTCAGCCCTCAGCCGCTGCGCCTGCCGCTTCCGGCAGCAAAGACGTGAAGGTTCCGGACATCGGCGACGATGAAGTTGAAGTCACCGAAGTACTGGTGAAAGTTGGCGATAAAATCAGCGCCGAACAGTCGCTGATCGTGGTTGAAGGCGACAAGGCTTCGATGGAAGTGCCGGCGCCTTTTGCTGGCAGCGTGAAGGAAATAAAAATTAGCACCGGCGATAAAGTAAAAACCGGCTCGCTGATTATGGTGTTTGAAGTTGAGGGCGCGGCGCCAGCTTCCGCCCCGGCGGCGAAGCAGGACGCCGCACCGGCTCAGACCGAGCAGAAGGCGGCGGCTCCGGCGCCTGCCGCGGCGAAAGCCTCTGGCAAAGAGGAGTTCACCGAGAACGACGCCTACGTTCATGCCACTCCGGTAATTCGCCGTCTGGCGCGCGAGTTTGGCGTCAACCTGGCGAAGGTGAAAGGCACCGGTCGTAAAGGGCGTATCCTGAAAGAAGACGTTCAGGCCTACGTCAAAGATGCGGTGAAACGCGCAGAGTCTGCTCCGGCTGCCGCTGGCGGCGGTCTGCCTGGCATGCTGCCCTGGCCAAAAGTCGACTTCAGCAAGTTTGGTGAAGTTGAAGAAGTTGAGCTGGGCCGTATCCAGAAAATCTCCGGCGCTAACCTGAGCCGTAACTGGGTGATGATCCCGCACGTTACGCATTTCGACAAAGCGGATATCACCGATCTGGAAGCGTTCCGCAAACAGCAGAACGTTGAAGCCGAGAAAAGAAAGCTGGATGTGAAGATCACCCCGGTGGTGTTTATCATGAAAGCCGTGGCCGGCGCCCTTGAGCAAATGCCTCGCTTTAACAGCTCTCTGTCGGAAGATGCTCAGCGCCTGACGCTGAAAAAGTACATCAACATCGGCGTGGCGGTTGATACGCCAAATGGCCTGGTGGTTCCGGTGTTCAAGGATGTGAACAAAAAAGGGATTATCGAGCTTTCTCGTGAGCTGATGGCGATCTCGAAAAAGGCGCGCGATGGCAAGCTGACCGCGGGTGATATGCAAGGCGGCTGCTTTACTATCTCCAGCCTGGGCGGCCTTGGCACCACCGCGTTTGCCCCCATCGTCAACGCGCCGGAAGTGGCTATTCTGGGCGTTTCGAAATCCAGCATGGAGCCAGTGTGGAACGGTAAAGATTTCACGCCGCGCCTGATGCTGCCGCTCTCGCTTTCCTTCGACCATCGGGTGATCGATGGCGCGGACGGTGCGCGTTTCATTACCATTATTAATAACCTGCTGTCGGATATCCGTCGCCTGGTAATGTAATGATGGACAAGGCCGGCCTATGCCGGCCTTGTTGTAAGAATTCAGGGACCGAAGCGGTTTGCAGTTTATTAACAATTCTGTAAACTCTTGCGGTGAAATTATCCCGGTTGAGAAAGGACTTAACGAGCCTGTTCTTTCAGGCGAGACTGGTGCAGTCAATTTGTGAATTGCCCCGCATTAAGGACCCGGTGCGTACATGAAGTACGCAAGGCGTCCGGGCCTGGCAGGACGCAAAATGACCTTACCGGACAGGCTCTGCGTCTGACCGCCGGCAATAAACAAGAGGTCATGATGAGTACAGAAATCAAAGCTCAGGTCGTGGTACTTGGAGCAGGCCCGGCAGGCTATTCTGCTGCTTTCCGTTGCGCTGATTTAGGTCTGGAAACCGTCCTGGTTGAACGTTACAACACCCTTGGCGGCGTTTGTCTGAACGTGGGTTGTATCCCTTCCAAAGCATTGCTGCACGTAGCAAAAGTTATTGAAGAAGCCAAAGCTCTTGAGCAGCACGGCATCGTATTCGGCCAGCCGAAAACCGACATCAATAAAATTCGCACCTGGAAAGAAAAGGTTATTACCCAGCTGACCGGCGGCCTGGCCGGCATGGCGAAAGGCCGTAAGGTGAAAGTGGTCAACGGACTGGGCAAATTTACCGGCGCCAACACCCTGGTGGTTGAAGGTGAGAAAGAGTCCACCACCATCAATTTTGATAACGCCATTATCGCCGCGGGTTCACGTCCTATCGAACTGCCATTTATTCCTCATGACGACCCGCGCGTTTGGGATTCAACCGATGCGCTGGAGCTGAAAGAAGTGCCTGAGCGCCTGCTGGTAATGGGCGGTGGGATCATCGGTCTGGAAATGGCGACCGTTTATTACGCGCTCGGCTCGCAGATCGACGTGGTTGAGATGTTTGACCAGGTGATTCCGGCTGCCGATAAAGACGTGGTGAAAGTATTCACCAAGCGTATCAGCAAGCAGTTCAACCTGATGCTGGAAACCAAAGTCACCGCCGTTGAAGCCAAAAAAGACGGTGTTTATGTGACGATGGAAGGTAAAAAAGCCCCGGCGGAGCCGCAGCGCTATGACGCGGTGCTGGTCGCCATCGGCCGCGTGCCGAATGGCAAAAACCTGGACGCGGGCAAAGCGGGAGTTGAAGTTGACGACCGTGGTTTCATTCGCGTTGACAAGCAGCTGCGCACCAACGTCCCGCACATCTATGCGATCGGCGATATCGTCGGTCAGCCGATGCTGGCGCACAAAGGTGTGCACGAAGGTCACGTCGCGGCAGAAGTCATCGCCGGCAAGAAACACTACTTCGATCCGAAAGTTATCCCATCTATCGCCTACACCGAACCCGAAGTTGCCTGGGTCGGCCTGACTGAGAAAGAAGCGAAAGAGAAGGGCATCAGTTACGAAACCGCTACCTTCCCATGGGCAGCCTCCGGCCGCGCTATCGCTTCTGACTGCGCAGACGGCATCACCAAGCTGATTTTCGACAAAGAAACCCACCGCGTTATCGGCGGCGCGATTGTCGGCAGCAACGGCGGCGAGCTGCTGGGTGAAATCGGCCTGGCTATCGAAATGGGCTGTGACGCTGAAGATATCGCTCTGACCATTCATGCGCACCCAACGCTGCATGAATCCGTTGGCCTGGCGGCAGAGCTGTTTGAAGGCAGCATTACCGACCTGCCAAACCCGAAAGCGAAAAAGAAATAAGCGCGCTTTTTGGGCTAAGAACGGCTCCCGAAAGGGGGCCGTTTTTTTATGCATCAGAGTTATGCCGAAAGCAAAAACAACCTTCCTTGCGGATATTGCCGGGATTTAACCGGTGAGCTTGCGGCTGACCCTGACTGCTACTGGAAAACCATCGGCGATAATTAATGGATAAGTTAATAGCCGCTTAAACCCATGGTGGCGGTTGCTACATACTGTGGAAAAGTAGAGCTATTTGATGATTCAGAACGGAGAAAAATAATTCACTGCTAAGTTGAGACAAGTCAGCCAATCTGGATTTAATGATCTTTAATACATTAAATAATATTTATATTTTCCTCATTTGGCTTATCTTGGGAATTGTCTTGAAAAATAGGGATGTTGTATGTTTGTTGAAGCAAGTGCGCTGTATCGCTATTGGGGTAAAGCGCAACTCAGTAAAGACAAAACTGCGATCGGCTGCCATTTACTAGCCTGGCACTCTTTGGACGTGGCTGCTGTTGCTGCCCGTTGGTGGGATAGTGCGCCTGCCTTACGTAAGCAATTTTGTGCAGATAGCGCATCGGCACAATATCGGGCCTGGCTTCTATTTTTTGTCGCACTACACGATTTTGGTAAGTGGGATATTCGGTTTCAGGCCAAATGCTGGTCCGCATGGCAAGCGCTGAATCCTGATGAAACCAGTAGAAATCCACCCTGGAATGGAAAGTGGGATCATGGAGCCGGAGGTCTTTATTGGCTGAAAAAAGATGCCGATATCGATATTGGGCATTCCGATTCCGATGATTTTAACGACTTTTTATTAGTGCCATCTGCTCCCCATAGCAACCAGGACTGGCTACCGTGGATGGAGGCGGTTGCCGGGCACCATGGCTATGTTTACGCACATCATACTATTGCCACAGCGGATAATCTGGCTTTGAGCGCGGGGTTAGCAGGCCGTGGTGCGACGGATAAACAGGTTCGTCAGGCATGGTTACAAGCGCTGGAAATTCTTTTCTTACAGCCTGTCGGACTGAGTTTAAATGACGTTCCCCCGCCTTGCTCTCCGCTTCTGGCAGGGTTTTGTTCAATTGCTGACTGGCTTGGCTCCTGGAGTACGGAAGATACGTTTGCCTACCAGGCTACTCAGGAGCCTCTGGCTGATTACTTCTTAAGACGCTATGACCAGGATGCTCCAACGGTATTAGCCCGCAGTGGATTGATAAGTCAGGTTAATAATTGGAAAGGTATTGAGGCGCTGTTGGAGCCAGGACTGCAGCCACGCCAGCTGCAAATGCTGGTGAATGTTCTACCCGAGCAGCCGGGGTTGACTATTATTGAGGCACCTACCGGGGCGGGAAAGACAGAAACCGCTTTGGCTTATGCATGGCGGTTGTTAGCTAGCGGAAGCGCTGAGAGCATTATTTTTGCACTGCCAACACAAGCTACGGCTAATGCCATGTTATCCCGACTGGATAATCTGGCAACGCTTTTGTTCAATGAACCGAATCTGATTCTGGCCCATGGTAACTCCCGTTTCAGCCATGCATTCTCCGCCGTTAAATCGCGGGCGGAAAAAGTACAAAAGGAAGAGGGGGAGGCCTGGGCGCAGTGCTGTGAATGGCTAAGCCGTAGTAATAAACGCGCATTCCTCGGCCAGATTGGAGTCTGCACCATCGATCAGGTGTTAATTTCCGTATTGCCGGTTAAGCATCGCTTCATTCGTGGGTTTGGCATTGCGCGCAGCGTTCTACTGGTTGATGAAGTCCATGCTTACGACACATATATGCATAAGTTGTTGGAAGAAGTGCTGCATCAGCAATACCTTGCCGGGCAAAGTGCGCTGCTGCTTTCAGCTACGTTACCGCCCACCTTAAAGCAGCAGCTATTGGACACTTATGGCGGGCAACCCGGTGAAAGCTCGCAGGACGAATCTTATCCCCTTATAACCTGGCAGCAGGGCAACGAGCGCCGTTTTTTTGACCTTTACGCAATGCCAGAACATCTGCCGGGCTCGTTTAGCCTGGAGGTTAATCGCCGCTATCTTTGTGAGATGCTGCCTGACGAAAATTTGTTGGCAGATATGATAGCAGCGGCACGGGCGGGGGCGCAGGTTTGTCTGATTTGTAATCTGGTAGATGTTGCACAGCAAGCATATCAGCGGCTGTGTCGCGCGAGCGACGTTGATGTCATGTTATTTCATTCACGCTTTACGTTGGTTGATCGCGGCGAAAAAGAAGCGAATACCCTGACGTTTTTCGGTAAACCCGGCGATCGAACCGTTGGGCGTATATTGGTAGCTACTCAGGTTGTTGAACAATCTCTGGACGTTGACTTTGACTGGCTAATCACTCAACTTTGTCCGGCAGATCTGTTATTTCAACGCGCAGGGCGTTTGCATCGCCACAAACGTGACAAGCGTCCAACGGGTTTTCTTCAGCCGGTTCTGACCGTACTGTTGCCAGACGAATCGGATTATGGCCGTAGTAATTTTATTTACACTAACACGCGGTGTATGTGGCGAACTCAATTGCTACTGGAAGAGCTGCGTGATACCCCTTTGATCTTCCCACAAGCTTACCGCCAGTGGATAAACTCTGTTTATAAAACAGAAAAATCGTCTGATGAACCAGCCTGGATTGAGGAGGGGATGCAGAGATTTGACCAACAGGAACAATCCCGCCGTTATAACGCCCGCCTGATGCTGAACACTACACAAAGAATGACGCCATTTACCGATGATGATGGCCATATCCGCGCCGTGACACGTGACGGCGAAATGAGTTTGCCATTGCTGCCCTTCATTGAAACCTCTACCGGTCGGCAGTTACTGAATGGTCAGTTAATTAAAACACTTAACGAATTTTCCGTTGCGGAAACTCTGGCGTTGAATCGGGTAAACGTGCCGGGCAGCTGGCAAAAAAAGTGGAAGTTGGAACCTGATGAAGAAGGCGTAGTTTGGGTTGCCGGCCAGTGGCTGGGGGATCAGTGGATCGCTCAGATTGCGGGCGGAAAATTGATTTATTCTCGGGAAATGGGAATGAAGGTCACTCCCATTTGCAGCCCAAAAGATTTTAGGAACTAGCGATGCAAAACAACAGCAACGGTTTATCCCCATGAAGATGGGGAAGCAAGATACTGACAGCTTCAGACTTAAATCACAAAAATTTAATTTAACAAAAGCAACTTGATTTTATTGGTTGCATGCCTTAAATGGCAAGCTTAGTTTAATTATTGTCAGCGGATTTTGTCGTCTGACTAACCAGAAAATATTAATTATGGAGGAGTGATGGACCTTCTGACCGACCCATGGATTCCCTCCCGGCCAATAGAAAGAGGGGAGTTCGAACAAATTACCTTGCAGCAATTGCTGTGTGACCCGCAAAAGCGCTTGCTTAGTTTACCGCGCGACGACATGGAGATGGCAGCCACTCAACTATTAATCAGCATTGTCCAACTCTTATGGCCGCCAGAGGATCTTAATCAACTAACGCAGCGCATAATAAAGCCGCTTACGGCAGATGAATTTTTCAACGGTATTAAGGATTACAAAGCGGATTTTGACTTAGCCCATCCAGAATATCCGTTTATGCAGGTAAAAGGTGTGGCGGCAAAGGACGTTACCGGCATGGACAAGCTAATGGTCGGGTTAACGGGCTCCACCAGCTGTGCTTTTGTAAATCAACCCGGGCAGGGCGATGCATTATGTTCTGGCTGCACCGCTATTGCGCTATTCAACCAGGCTGGTAACGCGCCTGGTTTCGGCGGTGGCTTTAAAAGCGGACTACGTGGCGGTACACCAATTACTACCCTGGTGCAGCAGCCATGTTTACGAACTACCGTTTGGGCGAACGTCCTAACCGAACAAAGCCTTGATAAATATTATCCAGGATGGCGGCAACAGGATGGACACGATTTTACCTGGCGGCAATACGCTCCTGCGTGTTCCCCACATGCGTGGGGATAAACCGGAGCTATCTCCACTCTGGTAGCGCTGAAAGACGTGTTCCCCACATGCGTGGGGATAAACCGAAACCGGCAGGGTTTACTCTCTCGGCAACTTCGTGTTCCCCACATGCGTGGGGATAAACCGCTATTTTTCGCGCGGACATCCACCCCTGCAGTGTGTTCCCCACATGCGTGGGGATAAACCGCCTGTAGTTCTGCCGTGAAGAAACCGCAGCCAGTGTTCCCCACATGCGTGGGGATAAACCGGTTTGAGCAGGGTATTACCAAAATTATCGTAAGTGTTCCCCACATGCGTGGGGATAAACCGCTCAATGCCGTGAGTCTGCCGGAAATAGCTCATGTGTTCCCCACATGCGTGGGGATAAACCCATTTGCTGAAAAATCGGACGACATCCGCAAGCGTGTTCCCCACATGCGTGGGGATAAACCGACCCGGAAATTTTCCGCGTGGCTTGCCAGCGCGTGTTCCCCACATGCGTGGGGATAAACCGGAAACGCCGCTTGCTGTTCAGATCGCGGGCGCGTGTTCCCCACATGCGTGGGGATAAACCGTCAGGGAGATGTACGAGCGCAGCCCTATGGAGGTGTTCCCCACGTGCGTGGGGATAAACCGATTTCCTGTGCTCCACAAGGAAGGATAATCCGGTGTTCCCCACATGCGTGGGGATAAACCGCACAGTGGCGCGTCTGGGTTACTATCAACAGCGTGTTCCCCACATGCGTGGGGATAAACCAAATGCCCCTGTGCAGGCGTGGTGGACGCATAAGTGTTCCCCACATGCGTGGGGATAAACCGTAAGACACTGCAAAATAAGACGGCAATTCTGAGTGTTCCCCACATGCGTGGGGATAAACCGCTTTATAGGGCAGACCCGTCGGCGACCAGTTAGTAATCCCCACCCTTGCGGAGATAAGCCAGATGAATCAATGGCGCTAACTTTCCCGCCTGTTTTTCCCCACCCGAATGGAACCCGGCCAGTAAATTCTGGCATATCTGGGCCAGGGCAATTTTTTGCGAGCGCTCTCGATTGCTGGTTAAACGTTCTGATAAACGGCGGTATTCAGTGATGAACCAGGGTAGCCTGAGCAGAGACTAAAATCGTAAGGGAGATTCGATAGTGGGCAATAAAGGAATATGTCTTCAGGGGTACGCGATGCTATGCGCCAGGTTGAAAAGGCGGTTACTTCAGCTGGCTAACGTTAACCGGCGCCTGGCGATTGTGATTATTTATTCATTTTATCGCCGTAGGCATAGCCTGCAGGCAATTCGTCACCTGCCTGTTTATGGGTTTCCGCTGTTAACGCTTGGCTTTATGCTGCAGATTATGCCGGTGCGAGCGGATGTGCGGGGGCGGGTGGTCTGGGTGCTCGATGGTGATACGGTGGAAATTTATAACGGTCATCAGCGCCAGCGCGTACGGCTAATGGGCATTGATGCGCCGGAGAAGTTTCAGCCTTTTGGTCAGCGTTCGCGACGGGCGCTCGGCGCGCTGATTAGCGGTAAAACGGTCACTGCTGTCGGCAAAAAGCAGGATTACTACGGCCGCCTACTGGCGATTATCAGGCTGAACGGACGTGATATTAATGCCCGGCAGGTGGCAACCGGTATGGCATGGGCCTATCGCTTTCATAATAAAGCGCAGAATGCAGGCTATGCGCTGCTGGAGCAGCAGGCGCGCCGGAAACGGATCGGCTTATGGGCCGGCAAGCAGGTAATAGAACCCTGGCGCTGGCGCATGCTGGAACGCCAGTTCGGTCTTGTTCAGTGGGTGCATTCATCTCAGTGATTATAAATTTTTCATTTACCTTTTTTATTTCATGGCGCCATTGGTGGTTAATTAAAAAAACCTTCCCGTAAAGAGTAAGGTGGCGGTGTTAATGCAATTTATTTCCACTCGCTAATTATTTATCGCTAACGAATCGCATTCGGAACTATCTGCGGCGGAACGCATTGCCTTGCTGGCAAAATGAAACAGGGTAGGGGTAACTGGCCAACGTTAAGGACGTGCGTTATCGATCGTTTAATGTAATGCTGGCGTGCGAATTAAATTAGGTCGCGACGGGATAATTCTTAATTCGTTGAACTCTGCGCCCTGTAAAGCGAGTTATTTAATCAGGGTTATCCATAGCCAGAGGTAATAGTGATGCGTTGTAAGCATCGCTGTAACAGCGGTTTTATCCTGGAAGCTGGCCTTCCTTAAAGCCCGCTATGGCAACGGGATGGTGATGTTGCTTTTTTGTAAACGGATTAACATCCGGGGTAAATCCTGCTATGCTGGCCCACGCGGAACCGGGCGCTCTACCCTACACACGGAGCGTTATCACTGGCGTTGAGCAGCTGGTGTCCCGGTAGCCCCAATACAATGAGAGCGAGGAGAACGTCGTGCTAAAAGAATATCGTGAGCACGTTGCAGAACGTGCTGCCCAGGGCATTGCCCCTAAACCCTTAGACGCTTCCCAGATGGCCGCGCTGGTTGAACTGCTGAAAAACCCACCCGCTGGCGAAGAAGAATTCCTGACCGACCTGCTCGTCAATCGCGTGCCGCCTGGCGTGGATGAAGCGGCCTATGTTAAAGCTGGCTTCCTGGCCGCCGTTGCCAAAGGCGATGCTACCTCTCCTCTGATTAGCGCTGAAAAAGCTGTCGAACTGCTGGGCACCATGCAGGGTGGTTACAATATCCACCCACTGATTGAAGCGCTTGATGATGACAAGCTGGCGCCGATCGCGGCCGACGCGCTCTCACGTACGCTGCTTATGTTTGATAGCTTTTACGACGTTGAAGAGAAAGCCAAAGCGGGCAACCCTCACGCGCAAAGAGTGCTGCAATCGTGGGCCGATGCCGAATGGTATTTGCATCGTCCGCAGCTGGCGGAAAAAATCACCGTTACCGTGTTCAAAGTTACCGGTGAAACGAACACCGATGATCTCTCTCCGGCGCCGGACGCCTGGTCGCGCCCGGATATTCCGCTGCACGCGCTGGCGATGCTGAAGAACGCCCGTGATGGCATTGAGCCGGACGAGGCGGGCAACATTGGCCCCATTAAGCAGATTGAAGCGCTGCAGGCCAAAGGTTTCCCGCTGGCCTACGTCGGCGACGTCGTGGGAACCGGCTCGTCACGCAAATCCGCCACCAACTCGGTGCTGTGGTTTATGGGTGACGACATCCCCAACGTACCGAACAAAAAAGGCGGTGGCGTGGTGCTGGGCGGCAAAATTGCGCCAATCTTCTTCAATACCATGGAAGATGCCGGCGCGCTGCCGATCGAGGTTGATGTTAATGAACTGAATATGGGCGATGTGATCGACATCTACCCGTACAAAGGCGAAGTGCGTAACCACCAGACCGGTGACGTGCTGGCAACCTTTGAGCTGAAAACCGAAGTGCTGATCGACGAAGTGCGTGCCGGCGGCCGTATTCCGCTGATTATCGGCCGCGGCCTGACCACCAAAGCGCGCGAGTCACTGGGTCTGTCTCATAGCGACGTATTCCGCAAGGCGAAAGACGTGGCGGAAAGCAATCGTGGTTTCTCGCTGGCGCAAAAAATGGTCGGACGCGCCTGCGGAGTGGAAGGTATTCGCCCGGGCGCTTACTGTGAACCTAAAATGACCTCGGTCGGTTCGCAAGACACCACCGGCCCCATGACGCGCGATGAGCTGAAAGACCTCGCCTGTCTGGGCTTCTCGGCTGACCTGGTGATGCAATCATTCTGCCACACCGCAGCCTATCCGAAGCCGGTGGATGTGAACACTCACCATACGCTGCCGGACTTTATTATGAACCGTGGTGGCGTCTCGCTGCGTCCGGGCGATGGCGTTATCCACAGCTGGCTGAACCGTATGCTGCTGCCGGATACCGTAGGCACCGGCGGCGATTCCCATACGCGTTTCCCGATCGGCATCTCTTTCCCGGCAGGTTCTGGCCTGGTCGCCTTTGCTGCGGCCACCGGTGTTATGCCGCTGGATATGCCGGAATCGGTGCTGGTGCGCTTTAAGGGCCAAATGCAACCGGGGATCACGTTACGCGATCTGGTTCACGCCATTCCGCTGTATGCCATCAAACAGGGACTGCTGACCGTTGAGAAAAAAGGGAAGAAAAACATTTTCTCCGGGCGCATCCTTGAAATTGAGGGCCTGCCGAAGCTGAAAGTTGAGCAGGCTTTTGAGCTGACCGACGCCTCAGCAGAGCGCTCAGCGGCGGGCTGTACTATCAAGCTGGATCAGGAGCCGATTATTGAGTATCTCAGCTCGAATATCGTGCTGCTGAAGTGGATGATTGCCGAAGGCTATGGCGACCGTCGTACGCTGGAACGCCGTATTCAGGGTATGGAAAAATGGCTGGCCGATCCGCAACTGCTGGCCGGTGATGCCGACGCAGAGTACGCGGCGGTGATCGATATCGATCTGAACGAAATCAAAGAGCCGATCCTGTGTGCGCCGAACGATCCGGATGATGCGCGCCTGCTTTCTGACGTGCAGGGCGAAAAAATCGATGAAGTATTTATCGGTTCCTGTATGACCAACATCGGTCACTTCCGCGCTGCCGGTAAGCTGCTGGACAGCCACAAGGGCCAGTTGCCGACCCGTCTGTGGGTTGCGCCGCCAACCAAAATGGACGCCGCGCAGCTTACTGAAGAAGGCTATTACAGCGTATTTGGTAAAAGCGGGGCGCGTATCGAAATACCAGGCTGTTCGCTGTGTATGGGCAATCAGGCGCGCGTTGCCGATGGCGCAACGGTGGTTTCAACTTCAACCCGTAACTTCCCGAACCGCCTTGGCACCGGCGCTAACGTGTATCTGGCTTCTGCCGAGCTGGCTGCCGTTGCATCCCTGCTGGGCAAACTGCCGACGCCGGATGAATATCAGCAGTTTATGAATCAGGTTGATAAGACTGCCAGCGATACCTACCGCTACCTGAACTTTGACCGGCTGTCGCAGTACACGGAAAAAGCTGACGGGGTTATTTTCCAGACCGCAGTCTGAGGTTGAAATCACCCGAAAGAAACCGACGGTCCGATCCCCGGTTTCACAGCAGAAACGGCCTGAGGCGACTCAGGCCGTTTTTTTATGTTCGCAGAACACCCGGCGCTGGCGGATAGCGCAAAGCGCTGGTTTGGCCGGGGCAGGATAACTACCCCCCCCTCTCTTCCTGAAAAAAGGCCACAGGATACTTATTCAAAAAGAGGGTGAGGTGATTTAAGTAAACAAAGGGAGAAATCTGTTTAAAGTCTGAGCGTGCGCAAGCAATTGCGTGCGCAATAGCTGTTTTTAAGCGGCCGGGCTGCGATAATTACCCTATAAACGGCGGCGTTTCGTCAGGGATGCGTTATCGCGGACCAATTGTAAGAGGGCAGCGCTATGGAATATGAACTATTACGCGATGTTACCGGCCAGCTAAAAATGCGTATGTCGATGGGCCATGAGGCGGTCGGCCACTGGTTTAATGAAGAAGTAAAACAGGATCTGGCGCTGCTGACGGAAGTTGAGCAGGCCGCGGCCAGTCTGAAGGGGAGCGAGCGTCAATGGCAGCGTGTTGGTCATGAATATACGCTGTGGATGGATGAAGAAGAGGTGATCATTCGCGCCAATCAGCTCAATTTCGACGGCGATCAGTTGGAGGAGGGCATGAGCTATTACGATGAAGAGAGTCTGTCTTTCTGCGGCGTAGATGATTTTCTGCGGGTGGTTGTCGCCTGGCGCGAGTTTGTCGCGCAGTATGGCGTCGGGCGCTGAGGCCGCTATTTTTTCACCACCAGCAGCAGCAGCGGCTTTGGCTCCGGTCAGTGGCGATCGGCGCATCGGGTAAAACAAAAAAGCGACCGTTTCGGGTCGCTTTTAGCATCAGTGGACTACAGCGTTTTCAGCCCGATCGCCGGGATATTGCGGCCATAGTAGATTTCACGCATCTCTTTCCACAACAGGTCGGTAATGCGTTTATGCTCCTGTGGCGAAAGATCTTCCGGCTGGGTATGGAACAGATAGTGCTTCAGGTCGAACTCTTTTAGCAGCATCTTGGTGTGGAAGATGTTTTCCTGATAGACGTTCACGTCCACCATGTCATACATCGACTTCATATCTTCCGCCATGAAGTTCTGAATCGAGTTGATCTCATGATCGATAAAGTGCTTCACACCGTTTACGTCGCGGGTAAAGCCACGTACGCGATAGTCGATGGTAACAATATCTGACTCAAGCTGATGGATCAGGTAGTTCAGCGCTTTCAGCGGAGAAATAACTCCGCATGTCGACACTTCTATATCAGCCCGGAAGGTGCAAAGTCCGCCTTCCGGGTGGCTTTCAGGATAGGTGTGAACGCAAATATGACTTTTGTCGAGATGAGCCACGACCGCGCTGGGTAACGGGCCAGGGTTCTCCGAGGTATCAATATCGCGCGGATCAACCGGCTCTTCACTGACCAGAATGGTTACGCTGGCGCCCTGCGGCTCATAATCCTGGCGGGCAATATTAAGAATATTGGCGCCGATGATTGAGCAGGTCTCACTCAGAATTTCGGTCAGTCGGTTGGCGTTGTATTGTTCATCAATATACGCGATATAGCCGTCACGCTCAGCTTCAGTATTAGCGTAACAGATGTCGTAGATACAAAAACTCAGGCTTTTGGTCAGATTATTGAAGCCATGTAGTTTCAGCTTTTGCAATTTCGTTCACCCCCTTAAATGGCTACTCAGCTGCGCAGCGCATTCAACAGATATTGTGGCAAAGCAAAGCTCCCTGCATGGATTGCCGGATTGTAATAACGACAGTTCAAACCAGCCGCATCGAAGCGGGCCTGAATCGTCTGGACGTCTAACTGGCGCAGTGCCGGATTATTGCTCGCCCAGGCAAACGTCATAATCCCGCCGTAATAGGTGGGGATCGCTGCCTGATAAAAGCTGACGTCCTTGAAATAGTGACTTAATTTCCGATGGCTATTAACGGCCTCATCCTGTTGCAGGAAACAGACGCCGTTCTGGGCAACGAATATGCCGCCTTCATTGAGAGAGTTATAGCATCCTTGATAGAAATCGGACGTAAACAAACCTTCACCAGGGCCGATGGGGTCGGTGCAGTCGGAAATAATAACGTCAAACTTCTCCTGGCACTGGTTAACAAAGTTGACGCCATCGTCAATCACCAGCTTAAAGCGCGGATCGTCATAGGCGCCGGCGCTGTGATTCGGCAAATGCTGGCGGCAGAAGTCCACGACGGCGGCATCAATTTCCACCATCGTTATCTGCTCAACGCTTTTATGGCGCGTCACTTCGCGCAGCATTGCGCCATCGCCGCCGCCGATTATCAGCACCCGACGGGCGTTGCCATGGGCCAGCAGCGGCACGTTGGTCAGCATTTCATGATAGATAAACTCATCACGTTCAGTGGTTTGCACCACGCCGTCCAGCGCCATTACCCGCCCGAGGGCGGCGTTTTCAAAGATGATCAGATCCTGATGCTCGGTCTGATTGTGGTAGAGCACGTTGTCAACGCTGAAGTATTGCCCGAAGCCGTCATGAAGCGTTTCGAGCCAGGTCTCTTTCTGAGTCATAGCTTGATTCTCCTTATCTTCACCGCCACAAAAAATGGCGCGATATAATAGCTAACTCTGACCGTGGTTGCACGGTCAAGTTATCGACTAAAGAAAAGAAAAAATGATTACTTCACGTAGGCGAGCAGGCTGAGGGAATCACGGGCCAGCTTTTTACACTTCATGTCATTAGCGATCGCTATGCCGCTAAGATCGCGATAGCTGTCTTCGCCCAGCGCTTTCATATTAAAGCTATTATAGTTGCTGAGATCCCAACGGTTTTGCTGGGCAAAAAATACCAGTGCGCGCCTTATCTGCGTATCGGGTAAATTTTGGTAGCCGCAGTCATTTTTCAGATAGACGAAAACGGCGGTCAGATCGGCCATATCTTCTGCCTCTGACTCGTTGAGCGCATAGCTACTGGCGGAAAATCCCAGCATTGCCAGCAGCAACACCGCCTGAATACATTGCTTCATTACAGCTCTCTTCTGTTTAACCTGCATTGAAGTTAGCACAGTTAAAGGTCTTTAATGAGACAATTTTGCGCTACTTATGGCGCTTTTGTCGCCGGAATGATTGACCTTCCGCCAGGGGCAGGGTTTAGGCTAGGGTTGACTGGCTATTGAAGGAGTTTTTGATGCAAAGACGCGATTTCCTGCGCTACAGCGCGGCGTTTGGCCTTGCCTGTGGTTTGCCATCCTGGCGCAGCGCTTCAGCGGCGCCCCAGCCGCGTATATCCCTGCCGGTACCCGACCTGCTGACGCCCGATGCTAAAGGCGAGTTAACCCTGATAGCGCAGACCGGCGTGAGCCGCTGGCGGGGGAAGGACGCGGCCAGCTGGGGATATAACGGCAGCCTGCTGGGGCCGGCGATTCGGCTACAACGCGGTACGCCGGTGACGATTAACCTGCTTAATTCATTGCCGGAGGCGACCACCGTTCACTGGCACGGGCTGCTGATCCCCGGCAACGCCGACGGCGGGCCGCATTCGCCGCTGGCGCCTGGCCAGCATCTGAAGGTTCAGTTCACCCCGGATCAGCCCGCGGCCACCTGCTGGTTTCATCCTCATCTGCACGGGCGTACCGGCTACCAGGTGGCGCAAGGACTGGCTGGTCTGGTGATGATTAATGACAATCTGAGTGGAAAAGTTAATCTGCCTCAGCAGTGGGGCGCCGACGATATACCGCTGATATTTCAGGATAAGCGGCTGAACGCGCAGGGACAGATTGACTATCAGCTTGATGAGATGGCCGCGGCGGTTGGCTGGTTTGGTGACCTGCCGTTAACCAACGGCGTGGTGTACCCCCATCAGGCGGTGCCGCGCGGCTGGCTGCGTTTTCGCCTGCTGAACGGCAGCAACGCCCGAATGTTGGATCTGCGAACCTCCGATAAGCGGCCGCTGTATGTTATTGCCAGCGATGGTGGCCTGCTGGCCGAGCCGGTCAAGGTTGAAACGCTGGCGATGTTGCCCGGCGAGCGCTTTGAGGTGCTGATAGATGCCCACGATGGTAAAACCTTTGATATAGAAACCCTGCCAGTGACGCAGTCAGGCATGACGCTGGCTCCCTGGGATAAACCTCTGCCGCTGGTCACTATCCAGCCGCTGCAAATTTTGGGCAGCGGTACGCTGCCGGATAAGCTGGTGACGCTGCCGCCGGTTGTCGATACTGCCGGACTGCACAGCCGTTGGCTGCAGCTTTCTATGGATCCGCAGCTGGACAGGCAAGGCATGAATGCGCTGATGGCGCGCTATGGTCATCAGGCCATGGCGGGGATGGCGATGGACCACCAGGAACATGATGATATGGCGAGCATGTCGATGGATAAGCAGGGGCACGGCGCAAGCAGCGGAATGGCGGCGAAACAGGCGCCTTATGATTATCACCAGGGCAATAAGATTAACGGCCAGGCCTTTACGATGAACAACAATGCTTTTGCCGTGCCGCAGGGCGTTTACGAAAAATGGACCATCTCCGGCGAGGGTGACATGATGCGTCATCCGTTCCATATTCACGGTACGCAGTTTCGCATTTTGTCTGAAAACGGCAAGCCGCCGGCAGCGCATCGTCAGGGCTGGAAAGATATTGTTGACGTCAACGGCTGGCGCAGCGAAGTGCTGGTGCGCTTTGATCATCCGGCGGATGCCGGACACCCTTATATGGCGCATTGCCATTTGCTGGAGCACGAAGACTCGGGAATGATGCTGGGCTTTACCGTGGCCTGAGGTTCATCAACCGCCGATTCTGTGAGTTTTCCCTCCCGGCACCAGTTGCTGATATAATCCGGCGCTTACCTTCTCCACCGGCCGCATTAAGTTTGTGCTGGTCGGTGGTTCCCGGGCTTTAGCGCCGGGAAAGTCCACGCTGAACAGGAAACTGAACTGATTAAGGTCAGTGAGACGTATTGATGATGAAACACACCGTTGATGTCATGATCTCCGAGCAGGAGATCGCAAACCGCGTTGCTGAACTGGGCAAACAAATTACCGCTGATTACCGTGATAATGGCACTGAAATGGTGCTGGTAGGGTTGCTGCGCGGTTCCTTTATATTTATGGCCGACCTTTGCCGCGCCATTGAGGTTTCCCACGAAGTCGACTTTATTACCGCCTCCAGCTACGGCAGCGGCATGTCCTCAACCCGCGACGTGAGAATTTTAAAAGATCTGGATGAAGACATTCGCGGTAAAGACGTGTTGATCGTTGAAGACATTATCGATTCCGGCAATACGCTGAGCAAAGTGCGTGAGATCCTGCGCCTGCGCGAACCTAAATCGCTGGCGATTTGCACCCTGCTGGATAAGCCGGAGCGCCGTGAAGTAGAGGTGAAAGTTGAATATGTCGGCTTCTCCATTCCCGATGAATTCGTGGTGGGCTATGGCATTGACTATGCCCAGCGCTATCGTCATTTGCCGTATGTCGGCAAAGTAATTCTGCTGGACGAATAACGTAGCACGATCGATTAAGGCCGGGTTTCCCGGCCTGAGTTATTATATGTCTGACTATATTGTTGCTCATACACCTGAATCGCGTTGTGGCGTCGCACACTGCATCTGAAATGTGTTTTATGTTCTTCCCTCCTAACCATACATATAACAGGGTTCTTACTGACTTATGACTTACGCTCTGGAGCTGGAAAAGCTCTCTAAAACCTACGCCGGCGGCGTTCAGGCGCTGAAGAGTCTCGACCTGAAAGTTGAGGCGGGTGACTTTTACGCGCTTCTGGGGCCGAATGGCGCCGGGAAATCGACCACCATTGGCATTATCAGTTCGCTGGTGAATAAAACCGGCGGCAGCGTGCGGGTCTTTGGCTACGACCTGAGTAAGGATATTGTGAACGCCAAGCGTCAGCTCGGGCTGGTTCCGCAGGAGTTTAACTTTAATCCCTTTGAGACCGTGCTGCAGATAGTGGTTAATCAGGCTGGCTATTACGGCGTTGATAAGAAAGAAGCGCGGGTGCGCGCGGAAAAATACCTCACGCAGCTCGATCTATGGGAAAAGCGCAATGAGCGCGCCCGCATGCTTTCCGGCGGCATGAAGCGGCGTCTGATGATTGCCCGCGCGCTGATGCATGAACCCAAACTGCTGATCCTTGACGAGCCTACTGCCGGGGTGGATATCGAGCTGCGCCGTTCCATGTGGACCTTTTTAAAAGAGCTGAATGCGCAGGGCACCACCATCATTCTGACTACCCACTATCTGGAAGAGGCGGAGATGCTTTGCCGCCACATTGGTATTATCCAGCGCGGCGAGCTGGTGGAAAACACCACCATGAAAGAGCTGCTTTCCAAGCTTAAATCCGAAACCTTTATTCTGGATCTGGCGCCGAAAAGCCCGCTGCCACAGCTGGAAGGCTATCAGTATCGTCTGGTAGACACCGCAACGCTGGAGGTAGAAGTGCTGCGCGAGCAGGGCGTTAACAGCGTGTTCAGCCAGCTGAGCGCTCAGGGGGTTCAGGTATTGAGTATGCGTAATAAAGCCAATCGTCTCGAAGAGCTGTTTGTCGATCTGGTTCAGGGCCGCAAAGGAGAATCAGCATGAGCAATTTATATTGGGTGGCGCTGAAGAGCATCTGGGATAAGGAAATTAACCGCTTTGCGCGTATCTGGATCCAGACGCTGTTGCCGCCGGTTATTACCATGACCCTGTACTTTATTATTTTCGGCAACCTGATCGGTTCGCGTATCGGTAATATGCATGGTTTTAGCTATATGCAGTTTATCGTGCCGGGGCTGATTATGATGGCGGTCATTACCAACGCCTACGCGAATGTCTCCTCATCATTTTTTAGCGCTAAATTTTTACACAATATTGAAGAGCTGCTGGTCGCGCCAGTGCCGACTCACATTATCATCTGGGGTTACGTCGGCGGCGGCGTAGCGCGCGGCGTTTGCGTGGGCATACTGGTTACTGCGGTTTCGTTATTTTTTGTTCCTTTCCACGTTCATAGCTGGGCAATGGTGGCGGTGACGCTGCTGCTGACGGCGATCCTTTTCTCGCTGGCGGGCATGCTGAATGCGGTATTTGCGCGTACCTTTGATGACATCAGCCTGGTACCGACCTTCGTTCTGACGCCGCTGACTTATCTGGGCGGCGTATTCTATTCGCTGACGCTGCTGCCGGAATTCTGGCAGACGGTTTCAAAGCTCAATCCGATCGTTTATATGATAAGCGGCTTTCGCTACGGTTTCCTCGGCGTGAGCGACGTTTCACTGACGTTGACGCTGTCGGTACTGGTCGCTTTTATTCTGGTGTTTTACGCCCTGGTTTGGCGTCTGGTTGAGCGCGGTCGCGGTTTACGTACTTAAGAATATTCTTTATTTATACCCGTGCAGATAATGTGCGGGTTATTTCTTTAGCACAGTTTATTGGAATTATTGCGTTTTTTATAATACATTTTATTGACAACTTTGATGTATTACCAGATTTTTCTGAATTAACCTCTTTTGCCTGCTATTGCCTTTGAAGTCTCACCCGGACAATAACGCTGTCAATGCCAGTAATCACTGGTCTCACCAGGGATAGGCATTATCTTAATTTTCCTGTCAGCTGTTTTCTTTTTTTTGGAATGCTTTACTATCGCCCCCTGATGGTGTTTACAGTTCTAGACAATAAAATTAATAGATGCTCTCAAACTGAGTAAGCTTATTTGTTTTCTCGGGTATTGCACGTTTTCAGATAAACAGGCAAAAAATTATGAACAGAATGACGTGGGTCGATAACCTCCGTGGTATGAGTATTATTGCCGTCATTTTCCTGCACAGCACGATTGCGGTGGCAGGAAATGCCGGGCATCTGACAGGATTAACTCAGGTAATCAACCACCTGCTGGAGCCAATCCGCTTAGGATTAATGTTTTTCGTTTCCGGATTATTTGTCGAGAGCGGATTAAAAAAAGGAAAAGAGCTATTTCTGCGTAATAAAGTAAAAAGCATTCTTTATCCTTTTGTTATCTGGGTGGCTATTTATGGTGGCCTTAAGATTATATTTAATTCCCGCTCTAACAATCCCCAGTCACCATTAAATATTATACTGTCCCATCTTAGCGGCGGCGGTGATATTACCTGGTTTTTGCATTCGTTATTTATCTTCTTTTTAATTATTCCGTTCGTTCGCCGCATCCCGATTTATCTGGTGATCCCGGTTTCTCTGGCGCTCAGCTCGCTGCTGCCGGAAATACCCTCTGACAGTATTTTCTCCGGATTCGATAACAGCCATATTAATAAATCACTTTATCTGTTCCCGTTCTTTTATCTCGCGGACTGGCTGGTGAACCGTAAAATGAACGTGCTGGACGTTTCCACCACGCCAAAAATATTAATTACCTCGCTGCTGGCCTTCGTTGTGCTGTCAGGCGTTGATCTGTTTATCGGTGCGCCGGACCGTGCCTGGCAGGCGCCGCTGGCACTGCTTTCGATCCCCTTTTTCGTCTGGATTGCGGCATACAGCAATATCGCGCTGATTACCTTTATCGGTGCCAACTCAATCGTGTTTTATTTATCCCATTACCTGGCGATTCAGGCGTTTGCCAAGGTGATTAAAGTCCACAGTGAATCACTGTGGTTCCACGATGCGCTGTTTTTTGCCGCGTTTGCTTCCGCGCTGGCGGTGCCGGGCGTCATCTGCCTGATGCGCAAATTCGGCTTGCTGAACTTCCTGTTCACCATGAAGAAGAAGTCACCGGAAAGCGTACGGGCGACCTCGTAAATCATTACTGGCAATAATTGGAAAGAAAGGAAGGGCGACGACAGTCGCCCTTTTTTGATCAGGCAACCTGTACCGGAACGGCTTTGGCCTGGCGCTTCATCAGGTTATCACCTTCAAAGTAAGCGACTTTGGGCTGCCACAGACGCGCTTGCTCATCGGCCATCTGTACGTAGGAGCAGATGATCAGAATATCCCCTTCGCAGGCGCAGCGAGCGGCGGCGCCGTTGACGGAAATAATTTTTGAACCGCGCTCAGCGGCGATGGCATAAGTGGAAAAACGCTGACCGTTGGTCACGTTATAAATGTCGATGGCTTCATATTCCAGGATGCCGGAAGCATCAAGGAAGTTCTGGTCAATCGCGCAGGATCCTTCATAGTTGAGGTCGGCCTGAGTGACCTTAACGCGATGAAGTTTGCCCTGCAGCATGGTGCGAATCATACCTGTTACCTTCGTAATTAATCTGTTGCCATGACGCGTGCTGGCAGCACTAATCGCTGCGTGCGTCGGAGGCAAGTATTGTCAGAATTTGAGCAAAAAGTCTACCGGGTCAATGTAACCTGTTGATTGTCGATCAAACGGGCATTGCCAAGCCAGGCGGCCATCAGAATCACCGCGCGCTGGCTGTCGCTGCTCAGCGGAAGCAGGCTATCGCCATCGCAGATTGCCAGCCCATCCGGGCGGAAACCTTTATCGGTCAGCGCCTGTTCGCCGTCCGCAATGATTTCGTCAATATTGCCTTCGCCGGCGGCCACTCTGTCAGCCATTGATTTCATCACCTGGCTGAGTGCGGGCGCCTGCTTACGCTCATCTTTCGTCAGGTAACCATTGCGCGAGCTGAGTGCCAGTCCGTCCTTTGCGCGTACGGTAGGGACGCCAATCACCTCGATATCGTAGCCCATATCAGCCACCATTTTGCGAACAAGCGCCAGCTGCTGGTAATCCTTTTCGCCAAAGCAGGCAATGTCCGGCTGTACCAGGTTAAACAGCTTACTGACCACGGTGGTGACGCCGCGAAAATGTCCGGGGCGGCTGGCGCCTTCAAGCAGCGATGACAGGCCGGGTACTTCAACAAAGGTTTGTTCGCTAAAGCCCTGGGGATAGACTTCCGCCGCTGCGGGGGCGAACACCAGATCGACGCCGCGTTTATTCAGCTTTTCGCAGTCGTCCTGCAGGGTGCGCGGATAGCGCGCCAGGTCATCGGCACGCTCGAACTGCATCGGATTAACGAAAATGGACGCCACCACGATATCGGCCCGCTCCCGCGCCTCATCGACCAGCGTCAGATGGCCGTTATGCAGATTACCCATGGTGGGTACCAGCGCGATACGTTTACCGTCCAGGCGCCAGCGGCGGATTTCGCGGCGCAGCATCGGCAGCGTTTCAATAATCAGCACGGGTTTTCTCCTCAGTTACTGGAAACTGTGTTCAGCGGCGGGGTAGGCGGTGCTTTCCACTTCCGCAATATACTGACGCACGGCGGCGCGAATATCGCCGGTCTGCGCCAGGAAATTTTTGGCAAATTTAGGAATATGGCCACCGGTGATTCCGAAGGCATCATGCATTACCAGAATCTGTCCGTCGGTAACGTTGCCGGCGCCGATACCAATAACCGGGATGGCCAGGGCTTGTGTTACCCGCTCGGCTAAGGCGACCGGGACACACTCCAGCACCATCAGCTGGGCGCCGGCTGCTTCCAGGGCCAGCGCATCGGCCAGCAGGCGGTCGGCGGCCTGATTATCGCGTCCCTGTATTTTATAGCCGCCGAAGATATTGACCGATTGCGGAGTGAGGCCCAGGTGGCCGCAAACCGGTACCGCGCGATCCGTTAGCCCGCGCACGGTGTCGGCAAGCCACTCGCCCCCTTCCAGCTTGACCATATTGGCGCCGGCGCGCATCAACGCGGCGGCGTTTTGCCAGCTTTGTTCCGGGGTGGCATAGGCCATAAAAGGCAGATCGGACATCAGCAGCGCCTGGGGGGCGCCCCGGCGCACGGCCCAGGTATGGTAAACGATATCGTCGATAGTGACCGGCAGCGTTGAATCATGGCCCTGAACGGTCATCCCCAGCGAATCACCCACCAGCATTAGCTGAATGCCTTCTTCAGCAAACAGTTTGGCAAAGCTGAAGTCGTAAGCGGTGATTGACGCAAATTTCTTCCCTTGCTGCTTTAGCTGGCGCAGCTGGGTAATAGTCATTGGTTTCATAACGCCCTCTCAGAAAATACCGTCCGGGCGGTATCTTAAAGGAAGTTACCAGAGGCGGATAGTGCTGCTATCAAGTCCGGACAGCAGGTCTGCCGCTTTTTTACCGTCAGGAAAGGTGACATCTGGTGAAATTTCAATCAGTGGCAGCAGCATAAATGCACGATTGTGCATATCGTAGTGGGGAAGGGTAAGACGTGGCGTATTCAGCGTCAGATCGCCAAATAGCAGGATATCAAGGTCAAGGGTACGCGGCCCCCAGCGCTCCGCTTTGCGTTCACGGCCCTGCTCCAGCTCAATACGCTGGGTGCAATCCAGCAGCGCCAGCGGCGTCAGCGTGGTATCCAGTGCAACCACCGCATTGAGAAAATCAGGCTGATCCTGCGGGCCATAAGGCGGCGTGCGATAAAACGAAGACGTCGCAACACGCACGGTATGCGGTACGGCATCCAGCGCGTGCAGCGCGGCTTCGACCTGACGTAACGGCTCGGCAAGATTGCTGCCGAGCGCCAGATAAACCTGGGTCATTAGCTGGGATCGCGACGCGGCGCGCGTTTGCGCGGGCGGCGGGCGCGACTGCGCGGCGCCGGATCATCGCCAAGATTATTCAGCATCTCTTTTTGATGCGGCGGCGCGGCGGCCTGGAATTCGCCCCACCATTCGGTCAGCCGCTTCATTTCGGCGTTGCCCTCAACCTCGGCACGCAGCGCCAGCAGATCGTAGGCCGCGCGGAATTTCGGGTGCTCCATCAGCTTCCATGCGCGCTTGCCCTGGCGGCGCGACATGCGCAGCTGCAGCTGCCAGATATCGCGAACAAGCGAGGTCAGCCGCTTGGGGATCGCCAACGCGCGGCAGGCCTCATCCAGCACGTCGTTGGTTGCCAGCGCAAAGGCGTCAAACCAGGCGAGTCCGCCTTCCTGAGAAATACGCTGGGCGGTTTCAATCAGCGGGTACCAGAACATGGCGGAAAACAAAAATGCCGGATTTACCCGCATATTGTTGTGAATGCGCATATCGGTATTTTTCAGAACCTGGACCAGCATGCGTTCCATCGAGGTGTTACCCTCGGCGGTGAAAAAGCGGTTGATCAATGGAAACAGCGGCTGAAACAGCTGATATTCACGCAGTTTCAGATAGGTCGCGTAGCCATAGCCAGCCTGTAGCAGCTTCAGCGTCTCTTCGAACATGCGCGCCGGCGGAACATCGTTCAGCAGGGTTGCCAGACGTGGCAGCGGCTCGGCGGTTTCCGCCGCAATGCTCATATCCAGCTTGGCGGCAAAGCGTATCACGCGCAGCATGCGCACCGGATCTTCCCGGTAGCGGGTTTCCGGATCGCCGATCATGCGGATCACGCCCTGCTGTAAATCCTGCAGGCCGCCGACGTAGTCACGTACGGTAAAATCGGCAACGCTGTAGTAAAGGCTGTTGATCGTCAGGTCGCGGCGCTGAGCGTCGTCTTCAATCGAACCAAAGATATTATCGCGCAGCAGCATACCGTTCTGCCCGCGCTGTGAGCTGATGCCTTCCTGCTCCGCTTCGTGGTGGCCGCGGAAGGTCGCCACTTCGATAGTTTCCGGTCCGAACATGACGTGAGCGAGGCGAAAACGGCGCCCGACCAGCCGACAGTTGCGAAACAGCTTGCGCATCTCGTCCGGCGTCGCGTTGGTGGTGACGTCGAAATCTTTTGGCTTTTTATTCAGGAGCAGATCGCGCACGCCGCCGCCGACCAGATAGGCTTCGAAACCGGCTTTGTTGAGCCGGTAGAGCACTTTGAGGGCATTTTCACTAATATCTTTGCGCGAAATGTTGTGGCGATCGCGGGGAATAATCGTCATCGGCGCGACTTCCGTATCGTCAGCGGATACCGCTTCATCGCGATTCAAAACTTTGCGGCAAAAATTGGCAACTCGGGTAAAAATGGGACACCTCGACAGTGACTAATTAACCTTGCGGTAAAAAACAGCGGCTAATCATAGCTCAGAGCGAATCATTTGAGAATGCCGTTGTCGTGACAACGCGGTTCTGCGCGTCATTGAGTGGGATTTTCATCATATCCCATTGGGTAACGGCGCCAGCAAGTAGCGCTGCAACCGTCATATCTTCAACGCCTTGCGGTATCGCCTGGCCTAAAAAGCGTAGCGCCTGGCACAGAGTAAAGCGTGGATCGCCATCGGGCAATGCCGCCGCATGATTCTGCTTAGACAGTTTGTTGCCGTCGGCATTCAGCGCCAGCGGCAGGTGCAGCCAGCGCGGAGGCTGCCAGCCTGCCTGCTGAAACAGGGTTAGCTGGCGCACGGTCGGTTCAATTAAATCGGCGCCGCGCACTACCTCGGTAATCCCCTGAAAATGATCGTCGACCACCACCGCCAGGTTGTAAGCAAACAAGCCATCGCGGCGATGAATAATGAAGTCTTCCTGCGCCAGCGCGGGATCACAAACGACGGCGCCACGGCGCTGATCGAAAAATTGCCGGACCGGGTGATCCACTTTTAGCCTGACGGCGGCATTTTCTGGTCCCTGATGGCGATGACGGCAGTGGCCGTCATAGTAGCCGCCGATTTGCTGTACGCGGCTGCGATTGCAGGTGCAGTAATAGCTCATGCCGTTGCGCATTAACGCATCCAGCATCTCGCGGTAGGCTTCGTGGCGCTGCGACTGCCAGAGCACTTCACCGTCCCAGTGCAGGCCGTAATGCTCAAGCTGGGCAAGAATCTGGTCGGCGGCGCCGGGCACTTCGCGCGGCGGATCGATATCTTCAATGCGCACCAACCAGCGTCCCTGACAGGCACGGGCCTGCAAATAGCTGCCAAGTGCAGCAATAAGCGAGCCAAAATGGAGATTGCCGGAAGGAGAGGGGGCGAAACGGCCAGTGTAAGGGGCGATCATCTGCGTATTATGTTCCGCAGCAAGGCGATTGCTGCGGAACGTCAGGCTCATTAGCCGGCCATCTGTTTTTCGCGGATTTCCGCCAGCGTTTTACAGTCGATACACAAATCGGCAGTCGGACGGGCTTCAAGGCGGCGGATGCCAATTTCAACTCCGCACGACTCACAGAAGCCGAAATCGTCGTCTTCCACTTTTTTCAGCGTTTTCTCGATCTTTTTGATCAGCTTGCGCTCTCGATCGCGGTTACGCAGTTCAAGGCTGAACTCCTCTTCTTGTGCTGCACGGTCAACGGGATCGGGGAAATTGGCCGCTTCATCCTGCATGTGGGATACCGTGCGATCCACTTCATCACGCAGTTGATTGCGCCACGCTTCAAGAATTTTCTTGAAGTGGCCCAGCTGGGCTTCATTCATATACTCTTCGCCCGGTTTCTCCTGGTACGGCTCCACCCCAGCGATGGCGAGAATACTCAGGGACGACGTTTTACGGTTTTGCCCTTCTTGCATGTTGTTTCTCCTGGATAACACGCACAATCGATCCCCAAAGGGGGAAAAACAGGCCGCTATAAATAGCAGAAGCAGATGTGGTTGGCAATTATTCCTGAACATGCCTTGACAAGCCTGTGAGGAAACGCGTATTGGCGCATGGGTGCCTAACTATCTTAATAACAGTAAAGTGCCTGAAATATTACAGCGTTACCGTAACCGATGATTTGAGCTGCATCCCCAAATGAGAAAGAGATGCTTTATACGCCAGTACTTCAACCCCATGCTGCTGTGCCTGTACCAGTAGTGCTGCGTACCGCCCATCAATATGGCGGGCGGGGGATACGTCCTCAATTCCCGAGTGCATCACGGCAAACATAAGCACCGCCCGATGGCCTTCGGCCGCTACGCTGATGAGTTCGCGCAGGTGCTTCTGACCGCGTTCGGTTACCGCATCCGGAAAATACCCTTTACCTTGCTGCAATAGCGTCACGGATTTGACTTCAATATAGCAGTTAACCTGTTCTTCTGCCTGTAGCAGGAAATCAATTCGACTACGTTCGCTTCCGTATTTGACCTCGGCTTTCAGCGTCTCGTAACCGGATAATTCTGGAATCCAACCGGACTCCAGCGCTTCCCTTACCACTGCATTGGTTCGCAGGGTGTTAACGTTGATCCAGTGTCCTTCACGGGTTTGGGTTATTTCCCAGCTGTGGGGATATTTGCGCGTGCTGCTGTCGCTGGTGGAATACCAGATGGTATCGCCTGGCGTCGCGCAGCCGGTCATGGCGCCGGTGTTGGCACAGTGAATGGTCAGCGTTTCGCCTTCGGCGGTCACCACGTCGGCAAGAAAGCGTTTATAGCGGGCGATAAGCGTTGCCGGGCGCAGGGCGGGAGAAAACTCCATGGGTTAATCCAGTTTCCAGTGTTGTAAGGTCTGATAGCGGGTGCGTCCCTGACTAAAGCAGGAGGCGTAAAGGGTGAAATGCGTAACGGGAAAATGCCAGCTAAAACCCGGCGGCGGTATGGCCACTTTTCCGCGCGCATTACGCAGTAGCGTAATGTGCGGATGAAAAGGCTGCGGGCTTTGCTGACAGCCTGAGCGCGCCGCCTGAGCGCGAAGCATTTCCGCCAGCTGCAGCAGCCCACGCGGCGATCGGGCCGGACCCAGCCAGACCACGCCTGAGCGCGGCCAGTGCCCGGCATCGTCCAGCGTCAGCTGAAAGCCGGGCTGGCGGATGCGGCTCGCCAGTCGCATAAGCGTTGCCTGCTTTTCCGCGCTGACTTCCCCCGGAAAGGCCAGCGTCAGGTGCAAATTGGCTGCGGCAACCGGGCGCCCGGCTTCTGCGGGGAACTGGTCGGCACGCCACTTTACCAGCGACTGCTGTAGCGGCTCCGGTGGCGTAACGGCAAAAAACAGGCGCGTGCTGTCAGACATTTTTTGGCTCAGGCTCGCAGTGGTAAAGCTAAATGCTACAATGCCCGCCAGTTTGAGGCCAGTGTAGGGAGTAAGCAGGTGAGCGGATTACCCGTTAGCGAAGTACTGCCGGCGGTTCTCAGCGCGCTGAAGCAGCATAATCAGGTGCTGCTGGCCGCGCCGACCGGCGCCGGGAAATCAACCTGGCTGCCGCTGCAATTATTACAGCAGGCCGCGCTGCCGGGGCGCATCATTATGCTGGAGCCGCGTCGGCTGGCGGCGCGCAACGTGGCGCAGCGTCTGGCGGAGCTGCTGGGCGAGCAGCCCGGCGCCACCGTCGGCTACCGTATGCGCGGCGAGCGTGCGGTCAGTGCGGCTAGCCGGCTGGAAGTCGTTACCGAGGGTATTCTTACCCGCATGTTGCAAAGAGACCCGATGCTGGAAGGCGTCTCACTGGTCATTCTTGACGAGTTCCACGAGCGCAGCCTGCAGGCCGATCTGGCGCTGGCGTTATTACTCGACGTGCAGCAAGGGCTGCGTGACGACCTGAAAATATTACTGATGTCGGCAACGCTTGATAACAGCCGGCTTCAGGCGCTGCTGCCCGGCGCACCGCTGGTGGTGTCGGCGGGGCGTAGCTGGCCGGTAGAGCGGCGCTACCAGCCGCTCGACCCGGCGCCGGGATTTGAGCAAAACGTGGCGCGTCAGGCCAGCCAGCTGCTGCGTGATGAAGCGGGATCGCTGCTGGTCTTTCTTCCGGGCATCGCCGAGATCCGTCGCGTTGAGCGTGAACTGCAAACGCGGGTCACACAGGACGTGGATATCTGTCCTTTATATGGCGCCCTGCCGCTGGCTGAACAGCGTAAAGCGATATTACTGGCGCCAGCGGGGCGGCGCAAAGTCGTGCTGGCGACCAATATTGCCGAAACCAGTCTGACGATTGAAGGCATCCGCCTGGTGCTGGACTGCGCGTTAGAGCGGGTGGCGACCTTCGATGCGCGCAGCGGGCTGACCCGTTTGCAAACTCAGCGTGTCAGCCAGGCATCAATGACCCAGCGTGCGGGCCGTGCAGGGCGTCTGTCGCCGGGCATCTGCCTGCATCTGGTCAGCGTCGAGCAGGCGGAGCGCGCCGCCGGGCACAGCCAGCCTGAAATTTTGCACAGCGACCTCAGCGCCTTCTGGCTGGAGCTGCTGCAGTGGGGATGTACTTCGCCGCAGGATTTGTGCTGGCTGGATGCGCCGCCGGAGAGCAATCTGCGCGCGGCGCGCCAGCTGTTGCAGCTGCTGGGCGCCACCGATGAACACCATGCTTTGAGCCTGAAAGGCCGGCGTATGGCAGGGCCGGGCACCGAACCGCGCTTAGCGGCAATGCTGGTAAGCGCAGCGGAACAAGCGCCTGCGCAGCAGATGACGGCGGCGCTGCTGGCGGCAATTATCGAAGATCCGCCGCGCAGCGGCAGCGGCGATTTGCTGGATGCATTTTACCGGCCGTTACCGCACTGGCAGCGACGCGCGCGTCAGCTGGCGGGCAAAAATGTTGACGCCCGCACGGATGCTGATGCCATTGCACCGCTGCTGGCCTGCGCGTTTGCCGATCGGCTGGCGCAGCGCCGGGGGGCGGGCGGACGCTATTTGCTGGCGAGCGGCAGCGGCGCCGCGCTGGAGCCGGATGCCGCGCTGGGGCGACATGAATGGTTGTTCGCCCTCGACCTGCTGCTGCGCGATGGTCAGCCCGACGCGCGCCTGCTGCTGGGATTCGGCGTCGATATCGATAAGCTTATTGTTCAGCGTCCTGAATTGCTGCAAACGCAGACCGAAGTTGAATGGGATGAAGAGCGGGCAACGCTGCGCGCCTGGCAGCGGCAGCAGATCGGCCAGCTGGTATTAAAATCCCGCCCGCTGCCGCAGCCGGGCGCGGATGAACTGCATCAGGCCATGCTGCGCTGGATAAAACGCCGCGGGCTGTCGGTGCTGCACTGGAGCAAAGCGGCGACGCAGCTGCGCGTGCGGCTGCACTGCGCCCATCGCTGGCTGCCGGAGCAGAGCTGGCCGGCAGTCGACGAGGCCGACCTGCTGTTAACCCTCGACCAGTGGCTACTGCCGGCGATGGGCGGCGTTAAAGATATGAAAGGGTTATTAAATATCGACCTGCATCAGGCGCTCTTACACTTGTTAACATGGTCGCAGCGTCAACAGCTGGATACTATGTTGCCAACTCATTACACTGTGCCGACGGGAAACCGGTTGCCGATCGAATACGATGAAGACAAGCCGCCTTTGCTGGCCGTGCGTTTGCAGGAGATGTTCGGCGAAGCGCAGAACCCCTGTATTGCGCAGGGGCGTATTCCCCTGGTACTGTCCCTGCTGTCGCCTGCGCAGCGCCCGTTGCAGATAACCCGCGACCTGGCTGCCTTCTGGCAAGGGGCTTATCCGGAAGTTAAGAAAGAGATGAAGGGGCGCTATCCTAAGCATCCCTGGCCGGATGATCCGGTCTCGGCGCCGCCGACGCGCCGCACGAAAAAACACCTTCCGCCCTCTTGAGCGGGAGCGCAATTCAGAAGGTTCCCCTTCTGTCTGGCAATAAACCATTAGAAAGTAAGCCGGCCTGGCCGCTGGCCACCCCTGGAGAACAGTAATCTATGTCTGGGAACGATCGCGAACCTATTGGGCGCAAGGGAAAACAGCCCAAACCGCCGCGCAGCCGCGCCAGGCGGGGTCGCCAAAAGGAAGAAGATTATGAAGATGATTTCGATGATGATGAAGAGGAGGTAGCATCCGTGCCGCGTAAAGGTAAAGGCGGGCCGCCGGGAAGAAAACGCCGTTGGTTTGGGCTGCTTATTAAACTCTTTTTAGTGTTCGTCATTATTATTGTCGCCTATGGGTTCTGGCTGGATTCAGAAATCCGCAGCCGTATTGATGGCAAGGTATGGCAGCTGCCCGCCGCCGTGTACGGGCGCATGGTGAGCCTCGAACCGGGCATGTCCTACAGCAAAAAAGAGATGGTCGCGCTGCTGGAAGGTACCCAGTACCGTGAGGTTTCCCGCATTACCCGTCCGGGCGAATTCAGCGTACACGGCAATGATATTGAACTGCTGCGCCGTCCGTTTGATTTCCCCGACGGTAAAGAAGGCCAGATTCGTGCCGAGATGAGCTTCAGCGGCGACACGCTGAAGGAGATCAAGAACCTCGATAACGGCCGTGATTTCGGCTATTTCCGCCTCGATCCGCGGCTTATCACCATGCTGCAATCACCGAACGGTGAACAGCGCCTGTTTGTGCCGCGCTCCGGCTTCCCCGATCTGCTGGTCGATACGCTGATTGCCACTGAGGATCGCCATTTCTATGAGCATGACGGCATCAGCCTCTACTCAATTGGCCGCGCTTTCCTGGCGAATATCACCGCCGGACGGGCAGTGCAGGGCGGCAGCACCCTGACGCAGCAGCTGGTAAAAAACCTGTTTCTGACCAATGAGCGTTCGCTATGGCGTAAAGCTAACGAAGCCTATATGGCGTTGATCATGGATGCGCGCTACGGCAAAGATCGCATCCTGGAGCTGTATCTGAATGAGGTTTATCTCGGCCAGGCTGGCAATGATCAGATCCGCGGTTTCCCGCTGGCCAGCCTTTACTACTTCGGTCGTCCGGTTGATGAGCTGAGCCTCGATCAGCAGGCGCTGCTGGTTGGTATGGTAAAAGGCGCGTCATTATATAATCCGTGGCGCAATCCGAAGCTGGCGCTGGAACGACGTAATCTGGTGCTGCGCCTGTTGCAGCAGCAAAATTATATCGACCAGGACCTGTACAACATGCTCTCCGCCCGCCCGCTCGGCGTGCAGCCGAAGGGGGGCGTGCTGACGCCTCAGCCTGCTTTTATGCAGATGGTGCGTAATGAACTGCAAGCCAAGCTGGGCGACAAAGTTCAGGATCTCTCCGGCGTGAAGATTTTCACCACGCTCGATCCGGTCTCTCAGGATGCGGCGGAGAAAGCGGTGGTTGACGGCATCGCGACGCTGCGTAAGCAGCGGGGTATTAATGATTTAGAAACCGCAATGGTGATCGTTGACCGCTTTACCGGCGAAGTTCGCGCCATGGTTGGCGGCGCCGATCCGCAGTTTGCTGGTTATAACCGTGCGCTGCAGGCGCGTCGATCCATCGGGTCACTGGCGAAACCGGCGACCTATCTCACCGCGCTGAGCCAGCCGGATAAATATCGGCTGAATACCTGGCTGGGTGATAACCCGATCGCGCTGAAGCTGCCAAATGGGCAGGTCTGGAAACCGCAGAATGACGATCGTCGCTTTAGCGGGCAGGTGATGCTGGTGGATGCGCTGACCAACTCAATGAACGTGCCGACCGTTAATCTCGGTATGACGCTGGGGCTGGATTCAGTGGTGAACACCTGGGCTAAGCTGGGGGCGCCGAAAGATCAGATTCAGCCGGTTCCGGCGATGCTGCTCGGCGCCCTGAACCTGACGCCGATCGAAGTGGCGCAGGCGTTCCAGACCATCGCCAGCGGCGGCAATCGGGCGCCGCTTTCGGCGCTGCGTTCCGTTATCGCGGAAGATGGCAAAGTGCTTTATCAGAGCTATCCGCAGGCTGAGCGCGCCGTGCCGGCTCAGGCGGCTTACCTCACCATGTATTCGCTGCAACAGGTTGCACTGCGCGGTACGGCCCGCGCGTTAGGCGCGCGCTTCCCCAATGCGCATCTGGCCGGCAAAACCGGGACGACCAATAATCAGGTGGACAGCTGGTTTGCCGGTATAGATGGTAAAGAAGTCGCTATCACCTGGGTTGGCCGCGATAACAACAAACCAACCAGGCTGTATGGCGCCAGCGGGGCGATGCAGATCTATCGTCACTATCTGGATAATCAGGCGCCGCTGCCGCTGGTGCTGACGCCGCCCGAGGACATCGCGTCAATGAATATTGATTCGGCTGGCAACTTTGTCTGTGGTTCCGGCGGCAACGTGTGGCGTACGCTGCCGGTCTGGACAATAGATGCTAATGCCCTCTGTCAGCAACAGCAGCAGCTAATCCAGCAGCAGATGACGCAGCAGCAACAGCAACAGCATATGCTGCCGGAGCAGTCACAGCAGCAGCAACCCCCGCAGGATGAGAAAAAGGACAGTAACGGCGTAGCCGGTTGGATTAAGGATATGTTCGGCAGCAAATAACCGTTAGCGGGATGAAACTAAAGCCGGGCGTGTAAACGTCCGGCTTTTTTTACACCAATTTACAACTTGTTGAATATTTAGGAAAATATGCAGAAAATTGTTGGTCATCGATCACGAATTTGATGCGGTGATTTTGTTAGCATGCGCGCGCTTTTTTACAACTAAGGAATAAAGATGAAAAAATCAGCGTTAAGCGCTGCGCTTTTTGCCGCATGCGGTCTGTTATTTACCGCATCAAGCTTTGCAGCCGATCAACCAGGGACAAAAGCTGACGCATCATGGCATAAACCAACCGGGCCAACCTTCCACGACGTGGCGCAGGCATTCAGTAGCAAAGCCTATCTGCCGCCGCCGCCGAAAAAGGGCGATCCGTTATTCGCGCTGGACATTGCTGAATATAAGGCTGGCTATGCGCTGAAGGGCACGGCGCGCTGGAAGCTGGCTACCAGTGACTCAGATATGAGTACGCCAAATGTTGCCCACATTTTCTCTAAACCTTTTGGCGTCACGATTTCAGCGCAAACCACTCCGGCGCTGTATCGTATTCTGGATTATCTCAACGTAGATAGCGGCGATTACGCGCCGGAAACGGCTAAGAAGTTCTATATGCGTGAACGTCCTTTTGTTTACTTCAAGCATCACACCTGCCAGCCGATCGCGGATGAAAGTTTCCTGCGTACTAATGGTTCTTACCCTTCAGGACATACCGCCTATGCGACCACTATCGCCCTGATACTGGCTCAGCTGCGCCCGGATCGTGGCGACGAGCTGTTCAAGCGTGCCTGGACGTACGGTCAGAGCCGGGTGATTTGCGGCGCGCACTGGCAAAGCGATGTCAACGCCGGGCGGATAGTCGGTGCGGTAGAGTACTCACGACTGCAGAGCCTGCCGGCGTTTCGGAAAGCGCTAAAACAGGCGCAGGAAGAAGTTGATAATCAGCTGAAAACACACCATTAATTTGTAACGTTTGCCGCTGGTTCAGCCCGACTGAACCAGCGCTTATGCCTGCTGGCTCACAGCATAATTCACTTTCGCTGAGCATAACGCTTGCAGTCAAGATAGCGTTTTCATATTATCCAATCCTTCTAATAATCATTCTCGTTTACATTTTGCAAAAATTCCCATCAGAGAAATAAAAATGATTAAAACGCGCGCACTCAATTCTTGTTTGACTATCAATACCGCAAAAAAACCGCTGACGCTGCTGATCGCGCTGGCAACTGGCAGCCTGGCGTTGAGCCAGGCCCAGGCCGCTGAGCAAACGATTACCGTTGAAGCGTCCGCCAGCGACGCTGCCGCTGAAACCGCCTGGGGGCCGGCGCCGACCATTGCCGCTAAGCACAGCGCCACCGGCACCAAAACCGATACGCCTATTGAAAAAACGCCGCAATCAATCTCGGTGGTCACCCGCCAGGAGATGGAGCTGCGCGGCGTTAACACGCTGAAAGACGCGTTTAACTACAGCCCCGGCGTTGTCAGCAACCGCGGCAGCTCTGATGTGATCGATGCGCTTTCCATTCGCGGTTTTAACGAAATCAACACCAACCAGTATCTTGATGGCCTCAAGCTGCAGGGCGATAACTACTCTGAGTTTGCCATCGACCCTTATTTCCTGGAGCGCGCGGAGCTGCTGCGTGGCCCGGCCTCGGTGCTGTACGGCAAGAGCAACCCCGGCGGCGTGGTGGCAATGGTAAGCAAACGTCCGACGCTGGAAACCCTGCACGAAGTGCGCTTTCAGATGGGCACCGATAACCTGTTTTCCACCGGCTTCGATTTTGGCGGCGCGCTGGACGATAACGGTGAGTTCTCCTATCGCCTGACGGGCCTGGCGCGCGATGCTGAAGCTCAGCAGCAGGCAAATAAAGAGAAACGCTATACTATCGCACCTTCTTTCAGCTGGCGTCCTGATGAAAACACCACCTTCACTTTCCTCAGCTATTTCCAGAATGAGCCGGAAACTGGCTATTACGGCTGGCTGCCGCGCGAGGGTACGGTGGTGCCTTATATCGACCCGAATGGCAATCAGCGTAAGTTGCCGACTGATTTTGATGACGGCGACAGCAATAAAATCTCACGCAACACCAAAATGGTGGGATACAACTTCGAACATAGCTTTAACGATACCTGGACCGTACGTCAGAATCTGCGCTATGCCGATATGAAAACCGATTATTTCACCATCTACGGCAACGGATTTAGCCCGGCGACCAGCGAAATTCTGCGCGGCTATGCCAAGTCGAAAGAAGAGCTGAACCAGTTTGCCGTCGACACCCAGGCGCAGGCCAAATTCTCTACCGGCGCGCTCGATCATACCTTGCTGATGGGCGTCGATTATCAGCGTACCCGTAACGACATTGACGCTATTTTCGGTTCCGCCGCGCCGCTCAGCGCTTACGATCCGCACTACGGCAACAATCAGATGGTTGGCAGCGGCTTCCCGTATCGCTATCTGAACAAGCAGGAACAAACCGGTCTGTATACGCAAGACCAGATGGAGTGGAACAACTGGGTGCTGACGCTGGGTGGCCGCTATGACTACGCCATGACCTCGGCGTACAACCGTAGCAGCGAAAGCGAAGCGAAAAATCACGACCAGGCCTTTACCTGGCGCGGCGGCCTGAACTACGTGTTCGATAACGGTATTGCGCCGTACTTTAGCTACAGCGAATCCTTTATCCCAACCTCAGGCACCAACTCAGCAGGACAGCCTTTCGATCCGTCGCGCGCCAAGCAGTATGAAACCGGGATCAAATACGTACCGAAAGATCGTCCGATTGTTATCACCGGCGCGCTGTTCCAGCTGACCAAAGATAAAAACCTGACGGGCGATCCGGACAACAGCAATTTTAACGTGCAAAGCGGCGAAATCCGTTCGCGCGGTTTCGAGCTGGAGGCCAAAGCGGCGTTGACGCCGAACATCAATATGATGGCGTCTTATACCTATACCGACGCGGTTTATACTCACGATACCAAGTATAAAGATCGCACCCCGGTGCAGGCGCCTAAGCACATGGCTTCGCTGTGGGCGGATTATACCTTCCACGAAACGGCGCTTTCCGGGCTGACATTTGGCGCTGGCGTACGTTACGTTGGCGAGAGCCAGGGGCTGTATCAGTTCCAGAGTGGGACTGACAACGAAAACAAAAACTTTGCCGTTGCCGGTTACACCACGGTGGATGCCCTGGTTAAATACGACCTCGGTCGCTTTGGCCTGCCTGGCTCGTCCATTGGGGTGAATATCAACAATTTGCTTGACCGCGAATACGTTGCCAGCTGCTATCACGAATACGATTGCTACTGGGGCCACGATCGTCAGATTATCGGCACCGCGACTTTCCGTTTCTAATGTACAACCGGGCGCGAACTCTCGCGCCCGTCTACCAGAAGATAACCATGTCATCACAACGCGCGCAGGACTCAACTTTTACGCTTAACGACGCAGGATTCAGCGTACCGGGGCGAACGCTGCTCCAGCCGCTTTCTCTGACCTTTCCCGCCGGACGAGTCTGCGGCCTGATTGGGCATAACGGTTCAGGAAAGTCCACGTTGTTGAAGATGCTTGGGCGTCACCACGCTGCGTCAACCGGCGAGATACTGCTGAATCAAACCCCCCTGAGTGCCTGGCAGAGTAAAGCGTTTGCCCGTGAAGTGGCCTATCTGCCGCAGCAGCTGCCAGCCGCTGAAGGCATGACGGTGCGGGAGCTGGTCGCCATTGGCCGCTACCCCTGGCACGGGGCGCTGGGGCGCTATGGTCATGACGATCGCCAGCACGTTGATGAAGCGATTGCGCTGGTTGGGTTAAAGCCGCTGGCGCACCGGCTGGTGGATAGCCTGTCCGGCGGTGAACGACAGCGCGCCTGGATTGCCATGCTGGTGGCGCAAAACAGCCGCTGCCTGCTGTTAGATGAACCCACCTCCGCGCTGGACATCGCCCATCAGGTGGAAGTGCTGGCGCTGATTCAGCGCTTAAGCCACCAGCGCGGGCTGACGGTTATCGTGGTGCTGCATGATATTAATATGGCGGCGCGCTACTGCGATCGGCTGGTGGCGCTGCGCGCCGGAAAAATGATTTCGCAGGGCGAGCCGGCTGAAATCATGACCACTGAGGTACTCGGCGAGATTTACGGCATTCCGATGGGTATCCTGCCGCATCCTACCCATGGTACGCCCGTTAGCTTTGTTTACTGAGTACAGGATGCTGTGATGCCTGATTCGCTTCGCCGCCGTTTTTTAACCGCACTGGCTCTCTCGCCAATGATGTTCAGCCTGCCGCTGCGCGCGGCGGCGCAGGGTGCTTCGGTCGATATTACCCGCATTGCGGCCCTTGAATGGCTGCCGGTTGAGCTGCTGCTGACTCTCGGCGTAACGCCGTATGCCGTGGCAGAAATACAGGGCTATCGGGCCTGGGTTGCCGACCCGATCATTCCTGATAGCTGCATTGAATTAGGCTTACGCACCGAACCCAATATGGAGCTGCTTACCGAGCTGCGGCCTTCGCTGATCCTGCATTCCCAGGGCTACGGTCCGGCAAAGTCAATGCTGACCCCGATCGCCCCTTCACTGGCTTTCCCCTTTAACGACGGGCGCGGCAAGCCGCTGCTAACGGCGCGCACTTCGCTGATGACCCTGGCGCAGCATATTGGCCGGGTTGCTCAGGCTGAACAGCAACTTGCCGCGCTGGATAAGTTACTTAGCCAGACGCGGCAACAGCTGGTCGGGCGGGTGAAAAGACCCATTCTGCTGATGTCGCTGCTGGATGAGCAGCATGCGCTGGTATTTGGTCACGGCAGCCTGTTTCTGGACGTGATGCAGGAACTGGCGGTACCCAATGCCTGGCAGGGGGAAACTAACTTCTGGGGCAGCGCGGTGATTGGCATTGAACGGCTGGCCGAAATGCAGGATGTCGATGCGCTTTGCTTTGCCCACTCTGACGAACTTGCTATGCAACGCGTCAGTCAGACGCCGCTATGGCAGGCGATGCCTTTTGTCCGCTCCGGGCGTTTTAAGCGCATTCCGGCGGTGTGGTTTTATGGCGGCATCTGGTCGGCGATGCGCTTTTGCCATCTGCTAAACCAGGGAGTGGCAGCAGCATGAAAACCTATTCCCGCCTTGGCGTGCTGACCCTGCTGGCGCTGACAGCTGCGGCGCTGGCGCTGACCATTTATAACTTCCACTATCATCTGCCTTTTACTCAGTGGCGTCAGGGATTTTCACATCCCGACAGCAGCCAGGTAGCAGAAATGGTATTTCACTACAGCTTGCTGCCGCGCCTGGTGATGGCATTGCTGGTCGGTGCAGGTTTGGGGCTGGCGGGCCTGTTATTTCAGCAGGTGCTGCGTAACCCGCTGGCTGAGCCGACGACGCTTGGGGTTTCTGCCGGAGCTCAGCTGGGGCTGACCGCGGCGACGCTGTGGGGGAGCGGCTTAATTCCGCCATCCCTTGCGGCGCTTGGCGGATCGTTACTGCTTGGCCTGCTGGTATTCGGCGTTGCCTGGGGGAAACGCCTGTCGCCGGTGACGTTAATTCTGGCTGGGCTGGTGCTCTCTTTGTACTGCGGAGCGGTTAACCAGCTGATTGGCCTGTTTAATCATGAACGTTTGCAAAGCGTATTGCTGTGGGGAACCGGCACGCTGAACCAGATGGACTGGCAGGGGGCGCTTTCTCTCTGGCCGCGGGTATTTCTTTGCTTTGTGCTGGCCTTGCTGCTGCTGCGCCCGCTAACGCTGATGGGGCTTGATGACGGGGTGGCGAAAAACCTTGGTTTGGCGCTGTCACTGGTGCGGGTTGCCACCCTGCTGCTGGCTATCGTGCTTAGTGCCCAGCTGGTCAATGCCGTTGGTATTATTGGTTTTATCGGCCTGTTCGCGCCGCTGCTGGCAAAGCTGCTGGGCGGGCGGCGCCTGCTTAGCCGCATGCTGCTGGCGCCGCTAATCGGCGCGCTGTTGCTGTGGCTGGCCGATCAGTGCGTCATCTGGCTAACCGATAACTGGCGTGAGGTATCCACCGGTACCGTCACCGCAATCATCGGCGCGCCGCTGCTGCTGTGGCTGTTGCCGCGCCTGCACAGCGGAATGGCGCCGCCGCCGCTCAATCAGGGCGACAGCGTGGCGCGTGAACGTCAAAGGCTGGCGTTATGGGCGGCAAGCGCGCTGGCGATACTGGTTATTATGCTGGTGGTTGCGCTTAGCTTTGGCCGGGGGGCGCATGGCTGGCTGTGGGCCAGCGGCGATCTCTGGCATCAGCTGCTGCCCTGGCGGCTGCCACGCGTGATGGCCGCGCTGGCTGCCGGAACAATGCTGGCGGTTGCCGGCTGTCTGGTTCAGCGTCTGACCGGCAACCCGATGGCCAGCCCGGAAGTGCTGGGCATCAGCTCTGGCGCGACCTTCGGCGTGGTGATCATGCTGTTTCTGGTTCCGGGTGACGCCTTTGGCTGGCTGTTTGTCGCTGGCAGTCTCGGCGCGGCCGTGACCCTGATGGTTATTTTGCTGATCTCGGCGCGCGGCGAGTTCTCACCGACGCGTATGCTGCTGGCGGGGATGGGATTAAGTACCGCCTTCAGTACGCTGCTGGTGCTGCTGCTGGCCAGCGGCGACCCGCGCATGGCGGTTCTGATGACGTGGATCGCGGGTTCAACCTACAGCGTTACGCTGCAAGGCGCGCTGCATACCGCTATCGTTGCGCTGATCCTGATAGCCCTGGCGCCGCTGTGCCGACGCTGGTTGATGATCCTGCCTCTGGGAGGCGCCACCGCGCGCGCGGTGGGTATTGCCCTGACGCCAAGCCGGGTAACGATATTACTGCTGGTGGCCGGGTTGACGGCGGCGGCAACGCTGACGGTCGGGCCGTTAAGCTTTATCGGCCTGATGGCGCCGCACATGGCGCGGATGATGGGATTCCGGCGTACTATGCCGCAGTTGGTGATCGCCACGCTGCTCGGTGGCGGCCTGATGGTACTGGCCGACTGGTGTGGGCGGATGGTGGTGTTCCCCAGCCAGGTGCCGGCCGGTTTGCTGGCGACTTTTATCGGCGCGCCTTATTTTGTCTGGCTGCTGCGCAAGTCCTGAACAGCGCGCCCCTTTTACGGCGTTAGCAGGCCGGGAAAATGTTTCTTTATGACCACATGACCATTCGCGGCCCGTTATTGCAACGGGCCGCACTGAGCCGCAGCGACAGGTCAGTTTAACCTGGCGAAAACCCGGCGGGCGGCAGCAATGGTGTCATTGATATCCTGCTGACTGTGTGCCAGCGACATAAATCCGGCTTCATACGCTGATGGCGCCAGGTAAACGCCTTCTGCCAGCATCAGATGGAAGAAGCGCTTAAACCGCTCCACGTCGCAGCGGGTAACGTCGGTGTAGCAGGTAACGCGTTCGGCCTCGGTGAAAAACAGGCCAAACATGCCGCCAACGTTGTTAACCACCAGCGGTATGCCATGTTGTCTGGCGGCATCCAGCAGGCCCTGGGCCAGCTGATTGGTCAGGTCTGCCAGCGTTTCATGTACGCCGGTTTGCGCAATTTCACTAAGACAGGCATAGCCGGCCGCCATGGCGATAGGGTTACCGGAAAGGGTGCCCGCCTGGTAAACCGGGCCGGTCGGCGCCAGCGCCATCATCACATCGCGACGCCCGCCAAAAGCCCCCACCGGCATGCCGCCACCGATAATTTTACCCAGACAGGTCAGGTCCGGCGTGACGTCATACCAGGCCTGGGCGCCGCCCAGCGCGACGCGAAATCCGGTCATCACCTCATCAATAATCAGCAGCGCGCCAAACTCATCGCACAGGCTGCGCAGGCCGGGTAAAAATTCCGGCTCCGGCGGAATGCAGTTCATATTACCGGCAACCGGCTCAACAATGATGCAGGCGATCTCGTGCGGATATTGCGCAAAAGCGGCGCGAACCGAGCTGAGATCGTTATAGGTGCAGGTCAGGGTGTGTTTCGCAAAGTCGGCGGGTACGCCGGGCGAGTTTGGCTGGCCCAGCGTCAGCGCGCCGGAGCCGGCTTTAACCAGCAGATGGTCAGCATGACCGTGATAACAGCCTTCAAACTTAATCAGTTTATCGCGGCCGGTAAAGCCGCGCGCCAGGCGAATAGCGCTCATCGTTGCTTCGGTGCCGGAGTTCACCATGCGCACCATATCCATACTGGGAACCAGTTCGGTGACCAGCCGGGCCATATCAACTTCCATCGCCGTCGGCGCGCCAAAGCTCAACCCGCGCTGTGCGGCTTCGATGACCGCGTTGCGAATGGCCGGATGATTGTGGCCCAGTACCATCGGGCCCCATGAGCCGACGTAGTCAATGTAGGCTTTGCCGTCGACATCGTACAGATAGGCGCCATTGGCGCGTTCAATAAAAAGCGGCGCGCCGCCAACGCCGGTAAACGCGCGCACCGGCGAGTTAACGCCGCCGGGAATGAGCTGCTGCGCCTGCGCGAACAGGTTTTCTGACTTACTCATGGGATCGCTCCTGAATCCGGAAAAAGAATATCCCGCTCATTCTAAGAAAAGCGGCGATGTGGTGGAAGGACTGATGGCGCAACGACATTTTTTAATACGTAATTTTCTCACTTTTCATCCTTTCCCCCGCTATCATACTGGCAGATTTCTTTAGATAATTTTGCCAACTATGAACAACGACAACGACAGCGAATCAGGTGAAGGCCAGAAGGTCACCGCGCCACGCCGTATCGATTTTCTCCGTCTGGTGCTGCGGCGTGACCGCACGCCGATAAAAATATTGCTGCTTGCGGCGCTGGTCGGCGTGCTGGCGGGGCTGCTCGGCGTCGCTTTTGAAAAGGCGGTGAACGCGATTATCGCCTGGCGGCTGGGCATACTGTCCCATAGCGGACACTGGTCTCTGCTCAGCTACCCGCTGACGATTGGGATTTCTGCGCTGCTGGCCATGATCGGCTACTGGCTGGTGCGGCGTGTGGCACCGGAGGCGGCGGGGTCAGGTATTCCGGAAATCGAAGGTGCGCTGGAAGAATTGCGGCCGGTGCGCTGGTGGCGGGTTATCCCGGTAAAATTTATCGGCGGTTTGGGTACCCTCGGCGCCGGTATGGTGCTGGGACGCGAGGGACCAACGGTTCAGATGGGCGGCAACATTGGCTGCATGGTGCTTGATATCTTTCGCATTAAGCACGCGGAAACCCGCCATACGCTACTGGCAACCGGCGCCGCCGCCGGCCTGTCAGCCGCGTTTAATGCGCCGCTTGCCGGTATCCTGTTTATTATTGAAGAAATGCGCTTGCAGTTTCGCTACAGCCTGATCTCCATTAAGGCGGTGTTTCTCGGCGTAGTGATGTCCTGCATCGTCTACCGCTACTTTAACGGTGCCGGCGCGGTCATTGCCATGGGGCGTCTGGGCGATGCTTCAATCAAATCGCTCTGGCTTTATCTGCTGCTGGGATTGCTGTTTGGCGCCGTCGGCGCCGCCTTCAATACGCTGGTGTACCGCATACAGGACCGCTTTCTGGCCCTTCACAGCCGTGGCATGCGCTATACGTTATTAACCGGGGCGCTGCTGGGCGGACTTTGCGGGCTGCTGGGAATGATCGAACCCGAGGCCGCCGGCGGGGGCTTTAATCTGATCCCGATGGCGGCGGCGGGTCACTATGCCCTCGGCACGCTGCTGTTTATTTTCATCTCCCGCGTGGCAACGACGCTGCTGTGCTTTTGCTCCGGCGCCCCCGGCGGCATTTTCGCGCCGATGCTGGCGTTGGGGACGCTGGCCGGTACCGCGTTTGGTATGGCCTGTAGCGCGCTGTTGCCAGGCTGGTCGCTCGATCCCGGCACTTTTGCCATTGCCGGTATGGGCGCGCTGTTCGCCGCCTCAGTGCGGGCGCCGCTGACGGGCATCGTTCTGGTACTGGAGATGAGCGACAACTATCAGCTGATTCTGCCGATGATTATTACCTGCTTTGGGGCGACCCTGGTGGCGCAGTTTTGCGGCGGTCAGCCGCTTTATTCCACGCTGCTGGCGCGTACCCTTGCCAGGCAGTCAACGCAGCCAGGCACAGCACAGGCTGCTCACTCTGCTCAATGATCAAACTTGCCAGCGAAGGATGGGTAGCGGATAATAAAATCATGATGGTCGCACTGCGGCCTGCAGTAGACTGGAGTGAAATATGAGTGATGACGTAGCGCTGCCCCTGCAATTTACCGAAGCAGCGGCAAAGAAAGTCAAAAACCTGATTGCTGATGAAGAGAATCCCGAGCTGAAGCTGCGGGTTTATATTACCGGCGGCGGATGTAGCGGCTTCCAGTACGGTTTTACCTTTGACGACCAAATCAACGACGGCGACATGACCATTGAAAAAGCGGGCGTGGCGCTGGTGGTCGATCCCATGAGCCTGCAATATCTGGTGGGCGGCTCGGTCGATTACACCGAAGGGCTGGAAGGTTCGCGTTTTATCGTGACCAATCCTAATGCCAAAAGCACCTGCGGTTGCGGTTCCTCTTTCAGCGTCTGATAAAAAACGCCTGAGCAATGCTCAGGCGTTGAATTATTTACCACTCTATGGTGATCAGCCGCGCTCTGCGGCGCGTCTTGTCATCCGGATAAAAATCCTGCCGAATCACTCTTGGTTGTAAAGCCGCCTGATTACCACAATCGATGCCAGGCGTGGTTGCTGTGATGCTTTGCCCATCAATATGGCATTGCGCCGGGATGGTCAAACGAACCTGAATTACGCCCGTCGTAGCCGCTGCCCAGAGTTCGCTCGCCATCATTAGCCCGAAGGCCAGAATAATGGCTTTTTTCATTCCAGGTCCTGGTGTTAAAAACCCCGAAGGGCACGATGGGCGACGCAATAAACATCCCGGCCGCCTTGTTATTATTTATCGGCGCGTTATTCGCGTACTTTAATCAACGCTAACGGTTTTTTTTGCTGTTGCCGGGGCGTCGGACTGTAGCTGGCGGCACAGCGATTGCGCCGCCAGCAGGATGCGCGGGCCGGGGCGGCTAAACCAGTCATCATTGAGGGCGACGATCGGGACTTTCAGCTGAGGCTGCCAGAAAGCGCGTATGGCGGCCTTCTGCTGTTCGCCGCCGACGGTGACGATGAGCTGCGGATGACGCGTTAGCACCTGTTCGCGGCTAACCTGCGGCCAGGGAACGCGACTGTCAGCAAAAATATTTTCACCGCCGCAAAGCTTCAGCACCTGATTTTGCAGGGTATTGCCGGCAGCGGTAAACATCGGACGCAGGCCAAACTGTAGAAAGACCGGCCGACGCGTGGGATTTGCATAGCGCCGCTGTAGTTCGCTGAGCTGGGCGTTCAGCCGGCTGGCTTCTTGCTCAGCTTGCGCCGGGTCGGGGCTCCACTGTGCCAGAGAGCGAACGCTTTGTACGACCTCTTGCAGCGTTTCCGGCTGCAGCCATATCACTTTTATGCCCAGCTTTTCCAGCTGGCTGACCTGGCGTTGTGGGTTGCCGCCGCGCCATGCCAGTACGACATCGGGTTTCAGGGTGAGGATGCGCTCAACGTTGATGCCCTGCCAGTTGGCGACGCGCTCAATGTTAGCGGCGGCGGCGGGGAAGTCTGAATAACTGCTGACGCCGACCGGGGTAATAGTGGCGGCGAAAGCCAGTTCGGTCAGCGCCGGCGCCAGCGTTATGACGCGCGGCGCCGCCTGCGCGGAGGCCGTCAGCGCCAGCAGCAGGCCAAGCCAGGCACCCAGCAGGCCGGATAATTTAGCCACGGCTGAGATGGGCTAACAGGGTTTCCACCATCAGGGAAGATTGTTTGGCGGCGGTTACCAGAAATTCGTCAAAGCTCAGATGAGACTCGCGATCGGCAACGTCGGAAATGGCGCGGATCACCACGAAAGGCACGCCAAACTGATGGCAGACGTGACCAATGGCGCTCGACTCCATTTCAACGGCAATCGCCTGTGGGAAGGTCGAGCGGATGCGCGCCAGCGGCTCGGCACCGTTAATGAACGCATCGCCGCTCACCACCAGCCCGCGAACGGCATGCAGCGACAGCCGGGCGATGCACTGCTCGGCGGCGGCGATCAATTTCTCATCGGCTTTAAACGCCGGCGGACAGCCCGCCATCTGACCCGGTTGATAACCAAAGGCGGTGACATCGGCATCGTGGTAGCGTACTTCATCAGATACCACGATATCGCCGACGTTTAGTGAAGGCGCGAGGCCGCCAGCGGAGCCGGTGTTGATAATCAGGTCCGGTTTACAAAGCTCCAGCAGCAGCGTGGTGCCAAGTGCGGCGGAGACTTTGCCGATACCCGACTTCAGCAGCGCAACTTCAACGCCGTTCAGTACGCCGGTGTAAATTTCACAGCCGGCCAGCGTAACCGTCTGACGGTTTTCAATTTTCTCGCGCAGCAGGGTGACTTCCTGTTCCATTGCGCCAATAATGCCTGCTTTCATAGAGTTACTCGCTTAGTGTTATAAATTGCTTAGGGATTCGCCGCATAGTTTACCAGTAGCGGGTGACAGGACACAGCCTGAAATGGCAGCATGCTATTCAGGCAGCACGTTGAGTCAGTTACGCGCAGGATAAAGGAGCCGAAGATGGGCGGGATCGATTTCAGGAAAAAAATCAGCTATCTGCGCCGCTACCGGGCGGTGCAGGGTCATAAAGATGAGCATGAAATTCTGCGTATTTTCGAAAGCGATCGCGGACGAATAATCAACTCTGCAGCAATACGACGCTTGCAGCAGAAGACCCAGGTTTTTCCGCTGGAACGTAACGCCGCAGTGCGCTCCCGCCTGACCCATTCGCTGGAAGTGCAGCAGGTAGGGCGCTATATCGCCAAAGAGATACTGACCCGCCTGAAAGAGCAGCAGGGCCTGGAGAAGTACGGGCTGGAAGCGCTGACCGGTCCTTTTGAAAGCGTGGTTGAGATGGCCTGTCTGATGCACGATATCGGCAACCCGCCGTTCGGTCATTTCGGCGAGTCGGCCATCAACGACTGGTTCCGTCAGCATCTTGCTCACAGCTGGCCGCAAGGTCTGGTACCTGACGATCCCTGCAAAGTCGCCATCCTGCGTTATCGGGAAGACGGCCTGAACGATCTACGTGCAAAGATTCGTCAGGATTTAAGTTTTTTTGAAGGCAACGCGCAGGCTATTCGCCTGGTGCATACCCTGATGAAAATGAATCTCACCTGGGCGCAGGTCGGCTGCATTTTTAAATATACCCGCCCGGCCTGGCATCGTGGCGATCTGCCCGCAGGCCACAGCTACCTGATGAAAAAACCGGGTTATTATCTGGCTGAAGAAGAATACATTTCTCGCATGCGCAGCGCGCTTCAGCTGGAAAAATATAGTCGTTTCCCGCTAACTTATATTATGGAGGCGGCGGATGATATTTCATATTGCGTTGCCGATCTTGAAGATGCGGTAGAAAAAAATATTTTCACCGTCGAGCAACTCTATCAATATCTTTATCATCTCTGGCCGCAGCATAAAAAGGGCGACCTGTTCGATCTGGTGGTTAATAATGCGCAGGCTAAATCTAAAGCTAACCGCCTGAGCCGCAGCAGCGAAGATCAATTCTTTATGTATTTGCGGGTCAATACCGTTGCCTGCCTGGTCCCTCAGGCCGCAGATTGTTTCATTGCTAACCTCGAGGCAATCTATCACGGCAATTTCAACCAGGCCTTGCTGGAGGATGAAAGTCCCCATAGCCGGCTGCTGGATATATTTAAAAAAGTTGCCATTCGCCACGTATTTAATCATCCGGATGTTGAACAGCTGGAATTACAAGGCTACCGGGTAATTAGGGGGCTATTGGATATTTACAGCCCGCTGCTGACGTTAACGCATGTTGAATTTACCGAGCTGGTTGAAAACGATGCGTTAAAAAGTTACCCGATTGAAACCCGCCTGTACCATAAGCTGTCGACGCGCTTTCGCCTGGCCTATAGCGAAGCAGTGGCGAAACTCAGCCCGCTGGCCGACGATTTCCCGCTGTGGGAATATTATTACCGCGCGCGCCTTATTCAGGATTATATCAGCGGCATGACCGACCTCTACGCCTGGGATGAATATCGCCGGCTGATGGCGGTGGAATAACACAGGCTGAGAAGCTGATTTGTAAATTTAAAATATAAATTTTTACTTTTACCAAATACTTAAACATAAACTAAAGGATAAAAGTTATCTCTCACCTTACGGCCAGCAAAATGGTCTTGCGATTAGACACAGTAAGAGATAAAGACGAATGAAAAAGACAGCGTTAGTTTGCAGTGCTCTGGCGATGAGCCTGTTTATGGCGATGAGTCCACTAAGCGCAACCGCAGCCGAAACGGCTTCTTCTTCCAGCCAGCAGCTGCCGAGCCTGGCGCCGATGCTAAAAAAAATTATGCCATCGGTAGTGAGCATCAGCGTTGAGGGGAGCACTACGGTAAAAACGCCGCGCCTGCCGCAGCAGTTTGAACAATTTTTTGGCGGCAATTCCCCTTTCTGTACCGATGGTTCGCCTTTCCAGGGATCGCCGATGTGTCAGGGAGGCAATGACGGCGGCGGCACGCAGCAGGAGAAATTCCGCGCGCTGGGGTCCGGCGTTATCATTAACGCCGAAAAAGGCTACGTGGTGACCAATAATCACGTGATCGCTAATGCCACTAAAATTCACGTTCAGACCAGTGACGGCCACCGCTATGTCGCCAAGGTTATCGGCAAAGATCCGCAAACCGACATTGCTCTGCTGCAGCTGAAGGACTTTAAAAATCTGACCGCAATTAAAATTGCCGATTCAGATAATCTCCAGGTCGGGGACTATGCTGTCGCCATCGGCAACCCCTATGGGTTGGGCGAAACCGTGACCTCCGGCATCGTTTCCGCCCTCGGCCGCAGCGGCTTGAACGTGGAAAATTATGAGAACTTTATTCAGACCGATGCGGCGATCAACCGGGGTAACTCCGGCGGCGCGCTGGTTAACCTGAACGGCGAACTGATCGGTATTAATACCGCTATTCTGGCGCCGGACGGCGGTAATATCGGTATCGGCTTTGCCATCCCCAGCAATATGGTGAAAAACCTGACCGAGCAAATGCTGAAGTATGGTGAGGTGAAACGCGGTGAGCTCGGCATTATGGGAACCGAGCTGACCTCCGATCTGGCGAAGGCGATGAAGGTCGACGCGCAGCGCGGCGCCTTTGTCAGCCAGGTTCTGCCTGATACCTCGGCGGCGAAAGCGGGAATCAAAGCCGGTGATGTGATCGTTTCAATTAACGGTAAAAAAATCTCCAGCTTTGCCTCGCTGCGCGCCGAAATAGGCACGCTGCCCGTTGGCACCAAACTCGCTCTGGGGCTGCTGCGTAGTGGACAACCGATGACGGTGAACGTAACCCTGCAGCAGAGCACCCAGGCGAAGATCGCCTCGGTCAACATTTTCAAAGGCATTGAGGGCGCTGAGCTGGGTAATTACGATGAGAAAGGCGTGCAGGGCGTGCGGGTCGACAGCGTTAAACCCAACTCTGCGGCTGCCAGCATCGGCCTGCAAAAGGGCGATATCATCCTGGGTGTTAACCAACAGCCGGTGCATAACCTGGGTGAGCTGCGCAAAGTTTTTGACAGCAAGCCATCGGTTCTGGCGCTGAATATTAAGCGTGGTGATACCTCCATTTATCTGTTGATGCAGTAACCCTGAGACGGCCGGTTTTTTAACCGGCCGTTTCTCCTTTTCCTGCCTGCCTGATGTCATTTCCCCCTGGCGAACGTGTTGCCAGGCGCTTTATGCAAATGCACAATATCAGATCGATAACCAGACCTTATTAACAGACGCAGTACGCCGATCCCGGCTATGCTGCGTCCATTAACTCTGGCAGGAACTCCCCATGACCGATCACCTGGACGCCCGACTGGCACAGGATATTGTTGCCCGCACCATGCAAATCATTGATAGCAACGTTAACGTGATGGATGCGCGCGGGCGGATTATCGGCAGCGGCAATCGCGAACGTATTGGCGAACTGCACGAAGGCGCGCTATTGGCGCTTTCACAGGGGCGCATCGTGGATATTGACGACGGCGTGGCGCGCCATCTGCACGGCGTGCGGCCAGGAATTAATCTGCCTATGCGTATTGATGGTGAGATTGTCGGCGTTATCGGTCTGACCGGCGATCCGGTGAGATTGCGCCACTACGGTGAGCTGGTATGCATGACCGCCGAGATGATGCTGGAACAGGCCCGGCTGCTGCATATGCTGGCCCAGGACAGCCGTCTGCGAGAAGAGCTGGTGCTTAATCTGATTCGCAGCGAAACCTTGCCGCCAACCCTGACCGAATGGGCCCAGCGTCTTGGCATTGATTTAAACCAGCCGCGCGTGGCGGCAGTGGTGGAGGTGGATAGCGGGCAGCTGGGCGTTGACAGCGCAATGGCGGAATTGCAACAGCTGCAAACCCTGCTGACCACCCCTGAACGCGATAACCTGATCGCCATTGTATCGCTGACCGAGGTGGTGGTGCTGAAACCGGCATTAAACGCACACGGTCGTTATGACGCCGGCGATCACCGTCGGCGAGTCGGGATGTTGATGGCGCGCATGAAAGAGCGCGGCAACCTGCGTATGCGCATCGCGCTGGGCAATTATTTTACCGGAGCGGGAAGCATCGCCCGATCCTACCGCACCGCGCAGACAACCATGCTGGTAGGCAAGCAGCGCATGCCGGAGCAGAGAAGTTATTTCTATCAGGATCTGATGCTGCCGGTACTGCTGGACAGCCTGCGTGGCGGCTGGCAGGCAAATGAGCTTGCCAGCCCGCTGGCGAAGTTGAAATCAATGGATAATAACGGCCTGCTGCGACGCACGCTGCAAACATGGTTCAGCAACAACGTACACGCATCCGCGACGGCTAAGGCGCTGTATATACACCGCAATACTCTTGAATATCGCCTTAACCGCATTTCTGAGCTTACCGGCCTTAATCTCAGCCAGTTTGATGACCGTCTGCTGCTGTACGTTGCGCTGCAGCTTGATGAGCAGCCCTGAGGGCTGCATGTTAACGCTGCTGCATCAGCGACGCGGCTTTGGCATCAGCTTTACCGGCGCTGCGGTGCAGTATCCAGCCAAACAGTAAAATAGACAGGGCGCAGAACAAAAACAGCATTCTGCCCCACAGCGGGTTAGGCACCAGCAATAGCAGCAGCAGCCCGACGCCCATCGCCATCGAAATTTTGCCTATTTTATCGCGCTGTAGCCGATCGAACACATCCTGATCTTCTTCGGCATAAACCGGCTCTTCCATGTGGTGATAAAAGTGCTCCAGCGTCTGACGGCGCGTCGCCGTGGGTTCACGCCAGAACAGGCGCGTAGCGAGGAAAAAGCCACCGGTAAACACCAGATGCGCGAAAATATTCCACATGGCAGAGAGGTCGTGCAGCTCGCGTGCGGTCAGGGTGAGGTTAAGCAGCGCGGCGACGTCGCGGGTGGTATACCAGTGGGTAATGCCCCACGAGACGCACAGGCCAAATACCACCGTCGCCCAGGCGGCCCAATCGGGAACTTTGCGGATAAAGACGCCAAAAAACAGCGGCACGATAATCGGCGCCTGCAGCAGCGTTCCGACCTGGATCATCAGGTCGAACAGGCTGACGGACTTCATACTGTGCATGTACTGCGCCACCAGAATTACCAGCACGCCGTTAACAATGCAGACGCCCTGGCCGACCCGCAGCTGATAGTGCTCACTGCGCGGCTGGTTATTGTTGATAACCGGCGTCCAGAAACTGCGGACAAAAATGCCGGAATTGCGGTTAAGTGCGGCATCCATTGAGGACATGGTGGCGGAAAACAGCCCGGCCATCAGCAGGCCAACCGTTCCTGGCGGCATGGCGCGTTCGGCAAAAATCAGATAGACCGCATCGCTGGCATTTTTGCCCAACTCTGGATGGGCGCTGACGGCATCCGGATAAAGAATGGCCACGGCCCATGGCGGAATAAACCATATCAGCGTGCCGAACAGCATCAGCAGCAGGGCAAACAGCGCTGCTTTTTTGGCATTCACGCTGTCTTTGGCAGTCAGAAAGCGGTAGCAGTCCTGCATGTTATTGATGCTCTGGATCTGCTTAATAAAAAAGAAGATAAAGCAGACAAACAGCAGGGAGAGATAGTGAGGGCCAACGCCCGGTCCGGTCAGAAATCCGGAAGGAAATTCGCTCACCAGCCGCACCGGCCCGCCGACTTTATATAGCGCTACCGCCGCGCAGACTACCGAAATAAGCGCCACGACCAGCGTCTGGACAAAGTCGCTGGCTACCACGCCCCATGCGCCGCTGAGCAGGGAAACAACCAGCACCACCAGTCCGGTCACCCATAGCGTCATGATGACGTCATAATGAAATACCGCGCTGGCAAATACCGCCAGGCTGTTGAGCCAGACGCCGGCGCTGAGGATACTGAGCGGGATCAGCATCCAGGTAAAAAATTGTTCGTTAGTACGACCAAAGCGCTGACTGATGGCTTCGGTTGGCGTATCGACGCGCATTTGCCGGAAACGGGTTGAGAACCACCACCAGGCAGCGATGTAGCCCACCACATTGCCGAGGAACACGGTAATCACGTTAAAACCGTAGCGATAGGCCTGACCGGCGGCGCCGGTGAACGTCCAGGCGCTAAACTGCACCATAAATGCCGTCGCGCCGACCATCCACCACAGCATGCGGCCGCCGCCGCGGAAGTAATGACTTGACGATCCGGTACCCATCTTTTTAAACGCATAGCTGATGGCGATCATTAAGATGAAGTAACCGATCATGACGATGGTATTAAGATCCATAACCTTCACTCTTTGTCAGAAACGGGTAAATTTTGTTTTTGTATGACAAGTGGCCTTGCATGTTCTACTTGTAAAAGTATTACAAGCGTAAAACAAAATGCACCGCTCTGATTTGTGATCGGCTTCAACAGGCATAGTCGTAATGTGTGTCCTGACTGGCAATTCTGCACCTGTTTGCGATCGGACTGTTTAACTTTTTCTTCTATTTGTATTACTAATAGGGGAAGGGATAACCGGAGATATTTATGAAAAGCGATTTCCGCTGCATGCTGATACTGGCGGCGGGTATGTTTCTGACCGCTACGGTGCGGGCGGCAGAGCCTGACCTTGCTTATTTTTCGCGACAGGATTTACAGCAAAACCGCCAGGCGCTGATCCACCATCAGGCCAGTGCGCTCACGCGCCAGGCATGGCTGGCGCTGAAACGTCAGGCCGACAAGGCGCTGAAAAAGCCGAATCCCAGCGTGATGGATAAGCAGATGGTTCCCCCCAGCGGCACAAAGCATGATTATCTCAGCCTCAGTGCTTACTGGTGGCCGGATGATAAAAGTGCCAACGGACTGCCGTGGATACGCAAAGACGGCCAGGTTAATCCCGCCAGCAAAAACGCCCAGTCCGATGGCGTACGATTCGCGGCTTTTACCGCAGACGTTCAGGCGCTGACGCTGGCATGGTATTTCTCCGGCGAAGCGCGCTACGCCGCAAAAGCTGAAGCGATGCTCCGTCACTGGTTTATCGATCCGGACAGCCGGATGAATCCGCATCTTAACTACGCCCAGGGCGTGCCGGGCATTGCATCAGGGCGCCATGTTGGCGTGCTGGACGGACGCTATCTGGCCACCCGCATAGTGGATGCGCTGATACTGCTACGCGCCGCGCCGGGCTGGCACGCGCAGGATGCAGCGGCGATGCATAAATGGTTTAGCGATTACCTCCGCTGGCTAGTGCAAAGTCCGCTTGCGCAGGGGGAGCGGAACGCCTCTAACAACCATGGCAGCTGGTACGCCAATCAGGTTGCGGGCATTGCCTGGTATCTTGGGCAGCCGCAGCTAGTGGCAAAGATGGTGACGCTGGCGCAGGAAAAAATCGACCACCAGATCGCTGCTGATGGCCGGCAACCGCAAGAGCTGGCGCGCACCCGGTCGTTCCACTACAGCTACTTTAACCTGCAGGCGTTGACCGGGCTGGCGCAGCTGGCAACGCGCAGCAATACGGGCGATCTCTGGCACTATCAGAATCCCGCCGGCGGTTCGCTGCTAAAAGCGCTCGATTATATGGCGCCGTTTAGCGATGACGCCCGGCCCTGGCCGTGGAAAAACCGCGACCGCATCGGCGTGCGGCTGATCGCGCTTTTAGTACAGGCGGATAACAGCCTCGATCGCCCGCGCTATCGGCAGTGGATCGAGAAGGCAAACTGGCAGATACCCCCTCAACAGGCTGATAAATATGCTTCAGGCATTGCCCGTGGCGCAGTGCTCCAGGCGCAGCGCGACAGCGGGTTACTGACCCGTCCCCCAGAGCAAAAGGAGACAGAATAATGGCATGGCAGACGCTGATACTGAGTAAGGACACCGCCGCCGGGCTGCGGCAGCGATTAACGGCAGATACGCTGCTGGGGGCAACGCTGCGGGGTCAGCAGCGTAGCCTTGATGCCGCGCTGGCGCAGGGGATAAACGTGCCGGGGCAGGGCGAAGCGGGCGGACCGGAGCACACGCAGCACAAGCTGAATTATCAGACGATCAATCAGGCGGGGCGCTTCTGGCTGATTACCGGCGAGCGGCGTTACCGGGACCATGCTCTGGCGCTGCTGGAGGCTTATGCTGCCCTTTATCCCCGTCTGGGCGCGGCGCTGAGTAAAGACACCAATCCGCCGGGCCGTTTGTTTCATCAAACCCTCAACGAGCATATGTTTTTGCTGTATGCCGCTGAGGGCTATCACTGCATTATGGAAAGCCTGACTGAGCATCAGCGACAGAATATTGAGCGCCACTTGCTGCGGCTAATGGCTGAAGAGGCCATGACGCTGCACGCCGCTACCTTTGATATTATTCATAATCACGGTATCTGGTCAGTGGCCGCCGTGGCGATTTGCGGTTACATCCTCGACGATCGGGCGATGGTTGATAAATCCCTTTATGGCCTGGCCGGCGACGGTAAAAGCGGCGGCTTTTTTGCTCAGCTTGATGCGCTGTTTTCGCCGGATGGTTGGTACATTGAAGGGCCGTATTATCATCGCTTCGCCCTGCGTCCAATGCTGCTGCTGGCACAGGCAATTGAAGCGCGCCAGCCGGCGTTGCGTATCTGGCAGTACCGCCAGCAGCATCTGCGTCAATGTTGCTATGCGTTGCTGATGCTGGCATTTCCCGATGACACCCTGCCGGCGCTCAATGACGGTTCAAAAACCATGAATCTCAGCGATGAGGGCGCGCTGATGGCGGTCAGCTTCTGCTGGCAACATTACGGCAGCGATGCGCGTCTGGCGGCGCTGGCACAGCGACAGCACGCGCTCTGGCCGGGAGCGGGGGCGCTGCTGCTGGACGATGCGCTGCCGGTTACCGACGATCGGCGTTTTACTCACAGCGTATTATTGCGTGATGGCGAGCAGGGCGATCGCGGCGGCATGGGCATTTTGCGTCAGCAAAGTGCAGACGGCGACAGGCAGATGGCGCTGATGTGGTTTGGTCAGCACGGCAGCATCCCGCAACTGCATTCGGCCCTGAATCACGGCCATTTTGACGGCCTGCATTTGAGCTGGTTTTGTCGCGGACGTGAAGTGCTGCGCGACTATGGCTTTGGCCGCTGGGTTAATATCGAACCTAAGTTCGGCGGCCGTTATATCGCGGAAAATAACAGCTATTGCAAGCAGAGCGTGGCGCATAACACCGTGGTGGTTGATGAGCAAACCCAGAATGCGGCCAGCAGTCTGGAAGCGGAAAAGCGCTGGGGCGAATGTCGCTGGTTTGTCACTGACCGCGCCGATGGCCAGGGGATGAGCGCGGTGCTAAGGGAGTATTATCCCGGCGTCGCCATGCAGCGTACGGTATTGATGCTGCCGCTGGCGGAGCTGGAGGCGCCGCTGTTGCTGGATCTCTTTGCGCTGCACAGTGAGGCGCTGCATCAGTACGATTACTGCTTGCACGGCCGCGGACAGCTGATTTGTACCAACAAGGCGCTTGCCAGCGAGCCGGAGCGGGTGGCGCTGGGCGAGTCAGGGGGCTACCAGCATCTCTGGCGCTGTGCGGCAACGGAAATAGCCGCCGGTGATTGCAGTCAGCTGACCTGGCTTGATGGCGACAGTTTTTACAGCGTAAGCTGCGCCCAGCCGGAAGGCGGGGAGCTGCTGGTGGCGATGAGCGGCGCCGGCGATCCGCAATTTAATCTGCGTCAGGAACCGGTATGGATCTGGCGTACCCGTGGTGCCAGCACGCTGTTTGCCAGTGCAATTGAAGCCCATGGCTATTTCGACGAAGCGACGGAAACCTCACTTAACGCCCGCAGCGCCATTGATGAGGTGAAAGTGCTCGCGCATTCTTCACTGCAGAGCCGGGTGATGATTCGTTTTAAGCAGGGGAAGGTGCTGGAGGTGCGGGTCAATTACTCGCAGTCGCAAGACGATAATGCCTGTTTCACACTGAGCTGGCGGGAATAGTGCGGGCAGGCCCGCCTTTTTTACAGGCGGTGCTTGCTGCTTTGCATCAGTCCCAGTGAAGCCTGCTGAGCCGCATCCGCATCGCCCATCATAATCGCTTCGTAAATCTTGCGATGGTCGTCCATGCAGGTGCCGCCTTCCTTCGACGAGTAGCTAATAAACCACTTGAAGACCGTCGCCAGCACGTTGCCAAACGGCATGTAGAAACAGTTGCCGGAGGAGAAAAAGATCAGGCGATGGAATGCGGTATCCACGTCCAGCCAGCGTTCGGCATCAAAAGGGGCGGCAGAGACGTCGCACATTTCCCGGTAGATGCGTGAAAGCTCAATGCGCTGTTCTTTACTGGCGTTAACGGCCGCCAGTCGCGTGGCATGGGGTTCAATGACGCGGCGAAAATCGAGGAACTGGTGATACATATCTTCGGTGGCCTCAATGCCTTTCATCCACTCCAGCAGCTGCACATCCAGAATATTCCAGTGTGAACGCTCACGTACGCGGGTGCCGATTTTCGGCCGTGATTCCAGCAGTCCTTTGGAAGAGAGCAACTTTAATGCTTCGCGCAGTGCCGTGCGGCTGACGCCAAAGCGGTTACACAGCTCAACCTCGCTCGGCAACACGTCACCGGCGTTGAACTTGCCTTCCATTATTTTGCGTGCGATGTCGCTGGCGATCAGCAGATCCAGGCCGCGTTGGCCGCTGGCGATTACGTCAAATTGCATTGTATTTGTCATACCTGAAAGTCAATCTTGCCCTGATAATACCCCATGCCGTGAGAAAACGCCTTGCTCCGCAGGGCAAAGGCGGCGTTCTCTCACGAAAAAAATCATCAGGGCGCCATCTGGCCGCCATTCACATCAATGATCTGACCGGTGATGTAGCCGCTGCAGGCGTGGGAGGCGAGGAACAGGAAGCTGGGCGCCACTTCTTCTGCACGACCGAAGCGGCCCATGGCGATGGTACTGGCAATACGCGCACGCACCTCCTCCGGCTTATCGGCATGGAACGCGGTATCGATAGTTCCGGGCGCAACGACGTTAAAGCGGATATTGTCGCGGGTGTGTTCTTTTACCCAATTGCGATGAATATCGTGCAGCCAGGCTTTTGACGCCGCGTAGATACCGGCGCCGGGACCACCGCCTTCACGCGCTGCTATTGAGCCGGTACTGATTACCGCGCTGGTCTTGCCGCTATCGCTGGCAGACTTGCGCAGCCAGGGGAGGGCAAAACGCGTCGTCATCAGCGCCGATCGCGCGTTAAGATCCATCACCCGATCGTAAAATGCATCGTCAATCTGCTCAAGACTCTGACGGCCGCCAAGCCCTCCGGCATTATTGACTAACACGTCGAGGCCGCCGAATCGGTCAACAAAAGCCTCAACCAGCTGTTTGCACTGTGCGGATTGCGTTAAATCAGCCTGAAAGTAGTCAACCTGCGCACCCGTTTCCCGCAGCTGCGCCAGCTCGGTTTTCATTGCATCGGCTGGACGCGAGCCGTTAATACCTACCCGCGCCCCCTGAGCGGCAAAGGCTTTGGCGGCCGCGAGGCCGACGCCGGCGGTTGATCCGGTGATGAGTATGCGTTTATCTCGCAGATCTGAAAACATAAATCTATCCTTTGGTTTGCTTCTGGTCATACAAATATAACGATGTGCGGTTTTAACACCAACCGTATAAGGATAGATGAGTGCGGGGAGTCACAAAAATGGGGCTATTTGTAATACAAAAAAGGCCAGCAATGCTGGCCTTTAATCAGGGAAGCGGTAATTAGCGACCGTTGGTCAGCTTTTCCAGATCGGCTTCGATTTCTTTAATCTTGTTAGCCACAACGCTTTCCAGGTGCTGAAGATCGCCCAGTATCTTGCGCTTAAGATCCACTTCAACCTGATCGCGCAGGCAGAGCTGATCCAGCTCGTCGATCACATAGCGCAGGTTCGGGCTTATTTCCTGAACCTCTTTATAGCCGTGGCCAATGCCATCGGAAACCACTGTCTTGCGCTGACGCGGGTATTTGAATTTGACGCTTTTGGCGAAGAATTCGCCTTTGTCCTTGCGGAAGTAAATTTTCAGAATATCGTTGTTTGCTTCCTGACGCAGGCTGTAACGATCGATGTCATCAGGGTTGGAAATACCTAAGCTTTTCAGATTGTCGTACATAATGGTTATCCTGATAAGATAAAAGGATGCAGCGCCGTGTTTCCGGATATCCGTTAACTGTAGACTCACCCAATTAATAAGGAAATCGCGCCGCCTGATTCGATGGCGCGCATTATGGCCTGGACAAAAAATAAACGCCAGATGTTAATTTTCGCTGCGAATAAGCTCAAAGTGTAACGAAAGGTTTACGGTGGGAATGTCCCTGCCAGCGCCGGCTGGCAGAGGAGGGCAGAGGTCAGTCGATGCTGCGCAGCAGTTCGTTGATGCCCACTTTGCTGCGGGTTTTTTCATCCACTTTCTTCACGATTACCGCACAGTACAGGCTGTAGCTACCGTCTTTTGACGGCAGGTTGCCGGATACTACCACCGATCCTGCAGGTACGCGCCCGTAATGAACTTCGCCGGTTTCGCGATCGTAAATTTTGGTGCTCTGACCAATATAAACGCCCATTGAGATCACCGCGCCTTCCTCAACGATCACGCCTTCAACGATCTCAGAGCGCGCGCCGATAAAGCAGTTATCTTCAATGATCGTCGGGTTAGCCTGCAGCGGTTCCAGCACGCCACCGATACCAACGCCGCCGGAAAGGTGGACGTTTTTACCGATTTGCGCACATGAGCCGACGGTAGCCCAGGTATCGACCATGGTACCTTCATCAACATAAGCGCCGATATTAACGTAAGAAGGCATCAGTACGGTGTTTTTGGCAATAAACGCGCCCTGACGGACCGCCGCTGGCGGCACCACGCGGAAGCCTTCTTTTTTAAAGCGGGCTTCGTCATAGTGGCTGAATTTCATCGGCACTTTATCGTAAAAACGACTTTCAGCACCCTCAATCACCTGATTGTCATGAATGCGGAAAGAGAGCAAAACCGCCTTCTTCAGCCACTGATGGGTTAGCCACTGGCCGTTAACTTTTTCGCAAACGCGCAGCGCGCCGCTGTCCAGCAGCGCCAGAGTCTGGGTAACGGCTTCACGGGTGACGGTATCAACGCTGGACGGGGTGATTTCAGCGCGACGCTCAAAGGCGCTCTCAATAACACTCTGTAATTGTTGCATGGGTCTCTTCCTGAAATGTCATCGCCGCAGTGCGCGGCTAAGGCAGCCGACTGCCGATGACCGTTAAAAAAACAAATCGCGGTCACACTTTATCGTTTGGATTAAGGGCCTCTGTCAACCGTTGTCGCAAGGCCTGGCATAATTTGGCGTCCAGCCCGCGTCGTTCGGCGTTGGCCAGAATAAACAAATCTTCAACCCGTTCGCCGATGGTGCTGATGCGTGCGCCGTGCAGCGAAATGCCCAAATCGGCAAAGACTTCGCCGACGCGCGCCAGCAGCCCTGGCTGGTCGAGCGCCACCAGCTCCAGATAGGTACGGCGGTCAGTATGGGCCGGTAAAAAGTTAACTTCGGTATCCACGTTAAAATGGCGCAGGCGCGAATAGGGTCTGCGCGAACGAGGCGCATGCCAATTCGTTTGGGTAATCGCCTGCTCCAGGTCATGGGCAATCTGCAGATGCCTGTCGGGCGCCAGTGGATTGCCGTCAGGCTCAAGGACAATAAATGTATCCATCGCCATGCCGTCGCGGCTGGTGAAGATCTGCGCGTCGTGGACGCTAAGATTGCGTCTGTCCAGCTCTCCTGCCACGGTAGCGAACAGATATGGCCGGTCGGGGCTCCAGATAAAAATCTCAGTGCCGCCGCGAGTGGCCTGCGGGCTGACCAGCACCAGCGGCCGGTGCAGGTCGTGTTGCAGCAAATTACGCGCGTGCCAGGCGAGCTGATTGGGGCTATGACGCAAAAAGTAATCGGCGCGGCAGCGGCTCCAGATGTGGTTTAACGCCTGCTCATCAATATTATCCATACGCAGCAACGCCAGCGCCTGCAAGCGATGGTGGCGCACGCGTTCGCGCAGGTCCGGGCTATTTTCCATTCCGCGCCGCAGCTGTTTCTCGGTAGCAAAGAATAATTCGCGCAGCAGGCTCTGCTTCCAGCTGTTCCACAGGGTTTCATTGGTGGCGCAGATGTCAGATACGGTCAGGCAGATAAGGTAGCGCAGGCGGTTTTCGTTGCCGATGGTTTCGGCGAACTGCTGAATGACCGTCGGGTCCTGTATATCGCGCCGCTGCGCGGTGACGGACATCAGAAGATGATGGCGTACCAGCCAGGCCACCAGCTGCGCTTCGCGCGCGTTGAGGCCGTGCAGTTCGGCGAATTCCAGTACGTCCTGAGCGCCAAGAATCGAGTGATCGCCCCCGCGCCCTTTAGCTATATCGTGAAACAGCGCGGCCATCAGCAGGAGCTCAAGCTGCGGCAGTCGCGGCCAGATTTCAACGCAAAGCGGGTGAGCCGGACGCGTTTCTTCGCGGGCGAAGCTTTCCAGTTTTTGCAGCACGCGGATAGTGTGCTCGTCGACGGTATAGGCATGAAACAGGTCAAACTGCATCTGGCCGACGATGTTGCTCCACTGTGGCATATAGGCCCAGAGTACGCTGTGCCGGTGCATCGGCACCAGGGCGCGGCTGACCGCGCCGGGATGGCGCAAGATGGCCATAAACAGCCTGCGCGCTTCAGGGTAGGTACACAAAGATTGCGTCAGACGACGGCGCGCGTAGCGCAGCTGGCGCAGCGTTGACGAGTAGATGCCGGTAATCGCCGCATTGCGCACCATAATATGAAACATGCGCATAATCGCCACCGGATCGCGCTCGAATAGCGTGTCGTCCGACAGGTCTATCAGGCTGCCACGCAGCTGAAATTCGTCATCCAGCGCGCGCGGTTTTTCCGTCGGTTCCAGCGCCAGGATTGCCTCATCAAACAGCTGCAGCAGCATCTGATTAAGCTCACCCACGCGGCGCATGACGCGGTAAAAATCCTTCATCATACGTTCGACCGGTTGATTGCCTTCGCCTTCGTAGCGCAGGCGCTGCGCGACGTTAAGCTGGCGGTCGAACAGCAGGCGGTTATCGTAGCGCGGCAGCAAAAGATGCAGCGCGAAGCGTATGCGCCAGAGAAAATCCTGGCATTCATTTAGCTCGTTGCGCTCCGCTTCGGTCAGAAAGCCAAAGCCGACCATTTCATCCAGCGAGGTGGCGCCGAAATGGCGGCGCGCGACCCAGAGCAGGGTATGGATATCGCGCAGGCCGCCAGGGCTGCTTTTTATGTCGGGTTCCAGGTTATAGCTGGTGCCGTGATAGCGTTGATGCCGCTCCTGCTGCTCGGCGACCTTGGCGGCAAAAAAACGTGGCGAAGGCCAGAAGCCATCGCTAAAGACGTGTTTTTGCAGCTCAAGATATAGCGCCACGTCGCCGGTCAGCATGCGCGATTCAATCAGGTTGGTTGCCACCGTTAAGTCGGAGAGACCTTCCAGAATGCACTCTTCCAGACTGCGTACGCTGTGGCCGACTTCCAGCTTTAGATCCCAAAGCAGGGTAATCAGTTCGCTGCTGCGCTGCGCTGCGCTGTCATCTAACGGTGTCCGGCTAAGGATAAGCAGGTCAATATCGGAAAGGGGATGTAATTCGCCGCGTCCGTAGCCACCCACCGCCACCAGCGCCACGTTCTGGTAATTTTCAAAGCCGAAAAAAAGCCACAGGCGGCGCAGCAGACGGTCAATAAACAAGGTGCGGGCATCAATCAGCGCTTCGGTATCCACCCCGGCATCGAAGGCGGAGGCCAGACGCTGTTGAAAAAGCGCCAGCTGCTGTTTCAGCCGCTCGCGCGTGAGAACGTCGTCATTCCAGTCCAGCGGCGCATAGGTAAAGGCGTTGATATGGCTAAGTTCAGTTTGCTCAATACTCATAACGGCGCAGCTCCGCTGGGATTGCTGGTCTGTCTGGCGATTAAAAAGTCGCTTTGCGCGCACCGGGCCTGCCCGCGACGGCACAGACCCGCGCGCGCAGACAGGCTATTTATGACGCTGGAGGTGGCGTATTTTTGCCTGCTTTGCGGCTTATCGCGGATTTTTCTCGCCGAAGCCGGCACAGGCCGACTCCAGCAGCGCGTCGCGCTTATGCGCTGGCGGTTAGAACGCGCTCAATGGCATCGTCTTTGCGCAGCGTCATGATTTCACAGCCGGTTTCGGTCACGACGATCGTGTGCTCGTACTGCGCCGACAGGCTGCGATCTTTGGTTTTTACCGTCCAGCCGTCTTTCATGCTGCGGATGCGGTAATCTCCGGCGTTAACCATGGGTTCAATGGTAAATGCCATGCCGACCTGTAGCACTACGCCGCCGTCATCGGCATCGTAATGTAAAACCTGGGGCTCTTCATGAAACCCTTTGCCGATGCCGTGACCGCAGTATTCACGTACTACTGAGAAGTCTTGTGCTTCGACGAACTTCTGAATCGCGCGGCCCAGCTCGCGCAGGCGGATGCCGGGACGGACCAGACGCAGGGCCAGATAAAGGCTTTCCTGGGTAATGCGGCACAGGCGCTCGCCCTGAATCGTCGGCTTGCCGACAATAAACATTTTGGAGGTATCGCCGTGGAATTCATCTTTAATGACGGTGACGTCGATATTTACGATATCGCCCTCTTTGAGGATTTTGTCGTCACTGGGAATGCCGTGGCACACCACGTCATTGACCGAGATACAGACTGATTTTGGGAAGCCGTGATAGCCCAGACAGGCGGAAATGGCATGCTGTTTTTCAGTAATGTGCTGATGACAGAGGCGATCAAGTTCGCCAGTAGACACGCCGGGTTTAACAAAAGGTTCAATCATTTCGAGCACTTCGGCAGCCAGACGGCCGGCAACGCGCATTTTTTCGATATCTTCAGGGGTTTTGATCGTAATGGCCATTAATTTTGTCCGCAGATGTCGTAATTTTCGACAATAATAATGATGGGTAATGTTAACAGGCAGCCCCAGCGCTGCCAATTATCGTTTTGACTCCAGGTGCGCATTCCCCGGCGAACCATTAGCCAGTAAATGTTGGCTTCAGGGTGGTGTTTGTGGTATAAAGCGCGCCGACGAATCTCTGTTCGCCTCAGGCTGACCGGGAAACGCATAAATCTCATTATGTGTCTAAAACACACATGTATCGACACGTACACCGGGGTGCCTCGCTGCCTGAAAGGGCGTAGAGGTCGGTTGTATGGGATACATGGAGGCCCAACCCCAAACAAATTTATTTAGAGGTAATCATGGCAACTGTTTCCATGCGCGACATGCTTAAGGCTGGCGTACACTTTGGTCACCAGACCCGTTACTGGAACCCGAAAATGAAGCCTTTCATCTTCGGCGCCCGTAACAAAGTTCACATCATCAACCTTGAGAAAACCGTACCGATGTTCAACGACGCGCTGGCGGAGCTGAACAAAATCGCTGGCCGTAAAGGTCGCATTCTGATTGTCGGTACTAAACGCGCTGCAAGTGAAGCGGTAAAAGACGCTGCGCAGAGCTGCGATCAGTTCTTCGTAAACCACCGCTGGCTGGGTGGCATGCTGACCAACTGGAAAACCGTTCGTCAGTCAATTAAGCGTCTGAAAGATCTGGAGACTCAGTCTCAGGACGGTACTTTCGACAAACTGACCAAGAAAGAAGCGCTGATGCGCGCTCGCGAGCTGGCCAAGCTGGAAAACAGCCTGGGCGGTATCAAAGACATGGGCGGTTTACCGGATGCGCTGTTTGTTATCGATGCGGATCACGAGCACATCGCTATCAAAGAAGCGAATAACCTGGGCATTCCGGTATTTGCTATTGTTGATACTAACTCCGATCCGGACGGCGTTGATTTCGTTATCCCTGGTAACGATGACGCCATCCGTGCTGTAAGCCTGTACCTGACCGCCGTTGCGACCACCGTTCGCGAAGGCCGTTCTCAGGACCTGGCTGAGCAGGCAGAAGAGAGCTTCGCTGCTGCTGAGTAATTAAGGCTTGCTCTGGCTCAGAGCCCTTAAACGATCGAGAAGGGGCCTGCATTGGCCCCTTTATTTTTATCTCTGCTTTGCCTGGGTATTTGCCTCCGGCAGGGTAGAAAATTTCCCGATATCAGGTTGCTGCTAGCGCGTCCGGTCAGGATGAATGGTAGCAACTACGCTAACCGAGGATTAAAGAATGGCTGAAATTACCGCTGCTCTGGTAAAAGAACTGCGCGAGCGCACCGGCGCTGGCATGATGGATTGTAAAAAAGCGCTTGGCGAAGCCAATGGTGACATTGAGCTGGCGATTGATAACATGCGCAAGTCTGGCCAGGCGAAAGCGGCTAAAAAATCTGGCAACGTGGCTGCAGACGGCGTTATCAAAACCCGCATCGACGGCAACTACGGCGTTATTCTGGAAGTTAACTGCCAGACTGACTTCGTCGCGAAAGATGCCGGTTTCCAGGCCTTTGCTGACGAAGTGCTGGCTGCCGCTGCTGCTGAACGCATCGCTGATGTTGACGTGCTGAAAGCCAAATTCGAAGAGAAGCGCGTTGCGCTGGTGGCGAAAATTGGCGAGAACATCAATATCCGCCGCGTTTCCGTACTGGAAGGCGATCTGCTCGGCAGCTACCTGCACGGCGTTCGCATTGGCGTTCTGGTTTCCGCTAAAGGTGGTGATGATGAGCTGATCAAACAGATCGCTATGCACATCGCCGCCAGCAAGCCGGAATACGTTAAGCCGGAAGACGTTTCTGCTGAAGTGGTTGAGCGTGAGCATCAGATTCAGCTGGAAATTGCCATGCAGTCTGGCAAGCCGCGTGAAATCGCAGAGAAAATGGTTGAAGGCCGCATGAAGAAATTCACCGGCGAAGTTTCTCTGACCGGCCAAAACTTCGTTATCGATCCCAGCAAAACCGTGGGTCAGGTGCTGAAAGAGAAAGGCGCTGAAGTGGTAAACTTTATCCGCTTCGAAGTGGGTGAAGGTATCGAAAAAGCAGAAAGCGATTTTGCTGCCGAAGTCGCAGCAATGTCTAAGCAGTCTTAATCGACTGAAATAAAAGGACCGCCGCATGGCGGTTCTTTTTTGCCTGAAAATCGTGTTTGCCGGGAGTTTGCGCTACCTATTTTCAGTCTCATCCCAATAGTAATCTGAATTGGCTAACGGGATGATAGAGACGTTCTAACTTTTCTCAATTCAAAGATATCTTCCAGGAAAAATTGACCATGGCTACCAATGCAAAACCCGTTTATCAACGTATTCTGCTAAAACTGAGTGGCGAAGCGCTGCAGGGATCGGAAGGTTTCGGTATCGATGCCAGCGTGCTCGACCGTATGGCGCAGGAAGTAAAAGAGCTGGTGGAGCTCGGCATTCAGGTTGGGGTAGTCATTGGCGGTGGTAATCTTTTCCGCGGCGCGGGTCTGGCTGAGGCCGGAATGAACCGCGTAGTCGGCGACCATATGGGGATGCTGGCCACCGTGATGAACGGTCTGGCGATGCGCGATGCGCTGCACCGGGCTTATGTCAACGTGCGTCTGATGTCGGCCATTCCGCTTAACGGCGTGTGCGACAGCTACAGCTGGGCGGAGGCGATTAGCCTGCTGCGCAATAATCGCGTGGTTATCTTCTGCGCCGGTACCGGTAATCCTTTTTTCACCACCGATTCCGCAGCCTGCTTACGCGGCATTGAAATCGAAGCGGATGTGGTGCTGAAGGCAACCAAGGTTGACGGCGTTTATTCTGCCGATCCGGTGAAGAATCCGGAGGCGACGCTGTATGAAAAATTAAGCTATAGCGAAGTGCTGGAGCGCGAGCTGAAAGTGATGGACCTGGCCGCATTCACCCTTGCCCGCGACCATCAGCTGCCGATCCGCGTGTTTAATATGAATAAGCCGGGCGCGCTGCGTCGCGTGGTGATGGGCGAAAAAGAAGGTACCCTGATTACGCATTAATATCAGTCACGGCGTAAAATAGGGTATATTCTGCCTGCTAACGGTAAAACCGGACGCGGATACAGAACACTGCCGATTAGACTTGAACGGGTTCTGGCTGTTCAGAGCCTGCCTGGTAACCAGAATTTAAGGGTTCCAACGTGATTAACGACATCAAAAAAGATGCTGATACGCGCATGGATAAATGCGTTGAAGTGTTTAAAAACAACATCAGTAAGATTCGCACGGGTCGTGCATCTCCTTCCATCCTCGATGGTATTTCGGTTGAGTACTACGGTGCGCCAACGCCGCTGAAGCAGCTGGCCAGCATTACAGTTGAAGACTCACGCACGCTGAAAGTGAATGTGTTCGATCGCAGCGTCAGCGCCGCGATTGAAAAGGCGATTATGGCCTCTGACCTTGGGCTCAATCCAAGCTCAGCAGGCAGCGATATCCGCGTTCCGCTGCCGCCGCTGACCGAAGAGCGTCGTAAAGACCTGATTAAAATCGTTCGCGGCGAAGCCGAGCAGGGCAGGGTATCAGTGCGTAACGTTCGTCGCGACGCCAACGATAAGCTGAAAGCGCTGCTGAAAGATAAAGAGATCGGCGAGGATGAAGAACGCCGCGCTCAGGACGAAGTCCAGAAACTGACCGATGCGAGCATCAAAAAAATTGATGCAGCGCTTAGCGAGAAAGAAACGGAGCTGATGGACTTCTGAGTCTGTCCTGTTCCTGTCAACGCCGTACCGAGAGTCCCCAGATACGGGTGGCTGTCGTGCGGCGTTTTACGTTGAGTTTTAGGCTCTCTTTGCCCGGGAAACCGGCGGCGGGGAGGCTGTAGGTGGCATGATGAAGCAACTGACAATTCTGGGTTCGACCGGCTCCGTAGGGACCAGCACGCTGGCGGTGATTAAAGCAAATCCTGAACGCTTTCAGGTTAAAGCGCTGGTGGCGGGCAATAATGTCGCCATGATGGTCGAGCAGTGTCAGACGTTTCATCCCGCCCAGGTGTGTATGGCGACCGACGCCGCCGCCGCAGAGGTACGTCAGCAGCTTCAGCAGTTACATATCGCCACCGACGTGCTAAGCGGGGAAGCATCAGCCTGCGAGCTGGCGGCGCTGGGCGATGTGGATATGGTGGTTGCGGCAATTGTCGGCGCGGCCGGGCTGCTGCCGACGCTGGCGGCGATCCGCGCCGGTAAACAGGTACTGCTGGCAAATAAAGAATCGCTGGTGACTTGCGGCCGTTTATTTCTTGAGGCCGTGAGTGCATCGGGGGCCCAGCTCCTGCCGCTCGATAGCGAGCACAACGCTATTTTTCAGAGTTTGCCCGCTTCCCTTCAACGTCAGTTAGGGTACGCTTCTCTGGCGGATAATGGCATTGATAGCATTATCCTTACGGGGTCTGGTGGCCCTTTTCGCGATACGCCAATGGACATGCTAAAACATGTCACTCCTGAACAGGCCTGCGCGCATCCGAACTGGTCAATGGGGCGAAAGATCTCCGTTGATTCGGCCACCATGATGAATAAAGGTTTGGAATATATCGAAGCCCGCTGGTTGTTTAATGCCTCTGACGCCCAGATGGAAGTGATTATTCATCCACAATCGGTGATTCACTCCATGGTGCGATACTGTGACGGCAGCGTTTTGGCTCAGCTGGGAACGCCGGATATGCGTACGCCGATCGCCCATGCCATGGCCTGGCCAGAGCGCGTATCGTCCGGCGTCGTGCCGCTGGACTTCGCACGCATGAGCGCCCTGACGTTCGCAGAGCCTGACTATGTACGCTATCCCTGCCTGCAGCTGGCCATTGATGCCTGTAATGCCGGTCAGGCGGCTACCACTGCACTGAATGCTGCCAATGAGATCGCGGTTGCCGCGTTTCTTGATGGACAGATTCGCTTCACGGATATCGCGGCGTTAAATGTGTCGGTGCTGGAACGATTGCAGTTTGCTGAGCCTGAAAGCGTAAACGAGGTGCTGGAGATTGATAAGCAGGCTCGAGATATGGCGCTTTCCGGTCTGGCTCGCTTCAGGTTCTGAGGGGGCGGACTGCGTTGTCGGCGGCATTTGTTCGAGGTTGTTGGAGATGGTATAGTCTCCTGCCTCCGTTCAGGGATGACCTTGAATTTCCGTGGCAAGCATGCCGTTGCTGCGGTTATTTGTGCCAGCAGGTGAGATATTTCAGAAACCACTCTTTCTGATTTAAGGAATGTTAACGCTTTATGTCGTCCACGAATGCTTTAAAAACCGATGACCCGACAGGGATTACTCCCCGCCATGTGGCCATCATTATGGATGGCAACGGTCGTTGGGCTAAAAATCAGGGAAAGCTACGGATTTCCGGGCACAAAGCGGGCGTAAAATCCGTTCGCCGCTCTGTCAGTTTCGCCGTCAGCAACAACATGGATGCGTTAACGCTGTATGCGTTCAGCAGTGAAAACTGGAGTCGACCGCAGCAGGAAGTGCTGGCGTTGATGGAACTTTTTGTCTGGGCGCTGGACAGTGAAGTAAAAAGTTTACATAAGCACAATGTCCGCTTGCGGATTATTGGCGACATCAGCCGGTTTAACGCTCGCCTACAGGAGCGAATTCGTCGTGCCGAGGAACTGACTCAGCAAAATAATGGACTTACCCTAAACATCGCTGCCAATTATGGTGGCCGTTGGGATATTATAAACAGCATCAGACACATTGCCGAACAGGTGCAAGAAGGGCAGGTACGTCCCGATCAGATTACTGAACAGACGTTAGAACAGCACCTGTGTATGCACGATTTACCGCCGGTGGATCTGGTGATTAGGACCGGGGGGGAGCACCGAATCAGTAACTTTTTGCTGTGGCAGGTTGCCTACGCTGAATTTTACTTTACCGATGTTCTCTGGCCTGATTTTGATGAACAAGTTTTTGAAGGTGCTCTGAATGCTTTTGCACAACGCGAACGTCGTTACGGTGGCGCAGCGCCTGACGGTGCCTGAATGCCTTGGGGGTAACCTTTGCTGAAGTCTCGCCTAATCACAGCGTTAATACTGATTCCTCTTGTGATTGCCGCACTTTTCTGGCTGCCTCCGGTTGGATTTGCAATTACCACGCTGGTCATTTGTATGCTTGCCGCCTGGGAATGGGGGCAACTGGCCGGGTTCAGTAGCCGATCTCAGCGTATCTGGCTGGCTCTGGCATGTGGGTTTCTGCTGGCGTTGATGCTATTTACGCTGCCCGCCTATCAACGGGCCCTGCACCTTCCTCAGGTTGAAGCCTCACTTTGGGCCGCTGTTATCTGGTGGCTACTGGCGCTGGCGCTGGTGCTCTTTTATCCCTCATCCGCCCGCTGGTGGCGTGAGTCCCGCGTTCTGCGTCTTGTTTTCGGCATCCTGACCATCGTTCCTTTCTTCTGGGGAATGCTCACTCTGCGTCAGTTTGGCTATGAAACCAACCATTATACCGGCGCCTGGTGGTTACTCTACGTGATGTTTCTGGTTTGGGCTGCTGACTCTGGCGCCTATCTGTTCGGCCGCCTGTTCGGCAAACATAAGCTGGCTCCGCGGGTGTCTCCGGGGAAAACCTGGGAAGGATTTTTCGGCGGATTGTTAACCTGCGCGCTGATCTCCTGGCTATTCGGCGTTGCTGCGCCGTTAACGGTCGCGCCCCTGACTCTGCTTATCTGCTCGCTGGTAGCCGCGCTGGCGTCGGTGCTTGGCGATCTGACCGAAAGCATGTTTAAACGCGAAGCTGGCATTAAAGACAGCGGCAACCTGATCCCTGGTCATGGTGGCATTCTGGATCGTATTGATAGCCTGACGGCGGCAGTGCCGGTATTTGCCTGCCTGCTGCTTTTGGTTTTCAGAACCCTGTAAGGTTTCTATGCTGAGCATTCTTTGGAGTCTTGCCGCTTTTATTGTCGCCCTCGGCATCCTGATTACCGTGCATGAGTTTGGTCACTTCTGGGTGGCCCGGCGCTGCGGCGTACGGGTGGAGCGTTTTTCTATCGGCTTCGGCAAAGCACTGTGGCGACGTCGCGATAAGCAGGGCACCGAATATGTCATCGCGCTAATACCGCTTGGTGGCTACGTCAAAATGCTCGATGAGCGCGTTGAAAGCGTCGCGCCGGAATTACGCCATCTGGCGTTTAATCATAAAACCGTGCTGCAGCGCGCATCGATTGTTGCCGCCGGCCCGCTGGCAAATTTTATTTTTGCTATTTTTGCCTACTGGCTGGTTTTTATCATCGGCGTTCCGGGAGTAAAACCGGTTGTTGGTGAAATATTGACCGGATCGTTGGCGGCAGAAGCGCAAATTTCGCCTGGAATGGAACTTAAAGCTGTCGATGGTATCGAAACGCCAGACTGGGATGCTGTGCGTATGGCTTTGGTGGCCGATATCGGCAACCGTCAGGCAACGCTCAGCGTAGCGCCATTTGGCAGCGATGCCGTCGTTGATAAGACACTGGATCTGCGCCGCTGGCAGTTTGAACCCGATAAGCAGGATCCGGTTCTGTCGTTGGGAATCGTTCCCAAGGGGCCGCAGATAGAGACCGTGCTGGCGCAAGTGCAGAACGGGTCGGCTGCCAGTAAAGCAGGTTTGCAAGCTGGCGACAGGATCGTTAAAGTCGATGGTCAGCCTTTAGCTCGGTGGCAGACGTTTGTCACCACGGTGCGTGATAATCCGGGCAAGGCGATTGCTTTGCAGGTGGAGCGCCAGGGGGAAGTACAGGACCTGACGCTGACGCCCGAAGTTAAAAAGGGAAGTCAGGCTGGAGGGTTCGCCGGCGTTGTTCCCCGCGTAGTTCCCCTGGCGGATGAGTACAAGACGATACGCCAGTATGGCCCTTTCGCTGCAGTTGGCGAGGCGAGTGTAAAAACCTGGCAGCTGATGAAGTTAACCGTCGGTATGTTAGGGAAACTGATTACGGGTGATGTAAAGCTGAACAATCTGAGTGGCCCCATTTCGATCGCACAAGGGGCCGGGCTGTCAGCGGAATATGGCTTGATTTATTATCTGATGTTTTTAGCGTTGATTAGCGTAAACCTCGGGATTATCAACCTGTTCCCATTACCGGTACTAGATGGTGGGCACCTGCTGTTCCTGGTGATTGAAAAAATCAAGGGCGGGCCGGTGTCAGAGCGAGTTCAGGACTTCAGCTACCGCATCGGCTCTGTTTTGCTGGTGTTGTTAATGGGGCTTGCACTATTTAATGATTTCTCACGGTTGTAACGTCAGGGACGGGCAGACCGGATTGCGGCTGACGATGTTAGCTGCGGTCTCTGTAGCAGGGGTAGCCCTGTATACCCGGTTTGACCAGGCAGCTGTGGAACCAGTTAGGAAGAATGCATAACAACGATGGCGATGAAAAAGTTGCTCATAGCGTCGCTGCTGTTTAGCAGCGCTACCGTATACGGTGCTGATAACTTCGTAGTGAAGGATATTCATTTCGAAGGCTTACAGCGAGTCGCCGTCGGTGCGGCATTGCTAAGTATGCCCGTGCGTGTCGGCGATACGGTCACCGACGATGATATCAGTAATATCATTCGATCCTTATTCGCGACCGGGAACTTTGAAGACGTTCAGGTATTGCGTGATGGCGATACGCTGATTGTCCAGGTCAAAGAACGTCCCACCATTGCCAGCATTACATTCTCCGGCAACAAAGCGGTGAAAGACGAACAGCTCAAGCAGAATCTGGAAGCTTCGGGCGTGCGCGTTGGTGAAGCTCTGGATCGCACCACGCTTTCCGCCATTGAAAAAGGGCTGGAAGATTTCTATTACAGCGTTGGTAAGTATAGCGCCAACGTTAAAGCCGTAGTAACGCCGCTGCCGCGTAATCGTGTCGATCTTAAGCTGGTATTCACCGAGGGCGTGTCTGCAAAAATTCAGCAGATCAACATCGTCGGTAACAAGGCATTCAGCTCAGACGAATTAATTTCACGCTTCCAGCTGCGTGATGAGGTGCCGTGGTGGAACCTGGTCGGCAACCGTAAATATGAAAAGCAGAAGCTGGCCGGCGACCTTGAAACGCTGCGTAGCTTCTATCTTGACCGCGGCTATGCCCGTTTCAATATCGATTCAACCCAGGTCAGCCTTACGCCTGATAAAAAGGGCATCTACATCACGATTAACGTGACGGAAGGCGATCAGTACAAGATCTCCGGCAGCGTGGTAAACGGCAGTATGGCCGGCCACTCGGCGGAAATTGAAGCGCTGGCGCACATCCAACCTGGCGAACTCTATAACGGTGCGAAGGTCACCAAAATGGAGGACGACATCAAGAAACTGCTGGGACGCTACGGCTATGCCTATCCACGCGTTGCCACTCAGCCAGAAATTGATGATGCCAACAAAACGGTGAAGCTGCACGTCAGCGTTGATGCCGGAAATCGCTTCTACGTGCGTAAAGTGCGCTTTGAAGGTAACGATACGTCCGAAGATCAGGTTCTGCGTCGTGAAATGCGCCAGATGGAAGGTTCCTGGCTGGGAAGCAACCTGGTCGAGCAGGGTAAAGAGCGCCTGAACCGCCTTGGCTATTTTGAGACGGTAAACGTGGAAACCGAACGTGTGCCGGGAACCACCGACCAGGTTGACGTGGTTTATAAGGTAAAAGAGCGTAACACCGGTACCTTCAACTTCGGTGTTGGCTACGGTACGGAAAGCGGCGTGAGCTTCCAGGTCGGCGTCTCCCAGGAAAACTGGATGGGCACCGGTAACACCGTCAGTCTGAGTGGTACCAAAAACGACTATCAGACCTACGCTGAATTCGCCTTGACCGACCCGTACTTCACGGTCGATGGCGTCAGCCTGGGTGGTCGCCTGTTTTATAACGATTTTAAAGCAAACGATGCCGACCTCTCCGACTACACCAACAAAAGCTATGGTTTAGACGGAACGCTTGGCTTCCCGATCAACGAAAACAACACGCTGCGCGTGGGTCTGGGCTACGTGCATAACGACCTGTCCAACATGCAGCCGCAGATCGCCATGTGGCGCTATCTGGACTCCGTTGGTCACCATCAGCCGTTGAATGACCGTGGCAGCTATTCCGCCGATGACTTCACCTTTAACTACGGCTGGACGTATAACAATCTCGATCGCGGCTTCTTCCCGACGGCGGGTAACCGTACCAACCTGAACGGCAAAATAACGATTCCAGGCTCGGATAACAGCTTCTACAAGCTGACGCTGGATTCTCAGCAGTACATGCCAATCAACCAGGATCGTACCTGGGTGCTGTTGGGACGCGGTCGTCTTGGCTATGGCGGCGGATTAGGCAATAAAGAACTGCCATTCTATGAGAACTTCTATGCCGGTGGTTCCAGCACCGTTCGCGGCTTCCGCTCCAATACCATTGGGCCAAAAGCGGCTTACTACAACGTCAACTCGGATAACTGCTCAGGCAGCAATCCGGTGTGTGAATCTGACGATGCAGTTGGCGGTAATGCGATGGCGGTGGCCAGCCTTGAGCTGATTACGCCTACGCCGTTCCTGAGTGAGAAATATGCCAACTCAGTGCGTACTTCTTTATTCGTTGATGCCGGTACCGTTTGGGATACCAAGTGGCAGAATACGGACGCAACGCGCAACGCGGGTATTCCTGACTATAGCGACCCGGGCAATATTCGCATGTCTGCGGGTCTGTCCTTGCAATGGATGTCTCCGCTTGGACCGCTGGTGTTCTCCTACGCACAGCCGTTCAAGAAATACGAAGGGGACAGAGCTGAGCAATTCCAGTTTAACATTGGTAAAACCTGGTAATGCGGCTTAGCATGGATGCACTATTTGCGAGTATCGCCTGAGAAACCGACGGCTAGCACAGACTGGCCGGCTATTCCAGGCAAAACTGTGTCGTTGACACAAACGTTGAGGTAAGGAGTTTATAGTGAAAAAGTTGTTGTGTGCCGCAGGTCTGGGTATTGCTCTGGCGGCTTCCGCTGGTGCGCAGGCCGCTGATAAAATTGCAGTGGTGAACGTTTCCAGCATTTTCCAACAGTTACCGCAACGTGCTACGGTTGCGAAGCAGCTTGAAACTGAATTCAAAAGCCGTGCTACCGAACTTCAGGGTATGGAACGCGATCTGCAGACCAAAATGCAGAGACTGCAGCGCGACGGTTCAACCATGAAGGCTTCTGAACGTAGCCGCATGGAAAAACAGGTTATGGCTGAGCGCGAAACCTTTTCCACTAAAGCTCAGGCATTTGAGCAGGATAATCGCCGTCGCCAGATGGAAGAGCGCAACAAGCTGCTGAGCCGTATCCAGGATGCTGTTCAGAAAGTCGCGGACAGCGAAGGCTATGATGTAGTTATCGATTCCAACGCGGTAGCTTACTCAGCCAAATCTAAAGATATTACTGCTGACGTCCTGAAACAGGTTAAATAATACATGTCTTCAATTCGACTGGCTGATTTAGCCCAGCAGTTGGATGCAGAATTGCACGGAGATGGCAGTCTTGCCATCTCCGGCATTGCTTCTATGCAATCCGCCCAATCCGGCCAGATAACCTTTCTTTCCAACAGTCGTTACCGTGAGCAGCTGGCTGATTGCCTTGCTTCAGCCGTGGTGCTGACGGAAGCCGATCTGCCGTGGTGCCGCAGCGCAGCGCTGGTGGTGAAAAATCCCTATCTGACTTTTGCCCGAATGGCGCAAATTCTGGATACCACCCCGAAGCCTGCTGACAGCATCGCGCCCAGCGCCGTTATCGACCCCAGCGCGAAGCTGGGTAAAAACATCGCTGTGGGCGCCAACGCCGTTATTGAGTCTGGCGTTGAGCTGGGAGATAACGTGGTGATTGGCCCCGGCTGCTTTGTTGGTAAAAAGGCGCGCATTGGCGCGGGTACAAAACTGTGGGCTAACGTCACGATTTATCACGAAGTTCAGCTGGGCAGCGATTGCCTGGTGCAGTCAGGTACGGTGATTGGCGCCGATGGTTTCGGTTATGCTAACGATCGCGGTAACTGGATAAAAATACCACAGCTTGGCACGGTAGTGATTGGCGACCGGGTTGAGATTGGCGCCTGCACCACTATCGATCGCGGCGCGTTGGATAACACCCTTATTGGTAATGGTGTTATTATTGATAACCAGTGTCAGATTGCGCATAACGTCATTATTGGCGACAATACCGCCGTTGCGGGCGGCGTCATTATGGCGGGCAGCCTGAAGATTGGTCGTTACTGCATGATCGGTGGGGCAAGCGTTATTAACGGTCACATGGAAATTTGCGATAAGGTAACGGTCACGGGAATGGGAATGGTCATGAGACCAATTACCGAACCTGGGGTATACTCCTCCGGTATTCCATTACAACCCAATAAAACCTGGCGTAAAACGGCAGCGCTGGTAATGAATATTGATGATATGAGCAAACGGCTGAAAGCCGTTGAGCGTAAAGTCGGCAAAGACTGAGCATTTATTCATCCCGCACTGACCGGCTTCAAAACTTCTTTACAGAGGTAAGGAAGCCAGGCATATGGAAACTGATTTGCGGCCTGCTGGCGATAAGCCGTTGCAGGCCGTGTTATTGATGCCATCAGATTTTTTAGGACAGGAAGAGTATTTTGACTACTGAAACGCATACTCTGAAAATTGAAGAGATTATTGAACTGCTTCCGCATCGTTACCCTTTTTTGCTGGTCGATCGCGTTCTTGAGTTCGAAGAGCACAAATATCTGCGTGCGGTTAAAAATGTTTCTGTCAACGAGCCGTTTTTCCAGGGGCATTTTCCTGGCAAACCCATTTTACCCGGCGTGTTGATCCTTGAAGCGATGGCCCAGGCCACTGGCATACTGGCGTTTAAAAGCGTTGGCAAGCTGGAGCCGGGCGAGCTCTACTATTTTGCTGGTATTGATGAAGCGCGCTTTAAGCGCCCGGTCGTGCCTGGCGATCAGATGATCATGGAAGTCACGTTTGAGAAAACCCGCCGCGGCCTGACGCGCTTTAAAGGCGTTGCTACCGTCGACGGAAAAATTGTTTGTGAAGCTACCATGATGTGCGCCCGCAGCCGGGAGGCCTAACTCTGTGATTGATAAAACCGCCGTCATCCATCCAAGTTCTGTTGTTGAAGAGGGCGCCGTTATTGGCGCTCGCGTGCATATTGGCCCGTTTTGTTTTATTGGCGCCGATGTTGAAATCGGCGAAGGCACGGTGCTGAAATCCCATGTCGTGATCAACGGTCACAGCAAAATTGGTAAAGACAACACTATTTACCAGTTTGCCACCATTGGGGAAGTGAATCAGGACCTGAAATATGCCGGTGAGCCAACGCGGGTTGAGATTGGCGACCGCAATAGCATTCGCGAAAGCGTTACTATCCACCGCGGTACGGCTCAGGCTGATGGGCTGACCAAAGTAGGTAGCGATAACCTGCTGATGGTTAATGCCCATATAGCGCACGACTGCATCGTCGGCGACCACTGTATTCTGGCGAATAATGCCACGCTGGGTGGTCATGTTACGATCGATGACTACGCTATTATCGGCGGTATGACGGCGGTACATCAGTTCTGTATCATTGGCGCGCACGTGATGGTCGGCGGCTGTTCCGGCGTTGCGCAGGACGTGCCGCCTTTCATTATCGCCCAGGGTAACCACGCCACGCCTTTCGGCATCAATCTGGTTGGCTTGCAGCGTCGCGGTTACAATAAAGAGGCGCTCCACGCTATCCGTAATGCCTATAAAGTGCTTTACCGCAGCGGGAAATCACTGGATGAAGCGAAACCGGAAATTGCGGAGATCGCGAAAGCGCATCCAGAAGTGCAGCCCTTCTACGATTTCTTTGCCCGTTCCACGCGTGGCCTGATCCGCTAAAGCTATGTCAGTGCAGCCGCTAACGTTTGCCCTCGTCGCCGGAGAAACCTCCGGCGATATTCTTGGCGCTGGCTTAATCCGGGCGCTGAAAGCCCGTCATCCCAATGCGCGTTTTGTTGGCGTAGCCGGTCCGCTGATGCAGGCGGAAGGCTGCGAGGCCTGGTATGAGATGGAAGAGCTGGCGGTGATGGGGATCGTCGAAGTGCTTGGCAGGCTGTCGCGTTTGCTGCACATCCGGCGTGATCTACTGCGTCGTTTTACTGAACTGCAACCCGACGTTTTCGTGGGCATCGATGCGCCGGATTTTAATATTACCCTGGAAGGTCGACTGAAGCGGCGCGGTATTCGCACCGTTCACTATGTCAGCCCCTCCGTGTGGGCCTGGCGGCAAAAGCGCGTGTTCAAAATTGGCCGCTCTACCGATCTGGTGTTGGCCTTTTTGCCGTTTGAAAAAGCCTTTTACGACCGTTTTAACGTCCCCTGTCGCTTTATCGGCCACACCATGGCGGACGCGATGCCATTGCAACCTGATAAGCTGGCCGCGCGTGATGAATTAGGCATTGCTGCCGATGCACGCTGCCTGGCGCTGCTGCCAGGAAGTCGCAGCGCGGAAGTGGAAATGCTCAGCGCCGATTTTCTTAAAGCGGCGGCAATATTGCGCCAGCAGGTAGGTGAACTGGAAATTCTGGTTCCGCTGGTTAATCCGCGCCGTCGCGAGCAGTTCGAAAAAATTAAATCTGAGGTTGCGCCGGAGCTGCACGTGCATTTGCTTGACGGTAAAGGGCGCCAGGCAATGATTGCCAGCGATGCGGCGATCCTTGCGTCCGGCACTGCGGCCCTTGAATGCATGCTGGCAAAATGCCCGATGGTGGTCGGCTACCGTATGAAGCCCTTCACTTTCTGGCTGGCGAAGCGGCTGGTTAAAACCGACTGGGTTTCCCTGCCTAATTTACTGGCGGGCCGCGAGCTGGTAAAAGAGCTGCTACAGCAGGAGTGCCAGCCTGAACGTCTGGCGGACGCCCTGAGGCCGCTGCTGACAGCCGGTGAAACGCGCGATAATCTGATTGCTACCTTTACTGAATTACATCAGCAGATCCGCTGGAATGCCGATGAGCAGGCCGCTGAAGCTGTGCTGGAGCTTTGCCAATGAATCCCTTTGTTTATCCGCAGGCGTCCCGTATTGCTGGCGTAGATGAAGTCGGGCGCGGGCCGTTGGTCGGAGCGGTAGTCACCGCGGCGGTGATCCTCGATCCTGCCCGTCCCATTGTCGGCCTTGCCGACTCGAAAAAACTCTCGGAAAAGCGCCGTCTGGCGCTCTATGATGAAATTAAGGATAAGGCGCTCAGCTGGAGCCTCGGCCGGGCCGAGCCTGATGAGATTGACCGTCTTAATATTCTGCACGCGACCATGCTGGCGATGCAGCGTGCGGTTGCCGGGCTGTCGCTCACGCCGGACCTGGTGTTAATTGATGGTAACCGCTGCCCGGTGCTGCCGGTTCCTTCTCAGGCGGTAGTGAAAGGCGACAGTCTGGTCGCCGAGATTAGCGCGGCTTCTATTCTGGCGAAGGTGACGCGCGACCGTGAAATGGCCGAGCTGGATGTGCTGTTTCCTGAGTATGGTTTCGCTCAGCACAAGGGTTATCCAACCGCGCTTCATCTGGAACGGTTGACGCAGCACGGGGCAACGTCGCATCATCGTCGTAGCTTTGCCCCGGTACGTAATGCGCTGCTGGATGCACAGGTGCGTGCCGCCGCCGCGCTGTCCGGTTTGTAATCTCCTTTAATACTGGTAACGGTAGAAAATGGCTGAACCTCGTTTTATTCATCTGCGCGTTCACAGCGACTACTCAATGATTGACGGTCTGGCGAAAACCGGGCCGTTGATTAAGAAGGCGTCATCGCTTGGCATGCCGGCCATTGCGATCACCGATTTCACCAACCTGTGCGGGCTGGTGAAGTTCTATGGCGGCGCCCACGGGCTGGGAATGAAGCCGATAATCGGCGCGGATTTCCTGGTGCGCAGCGAGGTGATGGGCGATGAGCTTGCTCAGCTGACGGTACTGGCGGCGAACAACGTCGGCTATCAGAATCTTACGCTGCTTATTTCACGCGCCTATCAGCGCGGCTATGGCGCAGAAGGGCCGATCATCGATCGCGACTGGCTGGTGGAGCATCGCGAGGGGATTATTTTGCTGTCCGGCGGACGCGGCGGCGATGTCGGTAAGATGATTATTCGTGGCAATACGGCCCTGGTCCATGAATGTCTGACGTTTTATCAGCAGCATTTTGACGGCTGCTATTACCTCGAACTGATCCGTACCGGCCGCGCTGATGAAGAAACTTATCTGCACGCGGCGGTGGACCTGGCCATTGAGCAGGGTATCCCGGTGGTGGCAACCAACGAGGTCTGCTTCCTGGAAGAGACGGACTTCGATGCCCATGAGATTCGCGTCGCGATCCATGACGGCTTTACCCTCGACGATCCCAAACGTCCGCGTAATTACAGCGCTCAGCAATATCTGCGCAGCGAACAGGAGATGTGTGAGCTGTTTGCCGACATCCCGGAAGCGCTGGCTAACAGCGTGGAAATTGCTAAGCGATGTAACGTTACCGTGCGGCTTGGCGAATATTTCCTGCCGCAATTTCCCACCGGCGATCTCTCCACCGAAGATTTTCTGGTGAAAAAATCGCAGGAGGGGCTGGAAGAGCGCCTGGAATTCCTTTATCCGGATGAGGCGGAGCGGGCGCAGAAGCGGCCGCCCTATGACGAACGCCTTGAGGTTGAACTGGGCGTTATTAACCAGATGGGTTTTCCGGGCTACTTTCTGATCGTAATGGAGTTTATCCAGTGGTCAAAGGATAACGGCATCCCCGTCGGACCGGGGCGCGGCTCCGGCGCTGGCTCGCTGGTCGCTTATGCGCTGAAAATTACCGACCTCGATCCGCTGGAGTTTGACCTGCTGTTCGAACGTTTCCTCAATCCTGAGCGCGTTTCAATGCCTGACTTTGACGTTGACTTCTGCATGGAGAAGCGCGACCAGGTTATTGAACACGTTGCTGATATGTATGGCCGCGACGCGGTGTCGCAGATCATTACTTTCGGTACGATGGCGGCCAAAGCGGTTATCCGCGACGTTGGCCGCGTGCTGGGCCATCCCTATGGTTTTGTTGATCGCATTTCTAAGCTGGTGCCGCCCGATCCGGGCATGACGCTGGCTAAAGCCTTTGAAGCCGAACCGCAGCTGCCGGAAATTTATGAGGCAGACGAAGAGGTCAAAGCGCTGATCGATATGGCGCGCAAGCTGGAAGGCGTGACGCGAAATGCCGGTAAGCACGCCGGCGGGGTTGTTATCGCGCCGACGAAAATTACCGATTTTGCCCCGCTTTATTGCGATGAAGAAGGACATCATCCGGTTACGCAGTTTGATAAAAACGACGTGGAGTACGCCGGCTTAGTGAAGTTTGACTTCCTCGGCCTGCGTACCTTGACGATTATCAACTGGGCGCTGGATATGATCAACGCCCGACGGGCGAAGCACGGTGAAGCGCCGATTGATATTACGGCCATCCCGCTTGAAGACAAAAAGAGCTTCGATATGCTGCAGCGGGCGGAAACCACGGCGGTTTTCCAGCTTGAATCGCGCGGCATGAAAGATCTTATCAAACGTCTGAAGCCTGACTGTTTTGAAGATATGATAGCCCTGGTGGCGCTGTTTCGCCCCGGACCGCTGCAATCCGGCATGGTGGATAACTTTATCGACCGTAAGCACGGGCGTGAGGAGATCTCCTACCCGGACATCCAGTGGCAGCACGAAACCTTGAAGCCGGTGCTTGAACCAACCTACGGCATCATCCTGTATCAGGAACAGGTGATGCAGATAGCCCAGGTTCTCTCCGGCTATACCCTTGGCGGCGCCGATATGCTGCGTCGCGCGATGGGTAAAAAGAAACCGGAAGAGATGGCCAAGCAGCGTTCTGTCTTTCAGGATGGCGCAGAAAAGATGGGCGTTAACGGCGAGTTGTCGATGAAAATCTTCGACCTGGTAGAGAAGTTTGCCGGCTATGGTTTTAACAAATCTCACTCCGCCGCCTATGCGCTGGTTTCTTATCAGACGCTGTGGCTGAAAGCGCATTATCCTGCTGAGTTTATGGCGGCGGTAATGACCGCCGATATGGATAATACCGAGAAGGTTGTCGGTCTGGTGGATGAATGCTGGCGGATGGGGCTAAAAATTCTGCCGCCGGATATCAACTCCGGCCTTTATCATTTTCATGTGAATGATGAAGGTGAAATCGTGTATGGCATCGGTGCGATTAAAGGCGTGGGCGAAGGCCCGATTGAAGCGATTATTGAGGCGCGCAATCAGGGGGGATATTTCCGTGAACTGTTCGACCTCTGCGCCCGTACCGACACCAAAAAGCTTAACCGCCGGGTGCTGGAAAAATTGATCATGTCCGGCGCTTTTGACCGTCTCGGTCCGCACCGGGCGGCATTAATGAGCGCGCTGGGCGATGCGCTGAAGGCGGCCGATCAGCATGCAAAAGCGGAGGCAACAGGCCAGGCGGATATGTTTGGCGTACTGGCAGAAGAGCCTGAGCAGGTTGAGCAATCCTATGCCAGCATTACGCCATGGCCGGAACAGGTGCAGCTGGATGGCGAACGTGAGACTTTAGGTCTTTACTTAACGGGCCACCCGATAAATCAGTACCTGAAGGAAATTGAGCGCTATGTCGGCGGCATGCGTCTGAAAGATATGCACCCGACCGAGCGTGGCAAAATTACCGTCGCCGCTGGCCTGGTGCTGGCAGCGCGGGTAATGGTCACCAAGCGCGGCAATCGCATTGGTATCTGTACTCTTGACGATCGTTCCGGTCGGCTGGAGATTATGCTGTTTACTGATGCGCTGGATAAATACCAGCAGCTGCTGGAAAAGGATAAAATTCTGATCGTCAGCGGACAGGTCAGCTTCGATGACTACAATGGCGGTCTTAAAATGACTGCCCGTGAAGTCATGGATATTGACGAAGCCCGCGAAAAATACGCGCGTGGGCTTGCTATCTCGCTGACGGACAGGCAAATTGATGACCAGCTATTAAACCGTCTCCGTCAGTCTCTTGAGCCTTATCGCTCAGGAACGATCCCGGTACATCTCTATTACCAGAGAACGGATGCGCGCGCAAAGTTACGCTTTGGCGCAACCTGGCGCGTGTCCCCCAGCGATCGTCTGTTGAACGATTTACGATCGCTGATAGGATCGGAGCAGGTGGAACTGGAGTTTGATTAAAACAGGAACATTATGAGTCTTAATTACCTGGATTTCGAGCAGCCGATCGCAGAACTGGAGGCGAAGATTGATTCCCTCAAAGCGGTTAGCCGTCAGGATGAAAAACTGGATTTTAATCTGGATGAAGAAGTCACGCGCCTGCGTGAAAAAAGCGTCGAACTGACGCGTAAAATCTTCTCCGATTTGGGCGCATGGCAAATTGCGCAGCTGGCGCGCCATCCACTGCGGCCCTATACGCTGGACTATGTCCGTAATATTTTTACCGACTTTGATGAGCTGGCCGGCGATCGCGCCTACGCTGACGACAAGGCCATTGTGGGCGGAATTGCCCGCCTCGACGACCGTCCGGTGATGATTATTGGTCATCAGAAGGGCCGTGAAACCAAAGAAAAAATTCGGCGCAACTTCGGCATGCCGGCGCCGGAAGGTTACCGTAAGGCGCTGCGCCTGATGGAGCTGGCCGAGCGCTTTAAGCTGCCCATAATTACTTTTATCGATACGCCTGGCGCCTATCCCGGTGTCGGCGCGGAGGAGCGCGGTCAGTCTGAGGCGATCGCGCGCAACCTGCGTGAAATGTCCGGTCTTAAGGTGCCGGTCATTTGTACCGTAATTGGTGAAGGTGGTTCTGGCGGCGCGCTGGCGATTGGCGTTGGCGATAAAGTCAATATGTTGCAGTACAGTACCTACTCGGTTATTTCGCCGGAGGGATGTGCTTCAATCCTGTGGAAAAGCGCCGATAAAGCGCCGCTGGCGGCGGAAGCGATGGGCATCATCGCCTCTCGCCTGAAAGAGCTTAAGCTTATTGACTCTATCGTGCCGGAGCCGCTGGGCGGTGCGCATCGCGACCCGATTAAAATCGGCGAGTCGCTTAAAGAGCAATTGCTGGCCGATCTGGCCGATCTTGAGGTACTGAGTTCCGAAGAGCTGCTTAATCGCCGCTATCAGCGCCTGATGAATTACGGCTATGCCTGATTGATTACCCGGCCGTTTCCAGTGAAAAAAGGATCGCTTAGCGATCCTTTTTTATTGGTTAGCCTGGGGCGTTGAGGATGGCAGGGAGGGGCGTTGTCGTGGTTATGCGATGTTTATCAGCGGGTTGCCCGGCGAAAAAAACACGCCTTGTGCGTTTTTAAGCCGCAGATTAACGCGCTAGCGTAACCTGTTCACTATGCTTAAAGCTCAAAAGCATAAGATCAGGAGACATGATGAACATCCTTGCCATTATGGGACCACACCAGGCGTACTATAAAGATGAACCTATCCGCGAGCTGGATAGCGCCCTGCAAGTGCAGGGTTTTCAGACTATTTATCCGCGAGACGCCGCTGATTTACTGGCGCTGATCGAACATAATCCGCGCGTTTGCGGTGTGATATTCGACTGGGATGAGTATAGCCTCGACCTGTGCAGCGAAATTAACCAGCTCAATGAATACCTGCCGCTTTATGCTTTCATCAACACCCACTCTTCGCTGGACGTTTCGATCAATGAGATGCGTATGGCGCTGTGGTTTTTTGAATATGCGCTGAATGCAGCCGAAGATATTGCGCAACGTATCCGCCAGTACACGGATGAATATCTCGATAGCATTACCCCGCCACTCACCAAAGCGCTGTTTACCTATGTGAAAGAAGGAAAATACACCTTTTGCACCCCCGGTCATATGGCCGGTACGGCTTACCAGAAAAGTCCGGTAGGGACGCTGTTTTATGATTTTTTTGGTGCTAATACCTTGAAGGCAGATATTTCTATTTCGGTTACCGAACTGGGATCGCTGCTCGACCATTCCGGACCGCATCTGGAAGCGGAGGAATATATTGCCCGCACCTTTGGCGCCGAGCAGAGCTATATGGTCACTAATGGCACTTCAACGTCGAATAAGATTGTCGGCATGTATGCCGCGCCAGCGGGCAGCACGGTATTGGTGGATCGCAATTGCCATAAGTCGCTGACGCATTTGTTGATGATGAGCGACATCATTCCTATCTGGCTGACGCCAACGCGTAACGCGCTGGGCATTCTGGGAGGGATTGCTAAGCGCGAGTTTACCCGCGATAGCATTGCGCTGAAGGTGGCCCAAACGCCACGCGCCAGCTGGCCGGTGCATGCTGTCATCACTAATTCAACTTATGATGGCCTGCTTTATAACACCCAGTACATCAAAGAGACGCTGGATGTGCCGTCGTTGCATTTTGACTCGGCCTGGGTGCCCTATACCCATTTTCACCCGATTTACGCCGGTAAAAGTGGTATGAGCGGTGAGCGTATTCCGGGCAAAGTTATCTATGAAACGCAATCCACCCATAAGCTGTTGGCTGCTTTTTCGCAGGCATCGTTGATCCATATTAAAGGTGATTATGATGAACAGACCTTTAATGAAGCCTATATGATGCATACCACTACCTCGCCTAACTACCCGATTGTCGCGTCGATCGAGACGGCGGCGGCGATGCTGCGTGGTAACCCCGGCCGGCGGTTGATTACGCGTTCGGTTGAGCGGGCATTGCATTTCCGCCGTGAGGTTCAGCGTCTGCGCGAAGAGTCCGACAGCTGGTTTTTTGATATCTGGCAGCCCGATGGCATTGATGAGGCAATGTGCTGGCCGATTCAGCCCGGCGAAGAGGACTGGCACGGCTTTGCCGATGCCGACGCCGATCATATGTATCTCGATCCGATTAAAGTGACCATCCTGACGCCGGGAATGAGTGAACAAGGAGAGATGGCGCAAGAGGGGATACCCGCGGCGCTGGTGGCGCGCTATCTCGATCAGCGCGGGGTGGTGGTGGAAAAAACCGGCCCTTATAACCTGCTGTTCCTGTTCAGTATCGGTATTGATAAAACCAAGGCGATGGGGCTGCTGCGCGGTCTGACGGAGTTTAAGCGAGCCTACGACCTCAATCTGCGTATTAAGAACATGCTGCCGGATCTGTATGCCGAAGATCCGGACTTTTATCGCCATATGCGCATTCAGGATCTGGCGCGCGGTATCCATAGCCTGATCCGCCAGCACGATCTGCCGCGATTAATGCTGCAGGCTTTTGCCCGCCTGCCGGAAATGGTACTGACGCCGCATCAGATGTTTCAACAGCAGGTGAAAGGCAACGTCGAGACGATTGAGCTGGGCGAGCTGGAAGGGCGGGTTTCCGCCAATATGATCCTGCCTTATCCGCCCGGCGTGCCGGTGGTGATGCCGGGTGAGCGCATCACCCATGACAGCCGCCCGGTGCTCGACTTTCTGCTGATGCTGTGCAGCATTGGGGTCCATTACCCGGGGTTTGAAACCGATATCCATGGCGCAACCTTAACTGAGGATGGTCGCTATCTGGTTCGGGTATTGCGTGATGATGGCATTGTCTGATTCTGCGTTTGGCGGGTTTTTCCCGGCGCGGCGTTATGCGAGGATAGCGTCGTTTATCATGAGGAAAAGCTATGCTCAAACTAAATCAGGTGCATCATATTGCTATCATCGCCAGCGACTATCCGCGCAGTAAAGCTTTCTACTGCGATATTCTCGGCTTCACGCTGCTTGACGAAGTTTATCGCGAGGCCAGAGATTCATGGAAAGGCGACCTGGCGCTGCACGGGCAGTATCTGATTGAGCTTTTCTCTTTTCCCGCAGCGCCCGCGCGCATCACCCAGCCGGAAGCTCAGGGGCTGCGTCATCTGGCGTTCAGCGTCGATGATGTGGCCAGCGCGCGCGCGCAGCTTGAAGCCAGCGGCGTGAGCTGCGAGCCGGTGCGGGTAGATCCGCTGACCGGTAAGCATTTCACCTTTTTCACCGATCCGGACGGTTTGCCGCTGGAGCTGTATCAGGCGTAGAATAGCCGTGATATTGACAGGGCGATTTCGCCTCACGGTTAAGACAGGGATCCGGTATGTCACCACTCTCCTCGCTCTCCAGCTGTATTCAGGGATACCGTCACGTACTACTGGCTTTTAGTGGCGGGCTGGACTCGACGGTGTTATTACATCGTCTGGTGCAGCTACGTTCAAACCAACCTGGATTGCAGCTACGCGCTGTTCATATACATCACGGTCTGAGTAATAACGCAGATTACTGGGCTGAGCACTGCCAGAGTCTCTGCCAAAGCTGGCAGGTCGCTTGTGAGGTGGTGCGCGTGCAGCTGGCTGCCGACAGCGAGCTGGGCACTGAAGGCGCTGCGCGCCAGGCGCGCTATCATGCTTTAAGTCAGCGCCAGCGGGACGATGAGCTGCTGCTGACGGCGCAGCATCTCAACGATCAGTGCGAGACGTTTTTGCTGGCCTTAAAAAGGGGCAGCGGACCGGCCGGGCTGGCAGCAATGCCGGCCTTTCGTCGCCGGCAGAAAAAAGCCCATGCGCGTCCGCTGCTACAGGAAACGCGTCGCGAACTGGAAGAGTGGGCGCAGGCCTATCAGCTGCGCTGGATTGAAGATGAAAGCAATCAGGACTGCCGCTACGATCGCAACTTTCTGCGTCGGCAGGTCATTCCCGAACTTGAAGCTCGCTGGCCGCATTTTTCCGCCATGACGGCGCGTTCAGCGACGCTGTGTGGTGAGCAGGAGGCGCTACTTGACGAGCTGCTGGCGCCCCAGCTTGCCGCCTGTATTCAGCCGGATGGCAGCTTCGATACGCAATCTTTGCATGCGATGAGCCAGCTTCAGCGCTTTGCGCTGCTGCGCCGCTGGATCGCATCTCAGCAGGGAGATATGCCGTCAAGAGAGGTGTTACAGCGTCTGTGGCAGGAGGTGGTGCTCAGTCGTGAAGATGCCGCGCCGCGTTTGCGCTGGGGGAAACAGGTCATCCGCCGCTACCGTCAGCGTTTATGGCTGCATTCTGCTGCTGAAACGGCGCAGCCGGAGAGCGTCAGCTGGCTGCCGCCCTATGGCTTACTGACGCTGCCTGCCGGGCTGGGGTCATTAGCGATTTCTGACTATGGCCACTGGCAGATCCGGGCGCCGCACGTTGATGAGCACGTCTCGGTGCGTTTTCGCGCTGAGGGCGAGTTCTATATTGTTGGTCGCAGCGGCAAAAGAGCAATTAAAAAGCTGTGGCAGGAACACGGCATACCGCCCTGGCAGCGAACCCGTACGCCGATGATTTTTTACAACGAGACGCTGATTGCGGCTCTGGGGGTTTTCATCACCCGCGAGGGACAAAGCAACGCAGATAACCTGCACCGCTGGCGCCTTCACTGGCAGCGCAGCGACGCCGGGGTGCAAGCATGAGTAAAGCAATATGGATGATAGTGCTGCTATCAATGCTGATAAGCGAGGTTGCGCTGGCTGCCGGAAATCCGCAGGCGGGCGAGGAAAAGTCAGCCGCCTGTCGCGCCTGTCACGGCGCGAATGGCAAAGCAACGGCGGCGGTATATCCTGACCTTGCCGGGCAAAAAGAAGGCTATCTGCTGCAGGCGTTGCTGGCGTATAAAAACGGTGGGCGCAGCGGCGGTCAGGCGGAGGTAATGAAGGCGTTTGTTGCCGGGCTGAGCGATGAGGATATGGCAAACCTGGCGGCATACTATGCCAGTCTGAAGCCATAAAAATCGGGGAAGTATCGGGAGATGTAAAGGCAGGTTGGGGCGACCTCAGCGGTCGCCCTGAAAGGTTAATCGTCCTCGCTGACCACCACGGTGCCAAGCTCCGGATGGCTAAAGCTGGCAATGTGATCCAGACGTAATTCACGGATTTCGCCGGAAAGATCGATAGCCAGATATTCCACCTTTTTACGGGATACCATATCAAGGGCTTTCGCCTTCAGCTGCTCACCGCTTTTTAACTCCAGAACCAGGGTCCAACCTTTCTGACAGGCGAGTTCGAGATGGTCGTAATCATCACAATTGATGGGTTTATATTCTTTCGTCAACATAATCGCTCACCAATAAGTTTGCAGCAGCATAAGCTGCCTGTTCCCTGATGGAAAAGTGTAGCTCACTATTTGCCGCTACCTCATTAAGCGCTTTGAGAGCACATCCCAGCGCGTCCGGGATATAGCCCAGGTCGCCGCTGGCGATTTCACTGTAGGTGCGACGAATTAATTCACAATACTGTTGCATTTGCACCCCCTTGCAGAGTTTTCTATGGTGCTCCGGCGACTATAGCACAGGCTTTAACGCGAAATCAGCCCGGCAGCGGTGATTTTGCTATATGATTCCGGGTCTTGCTACCTGACTTCATTTAGGGATCTCTATGGCGCTGAAAGCGACAATCTATAAAGCCCAGCTAAACGTTGCTGATATGGATCGTAACCGTTTTCTAGATGTTTCGTTAACCCTTGCGAGGCATCCATCGGAAACGGAAGAAAGGATGATGCTACGCCTGCTGGCGTGGATCTGCCATGCTGACGAGCGGCTGCAGTTTACCCGCGGCCTCTGCGCGGATGATGAACCCGAACTCTGGTTACTGAGCGATAGTCAGCAAATTGAACAGTGGATCGATCTGGGATTGCCTGACGAAAAGAGAATGAAAAAAGCCAGCGCGCGCGCCGGGCGCGTTTACTTGTATGTATACAGCTCGCGGGCCGCGGCCGTCTGGTGGCCGCAGCAGCGTGATAAGCTGGCTCGTCTGGCGAATCTGAGCGTGCGCTATATTGATGATCAGCAGTTAGCTACGCTGGTTTCTTTTGCTGCGCGCTCGATGTCGCTACAGGCAACGCTTCAGGATGGTATCATCTGGCTTTCTGATGCCGAACGCCATGCGGAAATAAAGCTCACAGACTGGCTGATAGAAGGTGAATTAACATGATCGTGCTGTCGCGCAGCGCCGTTATTCATAGTGATGAGATCGAGATAACGGCGATCCGCGCACAGGGCGCCGGCGGGCAACATGTCAATAAGAATGCCACGGCGGTGCATCTGCGTTTTGATATCCGCGCGTCAACGCTGCCCGATTTTTATAAGTCGCGACTGCTTGCCGCCAGTCATCACCTGATTACCCAGGACGGGATGATCGTAATTAAGGCTCAGCAGCATCGAAGCCAGGAGCTGAACCGGCAGGACGCGCTGCAGCGACTTGAAAGTCTGATTCGTGATTTAACCCGGGTAGAAAAGGCCAGGCGAGCCACGCGCCCGACATTGGCGTCAAAGAAGCGTCGGCTGGAAGGCAAAGCGCAGAAGTCGCAGACCAAATCGCTGCGCGGGCGCGTGCGTAAAATTTCAGAATAGCCGCCGTAAGCGACAGGGCATGCCCGTCAGCTCAGGCAAAAAGAAACCCCGCCGCAGCGGGGTTATTTCTACCTGACCGTAGCCGTTTGCTCAGCCTTTGATCGCTTTCACCAGCAGGTCGACGATTTGGTCGGCTTTGATCATCTTCTTCTCACCTTCACGACGATGCTTATATTCAACTTCGTCGTTGTCGAGATTGCGATCGCCGATGACGACCGTATGCGGTACGCCGATCAGTTCCATATCGGCGAACATCACGCCGGGGCGCTCTTTGCGATCGTCGAGAATCACGTCAATGCCCTGAGCACGCAGCCTGGCATAGAGGTCTTCCGCCGCTTCTTTCACCCGGAAGGACTTGTGCATGTTCATCGGCAGAATCGCCACGTTGAACGGCGCCAGGGCTTCAGTCCAGATAATGCCGCGTTCGTCGTGATTTTGTTCGATAGCGGCGGCAACTACCCGGGTAATGCCAATGCCGTAGCAGCCCATGGTCATCACCTGATTGCGGCCATCTTCACCCTGTACTGAGGCCTTCAGCGCGTCGGAATACTTGGTTCCCAGCTGGAAGATATGACCCACCTCGATACCGCGTTTGATCAGCAGTGTACCCTGACCATCCGGGCTGATGTCGCCTTCTACCACGCTGCGAATGTCGGCTACCTGCGGCAGCGGCAGATCGCGCTGCCAGTTGATGCCGACATAATGCTTGCCGTCAATATTGGCGCCTGCGCTGAAGTCGCTCATTACCGCCACGGAACGGTCTGCCACAACCGGCAGGTTTAAACCAACCGGACCCAGTGAGCCGGGACCGGCACTCACCAGGGCGCGAATTTCCGCTTCGCTGGCAAAGGTTAGCGGCGCGGCAACGATATCAATTTTCTCCGCTTTCACTTCATTCAGCTCATGGTCGCCGCGCACCAGCAGCGCGACCAGCGTATGACCGCTCTCCGGCGTAGCTTTCACCATCAGCGTTTTGATGGTTTTTTCAATCGGCAGGTTAAAGCGAGCGACCAGATCGGCAATAGTTTTGGTATCAGGCGTGTCGATTTGACTCAGCGCCTGTGCCGGCGCCGCACGCTCTGCCTGCGGGGCAACGGCTTCTGCCAGCTCAATATTCGCTGCATAGTCTGACGCGGTAGAAAAGACGATGGCATCTTCGCCGCTTTGTGCCAGCACCTGAAATTCATGGGAGGCACTGCCGCCAATAGAGCCGGTATCGGCCTGCACCGCGCGGAAATCCAGCCCCATACGGCTGAAACTCTGGCTATAGGCGCGGTACATCACCTCATAGGTTTGCTGGAGCGATTCCTGCGTGGTATGAAATGAATAAGCATCTTTCATAATAAATTCGCGTGAGCGCATGACGCCAAAGCGCGGGCGCACTTCGTCACGGAACTTGGTCTGGATCTGGAACAAATTAATCGGCAGCTGCTTGTAAGAGCTTAGTTCATTTCTGATCAGGTCGGTGATGACCTCTTCATGCGTTGGCCCTAACACGAACGGACGTTCACCGCGGTCAACGAAGCGCAGCAGCTCAGGACCGTATTGCTCCCAGCGTCCACTCTCCTGCCACAGATCGGCTGGCTGCACCACCGGCATGGAAATTTCGATCGCCCCGGCGTTGTTCATCTCTTCACGTACGATATTCTCAACTTTTTTCAGCACGCGCAGACCGGTTGGTAACCAGGTATACAGGCCAGAAGCAAGTTTGCGGATCATGCCAGCGCGTAGCATCAGCTGGTGGCTGATCACTTCGGCATCAGCGGGAGTCTCCTTCAGCGTGGAGAGCAGGTATTGAGTAGTGCGCATGGGTTACGGTTCCAGTTATGCGGAAAATATCGACGTCAGACAATCGAAAAAAGAGTGGGGGCTAGTTTACCAGCGTGTGCAGTATGCAAAAAGAGTATGTGACATAAATTAGCGCGGATCGACCGCAATAACTTCCGTTCCCGAGTCGGTAATGCGCCAGCGGACGTTAAAGTCGAGCAGCCAGGCTGCGTATTCGCGCCCGGCTTCGGCACCTTTACGGTAGGCCGGACGCGGATCCTGAGCCAGTACTTGCGTAATAAAACGCCTGAGGTCGGGATAGCGCTGACACTGGCCGGCAATTTGCTCGAGGGCGCGGGCGGAAAAGCTGACCGGCATCATGGCTGCGGGCGCCTGCTGAGCAAAACCGGCCTGGGCATCCGGCAGCGCTTCGGCAAACGGCAGGTAAGGTTTAATATCCACCACCGGCGTACCGTCGATCAGATCGAGGCTGCCCAGCTGCAATTTCACGTTGCCGCCCTCGATTTCAACGCGCTTTAACGCCACCAGCGACATTCCGATCGGGTTAGGGCGAAACGTTGAGCGCGTAGCGAATACGCCCATGCGCGTATTGCCGCCGAGGCGAGGAGGGCGCACGGTTGGTCGCCAGCCAGCCTGCTGCGTCTGATGAAAAATAAATAATAGCCAGAGATGGCTGAAGGACTCCAGGCCTCGTACAGCTTCTGGTTGATTATAGGGCGGCAACAGCTCCAGCGTTCCGCCGCCGTCAGCGATCAGGCCCGGCTGGCGCGGCACGGCAAACTTCTCTTTCCACGGAGAGTGAATAATGCCGATTGGCTGGAAAGAGAATGCCGTCATGCCATTGCCTGAAGTGGAGGGGAGCTGTCGCTACAGAGAACCCTGGGCTTTATTCGCGTCATTTGGTCGTTTTAAGCGCCGATCCCTGACATACCGCCTGGCGGTAACATCCGGAAGTGGTGGTAACAATTTCGCACTTATGCAACAGCACCGCGTTAGCTTTCATCGTGGAGGCGCGGATTTGCATGCGCTTACGTGCGGTATTGATATTGGCCGGGGAGTCCTGGGTGGAACTTTGACAATCCTCGCCGGAAACTTCGCCAAGGTCGCGAAACGGTTTGCTTACCAGATCGGCTGCATCGGTATAAATCGCCACCTGAGGCGGGCGCGGGGCCGGTTTACTGTGCACAGGGCTTCCCGGCTGCGAAAACAGTGGCCTGCTCTTCACCGGTGCAGGGGATTTATGCAGTGAACACCCCGTCAGCATCAGCGCTAACAGACAGAGTGGCAATGCGCGCATGGGAAAATCCTCATGTTCTAAAAAGTTGCGTTATTGAAGCAAGCAATCGGAAAAATAACAAGAAGACAGCATAAAATAACAGAGCGGGCCAGGCCCGCTCTTTTTACGTTTGGCTCAGTTTCTGCAGCGAATGTGCAGCTGTTACCAGAGATTACCAGCCTTTAACCGCACCACCGTTAAAGATTTTGTTAGCTGCTTCGTTAACTTCGTCAGACTGATAAGCCTGAACAAACTTTTTGACATTCTCTGCGTCTTTGTTGTCTTCACGCGCAACGATCAGGTTCACGTAAGGAGAATCTTTGTCCTCAACAAACAGACCATCTTTGGTTGGCGTCAGGCCGATCTGGCTGGCATAGGTGGTATTGATAACCGCCAGGGCGATCTGCTGATCGTCAAGTGAACGCGGCAGTTGAGGGGCTTCCAGTTCCACCAGTTTAAGGTGTTTCGGATTGTCAACTACGTCCAGTACGGTCGGCAGCAGGCCAACGCCATCTTTCAGCTTGATCAGGCCCACTTTCTGCAGCAGCAGCAGGGAGCGACCGAGGTTGGTCGGGTCATTGGGAATGGCGATCTGCGCGCCATCCTGCAGTTCATCAAGGGATTTGATTTTTTTCGAGTAGCCAGCGATAGGGTAAACGAAGGTATTTCCGACCGGAACCAGCTTGTAGCCGCGATCTTTGATTTGCTGATCCAGGTAAGGCTTATGCTGGAAGGCGTTCGCATCGATATCGCCTTTGCTCAGCGCTTCGTTGGGCAGCACATAATCGTTAAAGCTGACCAGCTCGACATCAAGACCATATTTTTCTTTGGCAACCTTCTGCGCTACCTCAGCAACCTGCTGTTCGGCGCCGGTAATCACGCCGACTTTAATATGGTTCGGATCTTTCTCTTTCTGACCGCAGCCGGCGATTGCCAACGCACCAATTAACGCACCCAGAGCTGCAACTTTTTTAAATTTAGACATATCCCTTCCTCAATAATCTACTGTGTTGTGTTTCACGTTACTTGTGAGTGACCGCACGAACAATGCGATCGCCACAAAACTGAATTAACCAGACCAGAATGATAAGCAGAATCAGAACCGTGTTCATCACCGGCGGGTTATAAGTATTGTAGCCGTACTGAATGCCAATCTGCCCCAGACCGCCCGCACCTACAGCACCGCCCATAGCCGAATAGCCAACCAGCGTGATAAGGGTGATGGTCGCCGCATTAATCAGGCCGGGCAGGGCTTCAGGTAGCAGCACCTTGCGGATAATCTGCAGGGGCGTGGCGCCCATTGCCCGTGATGCTTCAATCAATCCGGTTGGCAGTTCCAGCAGGGTGTTTTCCACCATGCGCGCGATAAACGGCGCGGCCCCAACGGTAAGGGGAACAATCACTGCCTGCAGCCCAATCGATGTGCCTACCACCAGTCGGGTGAAAGGGATCATCCACACCAGCAGAATGATGAACGGTATCGAGCGAAAAATATTAACGATGATTGATGTAATACGATTCAGCTTTGCGTTTTCCATTATCTGGCCGCGGCGGGTGACGTACAGCAATACGCCAAAAGGCAGGCCAATGACAAAACCCAGAAAGCCCGAAACGAAGGTCATAGTCAGGGTTTCACCCAGGCCCCGAACCAGGATCCAAATCATTCCCTCAGACATAGCCCAGAACCTCTACTTTCACATGGTGCTCCTGCAGGAAGGCGATCGCGGCTGCCACGTCATCGTCTTCTCCATCAATTTCTGCCAGCATAATGCCGAATTTCACGCCGCCGGCGTAATCCATCTGCGCGCTGATAATGTTGTTGTTAACGTTAAAACGACGCGCGGCTTGAGAAAGCAGCGGGGCGTCGACGGACTGGCCGGTAAACTCCAGCTGCAGTAGCGGCATCAGGTCCGGGCCTTTTTCCGCTTTCATACGCTGGATGTAATCGTCCGGAATATCGAGGTGCAGCGTGGAGCGGATAAATTGCTGGGCCAGCGGGGTTTTCGGATGAGAAAACACTTCGCTAACGCTGTCCTGTTCGATCAGCTGTCCGTCGCTGATAACGGCGACCCGATCGCAAATACGCTTAACGACGTCCATTTCATGGGTAATCAGCAAAATGGTCAGCCCGAGGCGCCGATTAATATCTTTCAGTAGTTCAAGAATAGAGCGCGTGGTCGCCGGGTCAAGGGCGCTGGTGGCTTCATCGCACAGCAGAACCTTCGGATCGCTTGCCAGCGCGCGCGCAATGGCGACGCGCTGCTTTTGTCCGCCGGAAAGGTTTGCCGGCCAGACGTCTTTTTTATCGGCCAGGCCAACCAGATCCAGCAGTTCAGTGACGCGTCGTTTGATCTCGGCGCGCGGCGTGTTATCCAGCTCCAGCGGCAGAGCGACGTTACCAAACACCGTGCGGGAGTTAAGTAAATTAAAGTGTTGAAATATCATACCGATCTGGCGACGCGCCTGGATCAGTTTGCCTTCTGAAAGGTGGGTGAGCTCAACGCCGTCAACCGTAACGCTGCCGGACGTCGGCCGCTCCAGCAGGTTCACGCAGCGAATCAGGGTGCTTTTTCCGGCGCCCGACGCACCGATAACCCCGTAAATTTGTCCAGCGGGTACGTGCAGGCTAACATCGGCCAGCGCCGTAATGCGCCGCGCTCCCTGCTGGAAGACTTTGGTAATATTCGACAGTTTAATCATTAGCTTATATGTGCAATCTAAAAAAATTCATCCGCTATATTCGGATATCTTTGGCGATAAAATAACGTTGTGGTCTGGATGGTAAGGTATCCAGACGTCTAAATCAATCGAAGTTAATCAAACTGGCATTCTCTCTTTATATGTAATCATGCGATACTTTGCGCCATCTTTTGTAGCAGGAGTTTCTACGTGGCCGATCTTCTACCCGCAATATTTCTGGATCGTGATGGCACCCTTAATGTCGATCACGGCTATGTCTATGAGATAGATAACTTTGAGTTTATTGATGGTGCGATCGAAGCCCTGCGCGAACTCAAAGAAATGGGCTATTTACTGGTGCTGGTCACCAATCAGTCCGGCATCGCTCGCGGTATGTTCAGCGAGGAGGATTTCGCGCAGCTTACCGAGTGGATGGACTGGTCATTAGCCGATCGCGATGTGGATCTCGATGGTATCTATTATTGTCCGCATCATCCGCAAGGCAGCATTGACGCGTTTCGCCAGGCGTGTAACTGCCGTAAGCCGCAGCCGGGTATGCTGCTCGATGCACAAAAATATCTCAGGATTGATATGGCCCGTTCCATTATGGTGGGTGACAAGCTTGAAGATATGCAGGCGGCAGCAGCGGCAGGCGTGGGTAAAAAAGCGCTGGTGCGTACCGGCAAGCCGGTGACGGCGGAGTCGCAGGCTGCTGCTGACTGGGTGATTGAAAGCCTTGCTGATTTGCCTGCCCGCATTCGTCAGGGCTAAAACCGCCGGGTTTGCTCTAATTTTCAGCGGACGGCAAATAAAGTTGAACTTTACGCTTGCGCTATAAAAATTCCCCCCTATAATGCGCCTCCACTGACAGGGTACAGCGGCAACGCTGGCCGGGTTGGCAGGAGAGTGAAGTGATTCATTTTCTGATGAAGATTAAGGAAAAAATTCTTGACTCTTCAGCGGTGGTGCGTAATATACGCCACCTCGCGACAGCAGGCTGCACGCCGCGTCGCACGCTCTTTAACAATTTATCAGACAATCTGTGTGGGCACTCGCAGGATTGATATCGCAAAACTATTTGATGTATCAAGTCT
>NZ_MRUL01000061.1 GCF_002006995.1 Izhakiella australiensis | reverse complement strand
ACCACTTTGTGATTCATGACTGGGGTGAAGTCGTAACAAGGTAACCGTAGGGGAACCTGCGGTTGGATCACCTCCTTACCAGCTGATACTTTCCTTCGAAGTGCTCACACAGATTGTCTGATGAAATGCGAGAGCAAGCGCGTCTTGACGACGACACCGAGTGTCCCCTTCGTCTAGAGGCCCAGGACACCGCCCTTTCACGGCGGTAACAGGGGTTCGAATCCCCTAGGGGACGCCATTTGCGGTGATGAGTGAAAGGCGTCGCCAGAAAATATCGCAAAACTGACCTGCGGGTCACGTTTGCGATATTTGCTCTTTAACAATCCGGAACAAGCTGAAAATTGAAAAATCTTCAATAGCGCAAGTTATTGAGGGTTCTCTCAACTGACTTACATCCTGTGACAATGTCCGGGGCTGAGCGAACAGCTGAAATGCAAGGCGCACGGTGCGCAGCAGGCGGAGCATACTGAAGTATGTGAGCACGGCGAGCAACCGGGCAACGCGGCAGTTCAGTTGTGCAGCCAGCCGGGACGTTTCCGGGTTGTGAGGTTAAGCGAATAAGCGTACACGGTGGATGCCCTGGCAGTCAGAGGCGATGAAGGACGTGCTAATCTGCGAAAAGCGCCGGTAAGGTGATATGAACCGTTATAACCGGCGATGTCCGAATGGGGAAACCCGGTGCACTCAGTGCATCATCGTATGATGAATCCATAGTCATACGAGGCGAACCGGGGGAACTGAAACATCTAAGTACCCCGAGGAAAAGAAATCAACCGAGATTCCCCCAGTAGCGGCGAGCGAACGGGGAGCAGCCCAGAGCCTGAATCAGCGAGTGCATTAGTGGAAGCGTCTGGAAAGTCGCGCGACACAGGGTGAAAGCCCCGTACACAAAAGTGCACCCGCTGTGAGCTCGAAGAGTAGGGCGGGACACGTGGTATCCTGTCTGAACACGGGGGGACCATCCTCCAAGGCTAAATACTCCTGACTGACCGATAGTGAACCAGTACCGTGAGGGAAAGGCGAAAAGAACCCCGGCGAGGGGAGTGAAAAAGAACCTGAAACCGTGTACGTACAAGCAGTGGGAGCC
>NZ_MRUL01000060.1 GCF_002006995.1 Izhakiella australiensis | reverse complement strand
AAAAGGAACTGAAATACGATGAAAAAGACCCGTTATACCGAAGAACAGATAGCGTTTGCGCTGAAACAGGCCGAAACCGGCACCCGGGTGGAAGAGGTGTGCCGTAAAATGGGGATTTCTGAGGCCACATTTTACAACTGGAAGAAGAAATTTGGCGGTATGGGCGTCACTGAACTGCGCCGTCTGCGTCAGCTTGAGGAGGAAAATCACCGGCTGAAGCGCCTGGTGGCCGATTTGAGTCTGGACAAGGAGATGCTGCAGGACGTTATCCGAAAAAAGTTCTGAGGCCTGCACAGAAGCGCGAGGCGGTGGCATATCTGCTGGCCGCTTATCGCATTGGCGTCCGACGCGGATGCCATCTGATGATGCAGAGCCGCACGGTTTATCACTATCAGAGTTGCCGGGATGACCGGGCGCTGACCCGGCGTATTCGCGAGATAGCCGAAACACGGATACGCTATGGCTGCCAGCGTATCCATATCCTGTTACGCCGTGAAGGCTGGCGGGTCAATCACAAGAAAACCTACCGAATTTACTGTCTGGAAGGCCTTAATCTGCGGACAAAACGTCCGCGACGACATGTCACAGCGCGTCACAGGCGTTCGCGTCCGGCTGCGACAGCGGTGGACCAGTGCTGGAGTATGGATTTTGTTGCTGATAATCTGTTCAATGGCCGGCGCATCCGGGCGTTAACTGTAGTGGATAATTTTAGTCGCGAATGCGTGGCGATCGAGGTCGGGCAGGGCCTGAAAGGTGAGGATGTGGTGGGTGTTATGGAGAGGCTGAAACATCAGCACGGTCGTGTTCCGGAACGCATTCAGACAGATAACGGCAGCGAGTTTATCTCAAAAGTGATGGATAAATGGGCGTATGAAAACGGTGTGGTAATGGACTTCTCGCGCCCGGGAAAGCCCACGGATAATGCGTTTATCGAGTCATTCAATGGTAGCTTGCGGGATGAATGTCTGAACGTGCACTGGTTTTTATCGCTGGAAGATGCCTGTGAAAAGATCGAACAGTGGCGGCAGGAATATAACCGTGAAAGACCGCATTCATCATTAAATAACCGGACTCCGGAGGAATTTATCCGAAGTCTCCAAAAAAGTCAGGATCTCTGATTTACCCCTGCACTGATATTGGGAAGGGATCAAAA
>NZ_MRUL01000005.1 GCF_002006995.1 Izhakiella australiensis | reverse complement strand
TAATTAAAACCTGACGGTTACGTAATGAATTTACGTGTTCACTCTTCAAGACTTGATACATCAAATAGTTTTGCGATATCAATCCTGCGAGTGCCCACACAGATTGTCTGATAAATTGTTAAAGAGCGTGCGACGCGGCGTGCAGCCTGCTGTCGCGAGGTGGCGTATATTACGCTTTCCTCTTTCAGAGTCAATTCATTTTTCAGAATTTTTCTCCGCTCCGGCGCCTGCCGGACTGACCTGCCAGCGTTGCCGCCGTGCCGTGTCAGTGGGTGCGCATTATAGGGCGCAGCGAGCCGCTGACAAGGGTTATTTGCAAAAAAAAGCGTAACAGCTGCTTTTTTATGCTTAAACGATTAAAAGGAACGCTTTATGGCTTATATATGCACAATACTACCGGCGGAAGCAGCGACATTTCCCTTGCTATCAATGCTATGATGTTACGATTGGCATTTCATATTGACGAGAAGGATGAGGTCAGATGATTAAATCCGCGCGCAGTATGGCCGGACTCCCCTGGATCGCTGCGATGGCTTTTTTTATGCAATCGCTGGATGCGACTATCCTGAATACCGCCATACCAGCCATCGCACGAAGTCTGAATCACTCCCCCCTGGCTATGCAGTCTGCGGTTATCAGCTATACGCTGACCGTGGCCTTACTCATACCGATTAGCGGCTGGCTGGCCGATCGCTACGGCACCCGTCGGGTTTTTGTTATCGCCGTATCGCTGTTCAGCTTCGGCTCCCTGCTATGCGCGCTCTCAGGCACCCTGACGATGCTGGTTGTTTCACGCGTAATTCAAGGGGTAGGCGGTGCAATGATGATGCCAGTCGCCAGGCTTGCTTTATTACGCGCCTATCCGCGCAGCGAACTGCTGCCGGTTTTGAACTTTGTCACTATGCCCGGCCTGGTAGGACCGATAATGGGCCCGCTGCTGGGCGGTATTCTGGTTACCTGGGCAACCTGGCACTGGATATTCCTGATTAATATTCCCATCGGGCTAATCGGCATCTTTTACGCCCGTCGCTACATGCCCAACTTCACCACGCCTAAGCGTCGTTTCGATCTGCTGGGCTTTTTACTGTTTGGCCTGGGACTGGTGTTTATATCCAGCGGACTGGAGCTTTTTGGTGAACGGATTGTCAGCTATACGGTGGCTTGCGCGGTGTTGTTTAGCGGCATTGTTTTACTACTGCTTTATATCGTGCATGCCCGCCGTCACCCCACCCCGCTGATAGGGCTGCCGATGTTCAAAACACGCACCTTTTCCGTGGGTATCGCCGGCAACATCGCCAGTCGTCTGGGTACGGGAGCTATTCCATTTTTGATGCCGTTGATGTTGCAGGTAGGCTTTGGCTATCAGGCAATTATTGCCGGCTGCATGATGGCGCCCACGGCGATTGGCTCAATAATTGCCAAATCAACGGTCACCCAGCTTCTTCGCTGGCACGGCTACCGTAAAACGCTGGTTGGCATCAGCATCATTATCGGCATCCTGATCGCAAGTTTCTCGCTGCAATCGCCGCAAAATAGCGTGATCTGGCTGCTACTGGCGCTGTTTGTGCTGGGTATGGCAATGTCGACGCAGTTCACCGCGATGAATACCATCACCCTGGCCGACCTGACGGACAATACCGCCAGCAGCGGCAACAGCGTGCTGGCCGTCACCCAGCAGCTCGCTATCGGCTTTGGCGTTGCGGTTAGCGCCGCCGCTCTGCGCTTTTACGAAAACTTTGACGCCACCACCGTCCAGCAATTTCATGCAACCTTTATCACCATGGGCGTCATCACTGTTCTGGCTTCGGCGGTATTTTTACTGCTGAAAAAAGGCGATGGTCGCAATTTGATTAGCGACAGTGAAAAGAAAAGCAAAAAGGAAGCCTAACGCACCGCTACCGAACCACGCACAACGAGTTCCGGCGTCAGCACTAATACCTGCCGGCTGGCGCCAGGATCAGCCAGCCGGTGCAGTAAAGTATCAATTGCCAGCTCACCTAAATCATCTTTCGGCTGATGAATAGTCGAAAGCGGTGGGCAAAGATAGCGCGCCAGCTCAATATCATCGTAGCCCATTACGGCAATATCGCCGGCGACAACCAACCCAGCCTCATGAATCGCGTGATAACCGCCTACCGCCATCGCATCATTACTGGTAAAAACGGCATGTGGCGGCCGTTTCAGCGCCAGCAGCTGCTTCATCGCGCTATATCCGCCAGAAAATTCGAAATCGCCATATACCAGATATTCAGCTTTAACGGGCAGGCCCGCCGCCGCCATCGCGTTTTGAAACCCCTCAAGGCGCAGCCGGGCTGGCGTTTTGTCCTGAGGCCCGGCAATGCACGCAATCTCCCGATATCCATTTTGGATCAGAAAGCGCGTGGCAAGCTCACCGCCTAGCAGAGAATTGTCCTGAATAATATCGCTGTCGCCATCAAACGGCGCCCAGTCCATCATCACGCTGGGAATTGAAGGGTAGCGCGTAAGAATATCGCGTGAAGGAGGATGACTTTCCGTACACATAATTAGCAAGCCATCCACGCGCTTTTGTAAAAGCGATTCCAGGCTGCGGTTCATGCGATCTTCATCGCCTTCGGTATTACACAGAATCAGACTGTAGCCGCGCTCATAGCAGCAGCGTTCTACACCGCGAACCACTTCAGAATAGAACGGGTTGCTACTGGCCGACAGCAGCATGCCGATAGTGCGCGTCTGGTTCATTTTCAAGCTGCGAGCCAGCGCAGAGGGGGCATAATTCAGCGCGCTGATCGCCTCCTCAACCTTTTCCCGCACCGCTTCGCTGACAAAGCGGTTGTTGTTAATGACATGCGAAACCGTCGATGTGGACACCCCAGCCTTGCGGGCGACATCCTTCATGGTAGCCACGCAAGTCACCCCTGCTGCTGCAGAAAACGATCGATCTCTTCACGTCGGGGCACTGAAGGCTGGGCACCTGAACGCGTAACGGCAATGGCGGCGGCGGCGTGAGCGAAGATAATCGCCTGATCCAGCGGCTGCGACTCCAGCAGAGCGGTAATCAGCGCGCCGTTAAAGGTATCGCCGGCCGCAATAGTATCCACGGCATCGACCTTAAACCCGGCGATCCGTTTACCCTCACCCTGTTCACTCAGCCAGACGCCACGGCTGCCAAGGGTGATAATAACCGTCGCAATACCTTTGCTGTGCAACGCTTCAGCCGCACGAGCCGCGCCGTTATCGTCGCTGACTTCAATCCCCGTGAGGATCTGCGCCTCCGTTTCGTTGGGCGTAATAATGTCTATCAGCGCCAACAGCTCGTCGCTAAGTTTTGCTGCCGGCGCCGGATTCAGAATCACCTTACCGCCGTGTTTCACTGCGATTTCTGCCGCCAGCTGCACGCTTTCAATCGGTGACTCCAGCTGCATTAGCAGCGCGTCAGCATCAGCAATGGTTTGCCGCTGCTTTTGCACTCGCTCCGGCGTCAAGGCGCCATTAGCGCCAGCATATATACCGATCGCGTTTTCGCCGTCACCGTTGACGTAAATCAGCGCTACCCCCGTGGCCTCGCCTTCAACCTCTTCAATCGCGGTAACATCTATTCCATCACGGCTGAACTGTTCACGCATCTGACGGCCGATATCGTCACTGCCAATGCAGGCGACAAAAGTAACATCTGCTCCCGCCCGCCCGGCAGCCACGGCCTGATTAGCGCCTTTGCCGCCGTAAGCAACCTGATATTGTTTACCGATCACCGTTTCTCCCGGGCGCGGGAACTGCGCCAGATTCAGGATATGATCGGCATTAATGCTGCCAAGTACAGCCAGTTTTCCGCGTTTCGTCATTACAGGACCGTCCAGGATAAAATTGAGCCGCCCGAGGTGCGAGCGGCAGATTAAATCGTTATTTCTGCGTAACCAGATTCAGATCAACCGGGATGATTTTTTGCACTTTTTCGCCTTTAAGCACTTTATCTGCGGTATCTACGCCAATAACGCCAATCTGATCGGGACGCTGCGCCACCGTAGCCGTCATCTTACCGCCTTCAACCGCTTTCACGCCATCAGCGGTACCGTCAAAGCCAACCACGATAACATCGGTTTTGCCTGCGGTCTGCAAAGCACGTAAGGCACCCAGCGCCATTTCATCATTCTGAGCAAACACCGCCTGCACGTCCGGATGAGCGGTCAGCAGGTTCTGCATGACGTTGAGCCCCCGGGTGCGATCGAAATCTGCAGGCTGGCTGGCGAGCACCTTGAAGTTATGCGCTTTAACGGCCTGGGCAAAACCTTCACCGCGCTCACGCGCCGCAGAAGTGCCGGCAATCCCCTGCAGCTCAATAATGCGGGCGCCATCACCCAGCTTTTTAGCGATAAAATCACCGGCCATTTTCCCGCCAAAGCGGTTATCGGAGGCCACGTGGCTGACCACCTCGCCTGCAGAAGCTACGCGATCGAGGGTTATTACCGGAATGTTGGCCTGATTTGCCATTTTAACGGCATTGCCCACCGCATCGGAATCCGTCGGGTTAATCAGCATCACTTTAGTTCCGCGCACCGTCAAATCCTGCACATTGGCTAATTCTTTGGCCGGATTGTTTTGCGAATCCAACACAATCAGGTTATAGCCAAGCTTATCGGCTTCCTTTTGCGCCCCCTCTTTAAGGGAGACGAAGAACGGATTGTTCAGCGTTGAAACGACCAGCGCAATGTTATCTTTTGCTAACGCACTGGCGCTAAAGGCCAGAGACAGAAGGACAGCCAGTGATGTCAGTTTTTTCATTTTGTACGTTCCTGTCAGGGTAGAACCCGGTCTGTATACGCAGTGACACAGAAACCGGGTAAGGTTTATTTGCTACTTTTGTTATCGATCAGAACCGCCACCAGAATCACCGCCGCTTTGACGATCATCTGGTAGTAGGAAGAAACGCTGAGAAGATTAAGACCGTTATTAAGAAAGCCGAGGATTAGCGCGCCAATCAGCGTACCGACAACCCGGCCTTTCCCACCGGCGAGACTGGTGCCGCCGAGCACTACAGCGGCAATCGCATCCAGCTCATAGCCGGTGCCCGCCGTGGGCTGCGCAGAAGAAAGTCGCGCCACTTCGATGGTGCTTGCCAGCGCAGCCAGCAGGCCACAAAGGGAATAAACGACTATTTTGACCCGATTAACGCTAATGCCAGAAAGACGCGTTGCGGCTTCATTACCGCCAAGTGCATAGATGTAACGCCCAAGACGGGTATGGTGCAGCATGTACCAGGCCAGCAGGAATACCAGCGCCATCAGCCAGACCGGAACCGGGATCCCCAGCAGCCGGCCAATACCAAACCAGCCAAACAGGTCGGCGTTTGCATCGAAGCCGGTATTGATCGGACTCCCATTGGTATAAACCAGCGTGGCGCCGCGCAGCAGTAACATCATGACCAGCGTAGCGATAAAAGCCTGAACTTTACCCTTTGCCACAATAATGCCGGTTACGGCACCGACCGCGGCGCCCAACGCCAGAGACGCAGCAACGGCCAGCAGGGCATTAACCTCAATGCCCACCAGCGACGCGGCAACGGCGCCGGTCAGCGCCAGCAGCGAACCTACGGAGAGATCAATACCCGACGTCAGAATAACCAGCGTCATGCCAACGGCCATAATGGCGTTTACCGAGGTCTGCTGCAGAATATTGAGCAGATTGTTTACGGTAAAAAAGTTGGGGCTGAGAAACGCTACGATGGCAATCAATACCAACAATGCAATCAGTGATTTCTGCTCAAGAAGCCAATCTTTGCTCAACCAGCGACGCTGAGAAGTAATAATTTGTGCGCTCATATCAGACCAGCTCCTCAGGTTGTTTACCGACCGCCGCCGCCATCAGGATTTCCTGAGTGGCTTCCTTTCTGGAAAAATTGCCGCTTAAGCGACCTTCATGCATGACCAGAATTCGGTCACTCATTCCCAATACCTCCGGCATCTCCGACGAGATAAGCAAAATACTCAACCCTTCGTCTTTGAATTGATTAATCAGCTGATAAATTTCTTTTTTTGCTCCCACGTCGACGCCGCGGGTCGGTTCATCAAGAATCAGCACTTTTGGCCTGGTCATCAGCCCACGGGCGATAGCGATTTTTTGCTGATTGCCGCCAGAGAGCAGGCCAACAGGCTGATCCATCGACGGCGTTTTAACATTGAACAAACGAATAAAATCGCCAACTGCCAGCTGCTCCTCGGCATGTTTCAACTGACCGCCGACGCGGCTGAAATAGCGCAGCGCCGTCAGCGACATGTTTTCTTTCACCGACATGCCGAGTACCAAACCGTCACGCTTACGATCTTCCGAGATATAAACGATACCGTTCTCCAGCCCCTCTTCAGGCGTACGCGTCTGCACGGCTTTTCCGTTCAAACGCATGGAGCCCGCGCTTTGTGGCAGCGCCCCGTAAAGTATTTTCATCAGCTCAGTGCGTCCGGCGCCCATTAGCCCGGAAATACCAAGAATTTCCCCCTGACGAAGGGAAAAGCTCACTGAATCAACGCCCGGTCCGCTAAGATTTTCAACTTCCAGCAGCACCTTACCCGGCGCTTTTTCGAGATGGGGATATTGATCTTCCAGCTTGCGCCCGACCATCATCTCAATTAGCGACTCTTCACTTAGTTCACTCACCGCCCGTTCAGCAATAAACTGCCCGTCGCGGAAAACGGTAACGTCATCGCAAATTTCAAAAATCTCTTTCAGGCGATGTGAGATATAAACAATGCCGCACCCCTGAGCCTTCAGATCGCGAATAACGTTAAATAGCGAAGCGGTTTCAGCATCCGTCAGGGCATCGGTGGGTTCATCCATGATGATGACGCGCGATTCAAAGCTGAGCACTTTGGCAATTTCAACCATTTGCTGATCGCCAATCGATAAATCCCCCACCAGCCGACGACTGCTAAAGCGCAGGTTTAACCGCTTTAGCAGGCTATCCGCCTGCTGATACATAGAAGTCCAGTTAATTTTGCCAAAGCAGTTGGTCGCCTCGCGGCCGAGAAAGATATTCTCGGCGACGGTGAGCTGAGGAATAAGATTAAGCTCCTGGTGAATAATGCCGATGCCGGCATCCTGCGATGCTTTTGGCCCGCTGAAGGCAGTTTCTTCACCCAGCCATTTCAGCGAACCGACATCGCGCGTATAAATGCCGGTAATGACTTTCATCATGGTGGATTTACCCGCTCCATTTTCCCCCACCAGCGCCATAACCCGTCCGGGATACACGCTGAGAGAGGCGCCGGAAAGGGCCTTCACGCCGGGAAAAGATTTTTCAATTCCGCTGAGCTGCAGTAACGGCTTCATCGCTACCTCAAAAAGTCACACCTGCATGAAGCAGGATATTGGCATAGGGCGTACATTCCCCGCTGCGAACCACGCCCAGGCTCTGACGGCTCTGCTGTTTGAAGGATTCGTGGCTGATGTACTCAATACTGATGGTGTTTCCCTGACGCTGCTGTAAGTCATCAATCAGCGCTAAAAGCTGGCGATGGATTTCCTCATTATGCTGACAAATTTCATGCGCCAGCGTAACGCGCTCAACCTGCATTTCGGTGGTGATCTGCTCAACCACCTGTAAAAATCCGGGAACACCCTGCGTCAGAGCCAGATCAATACGCTGCGGACCGGCGGGAATTGGCAGCCCGGCATCGGCGATGACCAGAGTATCTGTGTGGCCCATTCGGGCAATAAGTGCGGAAATATCGGCTTGTAGCAGGCTGCCCTTTTTCATTATCGACTCCTGAGCGAAACGTTTCGCTGACGCAGAGTGTCCGCCAATATACTCAGGCGAACAATGCACAAATAATGAATTTGTGATCGCCATCGAAACGTTTCGCTCGCGACAAATAACGCTATCAGGACAGGGGGAACTGGCAGGAAATACAAAGCAGACCGGAATAACCGGCCTGCCGGGGGGAATTAATTAAAAACCATACCGCCGTCGATGAGCAGCGCCTGGCCGGTCATATAGTCTGAATCCGGGCCGGCAAGATAAGAAACGCAGGCCGCCACGTCCTCAGGTTCAGAAAGGCGTCCCAGGGTAATACGTTTAGCAAATTCCGCAGTGCCGTAGCCGGCTGGCTTGCCAGCGGCGGCGGAGACTTCTCTGTCGATTTTGTCCCACATTGGCGTTTTAACAATGCCAGGGCAGTAGGCGTTAACGGTGATACCTGACGAAGCAAGATCGCGGGCGGCGGTTTGCGTAAGACCGCGCACGGCGAACTTACTTGAGCTGTAAACTGCCAGTTCAGGATTTCCGACATGGCCTGCCTGCGAGCTGGCATTGATGATTTTCCCGCCGTGGCCCTCGGCGCGAAATGCTTTGACCGCCGCCTGGATGCCCCAAATCACCCCTTTTACGTTGATATCGTAAACCTTATCGACAATTTCAGGCGTGATGTCTTCGATCAGCGTGGTAGGCGCAACGCCGGCGTTATTGACGATAACGTCAAATCCACCCAGCAATTCTCTGGCTTGTTCAACGGCGGCAAAAACCTGATCGCGCTTTGAGACGTCCGCGTTCAGCGCGCAGGCCTTACCGCCGGCGCGGGTAATTTCCTCGGCGACCTGATGCGCCGTTTGCGGGTTATAATCCACCACCGCAACCGCAAAACCGTCATGCGCCAGGCGCACGGCGATCGCTTTACCAATTCCCTGTCCTGCTCCCGTAATTAAAGCGACTTTATTTTTCATCTCTTTCTCCTTAGAGGTGCTTTCATAGAATCTGATCTAAATGCAGCTGGCCCATTAATAGCGGGTTATCGGCATAATCAACCGGAATGGCTACCAGCGCCGGGCCCTGCGTATCCATGGCTTTGCGCAGCGTCGGCTCAAGCAATTCCGCGCTTTCTACGGCAAATCCCGCCGCGCCAAACGCCGAGGCATACAGCTTGAAATCAACAGCGCCGAAATTGACGCCGGACACGCGCTGGTATTTCTTCTCTTCCTGCATCGCCACCATGTTGTATGCCTGATCGACCCAGATGATATGCAGGATATTGGCCTTCAGCCTGACCGCCGTTTCCAGCTCCATGCTGGACTGCAAAAAGCCGCCGTCGCCGGATACCGAGACAACTTTGCGGCTGGGATCAACCAGCCAGGCGCCGATGGCCCAGGGTAGGGCAACGCCCATCGTCTGCTGCCCGTTAGAAATCATTATCTGGCGCGCCCTGAAGCTATATAAATAGCGGGCAATCCAGATATGGAAGCTGCCCATATCGACGGTAAGGGTGACATCGCTGTTAATAATGTCCTGCATCGCCCGTACGATACGCAGCGGATGCAGAGCAAACTGGCTCAGCTTTTGCCCCTGAACCGACAGCAGATGGCGCTGTTTATGCCGATCCTCGAGAATGGCTGCGCTCTCGCTGCTCAGCGTCAGAGGGCTGCTAATACGCGCCGTCAGCTTATCCAGCGTCGCGCTGATATCACCGACCAGTTCGGTATCTGGCAGGTAACTGTTGTCGATCTCCGCTGGCTGAACGTCAATATGTACCAGGGTGGCGCCGCCCGAATTCCACATTGCCGGCTCATATTCAACCGGACTGTAGCCAATGGTGATGATCAAATCCGCCTGGCGCAGCAGGCGATCGCCCGCCTGATTATTGAACAATCCAATGCGCCCGGCGAAGTAGGGAAAGTGCTCTTGACCAACGGCGCCCGCCGCCTGGTAAGTGCTGGTAACAGGAATATGGCTTTTCGTTAGCAGGCGTCGGATGGCCGCACTGTTCTCGCACTGGCTTGCCATCAACCCCAGAAGTAACACCGGATTCTTTGCCCGACCGATATAACCGGCAACCGTCTCTATCGCGCTATCCGGCGCCGCTCCCAGCAGCACCGGATGCTTAGGAAGAATCGGCAGTCCGCTCACCGGATTATCCACAATGTCCTGCGGCAGGCTGATAAAAGCACCGCCGCCGCGCCCCTGCTCTGCGTGACGAAAGGCATTTGACACCACTTCCGTCAAAGCGCAGCCCTCGGTGACCTCAACGGCAAATTTGGTCACCGGACGAAACATGGCGACGGTGTCCATACTTTGATGCACCAATTTTGCGCTATCGGCGCGCTTCACGGCGCCTCCCAGCGCCACAACCGGATCGCCTTCGGTGGTTGCCGTCGCCATGCCGGTCACCAGGTTAGAGCAACCCGGCCCGGAGGTGACCAGCGCCACGCCCGCACGCCCGGTCAACCTGCCGACTGCGGCGGCCATAAAGGCCGCGTTAGCTTCATGACGTACCGGAATAATTTGGATGCGGGAATCCAGCAGAGAATCGAAGACCTTATCGATTTTTGCGCCGGGAATACCAAATACATGGTTAACGCCCAGCGTTTCGAGCTGTGCGACCAGCAGATCGGCACCGTGCTGCCATACGGGTGTTTCAGTCGGATTTTTCATTATCACTCCCTGAACAAACTAGCTCTCTACCGAACGAATCGCGGAATCAAGATTTTCAGGCGTCAGATTGGCCTGCAGGAAATCGCTGTCCTGCGGCAGGTCGATAACCAGCTTGCTGATTACCCCAAAGGTCAATACGCCCTCTTGCAGGCTGTAATCGAGCAGATGACCACCGCCCCGCCGATCGTCAGTAATAAAATGCTCGTGATAGCCCGCAACGTTAATTCCCTGCATATACTGGGGCGTGCGAAAACCGATCACCACACCGTGGCGCCGGTTAAAATTAAACACCGGCTGGTCGCCAAGTATTTCAGGCATTGAACGATAGGGCCGATGCTGGCAGGGTACGGTACGGGTGTCGGCCGAAAACAGGCCGTCGATGCGCAGCGCGCAAAACTTATTATCAGACTGCAGCTGCCGATCGATAACCTGATGAACATCCTGTCGGCTTGCCGGCTGGCTGAAACAATGGCGGTATTCAGGCTTAAAAAAGGTCATTACCGCAAACGGGGTTTTCTGATCGGGACGGGCGGTAGAGGCGCTGCCGTCGGCGCGCAGCTGGTAGACCCGGCTGTCGAAGGCGATCAGTTCGCCGTCGAGTTGATTAAAGGTCCCAAGGCCGAAATCCCCTTTGGTCAACAGGCTGGCAACGGTGGTATTTCCGTCATAGACCCCGCTCAACAATGCGCTCATTAATGACGTCTGATAGATAACGCTTTCTGGCTTAGCATTACTAAATGCATTAACGGTGGAAACTAATTGTTTCTCACATAAACAATCAGTTAATGGATAATTCATTTTATCCCTCGCGAACAAAATATAAGCTTTATTGCTTAAATCTTGACGCGATTAGGTGCAGGATACCAATATAAAAAGGCCCTAATTTGGAGACGTTTTTGATATGGAACTTCGCCATCTGCGCTATTTCGTTGCCGTTGCACAAACCGGCAATTTTACCCGCGCCGCAGAAATTCTCGGCATATCTCAACCCCCTCTCAGCCAGCAAATACTCCGGCTTGAGCGTGAAATAGGGACGCCGTTGCTAAAGCGACTTACCCGACGAGTTGAGATGACCGAAGCGGGAAAAGCGTTTTATGAAGACGCCCGGCATATCCTGGAACTTGCCGGGCTGGCGCTGGAGAAGGCCAAGGGCATTGCCCGCGGCATCAGCGGCGAGCTGTCGCTGGGATTTGCCAGCTCGGTCGCCTTTCATCCCGCCATATTCACGCTACTGACGGCATTTCAGACGCGCTATCCGGCAGTGACGCTATTAACCCATGAAGACAATATGGCCGCGCTGATGCATGACTTACAGGAAGGATTATTAGACGCGGCTTTCGTTCGCCTGCCCTGCGAGAGCAGTAACGCTTTCAATCTTACCCTGCTGGCCAGCGAGCAGATGCGGCTGGTGCTGCCTCAGGGCCACCGGCTTGGCGAGCGGCCGCGCCTGGCGCTCGGTGAAATGTCCGCAGAGAAGCTGGTGCTTTTCCCTCATCAGGTGGCGCCCAGCCTGCACGCCATGATTATCAGCGCCTGCGTGCGCGCCGGTTTCCAGCCAACGCTGGGCCAGCAGGCGCCCCAGGTCTTACCGGCTATCAGCATGGTCGCCGCAGGCTTTGGCTTTACCATCGTTCCGGCCTCGTTGGTAAATATCAGCTGCCCGGGAGTGACCTTTCATCAGATAGAAGACGCCACGCTCAGTACCGACATTGCCCTGGCGTGGCGCCGCTTTAACCGTTCGCCGGCGGTGAACCACCTGGTTTCCACCTTAGCGAGGTAAAACTTATCCCTGAACCTTGATAATCTGCTTAACATCAAGCTCTACAGAGTTGAAATCCTTATCGATTTTACCTTTAAGCTGCACTTTGTCCTGCGGGGTGATGGTTTGCCCCATCCAGCGCTTATGGTCTATTTCCACCAGCAGATTGCCGGTATTGTCGCGGAAAATATACTTATCGTCGCCGACGCGTTTCTCAATATGACCAGTGACGGAAACCCAGCTGTCATCGCTCATCTCACCAGCTTTAGCCGCAGTAATCGCACTGCCGTCCGGCCCGGCAAAACCGCCCTGAGTACCAACCTGCGTATGGGATGCATTCGGATCGACAAACCCACCTTGCTGCGCTGCGTAAAGGGGGGCGGAAGTCACAGCAATAATGGCCAGTGCGGCGGCGGTTTTCTTTAAAGATTTCATCATGTTCATCCTTTTAATCAAACTATCTCTTTGTTGATAGCGCCCATTAAAACATTCACTTCTTAACAACTTCTTAAGGCTGTCGGCCAGAGGGTGTTTTTTTTATAAATTGACTTATTACGCTAAAAACCAATGCTTAATGCTGTACAACTAAGCGGATCACTACGTATAACGCCGGCACTGACATGGAGAGCAACGATGCGCATCTTACTCATTGAGGACGATAGTTTGATTGGCGATGGCACCAAAGCAGGCTTAACCAAACTGGGTTTTAACGTCGACTGGTTTAGCGATGGCAAACAGGGTTATCACGCCCTGAGCGCAGCCCCTTACGATGCGGTGGTATTGGATCTCAGCCTGCCAGAAATGGACGGGCTCGACATCCTGGCACAGTGGCGTAAAACCGGCGCCGACATTCCGGTACTCATCCTCACCGCCCGTGACGCGCTGGAACAGCGCGTGGAAGGCCTGAGATGCGGCGCCGATGACTATCTGTGTAAACCTTTCGCATTAACGGAAGTGGGTGCCCGCCTGCAGGCGCTAATCCGCCGCCGCTATGGTCAGCTGCAACCGCAGCTCAGACATGGCGAGGTAACGCTGGATCCGGCGGCGCATACCGTGACCGTTGGCGGGGAGGCGCTGGCGGTAAAACCCCGCGAGCTGGCGCTGCTTGAGCTGTTTATGCGTAATCCCGGACGCGTACTGACCCGAACCCAGCTTGAGGAGAAACTCTATAGCTGGGACGACGATGTCTCCAGCAACGCGGTGGAAGTGCATATCCATCATCTGCGTAAAAAGCTTGGCAGCGATTTTATTCGTACGGTACATGGCGTCGGTTATACCCTGGGGCCTGGCGGATGAAAAAAATGAGCCTGCGCCTGCGACTTGTTGTCGGCTTCATACTGATTATTCTGCTATGCGGCGGCAGCGCCGCTTTGCTCTCCTGGCTGCAGACGCGGGAAAACGTCAATGAACTGTTTGATACCCAACAGCTGCTGTTCGCCCGCCGGCTGGCAACCCTTGACCCACATAATCTGACGCCGGACAGCCTTTCGGCAAAAAAAAGTAAAAAACTTCTGCACCATAACCGCGGCGACGTTGATGATGACGTGCTGACATTTGCGATCTTTACCCGCGACGGGCAGCGCGTCGCCGACGACGGCGATCACGGCCGAAAGATCCGTTTTGCGGCCGATAAGCGTGGCTTTACCGAAAGTCGCTTGATTAACGATGACGATCGCTGGCGTATCGTCTGGCTGAACAGTGCTGATAATCAGTACCGGATAGCGGTGGGACAGAAAGAGGAATACCGCCAGGATATGACCGCAGATATGGTTTCCGCCAGCCTCTATCCCTGGCTGTACGCTCTGCCGCTGATGGTCATATTGCTATTCTGGTTACTCACGCGCGAACTATCCCCGCTGCGCCGCCTTACCTACGCGCTGGAAAATCGCCCCCCCGATGCAGCGCAGCAGCTGAAAGCCGGGGGAATACCAAAAGAAGTTCTGCCGCTGGTTCAGGCTCTTAACGGCCTGTTTGCGCGAACTTCGCAGATGATTGCTCGCGAGCGCCGTTTTATTTCCGATGCCGCTCACGAGCTGCGCAGCCCGCTGGCCGCGCTGCGGGTACAAGCAGAGGTTGCCCAGCTGGCCGGTGAAGACATCGCCGCCCGTATGCGAGCGCTGGATAATCTGACCGGCGGGATCGACCGCGCCAGTCGCCTTGTCGATCAGCTTCTTGCCCTGTCGCGGCTGGATAACACCAACGATCTGGAAACCGCGCCAGCGGAAATGCAGAATTTACTCCAGCAGGCGATTGTCGAACAATATCAGGCGGCGACCCAGGCTGAAATCCAGCTATCGCTGGAGGCGCCGCCGCAGCCGGTCATGGTGCAAGGCAATGGGCTGCTGCTGTCATTACTGGTGCGCAACCTGCTGGATAACGCCATTCGCTACGGCCGCGTCGGCGGTAGCGTGCGGCTAGTGCTCAGCGCAAACCAGCTGCGGGTTCTTGATGATGGACCCGGCATCGACGAAGCGATGATTGAACGGATTGAAGAGCGCTTTTTCCGGCCGCCGGGCCAGCAGCAGCAGGGGAGCGGGCTGGGCCTGTCGATCGTCAGACAAATTGCCCAGCAGCATAATATGCAGATGTCGCTGGCGAATCGCGATGAAGGCGGGCTGAGCATAACGCTTAGCTGGACATAATGCGCCGCGTAACCGTCAGCGCCAGGCACTTAACCAGCGAGCGCGTAAAATAGCCGCCAGGTCTTCATCCCCGCCGGGTGGGGTGAAGGCCCGCTAAAGCGCTTTACACTTCGATTTGCGTACCCAGCTCAATCACCCTGTTGGGCGGGATCTCAAACTGATCGGGCGCGCGCAGCGCATTACGCTGCAATGCAAGAAACAGCTTGCCGCGCAAGCGCAGATACCAGGGACGCTTACCGATAATCAGTGATTCATGAGACATAAAGAAGGAGGTTTCCATCATCCGGCAGTTAAGCCCTTCCAGACCGCAGCGATGGAATATCTCCTCAACGTTCGGCGTTTCACGCCAGCCGTAGCTGGCGACCACCCGCCAGAAGGTTGGGGATAGCTGTTCAATGGTCACGCGCCGCACGTTATGCACATAGGGCGCATCTTCTGTACGCAGGGTGAGTAACACCACCCGCTCATGCAATACCTTGTTATGCTTAAGATTATGCAGTAAAGCAAAGGGGATAACATTCAGCGCGCGCGACATATAAACCGCGGTGCCCTGCACGCGCACCGGCGGTGATTTCTCCAGCGAGGCGATCATCGCCTCAAGCGAGTTACCGTGTTCGTTCATCCTGCGCAGCAGGCGGAAGCGTTCGCTTTTCCAGGTGGTCATGACGATAAACATCATCATGCCCAGGGTAAGCGGCAACCAGCCACCGGAGAACACTTTCACCAGGTTGGCAGAGAACAACGACACATCGATACACAGCATACCGACCAGAATCAGCGTCACCAGATAGCGATTCCAGCGCCAGTTTTTAATCGCCACCGTGCTGCACAGGATAGCAGTCAGCACCATCGTACCCGTCACCGCGATACCGTAGGCTGCCGCCAGGTTGCTGGAGTGTTTGAAACCGACAATAACCAGCACCACTGAGAGATAAAGCAGCCAGTTAATAAAGGGCACGTAGATCTGGCCGGACTCTTCTTCAGAAGTGTGGATGATACGCATCGGCGGCAGATAGCCGAGGCGCACCGCCTGACGGGTTAAAGAGAAAACGCCGGAAATAACCGCCTGCGAAGCAATTATCGTGGCAAGCGTTGCCAGAATCAGCAGTGGAATCAGCGCCCAATCCGGAGCCAGCAGGAAAAAGGGGTTTTTAATAGCCTCAGGGTGCTTTAACAACAATGCCCCCTGACCAAAATAGTTAAGTACCAGAGAAGGCAGCACCACGCTGAACCAGGCCAGGCGGATCGGGAATTTGCCAAAGTGCCCCATATCAGCATACAGCGCTTCCACGCCGGTTATCGCCAGCACCACCGCGCCAAGGGCAAAGAAAGAGACCGACTTATATTCAATAAAAAAGTTAACCGCCCAACTCGGGTTCAACGCCAGCAGCACTTCGGGATTAGTTGCAATCGCCCGGGCGCCAAGAACCGCCAGTACGATAAACCACAGCAGCATAACCGGCGCAAACATCTTGCCGACAATGCCGGTTCCGTGTTTCTGTATGACAAACAGCAGGGTAAGAACGCCGATAGCCATAGGTATGATGTAAGGGCTCAGCGAGGGGGAGGCAATCTCCAGGCCTTCAATGGCGGAAAGCACAGAAACCGCCGGTGTAATCACCACTTCGCCGTAGAAAAAGCTGCCGCCAATTAGCCCCATAATCACCAAAACGGCGGTAGCGCGGGCGCCGGTATTACGACCAGCCAGCGACATTAGCGTCAGGATCCCACCTTCACCTGCGTTATCCGCACGCATCACATAGCTGATATATTTCAGGGAGACGACTAATATCAATAACCAAAAAATTAACGAAAGGAAGCCAAACACGGCCTCACGTTCTACGCCGAAACCAAACTGGCCGGAAAGACACTCGCGTAAAGTGTAAAGGGGGCTGGTGCCAATATCACCATAAACGACGCCGATGGCAGCGACGGTAACAGCACCAAGGGACTGCTTTTTATCAGAACTCATAGACTCTTCTTTTGTTGGCGCTCACGGGCGCAAAAATGCGCAACAGGAGCCATCAAAAAGCGCACAGTATGCCTGAATCAACGTAAATGCCTACCCTTAAAAGTACTCAAGGCAGCGCAATCCCCTTCATGTTAACGTTTTAACACTAAAAAGCTGTCTGGTATCCACTATTTCAAGCATCATAGCCAGTAGTTTGTGCCGTCGCCAGCGTCGGGGGCGCAGGAGAGCTTAAAAGAAACAGGATGAATTACAGATTATGGCTGACTCTTCTTTATTAGCTGAACGTATCGCAAAATTAAGTAACGCGCTGGAAAAAGGGTTATATGAACGTCACCACGCCATCCGCCTGTGCTTGCTGGCGGCACTGTGCGGCGAAAGCGTATTCTTGCTCGGCCCGCCAGGCATCGCCAAAAGCCTGATTGCTCGCCGGCTCAAATTTGCCTTCCAGAATGCCCGCGCCTTTGAATATCTGATGACGCGCTTCTCCACGCCGGAGGAAGTTTTTGGGCCGCTTTCAATTCAGGCCTTAAAAGACGAAGGCCGCTATCAGCGGCTAACCAAAGGGTATCTGCCCAGCGCTGAAATTGTTTTTCTCGATGAGATATGGAAAGCCGGCCCGGCAATCCTTAATACGCTGCTGACCGCCATTAATGAACGTCGCTTTCGCAATGGCGACGTTGAAGAGCCGATCCCAATGCGGCTGCTGGTAACTGCCTCAAATGAGCTGCCGGAGGCCGACAGCGGGCTGGAAGCGCTCTATGACCGTATGCTTATTCGCTTATGGCTGGATAACGTTCATGAGAAGCATAACTTTCGCAGTATGCTGACCCATCAGAGCGACGAAAGCAGCAATCCGGTTTCGCCCTCACTGTGTATTACCGACGACGAGTATCAGCAATGGCAGTCAGGGATCGGCAAAGTTATTCTCCCTGATAACGTATTCGAACTTATCTTCCAGCTGCGCCAGCAGCTGGAAACCCTGCCGGATGCGCCCTATATTTCCGATCGCCGCTGGAAAAAAGCGATCCATCTTTTACAAGCCAGCGCCTTTTACAGCGGACGCAATGCCATCGCGCCTATCGATCTTATCCTGCTGAAAGACTGTTTATGGCACGATTTAGCCTCGCAGTCGCTACTGGAGCGGGAAATTGACAATCTGATAACCCAGCAGGCCTGGCAACAGCAGTCAATGATCCTGCATCTCCAGCAAATCAATGCCCGTCATCTGGCGCTGCAACAGCAACATAATCTCGGTCAGGCTATCCACCTGGAAAAGCACAGCAGCCTGTTCAGCCGTAAATCCAACTACGAACTACCGGAGAGCATCTCCGGCGATACGCTGGTGTTTATGCTGCAAAAACCGCTAAATCTGCACGATCTACAGGTAACTCATCTGACAATTGAGCGTGAAAGCCTGCAAAACTGGCTGCAAAAAGGTAGCGAAGCGCGCGGTAAGTTGAATGGCATCGGCTACGGCCAGCAGCTGGATTTGGCGGTCGATGCGCAGAACTGCCTGACGGTGCGCGATCTCAGCCTGCAATCTTCACGCCTTAACCTGCCGGATGCAACGGCACACACTATACCCACAGAGATAAAAGAAGCGCTCGACGAGGTTGAGACGCAGCTACGCGCTCAGCGGGCGCTGTTTGGCCAGCATCAGCGCTGTCTGTTTATCAGCGACGACTGGCTGGCGCGCATTGAAACCAGTCTGCAGCAGGTAGCTGAACAGCTTCAGGCCGCCCAGTGATGATCTCACTGGACACGCTCAGCGTATTTCTGGCAATCAGCGAACAGGAGCTGATTGACGAGCTGATAGTGGTCCTGCTGGCGTCGCCGCAGCTGGCGGCTTTTCTCGATAAATATCCCGGTCTAAAAAACGCCCTGCTGCGTGACGTACCGCGCTGGAAGGCTGAAATTCTCGATCGGCTGCAAACCACGTCGGCACCGCAAGCGCTGGCGCAGGAGTTCCATCTTTTCCAACAAAGCCAGACCGTTGATGCCGCTGCGTTCAACCAGCAGCTGCCAGCTATCCTCAACGCGCTGCAAAGCAATAGATCGCCGTTTGCTGAAGAAGCCGGCAAGCTGGTGGAAAATAGCGGTGGCACGGCTTTCAGTAGCGCTCAGCGCACCCTGTTTATACAACGCTGGCGCCTGAGCCTGACGCTGCAAACCCTGAGCCTCGATCAAACGCTGCTGGAGCAAGAGCGGGAAAAGCTGCTGGCGGAGCTGCAGCAGCGGCTGGCAATGAGCGGCCAGCTGGCGCCGGTACTGGCGGAAAACGAAACCAGCGCCGGGCAGCTGTGGGATATGAGCCGCGGCTCTCTGCAGCGCGGCGACTATCAGCTCATTTTGCAATATGGTGATTTTCTTAGCCACCAGCCGGAGCTATCGGCGCTTGCCGAGCAGTTAGGACGCAGTCGGGAGGCGAAGTCTACACCGGTACGCGATGCGCAGATGGAAGTTTTTCGCCAGATGGTTCGTGAGCCGGCCAGCGTTCCGGAAGAGGTTAACGGAATCCATCAGAGCGATGACATTCTGCGACTTCTGCCCCCAGAGCTGGCGACGCTCGGCATCAGCGAGCTGGAGATTGAATTCTACCGTCGGCTGGTTGAAAAGCGGCTGCTCACCTATCGTTTACAGGGCGAAGCCTGGCGGGAAAAACAGATCCTGCGCCCCGCGCACCATAATCAACGCCAGCAGCAGCCGCGCGGTCCTTTTATCATTTGCGTCGATACCTCAGGTTCGATGGGCGGTTTTAACGAACGCTGTGCGAAGGCTTTTTGCCTGGCGCTGTTAAAAGTGGCGCTAAGGGACCGCCGCCGCTGCATGTTAATGCTATTTGCGCATCAGGTTATCGTTTATGAATTAACCGCAGAGGATGGCATCAGCCAGGCTATACGCTTTCTCAGCCAACAGTTTCGTGGCGGCACTAACCTGGCCGCCTGTCTGGAGCAGGTGTTAAAACGCCTTGCAACGCCGGGATGGCAGGAGGCCGATGCCGTGGTCATTTCCGATTTTATCGCCCAGCGCCTGCCGGAAAAGCTTAGCGATGAAGTGAAACATCACCAGCTGCGGCTGCAGCAGAAATTTCACGCTGTGGCGATGTCCGATCACGGAAAACCCGCTATTTTGCGTATCTTCGACCATATCTGGCGTTTCGATACCGGCATCAAAAGTCGTTTGTTTCGTCACTTACGCCGCTGAATGACACAGAGAGGTCAAACGACTTTGCTATAGTCATGTTTGTGCTTTAAACAGATAAAAACGGAAAAAGCCATGACAGACGCAATGACACCAGCGGACAATTTGCCCCTTCCCACCCGTACTCTGTATCTCAGCGGGAAAAGTAGCGCTGAAAAGCGCCAGCAGTTGCTGAATTACTTCAACCAGACCTGGGAGCTGTATGAAAGCCTGTTCAGCTGCCTCAACGATCCCCGGGCCTGGTATACAAAAGCAATCCCGCTGCGCCACCCGCTGATCTTTTACTACGGCCACACCGCCACCTTTTATATCAATAAGCTGATGGCCGGCCAGCTTATTGATAAGCGCCTTGATGCTCATATAGAAGCGATGATGGCCATCGGCGTAGATGAAATGAGCTGGGATGATCTTGATGACAACCACTATGCGTGGCCGGACATTGCCCAGCTACGCGATTATCGTGCCCAGGTGAAAGGTCTGGTCACGGAAATCATCACAACCATGCCGCTGGAGCTGCCGATAAGCTGGAACAGCCCGGCATGGGTAATCCTGATGGGCATCGAGCATGAACGTATCCATCTGGAAACCTCCAGCGTGTTAATTCGCCAGCTGCCGGTTGAATGGGTGCAACCTCAGCCTCACTGGCCCTCTTGCCCGCAGGCGCGACACCGGCAGCAGGAGGTTCCGCAAAACCGCCTGCTGCCAGTCGCCGGCGGGCGCGTCACCCTGGGCAAAACCGATGATACCTACGGCTGGGACAATGAGTATGGCCGCCAGGTCCATGATGTCCGCCAATTTCAGGCCAGCCAGATGCTGGTCAGCAATGCCGAGTTTCTGCATTTTGTGCAGGATGATGGCTATCACAACGCTCGCTGGTGGGACGATGAAGGTCAGGGCTGGCGCGCGTTTTCTCAGGCCGTTATGCCAACGTTCTGGGTGGGACAACCTGAGCAGCCTGACACGCTCAAACTGCGCTTGATGACTGAAAACGTCGCGATGCCGTGGGACTGGCCGGTAGAAGTCAATCAGCTGGAGGCGGCTGCGTTTTGCCGCTGGAAGGCCGCGCAGACCGGACTGTCAGTCCAACTACCGAGCGAAAGCGAGTGGTATCGCCTGCGCGAAGCCGTGCCGGGCGATCAGCCTGAATGGCAGCTGCCGCCAGGTAATATAAATCTGGCCTGGTGGGCATCATCATGTCCGGTAGATACCTTTCGCCAGGGCGAGTTTTACGATCTGGTGGGCAACGTCTGGCAGTGGACCACCACGCCAACCAATGGTTTCGAAGGATTCAAAGTTCATCCGCTTTACGATGACTTCTCGACGCCAACCTTCGACGGCAAACACGCGCTGATCAAGGGCGGTAGCTGGATATCCACCGGCAACGAAGCCTTAAAGTCCTCGCGCTACGCCTTTCGTCGTCATTTTTTCCAGCACGCAGGCTTTCGCTATGTGGTTTCCGAACACCAGGAGAGCATGGCGCTTAATCCCTATGAAACGGATGCCATGGTGTCGCAATACCTTGAATTCCAGTACGGCCCGGAATATTTCAGCATCGCTAACTACGCCCGGCAGCTGGTAGAAATAGCTCTGCCGCACGCGCAGCAAAGAGGCCACGCCCTGGATATCGGCTGCGCAACCGGACGTGCCAGCTTTGAACTGGCCCGGCATTTTGACCAGGTGACCGGAATGGATTACAGCGCCCGCTTTATCGACGTGGCGCTGCAGCTGATAAGCGGGGAGGATTTCCGCTACGTCACGCCGACGGAGGGCGAGCTGGTAGAATATCGCCAGCTGCGTTTGAAAGAGGTGGGTATTGACAGCATCACCGCCGATAAAGTGCAATTTATTCAGGGCGACGCCTGTAACCTCAAGCCTCAACCACGGCATTACGATTTGGTTCTGGCCGCGAATTTACTCGATCGCCTACGCCAGCCGCGTCGCTTCCTGCAAGATATCGCAGCGATGATCCGCCCAGGCGGCGTGCTGCTGATCTCCTCGCCCTGGACCTGGCTTGAAGAATATACCGAGCGCAGCCAGTGGCTCGGCGGTCTGCGTGAAAACGGTGAAGCGCTGAGCAGCTACCAGGCATTGCAACGTCTTCTGGCCGCTGAGTTTGAAGAAATCGCGCCGCCGCAGGACGTTCCTTTTGTTATCCGAGAAACCGCCCGCAAATATCAGCATTCGCTGGCCCAGGTCAGCCTGTGGCGTAAGCGTTAAGACGATAAATGCGGTTAGCGGCAGTAAACGGCCCCGGCGCGATGGCGCAGACGAACGTTCTGTGACCGGGCGCCGGACTTACCAACGTCAGCGTTACAGGCAAGCGCTTTTTTCTTGCCTGTAACCTGTCGATCGCGCAAATTTAACCTGAATAAAGCGACAAATAACCAGGAAATTTGCTCCATGGCTGAAAATACGCAAATCGACGATCTGGATCGCGGCATCCTCAATGCGTTAATGGATAACGCCCGCACCGCCTATGCCGAACTGGCAAAGCAGTTTCATGTTAGCCCCGGCACCATCCATGTACGCGTTGAGAAAATGCGCCAGGCGGGCATTATTGAAGGCACCCGCGTTGAGATTAACCCCAAAAAGCTCGGCTATGACGTTACCTGTTTTATCGGCATCATTCTGAAAAGCGCCCGCGATTACCCTTCCGCACTCGCCCGGCTGGAAAGCCTCGACGAAGTCGTTGAAGCCTATTACACCACGGGTCACTACAGCATTTTTATCAAGGTGATGTGTCGTTCAATTGATGCTCTGCAGCAGGTGCTGATTAACAAAATACAGACCATTGAAGAAATTCAGTCTACCGAGACGCTGATTTCATTACAGAACCCAATCACCCGCACCATTAAGCCCTGAAGGGAATAAATTTATCCACATCAGCCCTTCAGCATAGAGGCAACCAACCCCTTTAATCATGGGGTTTTTCTTTATCCTGCGATGATCAACCGGCCGTAATAACCCCAATTATCCACAGGTAGATCTGAGCTTGATCACAGCTTACAATACGCTCCTTTATTAGCAGGATCCTGGGGCAGTTATGGCAGATATCACCTTCATTAGCGGTAGTACGCTCGGCAGCGCCGAATACGTGGCAGAGCACCTGGCAGAAAAACTTGAGGTGCAAGGCTACTCAAGTGAGATGTTACATGGTCCGGAGCTGAGTGAACTGCCCGCTGAAGGCCTGTGGCTGATAGTGACATCAACCCACGGTGCCGGCGATCTGCCAGATAACCTGCAACCGCTGGTGGATGAGTTGGTTGAGCAGAAACCCGATCTCAGCCGCGTACGCTACGGGGCAATCGGCATTGGCAATCGCGAGTATGATCTTTTTTGCGGCGCTATCGAGAAAGTAAATGAAGCGATGCAGGCATGTGGCGCGACGCTGCTGGGGGAAACGCTGAAGATCGATGTGCTGGAACATGAAATACCGGAAGATCCGGCCGAGGCCTGGCTGGCGGTCTGGCAGCAGCATCTGCAATAACGATACGATCGCAAAATCAAAGCGCCTTTTTGTGCGATCCTTTAACCTTTATCTGTGGATAACCCTGTCTTTTAACGGCTTAAAACCCGTTATTATCCAAAGAATAACTTTTACCTCCCCCTGTGGCTGTGAATAACTAGCCATTTAGATCCCAGCTTATTCCGGTTGGGATCACCGATCATTCACAGTTAATGATCCTTAATATCAGCTTGATCAAAAAGCCCTTTTTTCGCTTATCCACAGAGTGTCGCGATCCTAATAGAAGATCTAATAAAGAGATCTTTAAATAAAAAGATCTTCTTTTTAATACCTACGATCCTGGTGCTTTTACCGGTGAAGGAATTTAAGTAGAATCCACGGCCCGGGCATCGATCTCCCCATCGCTATGAGGTGCAGTACCATGTTTTATCCAGATCCTTTTGACGTCATCGTTATCGGTGGTGGTCATGCGGGCACAGAAGCCGCCATGGCTGCAGCCCGAATGGGTCAGCAAACCCTGTTATTAACCCACAATATCGACACGCTGGGACAAATGTCCTGTAACCCGGCGATCGGTGGGATAGGCAAAGGCCATCTGGTTAAAGAAGTGGATGCTCTTGGCGGGTTGATGGCAGCGGCAACGGATAAAGCTGGTATTCAGTTCAGGATACTAAACGCGAGCAAAGGTCCGGCGGTACGGGCAACCCGCGCTCAGGCCGATCGCGTGCTGTATCGCCAGGCTGTACGCAGCGCACTGGAAAACCAGCCCAACCTGATGATATTTCAGCAGGCAGTTGACGATCTGATCGTGGAAAACGATCGGGCGGTCGGGGTGGTTACCCAGATGGGGCTTAAATTCAGAGCCAAAGCCGTGGTGCTTACCGTGGGGACTTTCCTTGACGGAAAAATTCACATCGGTATGGATAACTATAGCGGCGGTCGCGCTGGCGATCCGCCTTCCATACCGCTGGCGCGCAGATTGCGCGAATTGCCTTTACGGGTTAGCCGCCTGAAAACCGGTACCCCGCCGCGTATTGATGCCCGAACTATTGATTTCAGCATGCTGGCCACCCAGCACGGCGATAACCCGATGCCGGTATTTTCATTCATGGGCAGCGTGGATCAGCATCCGCGGCAAATGCCGTGCTGGATGACTTATACCAATGAACAGACGCATGAAACGATCCGCAATAATCTCGATCGCAGTCCCATGTATGCCGGGATCATCGAAGGGATCGGTCCGCGCTACTGCCCGTCGATCGAAGATAAAGTGATGCGCTTTGCCGATCGCAATGCGCATCAGATCTTCCTTGAGCCTGAAGGGTTAACCAGCAACGAAATTTATCCTAATGGTATTTCCACCAGCCTGCCTTTTGACGTTCAGATGCTGATCGTTCGTTCGATAAAGGGCCTGGAAAATGCCAGGATCGTGCGTCCGGGCTATGCCATTGAGTATGACTTTTTCGATCCACGTGATTTGAAACCAACGCTGGAGAACAAGTTTATCCACGGCCTGTTTTTTGCCGGCCAGATAAACGGTACTACCGGTTATGAAGAAGCAGCCGCTCAGGGCCTGTTGGCTGGTCTGAACGCCGCGCGTTTCTCTGCCGACAAAGAGGGCTGGGCACCACGACGAGACCAGGCCTATCTCGGGGTACTGGTTGACGATCTCTGTACCCTCGGCACCAAAGAGCCTTATCGCATGTTCACTTCACGCGCGGAATATCGTCTGCTGCTGCGGGAAGACAACGCGGATCTGCGCCTGACCGCAACCGGCCGCGAGCTGGGGCTGGTGGACGATGCGCGCTGGGCGCGCTACAACCAGAAGCTGGAACAGATCGAACAGGAACGTCAGCGTTTGCGTGATACCTGGCTGCATCCAAAATCCAGCAACGTGGAAGAAGTTAACGCCTTGCTGAGCGCGCCGTTGACAAAAGAAGCAAACGGCGAAGATCTACTACGCCGGCCGGAAATGACCTACCAGCAGCTGATGACTCTTAGCTGCTTTGGCCGTGCGCTTGCGGATGAGCAGGCGGCGGAACAGGTTGAAATTCAGGTCAAGTACGAAGGCTATATTGCTCGCCAGCAGGAGGAAATCTCCCGCCAGCTGCGCAATGAAAATACCTTACTGCCTGTCGACCTTGATTATTTGCAGGTCAGCGGCCTTTCTAATGAAGTCAAAGCCAAGCTCAACGATCATAAGCCAGGCTCCATCGGCCAGGCTTCGCGGATCTCCGGGATTACCCCGGCGGCGATTTCCATTCTGCTTATCTGGCTAAAAAAGCAGGGGCTGCTGCGTAAATCCGCCTGACGAAACGTCTGAAGCCTCGGTCGTGGCAGTGCTCGTCTTTCTGCGGGGATTTGCATCCTCTCAGATGTTCTGAGCACTGCGCGGGTTTATTATTTTTAGTCAGTTCATAAATACCGGATTACATCAGTGATTGAAAAACTTTCCCGCCTGCTTGATGCCGCCCATATCTCGCTTGCCGATCGGCAAAAGCAGCAGTTGGTTGGCTACGTTGAGTTACTGCACAAGTGGAACAAAGCCTATAACCTGACCTCGGTGCGCGATCCCCAGCAAATGCTGGTTCGTCATATACTCGACAGCATTGTGGTGGAGCCTCATCTGCAGGGAGAGCGCTTTATCGACGTTGGCACCGGGCCGGGCCTGCCGGGTATCCCGCTGGCCATTGTGCGTCCTGACGCGCATTTTACCCTGCTGGACAGCCTGGGTAAGCGCGTGCGCTTTCTGCGCCAGGTGCAGCACGAGCTGCAGCTGGCAAATATCAATCCGGTACAAAGCCGGGTTGAGCAGTTTGACGAGCGTGATTTTGACGGCGTTATCAGCCGGGCTTTCGCTTCCCTGAATGACATGCTTAGCTGGTGCCAGGCATTACCTGCTGAAAAGGGGGCATTTTATGCACTTAAGGGACAGCTGGACGACAGCGAGCTGGCGGCCATGCCTCATGGGTTTCAGGTTGAGCGTATTGAACGTTTGCGGGTACCGGAACTTGATGGCGAACGTCACCTGATCGTTATCCGCAGGGGGTAGTTGATCGCTGAATCTGCAGATTTTCTTTCCCTAAACGTGCCAAATTTACCGGCTAAACGCCGCAAGTTTTGACCTCAAAGGCGCGAGGAAAAGTTAAAATCAGCGGCTGAAATTATCTGACACGCATGGCAACATTTAACTTTAATTTTACAATTAAGTATCATGTTAATTACTTTTTCCCCGTGGATGAAGCGTCGGGATAATCACGTGGTAAAATATTTTTTCCGCCCGGCTGCGCTTTTTATCGCTGAAAAATCGCCTGGAAATCTTGTGCTGGATGTCAATGCGCGCTTTTTATTATGAATAAAGGCCGTTTTGCGCGGTTATTTCTTTAACTGATTGTTTTTATTATATACAGATTATTCTTAACGGTAATTAATCCTAAAAATCTTTTATTTCTTACGATCTTTTCATTATAGAAGTGTGATCTTAAGCACGCTTTTGTGGCTGTTTTGCCGCGTATTAGCAGTAATTTTCAGTTAAAAGGCTAATATGTCAGTTTTATAAAACGCGGCTGTCGAAAGAAATTTAAATAATTGTTCACCTTTTCGCTACTTATCGATTGTAATCACAGGTGCGCCCCGTATAATTTGCTCGTTTTTTGCTGCTTGACTCAAAAGGACAAAGGCAGTGTCATACATCCCGTGGGGTAGCCAAACGGGCAGGAGAGTTCAGCGACATGTCTGCACCTCTGTATAGCAAGAGTTTAACCCGCAGGCTGCTGGGTACGCAGCTGGTAACTCTGATAATCATTGGCGCGCTGTTTTATGCCTTCAAAGGCGTAACCTGGGGAGCCTCCGCATTAGCGGGCGGCGTAGCGGCCTGGTTGCCGAACGTCGTTTTTGTACTTTTAGCCTGGCGCCTGCAAGGTCAGTCACCTGTTAAAGGACGCGTTGCCTGGACATTTGCTTTGGGCGAAGCCTGTAAGGTGCTACTGACCATTCTGCTTCTGATTGTGGCGTTGGGCGGTTTTAAGGCGGTATTTATGCCGCTTGGATTAACCTGGTTATCGGTGCTGATAGTGCAAATTGTCGCGCCGGCTGTAATTAACAACAAAGGGTAAGAGGCATCATGGCTGCAGGAGAAATCTCTACGCCGCAGGAGTACATCGGTCATCATCTGCATAACTTACAGATAGACCTGCGTACCTTCCAGCTGGTGGACCCAAGCCACGTCCCGGCGACGTTCTGGGTTCTGAATATCGACTCCATGTTTTTCTCCATCGTCTTAGGTCTGCTTTTTCTGGGGTTGTTTCGCAGGGTAGCGAAATCGGCCACCAGCGGCGTGCCGGGCAAATGGCAGGCGACGGTTGAGCTGGTAGTGGGCTTTGTCGATAGCAACGTGCGTGATATGTACCACGGTAAAAGCAAAGTGATTGCCCCTCTGGCTCTGACGATCTTCGTCTGGGTTTTCCTGATGAACCTCATGGACCTGTTGCCGATTGACCTGCTGCCATACATCGGCGAGCACGTTTTTGGTCTTCCCGCATTGCGCGTGGTGCCTTCTGCTGACGTGAACATCACGCTCTCAATGGCGCTGGGCGTATTTATTTTGATTCTGTTTTACAGCATCAAAATGAAAGGCATCGGCGGCTTTGCAAAAGAGCTGACGCTGCAACCGTTTAATCATCCTATCTTCATTCCAATCAACCTGATTCTTGAAGGCGTGAGCCTGTTGTCCAAGCCGGTTTCTCTCGGCCTGCGACTGTTTGGCAACATGTATGCGGGTGAGCTGATTTTTATCCTGATTGCCGGCCTGTTGCCATGGTGGTCACAGTGGATTCTGAATGTGCCATGGGCCATTTTCCACATCCTGATCATTTCGCTGCAGGCTTTCATTTTCATGGTCCTGACGATTGTCTATCTGTCGATGGCATCTGAAGAACATTGATTTTTTATCAACACTACTGCGTTTAACTGAAACAAACTGGAGACTGTCATGGAAAACCTGAATATGGATCTGCTGTACATGGCTGCCGCTGTGATGATGGGTCTGGCGGCAATCGGTGCTGCGATCGGTATCGGCATCCTCGGAGGTAAATTCCTGGAAGGCGCTGCGCGTCAGCCGGATCTGATTCCTCTGCTGCGTACGCAGTTCTTTGTTGTAATGGGTCTGGTGGATGCTATCCCGATGATCGCTGTTGGTCTGGGTCTGTACGTGATGTTTGCCGTCGCCTAGTAAACGTGTTCATCGCCGAACGGCTTACCGCAAGCGATGAACGGATTCTTGCCCGTGGGCAGAAAAGTTAACTTAACAAGAGGTATTGTGCTGTGAACCTTAACGCAACAATCCTCGGCCAGGCTATCGCGTTCATCCTGTTTGTCGCATTTTGTATGAAGTACGTATGGCCGCCGATTATGGCTGCCATTGAAAAACGTCAGAAAGAAGTTGCTGACGGTCTTGCTTCTGCTGAACGTGCCAAAAAAGATCTGGATCTCGCGCAGGCTTCTGCGACCGATCAGCTTAAAAAAGCGAAGGAAGAGGCTCAGGTTATTATTGAGCAGGCGAACAAGCGCCGCGCTCAGATTCTGGACGACGCGAAAGCGGAAGCCGAAGCTGAACGCACTAAGATCGTGACTCAGGCTCAGTCTGAGATCGATGCTGAGCGTAAACGTGCGCGTGAAGAATTACGTAAGCAGGTTGCGCTGCTAGCCGTTGCCGGTGCCGAGAAAATTATTGAACGTTCTGTGGATGAAGCTGCTAACAGCGACATCGTCGATAAACTGGTCGCTGAACTGTAAGGAGGGCGGGGCTGATGTCTGAATTAGCTACGGTAGCTCGCCCCTACGCCAAAGCCGCTTTTGACTTTGCTGTTGAGCATCAAAGCATTGAACGCTGGCAGCAGATGCTGGCTTTTGCGGCTGAAGTCGCCAGCGATGACCAGATGGCAGATCTCCTGTCCGGCGTTTTGGCGCCGGAAGCCACATCTGCAACGTTCATCGCTGTTTGTGGCGATCAGCTGGATGAAGCCGGTCAGAACCTGATTAAGGTTATGGCAGAAAATAAACGTTTAACCGCGCTGCCTGCGGTACTGCAGCAGTTCATCCAATTTCGCGCTGCCCATGAGGCGAGCGCTGAAGTGGATGTCATCTCCGCCAGTACGCTGAGTGACGAACAGCTGAGTAAAATCAGCGCCGCGATGGAAAAACGTCTGTCACGCAAAGTTAAGCTGAATTGCAAAATCGATAAGTCTGTAATGGCAGGCGTTATCATCCGTGCGGGTGATATGGTCATTGATGGCAGCGTGCGCGGCCGTCTTGAGCGTCTTGCAGACGTCTTGCAGTCTTAAGGGGACTGGAGCATATGCAACTGAATTCCACCGAAATCAGCGAACTGATCAAGCAGCGCATTGCTCAGTTCAATGTCGTGAGCGAAGCTCACAACGAAGGTACTATCGTATCCGTAAGTGACGGTATCATCCGCGTACATGGCCTGGCCGATGTCATGCTGGGTGAGATGATTGCCCTGCCGGGCAACCGTTACGCTATCGCCCTGAACCTGGAGCGCGACTCTGTTGGTGCGGTTGTCATGGGGCCCTACGCTGACCTCGCTGAGGGCACGAAGGTCAAATGTACCGGCCGTATCCTCGAAGTTCCGGTAGGCCGCAGCCTGCTGGGCCGCGTGGTTAACACCCTGGGTCAGGCCATTGACGGTAAAGGTCCGATTGAAAGCGACGTTTACTCGCCGATCGAAGTTATTGCCCCGGGCGTTATTGATCGTCAGTCGGTTGATCAACCGGTTCAGACTGGTTACAAATCCGTTGACTCAATGATTCCAATCGGCCGTGGCCAGCGTGAGCTGATCATCGGTGACCGTCAGACGGGTAAAACGGCGATGGCTATCGATGCCATCATCAACCAGCGCGACTCCGGCATTAAATGCGTCTACGTCGCGATTGGCCAGAAAGCCTCCACCATCTCTAACGTGGTGCGTAAGCTGGAAGAGCACGGCGCCCTGGCTAACACCATCGTCGTTGTGGCCTCCGCCTCTGAATCTGCCGCGCTGCAATATCTGGCGCCGTATGCCGGCTGTGCGATGGGTGAATTCTTCCGTGACCGCGGCGAAGATGCGCTGATCGTCTATGATGACCTGTCAAAACAGGCCGTTGCTTACCGTCAGATTTCTCTGCTGCTGCGTCGTCCGCCGGGCCGTGAAGCTTTCCCTGGCGACGTGTTTTATCTCCACTCCCGTCTGCTGGAGCGTGCTTCCCGCGTGAGCGCCGATTACGTTGAGCGTTTCACTAACGGTGAAGTTAAAGGTAAAACTGGCTCGCTGACCGCTCTGCCGATTATCGAAACTCAGGCTGGCGACGTTTCCGCGTTCGTTCCGACCAACGTAATTTCAATTACCGATGGTCAGATCTTCCTGGAATCCAACCTGTTTAACTCAGGTATTCGTCCGGCAGTTAACCCGGGTATTTCCGTATCCCGTGTTGGTGGTGCTGCACAGACCAAGATCATTAAGAAACTGTCCGGCGGCATCCGTACCGCGCTGGCGCAGTACCGTGAGCTGGCCGCATTTTCCCAGTTCGCCTCCGATCTGGACGAAGCGACCCGCAAACAGCTAAGTCATGGTCAGAAAGTGACCGAACTGCTGAAGCAGAAACAGTATGCGCCGATGTCCATCGCGCAGCAGGGTCTGGCGCTGTTTGCCGCTGAGCGTGGTTTCCTGAACGACGTTGAGCTGGCGAAAATCAGCAGCTTCGAAGCCGCACTGCTGGCGTTTGCCGATCGCGACCACGCCGAGCTGATGCAGAAAATCAACCAGTCTGGTGATTACAACAACGAAATCGAAGAGCAGCTGAAAAAGCTCCTCGAAACGTTCAAAGCAACCCAGTCCTGGTAACGTCTGGCGGCTTGTCTGAAAAGGCAAGCCGCAAGGCTTTGAGGAGAAGCTAAATGGCCGGCGCAAAAGAGATACGTAACAAGATTGGAAGCGTGAAAAACACGCAGAAAATCACTAAAGCGATGGAAATGGTCGCCGCCTCCAAAATGCGTAAAACGCAGGAACGCATGGCGGCCAGCCGTCCGTATGCAGACACCATGCGCAAGGTGATTGGTCACATCGCGCTTGGTAATCTGGAATACAAGCACCCTTACCTGGAAGAGCGCGACGTCAAGCGCGTCGGCTATCTGGTCGTTTCTACCGACCGCGGGCTTTGTGGTGGTTTGAACATTAACCTGTTCAAAAAATTGCTGACAGACATGAAAAGCTGGTCCGATAAAGGCGTTGAGTGCGAACTGGCGATTATCGGTTCGAAAGGCCTGTCTTTCTTCGGTGCTGTTGGCGGCGATATCGTCGCGCAGGTTACTGGCATGGGGGATCACCCTTCTCTGTCCGATCTTATCGGGCCGGTAAATGTGATGCTGCAAGCCTATGACGAAGGGCGTCTGGATAAGCTGTTTATCGTCAGCAACAAGTTTAACAACACCATGTCGCAGTCACCGGTGATCAGTCAGCTGCTGCCGTTACCGCCAGCAAAAGGCGAAGAAGAAGCTGAACTGAAAACCAAGACCTGGGACTACCTGTACGAACCCGATCCGAAAGCGCTGCTGGATACTCTGCTGCGTCGTTACGTCGAATCGCAGGTATATCAGGGTGTTGTAGAAAACCTGGCCAGCGAGCAGGCCGCGCGTATGGTGGCGATGAAAGCTGCAACCGATAACGGCGGTAACCTGATCAAAGAGCTGCAGTTGGTTTACAACAAAGCTCGTCAGGCCAGCATCACCCAGGAACTTACCGAGATCGTCTCGGGGGCCTCCGCGGTTTAACAGGTATATCCGGCCTGCGCGGCCTGATATGAACGAATTAGGTAGAGGATTCAAGATGGCAACTGGAAAGATTGTCCAGATTATCGGCGCAGTAGTTGACGTCGAATTCCCTCAGGACGCGGTACCTAAAGTGTACAACGCCCTGCGGGTTAAAAATGGTGACGTGACCCTGGTGCTGGAAGTTCAGCAGCAGCTGGGCGGCGGCGTAGTGCGTACTATCGCCATGGGCTCTTCTGACGGCCTTAAGCGTAGCCTGCCTGTAGAAGACCTGGCCGAGCCGATCAAGGTTCCGGTAGGTAAAGCGACCCTTGGTCGTATTATGAACGTGCTGGGCCAGCCTATCGATATGAAAGGCGAGCTGACCGAGGAAGACGGTAGCGCAGTCGAAGTTTCTTCTATTCACCGCGCCGCGCCGAGCTATGAAGATCAGTCAAACTCGCAGGAACTGCTGGAAACCGGCATCAAGGTTATCGACCTGATTTGTCCGTTTGCGAAAGGCGGTAAAGTGGGGCTGTTCGGTGGCGCAGGCGTAGGTAAAACCGTAAACATGATGGAGCTTATCCGTAACATTGCGGCTGAGCACTCAGGTTACTCGGTATTCGCCGGCGTGGGTGAGCGTACTCGTGAGGGTAACGACTTCTACCACGAAATGAGCGAATCCAACGTTCTGGATAAAGTTGCGCTGGTGTATGGACAGATGAACGAGCCGCCGGGCAACCGTCTGCGCGTAGCATTGACCGGTCTGACCATGGCGGAAAAATTCCGTGATGAAGGCCGCGACGTACTGCTGTTCATCGATAATATCTACCGTTACACCCTGGCGGGTACGGAAGTATCAGCACTGCTGGGCCGTATGCCTTCAGCGGTAGGCTACCAGCCGACGCTGGCGGAAGAGATGGGCGTTCTGCAGGAGCGTATTACCTCCACCAAAACCGGTTCAATCACCTCGGTACAGGCCGTATACGTCCCTGCGGATGACTTGACTGACCCGTCTCCGGCAACCACCTTTGCTCACCTTGACTCAACCGTTACGCTGAGCCGCCAGATTGCGTCTCTGGGTATATACCCGGCCGTTGACCCGCTGGATTCCACCAGCCGTCAGCTCGATCCGCTGGTTGTTGGTCAGGAGCATTATGACGTAGCGCGCGGCGTGCAGTCTCTTCTGCAGCGTTATCAGGAGCTGAAAGACATCATCGCCATTCTGGGGATGGATGAGCTATCTGAAGACGATAAACTGCTGGTGTCACGTGCGCGTAAGATCCAGCGCTTCCTGTCTCAGCCGTTCTTCGTCGCAGAAGTATTTACCGGTTCTCCCGGAAAATACGTCGCGCTGAAAGATACCATTCGCGGCTTTAAAGGCATCATGGACGGTGAATTCGACCATCTGCCAGAGCAGGCGTTCTACATGGTTGGCGCCATCGAAGAAGCCGTGGAAAAAGCGAAGAAACTGTAATTCTATACCCTGAACTACTCAGGCCACGCGGCGAACGCCCGGCGGCCTGAAGTATAAAGGGAATAGTTTTTCTGGAGGTTGGTTATGGCTAACACATTTCATCTGGATGTGGTCAGCGCGGAAAAACAGATGTTTTCCGGGCTGGTACAAAAAATCCAGGTGTCTGGCAGCGAAGGTGAGCTGGGCGTATTCCCGGGACATGCACCGCTGCTGACTGCCATTAAACCTGGTATGGTGCGCATCGTTAAAGAGAAAGGTGAAGAAGAGTTCATTTACCTTTCCGGCGGCGTACTGGAAGTGCAGCCGGCTATGGTAACCGTACTGGCTGACACGGCGATTCGTGGTAAAGACCTCGATGAAGCGCGGGCGCTGGAAGCGAAACGCAAAGCTGAAGAACGCATCAATGGTTCGCACGGCGATGTGGATTACGCTATGGCGTCGGCAGAGCTGGCGAAAGCGCTGGCTAAGCTACGCGTTATCGAGCTGACCAAAAAAGCGATGTAATCAGGTTCAGGCTGATAAAAGCCAGTCCCCAGGGGCTGGCTTTTTTATGGCTGCCGTTTACTCAGCGCCTGCTGTATCCTGCGAGAAAATAAATGCGCCTCAGGTTGCTTTGGCACATACCTTGTTTATCAGCTAAAAATAAGCGTAGTCTTAGGTTAGCGTTTTTGCGGTGACATCAGGCGGCTTATCTATCAGATGCGCCCTTTTTCAGCCCTTGTGGCACAAGGATCGCGGCTAATTTTGCCGTAAGAAAAATGTCGAATTTTCACCGCATAACTGGTTTACTCACAACATTCCATTAATGGACAGGAATCCTATGTCAAACAGCGCGATGAGCGTGGTGATCCTTGCGGCTGGCAAGGGAACTCGTATGTATTCTGACTTACCCAAAGTTTTGCACCCGCTGGCCGGAAAGCCGATGGTCCAGCATGTGATCGACGCCAGCCTGGCTCTTGGCGCACGCAAGCTAAACCTGGTATACGGGCACGGTGGCGATCTGCTGCGGTCAACGCTGAATGATAAGAGACTTAATTGGGTGCTTCAGGCTGAACAGCTGGGTACCGGCCATGCCATGCAGCAGGCCGCCCCGCATTTTGCCGATGATGAAGATATCCTGATGCTGTACGGCGACGTGCCGCTGATTAGTACCGACACCCTGCATCGTCTGCTGGCGGCTAAGCCGCAGGGCGGTATTGGCCTGCTGACGGTTATTCTGGACGATCCCAGCGGCTATGGTCGCATCGTGCGCGAGAACGGTGCGGTAACCGGCATCATCGAGCATAAAGATGCCAGCGACGCGCAGCGAGAGATCAATGAAATCAATACCGGTATCCTGGTCGCCAACGGCGCCGATCTGAAACGCTGGCTGAGCAAGCTGACCAACAATAACGCGCAGGGCGAGTTTTATATTACCGATATTATCGCTTTCGCCCATCAGGAAGGGCGTGAAATCGCCGCCGTTCATCCGGCGCGTAGCAGCGAGACCGACGGCGTTAATAACCGCCTGCAGCTGGCGACGCTCGAACGTATTTATCAGCGTGAGCAGGCGGAAAAACTGCTGCTGGCTGGCGTTATGCTGCGCGATCCGGCGCGTTTTGATTTACGCGGTACCCTCGAATGCGGCCGCGACGTTACGCTCGACTGCAACGTCATTATTGAAGGCCGCGTGGTGCTGGGCGATCGGGTTACCATCGGCGCCGGCTGCGTGCTGAAAAACTGTACCATAGCCAGCGATAGCGTTATCAGTCCTTACAGCATCATTGAAGATTCCCGGCTGGCGAACGAGGTCACCGTCGGGCCTTTTGCCCGCCTGCGTCCTGGCAGCGATCTGGCTGAAAAATCGCACGTCGGCAACTTTGTCGAAATGAAGAAAGCCTCGCTGGGCAAAGGCTCGAAAGCCGGTCATCTCAGCTATCTTGGCGACGCCGACATCGGCAGCAACGTGAACATTGGCGCCGGCACCATTACCTGTAATTACGATGGCGCGAACAAATCGAAAACCGTTATCGGCGACGACGTGTTTGTCGGCTCGGACACCCAGCTGGTGGCGCCGGTCAGCGTGCCGGACGGCACCACCATTGCTGCTGGCACTACCGTAATGAAGGATGTTCAGGCGCCGGGCCTGGTTTATAACCGTAAAGAGCAAAATTTAAACACCGCCTGGCATCGCCCGGTGAAAAAGAAATAAGCATTAAAAAACCCTCCGCGAATGAGAGGGAAAAATAAGCCCGCAGCTTTCAGGCTGCCGCACCTGGCTAGGGGACAGCATCCTTGAAGACATTGCTTCAGGCTGTGGTCCCCGCAAGGCGGCGCAAAGAAAAATGCAGGCGGCCCCAACTCTCTACAAGGCTCGGGGCGATCGGGTTGTCGGATAACGCAAATGGCGATTAACGCCATTTTGTCAGGAACATAAAACATGTGTGGAATTGTTGGCGCTGTAGCTCAGCGCGATATCGCCGAAATCCTGATTGAAGGATTGCGTCGACTGGAATACCGCGGTTACGACTCCGCTGGGATAGCGATTGTTAATGCCCAGGGCGACGTTGCTCGCATCCGGCGGCTAGGGAAGGTGCAGAAGCTGGCCGAGGCCGTTGGCGAAGCGCACCCTGCAGGAGGAACCGGCATTGCCCATACCCGTTGGGCTACGCACGGCGAGCCTTCTGAAACGAATGCGCATCCGCATATTTCTGAACATATCGTTATTGTGCATAACGGCATTATTGAAAACCACGAGCCGCTGCGCGAGCAGCTGTTGGCCCGCGGCTATAAATTTGCCTCAGAAACCGACACCGAAGTGGTGGCGCATCTGGTTCACTGGGAGCAGCAGCAAAACGGCGGTAGCCTGCGTGAAGTGGTGCTGCGGGTTATTCCGCAGCTGCGCGGCGCCTACGGCATGGTGATAATGGATAGCCGCGATCCTGGCTCGCTGGTGGCAGCGCGTTCCGGCAGTCCGTTGGTCATCGGGCGAGGCGTTGGTGAAAACTTTATTGCCTCCGATCAGCTGGCGCTGCTGCCGGTGACCCGCCGCTTTATTTACCTCGAAGAGGGCGATATCGCCGAGATTAGCCGCCGTAATGTCACGGTTGTCGATCGCCAGGGGCAGGTAATAAACCGTCCGGAAATTGAATCTAACGTGCAGTATGACGCGGGTGATAAAGGCATTTACCGTCACTACATGCAAAAGGAAATTTTCGAGCAGCCCAACGCCATTAAAAACACGCTGGCCGGACGCCTGAGCCACGGCAGCGTCGATCTCTCTGAGCTGGGGACCGAAGCTAACAGTTTACTGTCTCAGGTCGAGCATATTCAGATTGTCGCCTGCGGCACCTCTTATAATTCCGGCATGGTAGCGCGCTACTGGTTCGAAGCGCTGGCTGGCGTTCCCTGCGATGTCGAGATCGCCTCGGAATTTCGCTATCGCCGCTCGGCGGTGCGAAAAAACAGCCTGCTGATCACCCTGTCGCAATCGGGTGAAACCGCCGATACGCTGGCTGCGCTGCGTTTGTCAAATGAGCTTGGCTACCTCGGCTCGCTGGCTATCTGCAACGTTGCCGGTTCATCGCTGGTGCGAGAGTCCAGCCTTGCGCTGATGACCAAAGCCGGCACTGAAATAGGCGTTGCCTCTACGAAGGCCTTTACCACCCAGCTGACTGTACTGCTGATGCTGGTGGCGAAAATAGGGCGTCTGAGAGGGATGGATGCGGCAATGGAGCAGGAGATTGTTCACGGCCTGCAAGCGTTGCCTAACCGTATCGAACAGATGCTGTCCCAGGATAAACGCATTGAAATGCTGGCGGAGGATTTTTCCGACAAGCATCATGCACTGTTCCTTGGGCGCGGCGATCAGTATCCGATCGCGATGGAGGCGGCGCTAAAGCTGAAAGAAATCTCCTATATTCACGCAGAAGCTTATGCGGCGGGCGAGCTTAAACATGGTCCGCTGGCGCTGATTGATGCGGATATGCCGGTAATCGTAGTGGCGCCTAACAACGAGCTGCTGGAAAAACTGAAGTCCAATATCGAAGAGGTCCGCGCCCGCGGCGGCTTGCTGTATGTTTTTGCCGATCAGGACGCCGGTTTCGCCGATAGCGAGGGAATGCGTATTATCTCTCTGCCGCACGTTGAAGAGGTGATTGCGCCAATCTTTTATACCGTTCCGCTACAGCTGCTCTCCTATCACGTTGCCCTGATTAAAGGCACGGATGTTGACCAGCCGCGCAACCTGGCGAAGTCAGTTACGGTTGAGTAATCCACGCATCGCAGCGAGGTTAGCGACGCGTTAGCGCTGAAAATGTAAAAAGTCCGGTAAAAGCTACCGGACTTTTTTATGTCGGATCACCAGAAAAAATTGACACCCTCACGCAGAAATTTTTTCGGCAGGTAATTTTTTAATCCGGTCGCCTCGCTGAATTCGATTAAGTCCTTCAATGAGTGGCCGCCGATTTTCCCATAAATTACCTGAAGACGGTTTTCAATGGTTCTCTTTGACAGGTGCAATGTTTTTGCTATCTCATTCGCAGTGAGCTTTTGCAGCGCGTAAAATATAATATCCAGCTCTTTTTCTGAAAAGTCATCTACCGGCGGGTTCAGGGAAATGACCGAAGGCTTTAAATTTTTAAAAAAATCATATACCGAGATGAAGTTAAACTTCTTACCGTAAAAAACCGTCCCTAAAACATCACCCCGGTGGTTATAAATAGGAAATTTTGGGAAATACCACGGCGCCATTATCTGCTCTCTTCCGAAAGTAGAGGTTGTGATTATTTCAGCGCCGTCTCTGGATTGCTCTGCTTTCCTGTCATGGGATTTAAAATCATCGCTGAAATCTGACCATTGGCATGGCATCTCTTCATCCATGCGTCCTTCAAAGTCAAAGCCTTGTCGAATATTAAATAAATCAAGACAAGAATCATTTAGATAAACGAATCTGGATTGATTATCCTTTATTGCCCAGGGAATGCTGGCTTTTTCCATAATGGAAATAAGAGGTATATTGTTAATTGAATCAATGACTAAGTTGGATTCTTTGTCAGAAAGGTTTTTTTTCTCGTCCATGTATATCAACTCCTGTGCTGTTACATATAGCTTTAAACAAGCGAAACGAATCTAATTTCTCTATCGGTAGCGGTATAAACTGGCCGATATATTTGGTACCATAGTCTCTCTCTATACCACGGTAGTTTAGATTAACTTATATTTTCTGGTAAGCGCAATCTTATTGTTAGCATTCAGGCCTGGAGTTGTCTGCGTTAAGTGGAGTAATGATTACTCTATTTAAAATGAGATAAATAACTAAGAATCAATGAAGCAAAGTTGATTCATTTATAAAGGTCAGCACCAGGGAAGTTTTACCATCGAATAAATAGATAGAACATAATAAAAATATAATATTTTCATAGCATTAAAATTATCCATTATAGTGTAATGAACATTGAGCGATCTGTGTTCAGGCAAGATACTGATCGTGCTATTAATAAGCCAAATTCCAATCCGACCCTCACGACTATTTATCTTACCTTCCTGACATCTGATTGCGCATTTCTATAAATAATAAGCTGATTATCTTTGGTGAGACGTTAAACTATTTTACTATGAGTTTTTACTCATTAAGAATATCGACAACGCCACCGGAGAAACGCCAGTATGCGCGATCTGCCCCCGACTGCCACGCTACGCGCCTTTGAGGTCGCCACCCGACACGCTACCTTTACCTCTGCCGCAGAGGAGCTGCATATCACGCAAAGTGCCGTCAGCCACCAGCTTAAAAATCTGGAAGATATGTGGGGCGTTCAGCTATTCCAGCGAGGAAAGACCTTAAGTCTGACGCCAGCCGGCGCCACATTAGCGCCGATTGTGCGTGAATTCTTCATTAATCTGGAATCCACCCTTGCCGGATTGAGAGAGCAAAAGGGCCGGACCCGGCTTAAGGTCAGCACCAGCTATTCCTTTGCGCTGAGGTGGCTACTTCCCCGGCTTCCGGACCTGTCGCGACAGCATCCGGAAATTCTGGTCTCGCTGGAGACCATAAACAAAATCATCAATTTTTCACAGACAGAATCCGATGTTGCCATCCGGTTTGGCAGCGGTAATTATCCGGGCTTGTTTTCGGAGCTTTTATTAAGAGAGCAAATATTTCCCGTCGCCAGCCCTGGTCTGCTGCAGCGCTTCGGCACGCCCCATGAGCCGGTCGAGCTGTTACGCTTTCCGCTGCTGATGCGTGACGGTTCCGACCTGGTGCCAAAATGGGAGCAGTGGTTTCAGCAAAGTGGCATCAGCGTTCCCGCCAGCGCGGAAAGCGTCAGATTTGCCGATAGTAATATGACGATTGAGGCAGCGCTGCTGGGGCAGGGGGTCGCTCTGGCACGCAGCGGGCTGGTTGAAAAGGAGATGGTTAACGGCAGCCTGATCAGGCTGTTTGACCTGCCGTTCCCTTCGCCAGTCGCTTACTATTTTGTCTGTCCAAAAGGTATCGAAGCCCAGCCTCACATCATCAACTTTCGCGGCTGGCTGCGGGCGCAAGCTAACCTTGCTCAGCAAGAGTGGCTGTGAATGATGAGTATTTATTCATGGTGAAGTGAGAAGACTTTGCTTTGATAATAGCCATTAGTTACTTAGGATGAGGAATGCCTGTTTATATCATTTCACTCATTCTTTTTGCCGCCCTGCTGCATGCCAGCTGGAACGCGCTGCTGCGCGGAGGGGCGGACAGACTCTGGTCAATGACCATCATGTGCGTGGCGGTAGCGCTCGTCAGCGTGATCATTGCGCTTTTTCTACCGCCACCGGCCAAAGCCAGCTGGATTTATGCCTTGCTGTCGGCAGCGCTGCACGTTGGCTATAACCTGTTTCTGGTTCGAAGCTATCAGGTTGGCGATCTCGGGCAAACTTACCCCATTGCTCGCGGTTCTTCACCCATATTAATTGCCATCGCTGCCGCCGTTTTCGCCGGAGAGAGGGTGGAGATAAGCACCCTGCTGGGAATTATTCTGGTATCAGGCGCGATTATCTCTCTGGCATTCAAAGGACGAAAGCTCTCTGCTCCGGGGCTGCCATACGCACTGGGAACCGGGTGCTTTATTGCGGCTTACAGCGTGACTGACGGGATCGGCGTGCGTCTGGCCGGCGATCCAATGGCCTATACAGCGTGGATGTCCGCCCTGTGGGGAATTATGATGCCGCCGGTATATGTTGCTTTACGCGACGCGAAGAGCCTGTTAACCCCGCGCCCCGGATTCGTAACCGCCTTTGCCGGCGGCCTGGTTTCTTTGCTGGCCTACGGCATTGTTATTTACGCCATGACTCACGCACCGATGGGGGCCGTCTCAGCTTTACGTGAAACCAGCGTGCTGTTTGCCGCGCTGATCGGCTATTTTTTCCTCGGGGAGCGGCTAAGCGTACGTAAGTTACTGGCGTGCATGGTTATTGCCGTCGGTACTGTCATCATTGGCTAGATGTTGGGTCAGCTAATGGCCTGAGTATTACGCGTGAAATTGTCTGTTAGCTAAAATGCCGGACCGACCGGCGAACCAGGTGGAGAAAGTCATGCCAGATAATATGTCTGCCCAGTGCCACTGTGGCGCGGTAACCTTTGACGTTGAGCTTATCGAAGGGTTGAACGGCGCGCTTCGCTGCAACTGCTCATTATGCCGCATGCGTGGCGCGGTGGTGCTCTCAGCCCGGCGTATTAAAGTGACCGCAGGAAGCGATAAGCTTACGGAGTACCGTTTTAACAGCAAAGAAGTCGCGCATTATTTTTGCGCGCTATGCGGTATCTATACCTTCCATCAGCGTCGTTCTAATCCCGAACTGTATGGCGTCAACGCTGCTTGCCTTGAGGGCATCTCCCCCTTTGATTTTGCCTCTGTAAAGGTGATTGATGGCAATAACCATCCTAAAGATGGCGGTGCGGGCGGCGTGGCAGGCTACCTGAGCTATACAGCAAAGTGATATTCAGCGAAATGGCGCTTACTTGCCCGTCCTTCCCGATCTGACAGGGTCGCAGTAAAGCGCTTATCACCTGTCGATCGGGGGCCTTCGGTCAGATCGGCATTTAATTCTGCGTCGCCGGGCAGCAGGGTAATCGGGTGCTAACGCGCAGTGCAATCAGCGCGGCGGCCGTTAGCATGATTGCGGAAGCAGTAATAAAAACCGTCGTCACGCCGCCTGCGCTGAACATGATACCTCCGAGCGCCGCGCCTGAGGCGATGGAACATTGTACCGAGGCCACCACCATACCGCCGGCGCTTTCTGCCTGATCGGGCAGCACGCGGGTAACCCAGTTCGACCAGGCCACCGGCACGCCGCCAAAAGCCAGACCCCATAGCGCGACCAGTATCATCAGGCCGTTTAACGTGACCGGCAGCAAAATGATACTCAGCGCCGCGACGCCAACCAGGGCTGGCATCACTATCAGCGTCAGATGCAGGCTGCGCTCCATTAGCCATCCTGCCAGCAGCGTACCGGCAAAATTAGCGACGCCAAAACCCAGTAGCAGCAGAGAAAGCTGGTCGATTCCGACCGCTACCACGCTTTCCAGCGCCGGTCGAATGTAGGTGAAAAGCGCGTACTGGCCGGTATGCGCCAGGACGCAGCCCAGCATCCCGATGCCAATGCCCGGTCGGCGTAGCAATGCAACAACCGAAGCCGTTTGTGTAACGCGCCGTGGCGCCATGCGGGGAAGGGTGAGTAGCTGGAAGCTCAGCGTCACGCCGCCAACGGCGGCGGCGGCCCAGAAAGCGCTGCGCCAGCCGTACAGGCCGCCTAAGTAACTCCCGAGCGGAATTGACACTACGGTTCCCACCGCGATGCCGCTGAAAATAATCGCCAGCGCGCGCGGCAGGCGCTTTTCCGGTACCAGCCGCATTGCGACGGCGGCCGCCATGCTCCAGAAGCCACCGAGGGCGATGCCCAGCAGGGTGCGCATTGCCAGCAGCATTAGCAGGCTTGAAGACAGCGCCACCAGCAGGTTAGAGACGATCATTAACAGCGTGAAGCTCAGTAGCACCCTGCGCCGATCGAAGCGGCGCGTTAGTGCCGGTACCAGCAGCCCGGCCAGCAGGGCAGAGACCGCTGTGACGGTAACGGCTTGGCCCGCCAGCGCTTGCGGGACGCCGAGCTCGGCGGCCATTGGCGTCAGCAGGCTGGCCGGCAGATATTCCGCGGTTAACAGCCCGAATACGCCCATCGCCAGTGAAAAAACCGCCAGCCATGCCGGCTCGGCGTTAACCGTGGTCGAAAGATCCTCATTACTCATCGTAATCACCCTTAAACGTTAGTGCAGCGCAAAAGTCTAAGCAGGCGGGACAGGATGATCTATGATTGTCAGTCCCGATATTTTGACTGAAAAGCCGGAAATGAAGACTCAGATGCCCTTTGCTTTATCGTCAGAGCTGATTAGCGAGTTACTGACCGGAATGCGCCTGAACGGCGTTCAGTATCGCCGCATTCAGACCGGACCTGCGTTTGGTATGAGCTTTGCCGCCAGGCCGGGATACGCATATTTCCATTATCTGGCCGTGGGTTCGGTTATCCTGCGCACCGCCGACGGCGAGGAATACCGGCTTGCGGCCGGTAACGCGGTGCTGCTTCCACACGGCGGCGCCCACCAGCTGCTTTCCGGCGCCGACGTGCCGGCGCGGGACATCAATAGCTTCGACGCCGCGCTGCTTGGCGATACGGTAGGGGGAGTCAATACCTGCCCAAGCCAGGATACGGTTCCCGGCGCTATTTTATTTTATGGCTGTATGAGCTTCGATCTGGGGGCAATGCATCGCCTCGGCAGACTGATGCCTGAAGTAATGGTGGCGGATGCCAACGGCGACTTTTACCCGGGCCTGCTGCCGATTCTGGATGCGATGAAACAGGAGATTTGCTCCGGGCGCATTGGTTTTGCCGGTATCCTTGCCCGCCTTGCTGATGTGGTTGCGGCGATGATTGTGCGCGGGTGGGTGGAAAGCGGCTGCAATAATGCCTCAGGGCTGGTTGCTGCGCTGCGCGATCCCCGGCTGGCGCGCGCGCTGCTGGCGCTTCACCGCCATCCGGGGGAGAGCTGGACGGTTTCCTCGCTGGCGGCGCAGTCGCATCTTTCCCGCTCGGTATTTGCCGGGCGTTTTCAGGCCACAATTGGCATATCGCCATTACGCTACGTTACCGAACTACGTATGCGACTGGCGCGGCAATGGCTTATCCACGACAGGCTTTCGATCGACGCCGTGGCCCTGCGGCTGGGCTACACCTCGCAGGCTGCCTTCAGTCGCGCTTTCAAACGCATTACGGGCTATTCGCCTGGTGCGAGTCGGAAAAGCTAATAGAAGAGCTTGGGCGGGCGCTGTTACGATCAGCATTCCATCAGGCCGACAGCGGCTAGCTGGAATGGTAGACCTTTTTTCATCGGTGATATTAGAAAAGAAAACTAGTTTCGTTTAGAGTTTTTCTCTTAACATATAGTTAAATTCAGAAGAGTTATTTTCCATTCTTGTTGAATAATTACTCTGTCAGGTTTTAATTGTTTATTTAATTTATCATCTTGTGATTAATTTTAATGTGTTTGTTATTGTTAATTTTGACCATGTATAACGTATTTTTCTCACATGTTTGATATAAGATCTAGTTCTTCGCTTAATTTTATAGCGTGTTTTGCATTACTAACATCGAGCTTTCTTACTATGTTAGCAATGTGGAATTTTACAGTTCTTACTGAAATGCTAAGAATGATAGCGACCTCTGGATAGGTCTTTCCTAAACCTATCCAGTAGAGAACCTCTTTTTCTCGATGTGTTAAATTTATATTCGGTTTTATTGGGTCTTCTTTTTTTTCATAAAAATAGCTGAATATTTCGTAACAATGGATTACCATTCCGTGTATTTCATTTTTGTCTTTTCTGATATTTTCAATAACTTCCGGGTTGGTTAATTTATTTACGTAGAATGATAGTAGTACCATGATATTTTCCGGACAGTGTAAGATAAACGTCTGGCCGCTAACTATGTCGTGATAAGGTTGAATGGATTTTATTATTTTATGAATATGCCACTCTGGATTTTCTTTCATATTTTTTTCCCAAAAAAATGGGGAAACGAGTTTCATTGATGTCGCGATAACAGGATCTATGTTCTGGTATCTTTCTTTGAGATAAATATCTAAAAAATAGTCCTCAATATTACTAATTATGATCATGTCTTCCGTTTTTCTTTTTTTATTACTGCATATGCATACTTTATATCTCCGTACTTTGAGATTTTTTGATCGAGGTAATTCCTTATATGAACGTTTTTTTCTTCGTCAGAATCAAAGTTGATGCTCATGTTAAGTTCCTTCTAAACTGGGATTGACTACCAGTGATGTTTCTAGTCCTTCATCCTTTAGCATAATAGATGTTACAGTATAATGCGCGGATGATACCAATAAAATTGGCTGCTTAATTAAAAATTGGTGGTCGTTATCCTCGCGGAATTGCTTAAGGCTTTTCAGCAAATATGGGGGATACCACTATTCAGCGAGGATTAGTGCGAACGGCATTAATCGCCTCTGGCAGATAACCGCAAAGCCGATCTACCGCCAGATCTTAGCCATCGCGGGCGTTTGTGTTCCGGGTATTTCAGAAAGTGGGTGGGGGAAAGGCTGGTAACGATTTGAATAGTGAAAATTGATAGAAAGTCAGTAATGATGTCTGCCGGCTATCAATCTGCTGGCGCTGATCCTCCTCCCTCTTTCAGACTGTTCTCTCTATACAGTATGAACCCGGCCTTAATCCTGATTGTTCTGCTTACACGTTAGTTGGTGGCGATGACCTTGTTAAGCCCGGGTCAACCAGCACCCGAATAGCGACCCTGATCGGTGCAGCTGCCAGCCTTTTATCTGCCGGTGTAGGGAATTCACTCTATTTTTTTAACCTGTTATTTTAAAAACAGAAAAGGCAACCATCAGCGGGGTTCATGACTCAATACTCCTGAATTGTTGAACGATATGACGTAAGTTTTGCAACATAAATGGCGTTTCCCTCCCTCACGATTGGCATATCAATCGCTAAAAAAGTAAGCATTTTTAATCTTTTTTCTCCGCATAAAGATCACTTCCCGTGCGCCGATAATGTATCAGGAAGATTTCCATATCTTTAGGATTAATCCGCTGTTTTTCCTTGTTAAGTGGTATTGGTTTCGGCGGTTGGTGATTTTAATTGTATGTTATTTATCTGTTATTTGACTTTAAGTAAATTTTTTAATCCGTAGCTTAAAATTTTCACAGTTGCACTTTAGTGTTAATAATTGTGAATATTCGTAAAGTTAGACGATAGTGTACTTAATACAGCCCTCTTTTTGCAGAAGTTACTCTGACTAAAAGGTGAAATCAGGCTTAATCATTTCCCGTCTGGCAATACATTAACAATTCTAATCTTAATTTTGACGCACTGCTCCGGGAGCAAATTTATGACATGGCGTAATTGGTTTATGCGCAATTCCAGCGTGGGTGGTGCGGACAGTGAACGAACTCAACCGACCCCGGTGGCTTCTTCTCCCACGGCCTGGATGCTGGAGCCGCGCGTTCTTTTTGATGGCGCCATCGCGGCCACCGTTGCTGAAGCCGCAACCACCACCGCAGAGCATCCGGCGCAGAGCGAAGCCAGCGCTGCCGATAGCAGTAATAATGATAGCCACGGCGCCAGCCAGGATAATGCGCACCAGGCTGCGAGCGCGAATAACAGCAGCGAGGCCCATAGCGATGTGGCTGCCGTTGCCGGCGGTGAAACGCACGATCGTAAAGAAGTCGCCTTTGTTGATACCTCGGTGAAAGATTACCAGCAGCTGGTGGCGGGGATTAAACCCGGCACCGAAGTGGTGCTGATTGACGGTTCTCAGGATGGCTTAAAGCAGATTGCCGACTGGGCAGCCAGCCATCAGGGTTACGATGCCATTCATATTTTTTCTCACGGCTCTGAAGGCAAGCTCAACCTGGGCACGCTGGAGCTGACCGATGCTTCGCTGCAAAACGCCACCGTACAGAGCGAGCTGGCCACCCTTGGCAAGGCGTTAACCGCCGACGGCGATCTGCTGCTTTACGGCTGTGATGTGGCCGGCGGCGATAAAGGCAGCCTGTTTTTAACCGATCTGTCAAACGCCACCGGCGCTGACGTTGCGGCCTCGATTGATGCCACCGGCAGCAGCCTGATCGGCGGTAACTGGACGCTGGAAAAGCATAGCGGCAGCATTGAAACCGCCGCGATGGAGGTTGACTGCTATAGCGACCTGCTGACGGTCATTAACTTCAGCTCCGACGATGGTGATTTGGATTACAGCAGTATCTCGGTGACCCGCCAGATCGATGGCTATACCATGACCTTCTCGTCGGGCAGCGATACCGCCGAAGGTTACGGTATTGGAGCGGATGGTTCGCCGGAGGGCCTTTATGGTCTGAACGCCTCAATTAACGGCAGCAATACTAAAATTGTCATCACCCCGCCCAGCGGCTACACCTTTGATCTCACCGGCCTGAGCGCCAAAGCGAATACCCAAACGCTGCATTTTGTTCTCACCTATGCCGATGGCAGTACCGCCCAATTTGATAAGTCGGTGGCATACGATTCTGATGACTACAGTGTCGTTTCCTTTTCTGCAGGCCAGATTAACGATGTCACCCAGTTGGTGATTACTTCTAATGGCTATTCGGCGCTGCGCGATATCAATATCACCGATATCAAGATGGCGGTGGTTAAACCGTCGGTCACCTCGGCCAGCTACGATGCCAGCAGCCACGTGCTGACCGTTACCGGCGCCAACATGGTGGCCGGCGACACCATCGACGTTTCTAAGCTGACGCTAAAAGGCGAAAACGGCGCCAGCTACACCCTGACCAGCGCTAACGTTACCGCTACCAGCGCGACCAGCTTCAGCATCACGCTTAACGGCAGTGACTGGCTGAACGTTGGCGGATTACTGGATAAAAACGGTACGACTTCCGCCAGCAGCGGCACCGTTTTTAACCTCAGCGCGGCGGCCGGTTGGGACAGCTCCCAGGCCTCGACCCCTGCCGACCTGAGCGGCAACGGCGTCACCGTCAGCAACGTACAGACGCCCACCATCAGCTCTTCAACCTATGACAGCAGCACTGGCCTGCTGACGGTGACCGGCAGCAACCTGGTGAGGCAGAGCGGCGCGAACAACGATATTGACGTCACTAAGCTGACGTTTACCGGCCAGAACGGCGGCACCTACACCCTGACCAGCAACACCAGCAGCGTTGAAATTACCAGCGCCACCTCGTTTAGCGTACAGCTGGGCGCGACCGATAAAGCCATGCTGGCACAGCTGTTAAATCAGAACGGCACCAGCGCCAGCAGCGGCAACACCTATAACCTGGCGGCGGCGGATGACTGGAACGGCCCGATTACCGGCGGCAACATCGCCGATCTTAGCGGCAATGCGATAACCGTCAGCGGCGTGGATGCGCCACCGGTTATTACCAATCTGAACGGCGATAGCGTGGCCTATACCGAAGGGGCTGCGCCGGTACTGCTGGATGTGGGAAGCGATGCCACGGTCAGCGACAGCGATTCAGCCGATTTTAACGGCGGCAACGTTACCGTTGCGATTATCGGTAACCGCAGCGCCGGCGAGGATGTGCTGGGCGTGGTTAATCAGGGTACCGGCGTTGGTCAGATAGGCGTTGCCGGCAGCGTAGTCACCTACGGCGGCCTGGCGATAGGCACCCTGTCCGGCGGAACGGGCAGCACTAACCTGACGATTGCGCTTAACGGCAACGCAACCCCGCAGGCGGTACAGGCGCTGATTCATGCCCTAAACTATCAGAACAGCAACGGCGCCGATCCCTCCACGCTAACGCGCAGCGTTAACGTTAGCGTCGATGATGGTGACGGCGGCGTCACCACGGCAACCCTGTCGGTGAGCGTCATTGGCGTCAACGATGCGCCAACCCTGACGGCAACCGGCGGCAGCGTTACTTATACTGAAAACGGCAGTGCAGTTGCGCTGTTCAGCGGCGCGGCGGTTAGTACCGTCGAGGCCGGACAAACCATTACCGCCATGACGCTTACGGTCAGCAACCTGAGCGATGGCAGCAGCGAACTGCTGCGCATTGACGGTAGCGATATTACGCTGGTCAACGGTGCCAGCGGCACGACGGCAGGCAATGGCCTGAGCTACAGCGTCAGCACCCTCGGCGGCGTGGCGACCGTAAGCTTAAACAAGCCGGCTGGCATTAGCGCCGCCGCCGCTGCGCTGCTGACCAACGGCATCAGCTATCGCAACAGCAGTGAAAACCCCACCGCGGCCAGTCGCACCGTGACGCTGACCAGCATTAAAGACAGCGGCGGTACGGCAAACGGCGGTGTTGATACCACCGCACTGTCGCTCTCTGCCAGCGTTAACGTTGTGGCGGTGAACGATGCGCCGACGATTAGCGCCCCGGCAACCCTGAGCGTGACGGAAGACGTAGCAAGCGGCCTGAGCGATATCAGCTTTAACGACGTTGATGCAGGCAGCGCCAGCGTAACGGCGACTTTCTCGGTCGGCAGCGGCGTATTGACCGCCATCAGCGGCGCCGGCGTTAGCGTTAGCGGCAGCGGAACCGGCAGCCTGGTGATGCAGGGCGCGATTGCCGATATCAACGCGTTTATCAGCGCAGGCAAGCTGGCCTTCACCACCGCCAGCAATGCGACCGGCAGCGTAACCCTGAATATTTCGATTGATGATGGCGGCAACAGCGGTATCGATCCGGGCACCAGCGGTACGGCCAGCTCTGAGGCTGCCTCCACCAGCGTAACGCTTAACGTTGCTGCCGTTAATGACGCGCCGGTCAATGCCGTGCCCACGGCCCAGCTGGTGCAGCAGGATGGTGTGCTGGTGTTTAACGACGCGAACGGTAATCGCATTGCGGTAAGCGATGTTGATATCGGCAGCGGTGCGATGCAGATAACCCTGACGGCGACCCACGGCGTGCTGACGCTAAGCTCGACCAGCGGCCTGACCTTCAGCGTTGGCAGCGGCAGCGGCGTGCAGACCATGACCTTCAGCGGCAGCATTAGCGCTGTTAATAATGCGCTCAACGGCCTGATTTATACCCCGGTTGAAGGCTACAGCGGCAGTGCTACTCTGCAAATCGTTAGCAACGATCAGGGCAACACCGGTTCCGGCGGCGCGCAGAGCGACAGCGACGTTATCGATATTAACGTTAACCCGAACGTGCCTTATATCACCAGCGTCAGCTCCTCCGCGCCAAATGGCACCTATAAGGTGGGTGACGTGGTGGATATTACCCTGACCTTTAGCTCAGCGGTTACCGTGAACGGCGGTACCCCGGCCCTGCTGCTGGAAACCGGCGCGGTTGACCATCAGGCAAACTATATTTCCGGCTCCGGCAGCAACACGCTGACCTTCCGCTACGTGGTACAAAGCGGTGACGCCAGCGGCGCCCTTAACTACGCCAGCACCTCGGCGCTACAGCTTAACGGCGCGACGCTGCGCGATGGCAACAGCCAGGATGCTTCTGCGCAGCTGCCGGCGCTGGCCTCGCTAAACTCCCTCAGCGGTCAGAAAGAAATTACCATTGACGGCGTGGCGCCGACCGCCAGCATTACCCTTGCCGACAGCGCGTTAAAAAGCGGCCAGACGACTACGGTGACCATTGCTTTCAGTGAAGCGGTGACCGGCTTCAGCTATGACGACCTTGTCGTCTCCAACGGCACGCTGAGCGGCCTCAGTTCGCAGGATGGCGGCCAGACCTGGACGGCGGTTTTCAGCCCGACGGCGGATATTACCAGCGGCGTTAACTATATTACCCTTAGTGCTGCGGGCGTGACCGATCTGGCTGGCAACGCAGGCCAGGGCATGACGACTTCCGCCAGCTACAGTATTGATACCCAGCGTCCAACGGCGACCGTGACCGTTGCTGACGGCAGCCTGAACGCCGGACAAAGCACCACCGTCACCTTCAGCTTTTCAGAGCCGGTTACCAACTTCAGCAATCAGGATATCATCGTGGTTGGCGGCAGCCTCAGCGGCGTGACTTCGGCGGATGGCGGCCAAACCTGGACGGCGATTTATACCCCGTCAGCGGGCATTACCAGCGCCGCTAACCAGATAACACTCAATGCCTCCGGCGTGAACGATCTGGCCGGTAACGAAGGCTTCGGCGAAATTGACTCGAATAGCTTTAGCATTGATACCGAGCTTCCCTCCGCCAGCATCGTGGTAAGCAGCAGTGCGCTCAAGTCTGGCGATCAGGCGCTGGTTACCGTGACCTTCAGCGAAGCGGTGAGCGGCTTTAGCAGCGCCAATCTGAACGTTGCCAACGGTACGCTCGGCGCCATGAGCAGCAGCGATGGCGGCATCACCTGGACCGGCGTCTTTACGCCTGCTGATGGGCTGAACGGCGTGAGCGGCCAGATTTCGCTGAATACCGGCAGCGTGACGGATTTAGCCGGAAACCACGGCGAAGGAACGGTCCACTCCAACAGCTTCAGCGTGGATACCCGCCCGCCGGTTGCCACTATCGTGGTTGGCGACAGCGCCCTGCGCCAGGGGCAGAGCGCGCCGGTGACCATTACCTTCAGCGAGCCGGTCACCGGATTTAGTAATGCCAGCCTTAACGTTAGCAACGGGACGCTGTCGAACCTGACTTCTGAAGATGGCGGTATTACCTGGACGGGCAGCTTTACCCCGCTCAGCGGCATTACCAGCAGCGCCAACCAGATCGGCATGGACACCAGCACCTTAAGCGATCTGGCCGGCAACCACGGCGCGGGCACCGTCACTTCCAATAGCTTTAGCATCGATACCCGGCCACCGGAAGCCGTCAGCCTGACGTTGAACGCGACGCCTGGGCCGCAGACTCTGAGCTATAACCTGGTGTTCTCCGAGCCGGTAACTGGTGTCGATATCCATAACTTCGTGGTACGCACCAGCGAAGGCACCAGCGCGACGATTCATTCGGTGACGGCGATCAGCCCGACGACCTACCGCATCGATCTCACTGGCGTAACCGGCGTTGGCGCCGTGCGCTTAGATTTCAACGGCGCTGAAAGCGACATCCGTGATCTTGCGGGCAACGGCCTGGAGCAGGGCACCGTTCACGGCGATATTCACGTCAACACCGCGCCGATCGCCAATCCGGGTAGCCTGCAGAACCAAACTGCCACCGGCGGCCAGCCCTTTAGCTACGTGCTGCCGGCCAACGCTTTCGTCAATAAAGACAGCGGCGACACGCTGCGCTACAGCGCCACCCTGGCCGACGGTTCGCCATTGCCCGGCTGGCTGACTTTTAACACGCAGACCGGAACATTATCCGGTAATCCGCAAAATAATGATGCCGGTACGCTAAATATTCGACTTACTGCAACCGATAACAATAACGTGACGGCCTCCGGGTTGCTGACGCTCAGTGTTAATAAGAGCGTTGCCACGCCGTCATTACCCACCAATACCAGCACGCCGGATGGTCGTAATCTGATGCAGCAGCCTGACGGCGGCGCGGATATGAAAGCGATCGGCAGCCACGGCGCCGCGCTGTCGACCTCCGCCAGCGGATCCCATAGCCAGATGGCGACGCTGACGGCAGTTGTTAACAACCAGAGCCCGCTGGCAGCGCCTGGCGGCTTTAACGGCAGCGTAGTCAGCAGCGTAAGCAGCGTGGCAGGCGTGTTTGCCAACGCCGGTCGGGATGGCGGCACGGTGGCGCCTTCGCTGGTGGCCTCGGTATTTGCCGATCATGGCGTCAGCCGCTACGAGACGGGCGTTGTCAGCAGTAAAGTCGCTGATTTCAATCAGCCCCAGGGTGGGAAATCGGTACTGGCCGGCATGTTTGGCGATATTCCGCTGCCAGGCAGCACCGCGCTGGAAGTGTTTAACGGCGGCAGCTGGCATTCGGTGTCACCGGGCAATACGCGTTCTCTGGTTTCGCCAGCGTCGGTATTTGGCGCACCGGTATTCAGCCAGCAAATCAAGTCGCTGGATGAATATCAGCACCTGCAAATCGCCGCGCTGAAAGCGGCGTTGCAAAACGGTAAGAAAACATCCTGAAGCCGCAGTGGCCGGGTTTAACAAACGATAAATTATTAAGCAGGTGATAAACATGCAACGGTGCCCAAAAATCCTCAGCATCGCAATCCTGGCGCTGCTGGCCAGCGGCTGTGCGGTCTCAACGCAGCCGATCGACAAGGCGGAAAGCAGCCGTCGCGCGCAGTCCGATCTGCGCGTGATGTTCAGCAATCAGGAGCCGGTGACCAGGCCGATAACCTTACACGATGCCATGGCCAGGGCGCTGAAGTACAACCTGGAAGCGCGCCTGCGGGTGATGGAGCAGGCGATGGCGCAAAAACAGGTAGACCTGGCCAGCTTTGATATGCTGCCGCGCATGGCCGCTGAAGCCGGTTACGTCACCCGCGATAACGTCAGCGCCTCCAGCAGCCGTAGCGTAGAGCGCGGCGTAACCTCGCTTGAACCTTCAACTTCACAGGATCAGACGCGCCGCGTGGCTGATTTGACCATGGTCTGGAACATTCTCGACTTCGGCGTCAGCTATATCACCGCGCACCAGCAGTCGGATAAGCGCTGGATCGCTGAGGAAGAGCGACGCAAGGTGACGCACACCATCGTACAGGACGTGCAGTCAGCCTACTGGCGCGCCGTTGCCGCCGAGCGCCTGTTACACCGCATTGATGCCCTGATCGACCGCGTCAACATGGCGCGTGAAAACAGTGAGCGTATGTCGGCGCAGAAAGTGGGCGATCTGGTTGAGTCTTATACCTACCAGCGCGCGCTGCTGGATGCGACCCGCCAGCTAGAGGAACAGCGCCGGGCGCTGACGCTGGCGAAAACCGAGCTGGCTACCCTGATGAACCTGCCGCCGGACACCGTATATACCCTGGCGCTGCCGGATGAAGCGAGCCTGACGGTACCGCAGCTGAAGGTGAATTTTACCGAGCTGGAAGAGGCGGCGCTGGTAAACCGTCCTGAGCTGCGCGAGCAGGATTACCAGACGCGCATCAGCGCGTCGGAAACCCGTAAATCGCTGCTGCGCATGCTGCCGGGCATTGAGCTGTCGGTGGGCGGCAACTATGACAGCAACTCGTTTTTGGTTAACCAGAGCTGGGCTGATGCCGGGGTAAAAGTGACCTGGAACCTGTTTAACCTGTTCTCCGGCCCTGCCGCCTACAACATGGCAAAAGCGGGAGAAACCGTTGCTGAAGTACGTCGCCAGGCAATGTCGATGGCGGTGCTGGCGCAGCTGTATGTCGCCCGGGCTAACTATGACGAAGCGCTGCGCCAGTATCGCACCGGCAAAGAACTGCAGAAGCTTGACGTCAATATTCTTGATCAGCTGAACAACCGCTATAAAGCGGGCAGTATCGGCGAGCTCCAGCTGATTCAGGGTGAACTTAACGCACTAAATACCTCGCTGCGTAACGATCTGGCCTATGCTGAACTGCGTAACGCCTATAGCCAGATTTTTGTCACCGCCGGTCTGAATCCGCTGCCGGCTAATCAGAAAATGAATGATATTCCCTCGGTGGAACAGGCCCTTGCTCAGACGGAAAAACGTTGGGCGACCGGTAATATCGCCATGTAAATGTATCGCACTGTGCGCTGAAGCTGATGTTCAGCGCACGGCGAACAGATCTAAGCAGCTGGATGATACCCATGATGAAAAACGCCTTTGATCGCATCTTCCGTCGTCGCACCGCGCTTGCTCTGCTGCTGCTGAGCTGCACGGCGTTCTACGCCCAGGCCGATGAGATAGAAAAAGAATTAAGCCTTCCTCTGGCGGCGTCTACGGCGACCGGCGCGGAAAAACAGGCCAGAGGCGTATTGCGCGCGATCGATCAGGCGGTTCTTTCCAGCGAGCTGAATGCCAAAGTGTTAGAAATGCCGTTCCGCGAAGGCGAAGCCTTTCAGAAAGGCGATCTGCTGGTGCGTTTCGACTGCTCCGCCTATCAGGCGCAGCTGGCTGCCTCTCAGGCGGCGGTGCGCGCTTCGCAGCAGGAATTAAGTCAGAATCGCCAGCTGGCGGAGCTGAAATCGGTCGGTCGCAATGCGGTGGCGGTTGCCGAAGCGCATATGGCGCAGGCGATTGCCGAAAGCCAGGTCTATCAGATCCAGACCAGCCGCTGCCGGGTAACCGCGCCTTTCTCTGGTCAGGTGGTGGCGCGCAAAGTTCAGCAGTCTGAATACGTACCCCAGGGCAAGCCGCTGCTGGAGATCGTCAACAACCAGCATCTGGAAATTAACCTGCTGGTGCCGTCCAAATGGCTGGCGACGCTGAAGCCGGGGCAGAAATTCACCTTTACCCCGGATGAAACCGGCGTAGCGTTGCAGGCGGAAGTGGTTCGCCCCGGCGCGCTGATTGATGAAAGTAGCCAGACACTGTCGCTGACCGGGCGGTTACTTAAGCCGGAAAACGGTTTGCTGGCCGGCATGAGCGGCAGCGCCCGCTTTTCGGGGCAGCCATGAATCAGCAGGCGGCCAGCGCCGAACAGGTTTTGCTGGAAGTTCTGCGGCTGGAAGGCCTGGCACGCCGCGCGGAAAACAGCGAAACCCTGGCCTTTACCATGGTTAATGACAGCCAGACGCTTTTTGGCTTTCGCCATGCCGCGCTGATTATTAATGGTCGGGTGCGGGCGGCGACCGGCGTATCGGTGCCCGATCCGCATTCTCCCTTTGTGGCGTTTATTGAGCGGGCGGGCAGGCAGCTGCTGGCGGCCGGCAAAGCCGATAGCGCCGGTGAAGTTAGCGCCGAATGGCTTGACCAGCAAACGCGCAATGACTGGCTGGCGCTATCTGCGCCGCAAGCCTTCTGGCTGCCGCTCAAGGATCGCCAGCAGCGACCGATCGGCGGCCTGTGGTTTGCCCGTGATGCTGGCTGGCAATCGGCGGAAAGACAGCTTCTGACTCAGCTGGGGGAAACCTACTCTCATGCCTGGCAGGCGCTGGAGCCGCGCGGCGTATGGCGCGTGGGCCTGCCGAAAAAGCGGTTGTTGATTATCGTCGCCGTGGCCGTCTGTGCGCTGTTTATTCCGGTGCGTCAGTCGGTGCTGGCACCGGCCGAAGTAGTGCCGCTCAACGGCCGTATCATCACTGCGCCGCTGGATGGTGTGGTTGCCGACGTGCTGGTAAAACCCAATCAGCAGATCAAAAAAGATCAGCTTTTACTGCGCTTTGATAGCACCACGCTAAAAGCGCAGGCCGACGTCGCCGAGCGGGCGCTGGGCGTTGCCGAGGCGGAGCTGCGCTCGGGGTCACAGCGTGCCTTTCAGGATACGGAGTCTAAAGCCCGTCTCGATCTGCTCACTGCCCAGATGGAGCAGAAAAAATCTGAATTAATGTATGCCAACGAGCTGCTGTCGCGTACTGAAGTGCGCGCCGCGCGCGACGGCATTGCGGTGTTTGCCGATGATGACAGCCTGCGCGGTCGGCCGGTGAAAACCGGTGAAAGGCTGATGGAGCTGGCCGATCCGCAGCAGGCGGCGCTCAAGGTTGAGCTGGACGTCGGCGATGCGATACGGCTTCCGGATAAAGCCACGGTGGCGCTGTTTCCAGACAGCGACCCGCTGTCACGCTATGAGGCGGTGCTTGAGCGTAGCGCCTATGAGGCGACGCTGACGCCGCAGGGCACCCTCTCTTATCGACTGGATGCGCATTTTATTGACGCCGCGCCGCGCATTGGCTTACGCGGTACGGCGAAAGTTTACGGTCAATACACCCCGCTGGGTATCTATTTGTTCCGCCGCCCGGTTGCGGCGCTGCGTAAAGCGCTTGGAGTGTAACCATGACGCAGCTCCCTTTACTGCGTGAAGATTTACAGCTGACGGTCGCCGCGCCTGCGCGCGATGGCTCACCGCAGTGGACGCTGGCTGATAGCCTCTCCGGTCGCTACTTCAAGCTGAGTCATACCGCCATCCGCCTGCTGCGTCACTGGGCGCTGCGGGAGCCCGTGCAGGTGTTGGATGCCGCGAATCGCGAACCCGGCCCGCCGGTTACCCCCCTCGATCTGGAGCAGTTTTTGCGCTTTGTTCGCGGCCACGATCTGGTCGCTGCCAGCGACGCGGAGCAACGCAGCAGCTATGCCATCAAGGCGGCGGCGCGGCGTCAGGGCTGGTTAAAAACCCTGCTGCATCAGTATCTTTTTTTTCGTATCCCGCTCTGGCGCCCGGACCCGTTTCTCAACCGCAGCTGGCCGTGGCTACAGCGCTACGGTAAAGGCTTTGTGCGCCTGGCGCTGCCGCTGATTCTGCTGGCTGGCTTGTTTCTGGTCAGCCGCGACTGGCCGCACTATATCAGTTCGCTGCCTGAGCTTTTCAGCTTTGAAGGCATGGCTACGTTTGGCTGCGCACTGGTATTTACCAAATTTATTCACGAGCTGGGTCATGCCTGGATGGCGAAGAGGGCCGGCTGCCGGGTGCAGAGCATGGGCGTGGCGTTTATCGTCATGTTTCCCATGTTTTACACTGACGTCAGCGATGCATGGCGCGTGTCCAGCCACCGCGCTCGTCTGCTGATTGACGCCGGCGGCGTGCTGGCAGAGCTAATGCTGGCCGCGCTGGCCCTGCTGGCCTGGTCGCTGTTGCCCGACGGCGCGCTGCGATCGGCGGCGTTTATGCTCTCCAGCGCGACCTGGCTGACCACCGTTGCTGTTAACATCAATCCGCTGATGCGCTTTGACGGCTACTTTATGCTGAGCGATTACTGGCGCGTGGATAATCTGCAGGGGCGCGCTTATGCACTGTGCCGCTGGCATCTGCGCGAAAAGCTGTTTGGCTATGGCGAACAACCGCCGGAGCGCTGGGCGGCGCCAATGGAAAAGCGGCTGCTGCTGTGGGGTTATGCCTCCTGGCTATGGCGTTTTTTCCTGTTTTTCGGCATCGCACTGGCGGTTTACCATTACTTTTTCAAAGTGCTGGGCATTTTTTTGATGCTGGTGGAAATTGGCTGGTTTATCTGCCTGCCGGTCGTCAATGAGTGGCGCCACTGGTGGCAGCAGCGCCAGCGCTCGCGGCGGCGCAATCTGCTATTTTCCGCACTGGGATTGCTGCTTCTGGCGCTGCTACTGCTGATCCCCTGGCGTAGCCAGATAACGATTCCCGCCGTGCTGGAGGCCTCCCATGTTGATACCTATTACCCGCCGCTGGCCTCGCAGGTGTTACAGCTAAAGGTTGTCGATGGTCAAAAGGTCCGGGCGGGGGATTTGCTGATGACGCTGACCTCAAGCGACGTGGATTTTAAGCTCGCCATTGCCCGCCAGCGTATCGCCATTTTGCAGCTGCAGCTGCGCCGCCTCTCCGCGGTGCGTGATACGGTTGGCGATACGCTGATCCTCGACCAGCAGCTGGCCGAGTCGCTGGCGCAATACCGCGGGTTAAAAGCCCAGCAAAAGCGCCAGGAGATACGGGCTTTGCAGCCCGGCGTGGTGAGAGATATTGCCCTTGATTTAACCTCCGGGCGCTGGGTGTCATCCGACACGGCGCTGCTGCGCGTGGTTGATGAGGGTGGCGGACGGGTACGCGGCTATCTGCGGGAAGATAACCTCAATCGCCTTGCCGCAGGGGCAAAAGGTCGCTTTATTGCCGACGATCCGGCGCGCTCTGCCACCACGGTAACGCTGAGTGCGATAGATCCCACCGGTGCGCGTTTTATCGACCGGCAAATGCTGGCTTCGGAGCACGGCGGCCCGATTGCCGTTCGTCGTGATGAGGACAAGCATCTGCGCCCTGAGCAGGGCTGGTACGGCGTTGCGCTGACGGTTGCTGCCGGACAAAAGCTACCTGAGCAGCCGCTGCGCGGCGTGGTGGTGGTGCAGGGCAAGCCAGAGTCATTATTGATGAACCTCTGGCGACGATTGGCGGCGCTCGGCGTGCGCGAAAGCGGTTTTTAACCCATTGCCGTCGGAAAAACCGCGCAGCGAACCATCACGCTCCTCTTTGGGCGGCGTACGTGATGAGGACAATCCCCCACACAGCGCGGTGAATGAAAACAGCGGCGGCCGGGGCTAGCTATCGCAGTCAAAACCCTGCGGGTTATACTGCGTGCTGCTTCTCCGGTAGAGGCGGCGCACGTGAATAAGCTTTGATAAGGTGATGGCCGGTTTTAATATCAGCTGGATGCTACCCGCGACAAAAAGCCAGGTGCCGCTTTCCATTAGCGTCTCACTGAAAAAAAACATGCTTCCAATTAAAAACCATACGGCGATTAGCAGGTCGTTGACGGCGCCCAGTGCTTTATAGCGATGCCTGATAATGACGTGCTGCGGGCCAAAGGTGAGTGAGGTATTACTCTGTTTCATTCGGCTGTTTAGCTCAAATTACGTCCTGAGACGGATAATTAATACCGACAGATTGGGCGGGGCAGCCTAATCAATGGGCTTACGGCGATCTTATTTTCATTATTTAGTTTTAAAATTGTAGTTGCGCAAGAGGTTTATTCAAGGTGCATTCAGTGACTTTCAGCTCAAAGAGGCGGTTATTTTTTAGATGCCAGTTTTAAAAAGACGCGGGTATTAATTAACAAAAGCTCAGCTCTTAGATAAGCGACCAGCGTAAATAAATATTCATCTGCATTAATAAGTGAGCGAATAATGAATTTGCTGCTGTTTAAATGACGCTTAGCGCACAGTGCTGCTCATGGCATGACATGGCGCCAGCTTTGGTTGACCGGCTGTGCGCCTTTCCCTACCATCATGACGATAAAGTCATTGGCGGCAGCGGTGAATGATGAGCGTGGAAATTAAGCGTCAGTATCGTGAAGTGGGCGAGCTTCTGAAGCAGGAGCTGGCTTCGGGAAAATATCCGCCGGGTTCGCGCCTGCCGCCGGAGCGGGATATCGCCGAACGTTTCGGCGTGGGCAGGGCGGTGGTGCGCGAAGCGCTGATTATGCTGGAGATCGAAGGCTATGTGGCGGTGCGCAAAGGCTCCGGCATCTACGCGCTGACGATGCCTGCTACTCTGCAGCAGCAAAGCAAAGCGTTGATGATTGGTCCCTTCGAGCTGCTGCAGGCGCGTCAGCTGCTGGAAAGCAATATAGCGGAATTCGCCGCGCTGCAGGTTACGCCGGCAGATATTAAAAAGATGCGCGCTGCGCTGGACGCGGAAAGGCAGGATATTGAAAGCGGCGGCGGGGAAGATGGCGATAAACTGTTTCATCAGGCCATTGCCGAAGCGACCCATAACAATATGCTGCTGGCGCTATGGAAGCAGTGCTGGAACAACCGGGAAGAGAACCCGATGTGGCGCCAGCTGCATGAGCGCATCACCAGCAATGCTTATCGTCGCGAATGGCTTAACGATCACCAGGCGATACTGGCGGCGCTGCAAAAGCGCGACGCGACGGCGGCAAAGCTGGCGATGTGGCGCCACCTTGAGAACGTAAAACAGCGGCTGATGACGCTGTCAGACGTTGATGCGCCGGAATTTGACGGCTATTTGTTTGAATCCTGGCCAGTACAAATAAAATAAGCTGTCAGCGTGACAGCGCCATTGTCTGGTCGCCAACGCTGTTACCGGCGCGTGACAGCGGGGCGATCACCACCGAAGTTTGCGTTGGCAGGTGGTGCTTGCATACGCCGTATACCACCAGGGTCTCACCGGGCAGAATGTAAGGTTTTTCCAGCGTGCCCGGCATACTATCCGGCATTAAGGTGATCTTTGTATTTAAACGCACCACGTAAGGACCGTTATTGGTTACCGTCAGCGTATTGTTTTTGGCCGACCAGATGAGGTCGTTCCAGCTGTCGGGCTTCGCGGCCAGATCTTTTGGCACGATCAGTAAAGGAAGCTCCTGACGACTCACTGCCCCAAGATGATTTTTCTCGTCTTTGACTGCCGGGATAGCTTCAAAGGTTACCTGCTTAAGATGTTCGTGCTTAAGCGGGGCACTGCTGTTTAGCGTAAAGTGGACGCTTTGCGTCTGGTTACTCTTAATGTGGATTACCGGCTGAGTGATAACCACCTGGGGGGAAGCATCATCTTTCAAATCGACTATTTTGCTGTGCAGCGTAATGGGCGTTTTATCGCCGTTATGGATATTAATGCTGCTACCGCCCTCAGCCTCGTTAATAACGATGATTGATGAATCAGCTGCTATGCCTGCGGCATGAGTAAATGATGTAACCAGCAGGGCGCATAATGCGGTGCCGATAAGCGTTTTATTAATTTTCATGATATGAATATTCTTAAATATTATCATCCCCACTCTTCATGGAGCCGGTTCCCCTGCCAGTCAGGGGAGCTAAATAATAAATAATTTTTTATGATCGTCAATCTGGTGTAAATTATCGCTGTTGGTTTTTTTAGTGGGTTGTTTTTATAATTACATGATTCTTATTGTTTTTATTTTCAGAGTAATGGGTTTTTGGAGAGATTTCTCAAGAGAGTCGAGATATTTCTACAAAGATGTCCGGTAATTCTTATTATTAATTCTATTATTCACTGCTGGTTGCCGGTTTATTTTACGCGTTACATAAAAATAAATACGACTTATTGATAGCATACCCGTCAGCGCGGCATCGTTGACAATGCCGCTGCGTCAGCCGCCGCGCCAATCACGACGCCTTCAGGATCGGCAGCGATGCTGGCACCACCTTTAATACCGTTGGCAACGACCGTTCCGGCTGCACATGCCGCTGCGCCTTTTACCACAGCCCTTACGCAACTTTGACCTTCATAATTTGAGTTAGCATTATCACCAGCGACAAAGCGCAGTTCTTTTTCGTTGAGTTCTCTGGTCATTTCACTTTTTCCTTAATGACAGTGAGGTAACAATAAACTGAGAAACAAACATAAATACAACAACTAATACAGTCGTTGCGGTAGGATGAAACTGATAGGCACCATTGCCAGCCATGGCAAGAAAATAAATAATAATTGATGAAAAAGTACGAGAATAATAAACGAGCATAGATTCATTTTCATGAGTGTTCCATATTAAATTAGTGGGGTGATCTATAAAAATAAAAAACCTTCTGGACAGATAAACGGATATTTAGCAAATTATTAATATAATAAAGGAATTTCTGTTTTAAGGGGTCGGGAAATATTACTATTAACTGGCATAACCCAGCCATTTTTTCCCGGATTTTTTTCCACATCAATATTTAAAAATTTATTGTTTGCCCTGCATTGATGTGTTGACCTGTCTACTACTTCATAGTTCAGACTTTGGTTTCAGGAGGTAAGGAATGTACCGGATATCAGAGGTTGCCGCGCTGGTGGGGCTGTCACGCACGACGCTACTTTACTATGAAAAGCTCGGTATCGTTAAAGGCATCAGGTTACCAAATGGTTATCGTAGCTACAGCGAACAAGATGTCCGCAGGCTGCGGCTGGTTACCCATCTGCATGTCGCAGGATTGACCCTCCGTGAATGCATGGCTTGTATCGACCAAAAGAACGATAAAAAACTGTTAACCGGAAGATTACAACAGCTGGAAAAAGAGATAGCGATTAAGTTGCAGGCCAAAAAATTGCTGGAGGCGATGCTCGGCGTGTCAGAAAGCCGTACCTGGCATCATTCTCTGGAAAAAGCTTCTCCGGATGCGCATTTGCATTGGATTAAGACGCAAGGATTTAATGAAAAAGAGGCGCAGAGGGTCCGCCTTCTGTCAAAAAACATGTATGAGCATGACTCCTATATGGCTGACTTTAATCATGTATTTTCCGGACTGACTCGTCTTGGTCCGGGTTGTGCCAGCGATACGTTACGCGCGTTAAACTCGCTGCCTGATTTACCGAAGAAAATTCTCGAAATCGGCTGTGGTCGGGGTGCTGCAACCCGCTTGCTGGCAGCCAGTACTCAGGCGCAGATTATTGCGCTGGATAATGAGCTGAGCTATCTGGACGCATTAGATGACATGAGCAACAGAGTGGTGCGCTGCTGCGCCAGTATGAGCGCACTGCCTTTTGTTAACGGCGCGTTTGACCTTATCTGGTCAGAAGGCAGCGCTTATATCATGGGTTTTAGCAATGCATTACAGGCATGGAAAAAATATCTCAAGCCGGAGGGATACCTTGCGGTCAGCGAGATGGTCTGGCTGAGTAAAAAGCCAGATAAACGGGCGCAGGCATTCTGGCTAAAAAATTACCCCGCCATGATGACGGTGGAACAAAACAAAATGCTTATTAAAAATTCCGGATATGAACTTCTGACTAGTTTTGAAATGAGTAAAGAGGCATGGGCGCTCTATCTTACGCCGTTAAAAGAGCGTGTTGCGGCGCTGCAAAACCAGCTTAGTAATAAGGTTGCCTGGCAGGATCTGAAAAATGAAATCGATATTCATGAATCCTGTCCCGGTGAATATGGATATCAGTTTTTTATTATGCAAAAGAGACATTGAAATGATTATCAGAGAAGAAAAAAATCAGGACATCAACGCGATTGAAACGCTGACCTTGCTGGCATTTACCGATCACCCTCATTACAAGCCCGGAGAGGCGCCTGTCGAACATCTTATTGTTAACCGCTTACGTGACGCACGGGCCATGACGTTATCATTAGTCGCAGAAGATGACAGCGGCATTATTGGTCATCTGGCTTATTCGCCGATCAGCATTGATGGCAGAGCAACCCACTGGCATGCGCTGGCGCCGGTATCGGTTTCTCCATCCCGACAGAGGCAGGGTATTGGCAGTCGCTTGATCCGTAAATCCATCGCCATGCTTGCCGGGCGAAATATTGATGGCCTGGTGGTATTAGGCGATGCGGAATATTACCTCAGATTTGGTTTTCATCATCACCATCATCTTAAGGTGGAAGGCGTGCCCGCTAATTATTTTATGGCTCAGGTGCTCACTGAAGGGGCTGCATTGCCAGAGGGCGTCGTTACTTTCCATCCGGCTTTTGGCTGATCGGCCCGATTATCTTACGTGTCAGGCTTTCTGCAAGTCAGATCTTGTCAGATGATAAAATTCGGGCTGATTCAAGCGTGACTTGATAGTCAGGAAATCCAATCGTATTTTCAGAGCGCCCCAAAATGCGGCTCGTTGTTAACGGTATAGCCGGATGGCGGGGTTTTGCGCTGATTTGTATTTATAAGCCTATACATGACGCATTTTAATCTAAAGCTCAAATTCCAAGCTTACTCACCCAACAATATATTTCCTCTGCAAAATTTTTATCAGTACCGCAAAATCCGGCCTCTTCGGTGCCATTTTCAGGGCTTCATAAACTTTTGGCAGCAAAGAGCCCCGCTTGCGGCTGGATAAAAAACCATAATAACACACCATTTTAAAAGGATGGACAGGGATGTGGCTGATGCAGCATCCGATAATCTCTTCTTATTAACATTTATCGTTTGTGTTGATGGTCTCATTTCATGATCGGGGAGGACCCAATAAGTTCAGTATTCCATTCAGCCCCAAATCTAAACTCTGAAAGCATAAAGCCGCTGGGACAAAATTAAAATAATTGCTTACACACTAAACAATAATTAAACGAAATTGTTTCTGTCCTGCCTGGTCTCACGGCACGTAATCCAGAGTGAAAATATAATTTTTTCTTTAAAATCAATAAGTAATATCATATGTTTGTTGATTTTTAGTTTTTTATTCTGCATTTTTGCTTTTAATTGAGTTGAAATAACTGCCTTTTTTCTAATAATCCACATTCTGAACTATTTATACATAGTTAGAAACATATATCAGTAAACCATTTATCTTCACTGTCGCGTCTTCACTAAAGATGAATGATCAAGCTGGTTCTTTTAAATGCACATTCTGGTAACAAATTATGCCAAAACTGACTAAATTATTTCTTCTTAGGGTTGCCGTCGCTACGGCTGTATGGGCTCCAGGGGCTGTGTTGGCCGCCAGTTATAATGATGGTCAGGTGCATGATGTGACCGATAACCTCAATGGTCAGGACGTAAGTGTTTCTGACCGGAGCACGCTGCATTTGAATTCTGCCGGAGGTAGCGGCTTTGGCATTAACCAGTTCACAGTGAATGATGCCTCTGCCCATGTTACCGGCTCAGGATTAATGAACAGACTTAGCCTTAGCGGCAGTACGGTCAATTTTGAAGGCACTACCGGAGATAATATAACTATTCAGACTCAGGACCAGCCTGCTCTGAATATTTCCGGAAGTGGCGGAACATATAATTTCAGCAATGTCAGCATTGAAAGTGAAGCGAATAATACCACCACATCCACTATAGCCCTGCAGGGAACAGCCAATGACGTCAGCCTGAAAAACTCCCGGATAATGCTGACAGATAACAGGCCAGATGCTGTGAGCCGGGGACATCTCTTATCTCTGACAGACTACGTTGGCACGCTGTCACTTGATAACGTGGAATTATCCGTAAACGGAGCCATTGGAAGTCTTATAACAGTCAGGAATAATGCCAGTGACTACAGTAGGCTGAATTTATCCCGGATGACCGGGTCTGCCGATAATACTTTCATGGACGTCAGTGGGAATACATTAGTTAATATTCAGGACTCTTCTTTAACCACTAATCTGAATATTTTGGATTTTTCATCTTCCCTCGTAGGCAGCAACACACCCAGTGATATACAGCTGGCCGTCCGTGGCTCCCGGCTTACGTCTGAGGGAAATGGTGACGCGGTGGTTTTTTCAGGCAGAAGTAATCATCTGCTGAACTTCAGTTCCACAATATCTGATTCTGAACTCAGTGGCGGCAATTTCGGAATTGAAATCGCAGATAATGCTTCGGGTGAAATAACCCTCAGTAATTCGTCAGTACATGGATCGAGATCTGCGATCTACAAAAATGGAAATGGACAGGCGACAGTAAATGTTCTGAATGGCAGTCAGCTTCTTGCAAACAGCGGTGGCCGACTGGTGAGAAACGATGGAGAAAACAGCGCCCTTAATATTAACGCTGATGGGGTCGGTCTGGTGGGTGATGCTTATAATGACACCGGAACCATGAATATTAATCTGACCGGCGGTACTAACTGGCAGGGGACAATGACGGGAGTGACTACCATGAATCTGGCCTCAGGTACCTCGCTGTCATTGACTCGTGATTCATCTGTTACAGATACGCTGAGCAATGCAGGTAACGTATCGCTTTCCGGTTCTTCACCAGGTACGATCCTGACTGTTGGAAATTATGTGGGAAATAACGGTAACCTGAATTTCCGTTCAGTTTTGGGAGGAGATAATTCCCTGTCAGATAAACTCATCGTTAACGGTGATACATCAGGGACAACAAGCGTAACTGTGACAAATGCTGGCGGAAGTGGTGCCAGCACTATCGACGGAATTGAGCTTATTCATGTCAATGGCAATTCCGATGGTGTCTTTAATCAGAACGGGAGAATTGTGGCGGGTGCTTATGACTACAGGTTGTTGAAGCGTGAGAAAAACTGGTATCTGGACAGCAGCCTGAAACCGGACCCGACACCAGACCCGACACCAGACCCGACACCAGATAATCACATTGTTCGCCCGGAGGCCGGGAGTTACATTGCAAACCAGGCAGCGAATACCATGTTTCTGACCTCACTGCGTGACCGCGCAGGTGAAAATCGCTATATGAACGTTGAGGGACCGGATGGCGATTTTTCCAGCCTCTGGCTGAGACAGGCAGGTGAGCATACTCGCTTTCGCGATAGTTCAGGTCAGACCCGTACTCAGGCAAATACTTATGTTGCACAACTGGGAGGAGATCTGGTGCAGCGAAGCAGTTCAGAGCATGGACTGTTCCACCTGGGGGTAATGGCTGGCTATGGCAACAGTAAAAACAATACCCGGTCTTCCATAACAGGCTACTCATCAAAAGGCTCAGTTGATGGCTACAGTGTGGGGGTGTACGGCACCTGGTATCAGAATGACGTAGACAAAACCGGCGCATATGTGGACAGTCAGTTGATGTATAGCTGGTTTAATAATCATGTGAACGGGGAGGGCGTTTCTTCAGAGAGCTACAAATCCCGGGGGCTGACGGCATCGCTGGAAACTGGCTACACTTTCGCAGCAGGTCAGTTTGGTGCAACTGATAATCCGGTCTACACATTCCTTGAGCCCCAGGTGCAGGTAACCTGGATGGGCGTTAAGGCGGAAGACCATACTGAGGATAACGGTACCCGTATCAGTTTGCAGGGTAACGACAATGTTCAGACCCGCGTAGGTATGCGTGCATTTATTCAGGGCCAGAAACGTACAGACAAAGACAAGGGGCGTTTTTTCCAGCCATTTGTTGAAGTTGACTGGTTACATAATATAAAACAAAACGGTGTTGCTATGAACGGAGTGTCGCTGAAACAGGCCGGAGCAAGAAATCTGGCAGAGATTAAGCTGGGGGTTGAGGGTAAGATTAGCAGCCAGACAGCCTTGTGGGGAAGCGTGGGGCAACAGCTGGGTGCTAATGGTTACAGCAGTTCAGAGGCAATGCTTGGAATTAAGTACAGTTTCTGATGCGTGAGCGTAAATCACAAACCTCTACAGGGTCATTAATGTGGCAGTTATATGCTGCCGCATTAATGCTACCGGGACTCTATTTTGGACATCCCTGGCCATGAGAATCTGCGTAGTAGTGCCTCTCACGACGCATGTGTGCTACGTTCTTAATCCAGGTCCAGCCGCATCAGCAATTCATCAAGGTATACGCCATCTCTACAGAGCGCAGCGCTATCCGTCGCCCATACTTTGAAGCCTGACGAACGATAAAGCGCCTGCGCTGCATGATTGCTGGCGCCTACCGAAAGTTTAATCGTTTTGCTGCCATGAGCCGCTTGTATCGCTGCGGCAACAAGTTCTCTGGAAAGCCCGCTACCGCGCATTTCAGCCCGGACGTACATACCCCAGAGGTGGGTAATGTGGCGCATTTTAGGCGAGGGGCTGACATTGAGACCAATGATGCCCTGTAGCCGGTTTTCGCTATCGTAGCCAGCAAAAACGCGGTTGGACGTCAGGCGTGCGGCAAAGAAGGATTCCGGCTGCTGGGTTTCATTTTCAAAGGATGCGCCGAATGCATCAGGATGAAGCCGTAGCGCTTCAAGTCTGATTTCGCGGTAAGCCGCGGCGTCGCGACTGCTGAGTTCACCTATCCTGAAGCTATTCATAATTTCCCTAAAAGGTTGGCTGTTAGCCGGCAATAATAACCCGGTGGCTTGATTCAATCGCGGCGATAATCTGCTGGCGCGGCCCGCAAAGCCAGGCCTCGCTGGCGTAAAAGGCCTCAAGGGATGCGTGCATCTCTTCGACGGAGTTAAACTCTCTTATCAGGCAATAGCGATCTTCATCAATCAGCGAAATACCGCTATATTTCAGCTCAATTCCCGCCGCGCGGTGTAGCGGCAGGCTTTGTGTCAGCATGATCTGATGAAAAGCCGCGCCCGCACCGGCCTTAAGCTGGTACTGCAGTATCTCACGAACCGTTCCGCTCATTGTTTTACTCTCCACTGGCTGTCACAAATCTGTAATATTAGGTACATTTTACTGTCACTAAACTGTCCTATTTTCCCTCCTGCAGCAATTCCTAATTATTCTGAAACGGCACAAAAATATTAAACATCACTCCCGTGGAGGGAACATGACACTGATGCAAAAAAACCTGGCGCAGATCGTTGCAGTTTCTCTTTCTATGAGCGCGGCTTCGGCGTTCGCAGCAACGAATCTGACAGGTGCCGGCGGTACTTTCCCGGCGCCAGTCTATAACCAGTGGGCCGCGGCTTACAACAAGGCTACTGGCAACCAGGTAAACTATCAGGGAATCGGTTCTTCTGGCGGCGTTAAGCAAATTATTGCTAAAACCGTTGATTTTGGTGCGTCAGATGCGCCGATGAGCGATGAAGATTTACAGAAAAACGGCCTGTTCCAGTTTCCGACCGTTATCGGCGGCGTGGTACTGGCGGTTAACGTTCCGGGCATCAAACCGGGCGAGCTGACGCTGGACGGTAAAACCCTCGGCGACATTTATCTGGGTACGATTAAAAAGTGGAACGACCCGGCAATCACTAAGCTCAACCCGGGCGTAAAACTGCCGGACAGCAATATTAACGTGGTTCGCCGCGCTGACGGCTCCGGTACCTCTTTCGTATTCACCAGCTACCTGTCTAAAGTCAGCAGCGACTGGGCGAGCAAAATCGGCAAAGGCAACACCGTAAACTGGCCGGTCGGCGTGGGCGGTAAAGGCAATGATGGCGTCGCCGCCTTCGTACAGCGTTTGCCTGGCTCCATTGGCTACGTAGAGTATGCCTATGCTAAACAGAACAACCTGACCTACACCAAACTGGTTGATGCTGACGGCAAAGCCATTTCTCCGAGTGAGAAGAGCTTTAGCGATTCGGCCAAAGGCGCTGACTGGAGTCAATCTTTTGCTCAGGACCTGACCAACCAGAAAGGCGACAACGCCTGGCCTATCTCCTCAACGACTTTCATCCTGGTTTATAAAGAGCCGCAGGATAAAGCGAAGGCGGCCGAAGTGCTTAAATTCTTCGACTGGGCTTACAAAAACGGCGGCGAAGCGACGACTAAGCTGGATTACGCCTCTCTGCCGGAGTCGGTGGTTAAACAGATTCGCGACGCGTGGAAAGCTAACGTTAAAACGCAGTAAGTCGTCTCTGCTGACTGAACCATCATCCTCTGCGCCGTTGGCAGGGGATGAGCCGGGGAGAAGATACGTGCGCTACCTTCTCCCCCTCTCCCGCTTACTGCGGGAAATTATTCATCAAAATCGGAAATTTTATGGCTGCATCCAAGCCTGCAATTAAAGCCCCTGGTAAGCAAGGCGACATTCTGTTTGGCGCGCTGGTAAGACTGGCAGCGCTGATTGTGCTTTTACTGCTTGGCGGCATTATCGTCTCGCTGATCTTCTCCTCCTGGCCGAGTATGGAAAAGTTCGGCTTTTCGTTTTTGTGGAGCAAAGTCTGGGACGCGCCGGGCGACCAGTTTGGCGCGCTGGTGCCGATTTACGGCACCCTGATGACATCGCTTATCGCACTGATTATTGCCGTACCGGTTAGCTTCGGTATCGCCCTGTTTTTAACCGAGCTGGCGCCGGGTTGGCTGCGCCGTCCGCTGGGTACCGCCATTGAGCTGTTAGCCGCGGTGCCGAGTATCGTTTATGGCATGTGGGGATTGTTCGTTTTTGCCCCGCTGTTTGCCAATTATTTTCAGACGCCCGTTGGCGACCTCATGTCTAATATTCCCATCGTCGGCGCGCTGTTCTCCGGCCCGGCGTTTGGTATCGGCATCCTGGCCGCCGGGGTTATCCTCGCCATTATGATCATTCCCTACATTGCCTCGGTAATGCGTGATGTTTTTGAGCAGACCCCGGTGATGATGAAAGAGTCCGCTTACGGCATCGGCTGCACCACCTGGGAGGTGATGTGGCGTATCGTCCTGCCGTTTACTAAAAATGGCGTTATTGGCGGCATTATGCTTGGCCTTGGTCGTGCGCTGGGCGAAACCATGGCGGTGACCTTTATTATCGGCAACACCTACCAGCTGGATAGCGCCTCGCTGTTTATGCCGGGCAACAGTATTACCTCGGCGCTGGCCAATGAGTTCGCGGAGGCGCAGTCCGATACCCACGTCGCGGCGCTGATGGAACTGGGCCTGATCCTGTTCGTAATTACCTTTATCGTGCTGGCTATCTCCAAACTATTAATTCTGCGTCTGGCGAAAAAAGAGGGGGCGCGTTCATGACAACCCTGGAACTTCAGCATCGTGAACAGCTGGATGCCTCCCGGCGCAAAATGCAGGCATGGCGGCGGCTGAAAAATCGTATCGCGCTGACGCTTTCGCTGCTGACCATGGCGTTTGGTCTGTTCTGGCTGATCTGGATATTGTTTACCACCGTGACTAAAGGCGTGGGGGGACTCTCTATTGATTTGTTCACCCAGGATACGCCGCCGCCGAACGTTGATGGCGGCGGGTTAGCTAACGCCCTGATGGGTAGCGGGCTGTTGATTTTATGGTCAACGCTGGTGGGAACCCCTCTGGGCATTATGGCGGGGATTTATCTGGCGGAATACGGCAGAAAATCGCTGCTGGCGGAGTTTATTCGCTTCATTAACGACATTCTGCTGTCCGCGCCGTCGATTGTGGTCGGGCTGTTTGTTTACACCATTGTCGTGGCCCGGATGCAGCACTTTTCCGGGCTGGCCGGCGTGGTGGCGCTGGCGCTGCTGCAAATCCCGATTGTTATCCGCACGACGGAAAATATGCTGAAACTGGTGCCGGACAGCCTGCGTGAAGCGGCTTATGCCCTTGGCACGCCGAAATGGAAGATGATTGCGTCGATCACCGTGAAAGCCTCGGTATCCGGCATTATTACCGGGGTGCTGCTGGCCATCGCGCGTATTGCTGGCGAAACCGCACCGCTGCTGTTTACCGCACTCTCCAACCAGTTCTGGAGTACCGATATGATGCAGCCTATCGCCAACCTGCCGGTCACCATATTTAAGTTCGCCATGAGCCCGTTCCCGCAGTGGCAGTCGCTGGCCTGGGCGGGGGTGCTGATTATTACCCTGTGTGTGCTGCTGCTGAATATTCTGGCGCGCATCATTTTTGCTAAAAGCAAACACTAATTGATAAGCGCGGCTGCGGCGGCGCTAAGACGAGAGACGAGAGAATGGCTGATATCAATTCCGGAAAGCTTCGGGTACGCGATCTGAACTTCTATTATGGAAAGTTCCATGCCCTGAAAAACATCAATCTGGATATTGCCAAAAATCAGGTGACGGCTTTTATCGGCCCGTCAGGCTGCGGTAAGTCGACCCTGCTGCGTACCTTCAACAAGATGTTTTCGCTTTATCCGGAGCAGCGCGCGGAAGGTGAAATTCTGCTGGATGGAGAAAACATCCTTACATCGCACCAGGATATCGCTATCCTGCGCGCGAAAGTCGGCATGGTGTTTCAGAAACCGACGCCGTTTCCGATGTCAATTTATGACAATATTGCCTTCGGCGTGCGCCTGTTTGAAAAGCTTTCCCGCAGTGAGATGGATGAGCGCGTACAGTGGGCGTTGACCAAGGCGGCGCTGTGGACAGAAACCAAAGATAAGCTGCAGCAAAGCGGCTACAGCCTCTCCGGCGGCCAGCAGCAGCGTTTGTGCATCGCCCGCGGCATTGCTATTCGTCCGGAGGTGCTGCTGCTGGATGAGCCTTGTTCAGCGCTGGACCCCATTTCCACCGGGCGCATCGAGGAACTGATCACCGAGCTGAAACAGGATTACACCGTGGTCATCGTTACGCACAATATGCAGCAGGCGGCGCGCTGTTCAGACCATACGGCATTTATGTACCTCGGCGAGCTGATTGAGTTCAGCGACACCGATACGATTTTCACTAAGCCGGCGCAGAAGCAAACTGAAGATTACATTACTGGTCGCTATGGCTGAGTAGCATTGGCGGTTGCTGTTGGTTAAGGTCCGCCGTGAGCGGCGCTGATTACGCCTGTGAATGGGACAGGCTTGGAGAGATGATGGATAGCTTAAATCTGAATAAACACATCTCCGGCCAGTTTAATGCTGAGCTGGAAAATATTCGCACCCAGGTCATGACCATGGGCGGCATGGTAGAACAGCAGCTGTCGGATGCCATTCTTGCTATGCACAATATGGATGCGGTGCTGGCTCAGCAGGTGATTGACGGCGACCAGAAAGTCAACATGATGGAAGTGACGATTGATGAAGCCTGCGTGCGCATCATCGCTAAGCGCCAGCCGACGGCGGTTGACCTGCGGCTGGTGATGGCGATTATTAAAACCATCTCCGAGCTTGAGCGCATCGGCGACGTGGCGGAAAAAATCAGCCGCACCGCGCTGGAAAAATTTACTCACCAGCATCAGCCGCTGCTGGTGAGCCTGGAATCGCTCGGCCGTCACACTATTGAGATGCTACACGACGTACTGGATGCCTTTGCGCGTATGGATCTCAACGCGGCGGTTGATATCTACCGCGAAGATAAGAAAGTCGACCAGGAATATGAGGGGATAGTCCGTCAGCTGATGACCTATATGATGGAAGATCCGCGCACTATCCCCAGCGTGCTGACGGCGCTGTTCTGCGCGCGGGCGATTGAGCGTATCGGCGATCGCTGCCAGAATATCTGCGAAATTATCTTCTATTTTGTTAAGGGGCAGGATTTCCGTCACGTCGGCGGCGACCAGCTGGATAAGCTGCTGGCCGGTGACGACAGCGTGAAGCCCGAGTAACCCTCCTCCGGGCGGCAGGCCGCGCTTGCCGCCCTGATTCCCTCTTCCCTTCAGCCGGGCCTGGATTGTTTGCGCGGCGCTTCTTATAATCGCCCCTGGTTTTTACCTGCAGGGAACTCTTCATGTCCTCGTCTGAAAATGTGCGCGGCGTTACGCCGGGCAGAGCAATGCTGGCTGCCATTAGCGGCTACGCAATGGATGGTTTTGATTTACTGATCCTGGGCTTTATGCTGCCGGCCATCAGCCTGTCGCTGGGTCTGGCTCCGACGCAAGCCGGATCGCTGGTTACCTGGACGCTGATTGGCGCGGTGGTCGGCGGCATCCTGTTCGGCCATCTGAGCGACCGGCTGGGGCGGGTAAAGGTGCTGACTTTTACCATCCTGATGTTCTCACTGTTCACCGGGCTGTGCGCTATTGCCCAGGGCTACTGGGATCTGCTGGCATACCGCACGCTGGCGGGGATGGGACTGGGCGGCGAGTTTGGCATCGGTATGGCGCTTATTGCCGAGGTCTGGCCTGCGCACAAGCGTAATCGCGCATCCGCATGGGTCGGTATTGGCTGGCAGCTTGGCGTGCTGCTGGCAGCTTTTATTACGCCATTCCTGCTGGGGGTCATTGGCTGGCGCGGCATGTTCCTGGTGGGTTTGCTGCCGGCGCTGGCGTCTTTTATCATCCGTCGCAGTATGGGGGAACCGGAAGCGTTTACCCGTGAAGTCCAGGCGGCGCCGGCAATTTCCTTTTACCGCCGCCTGCGTATGCTGGTGGCCGATGCGCGCACGGCGCGTGCCAGCCTGGGGATTTTTATTCTCTGCTCGGTGCAAAACTTTGGCTACTACGGGCTGATGATCTGGATGCCAAGCTATCTCTCATCCAGCTTTGGTTTTAGCCTGACTAAGTCCGGCCTGTGGACGGCCGTGACGGTTATCGGCATGACCTTCGGAATCTGGCTGTTCGGCGTGCTGGCCGACCGCTTCGCCCGTTGGAAAATCTTTCTGTTCTATCAGCTGGGCGCGGTGGCGATGGTGGTGGTCTACGCTCAGCTGAAAGATCCTACCGTTATGTTATTTACCGGCGCGCTGATGGGCATGTTTGTCAACGGTATGATTGGTGGCTACGGCGCATTGATTTCCGATACTTTCCCGGTGCAGGCGCGGGCAACGGCGCAAAACGTTTTATTCAATCTGGGGCGCGGCGTCGGCGGCTTCGGTCCGCTGGTGATCGGCCTGCTGGTGAGTCATCTCTCGTTTGCTGCCGCCATTACCCTGCTGGCGCTGATTTATCTGCTGGATGTTATCGCCACCCTGTTTTTATTACCTAAACGGCAGGGCAAAGAAGATACCCTCGGCGCAATCGGCTAACAGATATTGTGGCAGTCAGCCCTGTTTTCACCGCAGGTGCTGACTGCTTCTGCCCCTGTTAGTGACAGGGCAGGCATACAGGCAGCGCGAATTATTGTAATGTCACCGGAATTAACCGGGGACGATTTATGATATTAGAAAATATTTTTCGTGACGTAAATTTAAATAAAACCGAAATAAACGTCCTGCGCTATATTCAAAACGATCCTGAAAAATGCGTGCGTCAGGGGATCAGGGCGGTTGCCGAGTGCTGCTACAGCAATCCATCATCACTGGTGCGCCTGGCAAAAAAGCTGAAGTTTACCGGCTGGCTGGAGATGGTTTATTTCATTAAATTTAATATCACTATGCCAAAAATGGATGTGACCAATGATATAGATTTCATGAACATCCAGCCACCTGAGCGACTTGAAAGCGTATTAAAAGGATTGCAGGACAAGAGAATTCTCATCCACGGTAGCGGCTTCTCTCAGCTTATTGCCCAGTATATTTATAATAAGTTTCTGGTGATCGGCGTTAATGCCAGCCTGGCGCTCTGGCCGGATTATGAAATTCTTGAGCAGAAAAACACCGCTAAATTCGACGCTATCTGGATTATATCTAAATCCGGACGCAGCAGCTCGGCGCTAAACTGGCTGAACGCGCTGCAAGGAAAGGGTATCGAGCTGGTGAGTTTTACCGGCGATCACCAAAGTCCGCTGGCGCAGGCGGCGGATATCTCCTTTATTCTTCACGACCCGCAAAAATATGATGATGATATTTACTGGAGCAATCCTTTTTTTGGTTACTGTATCTTAGGGTTTGAACATATTCTTAAACTCTGGTTTATGCAGATGTCAGCGGGAGCACCGCCTGATGCTCCCGTATCGTTTATTTCCAGTCAGTAAACCGGCTGTCGCTGAGGTAGGCCTCCACCAACTTTTGCGCCAGCGACCAGGACCCTACCAACGGATGGGCCATCAGCGCGCGCACCGCCAGCGCGCGGTCGCGCTTGAGGATCGCCGCGACGGCCAGCCGCTCATACTCTTTCACGCAGGAAATCATATTTTTCTGCGCTAAAGGCACCTGTTGCGGCGTGACCGGCTTCAGGCCGGATTTGCTGAGATCGCAGCTGATTTCAATCACGTCATCCGGCAGCAGGAAATCCAGGGTGCCGTTGTTGGCCAGCGACACCACGATGCGTTTGCTGGTATCACTGTTAACCGCCTCCAGAATATCCAGCGCCACGCCGGCATAGCCGCCGCTGTCCGGCTGTTCAATAAACTGCTGCAGCGTAAGCGGTTCGCGAACGTTGAATTTCTCCTGCTGCGACTCGTTTTGCATATAGCTGTTTTCACGACGCAGATAGTGCTTCATCCAGATATCAAAGGCGGCAGCAGGGTTGGCTTTAACATCGATGGCCGCCAGCTCCTCGCGCATATCCCGGTTGATGCGGGCAATCTGCTCACCGCGCGTCTCAGGGGCATCCTGAATGGCTCTTAAGGCGATTTCCCGATAGTAATAATAATACAGATACTCGTTCAGCAGCTGGTTATCACAGAGTTCAACCAGCTGCGGCGAGAAATACTGCATCGCGGTTTTGCTGTATAGCTCCGGCATCTTAACCAGACGCTCGGTGACGTCTTCACCGTTAACGGTAAAGTGGGTAAACCAGGAAAAATGGTTCAGGCCGTAGCATTCAACTTTCAGCGCCTGCTCGTCGCAGCCGAGAATATGAGGTAATTCGCGAATAAGCTCCGAAGGGGCGTCGCATATGCCATAGACCCGGCGCTTAAAGCCGGACTTGATGATAGCCTCGGTAACCAGCCCGGAGGGATTGGTAAAGTTAAATAAGATAGCGTCCGGCGCCGCGTGCAGCTCAATCAGCTGGCAGTAATCAAGGATCGCCGGAATAGAGCGCATCGCCATGGCAAAGCCGCCAGCGCCGGTGGTTTCCTGGCCTAAGGTGTTGTGCTCAAGCGCAATACGTTCGTCGCGAATGCGGCTCTCATCGCCACCAACGCGCAGGGTGGTAATGACAAAATTGGCCCCTTTCAGGGCGGAAACCGCGTCGCTGGTCAGGGTAAAATGGATATCCGGGCGAATGGTATCAAAGACATAGCGAGCAATTTCACCAAAGATCGCCAGATTGTCAGCTTCGCTGTCAAGGAAGACCACTTCCTTTAATCCAATACGGTGCGCATTATAGGCCAGCGATTTTGCCAGGAATGCTGAACGGACGCCGCCGCCACCCAGTACGGTAAGTTTCATTACGCCTCCAATCAATTATTTTCCAGCCAGGTATCAACGTGGGAACGAACCTGACCGACACTAACACCATAAATAACCTGTACTTCGTTACCGCTGCGAATTACGCCGTTTGCCCCGGTATTTTTTAACTGTGCCTCATCAACAATATCAGGGTTGTGCAGAGCGACGCGCAGCCGGGTAAAACAGTTATCTACTGAGATAATATTAGCTTTGCCGCCCAGTCCATTAATTATGTCATTGGCGACCAGGCCATTTTTGTCCGCATGCTTATTGATCTTTTTACGATAATCCTGCTTGTTATAGAGCTTCACGTCCTCATCATCTTCACGGCCTGGCGTTTTCAGATTTAGTTTCAAAATCAGCGTGCGGAAAATAACGTAGTAAACGGCGAACTGTCCGATACCAATGATTACGTAGAGCGGCCAGCGCGTTAATGAAACCGGCAGCGGCAGGTTATAAATAATAAATTCAATTAAGCCGGATGCACCCCATGGGCGAACAGAGAATATGTCGCAAATGGCTTGAGATGCGGCGGTTAACAGCGCATGGATAAACCATAGCAGTGGGGAAATAAATAAGAATGTAAACTCAATCGGCTCGGTGATGCCGGTGAGTATTGAGGTAATGATGGCGGGTAACAGTACCGCCTTAGCTAACATTTTCTTTTCCGGTTTTGCGGTGTGATAAAACGCCAGCGCGGCGCCGGAAAGGCCAAAGATAGTGGTCATGCCTTGCTGTGAGAAGCGCAGCGCTTCGTTCATCAGCGGCGTTAAATCCGGGTGACGCATGTAAGCAAGGAAGATCGCCTGCGAGCCGGCAACGGTCTGACCATCAACGTTCAGCGTGCCGCCGATCGGCGTCAGTTGGAACGGTGACCATACGAAGTGATGCAGGCCGGTTGGAATCAGGAATTTTTCAAAGAAACCATAGACAAAAACGCCGGCGACCCCGGCATTTTTCATAAAGCCGGTCAGCGCGGTAATACCGTGTGTCATGAAAGGCCAAATCCAGGTAAAGGCGATGGCATAGAACACAATCACAGGCGTCATGGCGACCAGCGTCAGCTTGGCTCCGCCGTACATGGATAATGCGCCAGGTAGCGCAATGGTCGATACCTTATTGTGAACCCATGCAATGGTGCATCCCAGAATAATGCCAAGAAATACGCCCATATCGACAACGACAAAACCTAATAATTCAGTTTGTCCGGTGCCGTAATATTCATCGTTAATTTTTCCTGCGACCTGATGTGTATATTCAAGCCATGAGTGATTGGCGCCAAGAAACATAATAAAACACATGACGGCAACCAGCGTTACTTCGGTTTTTTTATCCTTCGCCAGGCCATAGCTTATGCCGACGCAAAATAGTAGTCCCAGGTTGCTGAATAACGGCCAAAAGGTATCACCTAATAGTTGTCCGAGGTAATGAAGAAAGCTGGTTTCTGATATCAGAGTAGGATTGGTTAATACAGAACTTAATGCCAGTATCAGACCGATCACCGGTAAGAACAAGACTGCGCCGATCATTGCTCTGGAGAATCTTTGCATGTTCTCCAGAATACGTTGACGTATTCCAGACATAGTGGCTGTTCCTTTATTGTAGGGGATTTTAATTATTTGAATGCACTTCCAGCAAAGATGTTATAGCAATTAAAAATAGCGGGAGAAACATGTAGCGGAAAATAGGTACAAACAGCCACAAAATGCACACAGGTTTCCACGATAAGGTACTTTGCCGCGTATATAGCGCTGGATACCGCGGCGTACAGGTGCTCAGTTCGTACCTGGGACCATCAGCAATGGGTAAGCTGCCAGCCGCGCTGATGCCAGAGCGCGGGCAGCGCACTCAGGTCATAAAAGGGTGTAACCAGCGGGTGGTCGAGCGGCGGATTGTGAGCATCGGCGCAGTAGTAGAATACCGGAATGCCAGCGGCGATCCCGGCTTTAGCGCCGGCTTCGGAGTCATCGACCAGGATACAGGCCGATAGCGGAACGTTCATACTACGCGCCGCATGGTGCATCAGCTCAGGGTCGGGCTTCCATGCGTTGATGTCATAGCCGCTGTACAGGTTGTCGCCAAAGTGTGGCAGCATGCCGGTCAGCCCCAGAGAATGCTGCATTTTCTTTACGGTGCCGTTAGACACCACGCATTTTTCTACTTTGATTTGCGCCACCAGCTCCCTGGCGCCGGCGATCGGCTGCAATTGCAGATCGAACAGGCGGGCTACTTCAGCCCGGTAGAGCGGCTCAAAGCTCTCCAACGGCACGGATGTGCCATGGCTGGCACAAACATCGTCAACGATGTCGTAGAGTTTCACGCCTTTATATTTTTCGAACATCGCCTGTAATGACAGCGTAATGCCGTAATGACCAAAAGTATTAACATAGGCCTGCGTACAGATCGTCTCGCTGTCTACCAGCGTGCCATCGCAATCGAAAAATATGCATGAAATAGTCATCGGACTTATCCTTTTTATTCAGCGCTAAGTGCTAACACTTTAGCCTGACGGATAAAGATTGCGACCGATAACTTGCTTTTGCGGAAAAATCCTCAACCGGCGAATTTTGGTATAGGATAGCGAGCGCAAAATCTACCAGTGCGGAATCCAATTATGAATAATCAAGGGCTGCTGCAGCGCCTGTTTAAATTGCAGGAACATGGCACCACCGTTCGAACTGAAGTTATCGCAGGGATTACGACCTTTCTGACGATGGTGTATATCGTCTTTGTAAACCCGCAAATCCTTGGCGTTGCCGGTATGAATACCCAGGCGGTATTCGTCACAACCTGCCTGATCGCCGCGTTTGGCAGCATCCTGATGGGGCTGGTGGCCAACTTACCGGTGGCGCTGGCGCCCGCGATGGGCCTCAACGCTTTTTTTGCCTTCGTGGTGGTTGGCGCCATGGGGATATCCTGGCAGGTGGGCATGGGCGCTATTTTCTGGGGCGCTTTCGGTCTGCTGCTTTTAACACTTTTCCGCGTTCGTTACTGGATGATTGCCAATATCCCGCTGAGCTTGCGTGTTGGCATCAGCAGCGGTATCGGCCTGCTGATTGCGATGATTGGCCTTAAAAATGCCGGGATCGTAGTGGCAAACAAAGACACGCTGGTGGCCGTGGGCGATCTGACCTCCCATGGCGTTATCCTCGGCGCGGTGGGCTTTTTTATCATCGCGATCCTTGCTTCGCGCAACGTACACGTCGCGGTGCTCATTTCGATTGTCATCACCACCTTTATCGGCTGGCTACTGGGTGACGTGAAGTATGGCGGGCTGTTTTCTCTGCCGGGTAACGTCGGCGAGGTACTGGGGCAGGCCGATCTCAAAGGGTCGCTTAACCTCGGCATGGCTGGCATCATTTTTTCCTTTATGCTGGTTAACCTGTTCGACTCTTCGGGAACGCTGATCGGCGTAACCGATAAAGCCGGCCTGACCGATGAAAAGGGCACCTTCCCGCGTATGAAGCAGGCGCTTTACGTCGACAGCCTGAGTTCGGTCGTGGGTGCTTACGCCGGTACGTCTTCCGTTACCGCGTATATTGAAAGCTCTTCCGGCGTTGCTGTGGGCGGGCGTACGGGGCTGATGGCGGTGGTAACCGGCATGTTGTTTCTGCTGGTGATGTTCCTGTCGCCGCTGGCCGGTATGGTTCCGGCCTATGCCGCTGCCGGCGCGCTTATCTACGTTGGCGTGCTGATGACCTCCTCTCTTTCGCGCGTGCGCTGGGATGACCTGACTGAGGCGGTGCCGGCTTTTGTTACCGCCGCGATGATGCCGTTCAGTTTCTCAATCACTGAAGGCATTGCGCTGGGCTTTATCAGCTACTGTGTCATGAAGTTAGGCACCGGCCGCTGGCGTGAAATTAGTCCTTGCGTAGTCGCCGTCGCCATCTTGTTTATCCTGAAGATAGCGCTTATCGGCTAGCTCCCCGCCTTACAAATGCAGCGTACGCTCGGATGGCAAACTGGTCAGCCGCAGCGTACGCGGTCCCATGTTCTGCTGATGTACGCGAATATCCCGCAGTTCGTTCCAGCCATAGCGCTGACTGAATTCCCACAGGCGCAGCCGATCGCAGTCAGGGGAGAGGGCGCACGACCATATCATTAGTGGCTCAACGTCGCAGATGGCCTGAATATCTGGCAGTGTTACCGAACGCAGTCGCCCCGACGCCGGATGCAGGCGTAACGAATGCATTCCGCTGGCGCCTTCGCCGGTAAGTTTTAGTACGCTTTGCCGTAACGTCCATATCTGCGTTGCCGCTTCAATCGGGTCCTGCTGGGCGTTAATCCACGCCTGTTCGCCAGAAGAGAGCATCTCTGCCTGATGCTCTCGAGCTTGTCGGCTGTGGGCGCGGATCATTTCCATATCCAGCCCGGCGCGACAGCCTTCATCAGCCAGCAGAACGCCGACCATGTTACCGGCATAAGCCAGGCTAAAATCAGGCAGGCGCGGGTCAGCAAAGCAGGGGCGGCCTGAGCTGGTAGTGATCAGGTCGGGCAGGCTGGAGAAGCCGTAAACGTGCTGCATAAGTTCGGCAAGTAGCGCTCTGGCAGCCAGAAAGCGCTCGCGTCGGCGTTCAGAGAACCGATAGGTGTGGGCAATCAGCTCTGCGGAAAGTCGGTGGGTATTGGTTGTTCCTGGTGAAAAAATACATTTTGCAAAATGACTGGCCACCTGTCGCTCCGTGAAAATGGACTAATATCATTACCCGTATTGTAGGAATTTTCTTAGCTGAATGCATCCTCTCATGACGGCTAAAAGCTATTTTAGGATTTATCGATATTACGCTGTCTTAATCAGATTCGTCTGGTCATTCAGGAATGTTAGCGCTCAGAATTATGACAATCTGATATCGGAATGACGGGGGGAGGTATTAAATCCGGGTTAAATGATTTTATTTAATTTTTTGATTTAGTTGAATAAAATATGAAGTGAGTAACTACTATCATTATTTTCAATAGATTGCCAGAAGCTGCCTGCCGCCGAAATTCTCTTTAGGCTATGCGTGGGTATGAGAAAACGGCAGCTTGCTTAACGAGGGCGTCAGCGCGGGTCTGCTTCTGAGCCCGGGCAATCCGTTATTGGGCATAAAGCGCGTCCCGGTGTGTAAACTGCGCGCTACTTGCCAATGCAGAAGCTGGAAAAAATGCGACCCAGCAAATCATCGGCGGTAAACTCACCGGTTATCTCGCCCAGCGCCAGCTGCGCCAGCCGCAACTCTTCAGCCAGCAGCTCGCCGGCCCTGGCGCCCAGCAGCTGATCTTTACCCTGCTGAAGGTGAGTGGCCGCTAACTCCAACGCCTGTAGATGGCGACGCCTTGCAAGAAATCCGCCCTCGATGTTACCGGCAAAACCCATGCTTTGCTTCAGATGATCGCGCAGCACATCGATGCCTTCGCCGGTACGTGCTGACAGGCGAATAAGTGTGTGACCACTCACTTCTTTTAAACCTAATGATTCGCCGGTTAGATCCGCTTTATTACGCACCACGGTGACCGGAAGCGTCGCGGGTAAGCGGGCAATAAAGTCCGGCCAGATTTCTGCCGGCTCGGTGGCATCGGTAGTGGTGCCGTCCAGCATGAACAGCACGCGATCGGCCTGTTCTATTTCCTGCCAGGCACGAGCAATACCAATACGCTCCACCTCATCGCTGGCCTCGCGCAGACCGGCAGTATCGATGATATGCAGTGGCATGCCGTCAATGTGGATATGCTCGCGCAGCACGTCGCGGGTGGTACCGGCAATTTCAGTAACGATTGCCGCTTCGCGTCCGGCCAGCGCGTTCAGCAGGCTGGATTTGCCGGCGTTAGGACGACCGGCGATCACCACCTTCATTCCCTCTCGCAGCAGGGTTCCCTGCTGCGCCTCGGCGCGTACGTTTTCCAAATCGGCGATGGCGGCGAGCAGCTGCGCTTCAATTTTGCCATCTGAAAGGAAGTCGATTTCTTCATCCGGGAAGTCAATTGCCGCCTCTACGTAGATTCGTAGGTTAGTAAGTGCTTCCACTAAGGTGTTAACGCGCAGTGAGAACGCACCCTGAAGGGAGTTCAACGCCGAGCGGGCCGCCTGCTCTGAGCTGGCGTCGATTAAATCGGCTATCGCCTCGGCCTGCGCCAAATCCAGCTTATCATTGAGAAAGGCGCGCTCAGAAAACTCGCCCGGTCGGGCAATGCGCAAACCGGGCAGGGCAACGATGCGTTTGAGCAACATATCCAGAATAACCGGGCCGCCGTGGCCCTGTAGCTCCAGAACGTCCTCACCGGTAAAGGAATGGGGTCCCGGAAACCAGAGGGCGATGCCTTCGTCCAGTGCTGCGCCGTTGGCGTCATTAAATGGCAGATATTCAGCGTAGCGCGGGCGAGGTTGTCTACCCAGCACCGCCTGCGCTACCGCCGCTGCCTGACTTCCGGATATGCGTAGAATACCGACGCCGCCGCGTCCCGGCGGCGTTGCCTGGGCAACAATGGTATCGCTATGGCTCATGCTCGCCTCTTAAAAAAATAAGGCGGTCTGCTGACCGCCTTTATGATGACTACGCCTGCGTTTAACGCCTGCCGTTATGCTTTTTTCTTATCCCGGCTATGCAGGCCGCGTTTTTCCAGCCCGCGATAAATCAGCTGCTGCTGAAGGATGGTGACCAGGTTGCTGACGATATAGTACAGCACCAGACCTGACGGGAACCACAGGAAGAAGACGGTAAAGATGACCGGCATAAAGGTCATAATCTTTTGCTGCATCGGATCGGTGACGGTAGTCGGCGACATTTTCTGAATGAAGAACATCGTCATGCCCATCAGAATCGGCAGAATGTAGTACGGGTCCTGGGCGGACAGGTCATGGATCCACAAGGCCCACGGCGCGTGGCGCAGCTCAACGGAGCCGGACAGCATATAGTACAGCGCCAGGAAGATCGGCATCTGGATAATCAGCGGGAAGCAGCCGCCCAACGGGTTGACCTTTTCCGCTTTGTACAGCGCCATCATTTCCTGACTCATGCGCTGCTTATCTTCACCAATACGCTCACGCATTGCCTGAATTTTCGGCTGCAGCATGCGCATCTTGGCCATTGAGGTGTACTGCGCTCTGGTCAGCGGATACATGATGCCGCGCACGATAAAGGTGATGGCGATAATTGACCAGCCCCAATTACCGATAAAGCTGTGCAGGAACTTCAGCAGCTTGAACAGCGGCTGAGAAATAAACCACAGCCAGCCATAATCAACGGTCAGGTCAAGATGCGGCGCAATGGCAGCCATTTTGTCCTGAATCTCCGGGCCGACCCACAGCGTGGCGGCAAGCTGCTGCTGGCTGCCGGGCGCGACGGTTACCGGCGCTGATTTATAACCCACGGCCGCCAGGCCATTGCCAAGGTTAGAGGTATACAGCGTGTTGTCGCCGCTGGTGCGTGGAACCCAGGCGGTGGCGAAATACTGCTGGAGCATCGCAACCCAGCCGTTAGGCGTTTTGGCGTCCAGCAGTTCGTTGTCGGCAACGGTGTCAAACTTCACTTTCTCGTAGTTAGTTTTATTGCTGGAATAAGCAATACCGCGGAAAGTGTGCAGCGCGAAGTTGTTATTGCCGGTATCGCGATGCTTGGGTAAATCAATGGTCTGCTTCAACTGACCGAACATTGACACTTCCAGCGGCTGCTGGGTGGTGTTGTCGACCTGGTAATCCACATTGATGGCGAACTGACCGCGTTTTAACACGAAGGTCTTGGTATAGACCGCGCCGTTTTCCGCTTTATAAGTCAGCGGAATGCGCAGCTCGCTGTCATTCGGACCGAGTTCGAAGCTATCCTGGGTAGTGGTGTACAGCGGGCGGGCGCCGTTATTCGGATTGTCCGGGCCATTACGACCGGTTAAACCGCTCTGTGCCTGATAAACAAAGTTCGGCGTGGTTTCCAGCAGCTCAAACGGCGCCGGAGAACCCAGCTTGTCCGGATAGGTAAGTAGCTGCGCCTGGTCGATATCGCCACCGCGAGTATTAATCTTTAAAGACAGCACATCGGTCTTAACGGTGATGGTTTTACCCTGCCCGCTGGCGGGTACGCCCTGGTCGGCTGCATCACCGGCTGCGCTGGTCGTGTTCTGTGTCGTCTGGGTTTGCTGAGGCTGCGGAGCGTGGTCCGTCTGCCAGGCTTGCCAGATCAGAAAAGACACGAACAGAAAAGCGATGAGAAAAAGATTACGTTGCGAATCCATCGTTAATGTTCTCTGTTATCGTCGGTTTTTTGTGGCACCGGATCGTCACCACCCGGATGTAAAGGGTGGCATTTTAATACGCGTTTCATCGTCAACCAACTGCCTTTTACTATGCCAAAGCGGCGCAGCGCCTCAATGCCATAATTTGAGCAGCTGGGATAAAAGCGGCAGCGCGGCCCCAGCAGCGGGCTGATGACACGTTGGTAAACGTGTATCAGCGCAATCAGGAGCCGCGCGCCAGGCGACAATGACGACGCCATAGCTTCTCCAACGCTTCAGCCAGCGCCCGGTTATCAAGCTCGGCGACCCCTTTCTTCGCGACCACCACAAAATCCATGGCGGGAAGTTCGTGCTGGCGCAGGCGAAAGCTTTCACGGGTCAGACGCTTGATCCGATTGCGTTCGTGCGCGCGCTTAACATTTTTTTTCGCGACGGTGAGACCGATACGGGGATGCCCCAGCGAGTTAAGGCGGCCGAGAATGGTAATTTGCGGCGTGCCAGCCCGTTGTGGCTGCTGGAAGACGTAAGTGAAATGAGTGGGAGTCAACAAACGTAACTCCCTGGGAAATGCGAGCTTAACCACTCAGCGGTTAGCTTTTATTACTTAGAAACGGTCAGACGAGCGCGGCCTTTAGCACGACGACGTGCCAGAACCTGACGACCATTTTTAGTTGCCATACGAGCGCGAAAGCCGTGAGAACGGTTGCGCTTCAGTACAGACGGTTGAAAAGTGCGTTTCATGGCGATTTCTACCTAAACTTTTTGAAAATTGTTGCTGTCGACGCGTTAACACGGAGCCGTAAAACGACCTGCGCCTCAGAGTATCTTTATATAAAGAGGCGGGATTGTAATAACTGTACAGTCCGGAGTCAATTTACTTCGCTTAAAACACCGCATTATGCACGCTTTTAATGACCTGTTTGCCAGCCTGCGCCTGGCAGGGCGGCACGCTGGGGGGAGAATTATACGGCCTCTGTTGCAAAGCGCAAGGATCGTCCAGGATCATCTTGCGATCCGCGAAGCAAACGCGGTTGTCAAAAGCGTGACGGCGGTATGAAATTTAATCGAATACGCACGATCCTGAATGCGCAATTAATCGAAAAGCGTAAACTGATGCTGCTTTTCCTGCCTGTGGATAAATTGGATCGAATCTGTGCAGAAAGTGGAGATCTCTGTCGCTGTTTGCGCTATGATCCGCCCTTCCTCTGAGGATCCCGTTACAACGATCCCAGCAGATATCATCGCAGATAGCGATGCGCATGCAGCAGAGATGCATGCGTCAACAATGATGAAAGATCTTAGCACTTTTTCTTCTTATCGATTTCGTTCGAGTGGAGTCCGCCGTGTCACTTTCGCTATGGCAACAGTGCCTTGCCCGATTGCAGGATGACCTACCTGCCACTGAATTCAGCATGTGGATACGTCCACTTCAGGCCGAACTTTATGACAATACGCTCGCTTTGTACGCGCCCAACAGGTTTGTGCTCGACTGGGTAAGAGATAAGTATCTAAATAATATCAATGGCTTATTAAACGACTTTTGTGGCGTTGACGCGCCGTTGCTGCGCTTTGAGGTCGGTAGCAAACCTGTTACTCAGACCATCAGCCAGCCGGCGGTGGCCGCCAGCGCCAGCGCGGTGTCTGCAGGCAGCGCCCGTCCGGCGGCAACCGTCCGGCCAAGCTGGGATAACCTGCCGGCGCCCGCCGAGCATTCCTATCGCTCCAACGTGAATACCAAGCATAATTTCGATAACTTCGTCGAGGGTAAATCAAACCAGCTGGCTCGCGCGGCGGCGCGTCAGGTGGCGGACAATCCCGGCGGGGCTTATAATCCGTTGTTCCTTTATGGCGGCACCGGTCTTGGCAAAACCCACCTGCTGCATGCGGTCGGCAACGGCATCGTTGCGCGCAAGCCTAACGCCAGGGTGGTTTATATGCACTCGGAGCGCTTCGTGCAGGATATGGTGAAAGCGCTGCAGAACAATGCGATCGAAGAGTTCAAGCGCTACTATCGTTCGGTCGACGCGCTGCTGATCGATGATATTCAGTTCTTTGCCAATAAAGAGCGCTCGCAGGAAGAATTTTTTCACACCTTCAATGCGTTGCTTGAAGGTAATCAACAGATTATTTTAACCTCCGATCGCTATCCGAAAGAGATTAACGGGGTTGAAGATCGCCTGAAGTCGCGCTTTGGCTGGGGGCTGACCGTGGCCATTGAGCCGCCCGAGCTGGAAACGCGGGTTGCGATCCTGATGAAAAAAGCCGACGAAAATGACATTCGTCTGCCTGGTGAGGTGGCTTTTTTTATCGCCAAGCGGCTGCGCTCCAACGTACGTGAGCTGGAAGGCGCGCTGAACCGGGTTATCGCCAATGCTAATTTTACCGGCCGCGCCATTACTATCGACTTTGTGCGCGAGGCGCTGCGTGACCTGCTGGCGCTGCAGGAAAAGCTGGTCACCATTGATAATATTCAAAAAACAGTGGCGGAATATTACAAAATCAAAGTTGCCGACCTGTTGTCAAAACGCCGTTCACGTTCGGTAGCGCGCCCCCGTCAGATGGCGATGGCGCTGGCGAAGGAGCTGACGAACCACAGCCTGCCGGAAATCGGCGATGCTTTCGGGGGTCGTGACCATACGACGGTGCTGCACGCCTGCCGCAAAATCGAGCAGCTGCGTGAAGAAAGTCACGACATTAAAGAAGATTTCTCAAATTTAATCAGAACATTATCTTCCTGACGCTATGAAATTTATTGTAGAACGTGAGCATTTACTGAAGCCGCTTCAACAGGTAAGCGGCCCGCTGGGCGGACGCCCTACTTTGCCGATTTTGGGCAATTTATTGTTGCAGGTGAACGAAGGTTCGCTGCTGCTGACGGGCACCGATCTTGAAATGGAAATGGTGGCACGCGTGGCGTTGAGCCAGGACCATGAACCCGGTTCCACTACCGTTCCGGCGCGTAAGTTTCTTGATATCTGCCGCGGCCTGCCCGACGGTGCGGAAATCAGCGTGGTGCTCGAAGGCGAGCGGATGCTGGTGCGCTCAGGTCGCAGCCGCTTTTCGCTATCCACCCTGCCTGCCAGCGATTTCCCCAATCTTGATGACTGGCAGAGCGAAGTGGAGTTTACGCTGCCGCAGGCAACCATGAAGCGCCTGATTGAAGCCACGCAGTTTTCCATGGCGCATCAGGACGTGCGTTACTACCTCAACGGCATGCTGTTTGAAACTGAAGGTGAAGAGCTGCGCACCGTCGCCACCGACGGCCACCGCCTGGCGGTCTGTGCTTTATCGGTCGGCCAGTCGTTGCCAAATCATTCGGTGATCGTGCCACGTAAAGGGGTCATTGAGCTACTGCGTCTGCTGGACGGCGGCGACGCCTCGCTGCAGGTACAGATCGGCAGCAACAATATTCGGGCGCACGTTGGCGATTTTATCTTCACTTCCAAGCTGGTTGACGGTCGTTTTCCTGATTATCGCCGCGTTTTGCCGAAAAATCCGGATAAAACCCTCGAAGCGGGCTGCGATATTCTTAAACAGGCCTTTGCCCGCGCCGCGATTTTATCAAACGAGAAGTTTCGCGGCGTTCGCCTGTATATCACCGAAAATCAGCTAAAAATCACGGCAAATAACCCGGAACAGGAAGAGGCGGAAGAGCAGCTGGATGTGACTTACGGCGGCAGCGATCTGGAAATCGGTTTCAACGTCAGCTACGTGCTGGACGTGCTGAACGCCCTGAAATGCGAGAATGTGCGCTTGCTATTGACCGACTCGGTGTCCAGCGTGCAGATCGAAGATGCAGCCAGTCAGGCGGCGTCTTACGTTGTCATGCCCATGCGCCTGTAACGTTGTTTTTAACCTCGGGCCAGCTTGCGTTCCGGCAGGGGGCGCCATCGTCAGGTACTCCCTGTTCGCGCTGGCGGCTGCGCTGGCGAAGCGCAATCTGCCTGCAACGTTAACGCCCCGGCTCAGCCTGCATTTTTGTCTGTTAAATGAAAGTCACTACATAAGTGCAACTTCCAGCGAGCAACTCGATATATGGCATTAACCCGCCTGCTGATTCAGGACTTTCGTAATATTGAAAACGTCGATTTGGCGCTGGCCCCCGGATTTAACTTCCTGGTCGGGGCCAACGGCAGCGGAAAAACCAGCGTGCTGGAGGCGATATACACCCTTGGCCACGGCCGGGCGTTTCGCAGTTTGCAGGCCGGGCGCGTTATCCGTCACGATCGGCCGCATTTTGTTTTACACGGGCGCGTGAGCGGCGCCGAGCGCGAGATTGCCGTTGGCTTAACCAAAAATCGCGCCGGTGAAAGCAAGGTGCGCATTGACGGCAGCGATGGCCATAAGGTGGCTGAGCTGGCGCAAATGCTGCCGATGCAGCTGATTACCCCCGAGGGCTTTACCCTGCTGAACGGCGGGCCTAAATACCGTCGGGCGTATATCGACTGGGGCTGTTTTCATAATGAACGCGGTTTTTTCAATGCCTGGAGTAACCTGCGGCGCCTGCTGAAGCAGCGCAACGCTGCGCTGCGCCAGGTCACACGCTATGCCCAGGTTCGCGCCTGGGATCTGGAGCTGGCGCCGCTGGCGGAACAGATTAGCCTCTGGCGGGCGCAATACAGCCAGGCGATTGCTGACGATATTGCCAGCACCTGCCGCCAGTTTTTACCTGAGTTTGATCTCTCTTTTTCCTTTCAGCGCGGCTGGGATAAAGAGAGCGATTATGCTGAGCTGCTGGAGCGCCAGTTCGAACGCGATCGGGCGCTGACCTATACCTCCAGCGGCCCGCATAAAGCTGATTTTCGCATCCGCGCCGATAATACGCCGGTAGAAGATTTGCTGTCGCGCGGCCAGTTAAAGCTTTTGATGTGCGCGCTGCGCCTGGCCCAGGGGGAGTTTCTCACCCGCCAGAACGGCCGGCGCTGCCTCTATCTGATTGATGATTTTGCCTCGGAGCTGGATGACACCCGTCGCCAGCTATTAGCCACCCGGTTGAAAGCCACCCAGGCGCAGGTTTTTGTCAGCGCCATTAGCGCGGAACACGTTATCGACATGAGCGATGAAAAGGGCAAGATGTTCCGCGTAGAACAGGGTAAAATAACGCTTCAACCTGAAGATTAAATGAGCGAGAAACGTTGATGTCGAATTCTTATGACTCCTCAAGTATCAAAGTTCTAAAAGGACTGGATGCGGTACGCAAGCGCCCCGGTATGTATATCGGCGACACGGATGACGGCACCGGTCTGCATCACATGGTATTCGAGGTAGTGGACAACGCCATCGACGAAGCCCTCGCAGGTCACTGTAAAGACATCGTTGTCACCATCCACGCCGATAACTCCGTGTCGGTACAGGATGACGGTCGCGGTATTCCTACCGGTATCCACCCGGAAGAGGGCGTGTCTGCGGCCGAGGTCATCATGACCGTGCTGCACGCCGGTGGTAAGTTCGATGATAACTCCTATAAGGTTTCCGGTGGGTTGCACGGCGTGGGGGTATCGGTAGTTAACGCTCTGTCAGAAAAGCTGGAGCTGACCATCCGTCGTGATGGCAAGGTGCATCAGCAGGTATACGTACACGGCGTGCCGCAGGCGCCTCTGGGCGTTACCGGTGAAACCGAATCCACCGGTACGCGCGTGCGCTTCTGGCCCAGCCCGCAGACCTTTACCAATGTCACGCAGTTTGAATACGATATTCTGGCGAAACGCTTGCGTGAACTGTCATTCCTTAACTCCGGCGTATCTATTCGCCTTGAAGATAAGCGCGATGAGAGGAAAGATCACTACCACTATGAAGGCGGCATTCAGGCCTTTGTGGAATATCTCAACAAGAATAAAACGCCTATCCACCCGACGGTGTTTTATTTCAGCACGGAAAAAGACGGTATTGGCGTTGAGATAGCCCTGCAGTGGAACGATGGCTTCCAGGAAAATATCTACTGCTTTACCAACAACATTCCGCAGCGCGACGGCGGTACGCATCTGGCCGGCTTCCGTGCGGCTATGACCCGTACGCTCAATGCTTACATGGACAAAGAAGGGTTCAGTAAAAAGGCCAAAATCAGCGCTACCGGCGACGATGCGCGCGAAGGGCTGGTTGCCGTGGTTTCGGTGAAGGTGCCCGATCCTAAATTCTCTTCGCAGACCAAAGACAAGCTGGTCTCTTCTGAGGTGAAATCGGCGGTTGAATCGCAGATGAACGAACTGCTGGCCGAGTACCTGCTGGAAAATCCTAACGACGCTAAAATCGTCGTCGGCAAAATTATTGATGCCGCTCGCGCCCGTGAAGCGGCGCGCCGCGCCCGCGAAATGACCCGCCGTAAAGGGGCGTTGGACCTGGCGGGCCTGCCCGGCAAGCTGGCGGACTGCCAGGAGCGCGACCCGGCGCATTCCGAACTGTACCTGGTGGAAGGGGACTCGGCGGGCGGCTCTGCTAAGCAGGGGCGTAACCGCAAGAACCAGGCGATCCTGCCGCTGAAAGGTAAAATCCTTAACGTGGAGAAAGCGCGTTTTGACAAAATGCTCTCTTCGCAGGAGGTGGCGACCCTGATCACCGCGCTGGGCTGCGGCATCGGTCGCGATGAGTACAACCCGGACAAGCTGCGCTATCACAGCATCATCATCATGACCGATGCGGACGTTGACGGCTCCCACATCCGTACTCTGCTGCTGACTTTCTTCTATCGTCAGATGCCGGAAATCGTTGAGCGCGGCCATGTCTATATTGCCCAGCCGCCGCTGTACAAAGTGAAAAAAGGTAAGCAGGAACAGTACATTAAAGACGATGATGCGATGGATCAGTATCAGATTTCCATCGCGCTGGACGGCGCGACGCTGCATACCAATGCCGATGCGCCAGCGTTGGGCGGTGAGCAGCTGGAATCGCTGGTGGCCGAGTTTAATAGCGCGCAGAAAATGATTAAGCGTATGGAGCGCCGTTATCCACTGGCGCTGCTGCGGGCGCTGATTTACCATCCGACGCTGAGTGCGCTGAGCGATGAAAGCCAGGTTAGCGGCTGGCTGGAATCGTTGGTGACCTCTCTTAACGAGCGTGAACAGCACGGCAGCCAGTACCGCAGCGTGGTGCAGGAAAACCGCGAGCTGAACCTGTTTGAACCGGTGGTGCGGGTGCGCACTCACGGCGTTGATACCGATTATCGCCTGGATAATGAGTTTGTCACCGGCCCGGAATACCGCAAAATCTGTACGCTGGGCGAAAAGCTGCGCGGCCTGATTGAGGAAGATGCCTACATCGAGCGCGGCGAGCGCCGCCAGCCGGTAGCCAACTTCGAGCAGGCGCTGGAATGGCTGGTTAAAGAGTCACGTCGCGGCCTCTCGGTACAGCGCTACAAAGGATTGGGCGAGATGAACCCGGAGCAGCTGTGGGAAACCACCATGGATCCGGAAAGTCGTCGCATGATGCGCGTTACCGTTAAAGATGCCATCGCCGCTGACCAGCTGTTCACCACGCTGATGGGCGATGCGGTCGAACCGCGCCGCGCCTTTATCGAAGAGAACGCGCTGAAAGCCGCCAATATCGATATCTGACGGTGTTTCAGTAACCAGCAAAGGGTAGCCCAACGGGCTGCCCTTTGTTTTTTCAGCTCCGCCGCAGGCGGAAATCGTCCGATCAGGCGCCTTCGAAGTGATACTTCATATCGGTGTTATGGGTCATTTTGGTCAGTACCTGCCAGGTTAGCTTATGCGTTAACGCCAGCGCATCCGTCATGGTTTTATCTTCAAACTTCTGAATAATCTGCGTCGCTTTTTTCGGCTCGGTTTTATACGCCTTCAGGTACGCCTGCTCCATAGCGTGCTGGCGGGTCGCTGTCTGCTGCTGGAACGCCTGATAAGCGCGCTGTACGTCCGGCGCGTAGGCGTTGTAATCCTGCATCACCAGCGTCTGCAGCACGCGGTACTGCCAGGGAACGGAATCCGGGCTGGCGTTACCGGTGCCCTTATCATAACCCGGCAGGTAATGCGTCATGCCGGCGTAGTAGGGCAGGTAGACGCTCAGCGACGGCATGCCGAAGGCGACATATTCCACGTCGCCAATCGCTCGCGGCAGCTTAGGGCGAACCTGAAGTACGTGCGACTCCTGGGCGCGGAATACGGAAACCGGGCGCCAGGGCTCCTGCGGATTGTTATTGGCATAGGGGTCATGGGGGGTGCCCTGGTAGTGGTTTTGCAGCGCTTTCTCAACGTCGGCAACGCTGATCTTGTGCGCCGGCTGCAGAAATACCGGGAACTGCTTACCGTCGGTAACCTGGGTTGTTAGCGTCGGATTAAACTGGTGCTGCAGCGCCCAGACGCGCGGGTAGTTATAGGTTACGTCGTTGGCGGTATCTTCCGAGTAGGCCTGATGAAAGTTAAACGGACCCTTGTCCGCCTGATACAGTCCGTGCTTTTCAGCAAAGGCGATTAGCGTTGGTGAAGCCAGGTAGTTGTGCTTATCCTGCGGGTTGTACTGCTGTAACCGCCCCTGATTGGCCGAAATGAAATACGTATCCGCCGGCAGGCGCGTGGCCATCCACTGGTGGCCGCTGCCGGTTTCCAGATACCAGATGCTGTGATCGTCAATAAAGGCTACGCCAAAGCCTTCGCCGGCGCCTTTTTGCTCAATAATGTGACCAAGCAGCTCCACGCCCTCGCGCGCGCTGTGAATATAAGGCAGCACCACCGTCTGAATGGAATCTTCGGTAATGCCGGTTTTAACGACGTAGGGATCGTACTTCAGCGCCTGCGCGCCGTTATAGATCGTTTCGGTAGCCGACATGCCGACCCCGGCGGAGTTGAAGCCCGCCTCGCCCATTGATTGATCCTGGGTGTTATCGTCATGAATGGCCGTATAGCGCAGCGCGGAATGCGGTAAAGGCCAGGTAAAATCATTATCGTGCGATTTAAACACGCCGGTTTGCTGCGCGACCGCCGGATGAATCACCATATGCTTGGGGTTAGTGGCGGAAGAGTCTTCGTTACGCGCAATAATAAAAGAACCGTCATTCGTTGCCTGGTTGCCAACCAGTATCGTAGTACAGGCGTTGGCCTGACCAACGCACAGCAGCGCAATGCCCGCTGCCAGCATGCTGACTTTCATAAAAAGCTCCAGTAACCGTTTTACAATTTTTAAAATGTTTCAATCAAATTTAAAGCTAAGGCAGGCCACGTTTTAGCTCAAACGGTCCCTATGCCATTGTGGTTAGTTTTTGTAATGAATGGTAATTTAACTTGTTGATAAGTAAGAAGTTAATAACTTGTGGCGCGACGGGGTAACTTGCTAAATTTATGGATTTTTTCGGTTGCCTGAATGCTGTGGCGCGGTGGTATTTCCGGAAAAGTCGCGGCGCGAAATGCTCGTCAACGTGAGGCCGATCACGTTAGGATAAGCGTAAAACTCACAGCAACGAGGACGTTATGGCAATTAAGCTAATTGCGATTGATATGGATGGTACTTTACTCAATCCCCAACACCAGATCTCTGCGGGCGTTAAGGCTGCAATTACCGCCGCTAAAGCGAAAGGTATTAACGTTGTACTGGCGACCGGTCGCCCCTACGTTGGCATTGAGCGTTATCTGCTGGAGCTTGATTTACAGCGTGAGGAGCAGTACGCAATTTCTTATAACGGCGCGCTGGTACATCGCGCCGCTGATGGTGAGCTGGTTTCCGAAGTCAGCCTTGGCTTTGACGATTACCTCTATTTTGAAGCATTAGCGCGCGAACTTGGCGTTCATTTCCAGGCTCTGGATAAAACCGCGCTTTACACGCCAAACAAAGACATCAGTGAATTTACTATCCACGAGTCGTACCTGACGGGTATTGCGGTGCGCTATCGCAGCGTGGAGGAAATGGACCCGCAGTTAACCTTCCCCAAAGTGATGATGATTGACAAGCCCGAGCTGTTAGATGCGGCCATCGCCCGTCTGCCGCAGGCGGCACGCGATAAATACACCTTGCTGAAAAGCGCGCCTTATTATCTGGAAATACTCGATAAGCGGGTGAATAAAGGTTATGGCGTGAAAATGCTGGCTGAGCTGCTGGGCCTGAAGCCGGAAGAAGTTATGGCGATTGGCGACCAGGAAAACGATATCGCGATGATCGAATATGCCGGCACCGGCGTCGCTATGGGCAATGCCATTGAGTCAGTAAAATCCGCAGCGCAGTTTGTTACTCGCACCAATATGGAAGACGGCGTCGCTTACGCCATTGAGCGTTTTGCTCTCTGACCGTTTAGCGGCCGGGCTGCTGATGTCAAGCCCGGCTCGCCTGATTATAACCAGCAGGATCCCAGGCTCCGGCGAGCTTAGCTACGCTGAGTTTCATCCCATTAATCAAGCTGAACCGGGATGAACAAGCGGAAACAGGCGCCGGTCGGCACATCAATTAAGCGAATATCGCCCTGATGTAGTTGCAGCATGCGCCTGACTATCATCAATCCTAAGCCGCCGTTGTCCCGACGACTGGCGTCGCTGATTGAGGGGCGCTCGAACAAGGTAGCTTTCAATTCTGCAGCGATCCCCGGACCACTGTCAGCAACTTCAATGACGAGTTGCTGCGCTTCATTCCAGATATGTAAACGGATCTCACCCTCGTCGGGAGTATGCCTGATCGCATTATCAATCAGGTTAGTCAGCACGCGCTCAATCATTGACATATCGGCATCGACCAGCGGTAAAGGCTTTGCGATTTCAACGCGCAGCGCTTGACGGTGCCGGGTCATCGGCAGCTCAAATTTTTGTATAACATCCTGCACCAGATCCGGCAGCGAAAAGCGTTCGCACTGTGGCGTCACTACACCGTGTTCCAGGCGAGCCAGTTCAAACAGCTGCTGCGCCAGCGCGCCGACTTTCTCACTCTCGATTAGCGCAATACTAAGATAGCGCCGGCGCTCCGCATCGCTCAGGCTGTGGCTTTTTACCGATAGCGTTTCCAGATAGCCCTGAACAGACATCAGGGGGGTACGCAGATCGTGGGAGATATTGGCAATAAACTCGCGCCGCTGGTCATCTTTCAAGGCCAGCGATGTCCACTGTTCGGAAATATGGCGGGCCAGATTAATAAACGCCGTACGCAGCTGGGCTACTTCATCCTGCTGGCGGGGTAAAGGTGAGGCAGCAAGGCGTTCAATAAGCTGCTGGCTGTGATTATCCAGCTGGCTGACTTGACGGGTGAGATTGCGTACCGGACGGGTCACCCACCAAAAAGCGAAGCTGCCGGCAATCAGACCGCACAGCAGGATGATAGCGACCGACCACAGCATCGAGTGTTGCAGGGCGCTGGATAACGCATCGTGATTTAGCTGGTTGTAATCTTCGCCTTGCAAAATAACGTACAGGTAACCGGCCGGCTTGCCGTCAACCCTGAGCTGGGTGGCGCTGAATACCTTCTGGCGCCGGACACTGCGGGGATCGTCGCCATATACCGGCAGCGTTTTCCCTGCCAGCAACTGATGTAGCGGCGTCAAGGAAATTCTCTGCCGCCTGATATGCCCGGCAGGAGCGGCATCCGCCAATATATTTCCTTTATTATCAATGAGGTAAACTTCAACGCTAGGATTGTAGGCCATCATCTGGCTAAACAAGGCTTTCAGGGCTGTTTGCTCGGTGCCCCGGGCATTCATCAGCACCCGGTTCTGCGCAATACTGGTGGCCAGATTGCGCGATAAATTCTGAATCATGGCATCGCTGTAGCGGTTGCGGTTTTGATACTGGATCCAGACCGTTAGTGCGCTGCAACCTAGCAGCAGAAGGGCAAAAACCAGCGTCAGCCGCTGGGCCAGGGTTATTTTTTTCATTCGTCCGCTGCCGTATTTTCCGGGGAGGAAAATTTATAGCCTTTTCCCCAGACGGTCAGAATACGCGATGGCTCGGCGGGATTAGCTTCAATCTTCATACGCAGCCTGTTGATGTGCGTATTGACCGTATGCTCATAACCTTCGTGTTGATAGCCCCACACCAGGTTAAGCAGACTGAGGCGAGAAAACACTTTACCCGGATGGCGGGCGAAGTGATAAAGCAATTCGAATTCGCGCGGCGTCAGCTCAACCAGTTTTTGCCGTAAATAGACCTCACGGGCGATAGGATCGATGGTTAAATCTCCCTGGGTGAGAATACCGGCCGCCAGCTTGAGATTCATACTCATTGCTTGCTGGCGGCGAAACAGCGCTTTAACCCGGGCAACTAATTCCAGCATTGAGAATGGCTTAGTCAGATAATCATCCGCGCCCAGCTCCAGCCCTAACACGCGATGTACTTCGCTGGCCCGGGCGCTGATCATAATAATTGGCGTGTAGTGCGCCGCCATGCGCGCCTGGCGACAGAGTTCAAGCCCATCGACGCCCGGCAGCATAATATCGAGTATCACCGCATCCCAGCGTTGGTTTTCCAGCAGCGCGCCCCCCTGAGTACCGTCCGCAGCGTGCGTGATATCAAAACCCTCATCGCGCAGATGAATCTGCAACAGCTCGGCGATATTACCGTCATCTTCGACGATAAGAATTTTTTTCCCCGCCATATTTCCCCCTCTATAGCACCGGGTCAGATTACACAAATTCTGGTCGGCGAGTTATCACGTTTTGTTTAACTCTGCGTGAGGATTCGGTGATCGGAGTCAGCTCACACTGGCTTATCGTTAATGGCCGCAGAGAAACAGGATGAGCAAATTAACCGCGCAGGTTCAGCAAAACGTTCATCCGCTCTGGCTGCGCCTTTGTCACTGGCTCAACGCTTTTGCCGTCCTGATGATGGTTATGAGCGGCTGGCAAATTTACAACGCGTCACCGTTATTCAACTTCAGCTTTGCTAAGTCTGTTACCCTGGGCGGTTGGCTGGGCGGCGCATTGCAGTGGCATTTTGCGGCAATGTGGCTGTTTGGCGTCAACGGCGTCGTTTACCTGGCCATCAATATTCTAAGCGGACGTTTACGCCGCCGCTTCTGGCCGCTTAGCCTGCGCCAGCTGTACCGGGATTTAGCCGCTGCCCTGCGGGGACGGCTGAAACATAACGATCTGCGTCATTACAACATGGTGCAGAAGACGGCTTATCTGCTGATTATGCTGGATGGCCTGCTGCTGGTGCTATCGGGATTAGTGCTGTGGAAGTCAGTACAGTTTCCGCTGCTGCGTACGCTACTGGGGGGCTATGAAACCGCTCGCTACCTCCATTTCACTGCCATGACGCTGATGGTGGTCTTTGTGCTGGTGCATCTGCTCATGGTGGCGCTGGTGCCGAGGACTTTGTTAATCATGCTGCGGGGGCGCTGACAGATGGAGAGGGATGGAAAAAAACAGGCGCTCTCTACCCGCGAAGCACGGGATTTAGTCGCTGACGCACAACGCTTATTAACGCAGAAGCTGAGCGGTTCGTCCCGCCGTCATTTTTTACGCCAGGGGCTGACTCTGGGCGGTGTGATGATGCTAACCGGCTGTGATTTGAGTGATAACCCTGAGGCGGAGCAGGTACTCAGCGCCATATCACGGGTCAACGATCGGGTTCAGGGCTGGTTATTCAGCGGTAATCGCAGGGTACCGGAGTACAAGGAAAGTGACATTACACGCCCCTTTCCTTTTAACGCCTTCTATGGCGAAGAGAGCATCCCCCGGGTTAGCGGCGATGATTTTCGTTTGCATATTCGCGGCCTGGTGCGTGACAGCCGCGACTGGACGCTAGCCGAACTGAACCGGCTGGCACAGCACGAACAAATTACACGCCATATCTGCGTTGAAGGCTGGAGCGCGATTGGCCGCTGGGGGGGCGTACGCTTCAGTGACTTTCTGCGGCTGATTGGCGCTGATATTCGGGCTAAATACGTCAGTTTTCGCTGCGCGGATGATTATTACACCAGCATTGACATGGCGTCTGCACTTCATCCGCAAACCCTGCTGGCGCTCAGCTGGGACGGTCGGGTTCTGCCAGCGGAATATGGTTATCCCATGAAATTACGCATTCCAACCAAGCTGGGATACAAAAACCCAAAACACATTATTGCCATTGAAATCACCGATCGCTTCACCGGCGGCTACTGGGAAGACCAGGGCTACAACTGGTTTGGCGGCAGTTAACGCATTTTTGTTATTACCCTCACCCCTGAAAAAAGGAAATGAAGATGAAAAAAGTTATTACAACTGTACTGGCAGGATCGTTGATGTTGGTTTTTTCTGGCGTCTATGCTGCGGACTCTATGGCGAAAGATACGATGAGCCATGATGGTATGAAAAAAGAGAGCGCGATGTCCCATGATGGCATGAGCAAAGACGGGATGAAGAAACCAATGAAAAAGCATGACGGCATGAAAAAGGACAAGATGTCTAAAGACGGCATGAAAAAAGGCAATATGACCAAAGAGGGTATGAGCAACTAATGAGGCGCAGCTAGCGGGTTTTCTGTCCGCTAGCTGGCGATATCTCTGTGAGTCCGTGCTTTCGCTGCTTTTCTGTTATGACTCAGGAATATCGCTCACTGGGGTGCCTGCACAGCATTGTTTGCAGGCAGCGGTTTGAATCTATTTTTGGCGATGATTACCAGCCATAAGGCGCGATGCCCGGCCCGTCACCGTCATGATAAAAGCCACCGGTCGGCCCCATCCAGTCGAGCGTGGCAAGGCGAACCGCGATTGCGGCACCCTGCCCGACGGTGCGCGGCGCTGTTGGACCACCCATATCGGTTGCAACCGAGCCCGGGCAGGCCGCATTGACTTTTATCCCTTCAGCCAATAGCTCCTTTGCCAGCTTAACCGTGAACATATTTAACGCAGCTTTTGACGCCGAATACCCCATTGCGGCAAGCCCCCACGTCGGAGACTTCATATCGCCGGTCAGCGCTAAAGACCCCAGCCCGCTGCTCATCATGACCACGCGCGCAGCGGGCGCCTTACGGATCAATGGCAGAAATGCTTGCGTTACGCGGATGGTGCCGAAGACGTTGGTGTCGAACATAGCCTGTATCTCGGTGATATCTTCATTACTGGGCTGCATCGCCAGCCCCGATCCGATGCCAACATTGTTAACCAACACGTCCAGCTGTGCGGTGCGCGCTTCGACATGCTTCATGGCGGCGCTAACGCTTTGTTGATCGGTAATATCGAGCTGCACAAAATGGGCATCGATCCCTTCAGCGCGTAATTCCTCTTCAGCCTGCCGGCCACGGCCTTCATCGCGGCAACCCAGCCAAACAGTGTGACCCAGTTTGCCCAACTGACGTGAAATTTCCCGGCCAAGGCCCTTATTGGCGCCGGTGATCAATGCAGTCTTGGTGGTTGTCATGCTCTTGTCTCCTTATTGACGGAGAGTCAGTATAAGCTTCAGCTTTTGCCCCCGGCATTCCTGATGGTGTCAGAGATTTGCCTGATCCTGCCAATTTGCGTATTCTTCCTGCCATGACCACGCCTTCTCTCGCCATCGACCGCCTTCTTAATGACGTTAAGGATTTGGTCACTTGCCAACCGGGCACCTATTGCCGGGAAACCCCCGTGCCGCGCCTTAGAGTATGGTCCAGTACGGATACGCCAACCCCTTCTCCTGCGCTGTTTAACCCGATGTTTTATGTTGTTTTACAAGGGGTTAAGGTGCTTACCCTCGGCAGTAACCGCTTCACGCTATCCGCAGGGGAGTGTGTGGCAACGTCTTTCGGCCTGCCCTTCGTTGTGCATTTTGAACAGGCTACACCCGCCGCGCCTTATATCGCCATTGGACTGGATTTGGATGTCGATCTGCTGGTGGAGGTTATGCTCGATATGCCTAAATATGAAGATCGCTGGGTCTGTTCTGCGGCCGGCGGCAAGCTGAGTGGCTCAGTCGAAGAGTCTTTTATCCGGCTGGTCAGCCTGATGAGCACGCCCGACGACCGGGCTATGTTAGGCCGTTATTATGAACGAGAGCTCTACTATCGTCTGCTCCAGAGTTCGATGGGGGATACGCTTCGTCAATTAGGTCAGCGCGACAATCGCTTACGCCGTATCAAGAAAGCGGCTGACTGGCTTTGTGCAAACGCGGAACAACCGCTTGTTGTCGCCGAGCTGGCGGCATCGATCAGTATGAGCGTCTCTTCTTTCCATCGCCATTTTAAAGCCGTCACCGGACACAGCCCGCTGGTTTTTCAGCGTCAGATACGACTACTGAATGCACGCAGGTTGCTGAGAGCGGGCGGCATCACCGTTTCGCAGGTCGCGTACACGGTGGGCTACGTTAGCCCGTCGCAATTCAGCCGGGAATATAAAAGCATGTTCAGCGTACCGCCCGCCACCGATCAGGGAGGAGCCAACTGATGCAGCGTCGCCGGGATGGCGCTCCTTGCCCGCTTTTACGTGCCATGCAGGCCTAAGCCAGGTATCACGGTGGTTATCCTGTTAATATTTATACCGGGATAACGTCACTACTTCTCTGCTACGCATTTATGCACAACACTGCCTGTATCATGGTAATGGAGGTCGTTTATGCGGGTATTTTTAACAGGCGCAACCGGTTTTATCGGATCGCGTATTGTTCCTGAACTGCAGGCCGCCGGTCATCAGGTGCTTGGCCTGACAAGATCGGACGCGGGCGCTGAGGCCCTGAGGGCGGCGGGCGTGGAGGTCCATCGCGGTACGCTGGAAGATCCCGCCAGCATCGCCGCCGGCGCTGCCCGGGCGGATGCGGTTATCCACACCGCCTTCGATCATAATTTTGCTAACTTCGTGGATAACTGCCAGAAAGATGTACGGGTGATTAGCGCGCTCGGTGAGGCGCTGAAGGGCAGCGACCGGCCGCTGATTATTACTTCCGGCACCGGCATGGGGGATAACGGCTCGGGTCAACCCGCCGTTGAGTCGGTTTTTAATCCGGTGAACCCCAATCCACGCGTTGCCTCTGAGGTGGTCGGCAACGAGCTGTTACAGGCTGGCATTGATGTGCGCGTAATGCGCCTGCCGCAGGTACATGACACCGAACGTCAGGGGCTGATTTCACCTTACATCGACAATGCCCGCGAGAAAGGCGTTGCCGCTTACGTTGCTGAAGGCCGCAATGCCTGGCCGGCGGCGCACGTGCTGGACGTAGCGAAGCTGTACGTGCTGGCGCTGGATAAAGGGGAAAAAGCGGCGCGTTATCACGCCGTGGCGGAAGAAGGCATCTCTTCCCGGGCGATCGCGGAAGCGGTAGCAAAAGGGTTGGGCGTACAGGCTGTTTCCATTTCGCCCGAAGAAGCGCAGCAGCATTTTGGCTGGCTCGCCATGTTTACCGCGCTGGATCTGCGGGCCTCCGGGCGCTGGACGCAGCAGCAGCTTGGCTGGCATCCGGTCGGGCCTTCGCTGATCGACGACTTACTGCACATGCAGTACTGATATTTACTCTGCTCTCAGCGGCTGTCAGTCGGCGGCCGTATCAGCCTGTATGCCTGCCGCGTCCCACGCGGCATTATTATGCGATGACGTCGGTTAATTCGCCTGCCGCTGGTCGTATCTCCCTCTTTGACTGAGACATATTCGCGCAGCGTTATCAACCAACCTCCCTGTAGACGGTTTTTGCGCTGGCGGCCGGTGCTTGTCGGCTTTCTCCGGCGCGGCAGGTTAACAGCCCGTGTCTTTTTTGTGATCCATATTGTAGTACAATATTGTTCATAAGTACTACAATGACACCCTCGTTGCCCACTATACAGGGAACGCAAGGTGATAGCGTCCGGGCGATAAGGATACACTCAGCGCAGGGAAAACTATGAATCAGCAAACCGTCAGCAAAACCGATCGTATCATTCTGGCGCTGGGCGAAGAGATCGTCGCAGGCAAGTATCTGCCCGGCGCCGCGCTGCCTGCTGAAGCGGAGCTGTGCGAGAGGTTCACCACGTCGCGTAACATTATTCGCGAAGTGTTTCGTACGCTAACGGCCAAAAAACTTATCGAGATGAAGCGCTATCGCGGCGCTTTTGTTACCCAGCGTAGTCAGTGGAACTTTCTCGACAGCGACGTGTTGCAGTGGTCATTAAAGTACGATCAGAACCCGCAGCTGATTGCCGCGATGAGCGAAGTCCGTAACCTGATTGAACCCAAAATTGCCCGCTGGGCCGCCGAGCGGGCAACCTCCCGCGATCTGGCGGAGATAGAAACGGCACTAAATGACATGATCGCACATTACGACGATCGCGCGGCGTTTAATCGCGCGGATATTCGCTATCACGAAGCGGTGCTCGCCTCGGTGCATAACCCGGTGTTGCAACAGCTGAGCGTCGCGGTAAGCCAGCTGCAAAAAGCCGTGTTCGAGCGTACTTACATGCCCGATCGCGGCAACATGCCGCGCACCCTTCAGGAGCATCAGGCGCTGTATGAGGCGATCCGCCATCAAAATCCCGACGCTGCCGAGCAGGCGGCGTTAACCATCATTGCCAGCACCACTAAACGCTTAAAGGACATCACGTGAGCAGCTATATCGCTATTGACTGGGGATCAACCAACCTGCGCGCCTGGTATTACCAGAACGGCCAGCGCGTCGATGAACGTCGCTCCGAAGCGGGCGTGACCCGTCTGGACGGGCGCACGCCCGCGCAGGTTTTCGACCAGGTGACCGCCGGCTGGCCGGTCGACGAGCTGCCGGTGGTTATGGCGGGAATGGTTGGCAGCAATGCCGGCTGGCTGTCAGTGCCCTATCTGCCTTGCCCGGTTTCCCTTGACCAGCTGGCCTCGCGGCTGACGCAGGTCGACAATCGCGCCTGGATCGTGCCGGGACTGAGTGTAAGCCGGGATGATAATCATAACGTGATTCGCGGCGAAGAAACCCAGCTGCTGGGCGCCAGCGAGCTAATGCCGGCGGCGCTGTACGTTATGCCCGGCACCCATGCTAAATGGGTAATCAGCGAGCAAAACCGGGTTGATGATTTTCGTACCGTGATGACCGGGGAAATGCACCATCTACTGCTGAAGCATTCCTTAATCGGCGCCGGCCTGCCGGAGCAGCAGGCGCATCCGGAAGCGTTCCGTGCCGGCGTGGAGGTGGGCAGCAATGACCGCACCATCATTGCCCGGCTATTTGAAGTTCGTGCCTGCCATGTGCTGGGCGCGCTGCCGCGCAGCGCGGTAAGTGACTACCTTTCCGGCCTGCTAATCGGTCATGAGGTAGCCAGCCAGCTGCACGATATCGCAATTAAAGGTTCCCTGACGCTGATTGCCGGAAAAGGTCTGGCTGAGCGCTATCAGCAGGCGTTTGCGCTTCAGGGGGTATCAATAAACGTGCTGGATGGCGATGACGCTTTTCAGCAAGGCATCAGGAGTATTGCTAATGAACTGGCCAACTAAACTGCCGCTAATTGCCATCTTACGCGGTATTACACCGGACGAAGCTGAACAGCACGTCGGCGCGCTAATTGACGCTGGCTTTGACGCCATTGAAATTCCGCTGAACTCTCCCGAATGGCGGAAAAGTATTCCACAGATGGTAAAAACCTTCGGCAGCCAGGCGCTGATTGGCGCCGGCACGGTGTTGAAAGCGGAACAGGTCGACGAACTGGCCGGTTTTAACAGCCAGCTGGTGGTAACGCCGAACACTGACGCCCAGGTGATCCGCCGGGCGGTGGAGAAGGGGATGACGGTGGCTGCCGGCTGTGCCACAGCATCTGAAGCCTTTACCGCGCTCAACGCTGGCGCACAGGCGCTGAAAATCTTCCCTGCCTCAGCATTTGGCCCTGAATATATCAAAGCGCTTAAGGCCGTACTGCCGGCGGAGGTGCCGGTATTTGCCGTTGGCGGCGTGACGCCTGACAACCTGAAAACGTTCCTGGACGCTGGCTGCGTCGGCGCCGGGCTTGGCGGCGATCTCTATCGCGCCGGTCAGTCGCTGGATGTCACCGTTGAGAAAGCGCGTGCGTTCGTGCAAGCCTGGCAGGAAGCTACCCGATGAAAATAACCCGACTGACGACCTGGCGCCTGCCGCCGCGCTGGATGTTTTTGAAAATTGAAACCGATGAAGGCATTGTCGGCTGGGGCGAGCCGGTTATTGAAGGACGCGCTCGCAGCGTTGAAGCGGCAGTAGATGAGCTTTCGGAATACCTGATTGGTAAAGATCCGGCGCGGATTAACGATCTGTGGCAGCTGATGTATCGCGGCGGTTTCTATCGCGGCGGGCCGATCCTGATGAGCGCGATTGCCGGTATCGATCAGGCGCTATGGGATATTAAAGGCAAGGCATTAGGCGTTCCTGTGTATCAGCTGCTGGGCGGACTGGTGCGTGATCGCATTAAAGCCTACAGCTGGGTTGGCGGCGATCGTCCCGCCGAAGTGATTGCCGGCATCAACAAGCTGCGCGCGATTGGCTTCGATACCTTCAAGCTAAACGGCTGCGAAGAGATGGGAATTATTGATAACGCGCGTAAGGTTGATGCGGCGGTCAATACCGTGGCGGAAATCCGTGAGGCGTTTGGCAAGGACATCGAGTTTGGCCTTGATTTCCACGGGCGCGTCAGCGCGCCGATGGCGAAAGTACTGATTAAAGAGCTGGAACCCTATCGCCCGCTGTTTATCGAAGAACCGGTACTGGCGGAGCAGGCGGAATACTACCCGCGTCTGGCTGCGCAAACCCACCTGCCGATTGCGGCGGGCGAGCGCATGTATTCCCGCTTTGATTTCAAGCGGGTACTTGATGCTGGCGGTCTGGCGATTCTTCAGCCGGATCTGTCCCACGCTGGCGGCATTAGCGAGTGCTTTAAAATTGCCGGTATGGCCGAAGCCTATGACGTGGCGCTGGCGCCCCATTGTCCCCTCGGCCCGATTGCGCTGGCAGCCTGCTTGCACCTTGATTTTGTTTCCCGTAATGCGGTGTTCCAGGAGCAAAGCATGGGCATTCATTATAATCAGGGGGCCGAGCTGCTGGACTACGTCATTAATAAGGACGATTTCAGCATGAACGACGGATATTTTAATCCGCCGAACAAACCCGGGCTCGGCGTGGAAATTAATGAAGAGCTGGTGATTGAACGCAGTAAAAATGCGCCGGACTGGCGTAATCCGGTATGGCGTTTCCCCGATGGCAGCGTCGCTGAATGGTAAAGAAATAGCCTGCATGCAGGCTAACTGAGCCATTGCTTCAGCAGGATTAACGCCCGCTCAGTTGGCCGCCTCTGTGGCTCTGTGCGGGCAATAAAATAAATAAAATATACCTGCCGGATTAATTAAATTTAATCCGGTGCCTCGCCTTACGCTGCAATTCCGTGAGAGGTAAAACATGACAGAACATCTGCAAAAAAGCACTATCAAAAAAATGGATGGCAGAATCATGCCATTTATTATGCTGCTTTATCTGATTGCGTATATCGACCGCGCTAATATCTCCGTCGCTGCGCTGCAAATGAACGCCGATCTGGCGATGAATGCGGAAATGTACGGCATCGCCGCCGGCATTTTTTTCGTCACCTATATTATTTTCGAAGTGCCAAGCAACGTGTTGCTTACCCGCTTTGGCGCCCGGCGTTGGATTGCTCGCATTATGGTTAGCTGGGGCATCATTGCGGCGGGAATGAGCCTGGTGCAAACACCCGTCCAGCTATACGTTATGCGCTTTTTACTCGGTGCGGCGGAAGCGGGCTTTACCCCCGGTATCATTTTCTACCTGTCGCAGTGGTATCCGCGCGCGCAGCGGGCGCGGGCGATGTCACTGTTTTATATCGGCGCGGCGCTGGCGTCGGTGATCGGCCTGCCGCTGTCCGGTTCGCTGCTCAATATGCATGGCATGCTGGGCATTGAAGGCTGGCGCTGGCTGTTCTTACTGGAAGGGCTGCCGGCTTTCTTTCTGGGGATCGTCAGCTGGTTTTATCTTGAGGACAGCCCGCAGCAGGCCAAATGGCTGAGTGCTGCCCAGCGCGACTGGCTGAAAGTGACCTTGCAGCAGGATGAACAGCAGGCCGCCGTACAGGATCATCGCTGGTGGCTGGCGTTAAAAAGCGGCCGGGTCTGGGCTCTCAGCCTGCTGTGGTTGCTGCAAGCATTTGGCACCATTGGCATCACCCTGTTCCTGCCGCTGATCGTCAAAGGCGTCGCCCCTGACAGCAGCAATCTGACGGTAAGTCTGCTGGCGGCGGTGCCGTTTCTGTTTGCCTGTTTGTTTATGTATTTCAATGGTTCTCATTCGGACCGTAGCGGCGAGCGCGCGCGCCACCTCGGCCTGCCGCTGCTGGCGTCCGGGCTGCTATTGCTGGCGGCACTGCTGGTGCATCAACAGCTGGTAGCGTATTTGCTGCTGGTGCTGATGGTCGGCCTTAACTGGGCGATTACCCCGGTCTTTTGGGCGGTGACCACTGAAACGGTGGCGGGCGTAGCCGGCGCCGCGTCGGTTGCCTTTATTAATGCGGTGGCCAACATCGCCGGGCTGGGCTTTCCGCCGATTATGGGACGAATTAAAGATGTTACCGGCAGCTATGACAACGGCCTGATGATCGTGGTGGCGGCGCTGATTATCGGCGGCCTGCTGGGGCTGAAACTTGGTTCAACACGCATGATTGAGGGCAGGGCAGCCTCATCCGACAAGACGCAGAAAGCACCCTGGAAACGATAACGGCATCGGCAGCGGCGCAGGCCTATATCGCCGCGGTCGCGCTGCTGGGTGCCATTAGCGACATATTGCGGGTGGGCGAGACGGAGCGCGTTACTTAAAGGGGCTGCATCGTCCGGTCAATTAGCGTAGCTTGTCGGCAAGTGATTTATTCAGGACGCTTTAATATGGAAAAACAGCTCACTTTCGCGCCGCGAAATCATCAACTGACCAATATTAACGTCTGGACGGCCGACAGCCAGTGGCTGGTCTATGATGTGCGGCCGTCACAATCTTCCTTCAGCGGCCTGACCCTTGAGCGCGTCAGCCTGAGCGGTGAGCGCGAAATTCTTTATACCGCTCGCGATGGCGCGCACGTGGGGGTGGTGACCGCCAGCCCGACGCTTCCTCAGCGCTATCTGGCGATCCACGGCCCGGAATATCCCGATCTGCGCGGGCATTATGATTTTCATCACCGCCGTGGCGTGGTGGTGCAGGCGGGCATCGCGCAAACCCTGGACGCCTGTGATATCACCCCACCCTATACGCCCGGCGCCCTGCGCGGCGGTACGCACGTCCACGTTTACAGCCCGGACGGCGAACGCATCAGCTTTACTTATAACGACCAGGTGATGCACCAGCTTGATATCAAACGCGATTTGCGCAACGTCGGCGTAGCGGTGCCGCTGAAGGCCGTACGCCCGCCGAAGCAGCATCCACGTGAATATGATGGCAGCCATTTCTGCGTGCTGGTCAGCCAGACCCCCCCCGAACCGCGTGCGGGCAGCGACGAGATTGATCGCGCCTATGAAGAGGGCTGGGTGGGGCTGCACGGCTATTTGCGTACTGACGGCAGCCGGCAGCATTCAGCGCTGGCATTTATTGGTGATACGCGCTCAGCGCAGGGAGAAAAGGTAGCGGAGGTGTTTATCGTCGATCTGCCGCAGGCCGATGCCGATTTCGCCATTGCCGGCGCACAGCCGTTGCAGGGTACCCCTGCCGCGCTGCCAGCGCCGCCTGCCGGCGTGATGCAGCGCCGCCTGACATTTACCCATCAGCGCCGGTGGCCCGGCCTGGTCAACCAGCCGCGCCACTGGCTGCGCAGCGCGCCGGACGGCAGCGAAATTGCTTTTCTGATGAAGGATGATCAGGGCATCGTCCAGCTGTGGGGCATCGCCCCTTCAGGCGGGGAGCCGCGTCAGATAACCCACAGCGAATGGTCAATGCAGTCGGCGTTCAGCTGGCATCCTCAGGGCGGCAAGCTGGCGATTATCTGCGATAACAGCGTGATGCAGGTCGAGGCCGAAAGCGGGGAAATGCAGCGCCTGACGCCGCGCTCCAGGCTGGCGCCAGTCGGCGACGCGGCGGTCTGGTCGCCGGACGGGCGCTATATCGCTTTTCTGCGTCAGGTTGATGGCTGGCAGCAAATATTTATTGCGGATGGCCGTTAACCGCCAATGGCGTCGCCTGCGACAGGCTTTCATTGGTGCCTGAGAGTTTTTCACTGCGCAGCACCCGCTCTCGCGGCGAGTCCTTAGATTTATCGCTACCGCTGCGGATATAGTCCATAGGCAGCAATAGCGTATCCATCAGCGCGGAGAAGGGCAGATCGATCGCGGCCAGCGAGCGCAACGGCCAGCCGTTATTGCTGTCGGCGACCATACTGGCGCTGGCGCGGGTGCCGGGATAATAGCCCTGATCGGGACCGGTGTGCGTCATGACGCTGGAACAGCCGCTGCCGGCCAGTGAAAGGCAGATAACAATTCCCGCTGTGCGGGGTTTTTTTGGCACTATCATCATGTAATCCCTACAGTCCTGCTTATCAGGCTGAGTTAAGTTACCGCGGGCGGGAGGTCATCCCGGCCACTCTGTGGTGGCTCAGTCCCGGTGGGTAACGTTTCCTTGAGTGTACGCTATTGGTAAATTTTGGCTAAAAAAAACCATAATCCGTCTTGAAAACTGCGCGTTCAGCACCATTTTATTCACGTGGCCACGGAGCGCTGTGCCGACAGGGCAGCAACGCCGGACCCCATGCCTGTCCATTATGGAAGGTAAATGTAAAATCTTGCTGATTATCAGGAGCTAAAAATGCGTAACTTTGACCTCGCACCGCTGTATCGTTCTTCTATTGGTTTTGATCGTCTGATCAACCTGCTTGAATCTAACCAGAATCAAAGTAACGGCGGCTATCCTCCGTACAACGTTGAGCTGGTGTCAGAAAATAAATACCGTATAACGATTGCCGTGGCGGGTTTTGCCCAGCAAGAGCTGGATATTACCGCTCATGACAACATGCTGACCGTGCGCGGCTCTCATCCTGAAGAGCAGGCTGAAAAAACTTACCTCTATCAGGGTATCGCCGAGCGTAACTTCGAGCGCAAATTCCAGCTGGCCGATCACGTTCAGGTGCGCGATGCCCGCCTTGAACTGGGCCTGCTGTACATCGATCTGGAACGCATCGTGCCTGAAGCGATGAAGCCGCGCCGCATTGAAATCCTGAAATAACCTTCAGCCAGAAGCCATAAGGGAGGGGGAAACCCCTCCCTTACTGTTTGCTGCGCCGTTCAGCCAGATTACGCTGAAGAAAAATTTCGTACTTGTCAAATATCCCACCTTAATAAAAAAAGCCACTATAGCTTCACGGGGCAGGCGTCAAAAAAATGACGACAAGCTTACTTTACATCTGATTGTTAATTGCCAGTCATTAATCATGTAAGCGTGTGACCATATTAGAACGTTGCGGGTTAAAGTGGAGATATATTATGTCTGTTATAGCAAAAAAATCGCTGTCATTTAGCAAAGAACAGCATGGAAATAAAATTAACCGGCGTGCAGTCTGGATTGCTATGCTCTCACTTTGCACTATCTTCTGGCTGGTAATGATTTCGCTTTACATGGCTCTGTGAAAATTAGCACAGTTATTTTTAGCCGTTAACCTGCTGCAGAGAATTATATTATTTAGCATTAAAATTAATAACTCACGCACCAACTATTAATTCTTTATTTTTATTCTGTCAGCCTCCAGGCTGGAGTGTTAGTGATATTACGCAAATACACGCCGATTACATTGGCAAACGCCAGTGATTATCCGCCTGCCTGTCGGATGGCCAAACCGTTTCATTATTACTGCATAGTCTGTTTCAGCTCAGTGCAGGGTATTTCGTCCGCTGCGGGGTGACATCCTGACGCCAAAATGATTAAGCCGGCAGGTGGCAGGCCGTTTTCACCTGCTGGCCTGCCGACGTGCTGCCTGGCGTTTATATCTTATTGCGCCACGGTTTGTTACTTCAGTACCTGCGGATTAACGCAGTTTTTTTCCACCTTGCCACTGAGTGCTGCAATCAGATTATCTACCGCATCACGGGCCATGCCATAACGGGTTTCATGGGTGGCGGAGCCAACGTGAGGCAGGGCGACGACGTTCGGCAGCGCAAGCAGGCCGGAGCTTGCGGGGAGCGGCTCTTTTTCAAACACGTCCAGTCCGGCGGCATAGATTTCTCCCTGCTTCAGCGCCTCAATCAGCGCCGGCTCATCAACCACCGGGCCGCGCCCGGCGTTAATCAGAATGGCGCTTTTCTTCATCATGGTTAGCTGTTCGCGTCCAATCAGATGATGGGTCTGCTCGGTTAAAGGCAGGCTGATACAGACGAAATCAGACTCGCGCAGCAGGGCTTCAAGGTCGGTATAACGCGCGTTATAGCGGCTATCAACCTCAGGATGCGGCTTGCGGGCGTGGTAGAGAATATCCATACCGAAGCCAAAATGGGCGCGCTGCGCCAGCGCCATACCGATGCGCCCCATGCCGAGAATGCCCATTTTCTTGTGATGCACGTCAGTGGCGAATAGATCCGGCCCGATGCTGCCGGTCCAGCCGCCAGCTTTGACTAACTCCGCCAGCTCAACGACCCGACGGGCAGATGCCAGCACCAGTGCCATCATGGTATCGGCAACGGTTTCTGTTAGCACCGTTGGAGTATGCATTAACACCACGCCGCGCTGGTTTAGCGCCTCAACGTCGAAATTGTCATAGCCGACCGAAACGGTTGAGGCCGCGCGCAGCTTTGGCGCCGCCGCCAGTAAGGTTGCGTCCACTTTACCGCCGGTGCCGAGCAGCCCTTCGGCCTGTTGAAAAGCGTCGGCATATTTTTCGACGTTTTCCGGCGTCAGGCCGTTAATTTCGGTGACGCTGAAATGTTCGTCCAGTCGCTGGCGTAAATCGTCAGGCAGGGTTTTATACAGAATGATGGCAGGCTTCATGGTTTCTCCCTGTAAAATAGGTGGCAACGGGCCAGCAGGCCCGCCGGATTAAGCGTGTCTGGCATTGTGTGCGGGTGCCGTTCGCTTGTTGTTTGCGGGCTTGACGATAACGGTCAGCACCACGGCGAACAGCAGCGAGCCGCCCATAAAAATGTAAGAGGCTGCCGGGCTGCCGGTGGCGCCGTTCAGGTAGCCGACAATCCACGAGCCGAGGAAAGATCCCAGCGCCCCCATGGCGTTAATCAGCGCCATGGCGCCGCCGGCAACGTTGCGCGGCAGCATCTCCGGTATGATGGCAAAGAACGGGCCGTAGGGCGCATACATGGCGCCGCCGGCAATGACCAGTAGCGCATAGGAAAGCCAGAAATTTCCGCTACCGACAAAATATGAACCTAAAAAGGCCAGCGCGCCAATCAGCAGCAGCGGCCAGACAAACAGTTTGCGATTTTGCAGCTTATCGGAGGCCCATGACACCGCGATCATCGCCAGGGTTGCCGCCAGATAAGGCACCGCCGATAGCCAGCCTGCTTCTACCATGCCCATCTGCGTACCGTTACGCAAGATAGAGGGTAGCCAGAGCACGAAACCGTACACGCCGATGCTCCATGTGAAATATTGCAGACACAGCAGAATAACGTTGCGGGTTTTAAACGCCTCGCCGTAGTTACGTACCGCTTTAATGCCTTCCTGCTCCTGTTGCAGCTTCTCTTTCAGCGCGGTTTTCTCTTCGGCACTCATCCATTTTGCCTGCTCCGGCTTGTCCTGCACCATAAACCACCAGGCGATGGCCCAGATAACCGCCGGAAAACCTTCAAAAATAAACATTTCCCGCCAGCCAAAGGCATCGATCAGGTAGCCGGAAAGCACCGACATCCATAATACGGTGACGGGATTTCCCAGAATCAGAAAGGTATTCGCGCGCGAGCGTTCGCTTTTGGTAAACCAGTTGCTGATGTAGATAAGCATCGCCGGCATTACTGCCGCCTCAACCACGCCGAGCACAAAGCGAATCAGCGCCAGCATGGCAATATTACTTACCATGCCGGTCAAAGACGCGCAGCCGCCCCACAGTATCAGGCACCAAAAAATCAGCTTTTTAACGCTGCGCCGCTCGGCGTAGATTGCGCCGGGGATCTGAAAGAAAAAGTAACCAAGGAAAAACAGGGCGCCCAGCAGTGAAGACATGCCTTTGGTAATACCCAGATCTTCATTGATTCCTGCGGCGGAAGCGAAGCTGAAGTTCGCCCTGTCGAGGTACGCCAGGCTGTAGGTAATAAACACGATGGGCATGATAAACCACCAGCGTTTTGGCGCGATAATATGTTCTTTCATCGTTAAGCCCTCTGGCAAACAGGGTGTATTCTGTTGCGCGTTATGAAATTCAGCGGGGTAGTGCTGATCGTCAGTAATCACCCAGCTCGCGGCGGTTGGGTAACCCTTCGCTGTCGCCGCTGACCTGAATCGCTAGCGAGCCGATGCGGTTGCCACGGCGTACCGCCTCTTCAATGCGTTTGCCTTCCAGCAGTGCGCTGATGACGCCCACGGCAAAGCCGTCTCCTGCTCCAACGGTATCCACTACCTTTTCCGGCTTAATTGCCGCGACCTGGCCTTTATCGCCCTGGGCGGTTTTGTACCAGGCGCCGTCGGCACCGGTTTTAATCATTACCGCCTGTACCCCGCGTTCAAGATAAAAGTCGGCAATGGCCTCCGGCTGGCGATGGCCGGTCAGAATCACCCCTTCATTGATGCCCGGTAGCACCCAGTCGGCGCTGCATGCCAGCTGATTCAGCTGACGAACCATCTGCTGGCGATCGGGCCAGAGCACCGGACGCAGGTTAGGATCGAAGGAGAGGGTTTTTCCGGCGGCTTTCATATATCCGGCAGCTTGCTGTAGCAGAGCAAAGGAGCCGTCTGACAGCGCTGCGGCCACGCCGCTCAGGTGAAGGTGTCGCGCTGAAGCAAAATAATCACGGTCAAGATCGGCAGGGGAGAGATGGCTGGCGGCAGAGTCCTGGCGAAAATACTCCACTTGCGGGTCGGAGCCGTCATCCACGCGCCCTTTCAGCTGAAAGCCGGTACGATGCTGACGATCGGTCGTTACGCAGCCCTGGTCGACTCGCTCTTTTTCCAGCTGCTGGCGAACAAAACTGCCAAAGCTGTCATCGCCGGTGCGGCTCACCCAGCCCACTTTCAGGCCGAGGCGCGCCAGGCCAATGGCAACGTTCAGCTCGGCGCCGGCGACGCGTTTTACAAAGTTTTCCACGGCGGCAAGATCGCCGCTCTGCTGGGCGACGAACATCGCCATTGCTTCGCCGATGGTGACGACATCCAACGCGCCGTTAGCGTGACGGGTCATATGATTACTCCTCACGCAGCAGGTCGACATAACGACGCGTAACGGCAACCAGATCGTCACCTTCAAGCGGAAACTCAATGCCGCGTGGGATATCGGCGGGAAGTTGGCTTAATACGGTGCGCCAGCTGCCGTCTGAATCATCCAGCGCCACGGTATGCAATGCCTGCTGATGTCGCTGTACGGCTTTGATATGAATATAGCGCACTCTGTCGGCCAGCTGGCGCGCCGCTTTCTGCGGGTCCTCACCCAGCCACAGCCAGTTGCCGATATCAAAGGTTAATCCGCTGATGCCGGCAGGCAGGGGAACACTTTCTATGGCCGCGAGGCTGCCGTCGCTGGTTTGATCGTTTTCCACCACCAGCGCCAGCTGAGGATCGCAGGGTACAGCCTGCAGCGCCCGTTCGCTCACGCCGGGCAAGAAGTGGCCGACGGCGAACTTAATCAGCTGCGCGCCCAGCTGGCGCGCTTCGTCCAGACGCTGTGCCATGTTGGGGTTTAGCGTACCGTCGGTCATCAGCAGCGCTTCCGGCACCGAATAAAAGGCATCCAGGCGCTGCGCCGCAATGGCGGCGCCGAGCTCGCTCAAACGCGTCAGCTCATGGGCGTCAAATAGCTCGCGGCGAATTTCCACGCCGTCGGCGCCTGCGGCGCTGATTACCGGCAGCAGCGCCTGCTGCCCGCCTTTTTCTCTGACCTGCTGTCGACCATAAGCCGAAGTGACCACCATAATTTTTCGCATTTCTTTTCTCCTGGCAGGAAGGCTTGCCGTTTAAAAAACGGTAAATGGAACCGGTTCCAAAGAAAAGTAGCAGGGTGATGAAATATGATCGCGCTCACGAAGTGAGCGACAGAAGGCGCGATTTTGCCGCGCTGAAGGTTAGCTAAGAACTTAGCGCGGACAGGGCGGGTGTACAGCGAAAGATCGGCCTGAGTAGCTGCTCCGGTCTCAGGCTTTTTTTGTCTTTAGTTACCTTCAGTCCGGCTACGGGTTGAACCGCGTATAATCAGCTCTCCCGGCCAAATCTGCTCTTCGGGAGGTGCATCATCGCCCTCAATGCGACGCAGCGCCTGCTGTAGGGCGGCATAGCCCATCCTGAAGGTAGGCTGTTTCAGGGTGGTGATGCCCGGGCCGGCCAGCTCCGCCCACTCAAGCTCGTCGAACCCAAGCAGTCCGATATCCTCCCCCCAGCGCAGGTTAAGACGGCGCATGGCACGGGCTACCTGCAAGGTCAGCGCGCCGTTAACGGCGATAACGGCGCAGGGGATGTGTTGGTAGCGCTGATGGAAGTCCGCCAGCAGCCGCTGCAGCTCGTCAGGCTGGTTGAGAGCCACCTCGACGCGTTCGGCAATGGCATCTGCACGGTGCACCATGGAGGTTTCAAAAGCCCGCAGACGTTCATGGCGCGTATTGACGGTGCCCAGCGGCTCGCTGATAAACAAAATGGCGCGATAGCCCTGGTCCAGCAAGTGCTGCGTCGCGGCGCTGGCTGCCGTTTTATTATCCAGGCCGACGACATCACAGGGGAAATCGGCAATTTTGCGGTCAATCAGCACCATCGGCAGCAGCGATTGCTGAAGGCGATTTAACACCTCTTCTCGCATGCCGACGGCATTAACCAGAATCGCTTCAACCTGATAGCTGCTCAGCAGATCCAGATAGTGGCGTTCCTGGTCCAGCTCGTTATTGGTATTACACATTAGCAGGGTAAAACCGCTGGCCCGGCAGGCCGCTTCAATACCGCTGAGAATTTCCAGCGAATAGGGATTGGTGATGTCGGCGATAATCAGGCCGATCAGGCGGGTACGGCCGCGCTTAAGGCCGCGCGCCATCTGGCTTGGTCGGTACTCCAGCTGCTCAATTGCCGCCGTAATTCGCTGGCGTAAATTGTCCGACAGCGCATCGAACTCGCCGTTAAGATAGCGTGAAACGCTGGTTTTACCGGTCTGGGCGGCTTTGGCGACATCGCTAATCGTGGCGCGTCCGGATTTGCGGTTCATGTTCGTCCCTTAAATTAACCCTGCCAGCAGACTAGCACAGGCGTTAAGCTGGCGAAAACAGCGGGCATACCGGCGCTGAGGTTGGTGTATCAGGCCGTCGACGGCGCGCCGCGCTGTCAGCAGGCGTTTAGCTGCTATTACCGCCCCGGTCCGCCGGTTATTTTCTGAGGTTATCCGGGTGACAGAAACAGCCGGTAGCGTGATCGTTAATCAGCCCGCAGGCCTGCATAAATGAATAACAGATCGTCGAGCCAACGAATTTAAATCCGCGTTTTTTTAGCGCCTTAGATAGCGCATCAGATCGTTCGCTGGTAGTGGGCGCATCGCGGTAGTCAGCGTAGTGATGAAGCTGCGGCTGGTTATCGACAAATGACCAGACAAACCCGGCGAATTTTTCCCCTTGGCTTTCCATCGCCAGCAGCGCCCGGGCATTAGTGATGATTGCCGCAATTTTTCCTCTATGGCGGATGATGCCGGCATTTTGCATCAGGCGCTCAATATCGCTGTCATCCATCAGCGCAACCGTCTGCGGGTCAAACTGATGAAAAGCATCACGATAATTCTGACGCTTTTTCAGTACCGTGATCCAGGAGAGGCCGGCCTGCTGCCCCTCAAGGCAAATCATTTCAAACAGCGCCTGACGGTCAGTCTGCGGAATTCCCCATTCTTTATCGTGATATTGCAGATAAATCGGGTCGTTTGTCACCCAGCCACAGCGTTGCATGGTTAATTTTCCTTATAGATTACCGGGTATTTTTTACCGGCTCGCTTGACGTTAACGCCAAACCGATAATAGTTAATTAAGGTTGCTAAACAATATTCACTATAACCTGTTTATCCCGCATTTTGGCTCGCTCTGGGGTCATTTAATGTTAAACAAAACTCAACGCCCAGCGGGGCGTACTTTTTGGTGTGCGCTCTGGCTCGCCGCCGGTGCGATTATCGCCTTTCCGGCCTGGGGGTGGCAGCAGCAGGTAACCTCTGGTGACGGGAACGCTGCTGGTCAGGCTATTGCAGCGCAGCCATCCGGCAAACCCTTACGCTATGAGGATATTCTGGCGGCAAAAATTAATCAGTCTGAGTTACAGGATTCAGCGCAGTTGGCATCAGGCTCGCTGGCGCTTCACTGGGGACAGAGCGGCACTGCCGATCTTGCCACTGCAGCGCTTTATGCCAGTACGCAAGTGCAGGCTTTTGGCTGGCGGGTCTCTTCACAGTGGCTTGGCATAACGCCCTGGGCTGAGATTAGCTATCAGCGCTTTACGGATGGTGACCGGCCGCCTGCGGCGCTGACCGCCCGGGAGAACGATCGCTGGATGGACGTTACGCTTGGGGCGCATCTGCCTATCAGTCGGGAGCTTTCGGCGTTTGCGAGCTTTTCACAGACCGGCGGCGGTGGCATAAACAGCAACGAGCAGCTGTTATACAACTTTGGCATCAGCGCCCGTTTCTGAATTTCGCTAAATTGCCTTTTCCGCCGGGCTGGCTATGAGTAGCCGCCGTTTGGGAAAGATGACCCGGGTTAATAAACCGTTCATGGCAGGTGGCGATGCGACCCGTATTTAAGGCGTCGGCGGAGCGGTGCGGGCAAAGCTGTCGCGCTGGAAGAGCTTTTCAACCAGCTTCACCAGCGCCGGTCGATTTACACACCAGTTGGGCGCCACGTGGCGCAGGTTAAGGTAACCAATCATGCAGCCGCTGGCGATATCGGCCAGGCTAATGTGTTGGCCGTTCAGCCATTCGCCCTGTGCTGCGGTTTTTTCCAATGCATCAAGGCCTCGCTCGACTTTTTGCCGCTGGCGCGTCAGAAGTTCTTCAGACTGCTTCTCCGGCGGGCGCATTTGTTCGCGCACGATGAGCTGTGCCGCCTCGCAGATGCCGTCGGCCAGCGCTTCAAGCTGGCGCACCCGCAGTGCATCCATTGGCTCCGCAGGGATGAAAGATGGCAACTGTCCCTGCTGTTCGATCCAGCTGGCGATAACCGGCGAATCAAACCACACTTCATCTGCACTGACCGCCAGCGCCGGGATTTTACCCAGCGGATTGTAGTTCGCGGCGTGACTGCCTTCCAGCCAGGGATTTTCATTGACGAATTCGAACGTAATGCCTTTTTCCATCAGCATGATGGTTATCTTGCGGACAAACGGGCTGCTGTAGCTGCCGATAAGTTTCATTACGCTCTCCTGTCAGAGGGATGCTGTCAGTGCCAGCCATATTTCGTCTGTCCGCCGATACAAATCCTTTTGCCCGGAGCCAATGCTATCCATTTGGGTCAGTAACCAGCTGATAACGCACCGCATGTAAAATATCTTTGTTTAACCATTGGTTAGTAGCAAGCATCAATCATGGTGATAAGGACTCTTGCTGACAATATTGATGTTATAAATTACCCAACAGCGATATTGCTGAATCAAAGTATTTTGGATTATGCAGGTTGCGAACCTGTATAAATGGTGCTTACTACGCAGATAGTGTTTAGTTATCAGGTATTTCTTATAATTGTAGACACTTTTCTCTGAACAACCAAGCATGCGGGCAATCTGTGCGTTCGTTAACCCTTTACCTGTCAGAACGAATATTAATTTTTCTCTTAATGAAAGTTTGTGAAAGCTTTTAATTTCTGAATGTTTTTTATTATAAATTTTGCCTATGTCTTTTGGGTAGAATATGCCATTTTTTTTCGTCACATCATAAAATAAATTTTTAATTATCACTGATTCATTATCTGATCTGTCATTTTTAATGAATATATAACGTTCAAATGAATCACTGGTGGTGGCAGCGGTTCCTTTGTACGCATCTGTGGCAATGATAGCGATATTGTCATATATGAAAATTTTAATATCGTTGTGATGCTTTATTTCGTAATGAACGTTTTCTTTGATATTTATAAAGTCATTTTCATTAAACATCTGGCAGATGGTTTCATAAAGACCTTTTTTATAAAAGTTATTGTCTGTTTTTATCGTAATTTCTAACATAATGTCCACTAAAATTTGGCGGGAGGCATGTGAAAATAAACGAGGTAATATTCGATAAAATCACGCCTCCCGCTACAAGCGGGTTGTTATCTGAGATAGGTTAGTATTGAAAGAATGCTCAGTGTTTTATATTGCCATATGATTTTATTGGTTTTATTAATCATCCATATTTGGTGAGAAACTATTGATTACGCGGACGTAGTGTTGCCTCTGATAATCTGTAAATTCATTTTTTGTATTCAGATTAAAAATGATTATTTCTCTTCCTTCCGGATTATAAGTGCTGTTTTTCGGCAGGCTGATAATGGACAGAACCTGCCTGATGATGTCTCCGTCATTCAGATAGCGGTTAGCGATCTGAATAATTGGAAGCTTTGTCGGTCCAATTTCATCTTTCAGGAGTTTTCCTTCAGATTGAAACCCCGGGAGCTTATTTCGTAAATTTTCTGTCTCAAGCTCATACCAGTCTTCAACAGTCTGATCCTCTGCCAGTGTTGTTCGGTTAATGATAATTTGATACTCCTGGTCGCTCGGGTCACGGAACATCAAAATGTTTATTGTTCTGTCCAGAACCGGAGCGGTTGTTAAAAAATTTCCTTCATAAAGTGTGTAGGAATTTATGGGTTTTTTCATGATGATTAACTCCTGTTTTGCGTAATTTCCGATGGGACTACGAGTACCTCAATGCGCCGGTTATGCTGCCGTCCTGCCAGAGTATTATTGTTGGCAACAGGCTCAGACTCTCCGGCAGCACTGATTTTCAATCTTTGTGGCGCGATATGATTTTCCAACAACCAGTTACGCACTGATATTGCACGTTTTTTAGACAATAAAAGGTTATAATCAGAACGTCCGGTGTTATCTGAATGACCTACAATCAGTAGATTATTATGTGGATATTCCCTGGCAAGAGTAAGAGCGTTTTGCAGTTGCCTGGCCGCTGCTGGAAGTAACGTGGCGCTACCGGAATTAAATATTGCCTGCGGCCCTGATGTACTGAGTACAGGAATAGATTTTAATTGGTTTAGTAGAGTCAGTATCCGATCGGCGTAAGTAAAGTAAGGAAAAAATCCCCAATTTTGGAACATAATGGATTCTGCCTGTTGTGACCTTTTTTTGTACTCGTTTTCCAGATTTCTTATACGGCTTTCTAATTTGTTTATTGATAAGTTATTTATTACTGAGTAGCGCTGTAACTGCTGTTTTGATGCCGTCTCCTGTTGGTATACATACCATGCATGACTAAACATATGGGCGGCGATAAGCATTGTCGCTAAACAAACGCTCCAGTATATCCGAGGCAGGATAGTATGCATTTTTTTTCTAATGATAACCGGCGCTTCTTTTACGGTTATTGCGATCGGAGGTAGCGGAGGAAGTGTTATGCCCGACCCCAAAGAGGGTAAAATAGCATATTGATTTTCCAGCCAGTTTGACCATGCGCCATGACGAGTAAAGCCATTGCCATAATCACATAGCAATATTTTATCGAGCTTTAATGATGAGCATGAAAATATGTCAGATATTCTCTGACTTATGCGGCTTCCTCTGATCCAATCCAGTAGCGTTAATGCAAAAACTTTTCTCTGACTATGATTGAAATCATTTTCGGTATTATTCTTTATGTGTAATTCGAGCTCGTTAAGCGCCTGGTGAAAGTCAACCGATGTAGTGGGCTGAATAACCAGATCCTGGTTCCATGTAGCATTATCAGGTGTGTGGCTGCGACGCTCACTGCTAAGCCGCGCATAAATAGCAAATGTGCAGTGGAGAGGTCGTGAGGTCAGGATAGCACTGAAGGAACCCAGCCAGCCGCGCAGTTTTTTCATTGTTAGCTCAACGGTTTCACTATCATCGGGCAAAAATGGGAAAAACGCATGGACAGGCGTGTCACTGGCATACTGACTTATGTAGTTTAAGCGCTTCTCAAGTTCCTCCGGCGTTCCTGTCTGTAACCAGGTTGCTGATCCAGCATAACGGGGATTATCTGCAGCATCAGATTTGCTGAACCAGGTTGCAGCATAGGGGCCAAGCAGTAAGATAACGGGCTTTTCCGGTTTAACGGGTAATTCAGTAAATTGTTCGCTGGTTTGTGATTTTCCGGTTCTCAACTGATACATGCATTGCATGGCGATGGTAGCAATCATTGCAGTAAGCATCAGAAGCGTCATCATTGTCGGCATAAAATGCGGAAAAATCAGACTCAAAAAAAAGGTCAGCAAGCTAATAAATGTTGTCGCAATCAGCGTAATCAAAATAATTTTATTATTCATTAAATGCTATCCCGCAGAAAGTGCCAGCAGCTAAGCCACAGCATTATTAATATCACGATGGAAACTGAAACCTGGATGAGAAAAGGGGGCCAGAAACGGCATTTTTCAGTTGTTTCCTCATAGCTAATTTCCTGCTTGCTGATGGTATCTACATAATTTCTCTCCTGTACATAACAGGTATTTGCGTATCCATTCAGTGCGTCCATTGTGGACATATACATCTGCTGTATCTGTCTATCGTTAAACTGAATTGGTGCGAGCGTAATCAGTTGGACGGCATAATGTGTAATCTCAGGTATTCCGCTATTAAAAATAGCGGCAGCATGATCCCTGTCAAACAACAGCGCATCACTGTAGCCATAAAATACATGCTCCAACTCATAGCCTTCCCATTTAACGCCCTGAGGTGCTAAGGTTTTTTTTGTCTGAATGTCGATAACGAGACAAATTAAACGCTGCAGTGCATCTACGGACTGCTCATTATGTCCGTGCATTTTCAGCGAACCACTTAGCTTCTCAACGCGCTGGATTATCTGATACTGAAACTCAAGTAATGAAGGAATGACGCCATGAGTGGTGACCAGCGTCAATGTGGTAATGATTTCATCGAAATTTTTATTATTATTCACCATGTTTTCTCCAGTACAGATCCCCAGCCTGTATTATTCCGATATGGACATATCCGAATAAAGGTTATGGGATTTGGTTTTGAGGTGGTGAACCTGAGTTGCAGAGTGATAATGTCACTCTCCGACAGCGTAGCCTGTCTTTTCAGGGCCTCTGGTAGGTTATTGATGATAGCGAGCGGCGTATTATCAGCGGCGTATATGCCTATATGCCACCAGGCAACCTCTGAATCATGAATATTGATCTCATCGTGATTTAGCCGCAGGTTTTTTTCATGGAAAAAACGCAATGATGCCAGCCACTGGTGGTGATTGGCGGGCAGGTCATCAAACCAGCTAACCGAATCCGGTTCCAGAATTGCCGGATGAATCGTTTTCTGATGAAAATTGACGCCAATATGATATTGATATTCCTGTAACGTTCGTCGGCAGGCGGTGTCATCAGCCTGCTGCTGCTCAGTCGTTAGTTGATTCAGTATATGGCGTTTTGCGGCTTTATCTCTTTCCCACCAGGCATTACTGACTAACCCGGCGTTTTTGGCGTCATCGGTGTGATCCTGCCAGATTTTAGGCGCGTCATTGCGGGTATAAAAGTGCCATAAAAGAACGCGATGAGGGGACCAGATGTCATAGCCCTGCAGCCAGGCGCGTACGGCCATCGAGATCTCTTCACCCATGAAAAAGATGTGCGGATCATTTGGCACGCGACTAACAAAATGGCCATCAGCAAAAATAAAGCCGGCAGCGATATAGCCACACCGTTGCGGACGGCTGGCGCTAAAAGGCTTTGATGTCAGGCTAAGGATGCCATCATCAGTGAAGCCATTGAATACCAGACGACTGACATAATCTTTACGGGCCTCGCTGTCACCCGGTATATATCCCGGCGGATAACTGGAGAGAACGGGACACGGACTAAATTGGCGAAGCGATCCCAGCATATTGATCATTTCACTATCCCAGTGCGTGGTAAAACGACAGTGGGAGTCAATTTGCAGAAAGTAATCTTGCTGGTTATAACATGTATCCAGCAGATGGCGGGCCCAGCAGGCTCCCTGACTTTTCAGATAGTGAACATTTATGATTTGTATTGAGGCTCCCTGCCAGCGAAACAGAAGGCATGGGAACTGCTGGTGAGTAGTACTGCCGTCAGGCTCCATTCCTGCTTCAATAAAGGGTGTTACATCCAGCTCTGCTTGCAGGCATACGGCAATATACAGACGATTCGCGTATTTAGCCTGCTGGATTAAATCCTGTAAAGTAGGGAGTAACTCCGGATCGCGATAGCTTGCGATACTGATAAAAAGAGTTTCTTCTGCTGCCATAATATTTCCATGTCAAAAAAGCGAATCTTTCCTTAATTCAACTGCAAAATTATTTCTGCATTTGCAGAAAATTGACCTCTGGCTGGCATGCTTTGCGCCGGGCCTTTCAACAGCGTGGCCGTCCACTTGAATTGAGCGGGTATATTATTTCCAGTTCCTTTGATTATTTCTGCATTTGTTCCATCAACATGCATCAAAGATCCTTTACTATCGTCAATACGAATTTTAAGTCTGTCGGTATTGCCAGCATTATCTGTAACCTGGATATAATTATTGTCACTTGTTGGTGTGGAAGTTGTCAGTTTGGCTGTAGCAGAATAGCTGCCGTAGTCGGTTGTACAGGCCATTGCGAAATTAAGTGGTCTGCTCACGCCATTACTAATGTTATCTGAAGATACGGTATTGAAGTCGATGGTTTTTTTTCCATCAACGCGACAAACGGGAGTGCTGATAATATGAATCTGTCCGATATTAAGCCGCTGGGCAATATCACCCGATGAATCACTATTTATCCAATTGTAAGCAATAGTCCCACCATCGAGTAGCACATCGCCGGCATCAGGGTCAGTAAGCTTCAGCTGAGGCTTAGTTTTATAGAGTTCGATACGAAAATATGACTGTGGGGCATAATTAACGCGATTTTCACTCACTGCGGCAATGGAGGGAAATTTGCCGAAAGCGGCACCGTTATTCCACAGCGGCATTATTTCCAACCCATCAATATTAGTAGCAAACATTTTATTCTGGGTTGCTCTACCCGATAGCGGAGGAAATACGCTTTTGCCGTACATTTCACCACGGTCGCAAAGAAAGCTAACCATTCCACCGCGAGATGAATCCATACTGCCAATGGGTTTTGAACGATCGGCGGGTGCATCGGCATCAACGTGAATGGTAAAGGCCGGGATTTGCAGGGTGGTAGGCGTTCCTCCCCCCAGTGGCGGCGTGGTATCCAGTACGCATCTTGCCAGCGCGGGCTCCGCGCTCAGCATGCTGATGATGAGTAATGTTGCATTCCCTTTTTTCAAGTTAATCACTCCTGTGATGTGGCAATTTTGGCAATGACCTCAGCCGGTAATAGCTGAAGTAGTTCAGTAAAGCTTTTCCCGATGGTTTGTTCTGTGAACGCCAGTAAAGTAATTACCGGGCTGCTGGGTTCTGTCTGCGTAAACCAGGCACGAACTTCGCGCAAACACTGTAGTGCCTCAGCGCGACTTGCCATTTTTTCTCTAACCCGCCCGGTTTCGCCTGGCAGTGCAGCTTCAGTATTTGTCTGAACTGCGTTGGGGATTTCCGAATCGCTGTCTTCGGCTAATGTTCGCGGTGCGGGTTCGTCCGTCTCCTCCGCTGGCGGTGGAGTTGACGCTATGCTGGAGGACGAAAAAAAGTATCCAAACAGGGTGAGCAGGCGAGTGAGGTCGGGTGCATCTTCCCCAGGCATCTGCTGTTGCAAGGTTTCTTTAAGCAAGGTCGTTAGCTCAAATGCCTGCTTAAACAGCTGGATGAGCGGCTGATGCTGGTTCTGCCACGCTTGTAAAATCTGCTGGCGTGCTTCTTCGGTTAGCGCGTCTTCTTCGCGTGGTGAGCTGCTGGCTCGTTCGATATCACGGATGGTGATATGTAATCCGGAAACTGCCGGTAGCGTTTGTTGTCGAATATCGGCCAGAAAACCTTCATTTGACTCCAGTTCGGCAAAAGCGTTAGCGCGCATTATTGGTGTAAATTCGCCTTCATCCAGTAGTTGGGGATGAAGATGGTCCGGCCAGCTTTTTAGCATCCATAGTAAGGTCTTAAGGCCTTCGGGCAGAGCGGGAAGCCCGATCTGACGTAAGCGACAGCGCATCAAAATAATCACTAACCGAACATCTTTAGAACGTTGCAACAGCTTGAGGGTATTACGTTCTGTATCCGCCCAATTAATTGGTTCAACCGCCTCTACAAAATCGCCATATTCGGCGCCCAGTCGCGGTTGGATCTCTCTTTGCAGCATAATGAAGTCAGGGTCATACTCCAGGCTTTCACCACAAGGCGGTGTATCCGGTACGGTGTCTGTAACTGAGCGATACCATTCCGGGCATTCGGTTATATTCAGCGCTGGCATCTGTTATTTCCTTATTTTTCCTGCTTGATGTAACTAAGGTTCGTTTAGTTTTATGGTGATGACAGGCAATACATTTCCGGATCGAAACTCATGCCTGCCAGCGGCGTAGCGTGGTCATAGCGTTCAAGCCAGCTGGTATATCCCAGCTGGTGTATTTCCCCTAAAGTGGCGCAGGGGACTTCATTTGCTTCCAGCAACAAAATGACCTCCCAGGCATATTCAAACCCCACGAAGTTGCGCACCCATTCACGTAGCACAGGTAAATCCTGGCCCCAGGGGCTGAAGCGCAGATATTGCTCCAGACTGAGTGGCCCAAAGATAAGCTGAAATTTATGCTGACGATCCTGAACCGTATCGCCAAGAATGGCGCCATTGCCCAACATCAGGCAGGCGTCGCTATTGCCGAGTTGGCTTTGGTCATTTGGTTGCAGAAAAACCCACTGGACGGCGAACTCACTGATTTGCACCGGCACTTCAAAATAATAATGAAGCGCACCAACCAGCCCTTCGGGGTTGCGGGCTTCACGTATCAGATGCGCAGCAGACGCAAGCCTCGGATGCAGCGGTAGCTCACTGGCTGGTAATTCCCGGGATTCCAGACCGACAAGGCTGCCTACATAAAACGAAAATTTGTCTTCGGCCTGTCGGTCCAGCGATGCGGTGTCCTGAGAGAGAGACCAGGCACGATAAAATTGTGACAAAGCGCGATGATGGAAAATATCGACAAACTCATTTAGCGTATTGTCATGGTTTTCGCTGCGCGTGTAGGCCAGTTCAGAAATATGTAATGGCATTGCCCCCTGAGGGCCCCAGACGCCCAAACCGAATAGTTGTAAATCAAGTTTGTCATGTTGCAGCTCAATATGCGCAATTTCACGTGGAGCAAACACCATATGGGCTGTCTGTCCCAGTCGAAAACGCTCCTGCGATGGCAACGCGGCAATGCCCGGCGCAGGTAATTCAGGCGTGCGGGCAGCAATGGCGCGCATAATACTGATAAAGCCGCTATCCCACGGCGAATCCTGCTGATACCAACTGCTAAGCCCCATCGGGAGTGAAGCCATGTCCTGCTCAATGTCGGCCATTTTACAATACACCTCGTCGACCAGGGCGTGCTGGCCAGTGGGCAATTTTGCCCCGTTGCATTGAAATGAGTTCTGTCTCAGTGAAGACATTAATAGCGGCATGACGGGCGATATAGTTCTCCATAATCATGCCAAACAGATAGGGACTGACGCCGGAAAAGCCTTCTTCATCCACCGTCAACGTGCAACGAATACCTCTTCCGTAGATGAGTAAACCGTTGCCGGGTAGACGTCTGATTACCGGCTCGCTATGGCAGCCGACGAGTGCGTTAATTTGGGCATCAGATTCGTAATCAACTTTGCTGATGAACAATCTCAGCATGTTCCGTAATGATTCCCCCCCCTGACTGTGCGTCATGTCTGACAACGGAAGATAATTGAAACTCAGTTGCCTTATGAGCCGCCATGCCGATTCACCGGCAGCAAAGGGTGGCCGTGGCGTACTGGGTTGAAATACAAACCGGGCGCTTTCAACCGGCGCGGAATCCAGCAAGGTGAGTGAAAGTTTACCGCTGGCTGCAACTAACATTGGTAGATCACGGTTAGTGACCTGTGCGTTAATTGATAAATAGCGGATATCACCGCTGTAAGGTGCTTCTTGTTGATCAACTAACGAAATAAACACTTCTGTGCCTGCATAAGAGGCGCGGGTGTCATATTTTCTGGTGTCATTGTTGCTACGCCGATCTTTACGGGTAATGGAAAAATAACGGCCGAAGTTGCCGTTATCACAATGACGTGTTTGATACAAAGGGTTAAAGACCACTTGATTGCTGGTTTCCGCTTGCTGACCAAACACTCTATCAACGGAGAAGATTTCAAAATCAAGAGGGCGACTATGGTCCGGCACGACGTGGAACTCATTTAACGCCCGGTTGATTTCCAGCTTATCCAGCTGCCGTGAAAAAAGGTTAATGACCGGCGTACAGTAAAGTAAGAAGTGTGAGGCCGAAATATGACCAATAAGATTCTGCGCCAGCCTGTCAAGCAGGATGATAACCTCCATTTCTGAAGAGTCATTCTGCTTAAGGCTACTTGCAAGCTGTGTGATTGTGAAAAAATAGAACTGCTGTCGGCAGGCAAAATACTCTTGTATCAGGTTATGCCCATGAAAAATATTCCATGCAACTGGTAGCAATCCCTGATCTGGCGCCAGACCTTCGAACGATAGTGCATCTTTACTAATAATATTATCTTTTACCTGGTCACCTTGCCCGGTTCTTATAATTGTTGCAATGTGCCCGGCATGAATAAGTTCAAAAATATGTGAAACTATCCTCTCATCACCATTGATGTAAATTGGTAATCTGTTCAGACCCTCAAGTTGAGAGAACTTCATATCTCCATTTAATCTTAATTTAATACGAAGTGCGCCTTTCAACTTATGCGGTGGGATATTATATTTTTCCATCTTAGGCATGTCTGGCGGTAACGAGCTAAGACGTGCCTCAACTATTTCCATCGGCCACAACTGCACATCCTGTCCACTGCGAAATTCGCAGCGTGTTACCTCATCCTTTATTATCGGCATAAATAAGGCGCTGTTACGTGGTACACGATAGCCTTGTGTCAGGTCACCCTCTTTAAGATTGGGTTTTAGCTGAACAACCCCCATTGACGGCGTTGGTGCAGTATAGTTTGGATAGACTATATCTAATAGCCGTTGAGTGAAAAGAGGGAATTCTGCATCCAGTTTAATTTGCGTTCTGGCCGACAGGAAACAAAATGACTCAATGAGGCGCTCGACAAAAGGATCTGCGGTTTCAAGTCCTCGCATGCCAAGACGCCCGGCTATTTTTGGGTGTTTTTCAGCGAACTCACGCGCCATTTCGCGCATAAACGTGAGTTCCTTATTATAATAATCCAGAAAAATATTATTCATTTTTCAACCGATAATGAAATTAGGTTCCTCTAGCGAATGGCTGCCTTTGATGGCGTGACCATTCTCTTACCTTTCTGCAGCTGTTGAGTGAAACAATGTGCCCCTGCTTTTCTAATTTTTTATGACTGGAGCAAATACGTTTAATCAAACAAGAATGTTAATGGAGTTCATTTTCTTGGTATATAGTGTATTTGGTTTATTTAGCGATTTTTTTCTTTTTTAATCTTAATTATTTTCCTTATTTTCTTTAATTCTGAAAATTACAACGCCAAGTTAAAATAACGATAAATACGTAGTATAGTCCTTAATATTACTGTTCTTAGTGACTATTGCTTTTACGCTCATTATGTAAGGGACTATTGTGGCTGTTTTAAGAAAGAATCTATTTGGTAAGCTGGATTATACGTTATTCAATACCATTGAAAGCGCTACATCATTGTGCAAGTTACGAGGCAACCCTTATGTTGAACTTGTTCACTGGATTAATCAGATATGGAACCATGAAAATAATGATATTAAATGCATCGTCCGCTACTTCAATATTAATATTGAGGAGCTGGAGCGCGGGCTTGCTCAAGTATTAGCCGGATTGCCCGGAGGGGCAACGGCAGTCTCTGATTTTTCTTACCATATAGAACTGGCTATTGAGCGCGCCTGGGTGTGTGCCAGTCTCGAATATTTTGATAATCGTATCCGCAGCGGGCATTTGTTACTGGCCTTGCTGACCAATATGGAGCTGCGTCGGGCATTACTGTCGATATTACCAAGTCTTGATAATATTGCACTCGACGTACTGAGTAGCGAACTGAACTACATTACCCGTGAATCGCCAGAGAATGACGAGACGGCGAGAGACGGCAGTGCGTTTTATGATGGATCGTTACCAGGAGAGGCCAGCAGCGCTATGGCTGAAAAGCCTGATGCCCGGCTTGCGCAATTTACCACTGACCTTACCGCCCTGGCGAAAGAAAGTAAGATCGATCCGGTACTGGGGCGCAGTCACGAAATATCGACGATGACCGATATTCTTTTGCGTCGCAGACAAAATAATCCACTGTTAACTGGCGAGGCCGGGGTAGGTAAAACCGCCGTTGTTGAAGGGTTTGCTCAGGCCATCGTGGCCGGAGAGGTTCCTCCCGCACTACGTAATGTACGTTTACTATCGCTGGATATTGTCGCTCTTTCTGCGGGTGCCAGTATGAAAGGTGAATTTGAGGCCCGTCTCAAGTCTGTGCTGGATGAAGCCATCGCTTCAGTCGATCCGATTATTTTATTTATTGATGAAGTACATACACTGGTTGGCGCTGGCGGTAATGCCGGAACAGGGGATGCCGCTAATTTACTTAAGCCAGCGCTGGCTCGCGGCCAAATTCGCATGATTGGTGCCACAACCTGGGGTGAGTTCAAACGCCACATTGAAAAGGACCCAGCGTTAACGCGCCGTTTTCAGGTTTTACAGGTTGAGGAACCCGGTGAGGAAAACGCCACGGCTATGCTACGTGGTCTGATCCCTTCGCTGGAAAAACACCATAATGTCTGGATCATGGATGAAGCGGTGTTAGCCGCAGTGCGCCTCTCACATCGTTATATTCCGGCAAGGCAACTGCCTGATAAAGCGATCAGCTTACTGGATACCGCGTGCGCGCGTGTCGCAATGGCGCAATTTACACCGCCATCAGAATTACAGCATCTTAACTGGCAGTGTGAAATAGCTGAAAAAGAGCTGATGTCGCTGGAGAAAGCGCGCAGCTTAGGCAAAGAGCAAGGTCAGAGAATTGAGCAGCTACAGATATCGATTGCGCAGACACGCGAATCACAAGCAGCTTTAGCGCAGCGCTGGCAAGCGGAGCGTGAATGCGTTGAAGGAATTGTGGCACAGCGCCAACAGATCCTTGCTGCAATAGAAAGCGAAGATGAAGTACTGCCGGCATTACGCCAGATACTGGCCGAACAGGAGGAGGTACTTACTTCGCTCCGACAGGAGCAATCACTGGTCCAGGCGGAGGTGAGTGCTGAAACAGTTGCCCGCATCGTTGGGGACTGGACCGGCATACCGGTTGGCCAGATGATGAAAGATGAGATGCGGGCCGTAATGGAGCTTCCCCAGCGTCTGAATAACCATGTCTTTGGTCAGCAATATGCGCTGGAACAATTGTGCGAAAGCATTATGACAGCCCGGGCAGGTTTGGCTGACCCGCGTAAACCACTCGGTGTATTTATGCTGGTAGGGCCGTCTGGCGTTGGGAAAACGGAAACGGCATTAGCCATTGCTGAAAATATGTATGGTGGTGAGCAAAACCTGATCACGATAAATATGAGTGAGTACCAGGAATCTCATACCATTTCTACATTAAAGGGATCGCCGCCGGGATACGTTGGTTACGGTGAGGGTGGCGTACTGACTGAAGCAGTGCGTCGTCGTCCCTATAGCGTGGTGCTATTGGATGAAATAGAAAAGGCCCATCCGGATGTGCATGAGCTTTTTTATCAGGTATTTGACAAAGGTCAGATGGAAGATGGTGAGGGTCGGTTAATCGACTTCAAAAATAGTGTTTTATTATTAACAAGCAATACAGGTAGTGACCTCATTGAGCAATTGTACTCTGATCCTGATACCGCTCCGACACCAGCAGCCTTGTTATCAGTACTTCAGCCGATATTATTAAAAACTTTTCCTGCTGCATTTTTGGGCCGGGTCACTGTGATTCCTTATTTGCCATTACAAGCAGGAACACTGAATAATATTGTTAAGTTACATCTTGAAAGAATAAGCAAACGCTTGTATCAGCAGCATCAACTTTCTCTCTCATATAGCGAGTCAGTTGTTGAATATATTGTTTCACAATGTCGGGTTGCCGAAACAGGAGCAAGGCTACTGATTAGTTACATTGAGAAAAATATATTGCCAATGATTGGGCGGGAGATACTGGTTTGTCACAGGGACGTAAAAAATGGCAGCGTTAACCTTGAGGTTGATGCTGATAATAGTGAAGTTAATGTAACTATAGTGGAGGAAAGATAAAATCATTTTTAATCACTTGTGAATTAACATTATTTAATTATGATTGCGAAATATAAATGGAGGTTGATATGCATAAATTTAAATATGCATTATGTGCGATAGGAATTGCTTCCTGTTTTGGTGCAAATGCAGCGACCGATGGAAAGGTTTCATTCAATGGTGAGCTTACTGATGAAACCTGCCAGGTAAAAGATAACAGTAAAGATATTGTGGTTAACTTACCAAAAATCTCTACTGCGACACTGGCTACGACCGGAGATGAGGCAGGAACGACCGCTTTCAAAATTGAAGTTGAAAAATGTCCTGTTTCTGTTAAAAAAGTAACCGCTCATTTTGAGGCGGTTAAAAACAGTGGTTATGACCCTTCAACGGGTAATTTGAGAAATGACTCAACCGCAACTGGATCTGCTACCAATGTTCAGGTAAGGCTTTATAACCTGGACGACAATAGTCAGGTTACAATTGGCGGAACTGGTCATTCATATCCGGTTAATGCTGATTCAAAACAGGCAACGATGTACTTTGCTGGTGGCTATTATGCTACCGGTCAAACTACACCTGGAGCCGTTACAGCTAATGTACAATATGTGCTAGCTTATCCATAATCATTAGTTAGTTAATAAGCATTAATTTTAATGCTGTGACTCGTCGTCCGGCGAGTCACAATATTTAATTAAATATATATTCATATGTTTAAAAAGGACAAGCTGGTAGCTATTTTAGTTGGCGGCGTAGAATAAGGAAATCTAATGAAAAAAAGAGCAATTTTGCTAGCCTTCGCTATGCTGGCAGGCAGTTTTTCTGCTATTGCGTCTATGACTATCAGCGGAACTCGTATCATTTTTCCGGCGGCCGAAAAAGAAGTTAATGTTCGGACTAATAATAAAGGAACCAAGCCTGCTTTAGTTCAGGTTTGGATCGATGATAATAAAGGAACGGCAAATCTGAATGAAGTTAAAGTTCCTTTTATCGTTACGCCTCCGATTTATCGCGTAGAGTCGGGTAAAGGACAGAGTGTCCGGTTAATTTATAACGGCATGATCCTACCACAAAACAAGGAGTCTGTTTTTTGGTTCAACATGTTAGAAATTCCACCGCAATCGACTTTGTCACCAAACAGGCAACGGCTGGAGCTAGCCTTCCGTACCAGAATTAAAATATTTTATCGCCCTGATTCTCTCTCTGAAAGTAATTCAGCCAACGAAAGAAATAAACTAAAATGGGAGACAGTGACCGATGCTATAAAAGGGGTTGGTATAAAATTAACTAACCCCACGCCATACTATTTTTCCTTTGATGAGTCCAGTGTAGAGACTCATGGTAAAAAAATAAATTTGAATGTTGAGATGGCGGATCCATTTTCATCTATCGTCTTTTACCCGGAAAGAAAAATAAATAAAGGAGAGAAAATTACCAGCATCAATTATGGTTTAATTAATGACTATGGTGCTGTAATAAAAATAAAGCTTTCTCCACAAGGAAATGGTTTTTTTTCTGATTTAGCAGGTAAATAATTCACTTCAGTCAAGGATAAGAAGTTCTGAGGAATTTTGATTTTAAATAATTAGAATTAAAAATTCGTAAATAAAGGGAGTTTTACCGTGAATTTTCCTGATGTAGGGGACATGAGCAACGATGCAAAACGTCGTGCTAATGTTCTGCCGTTCACTTTTACCCTGATAGGCGGTTTATTATTTTATCGTTCGGGCTGGGCTGCTACTGAACCGCCGTCTTTGTTAAGCGAAAATGAAAACGAAACCATAGTAAACTTTAATCCCAGATTTCTTCACGGTAGAGGAATAGACGTTTCACGTTTTAGTGAAGGTAACCCAATATTACCGGGAAAACAGAAAGTCACGGTTCTGGTGAATGGTGAAAGACGTGGGAAAATGACGGTATTATTTTCTCTTCGGCCGGGTAAAAAGAGTGCTGAAGCCTGCTTCAGCCTCAGGCAGTTGAGGCAGATTGGGATTCGCATTGCTGATAAGCCGGCAGAAAAAACTGATTCATGCCGGGTTATATCTGAATGGGTTTCATGGGGAAAAAGTAGATATGACTCAGGAGAATTTGAGCTAAATCTTCAGGTTCCTCAACTGTATGTTAAGAAAATGCCACGCGGTTACGTTGACCCCGGCTTATGGGATGCAGGTGAAACAGTGGGTTTCCTGGATTACAGCGGCAACGTTTTCTCTATCTACAATGGTGGGAATAGCGCGATGCGGGGGAATACCTATACTGGCAACCTGGGTATGATGGCCGGTATAAATATTAATCAATGGCGACTAAGAAAGCGTATAAACGCCAGTTGGAATAGTCGCGGTTCTTCGTCCACTCAAAATCTTAATGGTTATGCCGCACACGATATTACGGCATTAAAAAGTGAGCTGATCTTGGGGGAGAATAATACCTCCGGAGACATATTTGATAGCTATGGGCTGCGGGGCGTTTTTCTCCAGTCTGATGATCGTATGTTGCCTGATTCTTTGCGCAGCTATTCGCCGGTATTGCGTGGTGTTGCGGAAACAAATGCCAGAGTTACCGTCAGGCAAAGAGGAATGACTATATATGAAACCGTCGTTCCGCCCGGTCCTTTTGAGTTAAGTAACATTGGTACGATGGGTTATGGCGGCGACCTTGAGATGGTCGTGACTGAATCTGATGGACGGGTAAGGAGAACAAATATTCCCTACTCGGCGCCACCGCTATTGTTACATGAAGGCGTGTCATATTTTGCTTTCTCCGCCGGTCAGCTTAAAGAGGAGCTGGTAAGAAATCATCCTGCGGTTGTGCAAGGCAGCTACCGTTATGGCTTGTCTGACCGCCTGACGTTGTTTGGTGGTATGCAGATAGGCGAGAAGTATCAGTCAATTGCCGCCGGGAGCGCATTAAATACCCCATTAGGTGGAGTGTCATTTGGCATCAGCCATGCAAGATCAACGCTGAATGATGATCAGCTTTACACCGGCAATAGTTATCAGCTCAACTTTACTAAATATCTTGGAAGTACAGATACAAATTTACTGTTAGGTGCATATCGTTATTCTTCCAGTGGTTATTACTCTTTCCGTGATGCCAGCATAGCGCGAAATAATAGATCGACTGATGGTCAGTATATTATTGATTTCAGGCAGCGCGACCGGCTATCGGTCACTTTATCTCAGCAGTTATCGGATAATATGTCGCTTTATCTTACTGGTAATCAATATAATTACTGGGGAAATCGCAGTTCATCAAGGCAATATTCAGTGACCTTTAATCAACGTCTACGTCACTTCAGTTATGGGGTGACTGCAAGCCGTACGCTTAATGATCAATATAAAAGTGAAAAAAGCGTATTGCTGTTCGTTAATATTCCTATTGGTAATGGCGTCATCAACAGGAAGCCAGTATTCAATTCCTTATATACCAGTTTGAATCATGATAGTGGGGGCAATACTCAGCTTCAGACGTTGGTTAATGGCAGTCAGGGTGAACAAAATGAATGGAACTATGGACTTGGTGGGACGCTGAACCATTACCCTGAAAGCAGGGCAAATAACTCGGTCACCGGCAATCTAAGCTACCAGGCTGGCTTTGGTCGTCTGGCTGCGACGGCATCGGCAGATAACCATAGTACGCGTCAGCTCTCGTTTTCAGCAGACGGTAGCCTGGTCGCTCATAAAGGGGGTATTACGCTTGGCCCTGCAGTGGGGGATGCACCATTTGCCATCGTCGATGCTCGGGAGGCTAATGGCGCGAAGCTGTTAAATGGCTACGGAAGTCGGATTGACCGCAACGGTTACGCCATTATGCCGTCACTGACGCCCTACCGGGAAAATACTATCTCCGTCAGCGCTAAAGGGTTGCCTTTAAATGTCGACTTAATGGAGAACGAAAAAGTAGTGGTACCAAGAGCGGGTGCTGTCATTCCCGTTGAAGTGCAGACCATTAGCGGTAATCCCATGATATTAACCTTGCGCGATGAGAAGGGGCAGCTTCTGCCGATCGGCACCGATTTGCAGAATGCTAAAGGTATAAGTCAGGGAATCATTGGTCAGGGTGGTCAGGCGTTTATCCGGGGGTGGCAACCAGAGACCCAATCCCTGTTTGCGGTGGTAAACGGGCAAAAAATGCAGTGCCGGGCACGGACATCACCTGACAAACGACGCGCATCGGCGACCCGACAAACGCAGATATTACAGCTGGAGGTTATATGTTTGCGCAACTGACAGGAAAGGAAAGGATAGGTAAGACTGTTGGCTGGATTTTACTGGGAGTTGGTATGTCAACCAGTACGTCAGCGCTGGCAGAAAAATGCTTATCAACATCAGCTTGTCGCATACCGGTCTCCTTCACCGGTATCTATCGGGATGACACCTGTCGGATAAGCATTAATAACGGAGGCTCTGATGAAACGGTCACTCTTCCCACCCTTTCAACCTCGAACTTACAGTCCAATGGTGATGAGGCTGGCAGTCAGCAATTTAATATTACGCTGAAATCATGCCCGGCGAGTCAAAGAATTGATTTGCACTTTGTCTCAGCTGGCAGTGCGATAGATAGCAGTACGGGGAATTTAGTAAATAGTTCGGAAAGTGGAATGAGTCGGGGAGTGCAGATACGTATTCGTGATGAGTCCGCCAGGCAGATGTTTATTGATGACCACAGTAGCTTTCAATCATATGTTATTCCTTCAGGAGGTAATGATGTGACACATTATTATAGCGCCAGCTATTATGCGAAAGGTTCAGGAGTAGTAACGTCTGGCGGGGTCCGTGCATTATCAGGTATTGAACTGATCTATAACTAATAGTGGAGTTGGTGTTTTTGTCCTCTTAATTTCTTATTAAGTTACTTAAGAGATAATTTTTATTTCTGAGAAAGATAACATGGTGAAATTATATTATGAGTAGTAAAAATAGCTCTCAAAAATTTATTGCAAGAAACCGTGCTCCTCGTGTACAAATTGAATATGATGTAGAGATATACGGTTCAGAAAAAAAGGTAGAATTACCCTTTGTGATGGGGGTTCTTGCTGATTTATCAGGTAAGCCACTGGAGCCTCTGCCTTCGGTTGTGGACAGGCATTTCCTGGATATTGATATTGATAATTTTGATGAGCGTATGAAAGCAATGCGCCCTCGGGTTGCTTTTGCCGTACCTAATACATTAACCGGTGAAGGGCAGTTGATGGTGGATATGACTTTCGAATCTATGCAAGATTTTTCTCCGGATGCGATTGCCAAAAAAGTTGATTCATTATCACAATTGTTAGATGCAAGAACGCAGTTAGCGAACTTGCAAACATATATGGATGGCAAATCTGGTGCAGAAGATTTGGTTATGACCATGCTTCAGGATAAGGCTTTATTAAAAGCGCTGGCTGCTGCACCAAAAAAAGATAGAAATCAGGTTGGTGAATCTCAGGAAAAATAAGAGTAGAGGGAATTATGTCATCATCAAAAAATTCAGCAGTGCAGAATGCTCCAGTAATGGAAAAATCAGCATCAAATTTCGACGCATTTAACTCATTACTTAGTAAGGAGTTCAAAGCAAAGTCAGAGCAAACTAAAGCAGCCGTCGAAGGTGCCGTTAAAACGTTAGCGGAACAAGCCCTGGTTAATAGTGTAACCATTTCCGATGACGCATATAAAAGTATTGCCTCAATTATTGAAGAGATAGATCGTAAACTTTCTGAGCAGATTAACCTGATACTCCATCACAAGGAATTCCAGTCACTGGAGAGTGCATGGCGTGGTTTGCATCATCTGGTCTTTAATACTGAAACCGATGAAAAGCTCAAGCTGCGTTTTATGGATATTTCAAAGGATGATCTGCGTCGTAGCATGAAGCGCTATAAAGGGGTGGCCTGGGATCAAAGTCCTCTCTTTAAAAAGATTTATGAAGAAGAGTACGGTCAGCTCGGTGGCGAACCCTATGGCTGCCTTGTTGCGGACTATTTCTTTGACCATTCAGCCCCGGACGTCGATCTGCTGACATCGGTGGCGAAAGTAGCAGCTTCGGCTCATGTCCCTTTTATTGCTGGTGCGTCACCAACAGTGTTACAGATGGATTCATGGCAGGAACTGTCAAACCCGCGCGATTTAACGAAAATTTTCACGCAAAATCTCGAGTACGCCGCCTGGAGCTCACTGCGTCAGTCAGAAGACTCACGCTACATCGGCCTGGCCATGCCACGTTTCCTGGCACGTGTGCCTTACGGTATTCGTACTAACCCGGTTGATGCTTTTCATTTTGAAGAAACTACCGATGGTGCCGATCATAGTAAATATGTCTGGGCGAATGCCGCCTATGCGATGGCTGTAAACATCAATCGTTCTTTTAAAGAGCATGGCTGGTGTACCCTGATTCGCGGTGTTGAAAGTGGCGGTGTTGTTGAGGGACTTCCCTGCCATACCTTCCCCACTGATGATGGCGGCGTGGATATGAAATGTCCCACTGAAATTGCTATTTCAGATCGTCGTGAGGCGGAATTAGCCAAAAATGGATTTATTCCATTAGTTCATAGAAAAAATACCGATTATGCCGCGTTTATTGGCGCCCAGTCTCTGCAAAAACCAGCAGAATATTACGACCCCGATGCGACAGCGAACGCTAATCTGTCTACGCGGCTACCCTATCTTTTTGCCTGCTCGCGTTTTGCTCATTATCTGAAATGTATTGTGCGCGATAAAATTGGTTCCTTTAAAGAGCGTGATGAAATGCAGCGTTGGCTGAACGACTGGATTATGAACTATGTTGATGGCGATCCAGCTAACTCGACAATGGAGAATAAGGCCCGCCGACCTTTGGCCGCAGCAGAGGTTATTGTGGAGGATGTGGAGGGTAATCCTGGATATTATCAGGCAAAATTTTTCCTGCGTCCGCATTTTCAGCTGGAGGGTTTAACCGTTTCATTGCGTATGGTAGCAAAACTCCCGTCTCTTAAAGATGTGGCATGATTTTATATATTTAACATACTGATTTTATATAAAAAATTTTTCTGAAAGGAAAAATAAAGTTCTTATTTTTATAAGGATAAGAACTTATATCACCCAAAACGTCGTGTTAGGGAATATTAATCAACGTCATAGAAGAGGATATTATGGCTCAAGATATGTTTATTAAAATTGATGGGATTGACGGCGAGTCGTTAGATTCCACACATAAAGATGAGATTCAGGTTCTTGCCTGGAAATGGGATGTTTCACAGCATTCTAATATGCATAGTGGTTCTGGCGGCGGGTCTGGTAAAGCATCAGTTTCTGATTTCTGCTTTGAACATTATACCGATAAGGCCAGCCCTAATCTTCTGAACTACTGTTTGTCCGGTAAACATATTAAGAATATTAAGTTCGTCATTCGTAAGGCCGGTGGTAATCCACTGGAATACCTGAGCATTAAATTTACTGACGTCATTATCACGCATGTTGAAATGCTTGGTTCTATTGAAGATGAGACCCGTCCGCGTGAAAACGTGCGCTTCTCATTTACGAAGATGACGCAGGATTACGTTATGCAAAATGCCGAGGGCCATAAGTCTGGCACTATTTCCGCCAGCTATGATGTTAAGGCGAACCTGAACTCCTAATTTTGTGGTTTATCCCTGCGGCTTTAGCCGCAGGGTTTATGCTTATAGCGGTGAAGAACGGTAAGCTAAATGAGTGCAAGAAAAAATCATATAGTTAATGTATTTAACCATGGTGATTGGAGGAAAGTACTGACAATTTTATTTTGTCTTATGCTTCTTTCCTGCTCTTCTGCGAGCACTGAATCTGAAAAAGAAAATGAAATTAAAGAAATAATAATAACATTACAGGCTGCCAGTAACATAAACCCAGATAAATATGGTAACGCCAGTCCTGTCAGAGTGGTATTTTATCAGTTGACAGAAAATGATTATTTTTTTGCCAGCGATATTTACAACCTTGAAGATCGTAGTGATAAGGACCGTATCTCCCGAGTAGAGAAAATGGGTAGCTTTATCATATCTCCCGCTGAAGAGATGAGAATTAAGCTGCCTTTTAACAAAGAAAATAAAAATTTGGGAATAATAACGGAGTATCGCGATATCACACATTCTGTGTGGAGGGTGGTTTATCCAATACCCGGAAAGCCAAAAGAACCCTGGTACCAGGTATTTTGGCCTGCCGGGGAAAATTGGCAGCCGGAGGTCACCGTTCATCTGGAATATTTGACAACTTCGATAAAAAAGTGACTTGACTATGAGAACTAATAAGGTCGTCTGGAGTGAAGGACTGTTTCTGCGTCCACAACTTTTTCAGCAACAAGAACGCTACCATGAATATTTTGCCCATAAGCGAGCGGCGACCATCACGCCTTTTTTTTGGGGGTTCTCACAGTATGAGGTCGATCGTGAAGCGCTGGCATACGGTAAGCTGGTTTTACGCTCCGGATCCGGGGTCTTACCTGATGGTACTCCGTTTGATATTCCCGGACACGCCGCTTTACCGGACCCGCTAACTATTCTGCCTGAGCATTTAGGCAAACTCATTTATCTGGCGGTTCCGCTACGCCTGGATAACAGTGACGAAACCATTTTCGACGAGAACGATATAGGTTCGCTGGCCCGTTTCAGCGCTGAAGAAGAAGAATTAAACGATACGAATGCTATCAGACAGGGGCCCAAACCGGTACAGCTGGCACAGCTGCGTTTACGGCTGGTTTCTGAGGGGGAAATGACCGAATCCTGGATTGGGTTGCCATTAACCCGGGTTCGTGCGATCCAACCTGATGGTAGCGTATTACTACATACCGATGATTATATTCCGCCAATCACTGGTTATGCTGCAAACGGTCTGTTAAGCGAATGGCTTATTCATCTGAATGGCCTGGTTAAAATGCGTGCCGATATGCTGGCCCAGCGGCTATCGAACAGCGATGGAAAAGCCAGTGCCAGTGCGGAGATAGTCGATTACTTACTGTTGCAGATCTTTAACAAGTACGAGCCGATATTTGATCACTTCCGCCATATCCCCGAACTTCCCCCGATCGCGTTTTATCAGGAACTGGCCAAATTTGCCGGTGAGCTATCAACGTTTATAAAAGTGAAAACCCGTCGCCCCCGACAAGCGCCTGGTTATGAACACGCCCATTTGTACGCATCAATCCGCCCGCTGGTTGACGAGGTGCATGAGCTGTTAAATCAGATTTTAGTGCGAGCGGGTCAGTTAATTACGCTTGAATCCCGTGGCAATGGCGTATGGTCAGCAACCTTACTCCCGGCAGAATTACGCGGTTTTTCTAATCTGGTTCTGGCGGTTTCTGCGCAAATACCAATGGATGTATTACAGCATCAATATGCAGCTCAGGCGAAAATCAGCGCGCCGCAACAGCTGCGTGAGTTGGTGCGCTCGCATTTACCAGGCCTTGAGATCAGTATGTTGCCGGTTCCCCCTCGACAGATCCCCTACAGTTCGGGTTATGTCTATTTTGAACTCAATAAAGCCGGGCCTTTCTGGGATAAAGTTTCCAGTACAGGTGCAATTGCGATACATGTCGCCGGTGATTTTCCCGGATTGAAAATGGAACTCTGGGGAATCAGGGATTAATGGCCGTGAGTAATGAACCTAATCTGGTCGATGAGTTAGCTGCTTTTTCGTCTGGCACCCTGAGTGAAGCCGGTTCGCAATCGCAGGGAGACTTTTTACTCGACCATGGCGATCCTTTTAATTTTGCTGAACCAGGTAATAGCAGAAGGGGCAGCGAGGCCGATCGGGCGCAGCTATCTTCACTGTACGATGTCAGCCAATTGCGCACTGCCAGCGTACAGCAACGGGTCGCAATGGTGACCGCATCTGCGACGCCGTTACTGGAAGCGGCGCAACCGCTGCTACGCGCCCTGAGCGAAATGCCTGAAGTCATCAAAAGTAAAGAGCAGGTATGGCTGCTAAAGCAAGCGTTGAAGAATGAGGTTTCGCTGTTTAGCGTTGTCTGTGATGAAGCGGATATTTCGTGGAAAAAAATGGCCATCGTCCGCTATTGCCTGTGTACTTCGTTAGATGAGGCCGCCCACGGTCGGCCCTGGGGCGTTGAATCAGGTTGGTCGCAAAGTAATCTTCTTAATCATTTTGAGGGCGATAACGACGGCGGCAATAAATTCTTTTTGCTCGTAGGCCGGCTGTCAATGAATCCACGGGAATACGGTGATGTTCTGGAAATATTACTGCGGATTCTGGGACTGGGTTTTGAAGGCCGCTATAGCATCATTGAAAACGGTGAACGGCAGCTGACCCGTATTCGGCAGCGGTTGTTAACGCTGCTACAAAGTATGAGAGACAGTGTACCGGATCAGCTGTCTTCCCACGGGTTGCCGCTAAGAACCGGGAAACAGCGCCGGCGTTTTTATGTTCCTCTGCGCGTGTCATGGTTATTCGCCGGCATACTACTTGCCGGGAGCTTCATTGCTCTCAAGTATTTTCTCATGCAACCGGAATTACGTTTACAACACCATATGCAGAGCCTGAAAAGGCTTCCGGTCGCTCAGGTTGCGCCACCGGTGCGATTACGCCTTGCTGTTTTGCTAAGAAATGAGATCGCCCGGAAACTCGTGAAGGTCGTGGAAACGGATAAACAGAGCACGGTGACGTTTCAGGGAGACACAATGTTTGCTGTCGGTGGTGACTCGGTTTTACCTCGCATGCGCCCTGTCTTGCAGCGCGTGGCCGATGAAATACGACGTGTTAAAGGGAAAGCGTTGGTTGTGGGATATACAGATTCAATGCCGATAAATAAGCCGGGCTTTCCTGATAATCAGGTGCTATCGGAAAAACGTGCGGCCAATATTGCTCTTTTTCTGAAACAGTCAGGAATACCGGCCAGCAATATACGGTTCGAAGGGCATGGAGAACGTGACCCGTTAGCCAGCAATAAAACGGTTGAAGGTCGGGCACAAAACCGACGTGTGGAAATATTTGTTAATTACTAATGGATTAGTCATGTCAGTATTTAATAGGTTATTCAGCGGGCAGGGACTAAAGCAGTTTTTATTAATCGCTTTTTTTTGCTTGCTTGGCGCAGCTATCTGGTTTTTAGGCCCGTTGTTGGGCGTTGGTGATGTGCGTCCGCTAGAGCCGGTGGATAGCCGGATTATACTTTTATTTTCGCTTTTCTTGTTATTCCTTTTCTGCTGGTTCCATCTGCCATTATTTATTTCTATTGCTCTGCTTATCAGTGTCTCTGTTTGGATTATTGGACCTTATCTGGTAACCGGAAGTAGTTATCCATTGAAGGATGTAGGCGTTCGTCTGGCTATCCTGATCGCTATTCTGACGCTGACATTATTATATTCGCTATGGTGTCTTTTACGGGCAATGACAATAAACCCTGCACTGCTTGACAGGTTTATAAAAAGCAAGCCGCAGGAAAAGCAATCTGTTAATGAACAGAAAGTGATTGGTAACATTATCAAACAGGGGATTCGCTATATGCAGCGTATCCATCGAACTACGCCCTTATGGCAGCGTTTTTTGTTTATTAATACGCGTCAGAGATTGCCCTGGTTTCTGGTCATGGGGACAGCGGGTGCCGGAAAAACAACCATGTTGTTCTCTTCCGGGCAGGAGCTTCCTTTACCAGAACAATTGAATCGCAAAGATAAAGAAAATCCGCCAACTGAAAGCTGTGAATGTTTGTTCACCAATGACGCTATTTTCCTTGATACCGCTGGCAGATATACCAGTGATGAGGGGGGTTCCCAGCAAGAATGGGATTATCTGGTGCAGGCGCTCAAGAAAAATCAGTTAGAATGCAATGTAAGCGGTGTGTTATTGGCTCTTTCTGCAACCGATATTTTACACAGAACTACGTCAGAATTGCTGTCCGTAGCGGCAACTTTGCGCGCCAGACTTTACGAGTTGCGTCAGCAAACGGGTGAGCACTTTCCTGTTTACCTGACGATTACTAAGTTAGATCTATTAACCGGATTTGAAGAGTATTTTCGTAACCTGACAGCCGCCGAGCGTGAGCAGATATGGGGAGTGACGCTGCCCTGGCAACAAGGGAAGATCATAACGACTGATGAATTGAAAGATAGGCTTGGCCATGAGTTCTCCTTATTAGCGGAGCGACTCAGCAGGGTGATGTACCTGCGTCAGCAGGAGGAATATGACGTAAACGATCGAAAAAATATGTATGCCTTTCCTCAGGATTTCCATCTGCTGGCGCAGAGGGTTATTGAAGTGGTGAAGAATATTTTTATCGCGTCTCGCTATGATGATACTCAGTTTAATTCCACTCTCAGAGGTGTCTACTTTGTCAGTAGTTGTCAGGCAGGTTTTGTCAGGCTGCTTAATAATAGTACCTTATTAAGAAAATGGAATAACCTGATTGAGAACGATACACCGGCAACACCCTCATCGCTGTCTGATAAAAAAGATGAAGAAGGACTGCTAAGCCATTCTTTTTGGGGGAAAAGTTATTTTTTAAATAGTTTGTTTAGGGATGTTGTCGTTAAAGACCAGGGGTTAGCCGGATACAGTGTGCCTTTGCAGTCTAAGTTTATGCTTAAAAATATCATGGGGCATATTTTTATCTGGGGCGGTATCTTATATTTATTGTCCGGTCTTGCTACGAGCTATCAACTTAATCGGGGTTATATTAATACGATAGGGGATAGAGTCGACAGCCTTGATGGACAGGTTACTTATTACATTAAGCATCCAGGTGAGAAGTTGTTGGCAGGTTTACTGGATAAAACTCAGTTGCTGTCATCATATGAACATCTTGATATTAATAATCCTGAATTTAGCTGGCGCTATGGTCTTTATACCGGAAGCCAAATATTTTTTGGCGCTGATAAGTTATATCATTACTTTTTGCAGCACTATCTGCTGGCTCAAATTGAAGCCGAAAGTGAGAAAGCATTGAGCGATGCAATACAAAATGGTGATGAAAATAAGACATGGGAAAGTTTAAAGCTTTATTTGATGCTTACAGCGCAGGGACGGGAAAATACCGCCTGGATGATAAAGGCGATTGCTGAGCAGTGGGATGAGAGCGGTTTAATTCAGTCTTATAAGAACCGTGAGCAGTTTTTATCACATTTGAATGATCTTTTCAGCAATGCACAATGGAAGCGTTATGCAAAAAAACCAGATGCTGAGCTGATAAAATTGGCTCGCTCATTATTAAATCAAACGTCGTCAACGATGCGTATATGGCAACAGCTAAAGCGTGAAATGATGGCTGAGTTACCTGAAAATATCACTATCGCCAGGGTGACCGGTGAGGATAGCCAACAGATTTTTACGTTGGCAGGCAGCCCAATGCAGCAACAGGGCATTCCGGGTATTTACACGCGCTCAGCCTGGAATCATCTGGTTAAAAAAAAATTCTTAACCGATTTGGTAACGCTGCATCGTGAAGATGACTGGATAAGCGGTCGGCAAGCTAAAATGCATAATCCTTTCGCTCAACGAGCAGAAATTATGAAACTGTATTTACAAGAATACACAAATTACTGGCAGTCTTTTCTGGCAAGTATTCGGTTGAGCACTTTTAGCTATGTAACTAATAATGCTCCTGACATGCCATTAAACATAGCCTTACTTCGCACTCTGTCTACCGGCCATTCTCCTCTGGTGGCCTTGCTAAATAATGTCGTATATGAAACCACTTTGGCGCCGGATGAAAATGAAATTTCCGAAAATATAAATTTAAAGATGAACCATGGGCGGATAGTGGATCAGGCCAAAAAGATTAGCAAAAAAATAAGTGAAAAAGAGCAGCTACTGATCAGGGAGAACGTTGATGCTAAGTTTAGTGCGCTTCGTTTCTTTGTTAAAGGTCCGGGACAAGCTGGCGGAAGAGGCGATGCCGCTCAATCCTCATCCGGGACGGCCCTTACCCGACTAATGAGCATGTTAAACGAACAGTATACCCGTCTTGTTATTTATAACGATGAATTGAAAAATGGTGATATACCGCCGACGAGCGAAGCAAGTAGCCAGCTGATTGCGGAGTCAAGAACCTGGCCAGATCCGATAAGAAATATTGTTTCTCCGTTACTTACCCGCTCCAATGCCAAAATTAAAAGTAGCGCTATTCAGCTGAGCGTTGCATCAATCGATAAAGGGCCGGGAGCCGTATGTCGTGACCTTCTGGAGGGGCGCTATCCTTTTGCGAATAGTAAACGTAATGTTCGCCTGGCCGATTTCGAACGATTTTTCTCGTCCGGTGGTGTTGTTGATTCGTGGTTCAGAGACCATCTGGCAGGCAAAGTGGATACTTCTAGTTATCCCTGGCGTTTTAAAGGAACGACGGACAGTAAGGGACTTGCTTTTTTTGAAAAAGTTGACAGCATTCGCAGTACATTCCTTACAGGCAATGAAGGAAAAAGATTAGCGCTCAATTTTTCTGCCTCAATTCGCTATATATCCCCTTCCATCACGCAGTTCAATATGAATATGGATGGTGAAAATTTCAATTATGCGCATGGCCCGCTGACAACACATTATTTCACCTGGCCGGGAAATAAAAAGGGCACCATCATTACTATGGTTGCTCAAAGTCAGCATGCCGATTCAGTACCGGTTACAAGCAGGAAATCAAAAGATCGTTGGGATGCATTACGCTGGCTTGGTGATAAGAGCCAGCAGGAACGCGCTAATGATTCAGCGCGTGGTTCAGCTGTGTCTGGTAATCTAATTTATCGGGGACCATGGGCATTACTGCGCTGGCTGGAGGCAGCAGAAAGCGTTAATCAACAGGACGATGGCAGCCTGCTTTTAAGCTGGAAGATTGGTCCAGGTCGCGTCGATATTCAGATTGATGGACTGAATGAATCAGCTCAATTGCCAGGCGAGCTATTGCGTAGCTTCCACTGCCCTGGCAGTTAGTCAGAGGGATAAATATTATGTTTAATTTTACTATCCCACATATAAGAACTTTTATACCAGCAAAGATGGAGATTACTCCCCGGCTGGCTTTTTATCGTTCTGTTAACCAACAATTTTGCAGCTGGTTGCAGTATGTATCTCGTCATATGCAGCCATCGTTAGTACCTTTCTCGGATAGCTATCCCTGGTGCTTTGTTTCTCCTGCATATGCTATCAGTCAGCGACACTTTATGGTTGGTGCTTTTCTGCCTGCGTGGCAGACAACGGAAAGCCAGCCAGCTGCATTATATGTACTGATTAAGAAAGAGAGCACCATTCGCCTTCTCCAGCATATTCAAAATGAAACGCTACCGTTTTTTATGATGCGAATTTTAGCATTATTAGCGGAGAGGGGAGAACAAGAGAAATATAAGAAAGAGTTGTACCGCTGGCTTCAACGATTACAGTGCATGCTGCCTGCAATACGATGCTCACGGCAATTTATGTATGCGAATGGTGCAAGATGGAAAATAGATAGTCTTCGGGTGCAGCACTGTGGTTTTGATTTTCGGTACAAGGATGAAGATGGGGTGGATGTGATGCCATGGATAGATTGGCCGAACTGCACCCTGAGTAGCAATGAAATATGGCTATGGAGACAAAGCAGAAATGGAAAAATACTTGAATCGCAAAAGTTAGACAGGTTGATTATGAATCAGTCTTCGAAGGATATTGTTCATAGTTAAGGAATCACTCATCTATCAGGTATGATTATGTCCCGTACAATTACACTTACCAGTGCAGCAATGCCCTTCTTATTGGGAGAGCCTGCTTTAGTATTATTCAGGTTAGATGGCGAAGAAGCCTTTTCAACATTGTATAGTTACACGTTAACGATAAAAACGCCCGATAATCCGCAAATCCCCTGGCAGGCAGCATCTAATATTGACCTGAAGGCTCTGGTCGGTAAAGAGATGACTGTCGTTATGGAGCTTGATGGTAGCGGACTGGACTTTATTCGTGGTATCGGTAAAGGTCAGCGTGAAATTTCTGGAATAGTTGAAAAAGCAAGTTATGTCGGCCGTGATGCTAACCAAGCGATGTTTGAGATTGTTATTCGTCCCTGGCTGTACCTCGCCACGCTAACCAAAGACTTTAAAATATTTCAGAATAAAACGGTCGTAGATATTATTGATGAGGTACTCCTCGAATATAATTTTCCTTACGAAAAACGTTTCTCGGCGGTTTATCCTGCGCTGGATTTTCAAGTGCAATATGGTGAAAGCGACTTTGCCTTCATTGAGAGATTAATGGAGGAGTGGGGGATTTATTGGTTTTTCGAACATCAGGATCAAAAACATAAATTGATTTTGGTTGATCATGTCGGAGCACATAAATCCTATTTCAGTGAGGCATATCGCGTCATCGAGTATATGCCGGAATCACCTAAAGCTGGTGAGGAGTATATCAGCCAGTTTCATCATAAAGAGTCAATTACCACAGGTCGTTGGGTAACCAATGATTATGATTTTACTAAGTCACGAGCTGATATTATTGCGTTAGATATGAAGCCGCGACAAACCAGCTTTAATAATATGGAGATTTTTAGCTGGCCTGGCGACTATGACCAACCCAATATTGGTGAGCAACTGGCACGTATTAGAATGGAGGAACTCGGCGCAATAGGGTCGCGCGCTGTGGGTTGTGGAGAGGTCCGTGGTATTGTTTGCGGGACTAATTTTGAGTTAAAAGGTTATCCGGTTAGTAAAGTCAATCGTGAATATATGGTAATTTCCAGCCATCTTCTGGCGCAGGAGATTGACCAGGGTGCCCGTGACGATCAATTTAGTATCAACTGTTCATTCACCGTTCAGCCAACCAGCAAAATATACCGCCACCCTCAGGTTATTCCTCGACCAAGAACGCATGGACCGCAAAGTGCTATCGTGGTAGGACCGCCAGGCGAAGAAGTCTGGACCGACACCTACGGCCGGGTGAAGATTCGTTTTGTTTGGGATCGCTATGGAGAGAATCGTGAGAATGATTCCTGCTGGGTGCGCGTTAGTCAGGCATGGGCAGGTAATGGCTTTGGTGGTATTTACATTCCCCGCGTCGGGCAGGAAGTCATTGTTGAATTTATTAATGGTGATCCCGACCGCCCAATTATTATGGGGAGTTTATATAACAATGTAACCCAGCCTCCTTGGGCTCTGCCGGGCAACGCAACGCAAAGTGGCATGATCAGTCGTACCATTGGCGGTGGTTTTATGAACTACAACGGCGTGCGATTTGAAGATAAACCCGGGCTGGAAACCTATTGGGAACAAGCTGAACGCGACATGATCCGCCTGACTAAAAATAATGAATGCCAGACGATCGGTATTAACTCATCTATGCAGGTTGGTTGCCATCGTGATGTGGTCATCGGCGGCAATTTGTCTGAAAACGTGGCGGAATGCTCTTCATATGTCGTAGGCCTGAACACAAATTATAGCATTGGTGGTTGTTATGGCATGGTTGTTGGGATGAATTTCAACTCAACGATTTCTGGCCTGTGCAGCACGCTAGTGGGGGCTTGCTCCACGTTACAAGTTGGCGGGGCTTACGACATAACGGTAGCTGGTGCCCATGCACTTAATGTTGGTGGTGTGGTCGCAAATAACGTTGGCGGAGCTTATTTAACAAATGTTGGTGGCGCGCATCTCACCAACGTCGGAGGGTATTATGCAACCAGTGTTGGAGGTGCCTGGCAGGCGACAGCAGGAGGTGCCGCGACGGTATTTGGTGGTGGTAAGGTCGCCGTTGGTGCCGGTGGCGAGCTGATTCTGTCGGGTAAGGTCGTCAAGATTATTGGTAAGGATAAAGTCATCATTCAGGGAGGAGAAGTCCACATTAATCCCGGAGATGACGATGAATGTGGCGGCGGTGGTGGCGGTGGCGGTATTGGCCTGGGAGGGCTGGCAAGCCTTGCCGGTTTGGGGGGATTAATATCGCTGGCAGTTATTGCCGGTGGACCAGGATTACCTATACCTCTACCGCCGTTGCCGATTCCGCCGCCGCCAGCGCCTCCGACACCGCCAACGCCGACACCAACGCCAACGCCAACGCCGACGCCAACGCCGACGCCGACGCCAACGCCGACACCGACGCCGACGCCAACGCCAACGCCAACGCCAACGCCGACGCCGACGCCAACGCCGACGCCGACGCCAACGCCGACGCCGACGCCAACGCCAACGCAGAGTCAGACGCCTGAACCTTAATCAGAGGTTTTATCATGCCGGGTTTCAACCTGGCCGATGTTGACATTTATTAGGGAGGATTAAACATGCAACCTGCAGCAAGATTGGGAGACGCCAGCAGTCATGGGGGCGCGATTGTCAGTGGGTCTGGTAATGTATTTATTAATAGCCAACCCGCTGCAATTGCAGGAGTCAGCGTAGCAACCTGTGCTTTGTTGCACGGTGCCGCAAGTATTGCCTGTGGATCAGGAACGGTATTTATTAATGAGCAGCCAGCTGCACGTTTGGGGGATGCAACCGGATGTGGCGCAGCTATAACATGCGGTTCCGGTAATGTTTTTATCGGCTAATATAATTCTACTAACTATCAACTGGCCGCCAGACCTGCCATCCTTCTCTGTCGATGGGGGGAATAATAAGGAAGGCAACGCGCTGTACTTTATTTTAAGTAAAGCCGGAGCCAGCCTGAATACCCCTACGCCAGGGGAGGATTTTCTCTGCTTCTACTGGACGGACACTGCGCTGATGATGAAAAATCATTGTCATGAGCATGTTTGCTTGATTAATGGACATATTCAGCGGCCGGATAACGTTATTACTTTACAAAGTGGCGTAATGGTTCAGGCCGGAACATTCAGATTAAGCGTCACTATGCCAGATGAAGATAAACCCATCCTCAGTCCGGATATTATCGGAGATCATAAAGATCTGCCTGAATTAGATGAGTTTTTATCGCACGGGGGGCACTATATACCCTGGGACGAATCGGCAGCACATCAGGATGATGTGCTGAAAAAGCTGGCGTATGAATATAAATACTTCTTACTATGGGGGCGGAATAGTCAGGAGGATTATGAAAATGAAGAAAAGGACGAAAATTATTTACCTGAGCGTGATGAGTTTTTGGATAGCGTCACAGACAGTGTAAAAGATAAAACCATCACAGAATGTATTTTTGATAATGAACACCTTATTAATCGTGTCATTGACGAAATCATGTCAATAAATCAGCCAGAAGAGCCAGAAGAGCAACCACCTGATTTGTTAACAGCGTTAGCGCCCGATAATATGAGCAGAATTGAAAAACACTCGATGCCAGAATTACTGTATCGCGAGCTTTATAAATTGGGGCTGGATAGCCACCTTTAGATTTAAAGGAATTATATGAACACAGAAAAAGTAACCATCAGCGCGGAAGCATCTGAATTTGAAAAAATGATAATCCAATCAATTGATGCTGTGAAAAAAAATCCAGATGATGTTGAATGCCGTCTGACATTATTCAAAATTTATTGCCTTCAAAGTAATTGGGATGCTGCTCTGCAGCAGCTGGTAATACTTATGAAGATTGAACCCGAGGTACAGCAGCAATGCGAACTCTATAAGAATTTGATTTACAGTGAGCGCATGCGCGAATCTGTGCTTTCAGGTGAGAGGGCGGCAGGATCACCAGGAAAACAGCAGCCGGACTGGATTAAAAATTTACAGAGAGCAAATGCACTATATGCCGCAGGCCAGTTCATTGAGGGGGAGTCGGTTCGCGGTCAGTGTATTGAAGTGGCCAGCGCTCAACCGGGTTATAGCTCAGCCATTGGCGAGTTTGAATGGTTGGCCGATGGCGATGACCGTCTGGGGCCTGTGTGCGAATTTATCAGTGCTGGTGCTTACCGCTGGGTTCCTTTCGCTACCATACAGTCCCTCCAGGTTAATGAGCCTCAGAGCATAAGTGATCTCGTCTGGGCGCCAGCTGAAATAGTGATTGAAGGACAAACATGGAAAGGTTACTTGCCGGCTCGATACCCACTTACTATTACCAGTGAGCAAAGTCTAAAGATTGGTTCTAAAACCGAGTGGCAACGGCAGAAAGGCGGTCGCTACATAGGGCTTGGAAGAAAGACATGGATAAGTAACCGGGGGGAATACTCGCTTTTTGAAATGGGTAAACTCACATTCAGCGAGCATGGTAATCAGCAATGAGAAATAATCCATTTCCTCCAGGACTACTGGAGCGATTGCTGGATGATGAGCCAAGAGTACAAACTGAAGAATGGAATAAGTACCATTTTGATGCCCGCACAATGCGGGCTGTCGTCCAACGTAGTATCGCTGAGTTGCTTAACACTACCAATATTGAAGGTAGCCTTGATGCTACACGTCATAATGAAGTCATGGCATCGACATTGAATTATGGTATCTCACCACTAATCGGTGGGTATGCCTCATCTCGTAATTGGAACTCATTAGAAATAAAAGTGCGTAACGCGCTTATCAGGTTTGAACCCAGACTCATTCCTGACTCTATAGTCATTAACTGTTCAGGGAACAGACAGTCACCATCATCCAATGGTATCATCAATTTCGAAATACATGCTTTGATAAACTGGCATCCACATCCTATTGATTTAGCCCTTAAAGCGCTCTACGAAGTTGAGACTGACAGAGCTAATTTACTATAGCGCCTTTATGCAGTTAATGCTGCGAAATACAAATGGATTTCGCAGCATTATTTTTCATTTTTTTAATTAATAGATAATATCCACCATTTTATAAAAATGAAAGCGTAATAGCCGTATGCTAATGTCCACTCGATTGATACAGTTAAGTAACATATCCAGGGATGTTTCTGAGTAAAGTTAATAAATGCTTTCTTCATACTTAATATGTATGGATGATTGTAATCTTTATTATTTAATAGATGACATTGATTTTAAATCAGGTTATGAATAATGATAATGTAAGTAATATGTTAACAATTATCATTAGCAATAAAATGTAGCTTAATTTACTCCACACACCTTTATCTGAACAAGTTGATAACAATTTCTTTGTGCGGGTTATTATCTGGGATGTTTCTTTATCATCTTCATTTTTTGTAGGATCCGGCTGGTCATCGGATAAAAGCGTAAATCCCCTGCGTGGTATCGTTTGGATTAGCTTTTCATGAACGCCACAGGATTTTAAGGCTTTTCTTAGCTCTGATATATTTTGATAGAGCGTATTTGCCGTGACCTCCATACCAAAGCGCCGCCATGCATATTCATACAACTCTTCATGGCTAACCAGCTTATCTCTCTTCTCTATCAATAGGGTCAGGCAGTATGATGCCGGAGTACTTATGTCGTAACTGGTAAAGTCAGATTTAAGCATTTTTTTATCCTTATCATACTCTACTTCATTATTTATTCTGACTATCATAAGATTCATCTCATTGTTGTTTTACTAAATATAAATTTGATTATTACAACAAGCTTGTTAGTTGTAAAACCAAAAAAATGATGCTTTTCTGGAAAGCAGTAAGTAGCCGTTAAAATATTTATTTAACGCCATGATTTCAGGTTGTAGTATGTAAAAGACATTACCGTCCTGCTCAGCGTTTGATCAGAGTATGGTTTTTATAGCAGAGCCATTAATGATAATTATCGTGACATTATCAAAAACATGTACACTCTCCCTCAGAAATAAGGGTGGTATCCATGCGTAATGACTGATTATAATCGTTATTTAATTTAGTCTGCTTTTGCGATTTGTTACGAGAGGGTGCCATGCATTCCATTGCCATTTCCTTTAAGAAAAATATCAACATAATAGTTCACCATTAAAAAAATTGGTTAAGCCCATGGGAATATCTATAGTTATATATCCTACATAAACAAGTGTTACACTACATTAAAAAATAAAAAAAGTTAAATAGATTAAAACAATTAAATTGTATGAATCGATCGTTATTAGCAATTCAAAAATAAACAACTTAATCTCATTCAATATTTGGTATTGATTGGCTGTTAGCTGTAAAGCGTACTGCATTAATTAATTTTAATATTTTCTGGGTTGCTTTCAGATTAATACTCTGTATTTTTTCAAAATTAATCTATTTTAATAACTTTTTATGTTTTATTTATCATATTGTTATGTCTAATCTCATCTGTTTTTATGTCTCTGAAGGGAAAAGTACAATGATTATAATACACTTCATATTATCTTCTTTATTAGGCGCATTCAGAGACCGATTTATCATGATCGATACCGCTAAAATCCGTTAAAAGTGGATTTTACAACACATAACCACTGCATGGTCATACTCCTTCCGGTGAAAAAATTCTGACTCTGGCTGTACTGTTTGATATAAAATGATGTGAAGTTATCTGGCTTTGATGGAGGTTTTTTGACCATTAATCAAGTTGTTAATTTTTTATTATGAAGTTGCGTTTATATTTCCTGTGCGGAACTCACTTCCTATTGCTCTGCGTTCCGGTTTATCCCTACTATATCTCTATCGATTTCAATCGGTGACTTTTTTGTTGTGTTAATGATTACTTTTTGCTTCAGATGGCAGCTTAATAATCCTGTATTTCATTCTTTAATGTAAAAAATCAGCTTGCCAAAAATTACCCTGATATGAAAGTTCGCCAGATTCTGCTGCAAGGCGAGTAAGCTTGCCTGTGGCATTTTAATTTTTCGGGTGTCAGTGATAATGGTTGAGCCTCTGTGGGTTTCTGCCATTCAGAATACGGAGGTTTAGGGTGGTGGTAGTCAGATATAATTTGATAATTTTAATTTTTTTATCTTTAACCGGTTGTTCACTTATTTCCTCTGACGGGATTGATACTGAACCAAATGCTCAACGTACAGCAAGTGCGGTTAAGTCTCGCTATCCATCATCGATTGGAGAAGCGAATAAAAAACCCACAAAATATTGGAATGCGATCCCTTCTTCTAATAACACCTGTATCGATAATTTTAATTTTCTCAAAAGTACAAGCCCGGATGATTACTCAGACTTTGAGGAGCGGTATAGCAGGATCAGTAAAGTATATGGTTTTCTGAATAAAAACAAGAACATCATGGACCCGGATGCTAGATCGATTCTTTCGATCTCTCTCAACATGAAGCTGTATACGCTATGTGAAGAAATTAGGTACAAAGGCTATCAGCTGGTAAGGGACAAGGTCAGGGTCGTTGAAAATAGTGACCGGATATCTTCTGCAGAAGCGGGGAAATAAGCCCATATTTTTATCAGAATGGGTCGGGGAGAACGTTGTGAGAATAACTCTACGAGGTTTCTTTTCATTGCTATCTCAAGGTAACTTTTTAGTCTTACAGACGACGACTTCGTTCCCCCAGGGAGCAGTCGTCGCCGCTAAGCTTATTCACCGGGAAACAAAAACGGATTCAGACTGCTGCGGGCAAATCCTTCCTGCTCCATACGCGCATCCAGCACCAGTGAAGCCAGATCATCGGCAACCGGTTCCAGCGCGGGATCTTTTTCCTGATAGAGCATTTTCAGGTAGGTGCCGCAGTCGCCGCAGCTTTCCGCTTTTATCGCGCTTTTTTCGCTCTCCAGCGCCCAGTAATGCATATCGATGGTTTGCTCGCAGTTAGTGCATTTCGCGGGCTCCACGTACCATTCGCTTTCACACAGATTGCAGTGCAGATAGCGTAAATCCTCGCGCTGAGTTGCCATATGCACCACGCTTGCTACCGGCATACTGGCGCAGACCGGACAAAACTGGCGATGTTCACCGAATGTGGCGCGTGCTTTGCCGGGAATATGCGCTGCCATTTGCGCCCAGTAAACGGAAAGGGCTGCCCAGATAAAGGGCGCTTTATCGCTGTTGAGCCGGGCGAACTCCTGCGCGAACAGCGCATCGGCCATCGATTCCAGCTCGCTGGCGGATGATTTTTCAAGATTTTCCAGCACCGCCAGCGCCTGACCGGTCATTTCCGGTTTCAGCTCGGCGATTAATGAGTGCAGCAGCCGCTGCCAGTGATCGCCACGTGGCAGGCTATGGATATCAAGCGGGGGTTTGCCAATGCTCGCGGCCTGCTTGAGGCGCGAGTGCAAATCTATATGCAGCGGATGGTCGTAAAGTACGATCTCCTGCGCCTGGGCGATTTTAGCGGCGAAGCGCAGATAATCACCCAGCGGGTTTTTATCTGCCAGCTGGCGCAGTCGTGCCGCCCTGCGGCTGTAGAGATTTTTAAGCCGGGGAAAAAGTAACGGTGGAATCGTCTCCTCCGTTATCTTATCGCTCTTCTCCAGCGCGTCCAGTGGGATGATCCGAATACTCATCAGAGACGTTTTCCTGTTGGTCAGGTGAGCGTTGCTGTCGTAATTTCCGACACCGAATGCGCTGGTCGTGCGGCGTGGATCCGCAGTATTGAACATGCGTCGCTAAACCGCAGACGCCAGATAACTGACCGCTAACCAGCTGCAAGAGTAAACGGATATTCGAAGCCTTGAATACACATTTCTGCCGCAAATTATAGCGTCCGTGAATGACGAATTCCTTATGACGGGCCATTTTATGGCTATTTTTTGCCCACTTCATAACATAGCGCTTAATACGAGGCGATTGCCGGAGAAAGTATCGGGGGTAAAGGCTGCTGGCGTAAAACGGAGAGCGGCAATCAGCAGTTTGCTGCTGACGTTGCGTCGAAGGTCGCGGCGCGCCAAAATAAAACCGTTTAGCCATGCTATAAAGTTAAAGAATTATCATATGAATTGTCGGGTTGAGAAAAAGGGTGGCATCGTTGGGCGCTGAAAAACAATATCCTGGTGAGGTTACCTCCACCACCGCTGGGGCGATCGCTAAGCCGGTCTGGTCACGTTCAGCGTTGAGTGAGCCTGCCGTCGACTGGCTGGCGCAGGAGGTGCCGGTTGCGCTGGTCTATAACGGGATTTCTCATGTGGTGATGATGGCAACCCCCGGCGATCTCCAGCATCTGGCTGTAGGCTTCTCGCTTTCAGAAGGGATTATCTCTACGCCGCAGGATATCTATGGCATTGATATCGTCAACGCGGGTCAGGGTATTGAGGTTCAAATTGAACTGTCCAGCCGCCGCTTTATGGCGCTAAAAGCGCGCCGTCGTTCGATGGAAGGGCGTACCGGTTGTGGCGTATGTGGCGTGGAGCAGCTGGCTGAAGTTGGCAAGCCCATTGAGCCGTTGCCATTTACACAATCTTTTGCGCTGTCGCTGCTTGATGCGGCGCTGTCGCAGTTAAAGGCCTGCCAGCCGGTGGGAAAAATAACCGGATGCACACATGCCGCCGCCTGGTTAATGCCTGATGGCCAGCTAGCCGCCGGGTTCGAAGACATTGGTCGCCATGTGGCGTTGGATAAGCTGCTTGGGGCGCGCAGTCATCGACCGGAATGGCAGGCGGGAGCGGCGCTGATCTCCAGTCGCGCCAGCTATGAAATGGTGCAGAAGGCGGCGATGTGCGGCGTGGAGATCCTGTTTGCCGTTTCCGCCGCAACCAGTCTGGCCGTTGAGGTTGCCGAGCGCAGTAACCTGACGCTGGTCGGCTTTAGCCAGCCGGGGCGTGCAACCGTCTATTCCCATCCGCAGCGCTTACGCTGATTATGCTGGGTCAGAACCAGCTGCTTTCGGTATAAACCCGATAACACGTCAGTAACGTTGCTGGAAAATGCAGATGATTCTTAAACCACGGTAACGGCATCGGCGGTTTGAGTGCCAGCATGTCGGTTACTATGTGGATCTTTGTGCTGTTTATCGGCGGCGTGCGGTGAGTATTTCATTGCTGATAATCAGGAGGCTGCATGATTTTGCGGCTGGCGCCTGCAACGTGGTTTTATCGCTGTTGGCTGCCCGGTGGATAGCGTCGGCGACCTCCTTTTTTGCAGAAAAAAACCGTGTTTGTTCGGAAATCGCATCGACTGAGAGATTGTAACGCATTGATATACCTTTCCCGGTTGTTGAATTTAACTATAATGATCTCACTGCTTACGCGGTGAAGGACAGCAGGCTGACCTTCACGCTTACCTATAAAATGGAGATGAAACATGAGCTATTCACTGCCATCCCTGCCTTACGCCTACGATGCACTGGAACCGCATTTTGACAAGCAGACGATGGAAATTCACCACACCAAACACCATCAGACCTACGTCAACAACGCCAATGCCGCGCTGGAAGGTACCGAATTCGCAAACCTGCCGGTTGAAGAGCTGATCGCCAAGCTGGAACAGGTTCCTGCTGACAAGAAAACCGCCCTACGTAACAACGCTGGCGGTCATGCAAACCACAGCCTGTTCTGGAAAGGCCTGAAAACCGGCACCACGCTACAGGGGCCGCTGAAAGCTGCCATTGAGAAAGATTTCGGCAGCGTAGAAAAATTCAAAGAAGATTTTGAGAAAGCAGCCACCACCCGTTTTGGTTCCGGCTGGGCATGGCTGGTGAAAAAAGGCGATAAGCTGGCAGTTGTCTCTACCGCTAACCAGGACAGCCCGCTGATGGGCGAAACAGTCAGCGGCGCTTCCGGATTTCCGATTATCGCTCTGGACGTGTGGGAACACGCTTACTATCTGAAATATCAGAATAAACGTCCTGACTACATCAAAGCGTTCTGGAACGTGGTTAACTGGGACGAAGCTGCAAGCCGTTTCGCTTCAGCAAAATAAACCCGCTTTCGAAGCCAGAAGCAGAGGCCGGCAAACATCAGTTTGCCGGCTTTTTTATTCCCGTATACGCCAGATTAATAATTTAATTCTCAAGACGTTGTATTTATTAACAAGATGTTTTTGCACCAGGGCGGGTTTATTTTTCGCTTATTCGCGTAAATCAAACAAAGCCAGGTTTTGTTTTGATTTGTTGTATATCTTAATTTTATTTTTTTGTTTGCAAGCGGGGTGGTGTTGCCTTTTTGGTTCTTTCTTATTTTTCTGTTGTTAATTTTATTATTTTTTTATTAACCATAATGCGTTGTGGTTAATATCTTAATCTTGATTGGTCTGTACATTATTTAACAAAAAAACATGCCATAACTTTAATGGCAACAATATTAATTGGCTGTGCAGCTTTGTTGTTTACTCATATTCTGGCATATTTGTTTTTCAATTTTTTTAGCAATCAAGTTAACGGAGCTGCGGATATATTCCGCAACTCTGCTATGGACAGCTGGAGCGCAACCAGGAGTAATAACATGGACAGATTTAATGTTCGCAGTAGCAAAAGGCTGGCCACGATAGTTGAGGTTTTGCAGGTTATTGAAGAGATGATGGACTCACCCGATAATTCTCCTGCTGATTTATTCTCATTTCCCAGCACGCGTGATATTGCCGATCGCTGTAGCCTGAGCATTTATTCAACGCGGCATATCCTTTTACTATTGCAGGAGAAAGGATTGATTCACTCCGTGAAGGGAAAGCATACGAAACACCTTTACTGGAAACGCACTGACAGTCCAGGCCTGAAACACTGATCAAAAAAACCATCTTAATAAAGATGGTTTTTTTGGTTAAATAATAATGGATCGCATTAGCGCTTTAATTGTTTGGGCGCTTTTCCTTCCGGCCAGACGGCAGCGATGCGTATATGATAGACCATCGTCGCATCAGGTGGGATCTTAGGCGGTACGCCTTTTTTACCGTATGCCAGCTCCGGCGGCACCACTAAATTCATTTCACCCTGGCTGCGAAGTTTCGACAGCGCTTCCTGAAATAGTGGCGGATAGGCGCTCATCTTTTCACTCAGCATCTGCCTGGTTTTTTCCATATCGTTGATAACCCTACCGTTAGTCAGGCTCTCTTCAACTACGATAGCAACGGTATCACTGGGTTTCAGCGGTTTAATTCCCGGTTTAAGCACTTCATACCAGAATCCATAAGGTGATTTCTTAACGCCTTTTCGCTTACGGTAGGCGTCAAGAAAGCCGCGATCCTGCTTGCGGATGGTTGGTTTAAAACCTGGCGGCGGCGGTGATGGTGCTGCTGCTTGTTGTGAACGCGTTTTCGCTGGCAGCTGCACGGCATTTGCTTCATTTGCCGCTTCCAGCGCTTTGGTAAAGCTTTTTTCGTCGATCTTTGGTTGATGATTGAAGGCATCGATAATACCCGCCAGGATAAGATTCTTATCGACCTTATTGCCTGCCGCCTGATGCTTTTCCTGCAATAGCAAAATTTCAGCACCGAGCGAAATACCAATGGCATAGCCCTGGCGAACGGTAGGATTTTTTAAAATTTGCGGATTTAAAACCGGTAAGTTTTTGAGCGGTACGGCGTTAAGCCGATTTTGCAAGTCGGCGACTTTAGCCTGTGCCTCATTCAGGCGCTTTTGCAGCCCGTGGGATTCGTCCGGCGACTGCTGACCACTGTGGCTGTTTTCACTACTGCCGGCGCCTGCCGCCCGCAGCAGTTCGAGCTGATTTTGTAACAGGCTGAGCCTGGCGCTGGCTGCCTTTAACGCCTCCGCCGTCTTCTGGCGCTCCGCCACTGCTGATTCAGCGTCCTTGCGGCTCAGCTTCAACTGCTTTTGCAGCCCGTCCAGCTTGACGTTTGCCGTATTAAGCTGTGCTTTAAGCTGCTCCTGCGCGTTTTTTAACGCCAGCTCTGATTTTTGCTGGCCGGTGTCGGCGTTTTTCCGCGTGCGCTCCAGCTGCTGGTTTGCTGCATCCAGCTGTTTTTGCAGCTGCTCCCGCGTCGCTTTTAGCGCCTCGGCGGCCTTCTGCTGTCCGGCATAGGCATCATCACGGGCGTGGATAAGCTGTTGGTTTACCTCATCAAGCTGTTTACGCATCAGGGCGATTTCCGCCGCGTCCTGCTTCGCTGATGGCTGCCTGGCAGCGCGTAGTTGCTCCAGCTGGCTACGGGTCTGGCTGAGCTGCTCCTGAACCTTTTTTAATGCCTTATCCTGCTGCTGGCGGGCGGATTGCGCCGATTCCGCGTCGGCCTGGGCCTTAGCCAGCTGCTGCTGTAGCGTTTTTAATTGTTCTGCTTGTGCCTGGCGTGCGGGTTTTTGCGCGCGCTGCTGCTCTAATTGCTGGCGAACCTGTTTTATATGTTTTTTTAGCGCATGGCGTTGCTTCAGCAGCTGGTTATATTTTACCACCAGCTCGCTGGTGCGCTGCTGGCTTTGCGCCAGCTGCTGCGAAAGCGCCTCAATTTGTTGCCGGGTCTGACTCTCTCCGCTGGTAATGCCGGAAAGCTGACGCAGCTTCTGCACGGCGGTAGCAATTGCCGACAGGTCAATTTTTTCACTGGGTTGCGGATTTTTCTGGGCTTTTTCCAGCGCCTGCTTTAAGGCGTTTATTTCATCGGCCTGCTGCTGCAGACGTCGGCCGTCCTGCAAGGCGGCCTGATTCTGACTGACGCTTTTGGGGGATTTTTGTACGGACGACTTTTTTGGCGCCGACGCGCGATGCGTTGCTTGCTTTGAATGGCCCGGTGGATGCTCCGCCGTATACCGCTCAGCGAAGCGGAGTAGCGGCGGTACTGCTGAATCTGCTTTTGCCGCTAGCGGCAGTTGGGTAAGGCTCAGGCTGGCAGCGATACTAAGATAAAGCGCTCCCCGCATTACGGCATAGCTCCATGCAGGCTAAGGGTGTTCATCATCGTCTGGCCAATCTGCGCGCAGATCAGGTTTGAGCGATAATGATACAGCGCATCAATGGTATCCTGCGTTTCGGCAGAGGTTTCCGAGCGAATTGAAGCATATTTTGCCGCCCCGTTCATAATGAAGCGGAACGCGTTATTAAGACGTGGATATTGGTTTGGCGCCAGGGTTTTCAGCGCTTCAAGCTGAGCCTTGCAGCGTTCCAGGTTAAGGGTTTCACTGCTTTTGCTCTGGCTGTCAGTTGTCGTCTCAGAGGTTGCCGGTTCTGACGAATGCGGCGCCAAAGGCCGCAGGTTGTCAGCACCGGGTGATGAGGGCATTGTGGCCACTTTTGCCGGTGGCGCCTCAATCGTTTTTTTTACAGGGTGACTGCGAAACATACCCTGACAACCTGCCAGTGAACCGCTCACCAGCAGAGCCAATATGAGACACCAAGGGGATTTCATATCCATCTTCCTGAAAATCTAGGTATTAGTTACGTTTCTATTACTCGCAAGGGCGGTAAATGACGGCGGGGGACGGAAAAAGCCTTCATCAATCAACCAGTAGTTCAACTCGGTGGTGCGACTGATATTGAGCTTGGTCATAATGTTGCGTTTATGGGTGCTGACGGTTTTCTCACTAATTTGTAAGTAGCGCGCTACCGTTGCGTGGCTGATGCCGCGGGCCAGAAAGCGCAATATCTGGGTTTCGCGAAATGTCAGCGGGGAGCTGACAGAGAGAGCCGCGGCATTAAGCGGAGAAGTGTTGGCGACGCTTTGCAGCAGATCCAGCGCCGCGTCCAGATACTGCTTAATAACGGCAGGCTGAGTATGACGCGATATCGTGACGACGTTTTCCTGCAGAGAGGCGACCTCGTCCGGGCTGCTGTTTTCCTGTTGCTGAATGATAAATACGTGGCGACGGAAGGCGGGCATTTCCATGCGCAATGCGTGCAGGCGATAAGGCGTCAGTTCGCTTTGGGTAATAAAGATGATTTCGCTACGGGCGCGTAGCTGAAACTGATCGGCGAAATTAGCATTGAGTTTACGCCCGCTGGCCCACTCAGATATAAGTGTCTGTAAGCCTGAGGCGTAAAAACGATCGTCGTCACATATAAGTACCGAGAGATTTTTCTTCATTTTTTACTTCCCTGTTAGCCATCTCTGGGCGCGATGCTCTGCGCGGCAAGATTATCCTGATGTTGTTCTTTGGTGGCTATTAGCCAGACGTTTCCTTCAAGAAAGGTATAACGCAAGCCCTTATCTAAGAGCTTGTAGTTAATATACCGCAAAAAAAACGGGGGGAGTCGTGGCTGAAAAAATGCGATATTTTTGACTGTAAATTTATTTACCGCGACGTTTACTCATGGATAACGAGGAAAAGTAATGGTTATCGCATGGCGTATCGGAGGCAGACGTAAGGGCAATGCAGAGAAAGTAAGCAAGCCTGACAGCCAGGCTTGCCGGAGGCGAGGATTAAAATTTGCTGTTAGCGAAACCGGTCATCTCGGTCAGTTCCATTTCCCGTCCCAGCGCCGTCATGGGATGAACAACCACCAGTCCTTTGACCGATTTCTTCAGGGCGCCCATGTTCGCCTGCTCTTTGCGGGTTATTGCGCGGCTGAAGGTCATTTTCTTTAATTTCAGCGCTTCTTTACTCAGCTTCTGCTCGCGCAGGCTACGCAGGCGCTCAATCTCAGCTTCGAGCTTGTCTTTTTCTGCCAGCAGTTCGCCTAATTTTTCACTGTCTCCGGCGCTGAGCAGCGTTGGTTCTTTACGATTTAGCGCATCCAAACGGTCGCTGAGGCGCTTAATCTCTTCTTTTTCCTGTTCTTTCATTTTGACACCCGGTGATTCTTACCTGTAACAAAAACCATTAACCCGGCTAAGGATACACTAAAGGGAGATATTCGGGGAAAACCGTCTATTTCTGGAAGGCTTTTTTCATACTTATACGGGCGATCAGTTCGGTCAGCGAGAGCACCATGGTTGAGCGCACCATTTGCTGATAGCGCTGCTGCTGCATTGCCTGTAATTCTGCGTCTTCTCCTGCCAGATGCGGGCGGGGCGGCAATGTACTCACGCAGTGCAGCTCAGCGAATGGCCCGATAATTTCGTCATCGGTAAAGCGATATTCGCTGCCATCGTGATTCATCTCTTCCCGCAACGCCATCAGCAGCTCGCAGTCTTCGTATTCATGACGACTGATAATACCGAGGCCATAAATTAGCTTCAGTCGCACTGATAGTTCGCCGAGAGGGCCACTTCCCAGCAAAAGCGGTTCGACGGCATATTTCACCGCATAGTCGTCTTTGCGAAACACCTTTATGACTAGCATATTGACTGCTTCCGCCAGTAATTCGACGGTGGCGATCAAAAAACTTCGCACTGTTCGGCCGGCATTAAGGCGTTCAAGAACCTGATTTTCAAATGCCTGGGGTTGTTCCATAACTGCCCGTAACTTTTGCATAACCAAGGAGGGCGCCGATTGACGGAGCCCTTTGCTTTTTACCTGATAGGTCAGGAGAGGCGACATTACTTAATAGCGTTGTAAGCCTTCACTACGTCAGCAACGACCTCGCTTTTGCTGTCCAGACCAGAAACCTGCGCCAGCGCATCCTGCGGGCCTTTTTCCGCCAGTAACGCGGCCAGCTCCTGCGCCTGTGGGTCCTGGTCGCTGTGATAATGCATCGCTGCGGCAATACCCGTTACCAGGTTAGGATGCGGCAGATGATACTCCAGCGTACCCAACGTTGGTTTGATCAAACGATCCCCGGCGCTAAGTTTCCGCAGTGGCTGACGGCCAACGCGCTCAACGTCATCTTTAAGATAGGGGTTTTCAAAACGACCGAGGATTTTGTTGATATAGGCGGCGTGCTTCGCGGGATCGAAGCCATAACGTTTGATCAGCACGGCCCCGCTTTCTTCCATCGCGCCTTTGACGATAGCGCGCACTTTGCCATCCAGAATTGCATCACGAATAGTCTTATGGCCGTTGAGCTGCCCAAGGTAGGCCGTGATTGCGTGGCCGGTATTGAGGGTAAAAAGCTTACGTTCGACGAACGCCATCAGATTATCAGTGAGCTCCATGCCGGGGATCTGCGGCAGCTGGCCCTTAAACTGCGTTTTATCAACAATCCATTCGCTGAAGGTTTCTACCGTCACCTCCAGGGGATCGTTGCTGGCGGATTCGGACGGCGGCACGATACGATCGACCGCCGAGTCAACAAAGCCGACGTGCGCTTCAACCCAGTCATGATACTGCGCGGGCAGCGCGTTGAGCACCTGTACTTTTAGCTGGCTGGTGCCGCGAACCATATTTTCACAGGCGATAATATTCAGAGGACGGGAATTACCGCTATCACTGCGTTTGGCCAGCCCTTTAGCAATTCCCGGAGCGATACGTTCCAGAATTTGCGGACCAACCGCCGTGGTAACGATATCAACCTGGGCAATTTTGCTGATAACTTCTTCGCTGGTGCTATTAATGGCGTCAACGCCTTTGACAATCTCTACCAGTGCCTGCTCGCCAACCACGTGTACCGGATACTCTTTGCGTGCATTCAGCGCATCCAGCACCGCCTGATTAACGTCGGCGAAAGTGAGCTCAATTCCGGCATCAGCCAGCAGTTTGCCAATGAAGCCGCGGCCAATATTACCCGCGCCAAAATGTAATGCTTTCATAACGCTACCTTTACAAATAACCCGTAAATAAAAAGGGGCCGGGTAAGCCGGCCCCTCCGATTATGCAGTGTGTGTTCCGGATAGAATTTCCACTACTTCATCGACACTGGTGGTATTTGCCAGCTTCTCAATGACGCTCTCATCATCGAGCGCATTGGTAAGGCTGGTGATTACCTGTATATGCTCGTTGTTGCGAGCCGCGATACCGATGACCAGGCGGGCGATATCATCGTCTTCTTCGCCGAAGCGAACGCCTGCCGGATACTGACAGAACACCACGCCGGTTTTCAGCACGCGATCTTTTGCTTCAACCGTACCGTGCGGTACTGCAATAGACTCGCCCAGATATGTTGGCGTTAATTTTTCACGCTCCAGCATTGCCTCAACATATTCCGGCTGAACGTAGCCGCCTTTTACCAGTTGCTCGCCGGCAAAACGTATAGCCTGTTCTTTATCGCTGGCTGTCAGACCGAGGAATACGTTACTCGCGCTGAGCTTAAACAGATTTTCGCCGCTGTTATCAAAGCTATCAGCCAGCGTTTCGCCAACTTTCTCACGATGAGACTCGGAACGATTTGCGTCCACCAGGCGGGCGGTAAGATCGCTGTACAGCGCGCTGTCGAGAAAGTTACTCAGCGAGATGTGCTGTGCGTGTGGCGCCTGGCGAATCGCGCGCTCGGTCAGATCGCGGTGGGTGATAACCAAATCCACGTCACCTGGCAGAGCATTAATTGCGGTGTTGGTTACCGAGATGTTGCTCAGACCAGCGTCATTTACTTTCTTACGCAGTACGCCGGCACCCATTGCGCTGGAGCCCATTCCGGCATCGCAAGCAACGATGATTTTACGTACGTGGCTAAGATCGGCATCCTGGACGTTGGTACCGGACGCAGCGCTGGTCGTTGATGACTGACCTTTAGACTGCGCTTTCATATCCTGCACGCGGCGTGTAGCGGCTTCAATGTCATCATCTTCTTTGACTTTGCTGGTTTTCAGCAGGATGGCTGAAACCACAAAGGAGACGGCAAAGGCTGCAACTATCGCTGCGATGTTAGCGAAGTAGGCGCCTTTAGGCGTCATCGCCAACACGGCAAGAATGGACCCCGGAGATGCCGGAGAAACCAAACCGCCGTGCAGAACTGACAGCGTGAACACGCCGGTCATGCCGCCAAGGATAACCGCGATCAGCAGGCGCGGGCTCATCAGGACGTACGGGAAATAGATTTCGTGAATACCGCCGAGGAAGTGGATGATAGCCGCACCCGGCGCAGATTGCTTAGCGTTGCCGCGGCCAAAGAACATATACGCCATCAGCACGCCCATGCCCGGACCTGGGTTGGCCTCGATCAGGAAGAAAATAGATTTACCTTCCGCACTGGCCTGCTGAATGCCCAGCGGCGAGAAAATTCCGTGGTTGATGGCGTTGTTCAGGAACAGAATTTTTGCCGGTTCAACAAAGACGGAGGTGAGCGGCAGCAGGTTGTTTTTAACCATCAGGTTAACGCCGGTGGCCAGGATATGCGACAGGCCTTCTACCAACGGACCGATGGCAAGAAATGCAAGGATCGCCAACAGCATGCCGATGATACCGGCAGAGAAGTTGTTAACCAGCATTTCGAAGCCGCTTTTGATTTTACCGTCAATCTGGCGATCGAAGGTTTTAATTGCCCAGCCGCCCAGCGGGCCGGCAATCATTGAGCCGAGGAACATTGGCATGTCCGCACCAGCAATTACGCCCATGGTGGTAATTGCACCGACTACGCCGCCGCGATCGCCGCCGACCAGCCGGCCACCGGTATAACCGATTAACAGCGGCAGCAGGTAGGTGATCATCGGGCCGACCAGCTTGGCCAGCGTTTCGTTTGGCGTCCATCCCGTCGGGATAAACAGCGCAGTAATGATACCCCAGGCGATGAACGCGCCGATGTTAGGCATCACCATGTTACTCAGAAAACGGCCAAAGCTCTGAACTTTGACCTTGACTGATGAGGACATAAACACACCCCTTATTGGTACGCGCTGACAAATAAGAGAGCGCGTGATTTTTGTTAGAGTCTTACACAGTGGAAACCGTCGGTATTACTGTATGCACGCGGACTCTATCACGCGAATATGTCACTGCGTAGTACCTGGGCCAAACTGTGATTCATGTCACTAAATGCTGTGGGGGTGTGGTGGGTATTTAGTGATTTACGTCACATAAACAGCGTGTAAAAAAACAACACTGGCGATAATTAGTGCATGTAAGAGTTATTTATGTGATGTAGATCACTAATTGTTGTTGGCTGTTTGTTTTTATATTGTGATGTATATCACAAAGTATTTTCGTACAAAAATGCGTCCGATCACACTTTGTCCTGCGTGCGGCCAGCCAGGTTGGAAGTCGTAACTGAATTACGGTTTTACGCGGTCGCAAAGGTGGGATAAAAAGCCGGGTCGACGTGCGCCAACCCGGTCCGTGAGCGTGATTATTGCAGCAGTTTTTGCGCCTGGTTCAGCGCCTGACTGTTTTGTGCCAGCGCATTCATCAAACTGTTATACGTGTCGGCCTGCTGCTGACTGGTGAACTGGACGCTCACGCCATTAATAGTGACGTTGCCTCCCTGCTGTTGCAGAAAATCGCCAGCCTGAACCGCGCTCTGGCTAAGAGTCTGCAATGCGGGCAGCACCGGTAACAGCTGACTGGCTGGCTGCGTGACCACCTGGGCGTAAGCTTTATCGTAAACCGGCTTGAGATCTTCCGGCTGCTTCAAGCCTGCTTTGCTGTTATCCGCCTGGCTTTTTGCCGCCTGTAGCTGTTGAGTCAGCACCCCCAGCGAGCCGCTGGCCTGACGCAAGCTGTCGCGGTGCGTGATGTAATCCTGCGGCATGCGGATAGCGGTTAACTCTGAAACAACCGGCTGAATACCGTCCTGCTTCGCACGACTGACCTGCTGGGCGAAACCGTACAAAATGGCGTAGTCATTAACATAAGGACCAAATTTTTGCTTTTGATCTTCACTTAACGCCGGGATCCGCTCACCGCTGCGCATCACGGTGTTTTGCAGAAAATCAATGAAAGCTTTGCGTTGGTCGGCGGCTTTGTCACCACATCCGCTGAGTATTGCCGTCGAAACCAGGACCAGCAGTGGCAACCAGAACGCTGAATGTAAGCGTGAGATTCCCGTCTTCATGAATACTCCTGTTTAAACTATCAGTTTGATTCGTGGATAAAACTTGCCGAAAGAATAGACGAAAGCGCATTAAATTAACAGCGGGAATGCCGCATCAATCACCGTCCGTGCTGACACAGGATAGAGACATTGCGTGTAAAAATAAGGGGTTATAGCAGGATGTTTATCCGTAGCGGCAACAGGATGCTGTTGCATCCTGTTGCGATAACACCGCTAAAGTATTAAAGCGACCAGGAGGTAACCACTTTATTTTTATTAAAATAAATATCAAGGGTGTCGCCGTGATGTTCGGTATTTCCGGTAAGTTTGTTGGAGGCTGATGACGCGCTATCCGCCGCATCGTTTGCGCTTTGGGTCATGCCCAACGCGCTTGATATTGCCCCGGCGCCGGGAATATAGCCGGCAATGCCTGATGCCGTCCTCAGATTACCACCCTTATCATATGTCCAGCGCGATGAGCCGTCGGAATTCGAACGCTGCGAATCAGGCACGCCATACAGCGCCTGAACCTCAGCCTGAGTGGTTTTATCGGCAATGACGTGACTGCTGATATAACGCTGGCTGAATTTATCCTCGCCCCCGGTAGAACTACAGCCTGCAAGCAGCAAGGCGGCAACGACACCAATAACCAGTTTGTTCATCTTATTTTCCTGTTATATGCGGTAAGATATTTCTTATCACACTATTAATTTTTTTTAAATAAATGATTAAGGTTATGTAAATAAAAATTAACATTGATTTTTTTTATTTTAAATATCAACCAATAACAGACATATAGTTTTATGTACTTGTTAAGGATGACAATAAGCAAAAGATTGATTCGCAGAAAGCATAAATACCCGTTTGCAGACAGAGTATGCCGGTCTGTCCCCTTCATCTTTAATGGCTTTTACGCCTTAATCTGCCTGCCCGATCGCCTTGCACCATGACCGTCCAGGCGCGACTTTTTTCCGGGTTGCCATCCAGGAGAGATATTACTTGAATGCTGATGAGCGTAAATACTCACTGATTCATAGGGTTGCTTTAAAAGGGAAAAAAAGCATAAAAAAATTGGCGCAAGATCCCGGTTTCAGGCTAATAATTAAACCCTGGCGTTCATCCTTGCACTGCCTGTTCTGGCAAGCTTCCGTGCACGATCCCGACCAGTATTATCTGGACCTGTCTTAGGTCTTTCCTCTGGCTGTTCACTTATGTGAGTTTTATTGAGGAGTACCGTGTGGAAACGAGAGAACCAATTGCAGAGCTGCTAAGTAGTCTTGAGCAGATTGTCCTTAGCGGTAATCAGAAAGCGTTACCGAGCATTGATCGTGAAACGGCGCTGCCGGAACCCAAAAAGATCCGGGAAATTAGCGGCATGGAAGTTAATGAGTTTGCTCTGGCGCTGGGCGTGAGCGTTGCCTCAGTGAAGCGCTGGGAATCACAGACTGCCCGGCCATCGGGTTCGGCGCAGAAACTGTTGCAGCTACTGCATACCAATCCTTTGTTATATAAGCAGCTGGTAAATTAGTTTGTTATTACTTCATCTGGCGGCCGAGGCCTTGTCAGATAAATAGCGTAAAGCCCATTGTGGTAAAGAAAGAATAAAAAAACCCCAGCCGACTGCGCGTGGGGTTTTTTGCATTTAGCAGCCAGCGATGATTATTGCAGCAGCGAAATATCTGCAACCTGCAGGAAAAGCTCGCGCAGCTTAGCCAGCAGCGTAAGACGATTGAGCCTGACCGCCGCATCTTCAGCATTAACCATTACGTTATCAAAGAAGTTATCAACCGCTTCCCGCAGCTGGGCCAGCTCGTTGAGCGCTTCCTGATAACGGCCTTCGATAAACAGCGGCTCAAGCTTGCTGCTCAACGCTGCCACGTAGGTTGCGAGCTTTATCTCTGCGTTTTCTTTAAGCAGTGAAGCCTGCACTTCTTCATTCAGCGGGTCAGTCGCTTTAGCCAGGATGTTGGAAACGCGCTTGTTTGCTGCTGCCAGCGCTTGTGCTGCATCAAGAGTGCGGAAATGCGACACCGCTTTCATCCGCGCATCAAAGTCCGCCGGCCGGGTAGGGCGGCGGGCCAGTACGGCCTGGATGGTGTCGACACTGTGCCCCTCTTCCTGATACCAGCTGCGGAAGCGACCCAGCATGAAATCGATAACCTCATCCACCGCGTTTTTATTGGTCAGCTTATCACCGTACAGGCGCACCGCCTGTTCCGTCAGCGTTTGCAGATCCAAAGGCAGATTTTTTTCAACGATAATACGCAGCACGCCCAGCGCGGCACGACGCAGCGCGAACGGGTCTTTATCGCCTTTTGGATGCTGACCAATGCCGAAGATCCCAGCCAGGGTATCCATTTTATCCGCCACTGCAAGGGCACAAGCTACCGGATTAGAGGGCAGGTCATCGCCGGCGAAACGGGGTTGATACTGCTCGTTTAGCGCTACCGCGACGTCTTCCGCTTCGCCATCATGGCGGGCATAGTGCATACCCATTACGCCCTGAGTGTCGGTAAACTCAAACACCATATTGGTCATCAGATCGCACTTGGAAAGCAGTCCGGCGCGCGTGGCGTGGTTAACGTCGGCACCAATCTGAGCGGCGACCCAGCCGGCCAGCGCCTGAATGCGATCGGTTTTATCACGCAGCGTGCCGAGCTGCTTCTGGAACAGCACCGTTTCCAGACGCGGCAGGTTATCTTCCAGGCGCTTTTTACGGTCGGTATTAAAAAAGAACTCCGCATCCGCCAGGCGCGGACGAACGACTTTTTCGTTACCGCTGATAATTTGCTGGGGATCTTTAGAGGCAATATTGGCGACAAAAATAAAATGCGGTAGGAGCTTGCCTTGCTGGTCGTAAACCGGGAAATATTTCTGGTCGCCTTTCATGGTATAAACCAGCGCCTCGGCGGGTACCGCCAGAAACTTTTCTTCAAATTTAGCCGTCAGCACTACCGGCCATTCCACCAACGAGGTGACCTCTTCCAGCAGGCTGTCACTTAAATCGGCCACGCCGCCGATCTGGCGGGCGGCCGCTTCGGCATCGGCTTTTATCTGTGCTTTGCGGGCGTCAAAGTCAGCAATGACCTTGCCGCGTTGTTGCAGCAGAAGCGGATACTGGCTGGCATTCTCAATGGCAAACTCTTGCTCACCCATAAAGCGGTGTCCGCGGATGACGCGGTCTGAAGCGACACCAAGGATCGTCGCCGGAATCAGCTCGTTGTCCAGCAGCAGGGTAACCGTATGCACCGGGCGGACAAACTGCACCTCGCTGTCTCCCCAGCGCATCAGCTTAGGGATCGGCAGCTTAGCCAGCGCGGTACTCACCATCTCCGGCAGCAATCGCTGTGCCGACTCGCCCTTCACCGCCGCGCGATAAACCAGCCATTCGCCCTTGTCAGTGCTAATCCGTTCAGCCTGATCAACGCGAATGCCGCAGCCGCGCGCCCAGCCTTCGGCCGCTTTGGTCGGTTTACCGTCGCCATCAAAGGCGGCGGCGATGGCCGGACCACGTTTTTCTACTTCACGGTCCGGTTGCGCGGCACTCATCGCGGCGACTTTAAGTGCCAGACGGCGCGGTGCGGCGAACCAGCTGACTTCACCGTGCGCCAGGCCTGCGGCATCCAGTTCGGCGGTGAAGTTGGCGGCAAATGACTCGGCCAGATTACGTAGTGCTTTCGGCGGCAGCTCTTCGGTGCCGATTTCCACCAGGAAAGTTTTTTCAGTCATGGCTGCCTCTTACTTGTTATTGCACATCGGGAAGCCCAGCGCCTCGCGAGAGGCGTAGTAGGCTTCAGCCACGGCTTTAGTCAGGGTACGAATGCGCAAAATATAGCGTTGGCGTTCGGTCACGGAGATGGCTTTACGCGCGTCCAGCAGGTTAAAACTGTGTGCCGCTTTCAGAATGCGTTCATAGGCCGGCAGGGGCAGCGGTTTCTCCAGCGCCAGTAGCTGCTGCGCCTCTTTTTCATACTGCTCGAAGCAGGTGAAGAGGAAATCGACGTCGGCGTATTCGAAGTTATAGGTTGATTGTTCAACCTCATTTTGGTGGTAGACGTCGCCGTAGGTGGTTTTACCCAACGGGCCGTCGCTCCAGACCAGATCGTATACGCTGTCAACGCCCTGGATGTACATTGCCAGCCGTTCCAGGCCGTAAGTTATCTCACCGGTTACCGGTTTGCACTCCAGGCCGCCAACCTGCTGGAAGTAGGTAAACTGCGTCACTTCCATGCCGTTCAGCCAGACTTCCCAGCCAAGGCCCCAGGCGCCCAGCGTCGGGTTTTCCCAGTTATCCTCAACGAAGCGAATATCGTGGATGGTGGGGTCCAGACCCAGCTCTTTCAGCGATCCAAGATACAGTTCCTGAATATTGTCCGGCGATGGCTTAATAATCACCTGGAACTGATAATAGTGCTGTAACCGGTTTGGGTTTTCGCCATAGCGCCCGTCGGTCGGACGGCGTGAAGGCTGCACGTAGGCTGCGGCGATCGGCTCCGGGCCGAGTGCGCGCAGGCAGGTCATGGGATGGGATGTTCCTGCGCCGACTTCCATATCCAGCGGTTGGACGATGGTGCAGCCCTGGCGCGCCCAGTAATCCTGCAAGGTCAGGATCAGGCCCTGAAAGGTTTTAGTATCAAACTTTTGCATCTTGAATTCGCACGCGATACGGGTGGATTAAAAAAGTGTGCGCCAGTATACCCTTTGGCTGGGATGTTTACCAAAGGGGGATGCCTCTGAGGCCAATAATGGCCGAAAAAGGCAAACTTATCGCCTGGATGGGCTCGAAATCGCGCTCAGTATGCTCTGAATCGTGCTCTGCAATATTGTTGATGCGCTGTTTCCAGGGCAGGCTATCCGTTGACGCAAGGGGTTGTAACCTGAGGATAACATGACGCAACAGGTCGGTTGGATTGATAATTTACGCGCAGTAGCCTGCCTGATGGTCATTATGATCCATACCACGACCTGGTACCTGACCAGCGGCGCCAAAGCCAGCGAGCACGTCTGGGAGATCGCCAATCTGTTAAATTCCGCATCACGGGTCTGCGTGCCGCTGTTTTTTATGATTTCCGGCTACTTATTTTTTGGCGAGCGTAGCGCCCGCCGACGCCATTTTATCCGCATCGTCTGCTGTCTGCTGTTTTACAGTGCCGTTGCGCTGGCCTATATAACCTGGCTGACGCCTATTAGCGAAGGGCGTTCGCTGCAGCATCTGTTTCAGAAGCCGGTGTTTTACCATCTGTGGTTTTTCTTCGCCATCCTGGTGGTCTATCTGCTGTCGCCGCTGATTGAGGTTAAGCCGACTCATGCGCGTTACTTATTGATTATTGGCGTTATCTTTGGGGTTATTGCTAATCCTAACACCGTCAGTCAGTCATTGGGGTCTGTACACTGGCTGCCGCTGAATCTTTATATCGGGGGCGATACCTTTTATTACCTGCTCTATGGCTTATTTGGCCGGGCGCTTGGTGAGCTTAACAGTGCCAAAACCAGCTACAGCTGGTTGGCTGGCTGGCTGTTTTTCGCCTGCGTCATAGGCATAGCCCTCGGTACAAAAAACCAGACCGCGCTAAATGGCGCCTTTGCCGACACCTGGTATCTGTACTGCGGACCGCTGGTATTTATCGCCGCGTGCAGTCTGTTTATATTGTTCAAAAATGTTCTGCCGCAGTCGCTGCCGGGGCTGGCGCTTATTTCACGCTATTCTCTGCCCATTTACGGATTTCATGCGCTGTTTATTCACTTCATACGCACCCACCACTTAGATCACACCCAGCATCCCTGGCTGGATATTCCGCTGGTGTTTATTATCACGCTGCTGGGCAGTTTGCTGCTGGCCGCAGGGCTGAAAAAAATCGATAAGTATCATCTGGTGAGTTAGTTTGCTCTCCTGCACTGTCGGTTACGGCGACAAGCCAGCCCGCTTTGTTTCGCTCAATCATCATAAGGCCCTGGCATTTTCACCACATTGGGCTGTGCCCATCGCTGCTTGAGTTGATCGACAAACCATTTTCCCGCAGGGCCTGGTGGCTGCGAGGGTTGATAAAATGCAGACATGGTCAGCATAAAGCCCGTGCGGGGCATGTCATCCACATCCAGTACGACCAGCGTTCCGGCATTGATGTCTTGTTCAACCATGTGCAGCGGCATGCCGCCCCAGCCGACGCCATCTTTGAGAAACGCATATTTAGTCGACAGGTCTGCCAGACGCCAGGTCGCAGGAGACGCGACGGCAAAGTCGCGACCTGCTGAAAGGCTGGATCTGTCCGTCAGCACCAGCTGCACGTGATTTGCAAGCTCCTCCCTTGGGATTCGCTGAGTAAACGCCGCCAGCGGGTGGGAGGCCGAAGCGACGGCAATCAGCGGCAGCTCGCCCAGCCGCTCACTGGTCAGTGACGGAAATGTCTGCGGTAAGGGGGGCAGGATACCCAGGCTGCAGCGCCCATCCAGAACAGGTTGGTAGGCTGCCCCCAGCGCTTCCACGAAAAGGCGCAGCGGCGTCAGCGGAAACCGGACGGCAAAGGATTTCACCACCGCACTGATCACTGCGGTCGGAAAAAACACGTCGACCACAATGGATAACTCTGCTTCAACCCCGGAGGTCATAAGCTTCGCCCTTGCCTTCAGCTTGTCCACCCCGGAGACAATATTTCGGGCATCTGCAAGCATCAGAACCCCCTCCGGAGTGAGTTCAGGGTAGCGGCCTGAGCGATTAAACAGTACCACGCCGGTCTGGCTTTCCAGGCCGCTGATTAAGCTGCTAACGGCTGACTGAACCCGCCGGAGTTTACGGCCAGCCGCAGAAAAGCTGCCTTCATCCACCGCGGCAATAAAGGCTCTGATTTGATCGAGTGAGACACCGTCAAGCATGGCGACACCATGTATCTCTAAAACAGATGGGATGTATCAAAATATACTGTCTTCTCAGATGTGTTCCAATTAATTATTTTGTCTGCCAGCAGCACGCCCGCTGGTTATTCCGTACTGCGGCAGCCTGCAATACTTGTCATCCATTAAAGGAGCCGTTATGAACTATTCCATCATTGGCAGCGGCAGTGTCGGTATGGCACTGGCCAGCCAGTTTGCCCGCAGCGCTATCCCCGTCAGCATCGCAAACCGTCGCGGACCGGATTCGCTGATATCCGCGACAAAAAAATACGCTGACTATGTCCACCCGCTGCACCTTCAAACAGCGCTGGACGCCGACATCATTATCCTCGCCGTTCCATTTCCGGCGCATAAAGATATCGCGGCAACAAGAAAAGAATGGCAGGGCAAGATCGTTATTGATGTGACAAATGCCTGGGGTATCCCACTGTCCGAACTCGACAATCAGCCCTCTTCCGCAATAGTGGCGAAGGCGCTGCCGGGGGCGCACCTTGTCAAAGCGTTCAATCATCTGCCGGCAGCGATCCTCGCACAGGTTCCCGTTATTTCCGGGAGGCGCCGGGTTATTTTTGTTTCAGGAGACGATGAAGGCGCAAATACAACAGCCAGCGAACTGGTCAGTCAGCTTGGTTATTCCCCGGTCAGCCTGGGGAAAATTGCTGAAGGGGGGCAGCTGGTGCAGGCCCGATATAAACAATGGGCGCCGCTGATTTTTCAGGATCTGTTTAAAGAGGATAAATAAGCTTATGTACGATCATGAGCCGGGTAACCGTTGGTTTTCCGATGAGCCTTGTCGTCACGGAATATGAGCCTTTGCGCCGACTCGCCTGGGCCACGACCGTTGACGGTGATGATAGCGCATCGACTGCCTACCACGGCTGGGTGATTACCCCGACCAGTGAAGGGCGCCATGTGCTGACGGAAGAGACACAGCAGGGGCCCTGGTTTCTTGAGGTTCTCGGCCATCAACATCCTGGCGGACTTTACCGCTATCACCAGCAATGGGTCGAATGCCTTGCCCGCGCGGCAGAGGCTACCATTAATCGTTAGGACCGCAAGCGGCAGATATGCCGATCCTGAGTACGGATGGCCTGCGGGGCTATATGCCGCCGGTGCTAAAACGCGGGACTATTCTGACCCACTATTACAGAGGACAAATGCGATGAAGATTGAACTTACAGGCCGCAGGGCGCTGGTTACCGGATCGACAGCGGGCATTGGTTTTGCCATTGCGGAGGGGCTTGCTCTTGCGGGCGCTTCTGTCGTCATCAACGGGCGTGGAGAAGAGCGGGTTTCTTCTGCATTGCAGGCGTTGCGTAGCCGCAATCCGGATGGTGATTTTTCCGGGGTGGCTGCCGACCTGTCGACAGCGGAAGGCAGCGCAAAACTAACCGGCCTGGTGCAGGATACCGATATTCTTATCAACAACCTTGGCACTGCGCATCTCAATGGCTTCTTTGAGCAGCAGGACAGTGAGTGGCTGGATCTGTTTCAACTGAATGTAATGAGCGGCGTTCGTACTGCCCGATATTACCTCCCGGCAATGATGAATCGTGGCTGGGGGCGAGTTGTGTTTATCAGCAGCGAGTCGGCGATCATGATCCCAAGTGAGATGATCGATTACGGTATGACAAAAACGGCGCAGCTGGCCATCTCAAGAGGATTGGCCGAGCTGGCTGGCGGTACCGGCGTCACCGTCAATGCTGTTTTACCCGGCCCCACCCGCTCAGAAATTTTGTCAAACTGGATGAAAGTAACAGCCGAGGAGCAGGGGACCACGCAGGAAGAAGCGGAACAGGCATTTCTGAAAAAAATGCGTCCGACCACGCTCATAAAGCGATTCACGACGACTGAAGAGATTGCAAACATGGTGGTTTATGTCTGTTCTGAACAGGCTGCCGGCACTACGGGCGCAGCACTGCGCGTTGACGGTGGTGTTGTACGCGCACTCTTCTGAATTGACCGGGCAGCAACGTTTGCTGCCCTTAAAAAACCAGTCTGACTGCACCGTTAATTTTCCATTCTGGCTTCAATTATCCGCGCTTCACTTCTTACGCTAAATAACACCATAAAATATGTTCTCACCGTGGTTATTCACATCTCTGGCGGGCAGATCCCTTTAATAACTGACATTAAGAATGTTCTGAAACATACCCCAATGAGATACGTTGTGTAATTGCAAATGATAGTAATATTTATTATCATTTTCTTTTAGTGAATAACTGTAAAGAAAAATGACATGATGACAACAATGATAAAAAAGATGGCCTCAGGGGTGCTTGCTCTTTCATTTGTATTTCAATCCAGCGCGCTATTTGCCAGGGAATTCACGGAAAAAGATTTTCAGTCGCAGCCCTTGGGGCGCGGGGCTTACGAGCTGGCATATGATAATGGTCAGCAGGTTCTTTATGTTGCAACAGCCCCCTCATTTGATAAGGATAAAACTGACGGATTAGTATTCCAGCTGGCTGCCAGTAACCTGAATATTAATAAGGAAATAAAAACCGAACGACGGGCCTTTGCGGTATCTCTGGATGAAGAAAAGCATATTTTATATTTGGGCAATGCGCTGGACGGGTCGGTTACCCTGCTGGATACGCGTAGCAATAAAGTAGTAAAAACTATTCAGCTGAGTGATAACTCAAAGCCGCAAAATATCATCCACGCCCGTGAAGTGGTGCTGGATAAAAAGCATCAGCGCCTGTATATCTCCGGCATGGCGGGTAAGGGCAAAGGGTTGCTCTGGGTTGTCGATACGCAGAAACAGCAGTTGGTTGATACCCTTGAAGATATGGACCCCGTCGGCTTCGCGGTTGATACGCGCGGCGATAAGGTTTATGTCGTGAGCGGCAGGGGGGAGTTAATCACTCTGGATGGTAAAACATCGCAACCGCTGTCACGGGTGAAAGTCGATCCCGCTGAGCCTAAGCACTACTTTCTCAATATTGCCCTTAATACCGCCAGCGGAGTGGGTTATATCGCTGACACCAACACCCGTGACGTGCTGGTGGTGCAGCTGGACTCCGGCAAGCTTATTCAGCGTATTCCTTCGCCGAACTCCGTTGCCGTACTGTATAACGCCGCGCGCCACGAAATTTATGTTACCCACCGCAACGCCCGGCTGATAAGCGTTATTGACGCGAACCGCAATGCGCTGAAGCACACCATTAAAACTGCCGCAATGCCTAACAGCCTGGCGCTCTCTTCTGATGCCAGAACGCTGTATGCCAGCGTCAAGCAGGATGAAAAAGACAATAAAGCTGATTATGTCCTCAAAATTGATTTAACCAAACTCTAAGGACTTTTCCGTGACGATTAAAACGCGCCTGGCCGTGGCGATTGCACTCGCCTTTACTCCGCTTTCCGCTGGCGTTTACGCCGCAGAAAATCCGTCAACAAACGAAGGGCAGATGGTGGTAACCGCCACGGGTTTCAGTCAGGAACGACGCGAAGCCCCGGCCACAATCTCGGTGGTTGATGAGAAGGAACTCAATAGCCGTTCAAACCAGAATATTACCGAAGCCTTGCATGAGATGCCCGGCGTGCTGGCAGGCAACGGCCATGGCAGCCTGGCAACCGGCGATATACAGATGCGCGGAATGGACTCTACGTATACCTCATATATGGTTAACGGTATTAAGCAGAGTACCCGCGAATCCCGCCCTTATGGCCACCATCTGGGCACTGAAGCGGCGTTTATGCCGCCGCTGGCCGCCATTGAGCGCATTGAGGTGATCCGGGGGCCAATGTCTTCGCTGTACGGCTCTGACGCGATCGGCGGCGTAGTCAACGTCATCACTAAGAAAGCCTATAACCTGGATAAATGGACCGGGGTGCTGGAAGATAATTACTTCCTGCAGGAGAAAAGCGAGTATGGCAACACCAATCAGATCAATGCCTTTCTGATGGGGCCGGTGGTGCCTGGCAAGCTTGGCGTGAGCGTCGGCGCTGATTACCTCGATCGCCGCGATGATGATAGCCCGACGAAACAGCGTTTCGTTAAGCATCAGTCAGGAAACCTTGATGCCACTATCTCTATGTCGCCAACCGATACTCAACTGTGGGATCTGAATGCCACAAGAGGCCATCAGACCAAAAGTCATAATCCCTGGTACTGGGGTTTCGACCGCGACGCGGTGTCGCTTTCTCAACATGCCTGGTACGGCGATGATCTGATTGAAGTGAAAAATTTCGTCAGCTATGAGAAAGCCCGCACGGAATACCGCGTACCTGAAATGTCGCCGCAGTTCATTGAGCAGCGCAATTTTGAAGCGAATAGCGCCAATAGTTTCTCTCTGGGCGATCACAAGCTGACGTTGGGAGCAAACTTTACCCGTAATGAACTGAATGACACCTTCGACATTGAGGACAAAGTTGCCCCGGGGGTAACCCCGGTCAGCAAGATTGCGCGTAATGGCTGGGCGCTGTTTGCCGAGGATGCCTGGACGATCGTACCGGACTTCATGCTCACGACGTCGGCTCGTCTCGATCATGACAGCTATTTTGGCTACCACCTTACGCCTAAGCTCTATGGGAACTGGACGATTGATGAACACTGGGCGTTGAAAGGCGGCGTATCTGCCGGTTATAAGAAGCCGGATTTGCGCGAAAATAACGGCGGCTTTACCAGCGTGTATGGGAGTTATCCCTATTCGTCCATCGGCATTGGCAACGATGAGCTGAAACCGGAACAGAGCATCAATACTGAGCTGGGCTTGTACTGGCATCAAAACGCGCTGGCTCTGGATGCCACCCTCTTCCATACCAAATTTAAAAACAAAATCAGCGACTACACCATCTGTACGGAGACGGAGACTCAGCAATGCCGGTACAACGGCTATGTCGCTAAAGAGGTTTCCCAATATTTCAACGTCAGCGATGCGGAAATCTACGGTCTGGAGCTGAACGGTGACTGGCAGGTCACCCCTTCTCTGAAGGCCAATGCCAATTATACTTACACCCATAGCGAACAAAAAAGCGGTCAGTACAAGGGTTATGCGCTGAGTGATTTCCCAAGCAGTATGGCGAATGTTTCCCTTAGCTGGAATGCACGCAATGACCTTGAGCTGTGGACGAAAGCCAGCTGGCGCAGTCATTCACCGGATATTGGCAAAACCAGCTCAACGGACGCCTATGCGCTGGTCGACCTGGGGGCGCGCTACCATCTGAACCGCAGCATCACCCTGATGGCCGGTATCTACAACCTGTTTGATGTGAATCCGACTTACACGACCTCTTATAACCAGACGGCAATGCTGGAAGGAAGAAGGTATAACCTCGGCGCCCGCTTTGAGTTCTGATTTTTACCTGCATCCGTCGCGCCGCAGCGAAAAGTAGCGCTGGGATCAAATTGCAGGTTGGCGCGTCTGCATGCGGCGTAGCTGACGCGCGGAAGAGAAGCCGGCGGCCAGTGCGGCGCGTTCAAGGGACTCACCCTGAACCAGTTGCTGCTGGGCTATCGCCAGCCGCAGCGACTGGTGATAATCATGGACGCTGATGCCAAGGTGCTGACGAAAAAGGCGTGACAGATGGCGGGCGCTGACGTGAACCCGCCCGGCCAGTGCTTCTAACGGCCAGCTATCCTGCGGATGAGACAGCATCAGATCCTGGGCGCGGTGGATAGCCGGATGCTGATGATTGCGATGCTGTAGCCAGGGAGAAAGCTGCGGATCGTCGCCGGCGCGGCGAAACCACACCACCATTTCCCGCGCCACTTCCAGTGCGGTCTGCGCACCGCACCGCTGGTGAATCAGGTGTAGCGCCAGGTCGATTCCGGTGGTAATACCGGCGCTGCTCCAGACCCCCTGGTCGACAACAAAAATACGATTATCGCGGACCTTTGCCGCCGGCGCTGCCTGGCGCAGACGGCTGATAACATTATGGTGGGTGGTACATTCTACGCCGTTTAAAATGCCGGCCTGGGCGGCCAGCAGCGTGCCGGAGCAGATACAGATAATAGTAATATCACCGGCATGAATGGCGGGCTGCTGGCGCGCCAGCCAGTTGCGGGCGATACGGGCTTCTTCGCTGCTAAAGCTGCGACGTGAATCGCCGGCCCCCGGCACCACTAATATACTTCCCGGCGGCAACTGTTCCGGCAGCGGTTCTATTTCACCGAAGGTCAGACCGGCCGTTCCTTTCACCACCGGCACAGGGCCGATGTAACGCAGCGCGAAAGCGTCACCGCTTAGCGCCAGGGTTTCTGCCGGGCCGGTAACATCAAGCGTCAGTACGCCAGGGAGCATCAGAAACCAGACCGGGGTTGCCATCTTCACTACTCCTGATTAAAAACAGTCATCAACAGAACAAATATCGGCAAAGCGGTCGGTCAGCACCGCCGATGTGCGTAGACGTAAATCTGCCACGCTTAGCGTCTGACCGCCATACTCCAGCGGCGTGGTCATGGTCGCTTCGGTGACGAATTTCACCTTATAGCCGAGATCGCTGGCCACCCGCGCGGTGGTTTCACAGCATTGCTCGGTACGAATGCCGGTAATAATTAGCTGATTAATATCCCGCTCGCGCAGCCAGCGATCCAGTCCGGTATCGGTAAACGCGTTGTGAACATGTTTATAGATAGTCAACGCCGGTTGGTGGTTCAGGAAAGGCAGGCGAGTCACCAGGCCAGAGGCCAGCGAGAAGGGGCCTTCCTCCGCAAGATGAAACACATCCACTACCGGGATCTGCCGCTGTTCACAGGCGGCGATTAGCGCCAGCAGACGTTGTTCAAACAGCGCACTCTCCGGCTGTTCGGCATAGCCTCTTGCCAGAAATGAACGCTGCACATCAATGGATAATAACGCGGTACGGGACATTTTAAGCCATCCTTTTTTGTTAAGATGACCTTATTCTGCGTGGCTTTAAGTCGTTATGGCAGGCCAAAAACGGACATATTGAACAGCGTAAGGGACAGGTTTGCCTGCGGGGTGAAATCAGCGGGTTCCCGCCCGGGAAGGCGGGAACCCGACGCCGTCAGAAGTTATAGGTAAATCCGGCGGTATAGCGGCGGCCATCGAGGATGGTTTCGTAGGTCTGATAATCGATACGTTTATCAAACAGGTTATAAACCCCCGCGGAAAGCAGGGTATTTTTAGTCACATAATAACGTACCCCTACGTCCACCAGCGTATATGAAGGCGTTCCCTGCGCCATTGAAGTACGGCTCAGATACTCGGAGGTTTCACTGCGGAAGTTCAGGCGGCTCCAGACGCCAAGATCCTGAGTAGCCTGCCAGTCCAGCGTGGTATTAAACATATGCTTTGGCATTTTGGTCAGCGGCTTACCAGAGAACTGGCCGCTTTTTTGCTCTGATTCGGTAAAGGTATAATTCGTCGTCAGGTTGAGATCGCGCGTAATCTTCCAGCCAAAGGTGGACTCCACGCCGCGCATATTGGCTTTATCCACATTGACGCGATCGCTGACGAAATCATAGGTGTGGTTACCAATCCGGCAGGACGGATCGGCGCTGCTGTTGCAGCGTCGCACTTCGGTGATTTTATCTTTGAAATCAGTATTAAAGATGGTCACGCCGGCGTTCAGAGTATCGTTGTTATCCCACAGCAGGGCGATTTCTTCGCTCAGGCTCTTTTCCGGCTTCAGTTCCGGGTTGCCGACGATAATACCGTCCAGGCGGCCACCGCCGGTAACCTGGCCCCAGTTGGCGGAGGACTGGCGTAGGTCCGGCGCCCGGTAGCCTGCTGAAACGCCGCCTTTCAGCGTCCACTGTTCGTCCAGATGCCATACGCCGTAGCCGCGTGGCGTCCAGTTGGTACCGTAGTTCTCATCCTTATCCATGCGTAAACCGCCGGTCAGTGCAAAGCTGTCCGTCATTGCCCATTCGTCTTCGGCAAACAGCGCCCAGCTCCAGCGGGTAAGCTTACTCAAGCCATCGGCGGCTTCCAGCTGGTTACCATTGTCGCGTAGTTTTTCATAACGATACTGGCCGCCGACTGTAAGGGTATGATCGCCAAGAAATATTTGGTTTTGATTATTCAGTGTGGTGTTGTACGAGCGCATTTCACGACCTGGATTATTGGTCTCTTCATGCTGGATGTAGCTGGTGGTGTTAAAGGCATCGTAATAGCCATTATGCGTCAGGGCATAAGTTGTATGCTCATAGCGACTTTCACTTTTGCTATTGGGTGTACACATATTCCCACGACAGCGTTCAGCCGCAGCAGATCTGCCGGGCGTACTGTTGCGATCCTGCAATTCCCGGCTGAAATCGAGGTCAAAATCATTTTTCTCATCCGGCGTCAGATTAAAGGTGACCGCGCCGTTACGCATCCTTTGCTCATTGTAGCCGTTGAGGATTTTGTCCTCCGCGCGCCGTGAAAATAGCCCGGTAACTTTGGCGCCGAGAAGACCCTCAATGAGCGGACCAGAGGCATAAGCATCGGTCTGATACAGGTCGCCGGAACGGCGGTTTTCCTGCAAGGTGGCATCGCCATGAATAGAGCCTGACCAACTTTTACTGTTAGAAATCTTTTTGGTAATGATATTGATTACCCCGCCCATGGCATCGGAACCATATAGCGAAGACATCGGTCCGCGAATCACTTCGATGCGCTCAATGGACTCAAGCGGCGGCATCCACCCTTGCTCAATGCCGGAATTATCGCTATTTGGCCGGGTGCCGCGCGTACTAATACGCTTTCCATCTACCAGAAATAGCGTGTACTGGGATGACATACCGCGAATGCTGATATCGCTGCTGCTGGCTCCACCGGTCACAACCACGCCGGGTACATCTTTCAGCGCATCGGTAACATCGCGATAGGCTTTGTCCTCGATCTGCTGCTTGGTTATTACCGATATAGACGCTGGCGCATCCTGGATTTTTTGCTGAAATCCGGTTGCGGTTACTACCATGGTGTTTTGCTCAGCGGCAAAAAGTTGTGGGCAAGTCGCTGCTGTACAGACTAGTACAGCAAGAATTTTCAGACGGGACATTGTCCAATCACTCCGTTTGATAGGCCATTACGCTCATCAGGTAAGCCGTGCAAATTATGCCGCCGCAGGGCTTAGCGATGAACAGGAGTGAGTGATTGTACAAACTAATGTAGGCTTGTAAATAATAATTACAATAATAATCATTATCATTACGTTTTGTGGTAATGAAACGGCGTTATCTGCCCATGCTGCGTATAAACCATGGCCTGCAATCAACGGGCAGATGATATGTCGGGTTGTAAGGAATACGCGCCTGGGCGCACTGGCTGACAGCGCGTAGCTAAAGCGCGCTGCGATCGGGATCGCCTTCCAGCGCCTCAACCTCTTCTTTCTGGACGTCGTTTGCCAGCTGTTGACGCTGACGCAGGCCAGGGAACCACCACATCCATAGCCCTACCACCACCAACGTGCCGACGCCGCCGATCGCCGCTGCGGGAACCGCGCCAAGCCAGGCCGCCAGCATGCCGGATTCAAATTCGCCGAGTTGATTGGAGGTGTTGATAAAAATGGCATTGACCGCGTTCACCCGCCCGCGCATGTCATCGGGCGTATCAAGCTGTACCAGCGAACCGCGGATTACCATGCTTACCATGTCGAAGCCGCCGAGAGCGAACAGCGCCAGTAATGACAGCCACATCCAGCTGGAAAAGGCGAAAATCAGCGTTGCCGCGCCGAATCCTGCCACGCAGAAGAACATAATCATGCCGACGTTGCGTTGCAGCGTACGGCGGCTGAGCCAGAAGCCAACTAGCAGCGCGCCGACCGCCGGTGCGCTGCGCAGCAGGCCGAGGCCGAAGGGGCCGGTATGGAGCACATCGTGGGCAAAAATCGGCAGCAGGGCGGTAGCGCCCCCCAGCAGCACCGCGAACAGGTCCAGCGAAATAACGCCCAGCACGTCCGGTCGCGCGCGAATAAAGCGTACCCCGGCAAACAGCGTGGAGAGCGTCGCCGGCGTACGCGGCGGCTGAGCCTGCTGGTAACGTAGCGTCGCTACCATTAGCAGCGAAATAAGGTAAAGCACCGCAGTGATGGTATACACCACTTCGGCGCCGGTAGCGTAAAGAAAGCCGCCCAGCGCCGGCCCGACGATCTGCGCTGCCTGACCGGCTACGGCGTTCGCGGCGGTGGCACGCGGCAGAATGGTATTAGGCACCAGCGCCGGCAGCATTGAGATTAGCGACGGCGACTCCATGGTTTTTGCCGTTGAGATAATAAACACCAGCAGTAAAATCACGCCGACGCTGGCGTCACCCTGCCAGGTCAGCCAGGCCAGCGCGACAATCGCGGCCCATTCGCAGATCTGCGCCAGCAGCACCACCCGTCGGCGATCGAACTGATCGGCGATGTGCCCTGCCCAGAGCGCCAGCATCACCGAAGGTAAAAACTGAATCAAGCCGATCATCCCCAGCCAGAAGGCGCTATGGGTTTGGGCATAGATCTGCCAGCCAACGATTATCGACAACATCTGGAAACCGAAGCCGGAGCTGGTACGCGCCAGCCAGAAAGCCACGAACGAACGGTTTTGCAACAAGCGCTCGCTCTCATCTGACAATACAGGTGCCATAAATTCATCCCATTAATAAAATACAACCAACGCGCCCCGGGCTGCTAAAGGCAGGTTTTTTATAGGGTTAACGGCGTCAGATCGGATAAAGCTAAACGATAACTATACTGCTAACGATTCTCGCCGGCAGCTACGGCAGCATCTCTGTTTATTTTTTGTAACAAAGTTGTTAACGTACAATCACAGCCTGGCGCCCTGAACCGGCTTTAACGCTATCAGGATCCGCAGGCGCTATGCCTGCCGTGACGCGCAGCTGGCAAAGGGTAAAACCGCCTGTCATCGGCTGGCGCGGGACGCGGCGGTCGCCTATACCTTAAAACAGGCGATAGCCGATATTGATATCAGGAGGAATGCATGACCACCGCAAAGGTGTTGCTGGTCATTGATATGCAGAACGGGGTTTTTTCCGAACCCTTGTTTGACCCCGCTGGCCGCATTGCCAGCGTTAATCAGCTAATCGATGCTACAGATAAGGTGGTGTTTATTCAGCATACCGACGGCTGGATGAAGGAAGGCAGCGAAGCCTGGAAACTGCTCGACGAGCTGCATCAGCCGGCGGGCGCGCATTATCTCAATAAAACCGCCTGTGATGCTTTTTTTGCCACCGAACTGACAACCCTGCTACAGGATCTCGCCGCTTCCCCGGTCACGCTTTGCGGCTGTATGACGGATTACTGCATTGATGCCACGATCAAAAATGGCGCCAGTCAGGGGGTTAATCTGCTGATTGCCGGCGATGCGCACACCACGGTGGACTCGCCGTTTGCCAGCGCGCAGCAGCTGATTGCTCACCACAATCAGGTGTGGGCTAATCTGACCGTTCCCGGTGTGGAGATTCAGGTAAAAACCAGCGGTGAGATCCTGCAACTCTGGCGTGACGACGCGAATTAACCGTGGTGTCGGGCATAGGTGGCCAGCAGCACCCGCTCTGATTGTTCCAGATAGGTTTTCAGCATCCGCGCGGCGTCCTCGCCGTTGCCGGCCTCGACCCGTTGCAGTATTTCCCGGTTCATTTCAACGTAGGGTACGTGCAGATGTTCGGCGTCCTTGAGTATACCGAACGCCAGCCGCAGCTCTGCGGATATATTGCGATAAAAGCTGCTCAGGCGCTTGCTGTCCGCCAGCTCGACGATTGCCCGGTGAAAATCCATATTAGCGGTGCCGATGCCATCCCAGTCCTGACGTTCCCGACAGGCTAGCGCCTGCTCCACGGCGCGTCGCATGGCTTTCACCGCCGGATGCAATGGATAGGCTCTGGCTATCGCCTGGCATTCAATCAGCTGGCGTACCCGGTAAATATCGACAATGGTTGCCATGTCCGGCGTGCTGACAAAGACACCGCGATTCGGCCAGTATTCCAGCAGCCCTTCCAGCGTCAGCACGCGAAATACCTCGCGCAGCGTATTGCGGGAAATTTCCAGCGTTTCGCTTAACGCGGCTTCTGACAGGCGCTGACCCGGCCGTAGCTCGCCCTGAGTAATCTTATCCCGCAGCTTCTGCGCCACGCTGCCGCTGAGAGTACGGCCAGCGTCACCTGCCTGTTTTACAGCTACCATCTGAAGGGATCCCGTTCGCTTTTACCTGCACGCATAGTCACATAACTTCCTCACAGGCGGCAAGCTGGCTGCCTGCATGCACCAGGGGGGTGAAATGACTCATCGCACGCACTTTGTTGGTTCATTGTGCGCACTTTCGTGGTGCATGGCGGCGGCTTTAGCCTTAATGAGTTCACATTTTCGACAATTTTAAGTAACCATTCCATTACTTTTATGCGTATTGTTCAACAATGATCCCGTCATTGTTCTTATTAAATGCCATTTTGTTAATCACTGGCATGACAGTTGCTTAATTTATCGATGGTCTGACAAAACCTCAATCGGAGGCACAGTTGTGAAACGTGTTGATTTAAATAGCGATCTGGGCGAAAGCTTTGGCGCCTGGCGCATGGGTGACGATGAAGCCATGCTGGCACTGGTTTCCAGCGCCAACGTTGCCTGTGGCTTTCACGCGGGCGATCCGGCCGGCATCCTGCAAACCCTGTGCGCTGCACAAAAGCGTAACGTGGCGATTGGCGCGCACGTTTCCTACCCCGACTTGGCTGGCTTTGGCCGCCGCAATATGGATATTGCCAGCGCTGATCTGACTGCTGATGTGATTTATCAGATAGGCGCTCTGCAAGGACTGGCAACCGCCGCTGGCTGCCGCGTCAGCTACGTTAAGCCCCACGGCGCGCTGTATAACACCATCGCTCATCACCAGCAGCAGGCGCAGGCGGTGATTGCGGCGATCAAGGCGCTGGGGGGCCATCTGGCGCTGATGGTGCTGGCGAACTCGCCGCTGGAGGCGCTGGCGCGTCAGGCGGGAATCCGCGTGCTGCGTGAGGCGTTTGCCGACCGGGCCTATACCCCTGAGGGAACCCTGGTCTCGCGCCGTGAGCCGGGCGCGGTGCTGCACGATCCTGAACAGGTGGCGGCGCGCATGGTGCAGCTGGTTACCACCGGTACGCTGACCGCTATTGATGGCAGCACGCTGACGCTGACGGCGGAGTCAATCTGCATTCATGGCGACTCGCCGGACGCGGTAGCAATAGCCAGCGCTGTGCATCAGGCGTTAACCCGCGCCGGCGTTTCCCTGACTGCCGCGGCAGGCTGAGGAGCTGGCATGCGTTTTTTACCGGTTAATTACGATGCGCTGCTGGTCGAACTGGCAACGCTGGAAGAAACCCTGGCGCTTCTGGATGCGCTACAGCAGGCGTCACTGGAGGCCATCGACGAGATTATACCGGCGGCGCGCACGCTGCTGATCCGCTTTCAGCCGCAGAAAATGTCGGCGCAGCATCTGGTGAATACGCTCAGCGGCTGGCCGCTAAGCGCCCGTCAGCACCGGGTGGGCGAAAAGGTTGATATTCCGCTGCGCTACGACGGTGAGGATTTGCCGCAGGTTGCCGAGCTGCTCGGTATTGAGGTTGCGGAAGTGATCCGCCGCCACAGCGAAACCGAATTCAGCGTCGCCTTCACCGGCTTTGCGCCGGGCTTTGCCTATCTCTCCGGCGACAGCGGCCTGACGGTACCCCGGCGGGCCTCGCCGCGCCCGCGCATTCCCGCCGGCTCCGTCGGCCTGGCTGGGGAGTTCAGCGGCGTTTATCCCAAAGCCAGCCCCGGCGGCTGGCAGCTGATTGGCTCCACCCGATTGGCGATGTGGGATCTGGCGCGCGCCACTCCCGCGCTGCTGCAACCGGGTATGCGCGTCCGTTTCCATGATGAAAGCAAACGCAGCTTCTCATTACCCGCCGCATTCGCCGCCAAAGTAGCAGGCCAGCCTGACGGTGACGCGACGCTGAAGATCGTGGCGTCAGGGATCCAGATGCTGTTTCAGGATGAAGGGCGCGCCGGGAAAGCCGGGCAGGGGGTTTCTACCTCCGGTGCGGTCGATCGCGCCGCGCTGCATAGCGCCAATCGGCTGGTCGGCAATCCGGGTGCTGCAGCCTGCCTCGAATTACTGCCTGGCGGCGTGGTGATTGACATATTGAGCGACTGCCTGCTGGCGCTCACCGGCGCTGGCTGCGCCATCACCCTGACTACCGCCGATCAACAGCGGCATAGGCTATCCGGCTGGCAGCCGCTGGCACTGGCGGCGGGCGACCGCCTGACGCTGGGTGCCCCGCAGCAGGGCGCGCGCTGCTATCTGGCGCTGCGGGGCGGCTTTGTCGTTACGCCGGTGCTGGATAGCTGCGCCACGGATACCCTAGCGCAGCTGGGACCGGCGCCGGTGGTTCAGGGTGACATCCTGCTGCGCCGCCGCAGTGCTGCGCTGCTGCCGGTAGCGCTCAATGAAACCCCCGCCGCTACGCTGCCGGTCGCCGGTGAAAGCGTCACCCTGGATGTGGTGATGGGGCCGCGCACCGACTGGTTCACGCCGCAGGCGGTAGCGCTGTTAAGTCAACAAAGCTGGCGGGTAACGCCGCTTTCCAGTCGCATAGGTCTGCGGCTGGAGGGGGAGAGGGTGCTCAGCCGGGAACAAACCGCCGAGCTGCCCAGCGAAGGGGCAAGGCCCGGCGCGATTCAGGTACCCGCTAACGGTCAGCCAGTGCTGTTTCTTGCCGACCATCCGCTCACCGGCGGTTATCCGGTGATTGCCAACGTCGCTGACTGGCACCTTGATCTGACCGGGCAGCTGCCGCCGGGCGTGCTGGTGCGTTTTAACCCGGTAATGCCATTTATTCCGCTGACGCCGGAAGCGTCGGCCGCAAACGAGAGACCATGATGAAAAAAGTCCTGATTGCCAACCGTGGTGAAATTGCCGTGCGCGTTATCCGCGCCTGCCGCGATCTGGGCATTGCTTCGGTTGCTGCATACGCCGACTGCGATAGTGAGGCGCTGCATGTCCAGCTGGCGGATGAGGCCTGGGCGCTGCCCGGCAACCGCCCGGAAGAAACCTATCTTAATATTGAGCGCGTAATCGATCTGGCAAAAAAAGCCGGCGCCGATGCCGTTCACCCCGGCTATGGTTTTCTCTCTGAAAGGGCGGATTTCGCCCAGGCGGTGATTGACGCCGGGCTGTGCTGGATTGGTCCAAAACCTGCCACCATCGCCGTACTGGGAGATAAGGTCCAGGCGCGCCAGCTGGCGCAGCGCATCGGCGCGCCGCTGGTGGCGGGAACGCCCGGCCCGGTAAGCAGCGCAGATGAGGTTCAGGCATTTGCCGCGCAGCATGGCCTGCCGGTCGCGATTAAAGCTGCCTACGGCGGCGGCGGGCGCGGTATGAAGGTGGCCTGGCGTAAGGAGGAAGTGCGCGAACTGTATGCTCAGGCGGTACGTGAGGCAACCACCGCCTTTGGCCGCGGTGAATGCTTTGTTGAACAGTTTCTCGATCGCCCACGTCATATCGAGGCGCAAATTCTCGCAGACCAGTACGGCAACGTGCAGGTGCTGGGGACGCGCGACTGCTCGCTGCAGCGCCGCAACCAGAAGCTGATTGAAGAAGCGCCGGCGCCTTTTCTGAGCGATCGGCAGCGCGAGCGCATCCACAAGGCTGCCCATGATATTTGCGCCGAGGCGGATTATACCGGCGCCGGCACGGTGGAGTTCCTGCTGAGCAAAGAGGGCGTAATCTCTTTTCTTGAGGTCAATACACGTCTGCAAGTGGAACATACCGTTACCGAAGAAACTACCGGCATTGATCTGGTGGTAGCCCAACTGAAAATTGCCGCCGGTGAACGCCTTACGGACTGCGCCACGCCGTCGCCGCGCGGCCACGCGATTGAGTTTCGCATTAACGCGGAAGATCCGGCGCGCGGCTTTTTGCCGGTTTCCGGTACCCTCAGCTGCTTTTCACCACCCTCCGGGCCGGGTATTCGCCTCGATAGCGGCGTTACCCGGGGTTCGCTGGTGCCGCCAACCTTTGATTCACTGATGGCGAAGCTGGTGGTCTGGGGCAGCAGCCGCGAGCAGGCGCTGGCGCGCGCGCGCCGGGCGCTGGCCGAGTTCACTATCGAAGGCATTGCCAGCGTATTGCCGTTTCATCGTCAGGCGATCGAACACGCGGATTTTATTGCCGCCGACGGCAATTTCGCCGTCCATACCCGCTGGATTGATACGGATTTTAGCGCTGCGCTGGAACCGGCTGCGCGCGCGTTACCGGCAGCCATGCCAGCGTTAACCCGTACTTTTATTGAAATTGATGGAAAACGCGTGCAGCTGGGGCTGCCTGCTTCGCTGCTGGCGGGAGCGGCGCTCGCAGAAGGCGCATCCGCAGCGGACGCTGGTGCTGCCGGTGAGCAAAGCCGGCCGGGCGACGTTGAAGCGCCAATTGCCGGCGTGTTGCAGGCGTGGCTGGTTGAAGAGGGGGCGCAGGTTGCCGAAGGCGACACCCTCGCCACGCTTGAGGCGATGAAAATGGAAACGCCGTTGCTGGCGCCCTGTGCCGGCAAAGTGCAGTTGCAGGCGACCAGCGGCGAGATGATTGCCGCTGGCACCGTGGTAGCCCATGTGATTACTGAATAATAAGCCCGGCAGTTAGCTCTCGTCGGACAAATACATCATCGTGTCCCGCGCTGCGGGCCTTGATCTCAGGAGATACTATGAACGAAGCAGTGAATCTCTGGCCGCTAATCGGCATCGCCGCGATTATTATCGGCTTTTTATGCCGACTTAATCCGGTGCTGGTGGTGGTGCTCGCCGGAATCATTACCGGTCTGAGCGCCAGTATGCCTGTTGGAACCATTCTGGCGAGCCTCGGCAGCGGCTTTCTTAATACCCGCAACCTGGCGCTGATCATCGTGCTGCCGCTGGTGGTTATTGGTTTGCTGGAACGACATGGCCTCAAGCACTGGGCGCAGGTGTGGATTTCCAATATCAAATCGGCAACCGCCGGACGGCTGCTGACGGTCTATTTGCTGGTGCGTGAGCTGGCGGCGGCGATGGGGTTAACCAGTCTCGGCGGTCATCCGCAGATGGTGCGCCCGCTGCTGGCGCCGATGGCCGAAGGGGCAGCGGAAAATCTGTATGGTGAGTTGCCCAAAGCCACGCGCCTCAGGCTGCGGGCCATGGCGGCGGCAACCGATAACGTTGGCCTGTTCTTCGGCGAAGATATTTTCGTCGCGTTCGGCGGCGTTTTGTTCATGCATAATTTTATGCAGCAAACGGCGAATATTCAGACCGAGCCGCTGCATATCGCTCTCTGGGGGCTGCCGACCGCCATCTGCGCGTTCATTATTCATTCATTCCGCCTGCGTCGCCTCGATCGTCGCCTGGCGGCTGAGCTGGGTGCTTTAAATCGCGCGGCCCTGAAAGATAAAGGAGAGCGCTAATGTTTCAGCAACAGTATCTTAATTTTTTGGCCGCGCTGATTTTGTTTATTGTCGCCGCCATGTCCTGGCGCGATGATAAAAACCCGCGCCGTTTCACCACCGGCCTGTTCTGGGGGCTGTACGGACTGGTATTTCTGATTGGCGACTGGACGACGCATCTCGCTGTCGGCTGGGTCGGCGAGGCGAATGCCGCAAAAACGGTGAATATTATCGTTGGCGTGGTCGTGGTTCTGATGGCGCTGATCGCCGGCTGCGGCGGCGTTAAAATGGGCAGCTACCATAAGCGTCCGGAAAGTGAACAGCGGGCCAGCGCCAGCCGCCTGCGCAACCGGCTGTTTCTGCCGGCGTTGGCTATTCCGGCGATCACCGTTGGCGGGATTCTGGCCTTCAATAATATTCCTGGTCTGCAGGAAGGGCTGTTCGGGCCGGGTAACCACGCCACCCTGGTGACGCTTTTTTCCATGGCGCTGGGCTGCCTGATTGGCTGGCTGATCGCGCTGGCGTTGACCAGAGATACCCCGGCGCAGTCTATTCAGGAGACGCGGCGCTTGCTGGACGCCATCGGCTGGGCCTTTATCCTGCCGCAGATCCTCGCCACCCTGGGTTTATTATTCACCCAGGCCGGCGTCGGTGCGGCTATTTCCCATCTGGTTGAAACCTGGCTGACGGTCGATAACCGGCTGGTCGCGGTGCTGGTATTCGTTTTTGGCATGGCGCTGCTGACCATGGTGATGGGCAACGCCTTTGCGGCCTTCCCGATTATTGCGGCAGGGGTCGGCATTCCAATTCTGGTACAGCACCTGGGCGCTAACCCTGCGGTAATGGCGGCAATCGGCATGTTTTCCGGCTACTGCGGTACGCTACTGACGCCAATGGCGGCTAATTTTAATCTGGTGCCGGCGGCGCTGCTGGAGCTTCCCGATCGCAACGCGGTGATTAAAGCCCAGGCGCCGACCGGCGCAATGCTGCTGGTGGCGAACGTTATCCTGCTCTATTTCCTCGCTTTCTTATAACCTTCAAGGGCAGCGGAGGCTGCCCTGTCAGAACATCACATCGTTAAATTATTTTGCTTCATTAATACTTAACCAAACTATCACGCACAAATGAGGGCTTGCTGTTGCGGGAGCGAATGTTTATCGTGCGAGAGTTTTTAGCCTTGTGTGCTTTTTGTCTGGCTTAAGCAAGACCTCAGAATGAACCGTTAATCTACGCATTATTACCCGGCGTATTTATAAATTTTCTTTGGCGTGGTTTGCCTGAGGTTTAAACTTCATCGCGTATTCTCGGGAGCGGGCTCTTTCTCTTTTTATCCTGGGAGGGGGATCATATTCGGTTGATTTTTGTCACTCCGCCGCTTGACAGCCCGCACAAAAGGTTAAAAATTTAATCAATGTTCGTTTAGGGAAATTGAACTAATGTCTGAGTTTCTCCCCTTTTCACGCCCGGCAATGGGCGCAGAAGAACTGGATGCGGTCCAAGAGGTGTTGTCATCGGGCTGGATTACCACTGGCCCGAAAAATCAGCAACTTGAGCAGGCTTTCTGCCAGTTGACCGGCAACCAGCATGCCATCGCGGTTAGCTCGGCAACCGGCGGTATGCACGTCACGCTGATGGCATTGGGTATCGGCCCCGGCGATGAAGTGATTACCCCTTCGCTGACCTGGGTATCCACGCTGAATATGATCTGCCTGCTGGGCGCCACGCCGGTGATGATTGATATCGACCGCGACACCCTGATGGTGACGCCTGAAGCCGTTGAGGCTGCGATCACGCCGCGCACCCGCGCTATCATTCCGGTTCACTACGCCGGTGCGCCGGCCGATATTGACGCCCTGAATGCTATCGGACAGCGTCACGGCATTCCCATTATTGAAGATGCGGCTCATGCCGCAGGGACCTGTTATAAAGGCCGCCACGTTGGCGCCAGCGGTACCGCGATTTTCTCTTTCCACGCCATCAAGAATATGTCCTGCGCCGAAGGCGGATTGATCGTCACCGATAACGACGATCTGGCCGTCAAATTACGCAGCCTGAAATTTCACGGCCTTGGCGTTGATGCTTTTGACCGAAACCAACACGGCCGCGCGCCGCAGGCTGAGGTGATCTCACCGGGGTTCAAATATAACCTGGCCGATATCAACGCGGCGATTGCGCTGGTGCAGCTTAAAAAACTGCCTGAGCTAAACGCTCGCCGCGACGCTATCGCCCGGCGCTATCTGCGCGAGCTGGCGGATACGCCGTTTCTGCCGCTGACGCTGCCTGAATGGCCGCACCAGCACGCCTGGCATCTGTTTATCATCCGCGTTGATGAAGCGCGCTGCGGCCTGAGTCGCGATGCGCTGATGCAGGCCCTTAAAGAGCGCAATATCGGCACCGGTCTGCATTTCCGTGCTGCCCACACGCAAAAATATTACCGCGAGCAGTTCCCGGACGTCGTATTGCCCAACAGCACCTGGAACAGCGAGCGCATTTGTTCTATTCCGTTATTCCCCACCATGACCGATGACGATGTTACCCGCGTCATAAAGGCTCTGCATGAGCTGGCAGGAAAAAATGCATGATCAATAATGAACCTATTAAAAAAGTATCGGTTGTGATTCCGGTATTCAACGAGCAGGAAAGCCTGCCAGAGCTGATTCGCCGCACGCGTGCCGCCTGCGATCTGCTCTCCATGCCCTATGAAGTGGTGCTGGTAGACGACGGCAGCAGCGATGATTCAGCGCTGCTGATGGAAGCGGCGGCCAGCGAGCCGGACAGCCCGGTGGTGGCGATTTTTCTTAACCGCAACTACGGCCAGCATTCCGCAATTATGGCCGGCTTTAGCCATGTCAGCGGCGATCTTATCGTGACGCTGGATGCCGATTTGCAAAACCCGCCGGAAGAGATCCCGCGCCTGGTTGAAAAGGCCGTTGAAGGTTACGACGTAGTGGGCACCGTGCGCCAGAATCGCCAGGATACCTGGTTTCGCCGCCGCGCGTCGCGGGTAATAAACGGCCTTATTCAGAAGGCGACCGGCAAATCGATGGGCGACTATGGCTGTATGCTGCGCGCCTATCGCCGGCCGATCATCGACGCCATGCTGCATTGCCACGAGCGCAGCACCTTCATCCCAATTCTGGCTAACACCTTTGCCCGCCGTACCGTTGAAATCCCGGTGCTACACGCTGAGCGTGAGTTTGGTGATTCCAAATACAGCCTGATGAAGCTGATTAACCTGATGTATGACCTGATCACCTGTCTGACCACCACGCCGCTGCGACTGCTGAGTATTTTTGGCAGCATTACCGCGCTGGCGGGCTTTGCGCTTGCCGTGCTGCTGCTGCTGCTGCGATTGTTCTTCGGCGCCGAATGGGCGGGACGCGGAGTATTCACCCTGTTTGCCCTGCTGTTTATGTTTATTGGCGCCCAGTTTGTCGGCATGGGGCTGCTTGGCGAGTATATTGGCCGCATTTATAACGATGTGCGCGCCCGCCCGCGTTACTTTATTCAGCGTGTTGTCAGCAGTACGCCCGCTACTCCCTCTTCACAGGAAAAAAATTCATGAAAGCTGTTGTTTTTGCCTATCACGATATGGGCTGCGTTGGCGTTGAAGCCTTAATTAAGGCGGGTTTTGAAATCGAGGCGATTTTTACCCACGCTGACAACGCGGGGGAGAATCACTTTTTCGCCTCAGTGGCGCGCACCGCAGCAGCCCATGGGATCCCGGTATTTGCGCCGGAAGAAGTCAACCATCCGTTATGGATCGATCGTATTCGCGCGATGAACCCGGAGATGATTTTCTCTTTCTACTACCGTAACTTGCTGAGCGATAAGCTGTTGGCCTGCGCCAGCAAAGGCGGTTTTAACCTGCACGGTTCACTGCTGCCGAAATATCGCGGCCGCGCGCCGCTGAACTGGGCGCTGGTGCATGGCGAAAGTGAAACCGGCGTAACGCTGCATCGCATGGTGGCGCAGGCGGATGCCGGCAATATTATCGCGCAGCGCTCGCTGGCGATTGATGATGAAGACACCGCGCTGACCCTGCACCGCAAACTGTGCGATGAGGCGAAGCGCTTGCTGGACGATACGCTGCCGTCGCTGCTCAACGGTAGCTTTAGCGAACAGCCGCAGGATCTGAGCAAGGGCAGCTGTTTTGGCCGCCGTACGCCGGATGATGGCCGTATCGACTGGTCATGGCCCGCCAGCCAGATCCGTAATCTGGTGCGCGCGGTCAGCGAACCCTGGCCTGGCGCCTTTAGCTATGTCGGCACGCAAAAATTTATTATCTGGCAGGCGAAGGTACGTAAAGACCAGCCCGCAGCGCGCCCCGGCACTATCCTGTCAGCTAATCCGCTGATTGTTGCCTGCGGCCAGGATGCGTTGGAAATCGTAACCGGCCAGGGCGAGAACGGCATCTATATGCAGGGCGGTCAGCTGGCGCAGACCATGGGCTTGGTAACCAGCGCGCTGCTGAACAGCAAGCCGTGGAGCGCGGTGAAGCGCCGTACCCGCGTGCTGATCCTTGGGGTCAATGGCTTTATTGGCAACCATCTGACCGAGCGCCTGTTGCAGGATGACAACTTCGAAATTTACGGACTGGACATTGGCTCCGACGCCATCAGCCGCTTTGTTGATAACCCGCATTTTCACTTTGTGGAAGGGGATATCAGCATTCATTCCGAGTGGATTGAATACCACATCAAGAAATGCGACGTGGTGCTGCCGCTGGTGGCCATTGCTACGCCGATTGAATATACCCGTAATCCGCTGCGGGTGTTTGAGCTGGACTTTGAAGAAAACCTGAAGATTATCCGCGACTGTGTGAAGTACAAAAAGCGCATAATTTTCCCGTCAACCTCGGAAGTGTACGGCATGAGCACCGATTCGGTGTTTGATGAGGACAATTCAAACCTGATCGTCGGGCCGATTAACAAACAGCGCTGGATTTATTCGGTCTCCAAGCAGCTGCTTGACCGTGTTATCTGGGCCTATGGCGACAAAGCGGACCTCCGCTTTACCCTGTTCCGCCCCTTCAACTGGATGGGACCGCGTCTTGATAACCTGAATGCGGCGCGTATCGGCAGCTCGCGCGCGATTACCCAGCTGATCCTTAACCTGGTGGAAGGTTCGCCGATTAAGCTTATCGACGGCGGCAAGCAGAAACGCTGCTTTACCGATATCAAAGACGGTATTGAAGCGCTGTTCCGCATTATTGAGAACAAGGATAACAACTGCGACGGTCAGATTATCAACATCGGTAACCCGACCAACGAAGCCAGCATCCGCGAGCTGGCGGAAATGCTGCTGGCAAGCTTTGAGAAACACCCGCTGCGCCAGCATTTCCCGCCGTTCGCCGGCTTCCGCGAAGTAGAAAGCAGCAGCTATTACGGTAAAGGCTATCAGGACGTTGAGCACCGTAAGCCAAGCATCCGCAACGCGCAGCGCCTGCTGGGCTGGACGCCTGATATCGACATGAAGAAAACCATTGATGAAACCCTGGATTTCTTCCTGAAAACGGTGGACCTGGCTGAGATCGACAAATGATCAAAGTCGGTTTACGCGTCGACGTGGACACCTGGCGCGGCACCCGTGATGGCGTGCCGCGCCTGCTGGAAATTCTTAGCGCGCACCAGGTCCGGGCCAGCTTTTTTTTTACCGTCGGGCCGGACAATATGGGCCGCCATCTCTGGCGGTTGGTTAAGCCAAAGTTTCTCTGGAAGATGTTACGATCCCGCGCGGCTTCGCTATACGGCTGGGATATCCTGCTGGCCGGCACCGCCTGGCCAGGACGGCGCATCGGGCGCGGCCACCCGCAGATTATTCGCGATACCGCCGCCGGGCACGAAGTCGGATTACATGCCTGGGATCATTTTGCCTGGCAGACGTGGGCCGGGGTCTGGCCGCCGGAAAAACTGCATCAGCAGATAAGCCTGGCCCATCAGGCATTAGCGGAAATTTGCGGTAAGGCGGTAAGCTGCTCGGCCGTCGCCGGCTGGCGTGCCGACCAGCGCGTGGTGGAAGCCAAAGAGCCTTTCCATTTCCGTTACAACAGCGACTGCCGCGGTTCCGGGCCTTTTTTGCCACTGCTGGAAAGCGGCGCAACCGGCACGGTGCAGATCCCGGTGACGTTGCCCACCTGGGATGAGGCCGTCGGTACGCTTACCAGTCGGGAAAATTACAACCCGTTTATTCTGCAGCAGATACTTCAGGATAAAGGTACGCCGGTTTATACCATTCACGCTGAAGTGGAAGGTATTGTTTTGCATCAGCAGTTTGAGCAGCTACTGGAAATGGCGCAGAAAGCGGGTATTCAGTTTTGCCCGCTGAGTGAATTGCTGCCGGAAGATATTTCACAACTACCCACAGGCAAAGTCGTGCGCGGCAGTTTGACCGGGCGCGAAGGATGGTTGGGTTGCCAACAGGTTATGAGTAATTAACAATGTCAACAAAACAAAAAGGCTGGCTTTTACTACTGCTTTTTGCGCTTTATTACCTGATCCCCCTTGAGTTTCGCCCACTCTGGCAGCCGGATGAAACCCGCTATGCCGAAATCAGCCGTGAAATGCTGGCCAGCGGCAACTGGATCGTGCCGCATTTTCTTGATGTGCGTTATTTTGAAAAGCCGATCGCGGGCTACTGGATCAATAATCTGAGCCAGCTGATATTCGGCCATGATAACTTCGCCGTGCGCTTTGGTTCCGTGTTCTCGATTAGCCTTAGCGCGCTTGGCGTATACTGGCTGGCGGGACGTATCTGGCAAAACCGCCGTACCGCGTTGATGGCGGGGGTTATCTACCTGACTACCCTGCTGGTCTACAGCATTGGTACCTACGCCACCCTCGACCCCATGATTACCCTGTGGATGACCGCGGCCATGTGCTTTTTCTGGCTGGCGGTGACTACGCCGCAGGTCAGCGTGCGCGTCTCAAGCTGGATACTGCTGGGCATTGCCTGCGGCATGGGCTTTATGAGCAAAGGCTTTCTGGCGCTGGCGGTGCCGGTGATTGGCGTGCTGCCCTGGGTTATTATCCAGAAGCGCTGGAAAACGGTGTTGTGCTGGGGCTGGCTGGCGATTTTCAGCGCCCTTGCCATTAGCCTGCCCTGGGTTGTGGCCATAGCGCAGCGCGAGCCGGACTACTGGCATTACTTCTTCTGGGTCCAGCACATTCAGCGCTTTGCCGAATCCGATGCTCAGCACAAGGCGCCCTTCTGGTACTACCTGCCGGTGCTGTTAGCCGGATCGCTGCCGTGGCTGGCGCTGCTGCCGGGCGCGCTGAAGCTGGGCTGGAAAGGGCGAGCGGGCAACAGCGCGCCATTTTATCTGCTTGGCTGGATGGTCATGCCGTTTTTGTTTTTCAGCATCGCCAAAGGAAAGCTGCCGACCTATATTCTGCCGTGCTTTGCCCCGCTGGCAATCCTGATGGCGCAGTACGCTTGTTCGCTGCTGAATACTGGCGTCAGGGCTTTTAAAATCAACGGTGTTATCAACCTTATATTCGGGCTGGTTTGCATACTGGCGATGGTTGTATTCCTGGCGCCCTGGGGCGTAGCGAAGCACCCGCTGTATGCGCACTATGAAATTCCACAGGTGCTGCTGGGCGTGCTGGCGTTTGCCGTCTGGGCGCTTGCGGGCTGGCTCAGTCTGGTTGATCCCAGCCGCCGCTGGCACTGGGCTGCGGCCTGTCCGCTGGGTATTGCGCTGCTGTATAACTTTGCCCTGCCGCAGCATACCAGCAGCAAGCAGCCGCAGCCGTTTATCACCGCAATCCACGATCGGCTGGCAAACAGCCGCTACGTGCTGACTGACTCCGTCGGGCTGGGTGCCGCCCTTGGCTGGGAGCTCAAGCGCGCCGATATAAAAATGTACAGCGAAAAAGGTGAACTGGCCTATGGCCTGGCGTACCCGGATGCGCGCGGCAAGTACATCGATGAGCCGGCATTCCCCGCCTGGCTGGCTAAAGCGCGTCTGGAAGGCAACGTTTCGCTGGTGCTGCAGTTGGATCGCGAAGAAGACGTTAACAAGCTCAAACTGCCCCATGCCGACTTCACCTGGCGCCAGGGACGTTTAGTGTTGTTTTACTATATGAAGCAGCCATGAGTTATCTGCTGCTGGTGCTGGCCAGCCTGCTTAGCTGCGGCGGCCAGCTGTGCCAGAAGCAGGCCGCGCATCAAACGCGGCGCATTGATATACTGCGCTGGCTGATGCTGGCGCTGTTTTTATTGGGCTGCGCGATGCTGGTCTGGCTGCAAGTATTGCAGCGCTTGGCGGTGGGTATCGCCTATCCCATGCTGAGCCTCAATTTTATTCTGGTGACGCTGGCGGCCAGGCTCATCTGGCAGGAAGAAATCGATCGTCGCCACCAGCTGGGCATTGTGCTGATCGTTAGCGGTATTGTTCTGATGGGACTCAGCGCATGAAGGGTTATCTGTGGGCAGGCGCCAGCGTAGTATTAGTCAGCGTGGCGCAGCTGCTGATGAAATGGGCGATGGTGCAGCTACCGCCGCTTACCTCGCCGCTGCTGTGGCTGCAGTCGGTGCAGCTGACCGGTTTACCCGCGCTGAGCCTGCTCGGCGGCCTGCTGGCGTACGCTGCCTCCATGCTGTGCTGGTTTGTCGCGCTGCGCCAGATGCCGCTGAGCCGCGCCTATCCGCTGCTCAGCCTGAGCTACGTACTGGTCTGGCTGGCGGCGCTCTGGCTACCGGGTTTTCACGACAGCTTCAGCTGGCTGCAGCTGCTGGGCATGACGGCGATTGTTGCCGGACTGCTGCTAATTTGCTCGCAGCGGCGGGGTCGCTGAGGGCTGGATTGCCACATTGCTTCAGCGAGTCGCCGCCGGGCTACTGCTCATTTGCTCGCTGCTAAGATTCTGCTATCTGCCGGTACGCTGTGCCGCTACTAAGAACTGCCTTTTCCAACCTTTTCCTTTTCACATTCGCCAACGGATAGCGCGGCGGCCCAGGGCATTTTTTCTGCGTCTTTATTGGGTACGCTATGGCGGTTTTTTTCCGGTGCATCGTCGGGGCCGAGGAATCGAAATGGTCCGCAGTGGGCAATTTTACGCAGGACCCGCCTGACCAGCGGCTGCTTATCGGGCGACAGCGTTTCTTTGCTGGCTTCCTTCGTAGGGGGCTGGGGAACGGCGGTTTTGTGCTCGCTGGCATCGGCGTTTGCAGCGGTTATAACGATGGATAATCCGATCAAACCGAATAAAATCATGCGCGCTGCGGTTACCATATTGGCTAAAGGCGGGGCTTGCGAACGCTGATTCATAGTGAGCCTCATCTGTTTTCCGGCCTGCTGTTGCTAAAAAGATTGCTCAGGCTGTTTTAAACCCTGCATGGCACCGGGACAAGTCGTACTAAAAAATGAGCGTCAGCGGTATTGTGGGATAAGAATAGCGGAAAAAATATTATAAGGCTGCCTGATTCTGATGTGGCCGCAGGCAGATATTGATATCGTCCGCCAGGCCCTCGCCCAGCGGGGTCGGTTTACCGGTACTTGCGCTCTTCGCGGGAAAACCAGCTGTGCGGCACGTTATGGGGTGGTTCGGTCAGCGTTTGAATGCCGTTTTCAATTATTTCTGAGGCCGTTTGTCGCAGCGCAGCGTTTCCGGCGCTAAGCAGCGCAACCTGCAGGCGCTTTTCCAGCAGGTAGACGCGGGCAAACTCAGGGTCGTAATGGATAAGCGCCCGGGTGTTGTCGATAATATCCGCCAGCTTGATGGTCTGGGCATCGGCCGAGGCTCTGGCGGTATGTTGAAAATGCGCCGCCTTGCGCGCCGCGCGGTTTTTAGCCTGCGGCTGGTCGCTGTCGGTCAGCATCGCCACCAGGCGTGCGACCGGCTCACCAAAGCGGCTGCGGAGATCAGCAAGGGTAGTGGCGGTATCTTCCACCGTATCATGCAGCCAGGCGGCGGCCAGCATCACCTCGTCGTCGGTTACGCTGCGAACAATCTCCACCACCGCGGCGGGATGAACGATATAGGGTTCATCGGTATATTTGCGGCGCTGCTGTGCCTGCGCGTGGGCTTTAGTGGCAAAACGCTGCGCCCGTTCTTCCAGTGAATACTTCATGTTCGCTTCCTTAGCAATAATATCGCTTGCAATTAAGTAGTGCGCTATTTATATTTCATCCTATGACTACATCACAAGATGACAAAAAAGGGCAAAACGCGCCACTGTTGCTTGATCAGCAGCTGTGCTTTGCCCTTTATTCGGCCAACCTCGCCGTGCATAAACTTTACCGGCAGCTGCTGGCGAAGCTCGGTATCACCTATCCGCAGTATCTGGTGATGATGGTGCTGTGGGAGCGCGATGATATTACCGTTTCAGCGATTGGCGAACGCCTGTTTCTGGATTCAGCCACCCTGACGCCGTTGCTGAAGCGGCTGGAAAGCGCCGGCCTGTTAAGCCGCCAGCGCTCGCGCCAGGACGAGCGCCAGGTGGCGGTCAGGCTAACGGAAGAGGGTCGGGCGCTACGTCGCCAGGCGGAGGGTTTTCCCCAGGCGGTACAGTGTGCATCAGCCTGCGATAGCGACACCTTGCTGGCGCTTAAGCGCCAGCTGGAAACCCTGCGTGACAATCTGAACGCATAAGAAGGGCGTGAGGGTTATTACGCCGCGTAAACTTATTATTGCTTATTAAGTAGCGTGCGATTAAATCGCACATAATATTAACCTGCAACCGAAGGAAGTCATTATGTCATTAGAAAAAGTTGTCTACCGTGCCAAAGCTAAAGCCACCGGTGGTCGCGACGGCCGCGCTACCTCTTCTGATAACGTGCTGGACGTCAAGCTGGGCGTGCCTAAAGAGATGGGCGGCGCCGGCGGGGAAGTCATCAACCCTGAACAGCTGTTTGCTGCCGGCTACTCGGCCTGTTTTCTCGGCGCCATGAAGTTTGTCGCCGGTCGTGACAAAATCGCCATGCCGAAAGATGCCTGGATTGAAGGTGAAGTGGGTATCGGGCCGATCCCCGATGGGTTTGGCATCGAAGCGCAGCTGAATATTCATCTGGAAGGAATGGACAGCGCGCAAGCCAAAAAGCTGGTGGACGCCGCGCACATCGTTTGCCCGTATTCCAACGCCACGCGCAACAATATTGATGTGACGCTGAACATCATTAACTGATCCCCGGTCGATCGGGAGGCGCTATCCCATGTGATTTCTGCCTCCCGCTAAGTCAAACTACCCTCAGAATGTTCTTTATTGCGCGTAAAACGGCGTTAATTACCGTCCCCATCAGAACTATGTCGCAGCGGCAAAGTCAGAGTGGTGTTTAGTATTTGTTTAACTTTGATGGCGGAACCCGGTACGAATGAATTATATAAAGTCACTGACACAGCAAAAGCTTTCGATTTTCCTTGCTTTATATATCGGTATTTTTCTTAATCTGCCGATTTTTTACCGCCGTTTCGACCCGATGTTAACCCACTTCAACTTTACTGAGTTGCTCTCTGCGGTGGTGGAAGTCAGTTCAATCGTGTTGTTAACCTTTTTCCTGATGCGCCTGCTGTCGCTCGGCGGCAAGCTGGTGTATCGCATTCTGGCAACGCTGCTGGTGCTGATATCGGTGGCATCCAGTTTCTACATGACCTTTTTTAACGTGGTGATCGGCTACGGCATCGTCGCGTCGGTGCTGGCGAAAGACGATCTCTCCGGCGAAGTGGTGGGCTATCACTTTTATATCTGGATGGTGCTGGTCAGCGCGCTGCCGCTGCTGATGATCTGGAGTAACCGGCTGCGCCTGACGTTGATTGAACAGATGCGCACCCCCGGTCAGCGCCTGCGTCCGCTGCTGATCCTCGCGGCGGTAGTGGCGATGGTGTGGCTGCCGGTGCGCTATCTCGACATACGCCAGAAGGCACAGGAAGCGATGACCAACATCGATCTGCCGAGCTATGGCGGCGTGGTGGTACATTCTTATTTACCTTCCAACTGGCTGGCAGCAACCGGACTGTTTGCCTATACCCGGCTTGATGAAACCCTTGATAATCACGAGCTGCTCGACCCGGCAAAGAAGTTTACCTATACCGCGCCGGCGAGCCTGGATGACACCTATGTGGTGTTTGTCATTGGTGAAACCACCCGCTGGGATCACATGGGCATTCTTGGCTACGAGCGCGATACCACGCCGAAACTGTCGAAAGAGCCAAACCTGGTGGCGTTTAAAGGCCAGTCCTGTGACACCTCCACCAAACTGTCGCTGCGCTGCATGTTTGTGCGCGAAGGGGGAGCCGAAGATAACCCCGGCCGCACGCTGAAAGAGCAGAACGTTTTTGCCGTCTTAAAAGAGCTGGGCTTTAGCTCTGAGCTGTATGCGATGCAAAGCGAAGTCTGGTTTTATAACAACGCCGATGTTGATAACTACGCCTTTCGCGAGCAGATAGGCTCTGAAAAACGTAACCAAGGCAAGCCGGTCGATGACATGCTGCTGGTGCCGGAAATGAAAGCTTCTGTCGACCGTCATCCTAAAGGTAAGCATCTGGTTATTTTGCATACCAAAGGGTCGCATTATCTCTATTCCCAGCGCTATCCGCGCAGCTTCGCCCGCTATCAACCTGAGTGCATGGGCGTGGATGACGCCTGCAGCAAACAACAGTTAATTAACGCCTATGACAACTCGGTGCTGTATGTCGACAATATGCTGGATAGCGTTTTCGACCAGCTGCGCAATAAAAAGGCGATAGTGTTTTATGCCGCCGACCACGGTGAATCAATCAGCGACAATATGCATTTCCACGGCACGCCGCGTAACATGGCGCCGCCGGAGCAGTTCCGCGTCCCGATGATCGTCTGGGCTTCGGACAGCTGGCTGGCGAATGCCAATAATAAAGGCGCCTTTGAACGGCTGAAAGCGCAGCAGCGCGTGGGAACCACCCACCGCCACGTTGAGCTGTTTGATACTATTATGGGCTGCCTGGGTTATACCTCGCCGGATGGTGGTATTAACCAGAAAAATAACTGGTGCGCAGCGCCGCCAGCCAGCCAGCCGGCACCGGTGGCAAAAGCATCGTAAATCCTTCTGCCGTATGCGCTGCATGCTGGTCTGACGGATCCGCTGAGTTTCCAGGCAAACGGGCGGCAAGGGCGTGAAAACCCTTGACGGACGGGCCTGGCAGGCAGTAAGATTCGCCCCCATCGGTGAGTGGCGCAGCCTGGTAGCGCACTTCGTTCGGGACGAAGGGGTCGGAGGTTCGAATCCTCTCTCACCGACCAGATATTAAGAAACCTGCTTGAAAAAGCAGGTTTTTTTGCTTTGTAGTCACAAGAGGATGAGAACCTCCGAAGGAGGTTTGAGCCGAGCGTAGCGAGACAACGTTGCTTTAGCAACGGCCCGCAGGGCGCTTCCCGCAGGGATGCGTAATCCTCTCTCACCGACCAGATATTAAGAAACCTGCTTGAAAAAGCAGGTTTCAGAGTGCTGACGAACCCCACGTTTTTCCGTGGGGTTTTTGTTTTAACGCGACCGCAGGTCGCGATCGCGACATTTTTTCGTTCCTCGCTTTTTTACACACCTGCTGCCGTCCCGTTTCGCAACAGCGCCCCCTCTGAACCCGTCACTGCCCGTAAAAACCAACAAAGAAGCGCCAGCAGCGCCATCTTCTTCATATTCTGTGCCGTCGCCGCCAGCAGACACTGCATCTGCACCTTCATCAGACCGCGGAACCGCGCGTAACGGTGACCGTGATGCTGTTTCGCATCCGCGAAGCTCCGCTCCACCGTCTCCTTGCGCCGCGCATACACTTTTTTACCCCATTTCGTCAGACGCAGCGCGTTGGCGTCTTCTTTCGCATCCTCCCATACGTGCCGCGTCACCGTTTTTTGCATGCCACGGCTCTGCGTGCACTTTTCCCGCTCCGGGCACCTCGCGCAGACCGCCCTGTCTGAACGGTAATGCCGGTAGCCGTTACGGTCCGTGGTGCCATAATGCAGCAACTCCCCCGCCGGACAGACGTACAGGTCGCGCTCCGCATCATAACGGAAGTGCTTCTTCTGATAATCATTCGGCCCCTTATTTGGCCTGCGGTAGCCCGGCACCAGCGCGATGCTCATCTCCTGCGCCAGGTGACACACCGACGCCGTGAAGTAACCCGCGTCCACGCCCGCCGCCACCGGCTCCAGCCCGAACCGCTCCACCTGCCGCTTCAGCCGCCCGATAAACGGCTGGCTGTCGTGCACGTTGCCCGGTGTCACGTGCCTGTCGGTGATGATGCCGTGCCTGCCGTCCACCGTGCGGTGGTCAAGGTAAAAAAAGCCCTGCGGCTTGTTATCACGGTGCATGAACCCGCTTTCCGGGTCGGTGGTGCTGACCTTCGTGTTCTTACCGGCGGTTGCGTTTGCGGGCTGCCTTTTTGCAGCGGGCAGCGGCTTTTTTTCGTGCCGTTTCCTGTCGGCCTCCACGGCGGCGTTCAGCTCTGCCAGGTATTCGCTGACGCCTTCCGGACGTAGCTCATTCACCGCCTTACGCGGGTTGGCGTCCGCCTTCAGATGGGTGCTGTCGGTGTATAGCACCCGACCATTCGCCATTCCCCGGGCCAGGGCCTGCTCCACGATATGGTCGAATATCTGCTGAAAGATGTCGCTGTCGTTGAAGCGGCGGATGCGGTTCTGGCTGAGCGTGGAGGCATCGGGAACCTTTTCGGTCAGCCCCATGCGCAGGAACCAGCGGTAAGCCACGTTGACCTGAATTTCCTTCACCAGGCGGCGTTCGGACGGGATACCGAAGAGGTAACCCAACAGCATCATTTTAATCAGGCGTACGGGGTCGATGGCAGGACGGCCGTTATCAGCGCAGTAGAGGTGCTTAACGGCGTCGCGGATAAATTCAAAGTCGATGGTGGCGTCGATTTTACGTACCAGATGGTCTTCGGGAACGAGTTCCTCAAGGGTGACCATTTCAAACTGATACTGCTGCGGGGCGGGCTCTCTGAGCATGGCGGTCAGTCCGTTAATTGCACTGACCTTATTAGATCAAAGTCCTGACCCCACGGCCAGGACTTTGTCAGCAGTCTGAAACCTGCTTGAAAAAGCAGGTTTTTTTGCTTTTACCTTTGGTGGAGTATTCCGTTCGCCTGCCAGGCAGGTGGCATAGTTGCCCGCCGCTGCGGGCGACCGGCAAGGGGCCATCAAACGTCATGGCCCCTTGACCCCGGACTTCCGGCAGTTTCTGCGTGGCTGCGCCCTTCCCTCACGCATGTAGCCCGCCGTACGGGCCGTTCGCGATGCGTTCCCGACGCAGCGCTTACTTTCGCCGCCTCCCTGCGGCTCACCCTGGGGGGCTTCATTCGCTCGGCGCAGAAAAGCCTGTTTATGCAGGTTTGCTGAAAGCGGCATCCGTTTTTTATTACAAAGCAAAAACCAGGTTGCCGCCTTCAGTCCGGCGCAGAACTGCTTTTTTTACTGAAAGCGATGAAGAAGCTTACGGGGGAGGAGAAGGCCCGGCTGATTTCAGCAGGCTCGCGGCCAGGGATGGCCGTGCGCCAGGCCACACGGACGTGCTTGTGCCGGTGCGGAAAGCAGCCGGGCCTTCTGTGACCTGGGTACCGGGCTTGCAGCAATGAAGGTCTGCCGTTTGCGTAGTCTCACCACACGTATGTGCTGCTTGTGCCGGTGCGGAAAGCAGCCGGGCCTTCTATGACCTGGGTGCCGGGCTTACAGCGATGAAGGTCTGCCGTTTGCGTAGTCAGGCCACATGGATGTGCTTGTGTCGGTGCGAAAAGCAGCCGGGCCTTCTGCGACCGGGGTGCCGGGCTTGCAGCAATGAAGGTCTGCCGTTTGCGTAGTCTCACCACACGTATGTGCTGCTTGTGCCGGTGCGGAAAGCAGCCGGGCCTTCTGTGACCTGGGTACCGGGCTTGCAGCAATGAGGATCTGCCGTTTGCGTAGTCTCACCACACGGATGTGCTTGTGCCGGTGCGGAAAGCAGCCGGGCCTTCTGCGACCTGGGTGCCGGGCTTGCAGCAATGAAGGTCTGCCGTTTGCGTAGTCTCACCACACGGACGTGCTTGTGCCGGTGCGGAAAGCAGCCGGGCTTCTTTGACCGGGTTCCGGGCTTGCAGCAATGAGGGGCCGCCGTACGGGGCGTTCCCGACGCAGCGCTCACTTTCGCCGCATCCCTGCGGCTCACTCTGGTGGGCTTCATCCGTTCGGTGCAGAAAAGCCTGTTGGTGCAGGTTTGCTAAAACGGCACCCGTTTTTGAACGATACGCTACCCTTGGTCATTTTTCCGCAGCGTGTTAACCAGATCTGCAAAAGCCCCGACATACTGATCCGGCGTATCAGCTTTTATTGCTGCGTTGTTGATCAAATAACGACCTTTAACGTAAACGGATGGCGTGGCGGTGACCCGGAATGCCTCAGCCAGCGCTTGCTGGCGGGCTATAAAAGCACGCACTAACAGACTATGCCGTGCGCCGTCATACTGTTCGGGGCTAACGCCAGCCTGCTGAAAAACAGCCTTAATATCATCGGTATTGTGCAGGCTCCGATCGTGCTGAACGGCGATAAAAAGTGGTTTTTCCACCCGATCCGCGACACCCATTACCGACGCCACCGCCCAGGCCTCACTCAGCTCATTGCCAAGTTTTCCCATCGCGCTGATATGGTATTGAGTCACCGTTTGCCCTTGCGGAAGGGTTTGATTGATTTTTTCAACCACCGGGTAATGCTCAACAAACTGAAAGCAGGGGCCGCAGTAAAAAGAGAAAAACTCGACCACATCAGGCGCATCTGCCACGGGGGTTGCCAGGGGAGTATAGGCACGGGTGCTTGCGCCCGCGTAGCCTGAAAAACATAGACAAAATACAACGGCAACAATAGTTTTTATCTTTTTAACATTCATCAGACGTAGCAGCCTTTATCGGTTTCTTGATTCCCGGGCGGTGGGCATGGTGTGAATTATGCACATAGCGGACATGTGCTCATATAATAATCATATTCATTGCAACACTTATTAAACGCACTCTTATGAATGGGATCGTAATGTGAAGGTCCTGCGTGCCGTATCATGGAGTGATAGCGCAATAGTTGGCAGATTCTCCCCTCACCGTGGAGTCAACCCAATGTCACGGCAAGAACGCTTACCGGGGTAGTGTGCCCAGTCCTGCCCGTGGACCCCGTGACAATTTAGCTTAAAACTTAATACCCAGGCCTACACTAAATATGCCCTGTTGAGTATTTTTGAATTTGGCATATTCATAGCCAACTTTGAACACCGCTTTTTCATACGGCGTAATAAATAAGTTTAAGCCGCCGATTACACCATACTGAGAATCTAACCCATTAAAAATACTTTTCGATCGGGTGCGTTTCCTTCCGTTAATATTTTTTTGATTTTTTGGCATGTTTTCCTCCTCGTCTGAAATATAGGCGGCACCAATATAAGGAGCCAGCGTCAAATATTCACTCACCTTAAATGATGGGCCTATCCCCAGACTATAGTATGATGAATGATGAGGCTTAAATGGTGCCTGGGATGAACTCTCCCTGTGAGTAAGATAACTAGCCGTAAGCATTGCACCTGTATTGCCTTCACCTTCTTTCAAATAAAGGATGTTAATTCCCTTCATGGGGTTTTTATATATTCCATTTTTTGATTTTCCTTCACTTTTCAGTTGGCTGGATTGCGCATAGCCAAATGTGACCATATCCGCTAAACAGACATTTGATGAAGTTAAAATTGCTAGTGTAAATGCTATATTTTTTAAAATAGACATCAGTTACTCTCCATGTGCTAATAGGGTTTTAAATTTTAAATTAAAAAGTTGTACAATAGTCCTTCATTATTTTTGATAATATATAAGGTGTTTTATATGGTTCCTCTTATTAGGTGTGTTAATGATGTGGGGTTTTCTGTAGAAAATTTTTCGGTTTTTCTTTTCTGGTAAATGAGAATTAATATTAAGACACCAGGGAGAAAAAACAAATCGCTAATAAAATTATCGGAATATATAATATAAACATAGTCTGGGGTCTCTGAGTGCTATTTAATTTTCACGATGCCATGGACATAGTGAAGAGCAAAATTTTTTGGTGGTTCCACTTGAAAGTCGGGCAATATGTATGGAATCACCAGCACTACTTTTACGCTCTTAAATCCAGAGCTTTTTATTCATTATCTGAGTTTTTCAATATATCTCCGGGCTGGCAATCTAATGCCTGACAAATAGCCTCCAGCGTTGAGAATCGTATGGCCTTCGCTTTTCCCGACTTGAGAATAGACAGGTTTGCCTCAGTGATATCGATAATCTGAGCCAGTTCTTTAGCTGTCATTTTTCTGGCTTTCAATATCGCGTCAAGTTGTACTATGATTGGCATATTATATTACTAACTCCTGTTCTTCTTTCATCACTGTAGCCAGATGTAGTACATAGCTACAGATTACCAACCCTACGCCTACGGGGAAATAAATAAGATCATCAAGGGTTATGTAATAGTTTGTGATTTCGTCAGTGCTTTGAATAAGTGATATTAATAGATTTATAGTAATCGAATAAATCGATAGCGCAATAAAACACCAGCCGGATACGGAAATGCGTTTTGTTTGATTTTTGGTGAAAATTTTTCCTGACCGAATGTTTTTAAAAATCTGGCGAAATTGCCAGAGAATGATGCTGAAAATGACATCGCCGAAAAAGACAATTACGGCTGATGTGATTGTATAAGGTGCGCCTCCTGAAAGGCGTTCGCATTCTTTATATAACATTCCCCCCATCAGCTTAATGTCATCCCCCGACTGGAGTGCGATAGCAATTTGGTTAAACAATGGAATAGATAGCAATGCAATCAATAAGATGCTTTCCATCAGTTTACACCAAAAAGTAATTTTTGATCCTTTATCCATGTGCGTTGTTTCCCATTTCATATGTAAATTCCTGCTAAGGCGTATTGCGCTGGCAACTGCTGATTAGCTCTTCAGACTGCGAAATGAATTATTATCGAATAACGATAATATAGCAACTTAAAATTATCGAAAAACAATAAATTTTTTGTCATTGCAACTCAAAACAGGTCATCACCTTCTATTGCTACCCAGGGAAGGTTTGCTTCATAAGTCTTTCAGCACGCTGATATGGCGCGCCATGAAGGCTCTGCATAAAGCCCGGTTTCACTAAACATTAAATTATTGTTCCCACAAGCTCACCACGATGGGCTGAGCGGACAAAGACACCGGCGGTCAACAACGCAATGCTGCTGGCCATAGCGCTGGCACTCAACCACATCGCTGATCAATAAGAACGCAATAAATGGAAACAGAAGGGGCATGGCCTGTCGCCGCTAAACGCAAGGCTTAATCTGACAGTTGGTTAGCGATCTGTTGATCGTTTCTTATGCAGATGTTGCACTATTTTTCGCTACCGCAATCGCGGATTACCGCTGTGATTGCCTGAAAACGGCGAGTCGCGCGGTAAAAACTAATTCTTTTTTCGCAACGTGAAATGTGGAGCTTGTGAGCCTGATCGAAATTATTAGCTGTAAATGGTGCATTGTAGTGGCGTGTTGAACTGCTTTTGTAATAAAAACGTGTCTTTATTGTTTGCTTGCTGTTTCTCACACATTGTGTAAATACTTTACACTTGTATTGACGTTGGATGAATCTGTTGACAAATTTATGCCACAATGCCGCGCTTGCAGATTTCTCTGATGGATTCCACGCAGTCAGAATAAAAAAAGAGATCGCCCGCGTTGCATTACTGCCGCAAGGCATCGCGCCGGAGCTCAACTAAAAAAATATCGTTCCGCCGTACGCACACAACAACACATCACATTGGAGCATAAGCATGAGTATTACCCTGGCGAAAAAGAGGGTGCTAAAGGTGGGTCTGAGCCTGATCGCTCTGACCGTTGCCGCAGGCGTTCAGGCAAAAACCCTGGTTTACTGTTCAGAAGGTTCTCCGGAAGGATTCAACCCACAGCTCTTCACCTCTGGCACCACCTTTGATGCCAGCTCGGTGCCAATCTATAACCGTCTGGTCGAATTCAAAACCGGTACGACCGAAGTGCAGCCGGGCCTGGCGGAAAAATGGGACGTCAGCGAAGACGGCAAAACCTACACCTTCCACCTGCGTAAGGGTGTGAAGTGGCAGACCACTAAAGATTTCAAACCAACGCGCGACTTTAATGCCGATGACGTGGTTTTCTCCTTCGAGCGTCAGCTGGATAAAAACAACAAGTACCATAACGTTTCCGGCGGCAGCTACGAGTACTTCGAAGGCATGGATATGCCGAAGCTGATCGGCAAAATCGAAAAAGTGGACGATTACACCGTTCGCTTCACGCTGACGCGTCCGGAAGCGCCTTTCCTGGCTGACCTCGGTATGGACTTCGCTTCCATTCTGTCTGCTGAATACGCCGACAAAATGCTGGCTGCTGGCACGCCGGAGAAGCTGGACCTGAACCCGGTTGGTACCGGTCCGTTCCAGCTGCTGCAGTACCAGAAAGATTCGCGCATTCTGTATCAGGCGAATAAAACCTACTGGGGCAACAAGCCGAAGATTGACCGCCTGGTGTTCTCAATTACGCCAGACGCTTCAGTGCGCTATGCCAAATTGCAGAAAGGCGAGTGTCAGGTTATGCCGTATCCAAACCCGGCCGACCTGGCAAGCATGAAGCAGGATAAAAATATTAACCTGATGTCGCAGCCGGGCCTGAACGTTGGCTACCTGGCGTATAACACCGAGAAGAAACCGCTGGATAACGTTAAGGTGCGTCAGGCGCTGACGCTGGCGGTGAATAAGAAAGCGATCATCGATGCCGTCTATCACGGCGCCGGCGTGGCGGCGAAAAACCTGATCCCGCCGACCATGTGGAGCTACAACGATGCGGTGCAGGATTACAGCTACGATCCGGCTAAAGCCAAAGCGCTGCTGAAAGAAGCCGGCATGGCGGATGGTTTTAGCATTGACCTGTGGGCGATGCCGGTTCAGCGTCCGTACAACCCGAACGCGCGCCGCATGGCCGAACTTATCCAGGCTGACTGGGCGAAAATTGGCGTTAAAGCCAAAATCGTTACCTTCGAATGGGGCGAGTATCTCAAGCGCGCCAAAGCGGGTGAACATCAGACTGTGATGATGGGCTGGACCGGTGATAATGGGGATCCGGATAACTTCTTCGCCACCCTGTTCAGCTGCGCGGCGGCTAAAGACGGTTCCAACTATTCGCGCTGGTGCGACAAGTCGTTTGAGAACCTGATTCAGCCTGCCCGTTCTGAGTCTGACCATAACAAACGCGTTGAGCTGTATAAGCAGGCTCAGGTGGTTATGCATGACCAGTCTCCGGCGCTGATTATTGCGCACTCAACGGTGTTTGAGCCGGTGAGCAAGAAAGTGACCGGCTACGTGGTGGATCCGTTAGGTAAGCATCACTTCGATAACGTCGATATTCAGGAATAACAATAAGGGCCAGCATTGACTGGCCCAATCGGCATTTCCTGTAAGGGCTGGTTCTGCCAGCCCGCAGGCGGCAACGAGGCTGCCTGGCTGTTTTCAGCCGCCATCCATCCGATGCGGTCACTGAAAGCGGTTCATCACCCTTGGGAACAAAAATGGTAAAGGCACAGTTTATCTGCGCCGCGATTGGCTTCACCCGATTGCAAGATGTGAGCAAAAGCGCCTGACGCGACACTCGTCAGCGCACAGAAGAGAATCCGGATTATGCTGCAGTTCATACTCCGACGTCTGGGACTTGTCATCCCGACGTTTATTGGTATCACCCTGTTAACCTTCGCGTTTGTCCATATGATCCCCGGCGACCCGGTAATGATTATGGCCGGAGAGCGCGGAATTACACCAGAACGACACGCCCAGCTGATGGCCGCTCTCGGCCTCGATAAGCCCCTGTGGCAACAATACGTCAACTATATCTACGGTATCTTACATGGCGACCTCGGTCTTTCGCTGAAAAGCCGTATCCCGGTCTGGCAGGAGTTCGTGCCGCGCTTTAAAGCCACGATGGAACTGGGTATCTGCGCGATGATTTTTGCCGTTGTGGTCGGCATTCCGGTTGGCGTGCTGGCGGCGGTAAAACGTGGTTCAGTGTTCGATCATACCGCCGTTGGCCTGGCGCTAACCGGCTACTCAATGCCAATTTTTTGGTGGGGCATGATGCTTATCATGCTGGTTTCGGTACAGCTGAATCTGACGCCGGTTTCCGGACGCATTAGCGACGTTGTTTTCCTCGATGACAGCCAGCCGCTTACCGGCTTTATGCTGATCGATACCCTGATTTGGGGCGAGCCGGGCGACTTTAAAGATGCCCTGATGCACATGCTGCTGCCCGCTATCGTACTGGGCACCATCCCGCTGGCGGTGATCGTGCGTATGACGCGCTCCTCAATGCTGGAAGTGCTGGGCGAAGACTACATTCGCACCGCGCGCGCCAAGGGGCTGACGCGTATGCGCGTGATTGTGGTCCATGCGCTGCGTAACGCGATGCTGCCGGTGGTAACGGTTATCGGCTTGCAGGTCGGCACCCTGCTGGCTGGCGCTATCCTGACAGAAACCATCTTCTCCTGGCCGGGCCTCGGGCGCTGGCTGATCGATGGTCTGCAACGCCGCGACTATCCAGTGGTGCAGGGCGGCGTGCTGCTGGTAGCGACCCTGATTATCCTGGTCAACCTGCTGGTTGATCTGCTGTACGGCGTGGTAAATCCGCGCATTCGTCATAAAAAATAAGGGGGCCGCATGTCTTCTCAAGTAACACCGGAGAGTGTCAGCGTCGCTCCAACGCCAATGACGCCCATTCAAGAGTTCTGGCACTACTTCAAACGCAACAGAGGCGCGGTAATTGGCCTGGTTTACGTTGTTATCATGATCCTGATCGCACTGCTGGCCAGCGTGCTGGCACCCCATGCGCCCGCAGAGCAGTTCCGCGATGCGCTGCTGCATCCGCCGGTCTGGCAGGAGGGCGGCAGCTGGCAATTTGTGCTTGGCACCGATGACGTTGGCCGCGACGTGCTGTCGCGCCTGATGTACGGCGCCCGCCTTTCGCTGCTGGTCGGCTGCCTGGTGGTGGTGCTGTCGCTGATCCTCGGCGTCATTTTCGGCTTACTGGCTGGCTACGTCGGTGGTGCGGTGGATGCCACTATTATGCGTCTGGTCGATATTATGCTGGCGCTGCCGAGCCTGCTGCTGGCATTGGTGCTGGTGGCGATTTTCGGCCCGTCGATCGTTAATGCCTCCATCGCGCTGACCTTCGTGGCGCTGCCGCACTACGTGCGTCTGACGCGCGCGGCGGTGCTGGTGGAAGTCAACCGCGATTATGTCACCGCATCCAGCGTTGCCGGTGCCGGTCCCGTTCGTCAGATGTTCGTCAATATTCTGCCGAACTGCCTGGCGCCGCTGATTGTTCAGGCGTCGCTCGGTTTTTCTAACGCCATTCTTGATATGGCCGCGCTGGGCTTTCTGGGTATGGGCGCGCAGCCGCCGACGCCGGAGTGGGGCACCATGCTCTCCGACGTACTGCAGTATGCGCAAAGTGCCTGGTGGGTGGTGACCTTTCCCGGGGTCGCCATTCTGCTGACGGTACTGGCATTTAACCTGATGGGCGACGGTTTACGCGACGCCCTTGACCCGAAACTCAAGCAGTAAGAGGCCACCGATGGCGTTATTAAATGTAGACAAGCTTTCGGTGCATTTTGGCGATGAAAAAGCACCGTTCCGCGCCGTGGACCGCATCAGCTATCAGGTTGAGCAGGGCCAGGTGGTGGGTATCGTCGGCGAATCCGGCTCCGGTAAATCCGTCAGCTCGCTGGCCATTATGGGGTTGATTGATTACCCCGGCAAAGTGATGGCGGAAAAGCTGGAGTTTAACCAGAGCGACCTGACGCGCATTTCGGAAAAGCAGCGCCGCCAGCTGGTGGGTTCTGAAGTGGCGATGATTTTCCAGGATCCGATGACCAGCCTCAACCCCTGCTACACCGTGGGCTACCAGATAATGGAAGCCATTAAGGTGCATCAGGGCGGTAACCGCCGCACCCGGCGCCAGCGGGCCATTGACCTGTTGACCCAGGTCGGCATCCCCGATCCGGCCTCGCGGCTCGATGTTTATCCGCATCAGCTGTCCGGCGGTATGAGCCAGCGCGTGATGATTGCCATGGCGATTGCCTGCCGGCCAAAGCTGCTGATTGCCGATGAACCGACGACCGCGCTGGACGTTACCATTCAGGCGCAGATCATCGAGTTGCTGCTCGATCTGCAACGCCAGGAAAATATGGCGCTGATCCTGATCACCCACGATCTGGCGCTGGTGGCGGAAGCGGCGCAGCACATCATCGTGATGTATGCCGGGCAGGTGGTGGAAAGCGGCAAGGCAACGGATATTTTCAAAGCGCCGCGCCATCCCTATACCCAGGCGCTGCTGCGGGCGCTGCCGGAGTTCGCGACCGATAAGGCGCGTCTGGCTTCACTGCCGGGCGTGGTACCCGGTAAGTACGATCGTCCATCGGGCTGCCTGCTTAACCCGCGCTGCCCCTATGCCACCGATCGTTGCCGTACTGAAGAACCGGAATTACGCGATATTCCTGGCCGTCAGTCGAAATGCCATTTCCCACTGGATGATGCCGGGAGACCGACCTATGCCTGAACAGAACAATTCAACCCTGCTATTGCAGGCGATTGATCTCAAAAAACACTACCCGGTAAAAAAAGGGATGTTTGCGCCTGAGCGCCTGGTTAAAGCCCTCGACGGCGTCTCCTTTGATCTCGAACGCGGGAAAACTCTGGCCGTGGTGGGTGAATCCGGCTGCGGTAAATCGACCCTGGGCCGACTGCTGACGATGATTGAAACACCGACGGAAGGGCAGCTCTACTGGCAGGGGCAGGACCTGCTCAAGCACGATCCGCAGGCGCAGAAGCTGCGGCGCCAGAAGATTCAGATCGTGTTTCAGAACCCCTATGGCTCGCTGAACCCGCGTAAAAAGATCAGCCAGATCCTTGAAGAGCCGTTGCAAATCAATACCGCCCTGAGCAGGGCCGAGCGTAAGGAAAAATCGCTGGAAATGATGGCGAAGGTCGGCCTGAAAACCGAACATTACGACCGCTACCCGCATATGTTTTCCGGCGGGCAGCGTCAGCGTATTGCCATTGCCCGCGGCCTGATGCTCGACCCGGACGTGCTGATTGCCGATGAGCCGGTTTCGGCGCTGGACGTCTCAGTGCGCGCGCAGGTGCTGAACCTGATGATGGATTTGCAGCAGGATATGGGCCTTTCCTACGTGTTCATTTCGCACGATCTGTCGGTGGTGGAGCATATCGCTGACGAAGTGATGGTGATGTACCTGGGACGCTGCGTGGAGAAGGCCAGCAAAGAAGATCTGTTTGCCAACCCGCGTCACCCATACACCCAGGCGCTGCTGTCAGCCACCCCGCGCCTTAATCCGGAAGACCGGCGCGAGCGTATCAAGCTGACCGGCGAGCTGCCGAGTCCGCTGAATCCGCCGCCGGGCTGTGCGTTTAACGCCCGCTGCCGCCGGCGCTTTGAGACCTGTACCCAGTTTCAGCCACGGCTGAAAGCCTACAACAATCAGCAGATCGCCTGTTTCGCAGTCGATCAGGATGAAGGGCAGAAATTGCCCTGAGCGTCACCAGAGACCGGCCCCTAAGGGCCGGTTTTTTTTCGTCATGCCTCCTGTCCCCCCTTTGCCACTCCCTCGTCGGGCGCGCTGCCTGTTCGGCCAATACCTTAACCGTCTTTTTTCGTACTAGTCAGATATGCCATCCGGGCGTGAAACGGTATTTTTGTCGCATCAGTTGATTGCCTTCTTCAGAGAAAAAATTACCTGTATAGATGAGAACATTGAATAAAGCATAGTCAGCATATTTTTACTGACTTGCTTCTATTTACCTAAAGAAGGTCGTCATAACTTTTAATAATAAATTCAGTCATTCTTCACTTAATACACATCGTCTGTATAGACAATTGGGATATTTAACATGTTGACAAATAAACGGCTTTCAATGATTGCTAAAGGCGTTATTATTGCGCTGATGGCTACATCTGGCGCGGGTGTTACTTCTTTAGCCAATGCTGCAACAACCACTACAAACAGTGGCGATGTGGTGCTTCATACTAATCCTGATAACGGCAATATTTATATGGGGGATGAAGTCAATGCTTCTATTGCTAATCAGAATTTAAGCAATCATTACATCAATTTCAGTAAGCACGGTAATAAAGCACTTTCAATAAAAAATACCCAGGCTGACTTTATCGAAGGCGGAAATAAGAATGACACCACGAACACGACTCTGGTGCTGGATGGTGCCACGCTCAAGGGTGTACAGAAAGATAAAAACTACGATTCACATCCTGAAGGCCACGGCTTAAAAAATAAAAACTACGCGTCAGGCGATTCGATCTATTTTGACCGCGATGATAAGGGCATTTTAATCTTATCCGTTAACAACTCGACGCTTAATGGTGATATTTCAGCAGAAAATAAAGCAGCTAAACATGCACTAATAAAAAACTCGACCATTACGGGCGCGACGCGTTTCAAAGGTGAGGAAAACGAACTCCATTTTATTCATTCTCATCAAAAGAACTCCGCTAACTCTGGTGATGCCATCGCGATCGGCGAGGCGGGGCAATCAAAAGTATTTATAGACGCATCGACCTTTGAAGGCGGCATCAATATTCAGGGTAAAGAAACACAGCTGGATATTGGGCAGAAGTCTGGCATTGGCGGCGATATTAAGCTTAATGACAGCAAGCAAACTGACCTCAGACTGAACGACAGCAGCGTAAAAAATATTATTCTGAGCGGCAGCGGTGCGAGCCAGGTCGCTCTGAACAACTCAGAAGTAAAAGGCAATCTGGATAGTTCCGCCTCGACAGGCAGCACCGACGTCGCGGTTAACCACTCAACGGTTGACGGTAATATTACCCTTGGTAAGGGTAAGAACCGGGTTCAGCTGACGAACCACTCAGAAGTAAAAGGCGACATCAGCGCGGCGGGTAACGACAGTGAGTTGCGCATCGATGGCAGCAGTTCACATCGCGGCGCAGTTCATAACTTCACGCATATCTACGCCGACGACCACAGTAAGCTGGATACCCGGGCTATCCGCAACGCGAGAATCGATCTTACGGGCGCCTCGGCGTTATACGCATCAGAGCTAAGTTCTTCCGAGCTGGTGATGGATAGCGAAAGCCAGTTCTTCGTCAACGATGCATTGTCAGGTAATAACAGTGCGACGGTGAAAACGCTGTCTGCTGCAACCTCAGAGGGTGAGCACGAGCTTGGCCACTGGACCAACAACGGCGGCGGCAGCATGAAGGCGCAGTTTGCTAACGGCAGCCAGCAGGCGACGGCCCGTAAAGGCGCCTGGAACTATGACCTGACGCTGCACGGGATGAGCCGGTCGGCTAATACCACCGAGGAGATGCTGGCAGTTAAGCGCAGTACGCTGGCCAGTGATGTGAAGGGCGCGCAGGCGAACCTGAATGCAGCCCAGCGCAGCAGCAAAGCGATCAGCGCCAGCGTGGCCCAGCGTTTTAGCAAAATCGATGAAGACGCTATGTTTAATCAGCGTCAGCCTGGCGCCAACGTCTGGGCTGACTATATCGGCCAGAATAACTCCCAGCACGGCGATGCTGGCTATCATGGCAAGCTTGAGGGCACCATGCTGGGGATGGACTGGACCAGCGAACTTGCTGATGACTCACAGCTGACAACCGGCCTGGCTTTTGGCTATACCCGTACCAAAGTTGCCGATCGCGGGGACGGTGCGGAGTTTCATAACCGGGTCAGCGGGCGTTATTACACCCTGTACAGCGGCTGGCAGAAAAATCTGGGTGATAACCTGGGCCTGTTTGCCAATGGTAACCTGACATGGGGCGATATGAGCTACTCGCTGAAGGCTGCAAACGTTTCGGCCACGACCGATGGTAGCAAGCAGCAGCTGAATGGCGGCACGCACGGCAATAGCTATAGCGCTGAACTGCGCACCGGCGTGGCGATTAAACCGCTGCAGCAGCTGGTGGTCCAGCCTTATATTCTGGCAGGCTGGAATAAAACTGATGCGCACAGCTTCAGCGATCAGGCTGGTCAGTTCGGTCATAACCAGCGGGAAAATATGTATGCCGGCGCAGGCCTGCGCACCACGGTGCACTTTGCTCTGGGTAGTGTAAAACTGATGCCGTGGGCGGAGGTTAATTACATTGCGGATGTGACCGATAATAGCCGCTTCAGCGCCATGGACTACCAGCGCTCACACGGTAAAAAACTGCAGGCTGCGGCATTAAGCATCGGTGCTGATGCGGGCATCACGCCAAACCTGGGCGCGACGGTTAAAGTTTCCGCCAGTGAAGGCAATCGCAGCAGCGATACGGCGATGTTAGTCGGCGTTAACTACCACTTTTAATCGTTAACGCAGCGACCGATACTGCGGGTCGACCAGAAAACCACGCCCTTGCTGGCGTGGTTTTTTTTGGCTCTGAGGATGGCGCGATTTCATTTCAGCGGCGGGTTAACGCGTCATAGCCGCGCAGGCGATAGTTGAGTAACGACGACAGCCAGCAGGCAATAAACAATCCGACGATCGCGAATCCGGCATTGCTCAGATTATCATTCAGGGTGGCGATCAGCTGCCAGAACCCGCCTGTGAGCGCAAGCTTGTCCACCATTAGCCCCAGCGCCTCCAGTCCGCCGATGACCAGCGCGACCGCAACGGACGTTCCGGTGATCGTCATATTGTAATAGAGCTTGCGCTGGGGTTTGTTAAACGCCCAGCCGTAAGCGCCGACCATCATCAGGTTATCCAGACTGTCAATCAGCGCCATGCCGCAGGTAAAAAGCAGCGGGAAAATCATGATTGCCCAGGGTGACATCCCTCTGGCGGCGCTGGCGGCTGATATACCCAGCACGCCGATTTCGGTGGCGGTATCAAATCCCAGACCAAACAGAAAGCCCACCAGATACATATGCCAGCTTTTACTGACCAGCCGGAAGGCCGGACGATAGAGCCAGCTTGCCAGACCGCCGCCAGCCGTGGCAGTGGCCGACTGCCGGTTATCGGCCATGGCTTCTCCGCGTTTGAGACGGGCAAAGCGCCGCCACAGGTCACGCAGAATAACCAGATTAACCAGCGCCATTGCCAGCAGGAAGAAGGCGGAAACGGCGGTGCCGATGGTGCCGCCAGCCGCCTGAAACCACGCCATTTTCTGACTAAAGGCGCTGGCGGTCGCCGCAATGGCTATCGAGGCCAGCACCACGATGGTTGAATGCCCGAGTGAGAACCAGGCGCCCACGCCGCAAGGACGCTTCCCTTGTTGCATCATTTTGCGCGTCACGTTATCGATAGCCGCGATATGGTCGGCATCTACCGCGTGACGCAGGCCATAGCACCAGGCGAGCAGGCTGGCCGCCATCAGCGCAGGCGTATGATGAAACAGGTAAAACGCCAGTCCCCAGGCAAACAGATTGAGCAGGGTTAATGCCAGCATCAGCAGCGCGCCCGGCGAGCGGTTGGCATCCGGTATTTGGAACATCATTTTTCCTTAATTAAGAGAAGGTTGCGGCGGAAATCACCGCCTGACCATAAGCAATGGCGCCATCGCCGGCGGGCAACGCGTGCGGTAAAAGCAAATGGTAATCCGCCAGCCATCGTCGCAGACGCTGGCGCAGCAGGCGGTTGTTCAGGACGCCGCCGGCGCAGACAATAGTGGCAATATTGGCGCGGCGGGCGTGATAAGCGGCCATCTGCGCCAGCCCGCAGGCGAGCGCATCGTGAAACGCCCAGGCGCGCGCGGCAGCAGGCGCCTGCCAGTCAAGCCACTGGCGCCAGAAGGTGGTCATGTCCAGGCTGCCGTCAGCAAATGGCAGCGTCACCGGATGGCTGAGCGATCCGGTTTGCAGCGCCAGCGCTTCAAGGCGACAGGCCGCCTGTGCCTGATAGCTTTGCCGCTGCGGGGCGCAGCCGACGGCGGCGGCAACGGCGTCAAACAGTCTTCCCGCCGATGAGGCGACAGGTGAGTTAACCTCGCGCTCAATGGCGCGCGCCAACGGCTGCCAGGGCATGGCATGCAGCCTTGCAGCCTCAGGCCGCAGCGGCCAGTCAGGGACAAACGCGTGCCACTGCGCCAGCAGGTTGCGCCACGGTTCTCGCGCCGCCAGATCGCCGCCGGGCAGGGCGATTGCGGGCAGGCCCCCCAGCCGCACGCAGTGCAGGTAGTCCGCGCGCAGGCATTCTCCGCCCCACAGCGCCCCCTCCGCTCCCCAGCCGAGGCCATCCAGTACCAGGGCGATGACCTCGCCGGCGTCGCGCGGCCAGCGGTGCTCAGCCAGGCAGGCCGCCACGTGAGCATGGTGATGGAGAACTTTCATCCGCGGCGTGTCCGGATGTATTTCCAGCCGCGTGGTGTAATAACCCGGATGTGCATCGGTAACGATCAGCTGCGGTCTGAACTGCCAGATTTGCTGCAGGCTGCTCAGCGCCTGATTCCACTGGGCCTGTACGCCCTCGCTGTCGAGGTTGCCCAGGTGCTGGCTGAGAACCGCCTGATTGCCGCGCGTCAGGCAGAATGTGTTATTCATCTCTGCCCCTAGGCAGAGCAGCGGCGGCGCCGGTTTAAATCCGGGGGGCAGCGCCAATGCATCTGGCGCCATCCCTCTGGCGCGACGCAGCGTTTCGCCGCTCGCGTAGACAACCGAATCATCCAGCCGCTGGATGATCTCGCGATCGTGCAGCAGCCAGCCGTCGGCAATAGCGGCCAGATCGCTCAGCGCCTGAGCATTGCTCAAGGCCGGCTGCAGGCCGTTGCGATTGCCGGATGTCATGACCAGCGGCCGCTGTACGCCGTCCATCAGCAGATGCTGTAACGGATTGGCGGCCAGCATAATGCCGACATCATTCAGCCCTGGCGCCACCGCTTCACACAGCCCCAGAGCCTGCTTATCGACCACCACGATCGGCGCCGCAGGCGTGTTGAGTCGCGCCCGCACCGACCGGGGAAGTCCTTCTGCGCGTTGCTGCGGTAGCATTACCGCTAACGGTTTATCCGGGCGCTGCTTACGCTGGCGCAGGCGCCGCACCGCCGCTTCGTCTTGCGCATCGCAGGCCAGGTGAAAGCCGCCCAGCCCCTTAATCGCGACGATTTTGCCGTCGTTGAGCATGGCGATTGCCGCCTGCAACGCCGCCTCTTTTTCCTGAGCCGGTTGCCCGGGCGCCTGCCAGCTTAGCTGTGGTCCGCATTCAGGGCAGGCCAGCGGCTGGGCATGGAAGCGTCGGTCGCCGGGCGAAGCGTATTCTGCCGCACAGGCCGGGCAAAGGGGAAAGTCAGCCATGGTGGTTGCGGCGCGATCGTAAGGCATTCCCCGGATAATGGTGAAGCGCGGGCCACAGTGGGTACAGTTGATAAAGGGATAGCGGTAGCGGCGCTGCGTCGGGTCTTGCATCTCACGCAGGCAGTCAGGGCAGGTGGCTGCGTCCGGCACCACCCCGGTGCTCATCGCGCCAGCGCTGCTGGGGAGGATGGTGAAATGTGGTGGTCGCTGTGACCAGCGCCAGGGCGCACTGATAATCTCATCAATACGCGCCAGCGGCGGGCATTGCTGCCGGAGTCGGCGGATAAAGGTGTCGGCGTCTCCGGCGAGACGTATCACTACGCCAGCTGCGTCATTGCTGACGTCGCCCGTCACTGCCAGCTCATGGGCCAGTCGCCATACCCAGGGACGAAAGCCGACGCCCTGAACTTTGCCGCGAACGTGCAATATTGTGCCGTTAAAATGGGTCATATTTGCCAAAATAAGAAAGATGAGCGCAGGGGGTTAGCCAGAGACTAACCGCCATGGGGCGGGTCAATGCCGGCAGGGAGATGTGGGGTCCCGCCTGCTGGCGATTGCCTTAATTAGGCGTAACCGCTTCGCGCAGGCGTGATTTCATGGCGCTGTAAGTGGTCTGAGCATAGTTTTCCGCCCACTGCTGATCGTCAATCCGGCTGAGGTTAACGGCGCAATATTTGGTTTCCGGCGTTTTAGATATCGGATCGAGGTTATCCTGCGTCAGTTCGTTGCAGGCGCCGATCCACCACTGATAGGTCATATACACCGCGCCCTGGTTAATACGCTCGTTAACGTCGGCGCGGCTGATAACTTTACCGCGCCGCGAACTGACCCACACCAGCTGGCGGTCACTGATGCCGGCTTTAGCGGCATCCTGCGGATTGATTTGCACAAAGCCCGGCTCATCGGCCAGCGACTGCAGCGCGGCGCAGTTGCCCGTCATTGAGCGACAGGAGTAATGGCCTACCTCGCGAACGGTACACAGCACCAGCGGATATTCGTCATCCGGCAACTCGGCGGGCTTGCGCCACGGCGCGGCAAACAGCTTGCCTTTACCGCTGGCGGTATCGAACTGATTGTCCTGATAGAGATAAGGTGTTCCCGGATGATCAACCGTCGGGCATGGCCACTGCACGTGCCCCATGTCGCCCATTTTCTCGTAGGTGGCGCCGTAAAACTGCGGGCAGAGTTCGCGCATCTCATCCCAGATTTGCTGGTTATTCTCATAATGCATCGGGTAACCCATCGCGCTGGCTATCAGGCTGATAATTTCCCAGTCACGCTTAACGTTATACTGCGGCTCGATGGCCTTCTCGAAACGTTGGAACCCGCGATCGGCGCAGGTAAACACGCCGCCGTGCTCACCCCAGGAGGTCGCGGGCAGCAGCACGTCCGCCGTCTCGGCGGTTTTGGTCATAAAAATGTCCTGCACCACCACAAAATCAAGCGCATCAAAGCCTTCGCGCACCAGGCCGAGGTCCGCCTCGGTCTGTAATGGGTCTTCCCCCATGATGTAATAGGCTTTGATTTTACCTTCCAGCGCCATATGCGGCACTTCGGTAATACGTACGCCTGGCTGGTCGTCCATTAACGCCGGATCAACGCCCCAGGCGCGGGCGAATTTTTCGCGAATTTGCTCATCGGTAACGTTCTGATAGCCGGGGAACTGATTGGGAATAACGCCCATATCGCAGGCGCCCTGTACGTTGTTTTGCCCGCGTACCGGACCAACGCCGACGTGTTCGCGTCCCAAATTTCCGGTCAGCAGCGCCAGGCTGGAGAGGCCTTTGACCACATCAACCGCCTGGCCGAACTGAGTGACGCCCATTCCCCACATAATGGTGGCGGACGGCGCTGCGGCATAGGTGCGCATTGCCTGGCGGATCTGCTGCGCGCTGACGCCGACAATTAGCTCGACCTTTTCCGGCGCGTAATCTTTTACCGCCTCGCGCAGCTCCTCAAAGCCTTCGGTGTGGCGAGCAACATAATCTTTATCGTAAAGGTCTTCTTCCAGCAGCACGTGAATAAAGGCGTTCACCAGCGCCATATTGCAGCCGTTGTGAATCTGTAAGTGCTGATCGGCGATGCGTGCGGTTTCAATACGCCGCGGATCGCAGACGATAATGCGCGCGCCGTTTTCTTTGGCTTTTATCACGCGTCGCGCCACGATCGGGTGCGAATCGGCGCAGTTATAGCCAATAACCAGTAAACATTTCGAGTTTTCGATATCGTTAATCGAGTTGCTCATCGCACCGTTGCCGAGGGTAACCTGCAAGCCGGCAACGCTCGGCCCATGACAGACGCGCGCACAGCAGTCGACGTTGTTGGTGTTGAGCACTCCACGGGCAAATTTTTGCATCACGTAGTTGGTTTCATTGCCGGTGCCGCGTGAAGAGCCGGTGGTCATGATGGCGCGCGGGCCATATTTTTGCTTGATTTCGCTCAGCCGCTGCGCGGTGTAGCGTATTGCCTCGTCCCAGCTGACTGGCTGGAACTTGCCGCCCTTTTGATAGCGAATCATCGGCTGAGTCAGGCGCGGCGTAAGCAGGCCGGTGTCATTGAGAAAATCCCAGCCGTAATAGCCTTTCAGGCACAGCTGATTCTGATTGGTGGTGCCGTTAGCAGCCTCCGCCCGAATAATTTTGTTATTTTCGACAACGAGCTTTAATTTGCAGCCTGCGCCGCAGTAAGGACAAACACTGGTGATCTTTTTCATCAGACAGATCCGTTTTTAACAGGGGAAAATAGCGTGGGCTGATCAGAAAACCAGCATCGAAGCACCGTCCAGAGCCGCGCGTCGACGCCTCTCCTGGCTGAGCTGTTCCAGCTTCTGGCGATCAACGCAGGTAATGGCGTTGGTCGGGCAGACCCGGATACAGGCAGGTCCGTCCGGCTGGTGCTGGCAAAGATCGCACTTATTGGCTTCAGCCTTATCTGCCTGCACATTCAGTCCGGCGCCGCTGTTGCGTACTACCGGACGTAATACCACCTCCATTGCGCCGTAAGGACAGGCAACCACGCAGGTTTTGCAGCCAATACAGCGCTGTTGTTCAACGTAGACATGATCGCTATGACGCGTGATGGCGCCATTAGGGCAGACGTTGGCGCAGGGCGCGTCTTCGCACTGGCGGCAGGTGGTGGCGACAGAAACGTTAACGCCCTTAATGACGTGGATACGCGGCTGGAAATTTTGCGGCGTCAGGGCCGCGCAATCTTTGGTTTGCTGGTGGGACACCGCGCAGGCGACTTCACAGGTGCGGCACCCGATGCATTTGCTGGCATCGGCAATAATAAAACGGTTCATTCACTTCTCCGGCTGTAGCGACTGCCGGGGAATATTCATAAATCGTGCCAGTTTTTATTTGTTTGTTTTATAGAGTTTTTATTGCAATTGGCGGCGTCGGGCAGCTGACGTCGACACTTATGTCGATGTCAGCTGTCGATGTCAGCTGTCGATGCTGCTTGCCTGTGCATTACGCGAAGTCAGGTTTCATCACAGGGCGGGAAAGCGGCCGGGGGCGTCGCGATCCTCAAGGCTGGCATAAAGCGTTACGACGGCGTTTCTTATCGCCGGCGTCATCGGATAGCTGAAACCGACGATATCCGGCTGGATACCAAGAAACCACACTTGCTGCACGTCCTCGCGAAGCTGATCCACCAGGTAACTGAGCGGCATATTGTGGGTGGTCATCAGAAACTGTTCGGCGATATCCTGCGGGTCGATCAGGCGAATTTCACCGGGATTTAATCCCATATCCGTGGCGTCGACTATCAGCAGCCGCGCGGGGCGTAGCTCGCGAATGGCGACTATATCGTTCTCAGGCGCACTGCCGCCGTCAATCACCCGCCAATTGCCGCGCGGCTGCTGGCGGCACATGTCTGCCAGCAGCGGGCCGGCGCCGTCATCCCCCATCATGCTATTGCCGACGCACAATAAAACATCAGTCATTTTGCCGCCTTACCATCAGATAGATAGCCTGTTCCCGGTGAATACTGTGCAGCATTTCCAGCAGGCTGCGGCTCCACGCCAGCTGCTGCGGACTCTGGCGCGCTAAAGCCACATCGAAGGCGCCTGCCAGCATAGCGACGTGCTGGTTATCAATAACAATTTCGCCGTAGCGTGCGACGCCCTCCATCTTACGGCGCGCCTCCCCCTCGCTCAGGGTGGCGATCCAGTCGTGGTAATCCTGTAGAGGGCAGGTCAGCGCGGCGCTCAGGCAGTCAATGACCCCCAGATGATGGCCGATCGCCAGCCCGTAGTAGATCACCTGCTGTGCCTGCGGTGAGGTCTGCTGGCTCTCGTCGATAAACTTACGGCGCAGCTGGCTGAATATTACTTGTCCGGTCATGGCAGACGCTCCTGCACCACCAGTTGATTCAGCTGATCGACGATCTCCGTCAGCCGTGGATCGTTTTCGTTTGCCAGCCAGCGTGCAATAGCGTCATCGCCCTGCGGCAGATGATGCATAAAGCTGTCGGCAATCTGCCGTCCGTAGCGATAGCCAGCCAGGCGACGGGCCGTACGATCGATGCGTACCCGCAGCGGCTGCACCATCTGCGCGTGTAGCAGTTCAGCCGGCTGATCGTCCTGCTCACCGGGCTGACGGGCGTGAATCTTCTGTTCCAGCAGGCCCAGCGCCATGGCAAAGCCATATAGCGTCGCCGCCGGCGTCGGCGGGCAGCCGGGAATATAGACATCCACCGGGACGATTTTATCGGTCCCTCCCCAGACGCAGTAAAGATCGTGGAAGATGCCGCCGGAGTTGCCGCAGGCGCCGTAGGAAATACAGATTTTCGGGTCCGGCGCCGATTCCCAGGCGCGTAGCGCCGGCATGCGCATCGAACGGGTTACCGCGCCGGTAAACAGCAGAATGTCGGCATGACGCGGTGACGGCACCACCTTAATGCCAAAGCGTTCGGCGTCGAAAATGGGCGTCAGCGCGGCAAAGATTTCGATTTCGCAACCGTTGCAGCCGCCGCAGTCGACGCGGTAGACGTAGGCCGAACGCTTAATGTTTTTCAGCAGCGAGGTTTTGAGGCGGGCGATGGTGCTGTCGAGGGTCAGCGGCTGCGGCATTCCCTGCCGATCGCGCGGCGTGAGAAGTTCAGACATCAGCAGGCCTCCCGCACGGCCCGACCCAGGCCGCTTTGCGCTGCCATCAGCCCCTGACGGCGTTTACATGCCGGGCAGGTTTCAAAACTTTCACGCTGGCTTTCGGCGTACTCGTCGCCATTTTGCCGCAGCATGGCAATCACGTAATCAATCTCCTTTTGTACCGCCCAGGGTTGGTGGCACACCCGGCAGCTGCACAGTGCAAAGCTGGCCTGCTGCAGAAGATCCGCTTTTTGCCACACCGCCAGTTCGAACTCCGTCGACAGGCGGATTGCGGTGGTCGGGCAGACCTCTTCACAGCGGCCGCAGAAGATACAGCGGCCGAGGTTAAGCTGCCATTGCAGCCGATTGCTTTGGCTGTCGGTCGCAACCGTTAACGCGTTGGACGGGCAGGCGTTAATGCAGGCGGCGCAGCCGATGCACTGCTGCGAATTATGCTGCGGTCTGCCGCGCAGATTTTTATCTACCGCCAGCGGCGCCAGTGGATAGCGCTCGGTGACCACCCCGGTTTTAAGGGTTTTTTTGAGAAAATTAAACATACCAGCTCCGGTTAGCTGCCGCCGTGCGTCCTGTCGTCGCGGACATGGCGGCAGCGATTATTTCAGCGGCGAATTTTTGCGTTCAATGCCATAGCGCTCGATCTCTTTGTAAGGCACCACCTGGCTCTTCTTCTTACGCACATCGACCACCGTCATGCGGTCGGTGCAGGAATAGCAGGGATCGAGGCTGCCGATGATAATCGGCGCGTCTGACACCTTATTGCCGCGCAGCATGTAGCGCAGGGTGGGCCAGTTAGCATAGGTTGCTGCGCGACAGCGCCAGCGCCACAGCTTCTGGTTGTCGCCGGTCATGCTCCAGTGGATATCATCACCGCGCGGCGCTTCGGTAAAACCGAGGGCAAAACGATGCGGAATGTAGGTAAAGCCCTCCACCAGCAGCGGTCCGCCCGGTAGGTTATCAAGGCCGAAATCAATCATATTGAGGGCGGTAAAGACCTCATTAATCCGGACTTTGAGGCGGGAGATGACGTCGCATCCTTGCTCACTGTGTACGGTCATCGGGAGCAGGCCATAGCCGGCAAAAGGATGGTCGGCGCGGGCATCGCGCGCGTGGCCGCTGGCGCGCACCATCGGGCCAACATTGCTGAAATCTCTGGCAATTTGCGGATCGAGACGGCCGATGCCGACGGTGCGCTGTTCAACGTTGGCGGTGCTGAGCAGCATATCCACCAGCGACTGAACGTCACGCCGCATCTGCTGTGCCAGCAGGCGGGTGGCGATCATGTCTTCTTTCAGCATGTCGCGGCGGATGCCGCCGATCAGGTTAAGGCCGTATGTTTTACGCGCGCCGGTGAGAATTTCGGCCATCTTCATCGACGTTTCGCGCACGCGGAAAAACTGCATAAAGCCAGAGTCAAAGCCGACAAAGTGGCAGGCCAGCCCCAGATTAAGCAGGTGGGAATGCAGGCGCTCAACTTCCAGCAAGATTGAGCGGATGGCATGGGCGCGCGGCGGCACCTGAATGCCCATCGCGTTTTCGACCGAGGTGGCATAGGCGGTGCTGTGGGCAAAACCGCAGATGCCGCACACCCGATCCGACAGGAAGGTCACTTCGTTATAGCCCATGCGGGTTTCCGCCAGCTTTTCCATGCCGCGATGCACGTAAAACAGGCGATAATCGGCATCGATAATATTTTCACCGTCAACGAACAGGCGAAAATGGCCCGGTTCGTCTGATGTAACGTGCAGCGGTCCGATCGGCAGCACGTTATTTTTTTCGCTACCCAGTTCGTTGATAAATTCGTAGGTTTCCGCATCGGTAGTCGGCGCGGGGCGCTGGCGGTAATCCATGCTGTCTTTACGCAGCGGATACAGGCTGTCCGGCCAGTCGTCCGGCAGCACCAGGCGGCGCTCATCCGGCAGTCCGACGGGGATCAGCCCGTACATATCGCGTACCTCGCGCTCGCCCCAGACCGCAGCCGGTACCCGTGGCGTGACCGAGGGAAATTCCGGCTTACTGGCATCCACTTCACAGCGTACGGTAATCCAGCAGCGGGTGCCTTTTTCCATCGACAGCACGTAGTAAACCGCATAGCGGCCGCAAAGCTGGCGTTCGTCGTTACCGAACAGCACCGACAGCCAGCCGCCTTGCTGGTAGTAAAGATATTCAACTACCTGTGGCAAGGCGTCGATTTTTACCGTAATAGTTAACTGATCATTGGTTTGCCAGGCCTGTTCCAGCACCGCGCCGGGCAGAAACTGATTCAGTGCGATAAGGTAGTGCTGTCCTGTTTTTTCTTCAGACATGGTTGGTTCTCTAAAATCACGCCGCCAGCAAGGAGACAAGGGCTAAAAAGGCCAGGCCGAAAGCAGCCCAGGTAATGCGGGGCACCGCAGTGAAGCGCAGTCGCGCCATGCTGTTTTCAATCAGGGCGATGAACAGCACGCCGGCCAGCAGTTTGATCAGAGCCAGAATGAGCGCCAGCCCCAGCCCCGCCGCAGAGAAGACCTGCATTTCACCCCAGGGGAAAAAGACCCCGAGAAACATTTGCAGCACCGTCAGCTGCTTGAGGCTGACACCCCATTTAAGGATGGCGAAACCGGCTCCGCTGTATTCTGATAGCGGCCCTTCCTGTAGCTCCTGCTCCGCTTCGGCGAGGTCGAATGGCAGCTTGCCCATCTCAACAAAGCTGGCGAAGGCGCAGGCAGCGAGCGCCAGCAGCAGCGTCAGGCTCTCAGCCCGGGGCCAGTACCAGATCCGGCTGGCGATCTGGCTGATGAAGGTTGAACCGGCCAGCTGTGCCACCACCCACAGGCTAAGCAGCAGAACGGGCTCCACCAGTACGCCGAGCATCGCTTCACGACTGGCACCGACGCCGGTAAACGGGCTGCCGCTATCCAGTCCGCTGATGATGAAGAAAAAGCGAGCGATGGCGAACAGGTAAATCAAGGTGATCAGATCGCCACAGGCTGGCAATGGCGTTTCTATCGTGACTACCGGTAGTGAAGCGGCAATGGTCAGCATCACGGCGACTAATAACAGCGGCATCAGACGGAATACCCAGCCGGAGGCCGCTGGCGCAACGCTCTGGCGACCCAGCAGCTTAATGAGATCGCGATACTCCTGTAGCACGCCGGGACCGCGCCGGTTGTGCAGGCGCGCGCGCGCTGCGCGGCTGACGCCGGACAGTAGCGGCGCCAGCAGAAACATCCCCAGTCCCTGTAAAGCGGGAAAAATTAACCAGGTCATATCAGAGACTCCGTGTGATCAGAACAACCAGCAGTACGGCCAGTTCGATGGCTGCCAGCCGACGAAACAAACCGGGCAGCGGCTCCGCTTGCCAGCAGGAAAGCCAGCGCGCCGGGTTAAGCTGCCGCCGCAGGTTTATTAACGGCGCGAAAGCCGCTTTTACCGGTTGGGCAAAGCCATGGGCGGTGATAACCATCGAGGCTTCATGCTGATAACCGCAGGCCCAGGCGCTCCCCTTTCTGCGCGCCGGTAAGCGGGCGCCTTTAAACAGCCGCAGACAAATGCAGGGCAGCAGCATGGCGCTTATCAGCATCAATGCCATCACCGGCTGGAAAACGGCGGTATGGTTAATGACTGGCGGCATGAGGGGCAGCGGAGCGAAGCGCGGCAGCAGCCAGGGCGCTGCCACGCCGCATGCAATGCAGCACAGCGCCAGCGTCACCACCACGGCGCTCGCCAGCGGAGGTGCGGGCAGAGCCTGCTGCGCCGCCGCTGAACGCGGCGCGCCGAGGAAGGTCACGCCGTAAACCTTTGCCATGCACATCACCGCCAGTGCGCCGGTGATTGCTAGCCCGGTCGCCAGCAGTGGGCCAAGCAGGCGGGCGAACAGCTGAGGCTGCTGGCTGAGGTGGAAAAAGGACTGATAGATAACCCATTCGCCGGCAAAGCCATTGAGCGGCGGCAGCGCCGCCATGGCCATCAGCCCTGTCAGCATGGCTAATGAGATCAGCGGCATGCGCTTACCGATGCCGCCCAGCTTTTCAATATCCAGCAGGCCGGTGCGCAGCCAAAGCGTACCGGCGCCGAGAAACAGCGTCGTTTTGAACAGGCCGTGGTTGAACAGATGAAACAGGCCGCCCACCATACCCAGTGCGATCAGCAGCGGTGAATGCAGCGCAAAGCCCATCAGGCCTGCGCCCAGCCCGAGCAGAATAATGCCGATGTTTTCCAGGGTGTGGTAAGCCAGCAGGCGATGAATGTTGTGCTCCATCAGCGCATACAGTCCGCCGATAAAGGCGGTTAGCATGCCGAGCAGCATGAGGGTTAGCGGCCACCAGAGCGGCACATCGGTATCCAGCAAAGAGAGGATCAGGATGCCGTACAGGCCGACTTTCATTACCACGGCTGAAAACAGCGCCGCGGCGGGCGCAGAGGCGCCGGCATGTGCCTGCGGCGCCCAGCCGTGCAGCGGAATAATGCCGGCCAGCAGCCCGAAGCCCACCAGCCCCAGTAGCCGTACGCTATCGCTCATCGGCAGGTGCGCCATCAGCAGCCGCAGGCTGAACATATCCAGCGTACCGTAGGTGCGCCAGAGTAGAATGCACATCAGCGCCAGCAGCAGGCTGCCCAGCCGTCCCAGAACAAACCACAGCTTGCCTGACTCACGGCTGCCGGTGAGGAACAGCGCGCACAGCGCCATCACTTCCGCCATCAGCACCAGGGTTATCAGATTTTCCGCCATTACCGCCAGCGCCGCCGCCGCCAGCAGTAGATTTATCAACAAGCCTTCAGCGCGCGTCTGGCGCTGGCGCAGCCAGTCAAGGTTAAACAGGCTGATGAACAGTCCCGGCAAGCCGATGACTAGCAGCCAGAAAGCGTTTAGCGGTGACAGCCGTAGCAGCCAATGGCCCAAAAATGGCACCGCCAGCGGCGCATTGCCGGTCAGTGAGAACACGCTCACCAGCAGCAGTGCCAGACAGCCCAGTGCGCCGCCAAAACCGGCAACCAACCCGCTCAGCGTTTTGCAATTTGTCAGCACCCCGGCCAGCAGTCCGCTGAAAATCAGCAGCAGCAGCGCCCCGCTTATCAATATCGTGATGTTCATTCTTTCTCTCCGCGCAGTGCGGTTAATAGCGACAGGTCGGCAGGGAACGCGGTGACTGCCAGCTGACGTTTACGCCGACTGGCGCGGTCAACATCATGGTTATCAATCAGCTTAAGAGCGTTAGTTGGGCAGGTGCGAACGCACGCCGGCCCCTGTTCATCGAAATGGCACAGATCGCATTTCACCGCGACAGCGCGTATGCCAGCTGTCCAGTCAAGAAACGGGCTGATGGCCGCTGGCTGGGTCGGGGGCGCGGCGGCCAGTGAGGTATTACAGCCAGGCGCAATACCCTGCGGGCGGCTGCCGGAAAAGGTAATAGCGCCGAAAGGGCAGGCGATGCCGCACAGCTTACAGCTGACGCACAGGCTTTCGTTTAACTGAATAGCGCCGTCGCTGCGGGTAATGGCGTTTACCGGGCACACCTGCGCGCAGGGCGCATCTTCGCACTGGCGGCATAGCTGGGGTGCGGAATACTGACGATTAAAGGTGACGCTCAGGCGGGGCTGGGTTTGCAAACCCTGCTGGCGATGCTGCTCAGAACAGGCCGCTTCGCAGGTATGGCAGCCTATACAACGATCTGAATCAGCAATAACAAAACGATTCACTGGCTATCCTCGGGTCACGGTCATTTTTGACGAAAGTCTGCCTGAAGTGTCATTTTCGACACTTTCTCAGGCTGATTTTGCTTGATGAAACAGTTGCTCAAAGCTGGAAGTTTTAAGCGATTCACCACGTTCAACCGCCTGATACAGCAGGTCGTAAACCGGTCGAACCTGATGCAGGAAGTGCAGTAAAACTGCCTCCTTTTGACGAATATTGATTGCGCCGTCCAGCAGGCCATCATCTCCCAACCGGGCTTCGCCAAGCCCGGCAACAGGCTGGTTTTCGCGCGTTTCCAGCCTGTAGTACAGCCGGTGATCGTTGAAGTTAGCATCGGGCCGGACGGCGATGAGAAAGTGCGAAAAAAGCCAGAAACTCAGGCCGTTATCTGTACTGCAATTAATGCTGAGATGGAGTGGCGTCTTCGTTTGGGTAATGGCCTGAGTCAGGGTGTTGCCGTACTGATGCCAGAGGGTGTTCAATTCGCGGCGGCGTCTGGCAATGAAATCCGCTTTTTCGCCGAGTTCAGAAAGTATCATCGTCATCGATCCGGTAATGAAATTACTCACCCCCAAGCACATTCCGTGCCATTTTTTATGTTATTGATTTTAAGCTGTATTTTTTATTCCGGCCGCCGCAGGCATCGATGATGACATGTCAGGTCGTCATCTTTGACGCTGCCAGCCCGCTGCTGAAGCCTGTCGGCCGCAACGCGCAAAATGGCCGCCGGTAGCGCCGCGGCGCCTTATCAGATGGCATCTATCTTGCATATACCCGGCGAATAGCCATTCAGAGATGCTTTATGCATGAACTTACCCTTTGCCAGCGGGCGCTGGAGCTGATCGAACAGCAGGCGCTGCGGCACAAAACCCGTCGGGTCACCGGAGTATGGCTGCGCGTTGGCGCATTCTCCTGCGTGGAAAGCAGCGCGCTGGCGTTCTGTTTTGAACTTGTCTGCCGCGACACCGTTGCTGAGGGCTGTGCGTTGCATATTGAAGAACAGCCGGGCGAATGCTGGTGTCGCCGCTGTCAGGACTATGTTCAGCTCCGCTCCTGGCGCGTACGACGCTGTCCGCAGTGTGGCAGCGATGACCTGAACATTGTGGCGGATGACGGGCTGCATATCATGCGGCTGGAAATTGAACAGGAGTAAATTATGTGTACCACCTGTGGTTGCGCCCATGGCAACCAGTCTATTGAAGGCGATGAGCAAACGTTCTATTCAGCGTTCCACGGTGTGCCCTTCGCCCCTTACATACGGCGGCCGTTGCGGCTCAATAATGTCATGATATGCGGCTTTACCGCCTGCAAAGTGGTGGCGGGTAGCCTGGATTACGGTCAGGGCGAGGCAGGAACGCACGCTCCCGGCCTCAGCCAGCGCAAAATGGTAGAAATTGAACTGGATGTGCTGGATAAAAATAACCGTCTGGCGCAGCGCAATCGGGTGCGCTTTTCCGCTGCCGGCCAGCTGGCGTTAAATCTGGTTTCAAGCCCCGGATCGGGCAAAACTACCCTGCTGACCGAAACGCTGAGGCGTTTGCGGGATTGCGTTCCCTGTGCGGTGATTGAAGGTGACCAGCAGACAGCCAATGACGCTCGGCGCATTCGCGCCACCGGTACGCCGGCGATTCAGGTCAATACCGGCAAGGGCTGCCACCTTGATGCTCAGATGGTCGCTGATGCGATGCAGCGTCTGCCGCTTGCCGAAGGCGGCATTATGTTTATCGAGAACGTCGGCAATCTCGTCTGCCCGGCCGGATTCGATCTTGGTGAGCGTCATAAGGTCGCGCTGCTGTCGGTAACTGAAGGCGAGGATAAGCCGCTTAAATATCCACATATGTTCGCAGCCGCTTCGCTGATGCTGCTGAACAAAATCGACTTGCTGCCTTTTTTGCATTTCGACGTGGATAAATGCCTGGCCTGCGCCCGCGAGGTAAATCCGGATATTGAGATTATTTTGCTTTCCGCAACCAGCGGGGAAGGCATGGCTGATTGGCTGGGCTGGCTGGAGGCGCAGCGATGTGCATAGGCGTTCCCGGCAGGATCTGCGAGATAATCAGCGAAACCAGCGCCAGAGCTGAGGTTTGCGGCGTAACGCGCGACGTCGATCTGACGCTGGTTGGCTGCCTTGATCGGCACGGCGGCAGCCGCATTGGTCAGTGGGTGTTGATCCACGTAGGTTTTGCGATGAGCGTGATCGACCAGCAGCAAGCGCTGGATACCCTGGCGGCGTTACAGAGTATGCACGAGATGGAGCCCGACGTCGCCGCGCTGCTGTATGGTGAGGAGCGACCCGATGCGCTTCGTTGACGAGTACCGCGATGCGAGCGAAGTCATGCGACTGGCGGAGCGTCTGCGCAGCCGCAGCGCGCTACTGCCCCATGACAATCGTCGTCCGCTACGTATTATGGAAGTGTGTGGCAGCCATACTCATGCGATCTTCAGATTCGGCCTCGACCGGCTGCTGCCGGCCAACCTTGAGTTTATCCATGGACCAGGCTGTCCGGTATGCGTGCTACCGATGGACCGTATCGATAGCTGCATTGATATCGCCAGCGAACCCGGGGTGATTTTTTGCACCTTTGGTGACGCCATGCGCGTGCCGGGTGCGGCCGGCTCCTTGCTTGACGCCCGTGCGCAGGGTGGGGATGTACGCATCATTTATTCGCCGCTGGACGCACTGAAGCTGGCGCAGCGTAACCCGACGCGACGGGTGGTGCTGTTTGGCCTGGGTTTTGAAACCACGATGCCGGCGATGGCCGTCACCTTAAAGCTGGCAAAAACGCAGCGGGTCGCTAACTTCTTCTTCTTCTGTCAGCACATTACCCTTATTCCGGCGCTGACCAGCCTGCTGAGACAGCCTGATAACCGCATCGATGCGCTGCTGGCGCCGGGTCACGTCAGTATGGTGATCGGCACCAACGATTACGCTTTTATTCCCCGGGATTACCGGCGGCCGTTAGTGGTTGCCGGATTTGAACCTGTTGATCTGCTACAAGGCGTCATGATGCTTATTGAGCAGAAAATAGCGTGTATCAGCCGGGTGGAGAACCAATACCGGCGCGTGGTTGCCGCGGAGGGCAATCCCACTGCGCAGCGGGTGATAAACGAGGTCTTCAGCGTTCAGGGGGCCGGCGAGTGGCGCGGGCTGGGTGTGATTGACGATTCGGGCGTCGGCCTCACGCCGGCTTATTAACAGTTTGATGCGGAACGCCACTTTTGCCTGGCGCCGCGCCGCGCCAGCGACCATCCGCAGGGACGCTGTGGTGAGGTGTTGACCGGCCGCTGTAAACCGGCGCAGTGTCCGCTGTTCGGCCGCCGCTGTACGCCACAGCGCGCGTTAGGCGCGCTGATGGTGTCGTCAGAAGGCGCTTGCAGCGCCTGGTATCAGTACCGTTCGCAGGAGAATGAACAACCATGAAGAAAGTAACCCTCGCTCAGGGCAGCGGCGGGGCGGCTATGCAGCAGCTGATTGCCGGACTATTTATGCGCGAATTTGCCAACCCTCTGCTGCTGGAAATGGAAGATCAGGCGCGTATTCCGCTGCAGCAGCTGGCAACACAGGGCGATCGTCTGGCCTTTTCCACCGATAGCTACGTTATCGATCCGCTGTTTTTTCCCGGCGGCGACATTGGCAAGCTGGCGATATGCGGCACGGCGAATGATATCGCCGTGAGCGGCGCCATCCCCCGCTGGTTCTCCTGTGGATTTATTCTGGAAGAGGGACTGGAAATGGCGCTGCTGGAGCGCATCGTCTCCAGCATGGCGCAAACCGCCGTCGCCGCCGGTATTAGCATCGTTACCGGCGATACCAAAGTGGTTCCACGCGGCGCGGCAGACAAAATTTTTATTAATACCTCGGGCCTTGGCGCCATTCCGCAAGAACTTGACTGGGGTTTAAGCCGGATTCAGCCTGGTGATGTCATATTGACCAGCGGCACTCTGGGCGATCACGGCGCGACGCTGCTTAATCTGCGTGAAGCGCTTGGCATGGCCGGTGAATTAGTCAGTGATTGCGCGGTGCTGACGGCCTTAATTCAGTCGCTGCGCCATCAGCCCGGAGTACGAGCGCTGCGCGATGCGACCCGCGGCGGCGTTAACGCCGTCGCCCATGAATTTGCCGCCGCCAGCGGCTGTGGTATTGAACTTAATGAAAGCGCGCTGCCGGTAAAACCCGCGGTGCGCGGTGTTTGTGAGCTACTTGGCCTTGATGCGCTAAATTTCGCTAATGAAGGCAAACTCATCATCGTGGCCGCCCGCGACGCGGCTGAACAACTTATCGCCGCGTTACAACAGCATCCGCTTGGCCGCGACGCCGCAATAATTGGCGAGGTTGTGACGCAACCAGGGGTGCGGCTGGTTGGGTTTTATGGTATCCGGCGCAGCCTCGATTTGCCCTATACTGAACCAATGCCAAGAATTTGTTAGTGAATAAAATTTAACTTTCCAGGCAGGAAGCATGGCGTATACACCGAATCGTGCTGGCAGCGATCAAGGATTTTTTGAAATAACCCGCACGCTGATACAGCAACCTGATTTTTGCTCCCTGGCGCAGGTACTGAGAAATCACGTTGAGCAGAGCGGGCTGGCTGACAGCGTCAATCTGCTGATGTGGCAGCCTGATAACCAGAGCGCCAGCCTGTACAGCGTGGACAGGCAGCAGCAAGCTATTTTTTATCGCGATGAGGCCTCGCTGGCCAGCGGTCCGCTAAGCCATACCTTGCCTCATCCTGAGGCGTTGTATTACCCGCGTGAGCTGTTTCAGCAGCGCTGGCCACAGCTTAGCCAGCTGAACGCCTATCCTGCCTTCCGGCACTATTGCCTGCTGCCGCTGGTTTCTCAGGGAAAAATCATTGGCGGCTGCGAGTTTCTGCTTAATGCTGAGCGGCGCTGGTCAGAGTCCGACATTGCCAGGCTGCAGGCATTGGCGCCGATTATCAGTCTTGGGGTGGAGCATATACTGTCTCACCGCCAGAGCGATGACGTTTATGCTCAGCTTTACCGCGAACGCAACGATTTTCGCCTGCTGGTGGCGATTACCAACGCCGTGCTGTCGAAGCTGGACCTCGATGAATTGACCAAAGAGGTCGCGCGCGAAATCCATTGCAATTTCGGTTTCAGCTCCATTAGCCTGGCGCTGCGCAGCGAGGACAACCCGGGCAAGCTGCATCTTTATTCAACCCATTATCTCGACGACAGCGCGCCGCTGCACGATCGGACCGGGGTGGATGAAAAGGGCACGCTGTCGGAGAAAGTGATCAAATCCAGAGAGGCGCTTTTTCTGACGCTGAGCAGCCGCGATAGCCTGGCGCCCTATGAGCGCATGCTGTTTGAGCTGTGGCCCGGTGCGGAGCAGACTCTGTACCTGTTCCCGCTAATTTTCAGCGGCAGAATGCTGGGCGTATTGAAACTCTCACATCCCAGCCCGGCGGCGTTTACCGGCGTGGCCAATATTAAGTTGCTGCGTCAAATCACCGAACGGCTGGCGATTGCCGTTGATAATGCGCTGGCCTATCAGGAAATCCGCCGACTGAAAGAACGCCTGCTGGATGAAAATCTGGCGCTGACCGAGCAGATAAACAAGGTTGCCGGCGACTTTGGCGAAATCATTGGCCGCAGCGAGCCGATGATGGCGGTCATGAAACAGGTCGAGATGGTGGCGCAGAGCGACAGTACGGTGATGATCCTGGGTGAAACCGGCACGGGTAAAGAGTTAATCGCCAGGGCGATACATAAGCTCAGCGGGCGCAATGGCCGCCGTATGGTTAAGCTTAACTGCGCCGCCGTGCCGGCCGGGCTGCTGGAAAGCGATCTGTTCGGCCATGAACGCGGTGCCTTTACCGGCGCCAGCGCGCAGCGTATCGGGCGCTTTGAGTTAGCGGATCGCGGCACGCTGTTTCTTGATGAAGTGGGCGACATGCCGCTGGAGTTGCAGCCCAAGCTGCTGCGCGTGCTGCAAGAGCAAGAGTTTGAGCGCCTCGGCAGTAATAAGGTGATTAAAACCGATGCGCGCCTGATTGCTGCGACCAACCGCGACCTTAAACAGATGGTGGCCGACCGGGAGTTCAGGAGCGATCTCTACTACCGGCTGAGCGTTTTTCCTATCCGCATTCCGCCGCTGCGCGAACGACCGCAGGACATTCCGCTGCTGGTCAAAGCCTTTACCTTTAATATTGCCCGCCGGCTGGGGCGTAATATAGACAGCATTCCAGCACAGACGCTGAAGCTGCTCAGCAAAATGGAGTGGCCTGGCAACGTGCGCGAGTTGGAAAACGTCATTGAACGGGCGGTGCTGCTGACGCGCAGTAACGTATTGCAGTTGTCGCATGCTGATATGTTGCCGTATCCGGCGCTTGCTACGCACACTGAGGCGCAGACAGATGATGAGATTCATGGCGAAGAGGGTGAGTACCAGCGCATTGTGAGGGTACTTAAGGAGAGTAATGGCGTTATCGCCGGCCCCAAAGGCGCGGCAGTTCGGCTCGGGCTAAAGCGTACCACGCTGCTGTCGCGTATGAAGCGGCTCGGTATTGATAAAAAGGCGCTGCTTTAACGTGGTGGCTTTAACAGCCATTGAGGCAATAAAAAAACCGGACGTTAAAACGCCCGGTTTCAGACTGCTGACGCACCCCACGCTTTTTCGTGGGGCTTTATTTCACAGCGAAAGCCGGACGCTAAAACGTCCGGCTTTTTACATATCCAGAGGTGAATGACAGGTCTGAAATCAGAACTTATAGCCGACGCCGATATTAAAGCCGTTGAGATCGAAGCTTTCGCCATTTGGTTTCAACTGAGATCCCTCATAGCCAACATCGATAACCAGGTTGGTCATGGGGTTAATTTGAACCCCTGCGCCCCAGGCGAAGTTGCTGCCGTTCCACTTGCTGTCAGCAGAAGAATAGGCATTGCTTGCATTAACTTTGATATCAGCGAAATTTGCGCCAACTAATCCGTAAAGGCTGACGTATTCATTAATACGCCATGCCGGGCCGACCATCAGCGAATAAATATTAACTTTAGTTTTTCCATGGCCATCATAGGAAAAACTAAATTCATCATCTCCTTTCATCCAGCTAAAGGATCCGATAATACCGACCGGCGAATCCCATTCGTAGCGATATTTAACGTTAATACCGTCTAAATTTTTAACGTCAGATGCCGACGTACTGGTATGCGCCCAGCCGAGCGTCACGCTCTGCTGGTCGGCCTGCGCCACACTGCTAAAAAGAGGTAAAAGCGCTAAAGCGAGTAGTGTCTTTTTCATCATCAATATCCATATTGTTAGCTTTAATAGCTATGTTGCTTCGTTGACTCAGCAACGACAGAGGGAACGCTATTATAGAAACAGTGCAGATGGGTTCTCTGCAAAGTAATACCTTTACATATTGCTGGTAACAGAACGGCGGCCTTCCATACTGGCTGCTATAAGGAAAGGACAATCACATAGAGGATGTGACAGCTATATGGCAATCCTCTGTTCAGCTGTGGCAATGTACCATTTTGTTTTTTTAAATTACAACCTTTTATTTTATAGTTGAGGGTTATTTTTTATTTAAAAATTTCTTTCAAGGCGGTAGTCTATATTAATGCATGCTGACGGGTTTAATATTCATCACCTGCGCGGTGGTTGGTTTAATTAAATTTCACATAAGCTTTAACCCACCTCCTTTGGCTGCTTATGAATTTATCGCGTGGTGCCTGCAATGGTTTTAATTCAGCCCCCGGCGATAGCAACATAATCATGGATCTCAGGACGCGTATTTCCTTAGTTAATCAATAAGACTAATTTATCATTGTAAGCGTGGCCGGATAATAGTGACCACACTGTTATTGTTATCCGGTTTTATAGAACCCTGGCGTCGAAACAGTTAACTCGCTAAGTGAAAATAAATCCCGTCGCGTTCATCCTTTGCTGCATATCGTGATTTATATTATGTATACTTAATAATGCACTGGAAAAGAGTAGTTTTTGCTTAATCTAATAAGGATATGGACATGATCGAGTTTGCAAAATTTTCAACCGAAAACGCCGAAAAGGATGAAGCGGTAGGCATTGCTATCAGGCAGCTAATTGGGAGTGCCGACCTGAACGCCTATGCCACCTTTATTGCCGCCGGAAAAAAAGTAGGCTGCCATGGCCACGGTAACGGTGACGAATGGTACATTATTCTTTCAGGGGAAGGCGAAATATGGACGGGCGATATCATTAGCGGCACCGTTAATGATATAAAAAGCGAGACCTTTACAAAAGGCTGTATTTTCTGCATTCACCAGAATACCGCCCATCAGTTAAAAGCGCGCAGTGACGTCGAGCTAATTTTTTTATGTCCGGATGCGCACCTTACCCACGATCGCGTCGGTTTTAACGATCTGTGTCAATGAGTTACTCTAAATGTATTGATTTCTGCTGCCTGAAGAAATTTTCAGGAACGTAGTTAGTCATATTGCGTTCATAGCAGTAATCAATCAGGCCTTTTCGGCAGGTGGTGGCGGTTTTCTGATACAAATTCTGAATATGATTAGAAACCGTCCGGTATGACAGGCTGAGCGTATCGCCAATCTCTTTGGTGGAACATCCCTGCAGAAGGTAGAAGACGATTTCCCATTCCCTTGGGCTGAAAATTTCTGAGGGCAGGGTGAAAATTAATGAAGTCTGATGGTTTATTTTCTTTATTTTTTCGATGGTTATAATATCCACCGGCCGGCCGTGAAAAATAGTGCCCCGGCAGTATCCTTCGGCATCCATTAATGGAAATTTATCGAAATACCAGGGTTGTAGGTAGCGATGACCGGCAAAAGGATGTATTTCAATTGAGGTCACCCGGTCGAGCAGCGTTTCGACTTTTCTGTCATGTTGCTGAAACTCTTCCTGAAATTCTGCGGTAGAGGCGGGCAGCTCACCGTCATAATGACCCGCTACGTCGTATCCTTCAGGCAGTGCCAGCAGTTCATTATACTTTTTGTTGGCGTAGATAAACTGTGAATTACTGTCTTTAGCGCCCCAGGGTTCATTGCTAATCTCCCAGAAGCTGATTAATCCATTAATTAAACTATCCGCGACACCCGACATTTTCATTTCCTTTTGAGGTTTATTTTCCTTGTCACCAATAACAACCCTACTTTTATCTGTTATTTTTGCAAGGAATGTTGCGGTGTTTTTCCAGAGCGTTGTGCGAAACGGTAAATAATTAACGGAATTTATTAGCCGTTTTATAGCATTGCTTTGCCGAATTTGTACTAAGGATTTATTGTTATAATCCATATCCTTTCGTTGTTAGACAGCGACATCAGCGGCTCTTATCTTTCGTCATTATTTGTCAATAATTGATGCCGTTATACGACGAGGGAACTCATTTGGTACGCTTACCGAACAGCTTAAAAATTAAAACCACGCGTTTAGCTTCCGCTGTGCAGATTGCTCTGCTTGGCGGCATGTTGGCATTTGCATCCGGTGCCAGTGCCGATGAACGGCTAAAAGAGGGCATCACGCCGGCAACAGAGGTCAGTCAGGTGCCAACGGCGGCGAAACTGCGCAAAGATACCGTGGTGGCCGGCATTTCCGAGCCGCAGGGGATTTTTAACCCCTATTTTTTCGTCAACGGCTGGGATGAGAATGTTACTAACGTCATCTTTTCTCGTCTGATTGACTGGGACAGTCACGGTAAGCTGGTACCCGGCCTGGCGCAAAGCTGGACCGTCAGCCCGGACAACAAGGTTTACACCATCAAATTGCGTCCTGGTCTGACGTTCAGCGACGGCTCGCCCCTTAGCGCCGAAGACGTCGCTTTCACGCTCACCGTTCTGCACGATCCGAAATATGATGGGGATACCGATATTACCCTCGCTAACATCGCCGGCGGCGCGCAGTATAAAGCGGGTAAAGCCGACAGCGTCAGCGGCCTGAAAGTGATCGATTCGCTCACCCTTCAGGTAACGACCACCCAGCCAGGCGCCACTACGCTGGCGAAAATCGGCGGGCCGGTGCTGTCTAAAGCCTATTACGGCAAGGGTTATCAGCGCGGTAATCTCGACTATTTACGTACCCTGCACGGCAAGCCGCTGGGTAACGGTCCTTACGTTTATGATAAATATATTCCCGGCCAAGAGATTCGCTTTCACGCCAACACGCATTTTTATCGCGGCACGCCGCCCACGCTGCGCTTTATCTATCGCGTAACTAACCCGTCCACCAACTTCCAGCTGTTCCAGACCGGCGAAACCGATTATGACGCCTTTACCTCGCGTCCTGATGATATTGAGCAGCTAAAACTGCTCGGTTTTGCCAACATCAACCTGTACGGTTCCAGCGATTACAGTGAGGTGGAATTCAACGTGCGCCGTCCGGCGCTGAATGATGCCAGAGTGCGTAAAGCGCTGATTTACGGCCTCGATCGTCAGAAGCTGATTGATGTGGTTTATCAGGGCTACGGCAAGGTGGCGATCGAGCCGATTGCCCCCATCTCCTGGGCCTACAATACTCAGGGGGTCAATCCGTATAAATATGACCCGGCGCAGGCGAAAAAGCTGCTCGATGAGGCAGGCTGGAAGCCAGGGGCAGACGGCATCCGGACGAAAGACGGCAAGCGCCTTGAGCTAACCCTGCTGGTGAGCAAGAAGGTGCTTAACGACGCGCTGATCCCTATCGCTAAAGAGAACTGGCGCCAGATTGGCGTGCTGCTGAAGCCGCAGGTGGTGGATTTCAACGCACTGATGGCACAGCGTAAAGCCGGTAATTACGATCTGGCCTCATTTAGCACCAGCACGCTGAACGATCCGCACGATGGCGTGTGGGACTTTTACAGCAGCGAAGCGAAGGAGTCGGGCTATCACAATCCGCAGGTGGATAAGCTAATTAATGACGGCAATGCGGTGCTGGATATTGAAAAGCGCAAGCCAATTTATCATCAGCTGTATCAGGTGCTGGCCGACGATCCGCCGGTGATTTTGCTCGGCTACCGCGAAATCCTTTCGGCCAGCAGCGCCCGCGTCAGCGGCTTCAAGCCGGATATTTATAACGGGCTGACCGGCAGCCTGCCGGATGTGAAAATCGTTAAGTAATGGCGTAAATATTGCCGCCATCGGGCTGGTTGCCGCTGGCGGCATGAGAAAGCGATGAAAAATTTTATTCTGAGACGGCTGTTACAGACCCTGCCAATGCTGCTGTTTGCCTCGCTAATCATCTTCATGCTGTTCGCCAAAACCCCCGGCGACTTTATCGATGGCAATATCACGCTCACCGCCGCCCGCGCCGCCGAACTGAAAGCGATTTACGGGCTCGACCAGCCGCTGTTTACTCGCTATCTGCACTGGCTGGGTCAGCTGCTGCGCGGCGATCTTGGCTTTTCGTTGCAGTACCAGATCCCTGTCAGCCAGCTGCTCAATCAGTACATCTGGAACTCTTTTCTGCTGGCGATAATCGCGTTGGTTTTTTACTGGGGCATCGGGCTGGCGGTTGGCATTATTTCGGCGATGAAGCCCAACTCGCTGTTCGATCACCTGGTGAGCATCGCAGTATTCGCGGCCATGTCGTTTCCCACTTTCTTTCTCTGCCTGCTGCTTATCAAATGGTTTGCCGTTGATCTGCACTGGCTGCCGGTAGGCGGCATGACCAATACCGGCAGCGACGACAGCGGGCTGGCCTGGGCGATGCAGGTGGCCGCGCATCTGGCGCTGCCGGTGCTGGCGCTGGTCATGCTGCAGGCAGGCAGCCTGACGCGTTATTTTCGCGCCAGCATGCTCGACGTGGTGAAAATGGATTTTATCCGCACCGCCCGCGCCAAAGGGTTAGCTGAAAGAACGGTGATCCTCAAGCACGCGCTGCGCAACGCCCTGTTGCCGATTATTACCCTGCTGGGCTTTGAGCTGCCGGGGCTGTTTTCCGGGGCGATTATCACCGAAAAGGTGTTTAACTGGCCGGGGGCCGGTCATATCCATATCGATTCGCTGGCGGCGCGCGATTATCCGGTGCTGATGGGCTTTACCCTGTTTCTGGCGGTGTTGACTATTCTCGGCAATCTGCTTGCCGATGTGCTCTATGCGTGGGCTGACCCGCGTATCCGCGTGAGGTCGTGATGCTACGTTCGCTTATTTTTCCCAGCCGGCGCCTGCGTAAAGCGGCGATCCCGCTACTGGCTCAGGTTACGCCTTCGCCCTGGCGTCTGGCCTGGCGCGCGCTGAGGCGCAACCGCCTGGCGATGCTCTGCCTGGCGCTACTGATAATCATGGCGCTCTGGTGCCTGCTTGGCCCTGACTGGTCGCCGTGGAAAGACGACGCCACCGATGCTTTGATGATCAATAAACCTCCCGGCGCCGCTCACTGGCTGGGCACCGACTTCCTCGGTCGTGACGTCTATACCCGGCTGATGTTAGCCGGGCGTATTTCGCTGGCGATCGGTCTGCTGACGATGCTGCTATCGGTGACGCTCGGTTACTTGCTTGGCGCGGTGGCGGGCTATGCCGGCGGTCTGACCGACCGGCTACTTATGCGGCTGGCCGATCTGGTGATGACAATTCCGTCTCTGCCGCTATTGATCGTGGCTGGCGCCATGCTGGCAGAGCTGGATTTTTCGCCGGATGCGCGTATTTACATGGTGGTTGTCATGCTGAGCCTGCTGGAATGGCCAAAGCTGGCGCGGCTGGTGCGCGGCCAGATCCTGTCGCTGCGCGAACGTGATTTTATGCTGGCGACCCGGGTGTTGGGTCTGTCATCGCGCCGCCGCCTGTTCAACCACCTGCTACCTCATACCATACCGATCCTGGTGGTCATGGCGACCATGGCGGTGGCTAATGCCATCCTGATGGAATCTGCGCTGAGCTATCTTGGCCTCGGTGTGGTGCCACCGACGCCCTCGTGGGGCAACATGATGGATGCCGCTAACAGCCTGATCGATTTTCAGCGCCGCCCCTGGCTGTGGATGCCGCCGGGTATCGCCATATTTATTACCGTTATTGCTATCAACGTGCTGGGCGACGGACTGCGCGACGCGCTGGATCCGAAGATGAAACGGAGCCTGAAATGAACCTGCCGCTGGTTACCTTCAACCAACTCTCGGTTTCCTTTGAGTCCGAACGGGGCCGGGTACGGGCCGTGCAGGAGGTGTCATTTGTTATTCATGCCGGGCAGACTGTCGGCGTCGTGGGTGAGTCCGGCTGCGGCAAAAGCGTCACCGCCATGTCGCTGATGGGCCTGCTTCCCCCGCAGGTCGCGAGCATCGACGGGGGGGAAATCCTGTTTCAGGATAAAAACCTGCTGCGGCTTAAACCTACGCAGATGGCTGATTTGCGCGGCAATCAGCTGGCAATGATTTTTCAGGAACCGATGAGCGCCCTTAACCCGGTGCTGACCGTCGGCGAGCAGCTGTGCGAACCGCTTATTCGCCATCGCGGCATGACGGCAAAGGCCGCCTGGCAGCAGGCCACGCAGCTGATCGAAGAGGTCGGCCTGGCGCGAGCGCAGAGCCTGATGCGCAGCTATCCCCATCAGCTTTCCGGCGGCATGCTGCAGCGTATCATGATTGCCATGGCGCTCAGCTGTCGGCCGCAGCTGCTGATTGCCGATGAGCCGACTACCGCGCTGGACGTCACCGTACAGGCACAGATTCTGCGCCTGCTGCGCGACCAGGCGCGCGCGCAACAGATGGCGCTGATGCTCATCACCCATGATTTAGGGGTGATTGCGCAGATGGCCGAACAGGTGGTCGTGATGTATGCCGGGCGTATCGTCGAGCAGGGGCCAACCCGTGACGTGCTGCGTAACCCGCTGCACCCTTACACCAAAGGCCTTATCGCCTCGCGGCCGGTGCCGGGCGAGCGCCGTCGTCGTCTCTATTCCATCCCGGGCCAGGTACCGGATCTTGCCGGACTGCCGCCGTATTGCGCATTTGTCGAACGCTGTGAGCGCGCAACGCAGCGCTGCCGGCAAGGTATTCCGCCCGCCATCGGTCAGCAGCATCAGGCCGCCTGTTTTCACAGCGCGTTAGCGGGGGCGGTCATATGAGCAATGACTACGTTGTTGAAGTCGAAGGACTAAAAAAATATTTCCCGCTGCGCGACGGGCTGTTCGGTCAGCAAACCGGACAGCTGCGTGCCGTTGATGGCGTTAGCTTTAAAATTCGCAAAGGAACGATTTTCGGTCTGGTTGGCGAATCCGGCAGCGGGAAAACCACCGTTGGACGCACTCTGCTGGGGCTGTATGACAAAACGGCTGGCAGCATTAAGTATGGCGGCCGGCCGCTGCAAAATCTGACGCCGCGACAAATGCGAGCGCTGCGCCCGCAAATGCAGCTGGTGTTTCAGGATCCCTATAGCTCGCTTAACCCGCGTATTCGCATCGGCAACGCTATCGGCGAAGCGATGCTGGAACATAAGCTGTGCAGCCGTGCCGAACTGTATGACAAAGTCACTGAGGTAATGAAAATCTGCGGTCTGGCCGCGCAGCATTACAACCGTTTTCCCCACGAGTTCTCCGGCGGTCAGCGCCAGCGTATTGGCATCGCCCGCGCGCTGATCCTCAATCCGGATTTTATCATCGCCGATGAGCCGATCTCAGCGCTGGACGTTTCCATTCAGGCGCAGATCATTAACCTGTTTTCCGATTTACGCGAGCAACACGGCGTTACCTTTCTGTTTATTTCTCACGATCTTGGCGTAGTCGAGCACCTGTGTGATGACGTCGCGGTAATGTATCTGGGGCAACTGGTGGAAACCGCCAGCCGCGACGTGCTATTCAGTCAGCCGCTGCACCCATATACCCGCGCGCTGCTGGCCGCGGTGCCGACGCTGGACCCGGAGCGCGAGCCGATCGCCGCGCTGCAGGGCGAGATCCCCGATCCATCACGCCCACCGCCCGGCTGCCGCTTTTCGTCACGCTGCCCGCTGGCCACCGCTGAGTGTCGTCGCACCGCGCCGCAGCTGCGGGAAGTGGCCTCCGGGCATCTGGTCGCTTGCCACCGGGTATAGCTGAGGGGGACTTCCTGTAACCATTCACGGGCGCGTTGACCCGCGCCCGTGGTAGCTAACTGGAAGGGCTATTTTACGAAGGTTCTTTTCACCCGCACCGAGACGATAAAGTAAGGAACCCAGATGCAGCTGGAGACCAGGTAATGAAACACCACGCGCAGGTCATCGGAAGCGACGGGCGTGGCGAGAAAATGATGAGTCAGATAGACGTCGACGGCGTGAAACGCCAGGCCTGACAGCATCAGCAGGATATAAGTTTTAGGTAATGCCTTCTTTTTGCCGAAAAATAAAAAGCAGGTGTAAACCGAAAGCAGGAATAATAAAAAGAAGCCGACCAGCTCATAGCTAACCAGCCAGGTTAGCGTCGGGGTTAGCAGCTGAAACTTATCCACCAATATTTTTAACGTCTGAAAGGTGGACCAGGACAGCGAGATAATCGAAAGGATAATGCCGATCGCCGGCAGGATAAGAAATCCTCTGATTTTGCTCAGCTCGCGTGCTTCACAATCGGGGCAATAATCGACGCCGCGCGGGATTTCGATATCACAGTTAATACATTTGTTACTCATGCTTATCCCTTAAAGTATTGAATTTTAAATTAATTATTTTGTTCTGAAATGAGATGATTCTGTCATCGCTGAATGCGATGATGTTATAGCGGGCTATGATATCAAGAAATGGGTGAGGGAAATAATAATAGAAAAGGCATTGTCGTCGTGGTGACTTCAATCGCCTGAAGGGGAGTGACATTGCGACATCCGCACGGGGCTGGCGCGATGAAGCGTCACGAGCGCTGCTCTCTGTTAGCGATCCAACTCGACGCAGCCGATGTTGATATTAAAAGGCGTCCGGTTCTATTTCAGCTACAGATATAACTTTTCCGGCTTGGGTTACCTGCTGGAAAAAAGGATCTTCATGGGGAAGGTCTGTGACGATCATATCTATATCATCTAACTTTGCGGCTCGGTATTTGTGCATTAAGCCAAATTTCGAAGCGTCTGCGACAATAATAACCTTTTTGGCATTCTTGATTATTGCTTTTTTCGTATATGCGTCTTCTTCATTGGGTAAAGTAATGTCACCCTCTACGCTGATTCCTTCTGTACCAATAAATGCAATATCAAAGCTGAAATCTTGTACATAGTTTATAGTTTGAATACCCAAAAAACCTTTAGAAAGCGCCCTGTACTTTCCCGGAACCGAGTAGAGAAGGATATTTTCATATTTTGATAAGGCATTGTGTACGAGAAGTGAATTTGTATAAAACTTACTGTCCGTATTACGGAAGATTTCTTTTGCTACGAAAAGCGTTGTTGTTCCTGTTTCAATAAAAATGGAATCTCCAGGTTTGATCAGGGACTTACAATATCTGGCTATTTTTTTCTTACCTTCGATATTAACGCCTTCTTTTATTGACATTGAATGTTCTGACATATCAATGCCATGTAAAACGGCTCCCCCGTGTGTAAGTTCAATATTTCCGCTCTTGGTAAGTTCTTTCAAATCACGGCTAATGGTCATCGTAGAAACATTCAATTTTTCTGCTAAATCCTTAGAGCTTACCTCGCCGTGAACCTTTATCTGCTCAAGAATATATATTTGTCGCGTTGCCTGTTTCATTGTATAACTCTTTTAATAGTAATTAATTCTGATTCGCCAGGATTCCATCTGTCATTTTTAAAATTAAAATGTCAGAGCTTACTTGCCAGAGTAAATCTTACCTTTAATGAAAATCATCGTCAACATGAAATAATACTTAAGAATTTTATACGTAACGCATGACTCAGGTAAATATAAGTGCGAGCTGACACTGTAATTCAGTAAAAGTAACATTGAATAAATAAAAACAGGGCCCACACAAGACAACGAAATATCGGAATAGCCGGACAAGGGGAGATGCATCACAGGGGGAATATTGGATTCTGGGATATTACAAATAATCACATTTTTTGAAAGCGGTTCGGTAATTTTAAATGCAGGTTAATAAAGACATCATACCTTATATAAAATTACAGAACCGCAGTTGAAGCATTTTATGACCGGTTAATCTGAGCAAACCAGAGCACGTTCTTTATCTAAAAGATATGGTCTCAAAAAGGCGACTGAACTACACATTGGCAAAATATCCTGGGACAAGTTTACCCCCAGCGTCTCAATAAGATAAGACCTGCGCTTTTGCATTCTGAGCCACATTTCAGGATAAGCGTCTTTAATTTCCTGCTTTAATTTTTCATCAGCAAGGAGTACCGTACTTTCGGCTGAAGCTCCCCCGAATCCTGGCACAGCAGGGATAATATCTATTTGCAGGATCATACCGCTTAAAAGCTTTTCGGTAGAGCCTTCATAAATGGGAGAAGACATCCATTCTTCGTCAGCTACCAAATGGCCAGGACAAAGAGACCAATGATAATCTTGACGTGGAAGTATCTGATCTATTTTGCCAAATAGCTCGCCTCCCGCCATGCCAACAGAAATCGCTTCGAGCCAGAGAACATAAGCGCGAAAATAGGGTACTGCGACTGCATCCATATAGCCTTGCGCTTCAACTGGCAGATCATGTTGATGGTAAGCCGCATAACCTGCACGCGTTGATGCTCCCCCCCGGTAGCCAACGGTGAGGGAAATAGTATCACCACATTTAACAGCATTATCAGTGGGAAACATATTCCCTGATACATAGCGTGGACCCGCCGCGGCAATCGTGACAATACTGTTATGTTGACCTGCGCGATTCAGGCTGTCACCTAACGTTTGCTCCGTGACGCCTGGCGCCAGTTTGTCCATTGCATCAAGTATGCAGTCAGATGCCAACGCTGCGCCATATTCATAATGAGCCACTTCGTTTGCATTGTTTATCGTTCTAACCCCGTGCTCACCAATAAATAAATCAGTTTCGTTAGACAATAGATGCTCATTGCCGACTATATGCCTGATGGTGTCAACAATATATGATGGAAGATCATATAATTTTTTTTCAACTTCCCCGTTGCTGACAAACATTTTCCATCCGACAAGCCCGGTTCTGGTATTATTTCTTACTCCTGCCAGGCTCAGTAATTCTTGCAGAGACTTTTCCTGCGAAAGTGGCTGATTAGGCAATGAAAAATGTGGTACGTGTACAGCGTTGGCGGTTACCCTTGATTTAGTTGCTTTGTTGAGATTTTCATTTCCCAGAACCAGCGTTATTTCGCCGTGAACGTTGATTACTAAAAGCGACTCTTCAAAGCGGGTAAAGTATCCAGTTAAATACTCAAAGTTACTTCCATGTTCTACATCTCCATAGATTATGATCTGGTCCAGACCTCGCTCTTTCATTTTTTTGAGAATTTTTTCTTTTCTTTCCGAAATGGTTTTTTCCGTTAACGGAACGGGAATTCCGCTCCAGTCTTTTTCTGGAGGACTAACTTGCTTAAAACATACATTTTTTTTACTCATGTGAAAACCTTTGATTAAGTATAAGTATGCCTGTCAGGGCACCTTAAAATATCCATATGCAATGTATATTTTGCATCGCGCGAATCTGGTGTTAATTCTGTTAAATCAAATATTATCTATAGGAAACATAGGCCTCATTACACGCTTAAAGGGAATTGAGCGTGTATCTTGCGGTGTCGCACCCATCGTCAGAGACATTATGGAAAGTTTAGCTTTGTCTTTAAGTTCCGGGAAAATATAGCCTTGTTTTACAACGATGATGTCATACTCATCCCAATCGAGGCCAGCAGCAATAAATTGATGATGCTCAGCCATAGTTTGGCGACTATTTGCAATAGATATATCAATAGTCGTATCTACTACCGTCACCGTTACGCTATGACCATAGCATTCATCGCGAGAATTTAGCATATACCCACGAACTTCTCCTTTAGCTTTAATAATAACTTCAAGCTCAACACTTTTTGACATCTCGTCGTGGTCTACGCCCAGGGAAATCATTGTTCTTGAGCCTGTGTTCATCAGCTCAAGCGTTCTGAAGGTATCCGGATCGCAAATATTGGCAAACAATATTTTTTTACTTAATGACGCTAAGGACAAAACTTGCCTTAAAATTACGGTATTCCAGCCTGTAGCGCCTGATGTGGTGTTATCACCGGAGTCTGTGATAAAAACGGGTTTGTCTGCAAAATCTAAAGCCATCTCAAGTGCTTTATCTGGCTGAGCAGTCAAACCGGTATAATGGAACTCATGTCGTTTATTCCAGATAAATTCTGCCAGTTTATCTGCCACTTCTTCAGCCCATTCAAAATCTTGCTCTGTCGCCGGGACGACAACGATACCGCAGCCTGCAACGGGAGTATCATGTCGAATGTAACCCACATGCCAGCTCACGCTCAGGATGCGCGTATCTTGCTCTAACTCATTGAGGTAAAGGTTAATAGATTTGACAGGTTCATCAAATGAAACGCTTTGCTCCCCTCCTAAAATTAACGGCAGCTTTCTATAAATAGAATGGATGTTTTCTCGTTTTTTCAGGAGACCGCAAAGCATTGAGGCCACTTTTTTCTTTGTTTCCAGATTATCTATATGTGGTGACTCCCGGTAACTGCGGATCAATGTAGTTGATTCAACGTATTCTTTACACAGATTGCCATGTGGATCACAGGCGATAGCAATGGGCATATAGGGACCGACAACTTTTCTTATCTCGCGCAAAATGTGATGGTCACCTGAACCAATATCTTCTACTTCACTGGCACCATGAAGCATAAGATAAATGCCATCTATTTCATGTAAGTGCTTGCGTACCGCACGCAGAAAGCAAGACTCGATATATTTAAACGCATCAATTTTTATAACGCCTGACGGCCCTGCATCCGCATAAACTGAAGGAATAAGTTCTATATTAGCCTCAGAAAACACCTCAGCAATCTGCATTTTATTGATGCAAGTATCCCCGAAATATAATTCAAAATCCGTGATTTCATTTTTAAGTGGTATGTTTGCATTAGATTCTGTTACAAAGTGTCCAACTAAAACCTTCATAATATACCTATCCTTTATTTATTAAAGTAAGTTCGCTCATGGTCGTCATAGTGGTTGCTGCATTTGTACACGGTTCTTTTTAGCTGCTCTTCTTTCATCTAATGTTAAAATCATTTTGGTTGCTGTGAAGGATACGATGATGGATACAGCAGCGACGATAGCGGCAATAAACACATAATGAAGGTTACCTTTGTCATCAACAAAATATAAAAATGTCAGTAATCCGGGGCAGCCACCGATTATATAGGCGCGAAGCCCCAGTAAGCCTGCGACAATCCCACCACTAATTGCACCTAATGCTGTACCAATTAATACTCGGGGCCTGGAGATCAAACAGCCATAAAATGCAGGCTCGGTCACGCCGCACAGTGCTGTTATTCCGAAGGAGCTGTACATCCCTTTTTGCGCCTTATCAACTTTACTGGTTGTCGCGACTGCCAAGGCGCTGGCGCCGATACATAGATTAGAGATAAAGCCCATTGATCCGGTTACTGAGTCATAACCTACCGTGGCAACTAAATGTACACCGATAGCCACTAACGCTTTATCAATTCCTAACATCACCATATAGGGATAGGCGGCTGATAATATTGGTTGCGACAGGAACCCTACGGTATCACCAAGCCAGATACAAAAATCACCGATAGCTCCGCTGGCTCGCGTTCCCAGTGGCCCAATTATAATAAGAAGAATTGGAACGCAAATAACCATGGTTAAGAGAGGCTTGGCAAAGTAAATTAAAAATTCCGGGATGATTTTCTTTAAAAGTTTTTCAACATAATACATAAAGAAAACCCCCAGTATTACCGGGAGAATTGTCGCGCCATACTCTATTTGCGGAATACTTATTCCGGCAAAGCTCAATCCACTAACATTATTTATTCTTTCAGTTAAAAGCACCGCGCCCAGAAATGCGCCCATGATAGGCTGCATTTTTAACTGTGAAGCCAGTGTATAACCGAGATAAACAGGTAAGAATACAAATCCCGCCTGGAAAATAGCCAGCAAGACATTTGCTGTGCCGCCATTGACGTCCATTCCAACATAGTTCACAAGGAGGTTACGTATTGAAAGTATCATCCCACCAACGATCATTGCTGGTACTACGGGCATAAACATGGGAGCAACAAAATTTGCGAACTTATTTACATACCAGCTAAAGTTACGTGGTCCGGACTTTTCCTTTGACGATTCTTTTTCTTTATTTCCAATTTCACTCCACCGCGAAATGGCAATAATCTCATTGTATGCATCGTCTACATTCGGACCAATAATAATCTGTACTTGCTCTTGATTTCTTACAACACCGGCAGAGTTTGGCAGCTTTTTTAATCCTTCAATATCGACAGAATTATTTTCTTTTACGTTAATACGCAGCCTGGTTGCACAATGTGTTATGTGTACAATATTTTCCACTCCGCCCAGATACTTTATGGCGAGCTCAGACATTTCAGTATATTTACTCATAGTATCTCTCATTTTTATGATGCATTCCTGGGTCAGATATTACTGTCTCTTCAAAACAACAGTTTTGCCTGATTAGAATAACCACTGCTTATATCAGCTTTTAAAAAATGCATACTGCATAATATTTATTTATAGTGAGAACCATACTTTGCGTAATACAACCCGAGCAGCAGGCTCTTACTCTCGCCTAACACAACACAACAAAATCTAGCATTTTATGTTTATTTGTGTTGTGTTTGTGGGCAGGGATGAGACTGGAGTCACATAAAAGATATGTTTGGGGGCCGGGATTTATCCGTTCGAGGATCGCCTGGACTGTTTAAAGGGAAGAGATCAGATGACCGACCCCGCCGCGCCGCAGCCGAAGCAGTGATACAGGTTCTTCTCCGGGCTGATGACGCACGACGGCGTCTTCTCTTCATGGAACGGACACAGCAGCGCCATATCCCGGCCCTGGCGCTTC
>NZ_MRUL01000059.1 GCF_002006995.1 Izhakiella australiensis | reverse complement strand
TGACGATGATCATGCTGTTTTTGTCCGCGCTGATGTCGACGCGCTATATCTGGTGGCGCGCCACCCATACCCTGCATTTTAACTCTCAGATCGAGGCGCTGCTGGGCATCGGCCTGTTTCTCGCCGAGCTGTACGTCTGGCTTATTTTGCTGCTGGGCTACCTGCAAACCGCCTGGCCGCTGAAGCGCACCATTCAGCCGCTGCCCGATGACGTCGCTCTCTGGCCGACGGTGGATATCTACATCCCCAGCTACAACGAAAGCCTGAGCGTGGTGCGCGATACCGTGCTGGCGGCCCAGTGCATCGATTATCCGCGCGACAAGCTGAAAATTTATCTGCTGGATGATGGCAAGCGCAGCGAATTCGCGGTGTTCGCCGCCGACGTCGGGGTGGGCTATATCACCCGCGAAGATAACCGGCACGCCAAGGCCGGCAACCTGAATCACGCGATGAAAATCACCAAAGGCGAACTCCTGTGCGTGTTTGACTGCGACCACGTGGCGACGCGGGCTTTTTTGCAGGCTACGGTGGCGCCGTTTCTCACCGATGACCGGCTGGCGCTGCTACAGACGCCGCACTACTTTTATTCGCCGGACCCCTTTGAGCGCAATCTGGTGGCGGCGCGCCATATCCCCAATGAGGGGGCGCTGTTTTACGGCCCGGTGCAGCAGGGCAATGATAACTGGAATGCCACCTTCTTTTGCGGCTCCTGCGCGGTGATTCGCCGCACGGCGCTGGAAGAGATCGGCGGCTTTGCGGTGGAAACGGTGACCGAAGACGCCCACACCGCGCTGAAGATGCAGCGTCGCGGCTGGAAGTCGGCGTTTCTGGCGATCCCGCTGGCCGCCGGGCTGGCTACCGAACGTCTCGGGCTGCACATTATCCAGCGTACCCGCTGGGCGCGCGGCATGACGCAGATTTTCCGCGTCGATAACCCGCTGCTGGGGCGCGGGCTGAAGTGGCAGCAGCGGCTGTGCTACCTCAACGCCATGCTGCACTTTCAGTTCGGCCTGCCGCGGGTGGTGTTTCTTACCGCGCCGCTGGCCTATCTGCTGTTCAATCTGAACATCATCCACTCTTCCGCCAGTTTGATCTTTGCCTACGTGCTGCCGCATCTGGTGATGTCGCTGTACGTCAACTCGCGCATGAACGGCCGCTTTCGCTACACCTTCTGGGGTGAAAT
>NZ_MRUL01000058.1 GCF_002006995.1 Izhakiella australiensis | reverse complement strand
GGTAATCCCCCCGAAAAACCGGTGTGTTCATAAGTAGAATTTTCTCGTAATCTGAACCGGGGAGATCTCTGTGAAAAAATCACGCTTTACCGACAGCCAGATCATGGCCATCCTCAAGCAGGCCGAGGCCGGGACGCCGGTTGCTGAGCTGTGCCGCGAGCATGGCATGAGCAATGCCAGTTTCTACAAGTGGCGTTCACGCTTTGGTGGAATGGATGCCTCCATGATGGCACGTCTGAAAGAGCTGGAAGACGAAAACCGCCGCCTGAAAAAGATGTATGCCGAAGAACGGCTCAAAGCCGAAATTATTCAGGAGGCCATGGCAAAAAAGTGGTGAAGCCATCGTACCGAAAGCAGATGGCACAGGATGCGGTCAGAAGACGAAGCATCAGTATACGTTTTGCCTGCCAGTTGTTTGCTGTCAGCGAAAGTTGCTATCGCTATCAGCCTCAACTGAATGAAGAAAACACGGTTATTGCTGACTGGCTGCTCCGCATCACTGACAGTCAGCGCAACTGGGGTTTTGGTCTGTGTTTTTTGTACCTTCGTAACGTAAAAGGCTTTAAGTTCAATCACAAAAGGGTATACCGGATTTACTGCGAGTTGTCGCTGAACATGCGAATCAAACCGAAAAAAAGACTGAAACGGGATAAACCTGAACCGCTGGCAGTGCCTGAAAGCCGCAATGAATGCTGGTCGATGGACTTCATGCAGGATCAACTGTCGGATGGTCGTTCCGTTCGTCTGCTGAATGTTATTGATGACTTCAATCGTGAAGCGCTGGCTATTGAGGTGGATTTTTCTCTGCCCGCAAACCGGGTGGTGAGGACCCTCGACCAACTGATTGAATGGAAAGGTAAACCATCAGCAATACGCTGCGATAACGGGCCAGAATATACCGGAAAAATACTGATGGCATGGGCAGCTCAGCAAAATATAACTCTTCGTTTTATACAACCGGGCAAACCTCAGCAGAATGCTTATATTGAGCGATATAACCGGACAGTGCGTTATGACTGGCTGGGACAACACCTGTTTGCATCACTGGATGAATTGCAGGGCTATGCCACGCAGTGGCAATGGTTTTATAATCACGAACGTCCGAATATGGCGCTGAATGGCTACACGCCAATGCAGCATATTCAACGTATGACCTGATTCTACTTATCACCTCCGTTAAAAATGGGGGGATTACC
>NZ_MRUL01000057.1 GCF_002006995.1 Izhakiella australiensis | reverse complement strand
CGGGGCGGCGGGCGCCAGCGCCGGTGAATATATCGCGCAGCAGCTGTATCCGGGCGTGGATAAGAGTAAGCTGTCGGAGGAGCAGAAGCAGAGCATCAGCGCCCTGAGCACCCTGGCCGCCGGGCTCGCGGGCGGGCTTGCCAGCGACAGTAGCGCGGGCGCCCTCTCCGGCGCGCAGGCCGGGAAGAATGCGGTTGAGAATAATGCGCTGGGTGACAGCGAGGAGCCGCTGATACACATTTATCCGGTAAATCCGCTGGCGAAACTTGGCATTGTGGATGAACATGGGCACAAGGTGCCCGGCGGTGGCGGCGGGTTAATCAGAGCGGCCAGACCCGGTAAAGCTAAACTTAATCAAGAAGCGAACTAGGGAAATAAAACGTCCGGGGCTGAGAATACAGCAACTTATCCTAAGCTCAAAAACGATCTGGCACAGCAGAACCTGAACAATATCGCGAAGCAGGATCCGAGACTGAATGCGGTAGTTAAGGGTGATAATGGGAAACTTAATTACGGCGTCGGCTCAGGTACTAAAGCAGAAGCTGACAGGTTAGGTAAAATCTGGGTCGGTGATGGGGCAAGGCCACTTAGTGATGGTTCGGGATTAAAGAGTGCTGATGGAACGCGTGTTTATCGTTATCCTGCACCCAAAAGGAACAGTCCACATGCAACAACGGGTATTCAAGCTAACTTTGAAACTCTCAAAATAGATCCGATTACGGGTGATAAAACTAAAATTGGCAATGGACACTTAAACATACAGTAGGGAATGAGCATGAAAGCGATGCTAAAAAGCATTTCAAATGATGATTATGACTTGAATAAATATCATCCAGGTGATGAGTCCGTATTCTCTCTTCGATTACTCATACGTATTGGTACTGATGATAACGATGGTATGGATAATTTTGATCTCAATGTCTGTACCCCCGAATGGCTCTGCAAGCACCACTGGCTGCCGGAGCTGATGCGTCACACGCTGCTGGTGCGCAAATACGATCTGGATGAAATAACGAAAACCATCACCGATTATATCGATCAGTGCGAAGGTAAAGACTGGATGGAGATAGCACATAAGCTCTCCCGTGTCTTTGCCTGGGAATATGAAGACTATCAGGCATAAGCACAACAATCCCAACCCTGATCCTACCCACGTAATGTGGACACGCCCTAAGCGAGGATTTGGTTTTCGAACTGTTCCGGGCTGATACCACCGCAGGCACTGTGGCGACGCCAGCGATTGTAATCACACTCGATATAATTGAACA
>NZ_MRUL01000056.1 GCF_002006995.1 Izhakiella australiensis | reverse complement strand
CCAGACTGAACGCTATGCCCGGTTATGTGAGCACTACGGAATGACGCCGTCCCGTAATAACAGCGGCCGGGGTCATGAAAACGGCTCGGTTGAATCCGCCCACGGACATCTTAAAGAGCGTATCCGTCAGGCACTGCTGTTACGCGGGAATAACGACTTCAGCGACCTGGCTGAATACCGACAGTTCGTGACACAGCAGGTACTGCGCCATAACCAGCGTAATCAGGATCTGGTCCGACAGGAGCTGGCTCACCTGAAACCGCTTCCCCGGCGTCGGTGCGCTGACTATGAGGAGCTGTCGGTACGCGTCAGCAGCAGCAGTACTGTCAACGTCCGGCATGTTGTGTATAGCGTCCCGTCCCGGCTTATCGGACAGATGCTGAAGGTCCGCCTCTGGGATGACCGTCTGAGCTGTTACGTCGGCAGTGATGAGGTGATGGGCTGTCAACGGGTCCGGGCTCCGAAAGGAAAACGCCGGGCCCGCAGCATCAACTTCCGGCACGTGATCGGTAGCCTGGTGAAAAAACCGGGGGCGTTCTACCACGCCACACTTCGCAATGACATCCTGCCGGATGATGAGTGGCGTCAGTTGTGGAAGCGCATGTGCTCACGCCTTCCGCCCCAGCCGGCCAGTCGCCTGATGGTCAATGCCCTTAAGCTGGCGGCAGAGAGGGAAGATATCTCTGCAGTCGCAAAAGGGCTGAACCAGTTGCTGCTGGAGCCTGGAGAGCCGGATCTGCAGAAGCTGCTCAGTTGGCTGGGCGTGAAAGATAACCGCGTCTTGCCCGACGGCCAACTGGTTCAGCACAGCCTGCAGGGCTACGACCACCTGATGCGCAAAGGGGGCCTGCAGTGACCGATATCCATATGCTTGAAAGGCTGCTCAGAAGGCTGCGCCTGACGCGCATGGCCTCAGAGTGGCACGGTCTGGAAAAACGTGCGCTGGCTGAGGGCTGGACACCCTCACGTTACCTGCTGTCGCTCTGTAGTGAAGAGGCGGCGCACAGAGAAAGCGAGCGGCTGCGGCGGTACATAAAAGACGCACGGTTGCCGACAGGAAAAACGCTGGCCGAATATGACTTCGGCCAGGTTCCGGAACTGAATGCCGGCCAGGTACGCCAGTTGTGTGAAACAACAGACTGGGTGGACAGCGGAGAAAACGTCCTGCTGTTCGGAGCCAGCGGTCTGGGCAAGAGCCACCTTGCCGCAGCGATCGTGGACGGAGTCGTGAGCCAGGGCTACCGGGCCCGGTTCTACAGTGCCGGCGAGTTGCTGCAGGAACTGCGTAAGGCGCGGTCGTTGCT
>NZ_MRUL01000055.1 GCF_002006995.1 Izhakiella australiensis | reverse complement strand
CCGTCAGCCCGCTGACCACAAGCAACTAAGAAGGAGTTGATTATGGCTGAGGCACATACTAAGCCAGGGAGTCACACGCCCACAACCCGCAGCTATACCGTGGGTTACGTGAGCGACGCGAAGTACCGGCCGGTTCCGGCGGTTATTCTGAAGGGGCACTGGCTGGCAGAGGCGGGACTGGCGACGGGAACGCCGCTGGAAGTGAAGGTACTGGAGGGCTGTCTGATCGTGACGATCAGGGCGCCGGAGCCTGAGCCGCCCGCTGAACCGGAGGTGGTTGCCCAGCTGCGCAGCGCCTGTAAAAAGCTCTCAGCCCGCAGGCAGCGACAGATTGCAGAGTTTATCACCGCACTCAGCACGCCGCAGAAGCGGCCACCGCGTAACGGTGAGGTGGCGTGGCGGGCGTTGTGAGGTGACTGACTGATATAGTAAACCCCAGCTTTTTCAGAGCTGGGGCTTTGGGTTATTTGATTTGATCTAATATTTTCTGAACAACAGGTATTACCGACAGTTTTAATTGATGATCCTCAACTGTATAAGTCAATAACTCAATTTCATTTTCTGCATCAGCTAGACTGGCCCTTAGCCATTTCTCATCAATGGCAACTATCTTAATTTCTGCATCATAAAATTTCTGTTGGATTTCCTGCACTGTAATCTTTCCATCAAAAAATTCATTACAGGCAACAATTAATTCATTTATGACTTCTGGATAAATCCACTTACTCATTGTCCACTTCTCCGTAAAACCGTCACTATCACATTCCCATTATTTTCAGTGACAACACCAACATCCCCGCTCCAGTAAGTAGTACGACTTACCCCGTTGACTACGTTATTTTGAGGTGAGCCATTCTTGATCGTATGTTCAATGACATTAGGTGTTATATTTCTGCCCGGTCCTGAAGTTCCGGCTGGAGAACCCAGTCCTGATGGCTGCATTCTGTCTACTGCATGTTGCGAATAAAGGCGATCGCCAATTTGTGCATATTGGCGTCCATTGATTGTTTTCTTTGGATAATTCTGCCAAGAGTCCCATGACTGCTTTTGTGTTTTGTCAGGTATACTTTCTGGCTGCGCTTGCGTATTTTTCTTCCGCGCGTTCTCCTCATCCTCTGGTCCCCATCCACCCGGTGTACCTGAACCAGCACCGCCAATCTCCGCCTTTTCTTTGTCCGTCATGCTCCCTGCAACATTGGGCTTCGATTCCTGCCCCGGCTCATCAGAAGAGCTGGCCCGCCCGAATGAACATTGATCCTACCCACGTAATGTGGACACGCCCTAAGCGAGGATTTGGTTTTCGAACTGTTCCGGGCTGATACCACCGCAGGCACTGTGGCGACGCCAGCGATTGTAATCACACTCGATATAATTGAAC
>NZ_MRUL01000054.1 GCF_002006995.1 Izhakiella australiensis | reverse complement strand
TCGGGTCTGTACCCTGCAACTTAGCGCCCGGTTAAGACTCGGTTTCCCTACGGCTCCCCTATACGGTTAACCTTGCTACAGAATACAAGTCGCTGACCCATTATACAAAAGGTACGCAGTCACCCCACCACTAAGCCCCCTCTGCTTTTTTTGCGGTTGGCCGCCCGCGTAAACGCGAACGGCAACCGTTGCCTGAGCAAAGGATGCTGACGTGGAGTTCACCACTGGCTTAGTGGTGGGGCTCCCACTGCTTGTACGTACACGGTTTCAGGTTCTTTTTCACTCCCCTCGCCGGGGTTCTTTTCGCCTTTCCCTCACGGTACTGGTTCACTATCGGTCAGTCAGGAGTATTTAGCCTTGGAGGATGGTCCCCCCATGTTCAGACAGGATACCACGTGTCCCGCCCTACTCTTCGAGCTCACAGCGGGTGCACTTTTGTGTACGGGGCTTTCACCCTGTGTCGCGCGACTTTCCAGACGCTTCCACTAATGCACTCGCTGATTCAGGCTCTGGGCTGCTCCCCGTTCGCTCGCCGCTACTGGGGGAATCTCGGTTGATTTCTTTTCCTCGGGGTACTTAGATGTTTCAGTTCCCCCGGTTCGCCTCGTATGACTATGGATTCATCATACGATGATGCACTGAGTGCACCGGGTTTCCCCATTCGGACATCGCCGGCTGTAACGGTTCATATCACCTTACCGGCGCTTTTCGCAGATTAGCACGTCCTTCATCGCCTCTGACTGCCAGGGCATCCACCGTGTACGCTTATTCGCTTAACCTCACAACCCACAGGCGTCCTGTCCCGGTACCGTCATGGCTGCGCATCGTGTCAGCGGCGTTGTGCGGGGCTCGTCGTGCTCACATACTTCAGTATGCTGCGCGCGACTGCGCTCCTGACGCCTTGCTGCCACTTAGCTCGCTCATGACTGCTCCGGCAGTGACCTGAGTCGGTTGTAAGTATTTGAGAGAACCCTCAATAACTTGCGCTATTGAAGATTTTTCAATTTTCAGCTTGTTCCGGATTGTTAAAGAGCAGATACGTCGCAATGCACTCTGGGAATGCATTCTGACGTAAATTAACGCCGCCGGCGTTAATGGTGGAGCTAAGCGGGATCGAACCGCTGACCTCCTGCGTGCAAAGCAGGCGCTCTCCCAGCTGAGCTATAGCCCCAGATATTGCTTAAACCGTCAGATTCACTACTGAAAATCTTTCGTAATCAGGGCGTGGCTTCGCGACGCATAGCTTTCCATGCGAGCCGGAGACACAACGCAGAGTACGGAAGATTTGGTAGGCCTGAGTGGACTTGAACCACCGACCTCACCCTTATCAGGGGTGCGCTCTAACCACCTGAGCTACAAGCCTGCTGAGGTTTTACCGCTCTTCTTTAATTTCATCAGACAATCTGTGTGAGCACTTCGAAGGAAAGTATCAGCTGGTAAGGAGGTGATCCAACCGCAGGTTCCCCTACGGTTACCTTGTTACGACTTCACCCCAGTCATGAATCACAAAGTGGT
>NZ_MRUL01000053.1 GCF_002006995.1 Izhakiella australiensis | reverse complement strand
ATTTCATCAGACAATCTGTGTGAGCACTTCGAAGGAAAGTATCAGCTGGTAAGGAGGTGATCCAACCGCAGGTTCCCCTACGGTTACCTTGTTACGACTTCACCCCAGTCATGAATCACAAAGTGGTAAGCGCCCTCCCGAAGGTTAAGCTACCTACTTCTTTTGCAACCCACTCCCATGGTGTGACGGGCGGTGTGTACAAGGCCCGGGAACGTATTCACCGTGGCATTCTGATCCACGATTACTAGCGATTCCGACTTCATGGAGTCGGGTTGCAGACTCCAATCCGGACTACGACGCACTTTATGAGGTCCGCTTGCTCTCGCGAGGTCGCTTCTCTTTGTATGCGCCATTGTAGCACGTGTGTAGCCCTGGTCGTAAGGGCCATGATGACTTGACGTCATCCCCACCTTCCTCCGGTTTATCACCGGCAGTCTCCTTTGAGTTCCCACCATTACGTGCTGGCAACAAAGGATAAGGGTTGCGCTCGTTGCGGGACTTAACCCAACATTTCACAACACGAGCTGACGACAGCCATGCAGCACCTGTCTCACGGTTCCCGAAGGCACGGTCTCATCTCTGAGACCTTCCGTGGATGTCAAGACCAGGTAAGGTTCTTCGCGTTGCATCGAATTAAACCACATGCTCCACCGCTTGTGCGGGCCCCCGTCAATTCATTTGAGTTTTAACCTTGCGGCCGTACTCCCCAGGCGGTCGACTTAACGCGTTAGCTCCGGAAGCCACGAGTCAAGCTCACAGCCTCCAAGTCGACATCGTTTACGGCGTGGACTACCAGGGTATCTAATCCTGTTTGCTCCCCACGCTTTCGCACCTGAGCGTCAGTCTTCGTCCAGGGGGCCGCCTTCGCCACCGGTATTCCTCCAGATCTCTACGCATTTCACCGCTACACCTGGAATTCCACCCCCCTCTACGAGACTCAAGCCTGCCAGTTTCAAATGCAGTTCCCGGGTTGAGCCCGGGGATTTCACATCTGACTTAACAGACCGCCTGCGTGCGCTTTACGCCCAGTAATTCCGATTAACGCTTGCACCCTCCGTATTACCGCGGCTGCTGGCACGGAGTTAGCCGGTGCTTCTTCTGTCAGTAACGTCAATGCGGGCGGTTATTAACCACTCGCCCTTCCTCCTGACTGAAAGTACTTTACAACCCGAAGGCCTTCTTCATACACGCGGCATGGCTGCATCAGGGTTTCCCCCATTGTGCAATATTCCCCACTGCTGCCTCCCGTAGGAGTCTGGACCGTGTCTCAGTTCCAGTGTGGCTGGTCATCCTCTCAGACCAGCTAGGGATCGTCGCCTAGGTGAGCCTTTACCCCACCTACTAGCTAATCCCATCTGGGTTCATCCGATGGTGTGAGGCCCGAAGGTCCCCCACTTTGGTCTTGCGACGTTATGCGGTATTAGCCACCGTTTCCAGTGGTTATCCCCCTCCATCGGGCAGATCCCCAGACATTACTCACCCGTCCGCCACTCGCCGGCGGGAGAGCAAGCTCTCCCCCGCTGCCGTTCGACTTGCATGTGTTAGGCCTGCCGCCAGCGTTCAATCTGAGCCATGATCAAACTCTTCAATTAAAAAGCGTCTGATGCTCAAAGAATTAAACTCTCCGTCCGGTTAATTAAAACCTGACGGTTACGTAATGAATTTACGTGTTCACTCTTCAAGACTTGATACATCAAATAGTTTTGCGATATCAATCCTGCGAGTGCCCACACAGATTGTCTGATAAATTGTTAAAGAGC
>NZ_MRUL01000052.1 GCF_002006995.1 Izhakiella australiensis | reverse complement strand
TCGCGGAATTCAGGCGAATGCTGCTTACGGGGGTTCTTACTGGTTGATACGGATTTTGTCATGTGAGCTACCTCTGGTTGAGAGTTTACTCACTTAGTCGCGTGTCCACTAATGGTGGGTAAGATCACCGTTTGTACCTGATGGATTGAATGGAGGTTCTTCTATATAAGCAGGAGCTTTACCAGAGGCTTTACCTTTGATCGGTATCCGCTCCGCCATCGCAATACCACCGACAGCCCCCCCCACGATGCCGATAAAGTCCCGCGTCGCTGTATAGCGGTCATACTTCCTGTACGCCTCGCTCAGTGGGATTTCGTCCCTCTTCGCCAGGCTCTGAGCCACCGCGTCGCGTACCAGGCGCTGATCTTGGGTTTTCTGTGAAGTCTGGTCCAGTATCTCACCAATATGGAGGTACTCGTCCGGGTAAGCATTTTTGTATTTACTGTTGTACGGACCGTCTTCGTAACCCATCAGCGCCAGCACGGCTTCGGCACGCTTCTGCTTACAGGCGTCACTGCCTGCGAGGGTGCCGCTGCAGGCGCTGATAACGTCCTTATCGCGCTCGACGCTCAGGGCGACAAGTTGTTTTTCCTCCGCCCGGGCTTTCGCTCTTTCTGCCGGATCCTGACTGTTAAGTTTTGCCCGAGCTGCCTCAAGCGCCGATTTTTCATCAGCATGCAGCCAGTTATTCTCAACTACATGGTCAAGCCTTACAGTCACTGACTAGCCGGCGGGTCCTACTTATGCCTGATAATCCTCATATTCCCAGGCAAAGACACGGGAGAGCTTATGTGCTATCTCCATCCAGTCTTTACCTTCGCACTGATCGATATAATCGGTGATGGTTTTCGTTATTTCATCCAGATCATATTTGCGCACCAGCAGCGTGTGACGCATCAGCTCCGGTAGCCAGTGGTTTTTGCAGAGCCATTCGGGGGTGCAGACATTTAAATGAAAGTAGTTTATTCCTTCTTCATCTTTTGGACCTATTGATAAAGTGAATAAAAGAATAAAGTTATCACTCTCTTCAGGGATAAATAAATTAAGGTCACAATCATCACAGCCTAAAGTTCTTAATGTAGCTTTCACGTTATTATTCCCCCACAATAACATTAAGATGCCCATCACCAATTTTGGTTTTCTGGCCTGTCACCGAATTTATTTGAAAAGTCTCAAAATTAGCCTGGACTCCTGTTGGGTTGACTAATGCTGGAGCATTCGGTTTCCCTTTAGGAAAACGATATACACGAGTGCCATCAGCACTCATTAATCCAGTTCCATCTTTCGTTGGTCTTGCCCCATCTCCAACCCAAATATTGCCCAAATGATCAGCTTCTGCTTTAGTACCTGAGCCGACGCCGTAATTAAGTTTCCCATTATCACCCTTAACTACCGCATTCAGTCTCGGATCCTGCTTTGCTATATTGTTCAGGTTCTGCTGCGCCAGATCGTTTTTAAGCGTAGGATAAGTTGCTGTATTCTCAGCCCCGGACGTTTTATTTCCCGGTTTCGCTTTTTGATTAAGTTTAGCTTTACCGGGTCTGGCCGCTCTGATTAACCCGCCGCCACCGCCGGGCACCTTGTGCCCATGTTCATCCACAATGCCAAGTTTCGCCAGCGGATTTACCGGATAAATGTGTATCAGCGGCTCCTCGCTGTCACCCAGCGCATTATTCTCAACCGCATTCTTCCCGGCCTGCGCGCCGGAGAGGGCGCCCGCGCTACTGTCGCTGGCAAGCCCGCCCGCGAGCCCGGCGGCCAGGGTGCTCAGGGCGCTGATGCTCTGCTTCTGCTCCTCCGACAGCTTACTCTTATCCACGCCCGGATACAGCTGCTGCGCGATATATTCACCGGCGCTGGCGCCCGCCGCCCCG
>NZ_MRUL01000051.1 GCF_002006995.1 Izhakiella australiensis | reverse complement strand
TGGGGTGACTGCGTACCTTTTGTATAATGGGTCAGCGACTTGTATTCTGTAGCAAGGTTAACCGTATAGGGGAGCCGTAGGGAAACCGAGTCTTAACCGGGCGCTAAGTTGCAGGGTACAGACCCGAAACCCGGTGATCTAGCCATGGGCAGGTTGAAGGTTGGGTAACACTAACTGGAGGACCGAACCGACTAATGTTGAAAAATTAGCGGATGACCTGTGGCTGGGGGTGAAAGGCCAATCAAACCGGGAGATAGCTGGTTCTCCCCGAAAGCTATTTAGGTAGCGCCTCGTGAACTCATCTCCGGGGGTAGAGCACTGTTTCGGCTAGGGGGCCATCCCGGCTTACCAACCCGATGCAAACTGCGAATACCGGAGAATGTTATCACGGGAGACACACGGCGGGTGCTAACGTCCGTCGTGAAGAGGGAAACAACCCAGACCGCCAGCTAAGGTCCCGAAGTCATGGTTAAGTGGGAAACGATGTGGGAAGGCCCAGACAGCCAGGATGTTGGCTTAGAAGCAGCCATCATTTAAAGAAAGCGTAATAGCTCACTGGTCGAGTCGGCCTGCGCGGAAGATGTAACGGGGCTAAACCATGCACCGAAGCTGCGGCAGCGGCACGCAAGTGCCGTTGGGTAGGGGAGCGTTCTGTAAGCCGTCGAAGGTGGCCTGTGAGGGCTGCTGGAGGTATCAGAAGTGCGAATGCTGACATAAGTAACGATAAAGCGGGTGAAAAGCCCGCTCGCCGGAAGACCAAGGGTTCCTGTCCAACGTTAATCGGGGCAGGGTGAGTCGACCCCTAAGGCGAGGCCGAAAGGCGTAGTCGATGGGAAACGGGTTAATATTCCCGTACTTGGTGTTACTGCGAAGGGGGGACGGAGAAGGCTATGTCATCCGGGCGACGGTTGTCCCGGTTTAAGCGTGCAGGTGTGTGCTCCAGGCAAATCCGGAGCGCTTTAACACTGAGGCGTGATGACGAGGCGCTACGGCGCTGAAGTGACAAATGCCCTGCTTCCAGGAAAAGCCTCTAAGCTCCAGGTAACACGAAATCGTACCCGAAACCGACACAGGTGGTCAGGTAGAGAATACCAAGGCGCTTGAGAGAACCCGGGTGAAGGAACTAGGCAAAATGGTGCCGTAACTTCGGGAGAAGGCACGCTGGCGCGTAGGTGGAGGGACTCGCTCCCCGAGCCGAAGCCAGTCGCAGATACCAGCTGGCTGCAACTGTTTATTAAAAACACAGCACTGTGCAAACACGAAAGTGGACGTATACGGTGTGACGCCTGCCCGGTGCCGGAAGGTTAATTGATGGGGTTATCGCAAGAGAAGCTCCTGATCGAAGCCCCGGTAAACGGCGGCCGTAACTATAACGGTCCTAAGGTAGCGAAATTCCTTGTCGGGTAAGTTCCGACCTGCACGAATGGCGTAATGATGGCCAGGCTGTCTCCACCCGGGACTCAGTGAAATTGAACTCGCTGTGAAGATGCAGTGTACCCGCGGCAAGACGGAAAGACCCCGTGAACCTTTACTACAGCTTGACACTGAACATTGAGCCTTGATGTGCAGGATAGGTGGGAGGCTATGAAGCGTGGACGCCAGTCTGCGCGGAGCCAACCTTGAAATACCACCCTTTAATGTTTGATGTTCTAACCTTGCGCCGTGATCCGGCGCGGGGACAGTGTCTGGTGGGTAGTTTGACTGGGGCGGTCTCCTCCCAAAGCGTAACGGAGGAGCACGAAGATGGGCTAATCACGGTCGGACATCGTGAGGTTAGTGCAAAGGCATAAGCCCGTTTGACTGCGAGAGTGACGGCTCGAGCAGGTGCGAAAGCAGGTCTTAGTGATCCGGTGGTTCTGAATGGAAGGGCCATCGCTCAACGGATAAAAGGTACTCCGGGGATAACAGGCTGATACCGCCCAAGAGTTCATATCGACGGCGGTGTTTGGCACCTCGATGTCGGCTCATCACATCCTGGGGCTGCAGCAGGTCCCAAGGGTATGGCTGTTCGCCATTTAAAGTGGTACGCGAGCTGGGTTTAGAACGTCGTGAGACAGTTCGGTCCCTATCTGCCGTGGGCGCTGGAGAACTGAGGGGGGCTGCTCCTAGTACGAGAGGACCGGAGTGGACGCACCACTGGTGTACGGGTTGTCATGCCAATGGCACTGCCCGGTAGCTAAGTGCGGAAGAGATAAGTGCTGAAAGCATCTAAGCACGAAACTTGCCCCGAGATGAGTTCTCCCTGACTCCTTGAGAGTCCTGAAGGGACGTTGAAGACGACGACGTTGATAGGCCGGATGTGTAAGCGCAGCGATGCGTTGAGCTGACCGGTACTAATGACCCGTGAGGCTTAACCTTACAACGCCAGAGGCGTTCTGCGAAAGCGGATGAGAGAAT
>NZ_MRUL01000050.1 GCF_002006995.1 Izhakiella australiensis | reverse complement strand
TCGCGGAATTCAGGCGAATGCTGCTTACGGGGGTTCTTACTGGTTGATACGGATTTTGTCATGTGAGCTACCTCTGGTTGAGAGTTTACTCACTTAGTCGCGTGTCCACTAATGGTGGGTAAGATCACATTGCGTGGCCTTATCCAGTGCATCGCCAACATCCTTCAGAACCCCCTCCAGCCCGGAGGCCATCTGCTTATTGGCTTCCTGACGTGCTTTATCCTGTGGATTCTGGCTGCCATTGGGCAGCGCAGGTGGCGGTAAAGGCAGAGCCAGCGCATTATTCTCAACAACAACTTTATCCGTTGTGAAGCCTGACAGCGGACAACGATTTTCCCTGTGCTTTCCGTGGGTTGCGGCGGTTTTTTTGCGGATGTACTTCCGGTACACCAACATTTTGCCCCGACGCGCTTTTTGCAGCCGGACACGCTACCGCCCCGTCGTGGGGCTGCTCCTGCACCCGCGCAGTTTACCAGCGCTGCCGCCGCTGTCATTACCCGTTTTTCGTCGCGGCCCGCCGTGGCACCACTGTCTGACCGGCGGTTGACTCTGCATGACCGCAACGGGCCGGGGCGGGTGGCGGAAGCTGGCGAACGGGGAAGGAGCAACAGAGCGAAGCGGCGTGCGACCCCGTGCAGCCAGACGCAGCGGGCGGGCATGAAGCCGTTGAGCGGAGGCCGTCAGGCCGACAACCCCATTGGGGTGACTCACAGACGATGCCGTTGCTGAAGCCGCCAGGGATGGCGGCCTGCACCCCGACGCTGAACGCGGGGGCGCGCGCCATAATGCATATTATGCGATACGAGACGCAGACTGCTGCGCAGGGATATTTATGCTGCTGACCGGCGAGCGTCGCATAATATCCGGCATTATGGTTAATGGCCGGGCACGGATAACCCCGCTCACGGACGGCTCCGCTAACCCTTCGGACTGCCTGCCTCCTCGAACAGGCTGGTAATATCCCGGGAACCATGCAGCAACCTTTCTATTCGCACCTCAGTATCAAGCACCCTGAACAGGATAAGATAGCGGCCATAGGCACAACTTCTGACGCTTTGCCCCAGCTCCGGTCTTTCCCTGTAGATAACCGGTGACTCTGCTATCAGCAGGCACTGCTGGTAAAGCTCTTCGGTGAAGCTGACTGCCCGTACCGGATTGTCCTGTGCGATATAGTCGCCAATGGCTTCCATATCCTGCTCTGCCAGTGGCGATATGCCCAGTTTCATTTCGTTTTTTTACCTTCGGCCATGCGCTGGTATTTGCGTGACAGGCGCCCGAACACCTCTTCCGCGTTCCGGCTCTCCCCGCTATTTATCCCGGCGTTAACTGCTTTTTGTAGCGATTCCAGTTTCATCTGTTGCTCCCGCTCTTCCAGCGCCCGAAGCCCGGCGCGGATGACCTCACTGGTATTATTGTAACGCCCGCTTTCTATCTGTTCGCGGATGAACGCTTCGAAGTAGGGACTCAGGGCTACGCTGGTTGACATGGTGGTTTCTCCGGCTGGATTACTATCAGTTAGTAACTGTTAGTATATCGTGTCATTCTTCATCGGCAACGTCCGTCACATTATTTTCCCGCTACTCGGCCGGATGCGTACCGGCATGCACCGCCTGAAGCGCGGTGATGCTCACATGGGTGTAGATTTGGGTGGATTTGACGCTCGCATGGCCCAGCATCGCCTGTATCCACCGCAGGTCTGCCCCGTTCTCCAGCATCTGCGTCGCCATCGCGTGCCGGAACAGGTGGCAGCTCCCTTTCTCTATCCCTGCCGCCCGCAGGTACGGCACCACCGCCATTGTGATGCCGCCCGGGGTCAGTCCCGCCACGCCGTCCGTTGCCAGGAACAGCGCCTTACACGTCGGGTTAACCAGCACGTCCGGTCGCACGCGATGCAGATAATGATGAAGCCACCCCTGCGCCCGCGCACCCACCGGCACGATACGGTCACACTTTCCCTTGCCCTGCACGATGGTCAGCGTTTTACGGCTGAAGTCCGGGCTGTATATCTCAAGGTTCGCCGCCTCACCGCGCCGTATCCCGGCTGACCACAGCAGCTCCAGCAGCGTGCGGTCGCGCACGCCCTGACGCGTGGTGAGGTCGCACCGGCTCAGGATGTCCTCCACCTGTTCAACGCTGAGGATGGTACGCGGCAGCCGCTTCTCCGGCCGGGGCAGCTCCAGGTCAGCCGCCGGATTGGCGAGGATAAGCCCCTGCTTCGCCATCCAGCGGAACCACACCTGAAGCGGCTGTAACGCCGTGCGCTGTGTCCGGGTTGATAACGGCTCGCCGTTCGTCTTGCGGTAGTGGTACAGATAACGCTGGTAACTCTCCAGCTGCGGGCGCGTCACTTCCCCGGCATAGTTCACGCCCCGTTCAGTCGCCCAGCAGATAAAGCGGTAACTGTGATGCGTCTGCACCTTCAGCGTGGTCTCCGACCCGTTGCGCTCCCTGCGCCACCGGACGAACCGCAGCAGCAGCGCGTAGAGGCTTTTCGGGTCGGAGGCCGGCCCCACCGGCTGGCGGTACACGTCATTCACGGTTAACAGGCGGTCTGAACGGGGTTTACGGTTGGCCATGATGTCATCTCCCTGACGGTGGCGTGGCGGGTAAGTTCAGGCGGCTAAGAAGAGGCCTGCTGCGATAACGGAGGCGACGGCGGCGGCGTTTTCTTTTTCTTCCTGATTACCGTGTGTTCATCAGACCCGACCGGTTCAGCCGGTAAGCCTTGTCCCGCCTGCGCTGAAGCGTGTTTTTTACTGTCCGGCTGACCGCCGGCCGCATCCCGACAGGAGGACGACCGGCCAGCGTCCGGCGTACAGACGGCGAAGAAGAGGGAGACGCCGCAACGGCGACGGCTGAAGAATACGCCGTGACCGGTCCCGCGAACGCCCGCAGCCGCCGCACCGCCTCCGGCAGGGAGATGCCCTCCGTGCGCATCATCCAGTCGATGACCGACCCCGCCGCGCCGCAGCCGAAGCAGTGATACAGGTTCTTCTCCGGGCTGATGACGCACGACGGCGTCTTCTCTTCATGGAACGGACACAGCAGCGCCATATCCCGGCCCTGGCGCTTC